>CAWEOG010000036.1:0-234042 GCA_963810595.1 Bryobacterales bacterium | reverse complement strand
AGGCCCACGTCAGCGCCTCATGGTAGGATGAACGGTCGCACGGTAAGGAACACCAACGTACTGCCGGCCGTGATTCTGGCGAGGTAAAGACACCGCCAGCGGCCTCTTCAACGAGCAGCCGAGCCGCAACAGAATGGCCGCTGCAAGCAGGATGTGCACCAAGCCTCCGGCAATCATCGAGATGCGGCTCCACCTGCCGTACATCGGGGGAATGATCACATCCAGAATCATGCGCGGAAGCGCGGGGGCCGGTCCGAAATACCCGTAACTCTTGCCGTCGTGTTTGAATTCCTCGCCGCTGATGGCCGCCCGGGGCACGTCCATCCGCCCGTGCCAGAGACTATGGGCCAGGGCGTCGTAGAAATCGGTGAAAGGCTCGTTGTAAAACAGGTTCCAGTTTCCCTCGGTGGTGAACCAGGTATACAGGAAGCATCCGGTGGCAAGAAAGAATGCCAGCACCAACCACTGGCGCCGCTCCGCGAAAAGGAGTTGCCGGAGGGAACCTGCCGGAGAGGAATCCTGCGCTTTCGCCGTCATAGGATTGGAGATTCCTTCCGATTCTCTCAGTTCTTCGGGAAACCGGGATTGGTCATTATTTCCTTCATCTGCAGATAGTGTCGCTCGGAATGGCCCGCGGCGAACAGAATCCACTCATACGCGTCCAGCCGGCCCAGGCGCGGATTCTCCTTGAAGTGCGCGTGCAAGTCCGCCGTGGTGGTATCGACAAAGGCGATCGTCCGGTCACGCCGCGCCTTGAACGCCGCAATCAGCGCCGCCGCGTTCGCCGGTTTATCCGGGGGCACGGCTGCCGTGGCAAAGTCTTCCTGGCTCTCCGGGTTGGCGGCGTCGTCGTAAATCTGACTGTAGCGTCTGTCGGGATCGGCCGGGTGGGACGGGGCTTCCGCGGGGCTGGTGAGGATCTCGCCGGTCAGCATGTCCATAATCAGCCCCTCGGACGCCGTAATGTAAGCCAGATTTTGGGCGATGGACCAGCGGTTCGGGCCCGGCTTGAAGTTGAGCTGGGAATCACTCAGGCTGGAAACGACGTCCAGGATCTGCTTTCGGGTAGCGTGCAAATTGCTCATGGCGTAGTCGCGTTCGTGCTGGGTCAACGGGCTCGCCAGCAACAGGCTGGCGCTCAGCAGCAGAGTCTGGATTGTTCGTTTCATTTTGAGTGGCTCCTGGATCGGAACCCTTCCACTCTAACGCGGCCGGCCGGGAGGTGGTGAGGCGCGGGCGGGTCGAAAGCCCTCTAATCATTACCGCGAATCTGGCCGATAGCCTACCAGAGCAAGGGTGAAGAGGGAAAACCTCCGCTCGTTCCCGTGCGAAGACCTGGTCCTGTTCCACCGTCACCAAGGCTGTGAGCAAAAACAAAAGCCCGCAAATCGAGAAGATCGAGGCCGTCACGGGCATAGAGACGCAGCCGGCGCCGATACTCGTGCCGGAGGAAGATGGCCCCCCCGCCGGCGCGCGTCTGAGATGGTTTCAGAGCCTCCCCGAACCCGATGGAAAATCGACCATTCTGCTGGTGGATGGGGACGATCTGAGCCGGCAGTTATTGCGGGCCATGCTCAAGGCGACTCCCTACCGGCTTCGCGAAGCGCGAAGGCCGCAAGAAGCGCTCCGGGTGCTGGAAGCCGAACGAATCGACCTGGTGATCGTCGACCTCGTGATGCCCGAAATAGACGGGGCGGAGTTCTGCCGCCGTGTCAAGGCGAACCGGCACACCCAGCTCATTCCGATTCTCATGTTGACCAGTGTTCAGGGCATCGAGAATGAAATCGCGGGGTTGGATTCGGGTGCCGACGAATACGTCACCAAGCCGCTTCAGCCCGCCCTGGTGCGCACCCGCGTCCGAGCCATGCTTCGCAACAAACGGGCTGTTGACACGCTCGAGCAGGCCGAGACCATCCTGTTCGCCCTGGCTCAGGCCGTGGAGGCCAGGGATAAGGAAACGCACAACCATTGCCAGCGCCTGGCCGCATACGCCGTGGCCCTGGGCCGCAACCTCGGGCTTTCCGATTTCCACCTGGTGGCCTTGTACCGGGGCGGCTACCTGCACGACATCGGAAAGATCTGTGTTCCGGACGAGATCCTGTTCAAACCCGACCGCTTGACCGACGAAGAATGGACGATCATGAAGGAGCACACCGTCAAGGGGGAGCAAATCTGCCGGCCGATGCGAACACTGGAGCCGGTCTGGCCCATCATCCGCCATCACCACGAGCGTTGGAACGGCACCGGCTACCCGGACGGCCTCGCGGGCGACGCGATCCCGCTTCTGGCGCGAGTGCTTCAAGTGGCCGACATTTACGACGCTCTCAGTTCCTTCCGAGCTTACAAGCCCTCGCTAGGCCACCAGCAGGCTCTCGACATTCTGCGTCGCGAGGCGAGCCGGGGTTGGAGGGACCCTGAGCTGGTGTCCCTGTTCTGCGAAGTCTTTCGGGAGCCGATTCCCGCCGAATCCATCGAACCCGGTCTGGAGCTGTTCCATAAAACGCCGCCTGCGCGTGAGTCGCAGCGGGTTGCCTCTTCCCTGGCCAACATGGGTCTGGTACTGCTCGACGACCAAGACCGGTAAGCCGGCCGGCCCGGATCCGCTTCACTCGCGCAGGGCGGCTTTAGCCGCAACCAAACGACGCTACGGGTCACCAGCTAAACAACCCGCTTTCGGGGAACCGCCGGCTTCGCTTTTCCGTAAGCCATGTTGTTGGAGGCGCAACATGCGCAGAAACATTTTTGTGGCCGGGGTTGGCGGCAGCCTTGCATTTGTACTTCTTTCCATGACCGCCTGCCTGAATCCCGAAGATTGGAATGACCGGGCCGGCGAGTTGCGGACAGATCGCCGTTCCGTGCAGTTGGGCAATGCCGACATCGTTCAGGCCGACATCCACTTCGGAGCCGGCGGCCTCGAAGTAACCGGAGGAGCGTCGGACTTACTGGTGGACGGCGCCTTCCGCTACCGGCTGGCATCCTGGAAGCCCATTGTGCGATATGACGAAACCGGGTTCCGGGGCCGGTTGGAAATTCGGCAGCCGGATGGGCATCACGCGCTGGGAAATACCACCAACGACTGGGCTCTCAAGCTGAACGAAAAAGTCCCCCTGAATCTTACGGTTAACGTTGGGGCGGGCGAATCGCGTCTCAACCTCGGCTCGCTCAACCTGCGCGGCGTGACAGTGAACATGGGTGCGGGACAGATGTTTCTCGATCTGCGCGGAAACGTCCGCCACAGCTATCAGGCAAGTCTTTCCGGCGGGGTCGGCCAAGCCATCATCCGCGTGCCGCGCGAATCCGTCGGCGTCGCCGCCACCGCGCACGGTGGAATCGGCAGCATTCAGGTGGAAGGGCTTGAGAAACGCGGAGGCCGTTGGGTGAATTCCGCCTGGGACCACGCCGAAACCCGGATCGAATTGGCTGTTCACGGGGGTATCGGGCAGATCGTCATCCGTGCCGACTAAGCTTCCGGCAAGACTGCGTCAGGAGTGAAGACTAGGAGAATTCTCTTAGAAAAACGCTCAGTACTTCAATCCCCTGCCTGTGCACCTAAAGGTTTGTCTCAGGACTGCCGAATCTTTCCCAGGTACAGCAGATTATGGATGCCATCTTGTGGATCCTTCTACCAATTTTGATCGCGGCCGGGTCCGCGCTCCTGGCTTTCTACATCATGCACGCACGCATGGAAGTCGTGGTTGCCAAAGAGCATGAGCATCTGGCGGAGGCACGCGCGGCGCTACAGTCCAACGAGAAGATCCTGGTTGAGAAGGTCAAAGCGGTAGAAGAAGAAACCCTCCGCAAGGCGTTCGACCAGTTCCTGGCCGATTTCCGCGTCGAGGAGCGGCACTACATGCGCCAGAGCAAGTCGCTCTTTGCGGCCCGTAAGTCATTGGTTCTGCAGGAACGTCTGTTCTTCCGGAATATTCCCCTCTCGAATTGGGTGGAACATGAAATGGTAGTGGAAGAGGGCGGGGACTTGCAGAAACTCGCCAAAGCCTGCTCGGTATTCACATCGCGCTCGGTTGGTAGTCCGGAAGAGATGAAAGCCGGCTCCCGGTTGCTGAGGAGCGGTCAGCGGACCGCCTAGCAAGGGCCGAGCGCTGAACACGAATCGGAATCTTCCGGTTTCTCAAGTTTCTAATCGGGTCGCTCCCCGCTTCAATAACACGCGGACCACCGCTTCCGGCGCCGGAACTAAGCTTTCGCTTTCTTCTCTTTCGACAACCCCAGCTTCTTCAGGATCGGCTCGAAAACCTCCAGGCCCAGCCAGCCGCCCAGAACCGCCAGCAAGAACGCGCTGATCGGATTAAGCAAGGCCACGCGCGCGAGCGTCGTCAGGGTGAACAGCAGGGCGGCCCAGTACAATATCATCCCGGTAAAAGCCCCAATCGGGATACGTAACTTTTTCGACCTCCGGTACCGCAGGAAGTGCAGGAACCCGCCCGCCAGTCCTCCGAGCAGCGAAGTAATCAGCAAGCCCCACGGTGGGCCGACGGCTACCACCGCCTCGTGGGTTAAAAGGTTGGGCGTCGAAGCGGCCAGCTTCATCGACCCCCACCAGGTAGGCGTGAAGGTGGTCCGTCCGTCCGCGCTGCCCGCGGCGATGGTGATGTCCTTGCTCTCGATCACCCCTTTTCCACTCGTGAGCGTCAGCGATACCGTTCGCGGGGCCTGGGTGGCGATGGGCTTCCCGGTCTCATCCACCAACTGCACCAGCAGGTCGCAGGAGTCGACGAATGAGATCTGCTCGGGGCTCGGCTTCAGCTCCAGCGCGACGATCGGCGGCTCGAAGTGAATATCCAGCGTGCGATCGCCCTCAATCTGAGTGGGGGGGGTCGCCCCGCGGTATTCCACAGTGACACTGCCGACCGTGTCGGAGGTGAGTTTCGCTTCCCCCACGCCTGTATTGGCCGGCACCACCAGTGGTGTCGGAGCCAATGTCCCGCTGCTGTCGAACAGATTCACCCTCACGTCCTCGGTGTTCGGCTCTCCGTCCGGAGTTTCCACGAAGGCGAGAACAGTGGCTGGGTCTTTCCCGTTTGCCAGAAAACCTCGCTGCGGGCTAAAGCGCAAAGCCAGTTGGTAGCGCGAGTTGGTAAGAATCTCACGAGCGGCAATGGCTTCCGGTTGAGCGATCCGAGGAGCAGCGGCGGGGCTGGCGGCGCCGGTGACGTGCGAGGGGGGTGACGCGGGTGGAGTGGGGAGAGCCATCGTCAAACGACCGTGCTGGCTGCCTCCGGGCGGCCGCACCGAAAGAAATAGCCCACCCACGCGTAGTTCCGGGTGCTTAGCCCAGATATACACAACCCCGGTGGCGTCAAACGGTGCAAGGTCCACCGTCTGGTCGGTTTGCCCCGCCGGAATGGTGATCTTTGTCAGGTTCTTGGTCTCGTTCGAAGGAAACCGCGCGATAATCTGCACCTCCATATTCTTGGCTGCCGCTCGCGGCAGATTGTCGGCATCGAGCAGTGTGACGTGCAAGCGGGCCCGATCTCCAGTATGGATAACGCGTTTTTCGGCTCGGACTCCGAGTTTCACCGGTGTTTCGGCCATCATCACGCAAGTGGCCGCCGCAAAATACAAGGCAATTCTTCCGATAGATGGCACTCGGTCCCGAAGGGTTTTCATCTCGTTCTCCCAGATACCGGTTTAGTAACTACTATGGACGGTACTCCCCGGTTGTGCAACGGGGAATACCGAGGCCATCGCTGTTGTATGCTGAAAACCGGAAAAGGGTACGCCATGAAGCAATTCTCTTCTCTCTCTCGCTTGTGCATGGGGCTCTCTGTGGGCCTGCTCCTGCCGATGGCGGCTGCGGCCCAGGCCGGCGGGGCCACGCCGCCCTATCGCGATCCCAGTTTGACAGCCGAAGACCGCGCCGCGGATCTGGTCTCGCGCATGACCATCGCGGAGAAAGTTTCCCAGATGCAGGATTCGGCTCCGGCCATCGAGCGGCTGGGAATTCCGCCCTATGGATGGTGGAACGAAGCGCTGCACGGCGTGGCGCGCGCCGGGTTGGCGACGGTGTTCCCCAGGCCATCGGGCTGGCGGCCATGTGGGACGACGCGTTTCTGGGCCGGGTGGCGGACGCCATTTCCACCGAAGCCCGCGCCAAATACAACGCCTCCCTCAAGGCGGGGGACCACTCCCGTTACCACGGTCTGACGTTCTGGTCCCCCAACATTAATATCTTCCGCGACCCCCGCTGGGGCCGAGGCCAGGAGACATACGGCGAAGACCCGTTCCTCACCTCGCGCCTCGGCGTGGCCTTTGTCAGGGGCATGCAAGGCAACGACCCGAACTATTTGAAAGTGGTCGCCACCCCGAAGCATTTCGACGTTCACAGCGGACCGGAGCCGCTCCGCCACGGCTTCAACGTCGATGTCAGCGAACGCGATCTTGACCAAACCTACCTGCCGGCCTTTCAAGCCACCATCGTCCAGGGGAAGGCGTTTTCCGTGATGTGCGCCTACAACGCCGTCGACGGAGTTCCGGCTTGCGCCAACACGATGCTGCTCGAAGACCGGCTGCGCGGGAAGTGGGGCTTTTCAGGCTACGTGGTGAGCGACTGCGGCGCCATCGGAGATATTTCGAGCGGCCACAAGTTCGAGCCGAACCGGGAGCAGGGAGCCGCGGCGGCGGTGTTGGCCGGCACCGACCTTTCGTGCGGCACCGAGTACCGCACGCTGGTGCAGGCCGTCGCCGACGGCCTGGTTACGGAGAAGGATATCGACCAGGCGGTGCGGCGCCTGTTCACGCGCGCGCATCCGTCTGGGCCAGTTCGATCCGCCAGAGCGGGTGCCGTTCAACAAAATTCCGCCGTCGGCCAACGCTTCACCGGAACACCATCGGCTGGCGTTGGAGGCAGCGCGAAAATCCATTGTCCTTTTGAAGAACAGCAACCGGATATTGCCGTTACAGCCCTCGGTCAAGACGCATTGCGGTGATAGGGCCGGCGTCGGACGACCTGGACGTTCTGCTTGGGAATCTATAACGGAACTCCGTCGAGCCTGGTCTCGGCGCGGGAAGGCATCGAGCGGCAGTTCAAGGGCAAAGCTGAGGTACGCTTCTCCCAGGGCTCCAGCTACGCATCCGGGTTTGGCGTGCTGGTTCCGAAGGACGTCTTCTCGCCGGGAGCCGCGGGCAAGGGCGCCGCCACCGGACTGCTGGCGGAGTACTTCGACAACGCCGAGCTGAGCGGAAAGCCATCCCTCGTCCGGGTGGAGCCGCGCGTCTATTTCAACTACGACATGAACGACGCGGCAGTCGTAAAGAAGCTACAGCGAAAATCATTTTCCATTCGCTGGACCGGAATCTTCAAGGCGCCGTACACCGGCGACTATCTGCTGGGAGTGACGCGGCTGCGCTGCGAAGGCTGCCGGGGCGCGGATTCGGCGTTGGTGTATCTGGACGGCAAGCTGATGGTGGGGGGTAACGCCGAATCCGGGTTTGCCCCGGCACACGCCACGATGCCGCCGTGCATCTGGAGGCGGGCAGCTCGCATGATATCCGGGTCGAGTATCGGCAGACGGACGGTGGTGTCGGCATGGAACTGGTGTGGAGCCCGCCCGAGGAGCCGGCTCTCGCAACAGGCGGTTGAGACGGTGAAGAACTTCCGACGTCGCCGTAGCCGTTGTGGGGTTTGAACTCGAACCTGGAAGGCGAGGAAATGCGGGTCGATGATTCCCGGTTTCGAAGGGGGAGACCGCACCAGCCTGGACTTGCCGGAGGTGCAGGAAAAGTTGCTGCGGGCGGCGGTGGAGACGGGCAAGCCGGTGATCGTCGTGCTGATGAGTGGCAGCGCGATAGCGGTGAACTACGCCGAGCAGAAAGCGGCGGCAATTCTCGAAGCGTGGTACGGAGGCGAATCGGCCGGAACGGCGATCGCTGAGACGCTCGACGGCGCCAACAACCCGGCCGGACGGCTGCCGGTGACGTTCTATCGCTCGGTGGAGCAGTTGCCGCCGTTTGCCGACTACTCGATGGACGGACGGACCTACCGTTATTTCCGGGGCGATCCACTGTACCCGTTTGGTTATGGCCTCAGCTACTCGACGTTCCAATATTCCGGACTGAAGTTGAACCCGTTGCCCGGCGGACGCTACCAGGCGGTGGTTACCGTCACCAATACTTCGAAGGCGCCGGGAGAGGAAGTGGCGCAGTTCTACGTCGAGCGGGAAACCCGGAGCGGGCGCTCCCATCCGGGAATTGCGAGGCTTCGAACGGATCCAACTCCCCGCGGGCAAGAGCCGCCAGGTAGAGTTCGAGTTGGGGCCGGATGACGTCGGCCCGAATCCCGCGGCGACCCTCAAGGTCAGCGTGGGCGGAGGCCAGCCGCTGGAAAAGTGGACCTCCAGCTTCGTCCAGGCGTCGCTCCCGTAAAGCGCGCTCTGCATTTGCTGGCGACCGGGCAAATAGCGGCTCAGAACGCGCCGGAGGGTACCAGGTAACTGATCAACAAGTAGATGGCGTAGGCGGCGAGCAGCACAACCCCGAAGGAGCGCTTCAGTGTCCTGCCGGCGATCAGCACGCCGGCACGGAAGACGAGCAGGACGAAGAGCATAATCGGAAACAGAACGAGGAAGAAGTAGGGGCCGGCCACCAGGCCACCGGGCGTCACGGCGGCTGCGGCTCCGGAAACAAAAAGCACGTTCAGAATGTCGGCGCCCACAATGTTGCCGACCGCCAGATCGCCATGGCCGCGCCGGGCCGCGCTGATGGCGGTCACCAGCTCAGGCAGTGAAGTTCCGAAGGCCACCAGAGTGGCGGCGATGACGCTGTCGGGTATGTGCGCGCGAAGTGCGGCCTGCTCGACGGCGGGAATCAGCACGCGGGCCGAGGCCACCACCAGCGCAATGGCGCCGATCAGTTTGGCGAGGATCACCAGAGGATGAGCGCGGACGTCGCTTTCACGGTCGTCCAGGCGAACTTCGGACTTCTCTTCCACAGTCCAGCGGACAGACTGCCAGATATAAACGACCAGCAGACGCCAGAAACAGGAAACCGGCCCAGCGCGGAAGCAGCCCGCCGGTGGAAAACGCCGCCGCCGGAGCGGCCCACGGCGTCGCGATCAGCACCAGCAGAAGGGCGCAGCCGAACTGCACCCAGCCTTGCCGGTTCACGATGCGCGGATCGAGATGCAGCGGCGCAATCAGGCACGCCAGGCCCAGTATCAGGCCGGTGTCGCAGATGATGGAGCCAACGGCGTTTCCGAGGGCCAGCCCGGGATTTCCATGAACAGCGGCCAACACCGAAACGGCGACCTCGGGGGTAGTGGTTCCGAGGCTGACGATGGTAGCGCCGATGATGATTTTCGGTACACCGGAGCGCTCCGAAAGAACCACCGCTTCGTCCACCAACCAATCCGCCGACTTGGCAAGAATAAACAGGGAGGCGGCGATGATCGCCAGCAGCAGAGTCCAGTGTAGCTGGGAGAAGAACTGTTCGAGTGCCTGTTCCATAGCGTGATCGCGAGCAGGATCCCTACGTCCAGCGTCCAGACGATTCTAGCGTACTCTCCGTCGCCGGAATTCGGGCGGCGGCGCGAGCCTGACTTTCACTGTGGCGGGGTGTGCACCGGACAGTTGGCGATGAGCTGCAACCCGGCGCCGTGGGCGCTTAGAGAAACGCGGTGAAACCGGGACCGATGGCCAGCCGTAGAGCGTTCGCGATCTTCTTCGCCGACTGCGCCCCGGACAACATTACCTTCCCCTCGTAGACGAACGCTGGCACGAAGCTGACGCCACGCCGGTGTGCCAGTCGTTCGTCGGCGACAACCTGGCTGGCGCCCATGCTGCTGGATAACAACTCGTCGACACGCCGCGGGTCCAACAGGCTTTCTATCCCGATTCGCCGCAGCACCTCCAGCTTGCCGATGTTCTCACCCTCCCCAAAATAGGCGTGGAACAGGTTCTCCACCAGCCTGCCCTGTTCGCCCTCTTTTCCGGCCAGCCAGATCAATCGGTGGGCGTTGAATGTGTTGGGCACCGTCTTAAGGCGCTCCAGTTGAATTTCGATGCCCAGGCGCCGCCCATCCTCAACCACCCCCGACTCGAGAATCTCCGTGCCCGACAAGCGTCCGAATTTCAGAGCGCGGCAGTATCGCCGTTCCACGCCCTCGGCCGGCGCGGTGGGGTTAAGCTGAAAGGGCTTCCAATGAATTTCCACATTGTCGCGACCCAGCAGAGTAAGCGCTTTTTCGAGTTGATGCTTCCCGACGTAGCACCAGGGACACACAACATCGCAAACCACTTCAATAATCGCCGGCTCTATCCCCAGAAGCCGGGCCAGCGAAGAGGATTCGCTGGAGCGTTCGCTTTGTGAATCCATACTTTTTCGATGATCTATATGGGCCTTTCGTTGCGCGCGCACGCACACGAGCGACAGATTTCTTGGTCAGGCTCCCCCACGATGCCGCCGCACCAATTCCACCCGCTCAAAAACCCCCATGCTAAAATCGGTTCTTACAATCGACATGGAGCGTGCGGGGCGACTACTGGCGAAGTTGAAAGCGGCGCCCGGCGGCTGCGAGCCCGAAGAGCTGGCCAAGGCCGCTTGGGCTGCCGCCGTGGGTGGGCGTATTTCAGCGGTGTCCCGCGCTCTCGGCATGCGGGGCCGCCGCCTCATTGTCGAGGTGGACGACTCCGTGTGGTGGAGTCACCTTTCCGCCCTGCGGCCGCACATTCTAAAGAACATCGACGGCTTGATCGGGTCAGAAATTGTCGCCGACATCGAGTTACGGGTGAAGATTCCGCGCAGAATGCCGCGGCGCGAGGAGAGCGCCTTCCGCGCCGGCGGCGGCCGGCTGGCCGTCGCTGTTGGAAGCGCCTTGGCCCCGGGCGATGAAGCAAACGGGATTCCCGATCCGGTGCTGCGGCGAAATTACATCGTCGCGCGAAAGAAGGCGGGAGCGTGAAGATCACCGAGAACGAAGTCAACTACGTGGCCGACCTCGCCAACCTGAGCTTGAGCGAAGCCGAATTGAAGCGTTTCGCCAACGATCTGAACGACATTCTGACTCACGTGGAAAAGCTGAACGAGCTGGACACCAGCGGCGTGGAACCCATGGCGCAGGTGCTTTACGATGCCGGCGAGACGGCCACCCTGCGGGAGGACGTCGAAGGCCCGTCATTCGATGCGGCTACCGCCGTGGCTAACGCACCACTTACGAGTGGCGGATACTTCAAAGTTCCGAAGGTCATCGAGCGCTGACCGCGCCGGGCTACCCGGTCGAGCGTTCCTTTCGCCGCACAGAATTGAGAGCTGAGTTGTGGACATAGCTTCGCTTACCATTCCCAGGATTCAGAAAGGCCTTTCGGAGCGGGAATTCTCCGCCTGTGAGTTGGCGCGCGAAGCCATTCGCTTCGCGGAAGCCGGGAATTCGAAGACCAACGCGTTTCTCACGTTCTCCTCGGAACGGGCGCTCGAGACCGCCGAACGGGTGGACGAGAAGCTGGCCCGAGGAGAAGATCCGGGCGCCGCTGGCCGGTGTGCCGGTGGGCGTAAAGGACGTTATCGTCACGCGGGGACTGCGCACCACCTGCGGCTCGCGGCTGCTCGAACACTTCATCCCGCCCTACGACGCAACCGCCGTCGCCCGCCTGGAACAGGCCGGCGGGCTGGTTATCGGGAAGCTGAACTGCGACGAATTCGCGATGGGATCGTCGACCGAAAATTCCGCCTTCGGCCCGGTTCGTAATCCGCACGCGCTCGACCGCGTGCCGGGCGGGTCGAGCGGCGGGTCGGCCGCCTCGGTGGCGCAGGGGACCTCGGTGGTTGCACTGGGCTCCGATACCGGCGGATCCATCCGCCAACCCGCGTCGTTCTGCGGTGTGGTTGGCGTGACGCCCACCTACGGCCGGGTTTCGCGCTACGGGCTGGTCGCCTTCGCCAGCTCGCTCGACCACATCGGGCCGTTCGCCCGCACCGTCGGCGACGCCGCGCTGTTGCTCGGCGTCATCGCCGGCCGCGACGCCCGGGACGCCACCTCCGCCTTCGCGCCCGTGCACGACTACCTCGCGGTGCTGAACGAAGATGTCCGGGGAAAGAGAATCGGCCTGCCGAAAGAGTATTTTACGAATCTTGAGAGCGACTCGGGCGATCAGATACAGAAGGGAATCGATTTACTCAGGAAACTGGGTTGCGTGGTGTCGGATATCAGTCTTCCGCACACCCCCTACGCCATTCCCGCGTATTATGTCATCGCCACGGCGGAGGCCAGCTCGAACCTGGCCCGTTATGACGGTGTGAGGTATACCGCCCGCTCGGACGCCTCCGAAACGCTGAGCGACATGTACCGCAACACCCGCGGCGAAGGGTTTGGGGCCGAGTGCAAGCGCCGCATCGTGCTGGGCACATACGTGTTGAGCGCCGGCTATTACGACGCCTACTACCTGAAAGCGCAGCGCGTGCGCGCGCTGGTCGCGGAGGACTTTAAAAAGGCGTTCGCAAACGTGGACGCGGTGGTAGCGCCCGTCTCTCCATTCCCGGCCTTCAAGCTGGGCGAAAAGGTGGACGATCCGCTGCAAATGTATCTCTCCGACATCTTTACGATAACCGGCAGCCTGGCCGGCATCCCGTGCATGAGTATTCCGTGCGGGAAGACCCGGGAAGGCCTGCCTGTGGGGATGCAGATCCTCACCAACCACTTCGACGAGGCTGGGATGTTCCGCATCGCGGCCTCTTTTGAACGCGCCGGCGGGTTCCTGGTTTAGAGGAATCAGCCCGCTTTTGGGCGCTCTGGGTATCATTCGAAACCTGGGAATGCGGGGTGTGCCTGCCCCGCATCGAACTGAGGAGGAACAAAATACGACTATGGCATTCACACTGCCCGCATTGCCTTATGCTTCCGATGCGCTTGAGCCGCACATTGACAAAATGACGATGGAAATCCATCACGGCAAGCATCACAACGGTTACGTTACCAATCTCAACAAGGCCGTGGATTCCGCTCCCTCCCTGGCTGGCAAAAGCGTGGAAGAACTGCTGGCCGGCAACTGTGCCATCGTTCCCGAAGCCATCCGCACCGCGGTGCGCAACAATGGCGGCGGCCATTGGAACCACTCGATGTTCTGGACGATCATGAAACCCAACGGCGGCGGCCAACCGGCCGGCGACCTGGCCAGCGCCATCAACGCAGCCTTCGGCGGCTTCGACAACTTCAAGGAGAAGTTCAACGCCGCCGCCGCCACCCGCTTCGGCTCCGGCTGGGCGTGGGTGGTAAAGGACGCCGGCGGCAAGCTGGACATCTACTCCACCGCCAACCAGGATTGCCCCGTCATGGAAGGAAAGACCCCGATCATGGGCCTGGACGTGTGGGAGCACGCCTATTATCTGAAATATCAGAATCGCCGGCCGGAGTACATCGCGGCGTGGTGGAACGTTGTCGATTGGAACGCTGTCGCGAAGCGGCTGAAAGGCTGACCGCGCGACGCTTTGAACCGGATGTTTTTTCGTGGGCCGGCGGGACCAACCCTCCGGCCCACTGCTTTTCAGGGGGTGCCCAGGTCACACCTTCGCGGTTTTCCGCTCCGGCTTGTCGGCTAAAAACCTGTCCACGAACTTCGTGCTGAAATTTCCCGCCACGAAATCGGGATCGCTCAAGATTCGCTGCTGCAGCGGGATCGAAGTGTGGATGCCTTCGATGACGAACATCTCGAGCGCCCGTCTCATGCGTTCGATGGCTTCGCTCCGGTCGTGTCCAAAGGTCACCAGCTTCGCCACCAGCGAGTCGTAATAGGGCGGAATCATGCCGCTGGCGTAAGCGGCGGTATCGACCCGCACGCCGTTGCCGCCGGGCGCGTGAAAGGCGGTGATCAAGCCCGGCGAAGGAACGAAGGTTTCCGGGTGCTCGGCATTGATGCGGCATTCGATGGCGTGGCCGCACATGCTGATCGAAGGCGGCAGGATGCTGGCCAGCGGTTCCCCGGCGGCGATGCGGATCTGCGCCTTAACCAGGTCGACGCCCGTCACGAACTCCGTCACCGGGTGTTCCACCTGGATGCGGGCGTTCACCTCGATGAAGTAAAGCTGGCCGTCTTCATCCATCAGAAATTCCACTGTGCCCGCGTTGGTGTAGCCGATTTTGCCGAAGGCTTCCTGGAGTATGCCTTGCATGCGGGCGCGCAGCTCGGGGGTCATCGCCGGTGACGGCGCTTCCTCCACCAGCTTCTGGTGCCGCCGCTGGATGGAGCACTCGCGCTCGCCCAGAACTTCGACGTTTCCATGATGGTCGGCCAGAATCTGGAATTCGATGTGGCGCGGGCTCTCGATGTACTTCTCCAGGTAGACATCGGAATTCGAGAACGCGCCGGCGGCTTCCTGCTGGGCCTGAGAAAGCAGGCGCTCGAGCTGCGACTGCTCGCGGACGATGCGCATGCCGCGCCCGCCACCGCCGGCCGAGGCCTTCAGAATCACCGGATAGCCGATGCTTGCGGCCATCTCCACGGCCTCTTCGAGGCTTCCGATAATCCCTTCCGAACCCGGCAGAATCGGCACCCCGGCCCGCTGCATCGCCGCTCGCGCTTCCTGCTTCAGTCCCATCAGGCGGATCACATCCGGCCTGCGGCCCGATGAACTCGATGCCGCTCGCCTGGCACACCTCGGCGAAATCGGCGTTCTCGCTCAAAAAACCATAGCCCGGATGGATTGCTTCCACGTTGGTAATCTCGGCCGCGCTGATAACGGCTGGAATGTCGAGATAGCTGAGCGCGCTTTTGGCCGGGCCGATGCACACCGCCTCGTCGGCAAAGCGCACGTGAAGGCTGTAGCGGTCCGCTTCCGAGTAAACCGCCACCGTGGGGATCCCCAATTCCTTGCAGGCGCAGATCACACGCAGGGCAATCTCACCCCGGTTGGCGATCAGGATTTTGTCGAACAACCGTTTGGACGGAAGATCGCCGCCGGAGCTCCCGATGCCGGCTTTCAGGTTGGGAAATGAACTCATGTATGTCTTCCAATCGGGCTGGACCCGGGTGCGGGCCGTCCGATTCGCTAGGCCGGCTTGATCAGAAACAGCGCTTCGCCGTACTCCACCGGCTGGGCGTTCTCGACCAGCTTGCGAACGATTCTCCCGCTCACCTCGGCTTCGATTTCGTTCATCAGTTTCATGGACTCGATGATGCACAGCACCTGACCGGCGTGAACCGTGTCGCCGGCCTTCACAAACGGCTCGGCGCCCGGCGAGGGGGCCTCATAATAGGTCCCCACGATCGGCGATTTGACGGGAGCAAGCGTAGGATCGTTGACGAGTTCGTCGATCGGGATGTCGGCCAGTTCCCTGACCTCGGGACCTGCCGGATGCGCCGGCGTGACCTGTGAGGCGGAAGCCGGTGGCGAGTTGGGGGCTGTTACGTAGACGTCCTGGTGGGTCACCCGGCTTCCCAGGTGGATACGCACGCGGTTATCGCCGCGCTGCACTTCGAGCTCGGCGACCCCGCTTTCGGTAGCAACTTTGATTAGTTCGCGAATCTCTTCAATGGTCATCAATATCCTTAACTCTGGCCACCGCTCCCGCCGGCCGGGCCGTCGGGCCTCGCACCGGCGCCGCGGGACGGCACACCGCCTACAGAACGAACAACTCTTTCGCAGTCGGCGTCATCACCTCGCATCCGCCGGCAGTGACGAGCACCGTGTCCTCGATCCGAATGCCTCCATAGCCCCCAAAATAGACGCCAGGTTCGATTGTAACAACCATCCCGGCTTCAAGGACGGTCTTGTCCCTTTTGCCGAGGCGGGGGACTCGTGGATGGCCAGTCCCAAGCCATGGCCAAGAGAGTGGACAAACGCTTTTCGAGGCCGTGCCGCCTCAGCGAGCGCCGCGCCACCGCGTCGAGTTTGCCCGCCTGGATGCCCGGCCGGACCGCCTCCACCGCCGCCAACTGCGCCTCGAGGACCGCCGCGTAAAGGCTCCGGAATTTCGCTCCCGGCGGGCCGAGATGGAGCATGCGGGTCATGTCGCTCATATAGCCGTCGCAGCAGGCGCCCATGTCCACCACCACCATCTGCCCGGACCGCAACCGATTGGCGGTAGGGCGCGCGTGTGGCAGGCTGGTCCGCCTCCCCGCCGCCACAATCGTCTCAAACGCGGTACCGTCGGCGCCTTCCCGCCGCATCAGGTAGTCGATCTCGGCAGCCAGGTCGCGCTCGCTCATACCAACTTTCACCCGTTTCAACGCGCGCTGAAAAGCGGTGGAGTTGACCAGCACCGAACGGCGGATCGCGGCAATCTCTCCCGGCGACTTCGTCATCCGCAGCCCGCTCAGAATATTGTCGATGCCGCTCAACCGCGCTCCCGGCGGCAAGCCTCCCGCGAAGCTGTCGCGCGCGGCAAAGGTGATCCATTGCTGTTCCAGTCCGATAGCCCGCCAGCGGCGGCGCACCAGCGTCCGCGCGGCCGCCAGCCACAGGCCCCCCTTTTCCACCCGCACCTTCAGACTCGTCTCTTCGGCGGCCTGGATTTCGTAGCGTGGGTCGGTGAAAAGCACGGCGTTGCGCGAGCTCAACAGCAGCAGCCCATTACTTCCTGTAAAACCAGCAAGATAACGCAGATTCTCAGCGCTGCCGACGAGTGCCGCGTCGAGCTGCAGGCCGGCCAGCCGATTGACCACCTGCGCGCGCCGCGAGGCCAGTTCCTGTTGAATGGGCAAGGGTTGTTTCATGAAGGGAACAAGACACCGCCGTCCCTGTCAGGCAAAGGTCTTATGGTAGCATCCCCGCGACTGTTTTCGAAGACCCGAGTAGTACCAACAGAGCAGTGCCAAAGGCGGACGCGGGAGTTTTGGGCGGCGTCTGTCGATTGTTGTCTGTTAGCTCGACGAATCGAACGCCGGGTCGAGCGGAATTCACTATAATAAGTTCGATTAATCCGCAGGACTGTCGGGAAGAATGGACTGGAGGAGCGATTTGCAGCCTTCGTCCAGCGAACTTGCTGATTATTTCGGAATCAATTGCGACCCGGCAGGACGATAAGGAAGATTTATGCCCTCCTCCGCTTGGTTTGCCCTCCGCCCCAGGGCGCAAGAACACCGCCCTTTCCAGCTTGCTCCAACGTCACCGCGCCGCACGCTCACGGGTTCGCGGCCCGGCATTTGGCGAGGCATCCGAACCGTCATAACTCCACTCACCCTGCTGTTGGTGGCCGGCGCCCAGAGCCTGTTTGCCGACGAGCCGGTCGACCCCACCTATCTCATGATGGAGATCGCCTACGGGACGCCCTACATCTCCCGATCGATCAATGTCGAGGGGCCGGCCAGCGGCACCGCCATGGTTGCCACGATGCTGGGAATCGACTCCTGCGGGCTCACTACCGGAGCGCCGGGTACCGAGACAAGCTCCGTCAGCTTTACCTCACCGGCCACCCTCAACGTCGTTTGCCGGGCGAACGGAGCCGAGATTGACAACTATTACGGCTCTGTCAGCATCGGCGTGGCCGGCGACCCCACTCCCGACTACCCAGTGGATGTCGAGTTCACCATCAACGGCCCGATTAACCTGCACGCCACGCCATCGACGCTCTCCTACACTGTCGACCTGGGGACGCAATCCACTTCAGGCGCACAGGTGGTTACGCTCACCGGCACCCCGAATCTCACTTTCATGGATGTGTCCGCTCCCGACTGGCTCACCTGCGTCTCCATCGGGCAGGGCGCCGAGGCGGCGTACAAATTTTCCTGCTCGATACTGAGTTTCACGGGTCTCAGGAACGGACATTACTCGTCTTACCTGAATTTCTGCCCCACCCGTGGATGTCAGCAGTCGCCCGTTGTCCTGAAGGTCTCGGTGACAGTGAATCCGGCCTGGAAGCTGGATGTCTCCCCCTCTTCCCTCACATTCCACACCCGGATCGGCGACCCCGCTCCGCTACCCCAGCAGGTGGTTTTTTCGCTGGATGACGGCGTCGCATTCCACGCTTACGCGGATTCGAGCTGGATCAAGGTGGCCACCGAAACCCATCCCGGCCAAGGCACCGTAAACGTCTCGATCGACAACCTGTTTTCGGCGCCGGCGACATATACCGGCAACGTCTTCATTGCCACCACCGGCGACGAAATGACCAAGCAAGTCCCAATCACGGTGGTCGTGGATCCCTTTCCCTCGAAGCAGGTGGGCGTGACCGCCACCAGCCTCAAACTGACAGCCGTCTCCGGCAGTTCGGTCTACGCGCACGACAGCTTCCGCGTCACCGGGCCGGTGGGCTACGAATTTGGTGCGTTCCAGTACAGCGGAGACGTCGGGTTGGATGTTTTTCCTCGCGCCGGCACCATTCCCGCCGATATTATGGTCAGCGTCAATCCGAGCAAGCTACAGAAGGGCAACTATTCGGCGACGATGACCGTCGAGGTCCCCACGCTCGGTATCAAAACGACGGTTGACGTGTCTGTGAACGTCACCGGCGGTGAAGTTTCCCTAAGTGTCAACCCGGCCCAGCTCTCGTTCGCCTACCAGAAGGGCGGCGCGCTGCCTGCGCCCCAGCAACTGCGGATTACCGGAACTCCCGGCCTGGCGCTGGACGCAATCTCGCCTTCCTGGCTTCAGGTGGAAGCCGCGGCGGGCGACCCCTACCTGTTGTTCGTGCGGCCCACCGGTTCGATGGCGAATCTCGCCACGGGTCCGTTTTCAAGCACCATCACCATCCGGACCACGGCGGAGCCGGTCCACGAGCTGACCGTTCCGGTGGATTTGACCGTGTCGCCGTCCGGGCCGCTCCAGGTGGATAAAGGGGACTTGGTCTTTGACCAGTTCCTCGGCGGCGCGGCCCCGTCTCCGCAAAACGTGGTGGTAACGGGCACCGCGGGCGCCCCCTTGCAGGCGGCCGCCGAGGATAGCTGGCTGCACGTTTCCCTGTCCGCGGCCAGCCCCCCCGCAGTGCTGGCGGTCTCGGTCGACGCCGGCGCTTTGCCGGCCGGAGACTATCATTCGACGATCCACGTTTCCGCGGGCGGCAGCCAGACGCTCGATCTGCCGGTCCGCTACCTGTTGCAGGACGGCGGCGGCGTCACACTCTCGCCGCCCGAACTGCGTTTCTCTTACATCACCGGCTCTGTAAAGCCGGCGCCGGGGACCGTGCAGCTCAGCTCGGCCGTCACCCGCGAGTTCACACTGACAACGTCGGCGCCGGCGTGGCTTTCGACCTCGCCGCTGTCGGGGCTGACGCCGGCCACGTTGTCGGTGGCCGCAAACCCCGGGCAACTGCCGGCGTCTTCCTACAACGCCACGGTGAGGGTGACCCTTCCCGCGAACAACCCCTCCGCGGTCCTGCTGCCGGTGGGGCTCAACGTGTTCGAACGCGCCGCCTTCGCGGTGGCGCCGGCGACGGTGAGTCTGGCCTGCACTCGTGGCGAGACCGCCCCGGTCACATCCAGCGTCAGCATCGCCGGAGCGCCGGCCGGCTCCGCCTTTCTGGCCGAGGCGGACAGCCAGGCGGGGTGGCTCAGCGCCGCGCCCTCCGACGCGGCGGCATCTAACACCATCACCTTGTCGGCGGTGGCCTCCAATCTGGCTGCCGGCACCTACACGGGAACGGTCACCATCCGTCGGCTGGCGGAGCCGGACAAGGCGGCGATTGTTCCTGTCACGTTGACCGTAGCGGACCCGCAGACCGGCAACCAGCCATCGTTCAGCGCGGTGGGAGTGGTGAATACCGCCAGCTACGTGGCGGGGCCGGTCGCGCCTGGCGAAATTGTGGCGATCTTCGGCGGCAAACTCGGCCCCGAGGCGCTGGCCGAAGCAAACATCGAGGCGGACAATACGTTTGCCAAGACGGCCGGCGGAACGCAGGTGTTGTTCGACGGCATTCCGGCCGCCATGCTTTACGCCTCGGCCGGCCAGGTGGGGTGCATGGTGCCGTATTCGGTCGCCGGAAAGGCCACCGTGAAGGTGGAAATCGAGTACCTGGGCCTGAAATCCGATCCGGTCTACCTCGCTGTTTCGCAGGCGACCCCGGCACTGTTTACGAAAGACGGTTCGGGAACCGGCCCGGGCGCTGTTCTGAACCTGGGCCTGGGTTTGAACGGCGCGGAAAATCCGGCCCCGCCGGGCTCCTTCATCATTCTGTACGCCACCGGCGACGGGGAGGCCAACCCCGCCAGCAAAGACGGAGAAATCTCCGGCAATGTGATCACCCGGCGGACCAAGGCGCCGGTCTACGTGTACGTGGGTGGCGTTCCGGCCGAGATCTGGTATGCCGGACCGGCGCCCGGTTCCGTTGCCGGCCTGACGCAGATCAACGTGAAGCTGACCCCGAACGTGCCTGCCGGACCCCAGGTCCCGATTGTGCTCCAGGTCGGCAACAGCCCCAGCCAGGATGGGGTGACGGTGGCGATTCAATCACCCGTCCCATAGACCGGCGCCGGTCGTTTGCCATTTTTCCCAGACTCATCGGGAAGCGGCCGATGAGACTAGTGGAGCAATCGCAAACATGACTCTTTCGTTGCGGGAAAACCTGCAAGGGGCAGGCAGCCGCCTGGATGCCGGCGCTGTAGGCCGCGCCGCGCATCGCCGGCGGGTGGGCCTGCTCGCGCGGGAAATGGCCGGCCGTCTGGGATGCAAGGAGAGCCAGCTTATGGGCCTGGACGAAGCCGCCGCGCGGCACCATTGCTGGCTGCAATCCAAGGACTTCGAAACCGGATCGCGTCTGTTCCGGGATCTGTTCCCCCACCACCTCGAGACCGGCGCCGAGCGGCCGCAAAAGCCGCGCCGCAGCCAGGAAGCTGAACAAATTCTCCGTTCTCTGCAATGTCCGGCGAGCAATGCCACGCCGGTGGAAGCGGCCTTGGGGCAGATTCTGAACTTCGCCTGCCTGGTGGACGGGCGCAATGAATTCCTGCCTTATGAAAGCATGAGCGGGGGGCAATTTTTGCGCGAAGTTTATGCCCTGGTGGACGAGGGAATTGTGCAGCGGCCGATGGCCGATACGCTGGCGTCGTTTCTGACCTTGCGGCGAGAATTCTTTGGAAAGGCGGCGGCAACCATGCCGGTCTTTCCGGCGGTTGCCGTCCAGGCAATTGAATTAATGGCCGACGGAAACGCGCCGCTGGGCGAATTTGAGCGGCTGATTTCCTCCGACCAGGTGCTGGCCGGGGAACTGATTCGCTATGCGAATTCCGCCTATTGCGGCGGCCAGTCGTCCATCTCCACTATCTCCAGCGCGCTGCTGCATATCGGGATCGACGCGGCCCGCCAACTTTCGACCGCGGCCGTGTTTCGACCCATGTTCTCGCGGCCCGGAACGCACCATTTGTGGCTGCACAGTCTGGAGATCGCCGAATTATGCGACCGTCTGGCCGGCGCCACCGAAGACCTGAACCCGGCCGAGGCGTTCCTGGCGGGCCTGGTGCACGACGTGGGACGGCTGGCCATTGAACTCGCGCCGGAACAGGCCACTGCCTTCTATCACCGGCTGGTGGCGGCCAACTGTGAAGTGACGGTTGCCGACCAGCTCCTGATGGGCTTCGATCACGGAGCGGCCGGAGCCGAAGTGTTGCGCGCCTGGATGTTTCCGCCGCATCTCATCGACGCCATCGAATACCACCACCGGCCGGAGTGCGCCACCTCGGCTCTGGCCCAGGTGATCTATCTGGCGGAATTCTGGACCGATACGGAAGAGGACGTTCCGTCGCGTGCGCGCCTGGATAACTGTCTGAGGCAGATGGGGATCACCAGCCAGCAGCTAGCCACCTACGCGCGCGGAAAGGGGCTGCTGACCAGCATGTTCAGCGGTGGCTGAGGGGAGTTGCCGGCGTCTGAGCCGATCGGTTCCGAGCGGCGGGAAAGCCGCGTCCGCCGTGCGCTATACTCAAAACTTCGGGCCCGTAGCTCAGTTGGTTAGAGCGCTACCTTGACACGGTAGAGGTCACAGATTCGAGTTCTGTCGGGCCCACCACTCTCTTTCAATCACTTGCCGACATATCCGTGAATATCCCACGCTGCGATACCGCTGCGATAAACGCTCCAGGGCCTAATCCAACTTCGACATTTTTCGAGACGGTCCTCTGAAAACTAAAGACTTGTGAACCGTTTCGTCACTATTTCGGGGGACGCCTCCGGAGTGACCCAGTGTTTGTGCGGACGGATGATTTGCGGGTCGATGCGGAGCTTCTCGTACAGTTCCTGCTGCGCCGGTTCAGGTACCGACCCTTTCCGAATGCGCAGCTCCTCTCCACTATCGGTCGGCAGAACAATGGTGCTGACTTGGTGGGTCTTCAGCGTTTCCCTTACCGTCGCCCAGGAGGTGTGGACTCCGGCATCCAGCAGCGTCTTTTCGATCGAGATCAGCAGATGGTAGGCCAGCACGCAGAGGAAGATGTGGGCGTCCACCCGCTCTTCCTTCTGGTGGTGAATCGGCCCCTCGCTCAGCGGGCTCTTGAGCGCCCGGAACGCCGCCTCGGCCCGAGTCAGCAGAATGTAGATCCGCCACGCCTCATCGGCGCTCAAGTCGGCGCGGTCCGTCTTCAGTGGGTAACTCCCATCTAACTTCTCCGCCTTGGCGCGCTTCGCCTCATCCAGGTGATAGTCGAACATTTTCTGGTTGGCGCCGGCATCGTAGTCCATCCGGTAATAGCGCGCCACTCGCGGATAGCGCTCCTTCAGCCGTCCGATGGATTGCAGCACTTGCTCCGGCTTGGTCCCTTTTCCTTTGCCCCGGGCCACTCGCTTCTTTAACTTCTCCAGGTCTGCCAACAGCCGCCTTTCCTGCGCCTCCCGGATGGCCCTGTCCTTGTCCTTCCGTTCGCTGCTCAGGCACAGCACGTGGGTCAGCTCACCGACGCGCCGCAGCTTGACCCGGATCTCGGATTTCTTCTGGAACCGGTTGCGCGGCGACGGCTCGCGCAGCACCGGCGTGAACTCTTCGTCGCTTTCGAAGTAAGTCGAAGTAAGGTCATACAGGAACAGCGTCTGATCCAGGTTGAACAGGGTCCGTTCGCGCTCGGCGAGCGCGGCTTCGATCTTCACCTGCTTGCTGAGCAGACGGTCCAGGTTGCGGTACAGCGCATTTTCGGCCAGCTCCTGGAACTCGTCACCGAGCAGATCGGGCAGGGCGGTGGAGCGAATCCAGTCCGGCATGGCCCGCTCGCTGGTGGGATGGACCAGGCGATTCAGGGTCATGACGCAAGTCAGTTGACGCGTGCGTTCGCTCAGGCCAGCCTGTTCGAGAATACGGTCGAAATCGAGGCGCTTCCAGAAGTGATAGCCAACATGCACAGGGCCGGCCTCACGGGGCTCTTCGACCCGAACCTGATCGGTATGGATGGCGACTAGATCGGTTTGCGGAGCGGTGGATTGGGCGGGGGCCTGGTGACGCGCACCAGAGGCCGGGAGCGTGCCAAGCAGGGCTTCCAACTCGGGGGTAGGCGGTTCGTCGGCGAGGAGGCTGGGCTGGCCGGTGAGAGCGGCCTGCAGCTTGCGCGCGATGCGGAGCCATTCTTGCTTGGGGCGCGGAGACAGATCGCCGAGCGAGCAGATGGCGCGCCGTCGGGGGCCCTTGGGGGTGAGGACGCTTTCGACCAAGACGTAGTTGAAGTAGGTCTTGCCTTTATAGGTCCGCGAAGATTTGCGGATGAACATATCCTATAGACACTATTTAAGCACACTTTGCCGTAGAGTCAAGACCAGGATAAAGGCATCCATACTATTATCTATTGGGAGTCATCGGTAGTAATCAGAAGTTCTATAAGCTCCAGATGCGCCGCCATTATTAGTCACTATTTTTGTGAAGTGCGGAAATGTGGCACCTGTAATCAGGCACTTACATCCCAACATCGCGTCCAGAAGCAGCGCCACCTCGGAGTGGTGGGGCGAAGTTGGGTTAGCACCCAGAGGATCCATCCGACCAATCACGTACACGACTTTGGTATCGCTGCTCGCATGCACCGGTCTCCGAATCTCAGAAGCCTTGAAGCTTGAGTTGTCTGACCTCACCGAAGACGGGCTCCTCATTCGCGCGACGAAATTCCAAAAGAGCCGGCTGGTTCCGCTGCACGAAAGCGCCAACCGCAGCCTGCAGCAATACCTCGCCGTCCGCTGCCGGTTTGCTCCAACCGCATCCACACTCTTTGTTTCCCGGAACGGGGGCAAGCTCACCTATCCCACCGTCATCACAACCTTTCTCATTCTGGCCCGATCGACCGGTTTGCGCGGCGGTCCTGGACAGACGGGCTGTCGGCCTCACGATCTCAGACACACGTTCGCGGTGCGGTCGCTGGAGCAATGCCCAAGTGATCGCAGATCTGTCGCGCGACACATGGCGCCTTGAGCACGTATCTCGGCCACGCGCACGTCTCCGATACGTATTGGTATCTGCAAGCCACTCCCAAACTGCTGGGCGACATCGCCACGGCCACCGAGGCCCTGCATCGGGAAGGTGAACGATGACGCCCCTCGGTCCGCATCTGGCGGTTTTCTTGCGCGAATATCTTCCCAATCAGCGGGAAATGAGCGTGCAGGCTTCCGACACCTATGCGTACGCGTTTCAACTGCTCGTCTGTTTTGCGGCGGAACGACTCAAGGTCACCCCTTCGGAACTTTCGGTTGAGCAACTCGACGCAACTCTAGTGTTGGCCTTTCTGGAGCATCTGGAGAAGGTCCGCGAGAACTGTGCGAGAACGCGCAACTCGAGATTGGCCGCGATCAAGACCTTCTTCAAATTTCTTGAGTACCGACTGCCGACCTGCCTCGAACAAGCCCGGAGAGTGCGCGCGATCCCGGTCAAGAAGACCGACGAGGTCATCGTCGGATACCTGAATCGCGAGGAGATCCAGGCCCTTCTGGACGCCCCTGATCCAAGTCGCCGCGATGGGTTACGGGATCGCGCAATGCTGCACCTGGCCTATGCCGGCGGGTTACGTGTTTCAGAGTTGGTTGGACTGAACCTGGCGGATTTGACGCTCCACCCTCAGACCTCCATTCACGTGATGGGTAAAGGCCGGCGGGAACGAATCCTCCCATTGTGGAAGGAGACGGCGAGCACCATTCGTGATTGGCTCAAAGTCCGCGGCGAACCGAAAGGCACGGCGCTCTTCCACAACGCTCGCGGCGACCTCATGACCAGATCCGGTTTCAAATACATCCTGGCGAAGCACCTCAGAACAGCCCGCGCGAAGCAGCCTTCGCTGAAGAAGAAACGCGTTTCTCCGCACACCCTGAGGCACGCCTGCTCGAAGCACACCCTGCACGCCACAGGCGATATTCGAAAGGTTGCCCTGTGGCTGGGGCATGCAAGCCTCCAAAGCACCGAAGTCTACTTGCGCGCGGATCCTGCCGAGAAGTTGGAGACGATGGCCTCGTTGGTTCCGCCCAACGTTCGGCGAGGCCACTTCCGCCCGCCGGACAAGCTCCTGGCGATGCTGCGGCCCCCGGCTGGCGACTCCACATAACAATGGACGGCGCATATTTGCGCATGTCCGTCGCCCCGGCTGCCAGATAAATCCGCGTCGCCGGCCCCAGACCAAACATGCTCAGCTCCGCTCCAGCAGGCCCACCAGCCTCGTCAGCGTTTCCGCATCGAATCCGCGTCCCACCTCGATCCGTCGTCCCTGGGAAAGCGCCACCGCCATGCCGCTTGCCGTCGTCGGTCCAACGCCCGCCACCTCGACCCTCACCCACCGACGCGTCCCGGGTTTTTCTCCCGCTAATCCCCGCTGCCGCTTCCGGTAGCGTGCTAAAGTGGCCAGACTCAGCCCATGCTTTTGACAAAACTCCAGGCGACCGGCTCCACTGGCCTCGTACGCGGCCACCAGTTCCGCAATCTTAACCGCACTTCGGCGCCGATGGCCTGTCGCGACCTGCTCTTGTTGGTCCACCCTTCCACTGAAGCACCGATCCCTGCTACAGAAAAGGTGGGTTGGTCAAACGGATACTCTCTAACACCAAGGCTGGCTGGCTGGAGTTCCCGGCGGCCGCGTTGCAACTTTGTCTCCTCGTTGGGGCTGAGCGCGAAAAGAGGATCACCGGGATCCACCTGCACACTGGAGCCGGACTTGCCCAGACCGTGATCCGGGAGGGCCAGGTGAGCCCCTCCCGACTCATCCTCCTGAAATGAGACTTTTTCTTGACAAGGCATCCTGGTGCGGATATGCTGTTTTGCATGTTGCCGCGGCCGGGGGGGGCGGCAGTATGGATGCGATCAGCACTGAAGCGCTGAGTGGGCTTGCAGCCGCAATTCAATCGCTGCTCCCCTCGCCGGCGGATCCCAACCTTAAGCCCTCCGTGGTGGTGCAAGCAACCCTGATCTCCCCGGTCGGAATCGGGGGCGTGGTCGGAATCAGCCACGACCCCAACGGCGAGATTGTGGGCCGGCGCGTAGATGCTGTTGTCGGCGTTGGCGTCCGAGCGCAAGCGAACGAGATCGACACGGCGGTCAGCGAGGCGATCAGCTCCATTCTGGCGGCAGATCGCGCCACTTTGTTCAGCCAGGGTCTGCTTCGTGTGGCGGTGGACAAAATCGGCGACCGCACCCCTGCTCAAGACAACCTCGTCGAGCAGGTGGTTGGGTTTCGAGTGCTTTACGAATTGTTAAAGCAACCGGCGGACCCGGAAGACATCATCGGGGAAATTCCCTTAAACATCCAGTTACAACGGTGACCCAGGAGAAGAAATGGCGGAAACGTTCTCAATTAGCGAGCTAATTGTACCCGGCACCTATATCCGCGTGAACGCGGAGGGATTGATCGGTGTGGGCGGCATTCCGACGGGTAACATCGGAGTCGTCGGTTCGGTCGCGGCCAATCACCCGCTAGCGGGACAAACCATCATCCTCTCGGATTACGCGAGCGCTCAGGATCAGTTTGGGGCTTACGACGCGTTAAGCGCCGGTAAGTTGAACCTGACACGCGCCATCGAACAACTTTACCTGAACGGCGCAAGCACGGTGTACGCGCGGGGGTTGCCGCTGGGTGCGAACGATGCGCAACCCGCCCAAAACGATTTCTCGGCCGCGTTCGAAGAACTGATCAAAGAAGATGTCAACATCCTGGTGGCGCCGCAACTCTCCACCGACGATGCCAAGGCGGTGCTGGGGCCGGTTCTGGAGACGGCGGAGAACGCAGGCCGCGATGTGATCGCCGTGATCGGCTCGGACAAGGACAAGCCGGCCGACATCACGGCACAGGCGCCGACCAACGATCGGATCATCTTGACCGCGCCCGCCATTCAGGCCTTCGATTCGGCGGCGAAGCAGAACGTCACCTTGCCTGGCGGCTATACGTCGGCGGCCGTGGCGGGGCTGCTGAGCACGCTCGTACCGCAGGCGAGCCCGACCAACAAAACGCTGCCGGGCGTGGTGCATCTGGCGAAGAAGTTCTCCTACGGCGAGGAAAAGAGCCTGCTGAGCGGCCGGGTGATGGTGCTCGAGGAGCGGCAGGGCGTTCGGGTCGTCCGCGGCCTGACCACCGATGACGGGCCGTTCAAGCAGGTCACCACGCGGCGCATTGTCGATTTCGCCAAGGCGGGGATCCGGCAGGCAAGCGACCCGTTCATCGGCCGTTTGAACAACCAGCGCGTCCGAGCGGCGCTGGCGGGAACACTCAACGGCTTTCTCACCACCATGGTCCAGGACGAGGCTCTGACCAGCTATACACTCGACGTGGCGGCGTCGCGCCAGGACGAAATCAACGGGCGCGCCATCGTCAACGCCATCCTGGCGCCTACGTTCAGCATAGATTTCATCGCAGTTACTCTGGTCCTGCAATAACGGATAGGAGGAGATATGGCCAACTCAAGAGTATTTACCGGAGCCGATGGCTCGATCACGCTCTCTCCCTCGCAAGGCCCGGAGGGCGATAAGGCAAAGGACGTCATCTCCGCGTACGAGATGCTGACGGTGGGGCGAGTGCAGAAGGTACGCGTTGAAGTGACCTCGGAAATCCGCCCGTTTCACGAGATCGGGGAGCGGTACGCCACCGAACTGCGGTCTGGCAACGTGACCATTCAGGGGACCATCGGGCGGGCGTACATCAACGGCGCGATGCTCAAGCTGCTGCTCGGCGAAGCGGCGGACCAGCGGCCGGCGCGCAGTTGGGCGCAGCCGACCTTCAACATCACGCTGTTGGTCGAGAGTCCCGCGGCGCCGGGCGTGACCAGCAACATAACGTTGCACGACGTCAAGATCGACCAGTGGGTCTACGAGATGCCGGAGAACGACTTCGTGATGGAGTCGGTCGGATTTCAGGCGCTCTACCTGACGGTACAGGATAAGGCTGCGTGATGCTCTCCCCGGAAGAATTGCTGGCCGGGAGCGCGCTGACTTACGAAATCGAAGTGCCGGCCGAAATTCTTCGGCCGGGCGGCACCGGCACAAACGGAGACAGCCACGGGTCGGTGCGGCTGCGGCCGCTGACCGTGGCGGATCTGCAGGTGATCTCGCGGGCAGCCAAGGAAAGCGACACGCTGCTTGCGACCCTGCTGGTGCAGGCATCGCTCGTGGAGCCCAAGATGACGGTGGCACAGGTGGCGGCGGCGCACGCGGGACTGGTCGACTACCTGCTCAATCATGTCAACCGGATCAGTGGGATCACGGCCAGCCAGGAGCAGATCCTGTCGGCCCGCCAGGCGCCGCTCGCCAAGGCAGCCTTCGTACTGGCGAGCGAATTTGGTTGGACGCCGCAGCAGGTTTCGGAACTGACGCTGGGCCAGGTTCTGCTGCACCTCGAGATGCTCCGGGAGAAGAAAAACGCATGAGCCGGCAAGCCATCGCAGCCGTTCGAAGAGTGCTCGCGAGCCTCGCGTGGCCAGTACCGGAGTTCGAGACCACCGCCGAGCGGCTGCTCGTCGACCGGTTGCCGCTCGAGGATGTGTCGCTATTCCACGTGCTGCCGGCAGACGGGCCGGAACGGAACGGGGTGGTGGTTGAGGCGGCCAAGACGCGGGAAGCAGGATTGGGGCCAGCCGCGCCGCGTGCCACTGCTGGTCCGGTGGGACGAAGGATGGAAAGCACCGATGCGGGCGTGCCGGCATTCTCCTTTCGAAAGCCATCCGCGGAGGCTCAAACCTTCGCGCGCCAACCGGCGGCGCCGGCGGGCGGCGCTCCAGGGATGGGGCGCATGGTAGGTGACGCGTCGGCTGCGGCGGCATTGGACCGGGCCGCGCAGGGCACGGCGGCGCCACCCGTCTTGGCTCGGCGAAGCGGCGAAACAGCGGGCGCGAAGTGGACGGAGCGGCCGCGGGTCGAACAGCCGCCGGCGAACCAGCTACCCGACGACCAGCCGCGGGTCGAGCGCGCCGGGATGGCCGAATCGCGGCGGCGCGCGGCGCTGGCCGGCGAGTTGGTGGAGCGCTCGAGCGCGATTCCGGAAACAACCGGGCTGCCGGCCGCCGAGCGGCAGAGCGCGACCGTCGCGGGCGCGCCGGTGATGGCGATGGTGGAAGAGATGGCCAACGCGATTCTCGCTGCGGAGCGGCGGGCTCCGTCCGGGACCGCAAGGTTCGGCGCGGAGCCGGTGACGCGAATCCTGGTGCCGGAGTTGGAGATGCCGCGCCCGGCGGAACCGGCTCGCGCCTCCGTCGAGCGGACAGGCCTGGCTGCCGTCCCGCTCGACGCCGAACAGATCGCCGACCTGGTGAATGAAGCGCTCGCCGAACAGGCGCGGCGGCACGGAGTCGATCTCTCATGAAACAACAGCCGGTACTGGGCGATTGGGAGATCCCGCGCATCGCGTCGATCGGGACGCTCGAAGGACGCCGCATGGTCGAGCTGCCCGTGCCCGGGAGAGTCGGCAGTCTGTTTCAGGATTTGAACGCCGCGCCCACACGCATCGCGATCTCCGGAAGTCTTTACGGCGATGAAGCTCGCGACGAGTTCCTGCAGAAGCTGCGCGAGAAATATAAGGCTGGCGAGCCGGTGACCTTCGTCGCCGATATCATCACCGCCACGGAAGTGCAGTACGTGGTGGTGCAGACGCTGCGAATGGCGGAGAGCGGCACCAGCCCGGACCAGACCGACTACACGATCGTGCTCCAGGAAAGCCCGCCCCCACCGCCACCGCCCGATCCGCTCGGCGGCCTGGATAGTGGACTGCTCGATGCGGCCAGCGGACTGGTGGATCAGGTAACGGGCGCGCTGGACGCCGTCAGCAAGCTTGCCAACATCCCGTCGTTCAAAGATCCGACGCCGCCGCTCAAAGGGGCAGCGGACGCGGTGAAGTCGGCGACAAGCAACTTGGGCGACATCGGCAGCAAGTTGCAGGACCTGTTTGGCGGATAGCCGGAAGCCATGGCGACGATTTTCGAGACACTCGAATCGGCCCTCCAGGGCAATGGGGTGGACGGTGCGCTGGGCACGGTCGCGTCGTCGCTCACCGGCGCCAGCTCGCTGGTCGCGGGATCGAAGTCCAAGCCGCCGCAGAGCATCGCTGGCTTCGGCGCGGCGCTGAGAAAACTCTCCCTACCGGACCTCGACGCATCGGGCGCATTCGGCGAAACCTTTGATTCGTTGAAGACCGCGTTGCCCGCGAATCTCTCGTCGGTCACCGGCGGCCTCACCTCGGGGATCGGTCAACTGAAGAGTTCCGCCGCCGAGCTCACGGGTAATCTCGGAGAGTCGCTCCAGGTGGTGCAATCGGTCTACGATTTGACGCAGCTCGATTTCCAGGGCACCGGGCAGCCACCCGCGCCGCCACCAGCCCCGCCTGCCCCAGGTGGCGGTGACGGCACACCTGGCCAGGCCCAGGCGCCGGCAACCGCCCAGGGCATCGACCAGGTCAAAAGCGCGTTGGACGGGCTGCCTTCCCCGCTGACCGTCGATTCTTTTCTTCCCTGGCTGCGCGACGGGCTTGACAGCGTCACGCTGGACGATTTCGGAATCCGCCAGATTCCGATCCTCACCGACCTGCGCGAAATGCTCGGAACGCTTCTCGGCTGGAAGGCGGCCGATCCCGCGGCCGTGCGGGCGCAGCTCGCGAGCACACTGGCGCACCTGGATGCCTACCTGAACGGGCCGCTCGATCCGGTGCTGAACAAGCTCTCCACGGCTGCCGGCGACCTCGCGGGGAAACTGCACGCGACAGAGCTGACGACCATTGCCGACGGCCTCGCGGCGCGGCTCGGTGAGCTGAAGACCCCGGTGCAAAGCGGCAGCCTGAGCGGCGCGGGCACGACGATCAACGCACTTACAGGTCTGCTCGACCAGTACGACGCGCTGAAGCCCGCGCTCGAGGGGGACCTCGCCTCCCTGCCTGCATTTCAGACCAGCCTGGCGCGGCTGCCGGACGAGCTCGACGATCGGCTCGGCAGCGTGGTCTCCGCACTGCGGCCAACGATCGCGCTGGGCCTGGTGGACGACGTTGCCGCCGCGGCGCAGGCCGGTGCGGCGGCGATTCAGAAACCGATCGACGATCTGCGCCACTTTCTCGGACGCATCGCCGGGTGGCTCGAGGACCTGCTTGACAAGATCGACTTCCAGGCCGTCACCCAGCCGATTGTCGACGCGGCCAACGAGATGCAGAGCGCCGTCGACGCCCTGGACAACACCATGGTGGCAGTGACCGGGCAAATCCAGCAGATCTTCGGCCAGGTGGAATCGGTCCTGAATCTCTTCGACCCCGCGACGGCCGCGGCGCAGGCGAAGACGGCGGTCGATGCGTTCAAGGCACAGATCGTTCAGAAGGTGACCGATCTGCTGGCGCCGGTGCTCGACGAAGTCACCGCCATAGTGGATACCATCGCGGACGCCGTGGCCGCCTTCGATCCGAAGCAGCTCGAAGCGGTGCTGCACGACGCGATTCAGAAGATCGCGGGCGTGCTCGCCGACCCGCGTGTGGCCGCGGTACGGAAGGAACTCGACAACGTCGCCGCACAACTCGAAGCCGTGTCGTTCGCGCCCTTCACCGATGAAGTAGTGAAGGATCTGCACGCGATCGCGGACACGCTCAAGTCGCTTGGCGAGATTCCGGAACCGCTCGAAGGTGCACTCCAGTCGGCCCTCTCGGTGCTGCCCTCCGACCTCAAACCCATCACAGATCCGGTGCTCGACGAGTTCGGAGCGATCGTGAATGCCGGACCGGTGCAGGTGCTCGATGCGGTGGCCGACCTGCCCAAGCAGCTCGCCGATCGCGTCCGCTCGTTCGACCCCACCACGCTGGTGGGGGACGGGCTCTCCGGGCCCTACAACCAGCTCCTCTCCGATTTACAGGGTTTCAAACCGAGCAGCCTACTCGAGCCGGTGAAGAAGGAACTGGATAGCCTGAAGGATCGGCTTAAGCAGAACCTGAATCCGGTCAATGCGCTCGAAGGGCTGTCGGCGCCCTTCGAGGAGCTGTCCAAGGCGCTCGACCAGTTTCATCCCGATGAAATCATCGAGCCGCTTAACGCACAACTCAAGGAAGCACTGAACGGCGTCTCGGTGACGATTCCACTCGACGATGTTTTGGGCGAGGTGGCGGCGGCCATCGAGCGGGTGAAGAGCGGTATCGACACGGCGGTGAGTGCCACGGCGATGCTCGGGAAGGCGCGCGAGATCCTGGAGGCCTTTGCCGACCCAAGGCCCAAACTCGAGGCGTGGCTCGCACCGATTCTCGCGAAGTTCGATCAACTGGGAGACACGGGCGCGCTCGAGGCCTCCCTCACTTCGATCTCGGCGTCGGTGGACGGGACTACGGCGGCGGCAGTGGCGACCAGCGCCGGCGCGGCGCTCGCCGCCCTCGATTCCGCGCTGGGCCAGTTCAATCCGCAGGGACGCTGGACGGCCGTGGTGCAGGCGGTGCGGGCGCTGCCCGCCTCGCAGGTGGACGCGTTGCCCGCTTCGGCTCAGAAGAACGCGCTCAAGGCGGCGCTGGCGCGGCTGGATCCTTCACAGCCCGCCGTCGGTGCGCCGTTTCAGACGCTGGCAGGATTGCAGCAGAAGGTGACGGCGACGAAGTCGGGACTGGCAGTTGCGCTCGGCGATTGGGACGTGCGCTACACCGCAGCCGGCACGGTGCTTGGCGGATTGCGCGGCTTGCAGCTCGATTCGGGAAAGCTCAAGCAATGGGTGCACGACGCGGTGGCGGAGGAGTTTCTTGACCCGTTGGCGGCGCTTTTCTCGCTGACCGAGCCGGTATTCCATATTCTCGACGCGCTCTCCGGGGAGCTCGAGAAGCTGATGACCGAAGTGAAGGCGAAGGTCGCCGACCTGCTTGCCGGGGTGGCCGCGCTCGAGAGCATCCGCGATTCCCTTCAGGCACTGGTCGATCGCATCCAGAATTTCAATCTCGATTTCTTGCGGGACAGCCTGAAGACCCTGTTCGCCGCGCTGCGGGCGAAACTCGACGCCGTGAATCCCGCAAATCTCGCCAAGGCGCTGGAGGCCGTCTTTGACGAAGTGCTGGATTCGTTGAGCGTGGATCTCTTCCTGCCGCCTGCCGATGTCAAAAAGATCGACGACGATTACGCGAAGCTGGTGGACACTCTCCAATCGCTCGATCCATCGAACATACTCGGGACGCTGGTGCAGGATGAGTTTGAAAAGGACGTGCTGCCTTTGCTCGACGGCATCGACATGAGCGAGGCGCTGCGCCGTATCGCGGAGCGGCTCGGAAGCCTCACGGGCGAACTCAAGACCGGGCTCGACGAAGTGGAGGATGCGTTTACCGCGATGCGGAGCGCGATTCCCTCGGGCGGCGGGGTGAGTGCCGCGGCGGGGGTGGGGATATGACGATCGGCTCGGTGCTGCTGCAGCCTCACAAGGTGGCGGCGCCACTCGCGCCGGCGCCCGCCGCCCTGGTCGAAGACCTGTTGGCGCTCGCCACGCGCCTGCTTTGGGACCGGGCGCATGGTGGTGCCTGCCTGACGCTGACCGAAAAGGCATTCGCCGCGTCGCTCGAGCGTCTGCTGGACGCGACCAGGACCAGGCAGGGCGCGGCTGCCCAGAAGTTGAAAGCGTGGGCCCAGCCGCTGGTCGATAAGATCGCCGCCATGGGCCAATCGCTGCCCGGCGACTCGGTGGCTCACGAGACCATCCTGAGCGGCGACAGATTGGTGAGCCTGCTGGTGGAACTGCTCGACGGCATCACCACCGACGCCCTGGCGCAGCATGCCAACTTCGCGCTGAGCGTGCTGCAAAACGACCTCGGCCTGACGAACAGCTTCGTCGACCAGCAGGTGGGCCTCATCATCGACGATATCGTCGCGCAGCTTCGCGGCGCGCCGCTCGAAGCCGACCTGCGTGTGCGGGAGAACCGCTTCGAGATCATCGTGCTGGTACGCCGCATCCGGCGCGACATCGACGGCCTGTTCGAACTGCCGCCGCTCAACGTGGACCGCTTCGCCGCGTTGCTGCTCTCGAAACTCCGCGAACTCCAATATGACGCGGTGGTCGGACGCGCAGCAGTGACAGGCAAAGCGCTGAAGAGCGGGCTCGACGTGCTGGGCGTGATTTCCGACGAGGTCACCTTCAGCGCGGGCTTCAGCGGCGGACCGGGCGCAGCCGCTGCTCCTGGCGCCAGCACCAGGCGTTGTTGGTACGCAAGCTGGGTGACCGGCGAAGAAGTCAATGACGTGGATCCGCTGAACTGCTCTGCGCTTCAGCCGTTCTCGTTCCTTCATCTGTCGCGCGACCAGATGGAAAAGGCCACGCTGCACGCCACCTGGGTGACCACCTTGCTGGACGGCTTCCTGGTGGCGCTCATCGGATACCTGAAAGGGCGCGGCGTGTATTCGATCACAACGGTGTCGATGATGCGCGACACGATCTACACCGTGCTCGCGCCACTCGGCGACATCAACCTGCCGACGGCGCTCGATCCGTGGCTGAAGGTGCCGGGGTCGTTCGACAAACTGTTCAATCTCGTCTCCGCGGCTTTGTGCAGTTTTGAGGGCCGCAGCCTGAATGATTACGACGGCTTCCTCTATCTGTTGCGCCTCATCTTCCGTTTCGGCGGGTCGTCGTTGCCGCTGCCGCTGGTGCGCGACGCGATCCTCTCCATCATGACGCTGTCCAATCACGACCCGGAGGCGACGCCGAAACCGGAGAACCGCAACAACGACGGGCTCATCCAGTTCGTGATGCAAATCCTGGGACCGCTGCTCCACGCCGGCGTCATGCCCGACAATTTCTTCAGCATCAATGGCGAATACGGGTCCCTGATCGCGGCCGTGCTTCTGGGCGCCCTCGGCATCAGCGTGGTCAGCTTCTTCTTCGGGTTCCTGCTGTCGATCGGCCTCGCCGGCGATCTGCCGGATGGCGATAACGCCGCCGGAAGCTGGGCCAAGGGCTATGGCCTCTCGCACCTGTCGTTTATTGGCTTCTGGTTTCTGTTCAACGACGGCAGGACGAACGACGGCAAGCGCGGCTATAAGACGGATAACGCGCGCGGCACGGAAGTCGAGTTCAAAGGCTATCCCGGCGCAGCCACGTCACCCTACCTGATGCCGTTCGAGGGAGCCGCCGAGTGCATCCAGGGCAATCACGGATTCTGGAGCCACAATTCCGTTATCGGCCAGGTCTTCTCGTACGACTTCTCGCTGAACCTCGGGCAGGACGTGCTGTGCATGCGCGAGGGCGAAGTCTTCGGCACGCCGCTCGATTCCGTCGACGACGGCGAACACCCCGACGACGGCAATCACATCATCATCAAACATACGACGCCGAACGCGGACCACGACCTGGACGTCAACGGCACGCCCACCACGACCTATGCGAAGTACTACCACGGTCAGAAGGGCACCATCGCGGCGGCCTTCGGCGGGTCGATTCCGGCAGCCGGGACGCCGGTCACGCAGGGTCAACTGTTGTTCAAATGCAATTCCACAGGTATGAGCCGCTGCAACCACATTCACGTGCAGGTGAACCCGGATAACGGCAGCGGCGCGCCCAATAACTATACGATGCCGTGGGTATTCAAGGATATCGACGGCGGCGTGGCCAAGTCGGCGACGTTCTACGATTCTCAGAATGTGAAGAAGCCATAGACAATGGGACTCAGCTCCATCGCGGACGGGTTGTTCTCTTCGAGTGCGGGGGCGCCCTCCGTCCGTCGGCCGGTCTTCGATGTGAAGTTCGGCAACTCGGCCGCGGCGGATTGGGCGCAGGCGCTGATCGGATTCTCGGTGGAACTCGGAGCTGCCCCGTTTGTGGATTGCGCCGTCATCGACTCGGCGGCGCAGGGGCCGGCGGCGGTGCCCGGCGATGCGGGCACGATCAAAGCCGGGTACGAGGATTCTTCGAACAACCTTATCTTCACCGGCGCGGTAGACGCGGTGCGGACCGCGCTCGAGGGTATCCTCCGTGTCTCAGCCTCGACGGGCGCGATCCTGCTGGCGAAGCTGCGCGTCGATCAGAGCTACGAGCAGAGCACGGCCGGGGACATTGTCAAAGACCTGGCGCAGCGGGCGGCGGTCGACGTCGATTCGGTGGAGGACGGCGATAGCTATCCTTTCTATGCCGTGGACGCGCGGCAGAACGCCTGGCAGCAGATTGCGACGCTCGCCCGCCAGAACGGATTTCGCGCATTCTTTTCGGTGGAGGGCAAACTCGACTTCCAGCCGGTTGAAGAGGGTCAGCCCGTGGCTTCGCTCGCCTACGGCAGCGATGTCCTGGCGATGGAGTTATGGAACGCATGGCCGACAGCGGGGAAGGTGACGGTGACAGGAGAGGGCGCCGCCGGCTCGAAAGGCGCGGACGCGTGGAACTGGCTGCTGAAGGACCCTTCGGGCGTGCGCGCGGAGTCAGGCACAGGCGACCCGGTGAAGCTCATTTCCGACCCTTCGCTACGCAACTCGGATGCGGCTCAAACGGCGGCTGCCAGCATCGCCGCCGGCCTCGGGGCGGAGGCGCGGAGCGGCTGGGTGTGGACGGCAGGTGCGCCCGCGGTGACGCCGGGCAGCACCATCGAGATCGCCGGCGCGCCGCAGGCCACACTCAACGGCATCTGCGTGGTGGAACGCGTGCGACACCGCTTTAACAAGCGCGAGGGCTTCACCTCGCTGATCCACTTCACGCAATCGGGCGCGGCGGGCGGCGGTGCCGGCGGGCTGCTCGACGCTGCGAAAGGACTTCTATGACACTGTCGCTATACGAGACGATCCGCCGCATCGTGCAGGACGAGTTGGCGCAGATCCGCACCGCCGAACTGGCGGTGGTCAAGGAGCAGCACCCGCACGAAAGCGAATCGGACAACGACAATTATGCCTGCTCGGTGGAGTTGCGCAACTCGGGGCTCGCCCTGAAGCAGGTGCCGGTGGCAACCTCGCAGATCGGCGCGGCCGGAATTCCCTCGGTCGGGGACCTGGTCATGGTGCAGTTCATCGGAGGCAACCTCAACGCGCCGGTGATCACGGGCCGTCTGTACAACGACCAGGACCGGCCGCCGGTCAACGCGGGCGGACAAATCGTCATGCACCTGCCGCTCGGCGCGGGTGACGGCGACGCCGTACACTTGCAGGTGGACAGCGGCGATGTGCGGGCGGTGCAGTTGAAGGTCGGCAGCGGCCTCTCCCTCCAGTTGCAGGATGACGATCCGGCAGTTGCGATCGAAGTGGATGGCGGGAAGGCCAAGCTGACCATCGGCAAGGACGGCGCCATCACGGTGGAGAGCCAAGGGGACATCAGCGTAAAGGGCAACCAGATCGCCATCGAGGCGCAGGGCGAGCTCAACCTGAAAGGCGCTGTCATCAATCTCAATTGAGGAGGAACGCATGGGCCAGCCGGCAGCAAAACAGGGAGACCAGGTGATCGCCACCGACATTCACATCGTCATGATTCCGTCTCCGGGCGGGCCGGTACCGACGCCGTTGCCGCACCCGTTCACCGGACTGCTCGACAACAGTCTGAGCACGAACGTCAACATCCAGGGCAAGCCGGCCGCGACGCAGGGCAGCACGGCCACCAACACCCCCGGGCACATTCCGCAGGGCGGACCATTCCAGAAGCCGCCGTCGAACCAGGCCACCGTGCAGATGGGCAGCGCCACCGTGAACATCGGCGGCAAACCGGCCGCGCGCAATGGCGACGCCTGCCTGACTTGCAACGATCCGGCCGATACGCCTGGCGGCGCCATCCTCGCCGCCGGCAGCGTGATGATCGGAGGTTGAACGTGGCAGCCAACCGACAACTCCTCACCGACATCCGCCTTAAGTTGATTCACCGGGAGTTGCGCCCGGTCTATGGCGTCGATACCGACCAGCGCCGCGTGCCGAACCGCGCCGAGCCGCTGGTTGACATGGGACTGATATCGGGTCTCGACAACCTGGGCCAGGCGGTGATTCTGCGCCTGCTCACCCCGCGGGGCGAGCTCGCCGCGCTCGCGCATCCCGAATACGGCTCGCGCCTGCATGAGCTGGTCGGCAGCCAGAACACCAATACCACGCGGAACCTGGCGAAGCTGTATATCCTCGAAAGCCTTAAGCTCGAGCCGCGCATCGACAAGGTAACACAGGTGCTGGTGGAGCCGGCTGCGGGTGCGCGCGACCGCATCCGGATTCAACTGGTCGTCCTTCCGGTGGGGGAGGCCGAAACCGTTCGCATCGGGCCGTTCACTTTGGAGCTTGCATCGTGAGCTTTCGACGCCACACTTATCCCGAAGTTCTGGACAGCATTCTCGCCGCGGTCACTGGCGGGGCTGCCGCCGAGCAACAACCCTTCCCTCCTCCCGGCGCCGATGCGCCCCCCTTCCAACACACACTGCTCAAAGGGCCGGTGGCAAGCATCATCTCGGTCTTCGGCGGCCGCGACGGCCAGCCGCACCTGTTCGCGAAGGACAAGGACTATAAACTGGTCAACGGCCGGGTGCTCGAGTGGCAGAAGGGCGCGGAACTGCCGGACCCCGGGACGCTGATCTACGTCAATTATTACCCCCAGTCGGCTGTGCCGGTGCTCACCGACATCCAGACCGGCAGCATCGTGCGCACGCTCTCGGAGGCAGTTGCACTCGAAATGGCGTCGCTCTCGGCGCAGCTCGATTTCGTGTACCAGTCGGGCTTCATCGACACGGCATCGGGAACGGCGCTCGACAACGTGGTCGCGCTGCTCGGCATCGAGCGCGTGACGGGCGGCCGCGCGTCCGGCGAGGTAGAGTTCACGCGCTCGCCCGGCAGTTCGGGGACCATCAACATTCCGGCCGGCACGCGCGTGGCGACGACGGATGGCAAGGTCGGCTACGAGACGACGGAGTCCGGGTCGCTCGCGATCGGGCAACCGGTGGCGCGCATTCCGGTGCGCGATCTAGACGCGAAAAACGACCCGCAGCCGGCGGGCGCGCTCGCGCTACTTCCGGTGCCCATCGCAGGTATCGGCAGCGTGTCGAACCCCTCGCCCACGGCGCGCCTGACGCGCGACGAGACCGACGACGAACTGCGTACGCGCGCGAAGAACTTTCTGCACGGCAGCGAGCGCGCGACGCCGGGGGCGATCAAAGGCGCGCTGGCCGCGCAAGGGATTGCCGCCGACGTCGACGAATCGAGCTCGCCGGGATACGTGGACGTCACGCCGCACGTCGATGTGCTGACACCCGAAGCGCGCCAGCGGCTCGTTTCCGCCATCGACGCGGTACGGCCGGCGGGCGTCGTGGTGCGGCTCAAAGATGCGATTCCTCCCGTGCGCATCAACCTCTCGCTGCGCCTTGCGACCTCGGCGGGGATGATCGAAAAGGACCTCAAGGCCGTGCAGCGCGCGGTTCGCGAGAAGGTGGCGGATTACCTTGCAGCCATCCCGGCGAAGGACGCCGGCAGCTTCAACCGGTTGATTGGAGTGGTCCAGAGCGTGAAGGGCGTCGAGGATGTCAAGGTGCTTAAGGTGGCGCGATCGGACGGCGCCGGCGAAACGCCGCTCGATACCAGCAACGGCACGCTCGGTTTGGGCAGCCTCACCAGCACGCTGGGCAACCTGCAGATCACCGATCCGAACCTCCCCACTCAACTGAACGCTATCGTCACCTATCCCAAGGATGCGACGCCGCCCGACCCGGCCGCCATCCAACAGGCCCTCAGCGGCGCGGTCGCCTACCTCAACGATTTGAACTCGACAGAGCTGGCTGCCGGCGCGCCGGCGGTGGAGCACAACAAACGAAAACTTTCGTTCGGCAAGCTGCTGCTGGTGTTCCCGTTGCCGAACAAGCCAGGCGTCACGCTGGCAACCTTTGACAATCCGGCGGGAGCGCCGCCGCCGTTGCCGACCGAAGCCTCGGTGGCGCCCTACCAGGTGCAGTTCGTCTTCACCGCCGAGTCGGGCTTCAGCCGCATCCTGGCGAAGAGCGCCGACCCCGAATACGCGCTCGCGGCGCTCGAGCGGCTCAGCCTGAGCGGCGTCCAAACCCAGGTGGAGGGCGGCGGTGCCTAGCTTCGACCGAATCCGCAAACGCCTGCCTTCGCTGTACCAGCCGGACGACAACGATCGCAGTCTGCTCACCGCCTGGCTGCGCAGCGTGTCCGCGGTGCTGGACCAGATGCAGCTCGAGTCCACCCAGGTCATGCAGGCGCACTGGTTCCGGTACGCGGACCTTGCGACTTACGACGCCTGGTTCCTGCGATCACGCGCTCTCAGCCGGCCGCCCAAACCATTTCCTCTCCCCGGCGATCCGGAACTGCGGGCCTTTCCGTATGTGGACGACCTGGCGCGCCTCGGCGCACTCGTCCCGGTTGCGCCCTGGGAGCAGCCGCCGCAACTGCGCGACCTGGTGGAAGACTACCGCGAGCGCATCGCCCGGGTGGTGGACGTCTTTCGCAACGGCATCGGCACCGTTGGAGCGCTACGCCGGATGGTGGAGGCTCAGTTGCCGGCCAATGTGGGGGCGCCGCCGGAACGGCGCGACCGGCCGTTCTGGATTGAAGAATTCGCGCCGTCTCAGCCGGTGGTCTATCCCGCGCCGACCCGCGGTGAGCCGCTGCAACTGGTGGGGCCGCTGATGCGCTGGACGATCGACAACGACTCGCTCGCATCGGCGGCGCCCTCCGTTTATGTCCAGGGACTCGCCGCAGGTCCCGGCGTCGACGCGACCGTAAATCCGGTGATCGAGCTGTACCAGGCGGGCGGTGCAAAGCCGCGCGTCGGACTCGCGTACGCGGACACCGTGCCGCCTGGCGAGACACTGCGCCTGCGGCCGTTGGGACGCAGTTGGCTCGGAATAGCAAACGGCCTGGTGAGCGCCAGTCATGCCGAGGATTCTTCCGCGCCCGGTCCGTGGCAACCCGTAACGGGCGGACCCGCGGCCTCGGTGACGGCGATCTGCCAAACCCAGGACCTGGCCTTGTGGGTGGCTGCCGGAAGCAGCCTGCTGCGGTTTGACGGGAACGCCTTCGCCGTCGCCCTCAACGGCCTCGCGCCCGTTCACGCGCTCGCCGAGGACGGGCACGACCTGCTGATCGCTACCGACATGGGTCTGCTGCGCATGCCGCTGTTCGCTGGCGGGACGTTCGCCGCAACCCCCGATCCAGCTTTCCAGGGACGCAGCGTGCTCGCGATTCTTCGCGCGGCCGACGACAAGCTATGGTTCGGCACCGACGCGGGCGTGAACGAAGCCGCGCTGCAAGGCACGGCCGTCAACGCCATCGCGCAGGATGCGAATGGCGTCTTCTATTTCGGCACCGCGCTCGGATTGTTCCAGTGGCAGCCGGGGTCAGATACGTGGAGCTGGTACGAAGGCAAAGGGTCGGGTGAGCAGAATCCGGACTGGCAGCCGTTCCTCCCGTCAAAGCAGGGTGCCGAGCGCAATTTCCCCGATGCATCCGCGCCGTTCCTGCCGCCGGTGAACTGCGTACTCTGCGCCCGCGACGGCTCGGTCTGGGTCGGAACCTCTAACGGAATGGCGCGCTATACCGCGATCGCGGGCGAAAACCTCGGCATGGAGACGGTGCTCGAAGCCTTCCCGGACATCGCCGCCGGCGCCGTCTTCACCATCCGCGAGGATCCCCGCGGTCTGCTGTGGTTCGGCACCGACCGGGGCCTGTTCCGCTACGACGGCCGCGACTGGTGGCAATTTCAGGCAGACAACTGGGTGCAGCTCGGGCGCGCCGATAAGATCTACCCTGCCGGGATTGCGCGCGGGCAGTGGCGCTTTGACCGCGCCTCTTCGAAGTGGCAGCGCCTCGATGGTTCGTGGATTGCCTTCGACGACGCGCCGCGCTCCGCCTCCGAGCCGGCCGTGCAAGTGATCGCGTGGACCGACGGCGTAGCTGCCGACCTCGGGGGTGGGACGGCGCCACCTTCTCGAATGCTTCGCCGGTGCCCGATGGCAAGCTCCTGGTGCGGGTCAAGCCCGACGAGCAGACCATCGTGAGCCGGCGGCATCCCGGCGCTTCCGCGCCTCCCGCCAGGCGTCTCGACGTGGCGCTATCTTTCCATGGAGCCGCCCGGCACGGTGTCGCCTGGGCCGCATCCATGGTGGTCGACAGAAGGCCGCCTGTTCCCCCCGCCGCCCGACCTGGACGCGCCCGGCGAAGGCCGGTACGACATCACCACGCCGCCGCCCGAGAGCGATTTCGATCGCGCCGTCTTCGCCTACAATTCGGCTGCGCGCGTCTGGTTCGTCTGGGAGCCGCGCGCCGCGCTCTCCGTGCTGGTGCGCCTTAAGAAGATCGCACCGGACGAAACGGTGGACCCCGCCGTCGTCGATCGCGTTTGGCAGGGAATCCAGCAGGTCCGGCCGGCCGGCGTGCGCGTCCGGCTGGCGATAGAAGAGAACATCGTGAAGAGTTGAGGTAAGCAATCATGGCCCTCCCCATCAGCAATGCCAATCTCGGAGCGCTCGCACCCAGAAACGCGGGGCAACTGATCACCTCGGCGGACTGGAACGCGCTTGTCGCCGCCACGAAAACCGTACAGGATACGCTCAATGCGCTATCGCAGGCCGTGGACACGCGCCTCACCGCGGTAGAAACCGGTGTGCAGCAGGCAAACGCCGACCTCCAGAACACCACCGCGCGCGTCACCGCGCTTGAGAACACGCTGCACCAGTACAATCGCGTAACGCTAAAGCCGACCCAGGCCGTGTACGCCATCGGCGAAACGGCAGTGATCACGGCGACGGTAGCGGACGTCAGCGGCCAGGCCATGAATTTCCCGGCGCAAAGCCGGCCGTTCGTCACCTTTGTCGCCACCTGGGGCCGGCTGCGCGCGGTGCCCGGATTTGAGAGCGACGCCGGCCTGGGCGACCGCACCGCGACCGTACGCGTGAATCAGCAAGGCGTGGCGCAGGTCCGCTTGCAGCCCGACCACGCAGAGTCTTTCGACCTCGATTTCGAGGACGACGTGGCCACTACGCTGAACGGCAAAGTAGCGGCCAACAATCGCAGCGCCGCCGAAATCATCCGCACCGCCGAAACGCCCGGCACCGCACGCGACGCCGGGGCCTTCCAGTTCCTCACCAAGGAGTACGACCGCACCGACTCCACGCACTTGCGCGACTACGTCGACACCTACTACCAGAAATACCCGGCCCGCGTTTCCGGCAAAGGCGTGGTCAACGTCCGCCAGGGCTGGCAGGACTATCGGGCCACCGTCTTCTGCTTCGTGCAGAATTCCGCGGATGTGAGCGCGCCCGATTTCGGCCGCGCCTCGGCCGCCGTCCAGATCGTCTACCGCGATTGGATCGGCCCCTGGTACAACCTCGATTACGCGGTCAATACCGGCCCGCTGGTGCTGACCTATCGCGACCGCCTGGCGCCGAAATTCACCGCCGACCTCCAGGAGTCCGTCGATAACGTCAAGGCTGAGGTCAACAGTATTGTCAAGAACCAGGGCCTGGTAAGGAAACAGCGCGATTATCGCGTCGTGCGCGAGGCGCTCGACCAGGTCAATATCGCGCAGCCACCCAGCTTCCTGAACGCCGTGACGCAGTCGGTGCAAAACGCAATCTCCATCCAGCAGACGCTGCAAACGGTTCAGGATCAGACCGCGGAGTTGCCGGATCAGGATGTCGCTTTCGAAGTTTTCACCACCGCCGCCACGCGCTCCGACGCGTCCGTCGCGTCCGCCAACCGCGCGGTCTCGGAGGTCCAGAAACAGCTCGGCACCTTGCAGGCAGGCCTCTCGGACACCCAAAACAAGATGACCACCATTACCAACAATCTGACGGTAGTTGGCACGCGCCTCGATACGGCGCTCGCCGACAGCGGAGCGGTCGGCACGCTGCGGCTGCAAGTCGGCACCCTGAAGAACCAGATCACCGCTTTCTCGGCGCTGAATCCCTCCGACATCACCTCCAAGCTCGGCGCCGTCACCGATTTGAGCAATCGCGTATTTCAATTGGAGACCCGGCGATGACCACCACCGATCTCGAAGCTGAAGTGGAGGAGTTGCGCAGCGCGCTGGCGACGATGCAGGCGGCGATCGCTTCCCGCCCGCGCCTTAGCTTGACCGCACTCGAACCGGCGCCGTACCTGGGCCAATCGGTTGCGCTCACCGCGACCGTCACTCAGGCCGACGGCACGCCACAGGCCGGAGTACCGGTCACGCTGGTCACCTCCTGGGGGGAGTTGTATGGCGAAGACGATCCGCTCGAAGGCGGCAGCATCTCGTCAGCCACGGGTCCGGATGGTTCCGTGCGCGCGACGCTGCGGCCGCACGTTTCGCTCGACGACAGTGAGGAGCAGGATGCGCTCGAAGCCGTGCTCACGCAGCTCGACCCCGCGGCAGCGAGTCCCGGCAGCGTGGCCGCGGCACTGCAGTCCATGGCCGCTCAATATCGATGGGAGGCCAACCGGCCCTACCGCAACGCGGTGGACGCCTACTATCGGCATTTCGGACAGAAGCTGCTGTCGAACCCCGTCGCACGCGACTACATGGTTTCTTGGCCGCGCATTCCCGCCACAATCATCGCCTTTGCGGAAGTGGCTGGCCAGGCGGTAGCGGCTACGGTGACGCTGCGATTTCGCGACTGGCTGGGAGCGTGGCTTCAGGTCTACAGCCAGCAAACCAGCGCGCAGAACCCGCTCGCGGCTGATTTCGAGAACGTCAAGAAGCAGGCGCTCGGACCGTCCGGTCTCCTGTCGGGTGTGCTGGACCGTGCCGGGATTTACGTCGACAATGAGTATGGCGTGATCGGGAAGTGGGCTGCGCGCGACACGGCGCAGCATGCAATCGGTCAGTTCCTGGATGCCGCCACGGCGGATCTGCCGGATGACACGCGCGGCGCCATCGGCCCCGTGCTGTCTACCGGTTCGAAGGGGCTCTCGAGCGTGCTGGCGGTGGTCGGCGAAACGCAAATCGAGACCGGGTCCAAGGTGGATCGCGCCGACTTCAATGCCGGTCTCGCGGGTAAAGCCAACGCGGCGGACCTCGCCGCGGTACAGACGGCGGTCGGCACCAAGGCCGACAAGTCCGCGTTCGATTCCTTTCAGACTCAGATCGGCGCGGTGTTGGCAACCAAGGCCAACGCGGCGGAGCTGCAAGCGGTGCAGACCACGGTCGCCGGCAAGGCCGACAAATCCGCCTTCGACACGTTCCAAACCCAGGTCAACACCGCGGTTGCGTCCAAGGCGAACGCCTCCGATTTGCAAACCCTGCAAGCCGGCGTCGCCGGGAAGGCGGACAAGGCTGCCTTCGACACGTTCCAAGCCCAGGTTAATAGTGCGCTCGGTCGCAAAGCGGACCTGACCGTCTTCCAGGCATTCCAGGCCGCGACCAACACCGCCCTCGCGGGCAAAGTGGACTCCAACACCTTCGAAAGCTTCCGCGTCGATGTGAACCGACGCCTGCCGCTCGTCGTGACGCGGGACGACCTGCAAGCACTCGAAACCCGCATCACGACCGCCCTCGCGGCCAAGGCGGACGCAACGGCACTGACGGCGGTGCAGAACCGGGTGCTCACCATTGAGCGGCGCCCGCGATGAAGCTCGCAACCGTGGCCGCAACCCCGGGCGGAGTGGCCGTCTCGCCCCTGACCACGTGGCCGGTGACAACGCCGGTGCCGCGTGGCTTCCAGGCCGTCGTCTACCTCCGCTTCGATACGAGCGGCGCCGCCGACCCGATCGAAATCGACGAGTCGGCCTGTGAATTCGACGCCAGCTTCCAGCCCCTTGATTACGATGCGCTCCAAGCCCCCCTCCGGCCGCATTGAGCCTTTCGAAGGACGGCAAAGCCGTGATCGTCAAACTCGACGGCCCGCGCCGCGTGCTGAGCGTTTCGCTCGCCGCCCCGCCGCGGAGTGTCGAGTTGCATCGCGCAGACGGCCCCGTCGAGGCCGACAAAGCGGCCGACGCGGCCAACTTTACCGACGTCAATTTCGCGGTCCAGTTCTCCGCACCCGTTGCGCCGAACCAGGTGACCGCGGTCAACGTCCGCGGCATTCCGGCCAATCCGCGGATCGCCATCGCCGGAACCGATCTCGCTTCGCCGGCGTTGTTTTGGCCCACGCCCGACGCCGCCGGGAGCCTGAGTGTCAGCGCCGGCCCTGCCTTAGCCAAGGCGCTGCAAAGCTTCCTTTCCTCGCAGCAGACCGAGGTAGCCGTGGTCATCCAGAGCGATGCTCCCTGCCGCATCGCGGTCTCCGCGTTCAAAGTGCCGTATCACCGCGTCCTTAACGTCTTCACACCGTCGAGCGGTGCCAAAGAAGTGCTCCGCTATTCGGGTAAGCGCGTGGAGCGGAAATCGCTCTCGATCACCCTGCCCTTCTCGGCCTCCGTCGTCTCCGCCTCCCTGAAGGTGGACGAAAGCTTTCGCGGTGGCGCGGGCGCGGCAACCCCGTCCGAAATTCTCGCCCCCGCCTCCTCGGCCTCTTTGTCCGATCGCGGTATTCGCCTGAGCGCCGACCGCCCGATTCGAGCGGCCCAGCGCGTGGATGTCGCGCAAGCGAGCACCATCGCCGGGCTCGCAGTCGGCGTCCTGGCACTTTCGCCCGATGTGTTGCTCGGCATCGAGGTTCAGTCCGACTATCATGGTTCGCCATCGGGAAAGAAGATCGTGGAGGCGAGCGTGGCTCTACCGCTGGCGGGCGTATCCGATTGGGCGATGGCGTCCTTCGCCGCCCCGGTCGCGCTCTCGAGCGGAGTTTGCTGGATCCTGGCGCGTGCGCTCCGCGGCGATGCCGTTTTGCTCGCCGCGCCGGGCGCCCCCCCGGTCGAAGTGGTCGGGTCCGACGGTGGAGAGCCAGGGCTAGGTGCGTCACTCGACGGGTTCGTAGCGCAATACCAACTGGTTCCGCAATCCATCCAGGAAGCCGCGCAGTCGGAGAACGGCACACCGCCGGCTGGCCACGCCCGGGTGTCGGTCGGCTCCGCCACTGCGGCCTCGGTGAACGGCAGTCTGGACCTCACCTCCCCGCTTAACGCGTTTCTCATCGCCGCCCGCAACGGCCCGCCAGCGGCAGTCACGAAGGTTCCGATCGTCTTTGCCGCCGCCGCCAGCGGCCTCCTCACCGTTTACCCTCCCCGCATCGTTTACGACCTGCCGTGAAGTGATGTCTCGGTACGCATAGCGCATCACAGCTCGTCCGGAGAGTTTGAGAACCGCCGTGGTGTCCAAAAATTGGATCTGCTTCAGATCTCGTAGTGTCCAAGAATTCGATCTGGTCCAGACCGTACGATTTGTTTGGCGCGTTACCGGACTTCCTTGTAGGTTGACTAAGTTGTTGACAATTCGTGCCTGTCAAAACCCAGGACCAATCTCTTCAAGCATTTGGAGAGGCCAGTCGGAATCCAGTTGCCGGCGCGTCTCTGGTAGCCCTATCGTTGTCGCCGCCTCGCAGATCAGGGCGCCAAAGCCGATGTGCAGGCATCTCACCTGAGCCGTGGCAGTGCGGTATTCGTTTCAGCCGAACATCAGGCGGTTCGATCACGATGACGCCTCCTCAACAGGCCGCTGCGGCGTGGCATCGTTCCATGGAGCGCGTCTTCGGAATTCGGCGTGTTTCAATTCCAAGTTTTCGCATCTTGTAGATCAGCGTCGTGCGTGGCAATCCGAGCCGATTGGCGGCTCCGTCCTGTCCTCCGATCATCCAGCCGGTTTGCTTCAGGGTTTCCAGGATGTGCTCCCGATCGGCGTCAGCCAAGGTGCGCGAAACGCTCTCGGAACTATGATGTACTGTCTGCGTCAAGGTGAGTGGCAGTCGCAGTACCGGGCCGGGCGAAAAGAGCACCGCGCGCTCGATGACATTCTGGAGTTCCCGAACATTTCCCGGCCAATCGTGTGCTTTCAGGACCGCCACCACTTCATCGGGAATCACATTGATTGGCTTGTTGAGGCGGTCAGAGAATTTTGCCACGAAGAACTCGGTCAGCGGCAGGATGTCCTCGATGCGTTGCCGCAAAGGAGGCAGGCATATTGGAATTACGTTCAACCGGTAGAACAGGTCCGCCCGGAACAACTTCTTGGTCACGAGTCGGCCGAGGTCTTGGTTTGTCGCCGCGACCACACGCACGTTTACTCGTACGGTCTGTGCGCCCCCCAAACGCTCGAACTCCCGCTCTTGCAGGGCGCGTAAGAGCTTGGGCTGAAGTTCCAGCGGCATGTCGCCGATCTCGTCCAGAAAGAGCGTTCCCCCATCCGCCGCTTGAAAACGCCCCTTGGTTTGCGCCCACGCGCCCGTGAAGGCCCCTCTTTCGTGGCCGAACAGTTCGCTTTCCAACAGCGCGCTCGGAATCGCTGCACAGTTCAGGGCCACAAAACGGTGGTTGTGGCGAGGACTGCCTTCGTGAATAGCTCTCGCAACTACTTCCTTTCCGGTACCCGTTTCTCCCTGGATCAAGACCACGGAATCCACCGGTGCCACCCTGTCCACTTCTGTCAACAATGCCCGAAAGCTCGGACTGGACCCGATCAAATCCAAAGTAGCCATAACGTTACTCCTCCATGAATGCAGAGATTTGTTTCCACGTTGCCTCTAATCCGAGCCAACGTGCGCTATCTCCCAGTGCGTTCTCTGGTGATCCATTCGCGGACGTACGGATCGCAATTCACGAGCGCAATGCCGTCGGCTTCGCACTGAGCGAGGAAAGTGATGCCGTCTTGACCTGTCAGGGTCATATCCCGGAGGTCGAACGAGATGCGACGCTCCGTCCCTTCCGCGGCGACTAGGTTTTCGAGTTCGGCTATATACTCCTTGGCAATCCGGCCGCTCAATGCAAAAACCACCTCCCCGTTCGCCTTCCTGTGGATTCTGAACATCTCGTTCCCCTATTGCGTACTGACAGGCAACTGCATTGCCAAGTGGAAAACATTGAATCGAAAGAGATTGGTGGAACGCATGGATTGGCGAACTTCGCCAATTGGCGAATTCTGTACAGAACAAGTGAGGGCGAAGCAGCCGAGAGGACCAGAAGGTCTCCTCGGGATCTAACCTTTGAAGAGATTCTTATTGATCTTTAGCGACCTGATCTTTGACTCCAGCGTGCTACGGGGTATACCGAGTTTGGCGGCGGCGCCCGAAGGCCCGTAGACGCGTCCCCCGCATTCACGCAAGGCAGCCTCAATGGCAGCCTTTTCTTGGGCAGGTTGCCTGTTGAAAGGGTTCGGCTGGACATCCGGGGCCGACGGCTGACGGGAGAGCCAACTTTCGTCCACGGAAAATGTCTGTGTTTCGCTGACGATGACGGACCGCTCGATCACGTTTTGCAATTCCCGAATATTACCGGGCCAGGCGTACGATTGCAGCAGATCGAGGCTCTTCTTGTCGACCGCCGTAAAATGCCTGCCTGCTTTTCGTGCGTACCGGTTCAGGAAATACGTGACAAGGAGGGGGATGTCTTCGCTTCGTTTTCGCAAAGGCGGCAGCTCAACGGGAAAGACATTCAGCCGATAAAACAGGTCGCTGCGAAACTTACCGGACTCGATTGCGGACTCCAAATCGCGATTCGTGGCAGCAATCACCCGCACATCGGTCCGAATGGATCCCGTCCCCCCAATGCGCTCAAACTCGCGCTCCTGTAGAACCCGCAAAAGAGCAACCTGAGTTTCTGCCGGGAGCTCGCCAACTTCGTCGAGGAAAATCGTGCCCTTCTCTGCCAGTTCAAAGCGTCCTAAACGATGCTGCAGTGCTCCCGTAAAGGCGCCCTTCTCATGGCCAAACAGTTCGGAGGCGATTAGGTCACGAGGGATCACGGCGCAATTCACGCTCACAAATGGGTATGAAGATCGCTGCGACCGCCGGTGAATGGCGCGCGCCACCAGTTCCTTGCCAGTGCCGGTCTCACCGGTGATCAGAACGCTGGAGTCGGTCGGGGCGACCTTGGAGATGCGGGAAAGCACCTTTTTCAGGGGCGCGGAAGCTCCGACGATCTCTTCGAACATCGATGCCTTGTCGATTTCTTCGCGCAGCGCCACATTCTCTTCCTGGAGCCTTTGCTCGGCCAGTTTGCGATCGTCGATATCGGTTCCCGCTGCATACCACCGCCTGATGCGCCCTTGCTCGTCCGACACTGGACTCAAGCGAAAGTGGAACCAGCGATACTGCCCGTCCTTTCTCTTAAGCCGCGCTTCGTATTCAAACGGCGATCCACTTTGCAGTTTTTCGGGAAGCTCCTTTGTCACTTTCTCTGCGTCGTGAGGATGCAATACCTGCGGCAATTCGGCGTCCTGCCATGCCTCCAATGTGATGCCGTAGTAATCCAGTGACGCCCGATTGGTGTAGAGGCGCTCCCCGTCGGGCCCCAATACGGTGATGTGCAGCGGAGACAAATCAAGAAGTTGCCGGGCTTCCTTCTCGCTCTGGCGGATCTTTTCTTGAGCCCGCTTCTGGTCGTCGATGTCGGTGGTCGTACCAACGAACTTGAGGACTTTTCCTTCTGCATCGCGTAAGACCACGGCTTGTTGGAGATGCCAGCGATAGGTCCCATCCTGAGCGCTCAAAGACCGGGATTCGAACGCGAAAATGGCTTTCCCGAACGCACACCGTCCCAAAAGGCTCTTGGCTGCCGTCTCTCGATCCTCCGGGTGGACCGCAGCCATCCAGGCCTCGGGACCCGACCGGATGAAATCGAGGGTCTGACCGGAGTATTCAAGCCAAACCTGGTTCACGAAATCCGGTGTCCCATCAGGCTGGAGAGTCCAGGCAGATACGGGAAGACGCTGCAGCAGACCAGCCTGGAGTTGCAGATCGGAATAGAGTGTGGCGTTCTCCAGCGAAATCGCGGCTTGTGAAGCCAGCAACTGAAGCACCGTAACCCGGTCCGGCGTGAAGACGCCCGGAGTCAGGTTGTTCTCCAGATAAAGTGCGCCGACAAGCTGTGTTTGTTTGACGATTGGCAGGCACAGGATGGACTTGGAGCGTTTCCGCCTCACATATTCGTCCTTTGAATACACGTTGTCGTCTGAGGCATCATCGAGGAGCACGCGCTCCTTCGTCCGGATCACATAATGCAGCGCGGACTGTGGGAGATCGGATGGCGTAACGGCTACCTGTCGAACGACAACCTGGACCTTGCCTGGCCCAGTGGCAGCCTCCGCTTCGATCCGCGGCTCGCCGCCCTGAAGCAGGATCAACAGACCCCGCTCGGCCCCGGCATGTTCAATGGCCGTGCGCATGAGTGTATTGATCAGTTTTTCCTGCTCGATCTCGCCCGATACTGCTTCCGATACGCGGATGACCGTCGCCAGGTCAAGTTGCTGGACAGGGGCGAGAATGGTACCCGTGTCGGAAGAAGTGTTCTCTGCCTTGATCTTCGGATACCGTTCCTCGAGCTGCCGGACCTTCGCGTCCGCGCCCCAGCGCAGATAGCAGTCCCGGGCATCTTGCAAATAGACATGCGCAATCTTCGTAAGACCTCGCGCTGAATAAAATTGCGCCGCGCATTCGTTGGAGACCGCCTCGCAATGCGCGAAACCGTTGTCGTGCGCCGAACGGATCGCCGTTTCGTAGAAAAGTTCAGCGTCGAGCGTCCGGCCTTCGATGCGCGCGATTTCCGCGCTGACGAGCGCGGCCTTCGTTTCGAAATTTGCGGGGCAATGTAGTGCCCATATCTCTAGCTGCCGGTGATGGTCGTGAAGAGCGGCAGAATGCTTCTGTCTCTCTTCGGAAGAGGCCGAGTTCCAGGCAGCAGCATGAGCCAGGGCGGCATAGAAGCGAAAATCGCCCGTTTCCACCTGCGATGCAGCCGTCCAGAGCAACTGATGGGCTTTACGGGACGCCTCGACAGCCGAGGCGTAGTCTCCAGCGAAAAATCTAGCCTGCAACTTTCGAGTCCAATAGAAAAATTCCGATAAAGAAAGCACCGGATTGCTCGCGAAACGATGTTCGGCGTTCGCTTCGTTATAGTGATGGGTGTCGAAGCATCCAAAGGTCGAAGACAGGCCACGCAGTGTACGTATGAAACCCAAATTCGCCCTGCAATTTTCGGTTACGAGACCGAAGCCGGCTTTCTCGACGAAATCGAGGCCCTTCTCCGCCTCCGATTGCACCTCCGGAAGAGGGTCGCCCACGAGCAAGTAATTGGCGATCAACGAATGCCAGCTATAGGCGGAGAAAGTAAGGTCCCCTGTTCGATAGGCGACATCGAATGCACGCCGGACCAGTTCACGTCCCTTCAAGGCGTGCTTCGCCCAAGGCGTTAGCGTGCCAAATGAAGTAAAGGTTCTCGCCTCATAGCGGGTCAGGTTGCGCTTTTCGACGAGATCGTAGCCCAGTTGGCCGAATTGGAATCCATCTTTGTAATTGTTGAAGCGCGGGCCAGCGAACATCCCAAACCAGACATAGCTGAAACACGACGCATCACAGTTCCCGTGCTCCAGGCAAAGGTTCACCATGCGGCAGACCACCAGCGTGGATAGATTCTCATCGAAAAATATGGCCGGATGGACGATTTCGGTGAACACATCGAGCATGTCGAGGACATCGGGATCTTCCGCCAGCGGCAAGTCTACGAGGTCCTCGATCTGGCGGTTGCCGACCAGCGACCAGATCCGGTTGTACTCCCGCATGACGTCATCGCGCGCCGGATGCCGCGACCAATCCGTGCCGGTGCGGCGAAGGTAATCGAGAAACACTTCGATGGCTAGGTCGCTGCGATCCATGGTGGTATAAAGGGTGACCTGCAATCGCGTCACAACCGCAGAATCGTGGCGGCCCCTAGCACGCTTCGCCAACATGGTCAGGCGCTCTTCGGCCGCGGCCATGTCGGCAGTAAGCAGTTCGCACTCGGCTATGAGAGACTCTATCGAGAAGATAAGGTCATCGTTACGATTCCAAGCCTCCTCGCCTAACAGCGAGCGGCCGGCATGAAGGTATTTCAGTGCCGAGGCGTAAGCTGTGGATGCCTTCGCCCGTTTGCCCGCGATCAGATTCAGGCGAGCCGCTCGCTCACGCTCACCGCCATCGGCGATGAGATCCAAGCCGCGGTTGAGTTGATTGACGATGTCGAATATCGCTTCTTCCAGCCGCTCTTGCGGGATGCTGTCCATGAGAATTCTGCCGATGCGCAAATGGGCGTGAGCGCGCTGTTGCTCCGGAATCAAAAAGTAGGCTGCTTCCTGGACCCGATCATGAAGGAAGCGATAGGAATTCTCGGCGCGAAAAATGAGACCTGCGCGAACTGCTTCCCAGAGCCGGTCGTGCAATTCTTCTCTTGAATCCTCATACACCGTTCGCAGCAGCTCGAACTCAGCGCTATTTCCCAGGCAGGCGAGTTGTTTCAAGGGCTCCTGCGTCGCTCTTGGAAATCGCCGCACTTTGCCCAACATCAGATCCACCACGCTGTCGGAGTATCGCTTGCCGCGAATCCGATCCAAGTCCCAGATCCAGGCCATCGCACCCCGATCGAACCTCAGCAAGCCTTCCTCCTCCAGCTCCGTGATGAACTGGATTGCGAAGAACGGATTGCCGCCGGTCTTCTCGTAGACCAAGAGCGCCAGAGGACCAGCGGAGTTCGGCGCGCAGTGCAGGGCGTCGGCGATGAGCCGCTCCACGTCATCGAGACCGAGAGGCGCCAACACGATTTCCTGCGCCCTCGCCCCGCGTCGCGGATCGCGGCCAGCGTCCGCATCAGCGGATGAGACGAACTGACTTCGTTGTCGCGGTAGGCTCCGATCAGCAGCACGTGCCGCACGTCCGGATCGGTAGCTATCCGCTCCAGCAGTTCGAGAGTCGCTGAATCCAGCCATTGCAGATCATCCAGGAACAACGCCAGCGGATGCTCCGGGCGGGCGAAGGCGCCGAGGAAACGCCGGAACACCAACTGGAAACGGCCTCGCGCTTCTTGTGGTGGCAGTTCTGCCACGGGCGGCTGTTTGCCGATGACGAATTCGACTTCGGGTATGAGGTTGACCATCAGTTGGCCATTCGGCCCCAACGCCTCCAGAAGGGTGTGCCGCCAATGGTCCACTTCGGCTTCGCTCTTGACCAGGATCTGACGCACCAGCATCTGGAATGCCTCTGCGAGCGTCGCATAGGGTATGTCGCGCTTGTACTGGTCAAACTTGCCCGCAGCGAAAAGTCCGCGCGGCGGAACCAGTACCTTGTGCAGCTCGTTCACTACCGAAGATTTGCCGACACCGGAATACCCGGATACCAGTACAAGTTCGGCCGTGCCCTGCGCCACCACTCGGTCGAATGCGGCGAGCAGAGCATCAACCTCACGCTCTCTCCCGTACAGCTTCTCGGGTATCAGCAATCGATCCGAGGCAGTCGTCCGTGGCCAGAGTAAATGGATCGATGCGACCATGCGACTGCCATTCCGACAGACACCGCCGAAGATCGGCTTCCAGACCCGCAGCGGTCTGATAGCGCTCCTCCGCATTTTTGGCGAGGAGCTTCATGGTGATGGCGGACAACGGCTCCGGGACCGCGCGGCGATCCGCGGGCGCTACTGGTTGACGTGCGATGTGGCAGTGGACCCACTCCAGAGGGTCGGCTGCAGCAAAAGGGAGCACGCCCGTAAGCATCTGATAGAAAGTAACGCCCAGAGAGTAGAGATCGCTCCGGGTATCCATCGAGCGGTTCATGCGTCCGGTCTGTTCCGGGGACATATAGGCAAACGTGCCAGCAATGATTTCCGCCGGCACGGGCTTCAAGCGCTCGCGTGGGAGCCGGGACGCAATGCCAAAGCCGGTGAGCGATACGTGACCGGTATCGTCGACGAGCACGTTCTCAGGCTTGATGTCCTTATGTATCAGCCCCCGTTGATGGACGCGGCCGATCGCCGAGGTCAAGCCAATTGCGACGCGTAGAAATCGATCCGGATCAAGTGGCTGATCCCGCTCAAGAATGCGGTCGAGGGGCTCACCTCCGGGGTCTTCAATTACAAGGATTAGCCGCCCCTCGTGACGAGTGAGCGCCAGAGGCTTGGCCGCCCATGGGGCCTCAAGATCGGCGGCAAGCGAGTATTCGTGCTCAAGACGTCGCAGACTCTGAGGCAACGGTGGTTCTGCCGTAGGAGCTACCGCCAGGAGTGGCGATGGGTTGCCGCGCTGCCGGGCGCGGTAGAGCGTGAATTCCGCGCTATCGCGGATCGGCTCCATTACGTACTCAGAAAGCGCTGCCATCGAGAGCATCCTCGTTGCCGGGGCTGCAACGAACCCACAAATCTATTTTGACGAAAGACTAGAAGCGCATCTTCTGATCCCAGTGCGACTGAAGAGGCAAAGCCGAGTTCGGCAGCCGACCCTCCGAAGATACCACTCTGCCGCAGGCACGTGCGCCAGTCGGGGCGTCGTTCGAGAATGAGTCCGGCCGACGCGTTTCCAGCGCCCCTCAGAACGTCGACCGACCGGCCAACTGAATCAGGCGCCCGATGCCGGCGGTGGTTGGGATTTTGCCTGTTATCGGCAAGATTATCCTTGCATCCTTGAAGATGGCACCCCCGCTACTTCCAGGACATTGAGGTTGCGCAGAGGGTGCGCTGGATCTGGAAATGGTTCGACGACTTCCCATCTCCAAGCGGAGTCGCTTGTCTGCGGAGATACCACGGGCACATCCTGGTGCAGTGCTTCGTTGCGCCGATCCAAGCAAACGATGAGGCCAAGGCCATATCGAAAGACAAAGGCGGGGCCGGCATCGAAGGCGGCCGCGGGGAAGGCGGATTCGACGATGGTGGGGCGTATGCCGCGGACGCCGGTGGAGATGGGGCCGGCGCTCAATCGTGGACTTGCTTTCCTGAATGTCTGGTTGTTGAGGCGCGGCGGTGGGCGCTCCACGCTGCGACGGGGCCGGCGATGGTGGAGACGTCGTCGACCAGGGTTTGCAGAAATTCGTGTATGCCATCGCACGAAGTGAGGGGCGCGCTCTGACCGGCCCACATGGGCAGCAGGTCAGCGCGCCCGGCCGCTTCGGCGGGGAGGGAGAGGCTTCGGACGATGGCGCGTTGGAGAGGGTATGGAAGGATTGCGGCGCCTGCGTTGAGTTCCTTCATGAGGCGGTTGTCGACTCCGCGGGCCAGGCGGCCGGTGAAAGCTTTAGTGAAGCCGGTGTGGCCGGCGCGTCCTTCGCGGATGGTCTGGCGGTGGGTGCCGCTGGAACCGGACTCCTCGCAGGACAGGAAGACGGTGCCCATCTGGACGGCTTCGGCGCCGAGCGCAAGCGCCGCGATGAGGCCGCGGGCATCGGCAATGCCGCCGGCGGCGATGACAGGAGGTTCAACGAGGGAGGCAATTCGGGGGACGAGGGAGAGGGCGCCAATCAGGGAGTCTTCGGCCGGTTCGAGGAAGGAGCCGCGGTGGCCGCCCGCCTCAAACCCGGAGGCAACGATGGCGTCCACGCCAGCCTCTTCCAGTGCGAGCGCCTCGTCCGGAGTTGTGGCGCCGCCAATGGTGGCGATTCCAGCGGCACGGCATTCGACGAGGATTTCGCGCGGAGGGATGCCAAAGATAAAACTGAAGACGGGCACCTTCGCATCGAGCAGGACGCGGGCCTGGTCTTCAAAGCGCATGGGGGAATAGGGCTTGTAGGTTGGCGCCGGAGCGCCGAGGGCGTCCAGGTGAAGCCGGATGGCCGACAGGCTTTGCGCGAATGCCGCGGGGCTGGAGCTTCGCGCGCCTTCGTCTTCCATCGAGACCCAAAGGTTCATGGCGAATGGATTCGAGGTGAGCGAGCGGATTTCGGCGATGACTTCACCGATGGCGGCGGGAGCGAGGCCGTGTGCTCCGAACGAACCCAGGCCACCGAATTCGGACACAGCCGCCGTCAATCGCTGGGAGGCGAAGCCGCCGAGGGCGCCCTGGACGAGCGGGTATTTGATTCCGAGCTTCGCGGTGAGGCGGTTTTGATTCCAGGTGACGGGCATCGAGGATCTCCGTATTATTACCAGTGGCCCACGTGCGCGCCGCCGTCCACATACAAGGTGGTTCCGGTCACGTCGGCGGCGCCTTCCAGATAGACGACCGCCTCGGCGATGTCTTCCACGGTGGAGGGGTGCGCCATGGGGGAGAGTTTCTCCATTGCCGATTGGGGCGTTTCGCGGTGCATGGGGACACGGACCACACCGGGCGCGAAGGCGTTGATGCGAATCTGGTGGTTAGCGTATTCCATGGCGAGGCGGTGGTCATCATTTGTCCTGGAAGTCGGCGTCGAGGACGATTCGATAGCGAGCCTTGCCCGACTCCAGCCGCGCGAACGCTTCGTGGATGCCGCTCATCGGGAAGTGCTCGGTTTGCGGGGTGATGTTGTGGCGGGCGGCGAAGTCGAGCATGGTGCGGATGGTGGCGGGTGAGGCGCTGGGTGAGCTCGAAAGCGAGCGCTGCTTCATCATGAGTGAGAAGACGGAGACGGGGATCGGGTCCAGCACGGCGCCGACGATGTGCAGGCGGCCGTTGGGCGCGAGGAGGCCGATCATGGCGTCCCAATCCACCTTCACGTTGACGGTACTGATGAGGAGGTCAAGAGTGCCCGCCATCTTCTGCAGGCCGGCGGAGTCGGAACTGGCCAGGACGTTGTGGGCGCCGAAGCCGCGGGCCTCGTCGAACTTGCGCTCGCTCGAGGTCAAGGCGGTCACTTCGCAGCCGAAGGCGGCGGCGAACTTCACCGCCATGTGACCCAGGCCGCCGATTCCGAGGATACCGACGTGCTGCGCCGGCTTGCCATACATGGCAAGGGGCGCGAAGACCGTGGCGCCGCCGCAAAGGAGCGGGCCGGCATCGGCGAAATTCAACCGTTCGGGTATTGGGAAAGACCACGCCCAGTGCGCGCGGACGTGGGCTGCGAATGCTCCGCGGTGGCCGACGATGGTGATCTGCGACTGCGGGCAGAGGTTGTGGTTTCCGGAGATGCACTGGGAGCAGTGCATGCAACTTCCGGATGCCCAACCGATGCCGGCCCGCTGGCCGATGACGAGTCCTTTTGCCGCGGAACCGAGGGCCGTGATGCGGCCGACGGCTTCGTGGCCGAGTACGGCGGGGTACTGCGTGATACCCCAATCGTTGTTGAGGATCGAGAGATCGGAGTGGCAAAGGCCGCAGTGTTCGACGGCGATTTCCACTTCTTCGGGGCCAAGCGGCCCGAGGTCGACATCCTCGAGCTTCATGGGTTGCTTGGGTGCTTTGGCGACCCAGGCGCGGCAGGTGGTGTCGGATGATTCGGAGGCCCTGGCGGGTAGGGCCCGTGTCAAAGTTGCGTTCGGCATGTGCTTTCCTTTCTGAGTTTGGATTCCCTTGCTACGTTGCCCATGACGGCGTGGGGAAAACTCGCCGGAGCCCCGCAAGCGTTAAGGAGTACCACCCGAGGGGATCCGTCCACGCCCGCACGACGTTGAACCCTGCATCGTGCAGCAAAGTCCGGAGTGTACACGGCGTGAACTTGTAGCTGTTCTCCGTGTGAATCGTCTCGCCCGGGACGAAATGGAGCCGGAGGTTCCCTTCTGGAATCGACACACGTTGTTCACGCAGACTCTCCAGGTGCATCTCGATCCGAGAGCAGGTCCGGTTCCACCGCGCGCGATGCCGGAACCCCTCGAGATCGAAATCTGCGCCGAGTTCGCGATTCAGGCGATGGAGGACATTCAGGTTAAACTCTGCTGTGACGCCCTGGCAGTCGTCATAGGCAGCCAACAGGATCTCTTCGTCTTTGACCATGTCCGTACCCAGCAGCAATGCGTCGCCGCCCCGCATCTGGGATCGGAGGTTGCAGAGTATCGTCCGTGCCTCCTGAGGTGAGAAGTTACCAATGCTCGATCCGATGTAGAGTGCCAGCGTCGTGCCCTTGCCGGGCGGCAATTGAGGCGGGTCTGTGACATAGTTCGCCACGAGTGGCCGCAACCGCACGGCGGGCAACAGCCCTTCGATGCCGGCACAAGCCACGTCGAGCGCCTCCGGGGATATATCGCAGGGCGCATAGGTCACCGGTCCCTGGCAGCGCATCGCCCGTTCGAGCAGAATCCCCGTCTTGGCCGCGGTCCCCGCGCCCAACTCAAACACGCGCAGCGCTCGAGACGGATCGGGTCGCGCCAGGGCGACGACCTCATCGGCGAATCGGCTGAGGAGTTCTCGCTCAATCCTGGATGGGTAGTACTCCGGCAGTGTCGTGATGCGTTCAAAGAGCTGTGATCCGCGGCCATCGTAAAACATCCACGGCGAAAGCGACTTTGGATGCCTGGCCAAGCCGCTCCTGACCTCGTGGACCAGCGCCGCTTGAGTTTCCAGCGGAGGTGGATATTGTCCGATTTCCGGAGAGATTGTTGCTGTAGTCATAGTTGTTCACCCATGCGATCTGCGAGCCGGATCCCCGAGAATTGCCAGCGGGTCGCGGGAGGGAAGAAATTACGATAGGTGGGCCGGATGTGGCTCGCCGGCGTGACGCACGAGCCCCCCCGCAAAATCATCTGTCCCGACATAAACTTGCCGTTGTACTCGCCAAAGGCGCCGGACGGAGCGCTGTAACCGGGGTAGGCTGTGTAGGGACTCGAGGTCCACTCCCAACAACCCCCCAAGAAGAATCCCGCGCCAGTCTCGGCCGGCGATCCCGGATGCAGTCTTCCGCTGTCGAGATAGTTTCCGGGTGCGGCGTTCTCCGTCGCGGCGATCTCCCACTCCTGTTCGATCGGCAACCGGCAGTGGCGCCATTTCGCGAAAGCGTCGGCTTCGAAGTAGCTCACGTGGCACACCGCAGTGTCGAGCAGTGATGAGAGCGGTTGCGAACCCTTCAAAGTAAATACCCGCCAACCGGCGGTGTCGGCGGCATCCCGCTCCCAATAGAGCGGAGACTGCCAACCTTCGCGTCTCGCTGCGTTCCACCCGTCGGAAAGCCAGAATTCGGGACGGGAGTACCCCTCGTCGGCCATGAACTCGAGATACTCGCGGCAGGTCACGCCGCGGCCGGAGATCCTGAAGCTTTCCAGGTAGACCTTGTGGCGGGGCGATTCGTTGTCAAAACAGAAGTCCGTGGCATCGGCCGGTGAGTACCCAATTTCTACCAGGCCGCCGCGATAGTCCTGCCATACATTCTCCGGGCGCGCCGCTTTCCGCTCGAACGCCAGTGGCGTGCTGCAAAACACCGGGCGGAGCGGGTTTGAGAAGAAGGCATGCTTGATGTCGGTGAGCATCAGTTCCTGATGCTGTTGCTCATGGTGGAGGCCGAGCACGAGACGCCGTTGCGGTTCTTCGTCTTCCGTGGCGGCAAGCAGGGTCTCCACCGATTCGTCAACATGGCGGCGGAATGCGAGGACTTCCTCCAAAGTGGGGCGCGACAGAAAGGAACGTGACGCCTTGTCGGGCGGATCGCCCAGCGAGTTGTAGTAGCTGTTAAAGAGGTGAAGAAACTCTTCCCGGAACGGCCTGTAGTCCGGAAGAAAGGGACGCAGCACGAACGTCTCGAAGAACCACGTGGTGTGCGCCTGGTGCCACTTCACCGGGCTTGCTTCGGGGCAGGATTGGATCATTTGATCCTCAGCCGACATGGGTGCGGCGAGGGAGGCGGTCACCGATCGAACGGCTCGATACTGGGACAACAGGTCCGGCATTTCTCCTCCTTGCATTAGGGCGGTGCTCGCCCTCAAAGAGCGCATTTCTGCTTCCATACGCCGCGACAGGAAGTAGTGCTTGAGAATCAGGCTGGAGCCCCCCGATGCTAGACACGCGAACGCTGCGGCCGTCCGCCGCTAGTGTCGGCCCACGCACTTTCGACACCGTTCCGCTCTACGCACACAACCAGCGAAGGCTGTTCGCCAACGTGGTTTGGGTTACCGTGCAACCCGGCAAGGAAGTGGCGCACGGCGTGCGGGTGCAGCGTGGGAGCCACCATGACGCCATCTGACAACCTCAAAAATCGCAGCGTGCCGCTACGCGGCGGCGCGGGCACAATGCCCGCACTCGGGTTCGGGACCTTGATTCCCGATGCGTCTGAAACGAGAACGGCAACCAGGACAGCGCTGGAAGTTGGATTCCGCCACCTCGATTGCTCGGAGCGCTATCGAAACGAGGAGCAGGTGGGGCAAGCGATTCAGGACGCAATTCGGGCCGGCTGGATCAGGCGCGAGGAGTTGTTCATTACGACAAAGCTGTGGAACAACAATCATCGCCCGGAGCGCGTTCAGCCTGCGATCGAGTCCAGCCGCGGCAAACTGAAAGTGGATACCGTCGATCTTTATCTGATCCACACTCCTTATGCGTTTCGACCCGGCGAAGACCAGGACCCGAGGGATGAGAACGACAATGTGATCTACGACCGGGAGATCTCTTTGTTGGAGACTTGGAGAGCGCTGGAGAACCTGGTGGACAAAGGCATGTGCAGAGCGATCGGCTTGTCGGATGTAAATGTCGAGCAACTGCGCGAGATCTTTGAGCAGGCGAGAATCAAACCCTCGGTCGTCCAGATCGAGTCCCATCCCTATCTGCCGCAGCGCGAGATGCTGGATTTTTGCAAGAGGAACAGCATTGTGCTGTTGGCCTTCGCGCCTCTCGGTCATGGGATCAAGCCGGGCCCGCTTACGGACCCGGTGATTCTCGGTCTTGCGGAGCAGTTCCGCCGGCCTCCCGCGCAGGTGCTGCTCGCGTGGGCAGTGCAGCGCGGGACTGCTGTTCTGACGACACCGAGGACTCCCGATCGGGCCAGGGAGAATCTCGACATTTCCGCTCTCCCCGCCGAGGCCATGGAACAGATTGATGCCATCCAGACGCGCCAGAGGTTCAATCTTGTGACGGGTACCGGCATCCCCGGCTTTATTGCAAAAGGCAGCTAACGGAGGGGCCCGCACTTGGGATGCGTGTCAAGCGACGGCGGACGCCCGTCCGGCGGTGAGCGCTTGCCTTCCGCGTTTTGTAGATCAAGCTCGTTCGGGGCAAGCCCAGAAGCATGGCAGGGCCATGTTGTCCGCCGATCACCCAATTCGTGTGCTCCAACACCTCCAGAATGTAGCCCCGCTCGGCGGCCGCGAGAGTACGGGAGACCGGGCAGTCACTGGCGAGTGTATCGACCAGTTTCGACCATGGCGCTCTCCCCTCTTTGTCACCTTTACGGCCGTAGGCGCCTGGTGCGATTAGGACGCAGGACTCGCTCGAAGCCAATTGGACGAAGGTATTGATGCAGAACAGCTAGCCGAAGTGCAATAGTTGGCTGGGTATGGTTAGTGTATCCTGAAGGAAGATCTGGTCGGCTGGGGCTACGAAGGAGGGTCGCGCGCGTGAATAAGGAGGTCGCAAATTGCCAACCAAGGCGCCTATTTCGCTTGCGGGATCCCAACTGGGTTCGGTGCGTCATGTTTGTGCTTTGTTCAACAGCGATGAGGAGGAGTACCGCGTACTCCTGCCGTTCATCAAGGATGGGTTCGAACGCGGCGACAAAGCAGTTCATGTCGTGAATCCCCACCAACGCTCCGAACACCTCCAGCGTCTGTCCGCGACGGGGATCGATACGGCGGAAACCCAACAAAGCGGCCAGTTGGAGCTTCGGGTCAACACCGACACTTACCTTCGAGACGGCCGGTTCGATCAGGACCGGATGCTGGCGGCTTTCGAGGAGATTGCGAGCCGCAGCGAAGAAGACAGATTTGCGATGAGTCGCATTGTCTGTCGCATGGACTGGGCGGCTGATGGGCGAACCCATCTCGAAAACCTGGTCGAATTCGAGTCCCGCGTCAACCATGTCTGGCAGCAGCATGACGATGCCGTCATTTGCACCTACCATCTGAGCCGGTTTAGCGGCGATACCGTCATCGACATCGTGCGGACGCATCCACTGGTCATCATCGGCGGGGTCTTACACCAGAATCCTTTCTTCGTCCCGCCGGAGCAGTTTCTGCCGGAGTTTCGAGCCCGGCGGGCACAGTTGCAGACTCGCCGAGCCGCAGTCTGACATGGAAGTGGCGCGTGGATCTTCTGCGGACGAAGTGGAGCGGCTGCGCCGCTGTCTGAATAATCTCGTGGGCATCATCTCATTGCCGGCTTTGTGGGCCGGCAGCGGATCTCAGGGGATAGCCGGCACCTTGATGGACGCGCTCAGCGGGACACTCCAACCAGCCTTCGTGTTCGTGCGTCTGAATCACGCCGAGGGGGGCAGCTTCACCGAGATGGCACGGATTGTCATGCCGCTGGATGGAGTGGACGGTCCGGAAGGGCTTGGCCGCCTGCTGGATACCTCGTTGGGCGAGCCGTCGCACGGATGGCCAGCGCAGGCACGTCTGTCGATTCACGGCGCGGGACTCCATGTGGCTTCGGCGCGGTTGGGGATTGACGGCGAGATCGGAGTCGTTGTGGTGGGCTCCCCTCAGACAGATTTCCCCCAGCAAACGGAGCGGCTTGTCCTCGATGTCGCCACGAATCAGGCAGCGATCGGGCTGCAGCAGGAATGGAAACTGCTGGAGCAACGGCGCGTTGCCAGAGAATTGGACCAGCGAGTCGCGCAACGAACCGGTGAGTTGGCCGCCGCCAACGAGCGTTTGAAGAGTCGCGAGCGCGAGTTGAAGCTGATCATCGACAGCATCCCTGGGTTCATCTGCCTGCTGACGCCGTCTGGTGGCCTCGATTTAGTCAACGATCAGGTGTTCCAGTACTTCGGCCAGTCGATCGAACAGCTTCGGGCGTGGGGAACTAACGACATGGTCCATCCTGAAGATTTGCCCCATGTCACCGAAGTATTCTCACGGTCGATCGCGACCGGCGCGCCCTTCGAGATCGTACAGCGTTTTAAGCGCCGCGATGGCGTCTATCGCTGGTTTCAGAATAGTGGCTACCCTTTTCGCGACGCGAGCGGCAACATCGTTCGCTGGTACGTTCTGCTCACCGACATTGATGACCGTAAACGGGCGGAGGATGCCATCCGTGCGAGTGAACGGGATCTGAAACTCATTATCGACACCATCCCAGCGTTTGTATGGTGCAACCTGCCGGACGGCTCGAATGACTTCATCAGCAAGGGTTGGCATGAGTTTACGGGCGTCACGCCGGGAGAGGCTCGTGGTTGGGGCTGGCAGACGGTGTTCCATCCGGACGACTTGTCAGCGCTGATGAAGAAGTGGGGAGAGGTGCTGGCCACCGGCGAACCCGGTGAGATTGAAGCCCGCATCCGGCGGCGCGACGGAGTGTATCGGTGGTTTCTTATCCGCGCTGAGCCCTTTCGAAACAGCGCAGGGAATATCGTCAGATGGTACGGTACGAGCACGGATATTGATGATCGGAAACAGGCTGAGGAGGAGTTGCGCCTCAAGGAGGCATTCCTCGCACGAGCGCAACTGCTGAGCCTGAGCGGCTGCTTTTCGCGCTGCGTCGATACGAATGAAGTCACATTTTCCGAAGGAGCCCGCCGGATCTTCGGGTTTGCCTCGGATAGCCCGATTACCTTCGAAAAGATCGCAGCGTGCGTTCATCCTGACGATCGTGCCCTCTTTACAGAGAAGGTTGGAGGGGCTCGCGGCTCTGGCAGCGACCAGAACTACAGCATCCGCCTCCAGTTGCCGGATGGCTCGGTCAAGTATCTGCGTGCGAGTTCACAGGAGTCGCAAGACGCCAACGGGCGGCGCGAATTCGTTGGCGCCATTCAGGACGTGACGGAGCAGCACTTGGCCGAGCAAGCCCTGGACAAGGCCCGGTCAGAGTTCGCGCATGTGGCGCGGGTGACATCCCTCAATGCACTAACAGCCTCTATCGCCCACGAAATCAATCAGCCGCTTGCGGGCATCATTACGAATGCCGGCACCTGCCTGAGGATGTTGAATGCCGATCCTCCAAACGTCGACGGCGCGCGCGAAACCGCTCGCCGAACGATTCGGGATGGCAACCGTGCTTCCGACGTGATCGTGCGTTTGCGGGCTCTATTCAGCAAGCGGGAGTTCACAGCGGAAGCGCTGGATTTGAACGAGGCTACTAAGGAAGTGATCGCGCTGTCATGGAACGACCTACAGAGAAACCAGGTGCTGGTGCAAACTCAGCTTTCCGATGACCTTCCGCCGATCACTGGAGACCGCATTCAACTACAGCAAGTGATCTTGAATCTGCTCCGGAACGCTTGCGATGCGATGGCGGGGATTCATGACCGGCCGCGGCGTTTGTTGATCCGGACCGAACGTCGGGAGGACGGCCACGTACATTTGAGCGTTCGGGACTCCGGCGTGGGGCTCACAGCGCAGGACGTCGAGAAGCTCTTCGATTCCTTCTATACGACCAAGAGCGGCGGCATGGGCATTGGGTTGTCTGTCAGCCGGTCCATCATCGAACACCATCGCGGCCGATTGTGGGCTGAGGCGAACGATGGACCGGGAGCCACGTTCTCCTTTGCGATCCCCTGCGAGACCGCCTAGACCGCGAGTCGCATGTCGGCCGACGGACACCGCGCTCGGACTTCGGCGGCCGAGCGAGGAACCGATACCTTCGTCTAATAGACCTGGGTCCGGCCGTTTGGTTTAATTGGGCAGGAATGTCTTCGGTTGCCCAGCGAAAATTGCGCGCAAGACGGCGCGACCCCGCCACTCGAAGGAGTGAGCTGAGCACCTTGATGACAGTGCCCGACGAGAAGACAGCGGTGCAGGAGCTATGACGGCCGTGCGGCAACTTGTGTCCGTGGTTGACGACGACGAGTCGGTCCGTGAGTCGCTCCCCGACCTGTTGAATGAGCTGGGCTACTCCGTGCAGGCCTTTTCCTCCGCCCAGGAATTCCTTCAGTCGGACGCATTGGATCCGACGTCGGTCTTACTCCTGGACATCGCCATGCCTGGAATGACCGGTATCGAGTTACAGGCTGAGTTGAGACGCCGCGGGGTTCAGGTTCCCACCATATTCATCACGGCCAACCGGGATGAGGCGATTTGCGGCCGGGTTGTCGAGCAAGGAGCCGTGGCCTGCCTGAAGAAGCCGTTCAGCGATACGGAACTGCTCGACGCTCTGCAGGCGGCTCTGAAGACAAAATAGAGAGGTCCGGACCAATAGGAAGACCGTGGTAGGGCAAACCGCCGGCCATGGGTTCCCGACCTCCTCGACACAGGCGACTCCCATTATGCTTGTGGTCGACATGGATGCCAAGCTGGGGCTCGGCGGCCCAGCTTGATGAGCGCCCGGACTCCAGCATCGCCACGCTCATAGATCGATGACGACATCGCGAATCGGCCGTGAGCAGCATGGAAGAAGGTTGCCGCCGGCGGGCCTGTCGAGCGGCTCCGGTCCGTAGACGACGTCGCCCGAAACCAGGCCGGTTTCACAGCTATGGCATACACCGGTCCGGCACGACCAGCGGACCGCAACATCGCACGCCTCGGCCAGTTCGAGGATGCTCGGGTACTCCGGGGTCCAGTGAGCGGCGATGCCACTGCGGGCGAACGATACCAGCGGCCCGGTATCCGGGTCGTTCTCAGGCGTGTGCGGAGCCCGCGTCGGTGTAAGGACAACGCCGGGCGCCATCGGTTCACCGCCGTTGAAGAGTTCGACGTGAGTCCGGTCCGGAGCGATGCCGCACGCTGGCAGCGCCACCCTCATGTCCGCCATGAAGGCAACCGGTCCGCAGAGGTACACGTCCGCTTCGGGCAGGATGCCCGCTTCCTCGAGTACAGCTCGAGACAGGCGGCCGGCTGCATTGAAATCTTCTCCCAACTTATCTGAGTGGCCCGGTCTGCTGTAACAGATATAGGCTCGGCCATGCGGAAGGGTGGACATAAGGCGGCGGACCTCGGCGGCAAAGGGATGATGCTCGCGGTCGCGAGCCGCATGGAGCCACAAGACCTGCCGGGCGGATCGAACCGATGCAAGCGCGTGCAGCATCGCCAGGACCGGTGTTGCGCCGATCCCCGCACTGAGCAGAACGAGGGGCTGTACACTATCTCGGAGGAGAAAGCTTCCGCGCGGCGAACTCAGGTCGAGCAAATCGCCAGCGTGAACGTGATCTCTCAACCATGTGCCTGCCACACCATTCGGCTCGATCTTCACCGTGATTCGATAGCGCCGGGTGGAGGGAGGGCCGGACAGTGAGTAACTGCGAAATAGCGGTCCACTGTCTGTTCCGGGGCGGAATCGTAGGACGACATACTGACCCGCCAGGGCCCCAACCAGCGGTTGCGCGTCGGGACTTTCCATGGTCAGCGACAGAGTGTCCACGGATTCCCACTCCTTCGACGTCACCGTGAGACGGCGAAATCCGGGCGCACTGGGATGCGCTGCGGGGTCCGGAACCAAGCCCGCGTTTCCACTCGCCGGGCCCCGGAGCAAGGCTTCGAACGAGACCCGCCAACCGGGCGACAGGGCCTCGATCCGCAGGGCGCGCTCCAACAACTCGCGAGGATGATTTGGGGAATAGAGCAGCGCATTGATCTCAGCTACCGTCATCCTCTCCGTAGCCTCCCCTACTTTGAGGATCTCGTCGCCAGGTCCCACCTCGCCTTCCTCGAGAACGCGGAGGTAGAAGCCCGGACGTCCGCTGGAGGTCAGGAGGGCGGGCATCTGAGGCTCGTTCATCCGAATCCCCACCCGATAACAGGTTACGCGAGGCTGGGTGACCTCGAAGACCGCGCTGCCGATCCGATAACGATCGCCAATGCAGACGGCATCGTCAGGCAGGCCTTCGATTGTGAAATTCTCGCCAAACTGTCCATAGCAAACCGGGTCAGCCAGGCCGGGACGCTTCAATTGATCCTGCCAGTCGCGGTATGACTCGATCTGGTAGACCAAAACGGCGCGTTGCTCGCCTCCGTGCCCGGCCAGATCGCCTTGACCGTCGCCATCCAGATTCAGCCGGCTGGCCCGGCAGCGGCCCTGCACCGGATTCTTCCAGATGCCGGTATGCACCGTGCGACCCCGCCACTCGATGTCGCGAGGGAGGCCAACGTTCACCGACAGTAATCGAGCCATGCGTACGGTCCTCCTTGGAAACCGAACGTGCGGATGCACGCCACGTGCCACCACGCGGCGGATGAGCGGCCGCGCAAAAGATTCGGCCATGAGCGAAAAGTGTCCGTCGGCCGAGTTGGGGTTCCGACAGACGACAGTTCGCGATGGGATGCGCACGTTGTTTTGGTGCGTCTTAGCGATGGCGCTTTACGTGCATTCATATACAGCACTCTAACCCGAAAGGAAGAACAACCGTGAAGATATTGATGGTGCTCACCTCGCATGATCAACTGGGAAACACCGGCCGGAAGACCGGCTTCTGGCTGGAAGAATTCGCCGCTCCCTATTACGTTTTTCGGGACGCCGGCGTAACACTCACGTTGGCTTCGCCCAAGGGCGGGCAGCCGCCGATCAATCCGAAGAGCGACCTGCCGGAGAACCAGACCCCCGCGATGACCCGATTCAAGCAGGACGCACAGGCGCAGAAGGATCTGTCGGAAACGCGCAAGCTTGCGGACATGAAGTCCGGGGATTTCGACACCATCTTCTACGTTGGTGGCCACGGCCCGATGTGGGATCTGGTCGACAATCCGGTTTCCATCATGCTCATCGAGTCCTTCTATAACTCCGGCAAGCCCGTTGCCGCGGTGTGCCATTCGCCGGCTGTGTTCCATCGCGTCATGTACAACGGCGCTCCTCTTGTGAAGGGCAAGCGGGTGACGGGATTCACCAACGGCGAAGAGGGCGCGGTCCAACTGACCACGGTCGTGCCATTCCTTGTCGAGGACGAACTGAAGAGGATCGGCGGACTCTACGAAAAGGCTCCCGACTGGGAAAGCTTTTCCGTTGTGGACGGTCGCCTTGTCAAGGGCCAGAATCCCGCGTCCTCAACGGCCGCTGCCAAAGCTCTTATGGAACTGCTCGTTGCGACGGCGGCCGGGTAGAGAGTGCGCCGCCGGTGGCGTTGATTTCAAACTCGTGAAAGGAGTCCACACATGCGTTCTGACATCGTGCCGGGGGCCGTTTTCCCCGACTATCAATTGCCTGACCACACAAACACTCGACGCAAACTCAGCGAACTCCAGGGCGAAGATCCGCTGATCCTGACGCTCGCGCGCGGTCACTACTGCCCGAAAGAGCATCAACAGCATCTGGAACTCGCCGCGTTCTACCCGAAGATCGCCGTCGGATACACGCAGATCGTCACGATCGCGACCGACGACCACCACACGCTCCAGGAGTTCCGTGCGTCGGTGGGCGCCCAATGGCCGTTCAGCAAGCGACATGCACAGGAGAAAAGGAGAGACAGATGACGAATACGGCAATAAGAAACGCGCTCAGCGATCCGGCTCGCGAAGGGATGGGTGAAGTCACGGCGGCCCTCCGGCCGCTATTGGCAGACGCCTTTTGCCTCTATATGAAGACGAAGAGCCTCCATTGGCACATCCGGGGAAGGCACTTTCGCGATTACCATTTGTTGCTCGACGAACAGGCGGGTGAGATTCTGACGATGACCGACGAGATCGCGGAACGCGCGCGCAAGATCGGCGGCACCACGCTGCGTTCCATCGGTGACATTGCCCGGCATCAGCGGTTGAAGGACAACGACTCCGACGGAATCGCGGCTGTCCGGATGCTGGCCGAACTCCGCGACGACAACGTGCAGCTTGCGGGCTTCCTAAAAGCCGCACATGAAGTCTGTGTGGGTCGGGGCGACGTCGCGACTTCCAGCGTGATCGAAGTGTGGATCGATCAAGCGGAGCGCCGCGCCTGGTTTCTCACCGAAATTACGAGCGAAGATGGTGTCCCAGAATGACCGCCCTTGCAACTGGAACGAGCACTCCCGGCTCCCGGCTACGCAGCACGCCAGATCAGTTTGCGTCGCTCTCTGACTTCGGGGGGCGTCCGGTGGTGCTCGTTTTCTAACCGGCGGACTGGAGCCCGGTCTGCGGCGACCAGTTCTATAACGAGCTTCTCCCGGAGTTTCGGAAATTCCACGCAGAGACCCCGGGAATCTCCGTTGACGGAATCGGTAGAGTACGGGGACTTTGAATGTCCTCACTGCGGTCGAGCGTATCCGATCGTGGAGGCGGTCCGGCGCAAGTTCGGTGACACGTTAGAGAGCAGCGGTTCGAGCTTTCGGAACATGTGGGGAAGAACTCTTACGACCGTGTCCTGTTGGACGGCGTCTTCAGGCTCCACCATGCAGTCGTCCGCCGTCATGTGCCCGAGTCCCGGGTAGTCGGGCGCCAGCAGAGTGTTCTCCTGTGGATTACGGTTGCACCTCGAAGATTAGCTCCACCTCGACCGGGGTTCCGAGTGGCAGACTTGCGACGCCATAGACCAGACGGCTCGGGTTCTTGTCCGGACCAAAGACGTCTTGCAGAAGGTCCGACGCTCCATCCGCGACCTTCGGTTGATCGCGAACGTCTCCCGAAGTCGCCACCAGCACCCCGAGGCGAACGATTCGCTTTACGCGGTCGAGCGAGCCGAGATGCTGGCGGGCAACCGCGATGCCATTGATCGCCGCGAGCCGGGATGCTTTGCGGCCCGCGTCAACATCGAGTTCCACACCTACCCGTCCCACGAATTTCGCTGTCCGGCCTTCGGTTGGCAGCATGCCGCTCAGAAAGAGCAGGCTTCCGGTTTGCACCGCCTCGGCATAGGTTCCAAAGGGCTCCGGCGGAGATGGAAGGCTGAGGCCCAATGCTTGTAGTCTTTGCTCGGCGGAGGGCGATTGCCTGGCGTGATAAGTAGTTTCGGGCTTCATTGTGGGTTCTCGTTGAGTTGGTTCATTACCATTTGCCGTTGTGCACGCCGGCGTCGACGTGCAGAATCTCACCAGTCACATGCCGGGCCTCCTCGAGATAGACAATCGCCTCGACGATGTCGTCGATCTCCGAGATCTCGCCCATCGGGGAGAGCGTTTTTAGTAGATCTGTGGAATCGTGTTCATGCATCGGCGTATTGACGACGCCCGGCGCCACGGCATTGAAGCGGATGTGCTCGTTCACGTATTCCATGGCGAGGCTGCGAGTGAGGGCTTCCAGCCCGCCCTTGGTGATCATGGGTAAGGACGCCTTCACCCCGGCGATGGGATGTTCCACCATCGCGCTGGTGATACATGTGATGCTGCCGCCAGTCCGCTGTTGCAGCATCTGCTTTACGGCCAACTGCGTAATGTAGATGTAGCCCAGAAGATTCGTGCCGGAGAGCCGCTCGAAATCGCATGTTGTGTATTCAGTAAATGCTTTCGTAAAAAAAATGCCCGCATTGTTTACCAAGCTGTCGATGGAGCCGAACTTGTCGACTGCCATCGCCGTGGTCCGCTCGGCGGTCGAGGGTTCGCTGATATCCCCCTCGACGAGGGTCAAGTTCTTCGCAGGCCCGATCCCGGAACCCGTGAAAGACCGCGAATTCGCTACAACGCAATAGCCGCGATCCAGGAATGCCTTCGTCACCCCGGCTCCGATACCTCGGGAGGCGCCGGTAACGATCATCGTCTTCGGTTGGGGTTCCATTACTCCTCCAGCCTGGGCTTATCGCGTCCAGGGCTCAGCCAGACTTATGCAACCCTAAGGCCGCCGCTAAGGCTATGAAATGCTTCGGGGAACTCGCCGAAGTTGGTAGACAACTGTCGGAGGGCGGAGACGATCCGCGGACACAACGGGAAGTTCGGTGAAAATCTTGGCGAGTGGCGGGTTAGGGAGAACGTCTTGTGAGCCCGAGCCTAGCAGCCATATTCACCAAGTCCGGAAGCGAGCCCGCCTTCATCTTCTTCATCAGGTTCCCTCGGTGCGCCTTTACCGTGATCTCGCTAATGCCAAGCTCCGCACCCACCTGCTTGTTTAATAGTCCCGACACAACCAAGGACATGACTTCCCGTTCCCGCCGCGAAAGCGATGCGTAGGCGGCTCGCAGCGCCTGCATCTCTTTCTCGATGTCCAGCGCAACCTGACTCCGCTCGATAGCCTGGCGGATCGCGCTGAGCAGAACTTCGTCCGTGAATGGCTTCGTCAGGAATTCAGCCGCGCCGGCCTTCATGGCCTGAACCGTCGTGGGGACATCTCCGTGGCCGGTGATGAAAATGATGGGCATCTCTGTTCGCTCGGCCGCGATGCGCTTCTGGAGGTCCAGGCCGTTCATCCCAGGCATCGAAACATCCAACACGAGGCAGCTTGGGACAGGCGCCCGCTGCCTGCGGAGGAATTCTGTCGCGGAAGCAAATACCTCCACCTGCCAGCCTTCGCAACGAATCAGAAGCTCCAGGGATTCGCGGACGGAGACATCGTCGTCTACGACGAACACAATTGGGGCGGCGTGCGGCATACATGACAACCCAGACGGAAGACCGCTTGCGTACGTGTCACTATTTTATCGCAGCGTTCACAATCAAGCGGCGCTTCAAGAAAGCGCTGCGTGGATCGCGGCAAGGAGGGCCGTGTCGTTGAACGGTTTATAGAGGCATTCTACGGCACCTCGGGCGAGTACCTTCGAGCGGACCGCTTCATCGCGGCCCGCCGTGATGAAGACGGTCGGAATCTGTCTTCGGCGCCGGCTGCACACCTGGCCGATAGAATGCCCCACACAATCCGGCCGTCTGTAGGACCCTGATATCGGTCAAGGCCGACCGCTGGAAAATTGGCATCGATACCTTTGTCCAATTGATTTCCATCGCCGGACATGGCCAAATCGCAGGTGTGAAGTCGTCGCAGCCTGGATCTGTTCTCGAGTCGCCAATACTTTCGTCTAATTGCCGTTTGTTTAGAAGTTTGGCTAAATCAGATATAGATGCCGAACGGGAGCAGCGGGGCCTTAATGGAGTTTGACATGAACCATTTGGAAAACGTTGCTGTACGCCGCCGGAGCTTCCCGCTCGGGCGGCCGCGAAGTGGAGGTGTCCGATGATTGACAGTTCAGCGACCGCCGTCCATGCCGAAGAAGAGATTGTGGGCCGTAGTCCGGCCTTTCAAAGCGTCTTGGATCTCGTCCGACTCGTTGCTCAGTGCGATTCCACAACTCTCATCGCGGGCGAAACCGGAACGGGCAAGGAACTCATTGCTCGATCGGTCCACAAACAGAGCTCTCGGAGCACTGGACCTTTCGTGAAGGTGAACTGTGCCGCGATTCCAGGTTCCCTTTTGGAGAGCGAGCTCTTCGGCCATGAAAGAGGCGCGTTCACCGGGGCGATTACGCAAACCATAGGGCGATTCCAGCAGGCGAACCATGGAACACTCTTTCTGGATGAGATCGGCGACCTTCCGTTGGAGCTACAGCCCAAGCTATTGCGTGCGCTCCAGGAACGCGAGTTCGAGCGCCTCGGCAGCGGACAGACGATTCGCGTGGATGTGCGCGTGGTGGCTGCTACGAATCGGGACCTCGCTCAACTTGTGTCGGCCAAGCAGTTTCGCCTGGACCTGTATTACCGCCTGAACGTCATACCGATCTGCCTTCCTCCCCTGCGCGAACGCCCGGAGGACATTCCTGAGTTGGTGGAGCACTTCCTGCGGAAGTTCTCGGCGCGTCTCAACAAGCCGATAGACACAATTCCATACGAAGTGATGGAAGTCCTCAAGGGTTACGACTGGCCCGGAAACATTCGCGAGCTGCAGAATTTTGTCGAGCGCGCGGTTGTGCTTTCGTGCGGGTCGATGCTGCGCCCCCCGCTAATGGAGTTGAGGAATTTTACGAAGCGAGAGTCCCCAACGGCCTCCCGCACGCTTGCCGCAGCCGAGCGGGATCACATCTTGGAGGTGTTGCAGGAAACCAGGTGGCTCATAGGAGGACAGGACGGAGCGGCCTCTCGCCTCGGGCTTCCGCGAACAACGCTGATCCATAAGATGCGCAAGCTAGGGATCGAGACCCGGCGCTCGAATCGACGGCACTCGATTCCGGCTGAGCCGTCGTTCGTGGCTCGAGAAACCTCCGTGGCGGCCGCGGGAACCCTCTAATAGGCTGGACTCGTTTCTCGTGAACGATGCGGGCATCATGGCGGCTCGCCTGATTTGAGATGCTCGTGGTTAAGAGTCGCAACTCGCGACGAATCACCGGAGCCACTTTCAACTTAGAGCAGAGGCCCGCTCCGGAAGCCAGTCGCTTGCGTGTCGGCAAAAGAACCTCGGCACGTCGACGTAGAATACCGAATCCGCGAGGTAGAGGACATCGCCGCCGGCCTTCTCACCCGCAGTCGTATCAACCGATTACTGCGCGCCGGCTGGGGGCAAGGCGGGGATGGAGGCTGGCGTGGGTTTGCTATCGGCTGGCGCCGCCTTCGCCTGCGCGTTAATCGGTCGGAAATCGCGGATATAACTCTGCCGCGGGAACTGGAAGAAGCCCATGTGGTGCGCCTTGGCGTCCTTGAGCGCACGTGTGTTATCCCACCCGTCATGATCGATGTGGTAAGCCGCGATCACGGCGCCGGTACGATCGGCGCCGCTTTTGCAGTGCACGAACGTGGCTCCGGCCGGATCTTCCAGGATCGCCAGGATTTTCGTGATTTCCAGAATAGTGGGCGGTGCCAGGCCGGTCATGGGCACATTCACATATTTCATGCCGGCGTGCGCTACGGCGCGTTCTTCATCCTGAGCGCGAGGGCCTGCTTCGCGCAAATCGATTACGGTTTTCACGCCGAGCTTGGCCAGATACCGAAAACCGGCGTCGCTCGGCTGCGCGCCGCGGTAAACGTGGGCATCGACGCGATCGAAGTTATTGATTCCAGGAACCGAGGCGGCAAACAAGGGAAGAACAAAGGCCAAAACTGCTGTGGGGAAACGACGGATTACCGACATCCAATTCGGTCCTTCCTGCGGATTTGGATTGTGACACTACTGTGTCAGACGCGGGCCATTCGCGGGCAGTTGCCGCAAAATGCGGCGCCTCACGGGCGGTACTGGAGAGATGGAAACGGAAGCGTGCGCTTCCGAACTCGGCGTCCGAGGGTAGGGCGAACAGGTCGACATTTTCATTGGTGCGATCAGGGGTCCTCGGTGTCGTCAGAACGGCAGTCCCACGCTGTAACGCCCACGCAAGCAATACGCCGTTATTCACGCGAATTAACTTCGGCCCGTTCCGAGCAGCGCGAGATTCAGGCGCCGCCGAGCGCGAAAATGAAACGATTTCGCGGCCGGTTCTGATTTGCGCAGCTTCTCCGCGGTCTGCGCCATCGTGAAACCTTCGAGGTCGCGCAGGTGGATGGCCGTTCGATCGCAATCAGAGAGTGTGGCCATGGCGTCCTGTATCCGGTTCGTTCGCTCGTGGAGTCAACAGTGCCGCAAAGGTCTCGTCCGACATACCGGAAAGGCTCATTGCCAGCCTCCCCCAAGCGCCTTATAGAGCTGGACCACCGAGAGGGTCTCCTGCAGGCGAAGCTGTGCCAGCGTGAGCTGCCCATTGAAGAGATCGCGGTCGGCGTCCAGGGCGTTGAGTTGGGTATCGACGCCGCCGCGATACCGCATGTAGGCGAGGCGCATACGGTCTTTCAAAGCGGCCACGAGAAGTTCCTGCTTTTCTCGGCTTTCGCGCACCCGCCGGTGGGCGATCAGCGCGTCGGAGACCTCGGTGAACGCGGTCTGGATCACTTTTTCGTACTGCACCAAATAGTGGTCGCGCTCGGCCTGCGCGAAGCGGACGCCGGACTTGATCCGGCCCGCCGTAAAGATTGGCTGCGTCACCTGGGGCACCAGGCTCCAGGCGCTGTGGGGGCCGCTGAACAGGCTGGAAAGCTGTGTGCTGGCGCCTCCCAGGAATCCGCTGAGGCTGATCTGCGGGAAGTAAGCGGCTCGCGCCACACCGATTTCGGCATTGGCGGCGATCAGGTCCTGCTCGGCGGCTCGGATGTCGGGACGGCGCTCCAGAAGGGCCGACGGCAATCCAGGCGGGACATCGGGAGGGAGATCCTGATCCGTGAGGCCTTGGCCGCGGGAAACTCCGCCGGGATTCTCTCCCAGCAGGAGTCTGATTTGATTTTCCCGCTGCTCGATTTCCTGCTGTATGGCCGGAATGGTTTCCTCTGCCGTGTAGACCAACTGCTCGGCCTGACGCAGATCGAGCTGGGTGGAGACGCCGCCCGTTTGACGCTCGCGGACCAGGGCCAGCGACTCTTCGCGGGTCTGCAAGGTCCGCCGCGAGATTTCCAGCTCGTAATCGAGTTCCCGTAGGGTCAGGTACGACGTGGCTACGTCGCTGACCAACGTGGTCACGACTGCCTTGCGGGTTTCCTCGGCGCTCAAAAGGTTGGCGCGCGCGGCTTGGGTAGCGCGGCGAAGCCTTCCCCAGATGTCGATTTCGAACGAGAGCAACTTCAGCACAGCCGTGCCGAACGTGCGGTTCTGGTTGGGCAGGAGGGCCGACGGAATAGGCGTGGCGCCGTCGCGCGAGAGACGATTGAACTGCACGCTGCCGCCCGCCGCGACGTTGGGGAACTGCTCGGAGCGGGTGATGCCAAGGGCTGCCTGGGCAGCTTCCACTCGTGCGACGGCGTCCCGCAGGTCGTAGTTGCGGGCCAGCGCGGTGCGGATCAGTTCCTGCAATTGCGGGTCTTTGAATACCTGGAACCACTTGAGATCGGCGAGGGATGTGGCTTGATCCGTCGGGAGCGGCTGCGGCGCGCGGAAGGTCGCCGGTGTCGCGATGGCCGGCCGCCTGTAATTCGGGCCAACCGTGCATCCTGCCGAAAACAGCGCCAGCAGCACAAGGAATTTTCGCGCGCGCATCGTCAGTCTCCTTCTCCGTGCAGGGGCTCGGGAGGGGTGACAGGAAGTGGTTGCCGCGCCACCCCCGAGACTTTTTCGACGACATAGAAAATGGCGGGCACCAGGAAGATTCCGATGCCGCTTGCCGCGGCCATCCCGCCGATTACGGTAGTGCCCATGATCTGGCGCGCGACTGCTCCGGCACCCGAGGCGGCCCACAGCGGCACGCATCCCAGGATGAAAGCGAACGACGTCATGAGGATGGGCCGGAGCCGCAGCCGCGCGCCTTCCAGCGCCGCTTCCGCCAGCGGCCTGCCTTTCGCAAATTGGTCCCTGGCGAATTCCACGATTAGAATCGCGTTCTTGGCGGCCAGGCCGATCAGCATCACCAGGCCGATCTGGGAATACACGTCGTTCTCTATCTGCACGAGGTAGGCAGGAGCGGTGTGGATCAGGAACACCCGCCGCAACCAGAGGAAAGCGAAGGCGCCGAACACCGCAACCGGTGTGCTGAGGAGCACGCTTAATGGCAGCGTCCAGCTTTCGTAAAGCCCAGCCAGGATCAGGAATACAAACAGCAGCGAGAATCCAAAGATGGCGCCTGAAGAGACGCCTTCCTGCGCTTTCTTCTCCTGGAAGGAGATGCCGGAATAATCGTACCCCATCTGCCGGGGCATGGTTTGCGCGAAAGTCTCTTCCAGTGCCTTCATCGCCTGTCCGCTGCTGAAGCCGGGCGCCGCGCTGCCGTTCAGTTGCGCCGACCGGTATTCGTTAAACCGCATGGTAAATTCCGGACCGTATCCTGATTTGAAGTGAGTGAGGGCGGAGAGCGGCACCATCTCACCGTCGGAGTTGCGGACATAGAACTGGCCGACGTTTTCCGGACGCGTACGGTACTTGCCGTCGGCTTCCACGTAGACCTGCCACTGCCGTCCGAAGAGGTTGAAGTAGTCGACGAACAGGCCGCCCATGAAGGCTTGGACGGTGCGGTAGACGTCGCTGATGGCGACGCCCTGCTTGATCACCTTGTCGCGGTCCACCGCCAGGAATTGCTGCGGCACGCTGGGTAGGAATGTTGTGCGCAGGCTGCCGATTTCCGGCCGTTTGCGCGCCGCCGCCATGAACTTGTTGACATTGTCGGCGAGGAAGCGGACTGAGCCGCCGGAGCGATCTTCGAGAATGAAGGTAAAGCCGCCGGAGGTGCCGACACCCGGAATGGCCGGTGGCGAGAAGCCGAAGGCAATGGCATCGGGGAGTCTGTTCAGCTTCTGATTGAGTTTGGCCTTGATCGACTGGAACTGCAGGGCGCGTGTTTTGCGGTCGCCCCAGTCTTTCATGCGGATGAACGCGAACCCGTTGTAACTGGTGCGCACCAGGCTTAGGAGGCTGAAACCGGAGACGCCGGTGACGCTCTCGACCCCCGGGATACCGGCGGCAATTTTCTGGATTTTCGCCATCACCTCTTCGGTGCGTTCGAGCGAGCTCGAGTTGGGAAGCTGGACGTTCAGATAGAAGTAACCCTGGTCCTCATCGGGAACAAAGCTGCCGGGGATTTTGCCGCCGATCCAGAGGCCAACCGCGGCGAAGCCGGCGAGAAGGAGAAGCGCGAATCCGCTCTTGTGCAACAGCACGCCGGAGAGCCGGACGTAGCCGTTGGTGGCACGATCGAACGTTCGGTTGAACCAGCCGAAGAAACGCGACAGCAGTCCCCGGCTGTGCACTCTGGGCTTCAGCAGCAGCGATGCCAGGGCGGGGCTCAGCGAGAGCGCGTTGAATGCCGACAAGATCACGGATATCGCGATGGTTACGGCGAATTGCTGATACAGGCGGCCGGTGATTCCGGGGATGAAGGCCGTGGGTACGAAGACTGCGGAGAGCACAAGAGCGATCCCAATGACAGGCCCCGAGATTTCCTCCATGGCTTTGAACGTGGCCTGCTTCGGGTCCAGTCCGGCTTCAATGTGGCGCTCCACGGCCTCCACCACCACGATCGCGTCGTCTACCACCAGGCCGATCGCCAGCACCAGGCCGAACAGAGACAGGGTATTGATGCTGAAGCCGAAAAGCGGAAAGAACACGAACGTTCCGATCAGAGACACCGGGACCGCGAGCAACGGAATCAGAGTAGCGCGCCAGCCCTGTAAGAATAGATAGACAACCGCGACCACCAGGAGGATGGCAATCAACAGCGTCTCGACGATCTCCTTCATACCTTCGGTGACCGCAAGGGTGGTGTCGATTGGAATGGTGTAGTCGATGTCGTCGGGGAAACGTTGTTTGGCCTGGGCGAACAGCTTCCGTACGCCTGCGGCGGTTGCTACGGCATTGGAGCCGGGCAGTTGGTAGATGGCTATAATCGCACTGGGCTTGCCATTAAGCTGTCCGGCGATGCTGTAGTCCTGCGTTCCCAACTCCACTCTGGCAACGTCCCCCAGGCGGACAATGCCGGTTTTCGGGGTTTCGCGGATGACGATGTCTGCAAACTGTTTGGGAGATGCCAGGCGGCCCTGGGCGCGGACCGTATAGGTGAACGGCTGTCCCGCGGGGATGGGTTCGCTTCCCACCTGCCCCGCAGGGTTGACCGTGTTCTGGGCCCGGATGGCGGAGACGATTTCTGGAACTGTTACCCCGAGACTTGCTAATCGATCGGGTTTCACCCAAATGCGCATGGCGTACTGTCCGGAACCGAAAATCTGAACCGTGCCGACGCCCTTTACGCGGGTCAATGGATCGTCCAAATTGATATATCCGTAATTCGCGAGGAAATTCGCATCGCGCGTGCCGTGGGGCGAGTACAGTGCCACGAGCATGAGAGGCGCCAGCACCGATTTCTGAACCGTAACGCCAAACTTGGTGACGTCCGCGGGCAATTGCGACGCAGCCTGGGTCTCGCGGCTTTGCGCCAGAATAAGGTCGGTGTTCGGATCGGTAGCGCCGTCGAAATCGACAAACATCCGCATCTGTCCGTTGGCGGTGGCGTTGAGCGAGTACATGTAGTTCATGTTGTCGACGCCGCTCATCTGCTGTTCGATGGGCGTGGCCACGGATTGCTCGATGGTCTGGGCGTCGGCGCCCACGTAAGTCGCGGTGATCTGGATATCGGGCGGAGCGATTTGAGGAAACTCCGCCACCGGAAGGCCCTCGATCGCGACCACGCCAACGATCACAGTGAGGATCGCGATGACCATGGCCACGATGGGGCGGTTGATGAAGAATTTGGACATAACGATTACCTCGCCTGGTAGGGTGTGGGCTCGACGACCATCCCGCTCCGAACCTTTTGTAGGCCCTCGACGATGACGCGCTCGCCCGGCTTGACGCCGTCCTGAACGATCCATTGGTGGCCGACCGTGTCGCCGAGCGTCACCGGGCGAATCGTGACCTTGTTGGCGCTATCCACGACGGCTAATTCGTGAGTGCCTTGGAGATCGAAGACCGCCTCCTGCGGAACCAGAAGAGCGCCCTTCTGCACCTCGAGCGCGGTGCGGATCTTTCCATACTCACCGGGCCGCAGGATATTGTCGGGGTTCGGGAATAAGCCGGCTATCCGGATGGCGCCGGTGCGAACGTTCACCTCGCGGTCGGCAAAGTCGACCTTACCTTTGTGAGGGTAAGTACTTCCATCCGCGAGAATCAATTCGAGTTCGAGATGCCGGTGATTGGCCGCGCGCTCCTCGGCAGTAGGAAATCGGCGGGTATACTCGATGTACTCTTGCTCGCTCACTGTGAAGTAGACTTTGATCGGATTGACCGTCGATACCGTGGTGATCGCGCCACTTGCCGGACTCACCAGCGCACCCACCTGCAATTGGGCGATTCCGGGAATGCCATCGATGGGTGAAGTGAGGCGCGTGAATCCCAGATTGATGCGCGCGGTCTCCACGGCGGCATTGTCGGCCTCGACCGCTGCGAGGGCAGCCGTGATCTGGGCTTGGCTTGTGGCGACCTGAGCCTTGGCCTCCTGCAGTTGCGCTTTCGCGGCCATGTTGTTCTGTGTGGCGTCGTCCAGGTCCTGCTGAGTGATGGCTTGGGCCTTCGCCAGTGGAGTGTAGCGATCGACATCGAGCTGGACGCGGTGCTGGTTGGCCTCCGCGACCGCCACGCCGGCTTCGGCCCGATCCAGTTGCGCCCGATCCACCTCCAACTGGCCCTTCGACTGCGCCAGATGTCCTTGCGCCTGATCAAGCGCGGCCTGGAACGGACGGGGATCGATCTGAAACAGGAGCTGACCTCGTCTGACGAAGGTGCCCTCGGTATACGCCTGCCTGATGAGGTAGCCCGAGACCTCGGCTTTGATATCAGCGTTTACCGAGCCGTCGAGAGTGCCGATCCACTCCTTATATAAGGGGACATCGCGCTGCTCGACGTCCGCGACTCCGACCTGGAGCGGCGAAGCGGCTACGGCTCCGCTCGTGCGACCGCAGCCGGCGGCGATGGTCAGGACTGCCAATAAGGGCAGAATCCACAGAAGGTGCGATCGCGGGCTGGCGCCCGCTAGCGATGTGCGACTCTTCGGCAAGACAGGCATTTCATCATTCCCCTTGCATGGCTTATTGCTCTACCGAGCACCGCGCCGGCTTTCGGATCGGTCGGTCAATAGCACATAGAGCAACTGTCGGGCCAGATCGAAATGCTAGTGATGTCATTGATAAGTCGAGTGCCTCCACGGCCCATTCACGCGCCAAGGGTGACGGTCCTGACGGCATTTGGACAGCGTCGAAATGCGGTCATTCTTCAGTTCGACTTAGTGCTCCCTCTTGTGGCTGAAGTGCTGCGAGCGATTGCTGCAAACGTGCCGGGTTGGCCTGTGTCTGCCGGCCTCAATCCCCTTGGCAAGGCGATCTGCGCGGAATGATGATCTCGCGTCACCCGAAAAGCCGAGCGTCGGCGGAGGATGCTTCAGGTCCCAGGACGACAGCCGCAGACAAGATCGGTACCGCGAAGAGGATCGAGATACGGGAATCGAACTTCTTGGCGGTGCGCATGAACGCGCACCGTGAGCATGCAGCCGATGTTATTTGGATGTAACCCACCTCGAAGCCAACAAGGGCCGTCGTGGTCAGTGCCCTTTCAAAGGCGCTTTCAACCCCACCCGTCACAGATTCTCCTTTCAATTTCGCTCGATCGGATGCTGCCATTCGAAAGCCCAAGCGCGGAAATGTCGACTATTAGACTCGCTGACGTCGATCGCGATGAGTTTCGACAGCGGTCCCGACACCGGCGGAAAAAACATCGCATTGCATCACAACAAGTTGCGCTTCACCCGGTCCGTCTCGCGCATGGCCCGCGAATTGCCCCTCGATTGGTGTCCGCATCGCTAGCGAGCGGACGGGGAGGTGAAACCAATGAGAAGTTTGAGCTTTGCTGTATTCGGGCTCATGTGGTGGCAAATTGCCGCACCGGCCCAAGCGATCAGCAACTACACCGGCCCGGACGCTGGCCGCGCGGGCGCGGTTGCCAAAACCGGCGTGGTCGGCACGGATGCCCTGACGAACGCCGCCACCTACGAGCCTCTTACCGCGAGTGAACGCTGGCGGCGCTATCTCATCAGCGCGTACGGACCGGAAGCGATTGTGCGGGCGGCCGCCGGCGCCGGCATCAGTCAGTGGAACGACACACCGAAAGAGTGGAAACAGGGCAGCGAAGCGTTCGGCGAGCGTTTCGGAAATTCGCTGGCCAGACACGTCCTCCGCGAGACGCTGGAATCGGGCGCCGCCGCGGTGCTGCACGAAGACAATCGTTACTTCCCATCGACCGACACGGGCTTTTGGAAGCGCACGGAGCATGCCGTGGGTTCGGTGTTCGTGACGCGCAATGACGAGGGGCAGGAGCACTTTGCGTATTCTCGGTTCGGTGCCGCTCTGGGATCGTCCTTCATCTCGCGAGCCTGGCAGCCGCCCAGTGAAGACTCGCCGGGCAACGCGGCTGTGACTTTCGGAATAACCATGGCGGCGGACATGGGGTGGAACGTATTCAAGGAATTCTGCCCGAGCCGGCTGGGAAGGCAATTCTAATGCGCGCGTGTCATCTTGCAAGCTTTGCTTTCACGTTAGCCGCGCTGCCATGCATCGGTGCTGGCCAGGCCGTTCTCTGGCAAAAGCCGTCCAGCATCACAATAAACGACTGGATTTGGGGGGCCGGAGGTGAAGCCAAGGCCCCCAGGCCGCCATACGAGTTTGTGGATGAAGATTTCCACGGTACAAACCCCAAGATCCGGGTGCGCGACGCTAAGGGCGATCAATGGATCGTCAAATTCGGCGGCGAGAATCACGGTGATGTTTTCGCTTCTCGCCTGCTGCACGCACTCGGTTATCTGACCCAACCCACTTACTACGTGGCGAGCGGCACGATTACCGGCGTTCATGACCTGAAGAGAGCGAAGGCATTCGTCGCCCGGGACGGCTCGTTCCGCTTCGCGAGGTTTAAACTTCACGATCACAAAATGCTGGCTCCGGTGGATGGAGAGGAATGGTCGTGGACCGAGAATCCGTTTGTTCGAACACCGCAGTTGAACGGTCTCAAGATTCTGATGATGCTGACCTCCAACTGGGATGCCAAGGATTCGCGGGACGGGAAAGGCAGCAACACCTCCATCTACTCTAAGCCTGGGCCGACCGCCAGCCAGCGTTATTACGCATTCGACGATTGGGGAGCCACCATGGGGAAATCCGGCGGCTTTTTCAAGCGCGACAAATGGGATCCGGAGGGCTACCAGGCGCAAACGAAGAACTTCGCGCGACTCACATCGGACGGCCGGATCGAGTGGGGCTACCGGGGCAAGCATGGTCAGGATATCAGGTCGGGTATCCCGGTGGCCGACGTTCGGTGGCTGATGAAATACCTCTCGCGCGTCAGCGATGCGGAACTGCGGGCGGGATTGCGGGCAAGCGGCGCCACGGAGGCGGAGATCGTTACCTACACGCGCGCCATCCGCGAGAGGATCGCCCAACTGCAGCGCCTGGCCAATTCGGCCGCACCCGCGACCGTAGCCGCCGGGCGAAGGAGAGACTGACGTGATCCGCCTCATCCACTCTCTTTTCCGGCCGTACCGGCTACAACTGGCCGCGGTTTTCTTCGCGATGGCGGTGGAGACCGCGATGAGCCTGGCAGCGCCGTGGCCGGTCAAGGTGGTGCTCGACAACGTGGTTGACTCGCGCCGGCTCCCGCTTTGGGCGACCAGATTTGTGCCAGGCGCCGCGGCGGGGCGGATTGCCCTGTGGGCTGGAATCCTCACCGTAGTAATTGCCGCGATCGGCGCCGCGGCGTCGTATCTCGACGCGTACTGGAGTGAAAGTGTGTCCCAGAACGTCGCACACGACGTGCGCATGCGAACTTACCACCATCTGCAGCGCCTGTCACTCTCGTACTACGACAAGCACCAGGTCAGCGCCTCCCTAAGTACTCTGACCACGGACATCGAGACCGTTCAGGACTTCGCCTCGTCCGGGATTCTCGTGATTGTGATCGATGTGTTGTCGGTGGCGGGTATGTTTGCGCTGATGGCTTGGCTGAACTGGGACTTTACCCTGATTACGGCTGTAGTTGCTCCGCTGCTGTTGCTGCTCGTCTACCGCTTCAAGAGGGCGGTGAAGCAGGCCACTAAGGAAGTCAGACTCGACCAGGCGGAAATCGTCGCGGTCGAGATGTATGGCCTGCAGTCGCAACGCGTGATCGAAGCGTTCGGCACGCAGGAACTGGAGGAGGCGCGGCTCGGCAAGGTGAGCCGGGAGGCCGTTCAATCGGCGCTACGAGCGCGCAGGATCAAGTCTTCACTCGCGCCTGCCGTGGCCCTTCCGGTTGCCTTCTGCACCGCGTTCGTACTGTGGCGCGGAGCCAGCCTGGTGACGGTGGGCACGATGACCGCAGGAGGGCTGATCGTCTTTCTGACGTATTTGGGCCGCTTCTTCAAGCCGGTGCAGGACCTCGCGAAAATGACCAACTCGATTGCGCAAACCTCCGTGGCCACGGATCGGATTCGGGCGCTGCTTGAAACCGACGACATCCTTGAGGAGCGGCCCCGTGCCCGCGTGCCGGACAGTCTGCGCGGAGAAATCATCTTCGATCGAGTAGCATTCGGCTATGAGGCCAATGTCCCCGTGCTGCGCGACGTGAGCTTCCAGGTCAAGCAGGGAGAGTTTGTCGGCATCGTCGGTCCGACCGGCAGCGGCAAGTCTACGATAGCCAGCCTGATTCCACGATTTTACGACGTGACTGACGGGCGCGTGCTGATCGACGGCGTGGATGTCCGCGACTACCAACTGCACGCGCTCCGCGAGGAGTTTGCGTTCGTCCTGCAGGACACGGTGTTGTTTCGCGGCACGGTGCAGGAGAACATCGCCTATGGCCGGCCCGACGCCACCGTCGAAGAACTTATGACAGCTGCGCGGCTCGCCAACGCCCACGAGTTCATCGAACGGATGCCGCACGGATACGGGACGATGATCGGCGAACGAGGGCTGACCCTGTCAGGCGGACAACGGCAGCGCTTAGGAATTGCGCGGGCCATCATTCGAAACAGCCCGGTGCTGATTCTCGACGAGCCTACCGCCTCGTTGGACCAGGAAGCCGAAGAGCGTGTGATGGAAGCGTTGGAGCGGCTGATGCATGGGCGAACGGTGATCATGATCGCTCACAGGCTCAACACGCTCCGCCGCGCAGACAAGGTTATCGCGCTCGAGGATGGGCTGGTCGCCGAGGACGGGAGCCCGGAACATCTGCTGGAAACGGGTGGCGTGTATGCCCGGCTGCTCCAGGAACAGCAGGCCCGAAACGCCGAGGCCCTGGGGTAGGGAAGGAGGCATTGTGTCGCGGTCACTCATCGTTTTGCCCGACGATTCGGCGGAACCCCTGCTGAAGCTTATCCACGAGGCCAGACAATCCCTGCGGATCAAAATGTTCGCGCTCTCGGACTCGCGAATCCTCAGGGCCCTGATCGGCTCTCACGGCCGCGGCGTGAAGGCTCGCATCATGCTCAATCCGGCGCGCCGTAGTGGCGAGATTCAAAATACCGGATCGCGTCACGTGCTGCGCGAAGCCGGAATCGACGTGCTGGACAGCAACCCGGCGTTCGATGTTACGCATGAGAAATCGATGGTCTGCGACGATACGACTGCGCTGATCGGATCGGCGAACTGGGAAACGGATAACTTCGTGAAGACTCGCGATTACGCCATTGTCACCAGGGACGCAGCGGAAGTGGGCGAGATTATCGAATGCTTCGAGGCCGATTGGAGCCGCCGGCCGTTCGAGCCGCCAAGGTCCTCCAACCTGATCTGGTCCCCGGGTAAAGGGCGTGCACAGATTGCCGAGTTCATCGATAGTGCGAAGCATTCCCTGTATCTTCAGAACGAGCGATACCAGGACGCGATCATTGTGGAGCACCTCGTGCAGGCGAGACTTCGCCGAGTCAAAGTTCACGTGATGACGAGGCCCTCGCATTCACTGCACTCCGAAAAACTGGTGGAGGGAATAGGCGACCTGAGAATCATGAAGGATGTGGGTATCGGAATTCGCAAGATCCGGCATCTGAGGCTGCACGCGAAGTTATTGTTGGCGGACCGCTCGCGCGCCATCCTCGGGTCGATCAATCTGACGCCCGGCAGCTTCGATAAAAGGAGAGAACTGGCGATCCGGGTGAAGGACAGCGGCATCGTGGAGCGGCTATCGGGCATCGTGAGCGATGACTGGAAGAACTCACGGGCGCTCGACCTCAGCGACCATGGACTACAACTCGATCTGAAGGGCCATTCCGATGAAGACGATCTCGCGCGTGTAGGCGTGATTCCTACTGATCCGCCGCAGGCCGGCGATTAGCCAGCCGATGCAACAAATCCACCTCGGAGGCGCTCCTCAGAGGCGAAGGGTTCAGACAAGAAGGGAAAAGTCGTTGAAAGAACATCAAGCAGTTTGTCTTCCATGGAACTACGGCGAATATGAAGGGCTTCGCACCGAGGACATTCGCGCCAGGCGTCCGGACTGGGAAATGTTCCGCGATGGATTCCCGGGCGGAGAGTCTTTCGATCAGATCGCGGCGCGCGCGGACCGCGTCGTCGAACGGGTGATGTCCATTGGCGGTGCCGTGTTGCTATTTTCCAGCGGGCACTTCCTTCGAGTTCCGGCTGCGCGCTGGCTCGGATTAAAACCGCGGGACGCCCGATATTTTCTGCTAAGTACCGCGAGCGTGAGCGCCCTGACATATGAACGCAGCCGGTCGGAACCGGCCATCGGTCTATGGAACGACACGCGCCACGCAGGCGCGGAATGCCTGGAGGAATCCAAGTGAAAACTGACAGGGTCATTGAAACTATGGCATCAACGCAACGTCCGGCGTCTCTGGACCTATATAAATACGGTCCTGCACATCTCTTCGGGTCAGATGCCGGACTATTCGAACGCCACCTGCTTTACGACAACGTCATCGAGAGCACCGCAGCCGACGCTCGCGATCGTTTCGAAGCGTTTGCCCGCGCCGTGAGGGATATCCTTTCGCAACGGTGGGTATCGACTGAGAGTACATATGACCGCTTGCATCCGAAGCGTATCTACTACCTTTCGATGGAGTTTCTCATCGGCCGTTCTCTGGCCAACAATGTTGCGAATCTGTGTCTCGATCCGGCCGCTCGAAAGGCTGTGGAGCACCATAGCCTCGACTGGACCGCTTTGCTGGAGGAGGAACCGGACGCCGCGCTCGGAAATGGCGGTTTGGGGCGGTTGGCAGCCTGCTTCCTCGATTCCATGGCTACGATGCAACTTCCGGCCATGGGCTACGGCCTCCGATATCACTACGGATTATTCAAACAGTCTTTCAAAGACGGCTGGCAGCAGGAAAAGCCGGATAACTGGCTTCGCCGCCAGGATCCTTGGGAAGTGGCCCGGCCCCAGGAACAGGTCGAGGTCAAGCTGAACGTTTCGTTCGAAACGCGCGCCGGTGGGCTACGGGCCGTCACCGGCAGGCCATCGAGCCTGATCGGCATTCCGTACGATCGTCCCATTGTGGGCTATGGCGGAAAGACGATCAATACGCTCCGTCTTTGGGAAGCGGCCGCGCCTGACTATTTTGACTTTCAGGCATTCAGCCACGGCGACTTCGTAGGCGCCGTCGCGGAGACTCTGGAAGCGGAGTCGCTCACGCGAGTGTTGTACCCGGACGACTCCACAAGCATGGGCCAGGGGCTGCGGTTCGTTCAGGAATACTTTCTGGTGGCTTGCTCGCTCGCCGATATCGTGCGACGTTTCCGTCGAAGCAACTCCGATTGGCAAGCTCTACCGAAGCAGGTAGCCATCCAGCTCAACGACACGCACCCGAGTATGTCGGTGCCCGAGTTGATGCGCATCCTGCTCGACGATGTGCGTCTTGGTTGGGATGAAGCCTGGGATTTGACGCAAGGGACACTGGCGTACACGAACCACACGCTGCTTCCCGAGGCGCTCGAGAAGTGGCCGCTGGACTGGTTCGGGACGTTCCTGCCGCGCCATCTCGAGATCATCCTGGAGATAAACCGCCGCCTGCTCGAATCCGTCCGCGCCCGGTTTCCCGGAGACGAGGGCCGCATTGAGCGCGTGAGCCTGGTGGAGGAAGCACCGCAACGCAGGATACGGATGGCAAACCTGGCGATCGTCGGCTCGCACAGCACGAACGGAGTCGCTGCCATCCACTCGGAACTGCTCCGCAGCATGACCGTCAAGGACCTCGCGGAGATCTTCCCCGAGCGATTCAATAACAAAACAAACGGCGTCACGCCGCGCCGCTGGCTTCATCTGTCGAATCCGGCGTTGGCGCGCACGATTACGGGAGTCATCGGCGATGGCTGGGTCAGAGACCTCAGCCAGTTGCGCAAGCTGGAGCCCTTTGCCGCCGATGCCGCCTTCTCCGACTCGTTCCTCGAGGCGAAGCGGAGCGCCAAACGGCAGTTCGCCAGTTGGCTGCGATCCAGCTCCGGCGAAGTAGTCGATCCCGACAGCATTTTCGACTGCCAGATCAAGCGCATTCACGAGTATAAACGCCAGCTCCTGAACGCGTTGCGCATCGTGGTGCTGTACAACCGGCTGCGGGAGAACCCCGGGCTCGAAATGCATCCGCGGACGTTCTTCTTCGCCGGAAAAGCAGCGCCCGCGTATCATCTGGCAAAACTGATCATCAAGTTCATCAACAACCTGGCCGGCACGATCGATGGCGATCCCTCGATGCGGGATCGTATCAAGGTCCTGTTCCTGCCAGAATACGACGTCACTCTCGCGGAGCGGCTCATCCCAGCGAGTGATGTTTCCAACCAAATCTCCACGGCCGGCTTCGAAGCCAGCGGCACCAGCAACATGAAATTCATGATGAACGGCGCGCTGACCGTAGGAACGCGCGACGGAGCGACCATCGAGATGGCGGAAGAGGCCGGCGAAGACAATTTCTTCCTCTTCGGCCTCACCGCGGACCAGGTTGCGGACAGTCGCGGCTGGTACAACCCGCACTGGCACTACGAGAACGAGCCGGAGACTCGTGCCGCGCTCGACCTGATCTTCTCGGACCACTTCAGCCGTAATGAGCCTGGCGCCTTCGAACCCTTGCGTGCCGCGCTGCTTACGCACGGAGACTACTACATGCATCTGGCGGATCTGACCTCTTACATCCAGGCGCAGCAGCGATTAGGTGAACTGTACCGCGATCCGCGCGCCTGGGCGCGAAAGGCGATTTTGAACGTTGCCGGCTCGGGCAAGTTTTCGAGCGACCGCACCATCGCGGAATATGCATCCGGCATCTGGGGGGTGAAGCCTTGCCCGGTGCGCTGACCGCACTGCGGAACCCGAGCGTCTCGCATCTGGCAGGCACGCGCGCAGGAGGCGATGAATCGCCTTCGCCCGGGAAGGGAACGAATCTATGCAAATCGGAATCGTCGGACTGGGGAGAATGGGCGCCAACACGGCGCGGTGGCTCATGCGGGGCGGCCACGAGTGCGTGGTCCTTGACCGTTCACAAAAAGCGATGGATGATCTCGCCGAGGATGGCGCGAAAGGCGGCACAGCGGAGTTGGGCTATCTGCACTGTGGCGACAATGGCGCTGGTCACTTCGTGAAAATGGTTCACAACGGCATCGAATACGGCGTAATGGCCGCGTACGCCGAAGGTCTCGGAGTCCTGCGCGACGCCAATGTCGGCAACGAGATCGGAACCATCGACGCGGAAACGACGCCCCTGGCGTACCCGGAGCACTACCAGTACGACCTCAACCTCCGCGACATTGCCGAGGTGTGGCGCCGAGGCAGCGTGATCGCTTCCTGGTTACTCGACCTTACCGCGCCCCCCCTCGTCGAGGATCCCGCTTTGACAACGCTCGCCGGCCGCGTCTCCGATTCCGGCGAAGGGCGCTGGACCATCAAGGCGGCGATTTACGAAGCTGTGCCGGCGCCGGTTCTTACCGCGGCGCTCTGCCAGCGATTCACTTCGCGCGGCGAAGCGGACTTCCAGGACAAGCTGCTTTCCGCGATGCGTTTCCAGTTCGGCGGCCACCTGGAGAAGACCGCCCTGAAAGACGCCACTTGAAAGGACCATCAACCAATGACTGCCTCTCACTCCGACGCACTTGTCTTCTTCGGCGCCACGGGCGACCTGGCCTACAAAAAAATCTTTCCGGCGCTCCAGGCGATGGCCAGGCGCGGCAACCTGAACATCCCCATCGTGGGTGTCGCCAAAAGTGGGTGGAACGTCGATCAGCTTCGCGCCCGCGCCCGCGAAAGCGTTGAAAAGCACGGAGGTCTCGATCGCGAGGCTTTCGATCGCATGTGCCGCCTGCTGCGCTATGTGGATGGCGATTATCATGAAGCGTCCACGTTTCAGGCACTCCACAAGGAACTCGGTTCCGCGGAACGGCCGGCATTCTATCTCGCCATCCCGCCGGCGCTTTTCGCACTGGTCACCGGGCAGCTCGCCTGTATAGGTCGCTCCAAGGGCGCGCGCGTCATCGTCGAGAAGCCCTTCGGCACCGACCTTGCCTCCGCGCGAGGCCTGAACCGCATCCTGCTCAAGAGTTTTCCAGAGTCCGATGTCTTCCGCATCGACCACTACCTGGGGAAACAGCCCGTGCGCAACCTGCTGTACTTCCGCTTTGCCAACATTTTTCTGGATCCACTGTGGAATCGGGCCAACGTGGAAAGCGTGCAGATCACCATGGCGGAGAATTTCGGCGTGCAAGGCAGAGCTGCTTTTTACGATCGCACCGGGGCTGTCCGTGACGTGATCCAGAACCACATTTTCCAAATTCTCAGCAACCTGGCCATGGAGCCGCCGGTTAGAACCGATAGCGAATCTGTCCGCGACGAAAAGGTGAAAGTCCTCAAAGCCATCGCCCCCATCGACAAGAGAAGCATCGTTCGCGGCCAGTTTCGCGGCTACCGGGACGAGGGTGGCGTGGCCGCCGGATCGCGCACGGAAACCTTCGCCGCGCTGAAGCTCGAAGTGAACTCGTGGCGTTGGCAGGGCGTTCCGTTCTACATCCGCGCGGGAAAGCTGATGCCGGTCACGTGCACCGAGATTCTGGTACGGCTGCGTCGTCCGCCGGACATTTACCATGCGGATTCGTTGAAACAGAATCACATCCGTCTGCGAATCAGCCCGGACATAGAGATCGCGTTGGGAATGATGGTGTTGACTCCGGACAAGGTGAGCGCCGGCAAGCCAATCGAGATGGTTGCCAACCATCATCCCGAGGCGAACGAAATGGACGCATACGAACGCGTGCTCGGCGACGCCATCGCCGGCGACACCGCCCTGTTCGCACGCGAGGATTACGTGGAAGAGGCCTGGCGCATCGTTGACCCGGTGCTGCATGCGGATACTCCCGTCTACGAATATGAGCCGGGAAGCTGGGGTCCGCCGGAAGCGAGCCAATCGATTGTGCCGCCCGGCGCCTGGCACGCCCCGGTGATAGCGTCCGCACGGGATGTCCAGAGGGCGGCATGAGCAGGGTAGGCCCTCCGGCCAACCCGCTTGCGCCGGAGAGTTTCCGCGAGAGGTTCTATGGCCATCAAAGTACTTGCCGATTCCGAACTGGTCGCCGAAAGCGCCGCGTCAGCGGCGTCGGCGCTGGGGTCTGCGTCAACAAGGTTCCCGGCGTTCGCGCCGGCCTCATTGGCGACCACTTCTCCGCGCACCAGGGCGTGGAGGACGACCACAGGAACATCCTCTGCATGGGCGGCCGGTGTGTGCGGACGCGGCGCCTGACGCTCTCGGTTCCGTCGTTGTTGAACCTCTCAGAACAATTTCCCGGTGGCGCGTCCGCTGTCCGATTTTGGGCGTCGTTTTTTCCGAAGAGACACCGGCACGAATGCCGGTGGGACCTCACACAGACACGAATGTCCGTGCCACTGGGGTGTCCGATATTGGGTTTGTTTTGCCGACGGAGGCCGCGGCTGGCGGTGAGTTCGTTTTGTCAGGACGGTCCGGGGGCTGACTTGGCTTTGTTCCGGCGATTGGCACGAGCGGCCACGATGCCGGCGAAGCGAATTGGGCGGCCAAAGGGGGAAACGGGGTTGAGATTTCTTCGTTAGCTCTTTGGGCCAGGCGCATCGGGGTCCTCCCTGCTTCGAGCCTAACGCCCAAGGACAAGGGCTTCGTGCCAGGAGGGCCGGTAAATGATTGATTCGTTGGAGGAGAAGTGTTTGGGAATGGGTTGGAACAGGTCCGTGGACCGTGTTCCGTGGACCGTGGTCGCCTTGAAGGAAGTGGTTCGCTCGACTGTGGACGGTGGACGGTTATAACCAAACGAAGGTTCTTCGATGCATTCGGTCCGAGAGGGCAGTCGGGAAGGGGACCGGATACCGGGGACCGGGGACCGACAGGCGGCTCGGGACAAGAGGGACACTGCCACCCGTCACACTGATGCTTTCACCAAAGAAATCGAGGTTCGAGAGACCTTGACCCGCTAACGCCAACTGATGGCATAACTGGCTCGGAAGCCCCTAGAAATCAGGCCGTCCCCGGATTCCGCGCCGCGTTGCGAGAGTCCGCCCCGGCCTCGCCGCGACTTACAGCTCTTTCACCGCGATGTTGCGGAAGCGGTGATAGCCGCCTTTCACCCAGCGATTGCCCATGTGTACCTGAACGGCAATCATGCCGTCGGTTGCGCCATCCGCCAGGTGGTTTGCGGTATCGGTCCAGTCCGTCACCTTTTCGCCGTTGATCCAGACCTGGATGTGCGGAACGTCGCCTTCAATGCGGGCGCGGATGGAATTCCAGTCGTTCTTCTTCCAGACCTTCTGGAAATCCGCCTGAACGCCCTTGACGCCTTCCAATGCCTCACCGTAGATGCCGCCGACGTTTCCGCCCTGCAGGTAGTCCAGCATTACCTGGTAGGCTTGGCCTTTCTCGTTGGAGCGCAGGAAAAGCCCGCTGTCGCAACCGAAGTCGGGCTTGGTTTCCATGTAGACTTCAAAGTTCCTGTACTTTTTGTCGGTCAGCAGAATGCCGCCGTTGCCGGGTTTATCCTGCGTGCCTGTGAGCACGCCGTCCTTCACCACCCAGGCCTGGGTGTTGCCGTGGTGGTTCACCTGGCTGATATGCCACCCGGTGAGGTCTTCTCCATTGAAGATTTTCGTAAAGCCGCTGGGAATGCCGGCGGCAGGAAGCGAAACGGCCGCGACGAGTAAGGCGGCGAAAACAAGACGGATGCGCATTGCTTCTCCTAACTTTTGAATAGTCGATCCCGTTGTCAGCCGAGCAGCGCGAAGGCCTTCTTCAACGCCTCGGCGGTTTTAGCGACGGCCTCTTCCTTGGGCAGTGCGTTCAGAGCCTTATTGAACGGTTCGGCGCGCAGGGGGCCGTCGAATCCAATCTCCTCGAGCGCGGTGAGAAAGCCCTTCATATCGATAACGCCGGTAGCCATTGGCAGCTCGCGGCTGAGATCCCTTTGTTCGTCCACCGGAATTCCCGCGGGAGCGTCATTCAGATCGCCGCAGACGACGTCGGCGTTGGTAAGTGTAAGCAGATCGTCGCGGGTCTCTCCGGCCGTGTACCAGTGCCAGCTATCCAGCACGAAGCCGACGTTGGTTCGGCCGATGGCGGCAATCAATTCCTTCATTTCTCGCATGCTGTGGACGAAGGGGAAACGGCCGGTGGTCCACGAGGTTTTCGGTCCGACGTATTCGAGACCGAGGCGCTGGCCGTGATCGCCCAGCACCGACGCCACCTCGCGCAGACGGGTGGCGTGCAGCTTCAGGTTTTCAAGAAACGTGAGATCGTTGCTGGTGGGGGTGATCCAGGTGCTGACGCGGTCTACGCCGGCGCGTTCCAGCGCGGCGGAGGAAGCGGGAAGCTGCTTCATGCCGGCCAGGAACGCGCCTTTGTCGTGGCGGAAATCGACGCTGAGACCGCCGTTGCCGAAGACCAGGTTCTTGGCCTTCATGTCGTCCAGCAGGCGCTTCAGATCGCCGCTGGAGAGATTCGCGAGGTAGCCGGTTTGCGGCTCGACGGCGTCGAAGCCGTACTTCGCGGCAAGCGCAATGGCTTCCGTCTGATCGGCCTTTACGCCGATGCTGCCGCAGACGAGGTTCATTTTCATTTTGCCGGCGGCGGCCCGTGCCGGCGCTGCAAAGGTTGCAGCGAGCGCGGCGCCGGCGCCCATCGCCCCCAGGACGTGCCGGCGCGTCACCGAATTGCGGTTCGTCATGACTTGCGGTTGCCTCCTTCCAGGACCGCGCCGACCAACGGCGCCACGGTCTGAACTTCAGCAAGAAGTGTATCGCAACACTAGCGGCCCGGGGGCGAAAGTCGCGCGGCCGTGGGACTTTCGCCCCGGGCTTTTAAGGGCGGGCCGGGCAGGATTCTCTCTCCCGAAGGAACGTGCATGTCCTGACGAGCATCGTCTACGACAAGATGCGCTCGCGAGCGCAGGGCACATCCTGATCTTCAATGGGCGGCCGCACACGGTCGAAGCGCGTAAGCTCGGGACGGCTTGTCAGTATTCCCTCGTGGTGACGATCCCAGGCTGCGGCACCGGATATCTGCCGTTGGCGTCCGCCAGGAGCGGGGCAGGGGAATCCATTGTGAACTTTTCTATGTTCGGCGCCATATCGTGCTCGCATTGGAGCATCTCGTCAAAAGTAATTTCCCGTCCCGTATTGGCGGCCATGCGGCCCATGCTCGAAACCAGGCTCGCCTCCACGCCGCGTTTGACCTCGTTGTAAGGTTTGTCGTCTCGAATCGCGTCCATCAAATCGTTCCACTCGTTCTGATAGGGATCCTTCTCGTCCGGGCTCACCTTGGATTCCCAAATCAGGTCTGCAGGGGTCGCCGTCTGGCTCTTGTACAGGCTTGATGGCAGCCCGCAATCGCCCCTGTTGGAAACGATCCCCATACCCTTGGTCCCCTGCACGCAACTCGTGTAGATCTCCTCGCATCCGTTCATGCAGCGCCCGTCAAAGAAGAACTTGGTGCCATCCGAATAGGTGTATTCCACCGAATAGACGTCAAAATTCTGATCCACGTAGGCAACTCCTTCGGGACCGACCTTGTAGTGCCGGCCGCCCAAGGCCTGCGCCTTTACCGGCCATTGGTTCTTCATCCATGCCAGATGATCGATAATGTGGATATAAAAGTCGTTGTAGCAGCCTCCGCTTGCCCAGATGAAGCTGTGGAAGCGCTTTACCTGGTAGAGCAGGTCAGTGATCCCAGGCGGTTTCGGCGGCGAGAGGAAATATCCGCCCGGGCCATGCATGCGGTAACCACGCTGCAGAACGATCTCGCCGATCTCCCCGTTATGGACGCGGCCAGCCAGTTCCTGGAGCGCCCGGCTGTGACGCGACATGAGCCCTACCCCCACCTTGAGGTTCTTGGCTGAGGCGTCCTGGGCGAGCGCGAACATGCGCTTGCTCGTTGGGCCGTCGGCCGTGAGCGGTTTTTCCATGAAGACATTCAAGCCCTTCTGGATAGCGTAGGTGAAGTGCACCCAGCGAAACGCCGGGGGCGTTGCGAAAATAGCGACATCGCCCGGCCTCAGACAATCCATCGCCTTCTGATAGGCGTCGAAGCCGAGAAACTGGTGGTCTGGCGGTACGTCGACCTGACTCGGGAATTGCTGCTGTAACTTATTCAGGTCGCCCGCAAGACGTTCCGGGAAGAGGTCCGCCATAGCGACGAGCTTGACGGGGCCACGCTTGACGGATAGTGCGTTCGCGGCTGCGCCTCCGCCGCGCCCGCCACAGCCGACGAGCGCTACCTGGATCAGATCGCTGCCCGCTGCGTGGACGGGGGGAATCGCAACATTGGCCAAAGCCGAAAATACAGCCGATTTACCGCTGGTTTTGATGAATTCACGACGGCTGGTCGAAGCTTGTGAAGAGTTCATGGCAATTCAGTCCCTTCCAGACTAGCCTTTACATGGCTGACCGAAGGCCTCCACGCTACGCGGCTCTAGCGCAACGCAAAGTACCCTTCGATGTTACCGCTTTGAAACCTCGGCGGTTGTCTTAAGCAATAATTCCATCCGAGCCTCATGCCGCCAGCTTTTCCAACCGGTACTCGTGGTGCAGACCACCCAAGACAGCTCTGCTCCGAACAATTTGGCCTGCCGGCAGATGGTGCCGGGGGAGCAGGGGACGGCCATCAGACCTGGCCCGCAGGGGTGCTTCTGTAATTAACAGTAAGCACGGAACTTATTTCCACGCTTTTGGAATAGTGGACGGCCTTGCGGCGGTGCTTCGGGCGAGGGTGGTGGCCGGTTGTGCGAAGACGGGGACCGGATACCGGGGACCGATCACAAATCGGGACAGTCACGGAGCCTGTCGGAGATAGATTTTCCCGAACCTATTATCAATGACTTACAGACAACCGCACGTCGGTGAGTTGTTGATTCTTGGTCTTAATGAGATTCTTTCCGACAGGCTCCTGATCCGCCACGCAGGGGTGCTTCTGTAATTAACAGTAAACACAGAGCTTATTTCAACGCTTTTGAAATAGCGGACGGCTTTTCGGCGTTGGTTCGGGCGAGGGCGGTGGCCGGTTGCGAGGACGGGGGCCGGGGACCGACGGGCGGCTCGGGACGAAAGGGACACTGCCACCTTGGCCAGTTTCGAGTGGTGTTTGAGGAGCGCTGTGTTTGGGGTTGAGCAGGGGGTCCGGAACCCGCACCGGGTTCTCGGCAGACGGACCGGTCACCCAGGATGGCCGGGTGGCGCAATCCTGGGCTGGCAATCCGTGGCGCCTGCGGCGCAAGTGTCGTGGGCGTGAGAGAAAAGGGGCAGGGCAGACAGGTGGCCGGATATGCAAAACCAGCGACCACGTCAGAGCTGTTTGCCACATTCGCAGATTTTGCCAGCCCGTTGCAGCAGGATGTCCCTGTCGCCTGCCGCCCGGTAGAGATCACAGACCCGAGTTCTGTCGGGCCAACCAACCCGATCAACGCGTCGTCTCAGACGTCGGGCGAGCCAAGGATCGCTTCAAGGCGTGCAATGAGCGGGGGGAGGTCGGTTGTGATTGTGTCGCTCACCCGTTCGACGTCAATGTCGAAATAAGCATGGATCAACCGGTTTCGCATCCCAACGATGTCCGCCCATGGAATCTCTTGATAGTGGGACCGGGTATCCGAGCTGATTTTGGATGCCGCCTCACCGATGATTTCGATACACTTCACCAACGCCAGACTGAGCTGCCGGTCGCGCGCCAACTCGTCTGCGGTGCGACCAGATGCAAACGTTACTGCTTCGCGTGCCGCGTCCAGCATGTGGAGCAGCCGGGTACGATCATTCGGCGGCATACTGGACCACCGCAGTTCGCAGCACCTCATCGCGGAAGTAGCGACTGAGCTCGCTGGGTGTCCGGAGGTCGACCTTGCGGCCGCCGAAGATCGCGGATAGCTCGCGCTCCATCGCCGCCATGCGCAGGTAGCCGACTCGTTCACCCGGGTCGAACTCCACCAGGAGGTCAACGTCGCTGGTGTCTGAGAAGCGGTCCGTTAGCACAGATCCGAAGACGGCGAGCTTCCGGACGCCATTGCGAAGGCAAAACTCCCTCAGACGGTCTTGCGCGATATCGATATGGCCGACGGTCATGCGTAAGACCATTATTGCCTAACCTCGGGGAAGGAGTGTTTGGCAATGGGTTGGAACGATCGGGACGGGGACCGGGGGCCGGATACCGATCAAGCCCGTGGTCCGTGTTCCGTGGCCAGTGGTCCGTTGGAGGAAGAACCCTCGTCTGTTGAGGGCGGTGGCCGGTTGCGAGGACGGGGGCCGGGGACCGGATACCGGGGACCGATCAAGCCCGTGGTCCGTGCTCCGTGGCCCGTTGTGCGTTGAAGGAAGAAGTTCATCGTTCAAGGGCGGCTCGGGACAAAAGGGACACTGCCACCTTGGCCAGTTTCGAGTGGTGTTTGAGGAGTGCTGTGTTTGGGGTTGAGCAGGGGGTCCGGAACCCGCACCGGGTTCTCGGCAGACGGACCGGTCACCCAGGATAGCCGGGTGGCGCGATCCTGGGCTGGCAATCCGTGGCGCCTGCGGCGCAAGTGTCGCGGGCATGAGAGAAAAGGGTCAGGGCAGACAGGCGGCCGGAAATGCAAAACCAGCGACCACGTCAGAGCCGTCAGCCACTCTCGAAGATTTCGTCAACCCGTCGCAGCAGGATGTCCCTGTCGCTTGCCGCCCGGTAGAGGTCACAGACCCGAGTTCTGTCGGGCCCACCACCCCCGCAAAGAAGTATCATCGTGAATATGGGGACGCTACACATCAGTGACGCCGATCTCGCCCGCGATCCCTACGCCGTTCTGGCGAAGGTCGAGGAAGGCCTGGAGGTGATTGTGGAGCGTGACCATCGTCCCGTGGCGACGATCACAACGCCGAAGCGGTCGGGACGCCGCATCTCTGAATGCATTGCTTCGGCTAGGGCCAGCGCCTCGAAGGTGAGGTTGGACGAGGGATTTGGGAAGGATGTCGAGGAAGGAATTAGACGCTCCCCGCCGATGACTTGCTGATCGGTGCTTCGGCGATGGAGCAAGGGTACGCGCTAGCCACGCTCAACACACGCCACTTTCAGATGATCTCCGGCTTGCGGGTGCTTTCGGTTTGAAAGACCGAGGCTCGGGGAGGCCCGGGGACATCCTGATGTGACGGGTTGGTGAAATCCACGAAAGTGGTTGGTGTCTGCCACTTTCGCCAAATATGCGAAATCGTCGCCTCAGGTTTTCCCTCTCGCCCCTCTCGCCCGTTCCGCTACACTCCAGCAGCCTTGAACCGGCGTCACCATCGCCTTGAACGAAGCGGCATCCACGGCGCTCCGATTTCTGGCATAGTAGCTCACGGAGGTCACGGTGACGGAACTGCTGAAGTGGCTGCCGCCGGAGGGCGTCAAGATCACCCTGGTCCTCTTTCTGTCGTTTCTGGTGGGGCTCGAGCGCGAGGAGCGCAAGGGCGGGTTGGGCTACTCGTTCGGCGGCGTCCGCACGTTTCCGCTGATCGGCTTGATCGGCTACGCCATCGCGTTCCTGTCGGCAGGCCAGGTGCTGCCGCTGACGCTCGGCTTCGTCGCGGTGGCCGGTTTCCTAATGATCTCGTATCATCACAAGCTGGCCACGAACGTGTCCTCCGGCGTCACTTCCGAGATGGCCGGCCTGGCCACGTACCTGATCGGCGCGCTGGTCTACCGCGAGGAGTTCTGGATCGCCACCGCATTGAGCGTCGCCAGCATGCTGCTGCTCGAGCTCAAAGGGTTCCTGGAGAACCTCACCAAGCGGATCGCGCCGGACGAGATCCTGACCTTCACCAAATTCCTGCTGCTCGCCGCCGTCATCCTGCCCGTGCTTCCCAATCGGGAATTCGGTCCGTTCCAGATCAACCCGTTCAAGACCTGGCTGGTGGTGGTGGCCGTCAGCGCGGTTTCTTACGGCAGCTACGTGATCAATCGCCTGACCAGGGAACGGGGCGGCATCATCCTTGCCGCGGCGCTGGGCGGCGCGTACTCTTCGACGGTGGCCACCGTTGTGCTGGCGCGCAGGGCCGCCCGCGAGAACCACCCCAACCGGTTTTCGGGCAGCACGCTGGTCGCCTCCGGAGTCATGTATCTGCGGCTGGCCGCGCTGCTGGCGATGTTCAATCAGAACCTGATGATTGCGCTTGGGCCGTCTTTCCTCGCGCTAGGGGGTGTGGCCTGCGCCACGGGCTGGTTCTGGTCGCAGCGGCCGGATGCCGGAGCGGGCGATCTGAAGAGGGAATACACACCGAAAAACCCGCTCGAGTTGCGAGCCGCCGCGCTATTCGCGCTGCTCTTCCTGGCCATGCTCATTGCGACGCGCCTGGCCGCGGCGCATCTGGGCAGCGCCGGCGTCTATTCGCTGGCGGCGCTGATGGGGCTGAGCGACGTCGACCCGTTCATCATGGGCATGACCCAGGCCGCCGGCCCGGTGACTTCGCTGAGTGTGGCTTCGGCATCGATCGTCATCGCCGCGGCTAGCAACAACGTGCTCAAGGGAATCTACGCCTTCGTCCTCTCGGACCGCAAGACCGGGACGCGCAGCCTCACGCTGCTGATCGTGCTCGCGGCGCTGGGTCTCGTCCCTCTGCTGTGGCTGCTGTAGTGGGCCGCCCTGGTGCGCGTGCGGGTCGTTGCGCACGGCCTGCTCAGTTGGATGCTGTTTCCGGTGCGTTAGCCGAAGTACCGGATACCGGGAACTGGGGACCGAAACAGGTGGTCGGTGACCGGTGGACGGTTGGACGAAAGGCCACGCTCCTTTACCAGACTTTGCAGGGGTCGCGGCGGACCATCGGCTGGCCTGCCTTGCACGCGAACGCCTTGCCGAATTCGGGCATGTTGGATACTACGCCTACTTGCTGTAGAAATCGAAATTAGCCTGAACGAAAGGCGAGGAAAGATAGGGGGCTTTCGCGAGGACCAGGTGCCAGCGGAGGTAGGTCTTCCAGTCCTCCAGAGCCCGCGACTTGAGTTGGTTCTCGAGTTCCTGGTAGAAGGCCGGCTCGGTGACGTTGATGGTTGCGCTGGACGGCGCGTGCGCGGTTTCCAGATAATCGTTCCACCGGAAGGATGGCGTGAGCGCCTGCAGTTGAGCGGGCGTCAGCTTGTGGAAGAGGTTGTAGGGGTCGCGCCGCTCGACGCGCGTCAGCGATGCTTTGGCCAGCGCGGTCTCGATGGACATCACCGTGGCGGCGTGCGCCTTGGCAAGCTCGGACCGATCGCCCAGAAGCTCGAACATCTTCTGCACGTGCTCGACGTATTTCCGGCGGATTTCCTGCGATTTCGTGTCGGTCTTGGTGTAATAGTCGCGATCCGGAAGGCCGAGACCGCCGGCGGCGGCGAAGGCGATCACTTGCGTGGAGTCGGCGAAATCCTGGTTGGATCCGAAACCGAACAGCATGCGGCTCGAGGCGAGCGTAAGATGGAGGCGTCCGAGTAAGGCCGGCAGGTCGCGGATGGATTTGAGCGCCGCGATCCGGCCGAGCTCGGGCTGCAGCGGGGCCGCGCCGGCTTGGTCGATGGCCGCCTCGTCCATGCAGGCGTGGTAATAGTCGCCGATTTCGGTTTCCCCTTTGCTTCGCGAAGGCGTGGGCTTCGAGGCTTGTTCGAGGATGCCCCACAGGAAGCGCTCGTTCTCTTCGGTGAGCTTGGCGTAGACGTCCCAGCGAGCCTGGTCGGGCGGGATGGGATTTTTCTTGATCCAGCCGCCGCAGGCATAGTGATAAAAATCGACGCAGGCGCTGACAGACGGATCCATCGAGGAGAGGTCCAGGCTGGGGCTGTAGGGGAGTGCGAAGAGCGGGGTCTCCGGTTTGGACTGGGCGCTCAGGGATGCCGCGGCCAGCAGAGCGATCAGGATGGACTGAGGTTTCACGTTCTTATGGTAGCCGTGCGTTCCTGTCCGCAGCTACTTCGAAATCGAAGGTAAAAAGGGACCGTGCGTGCCGCGACCCGGACTCAGAGGGTTCCTCTCGCCGGCGTGTCCGAAGTTCCGAAACGGGTGGCCACCGTCCGGGCCATTTGAGGTTGCCGTCAATCTCTGATAAACAATATGCGGGAGGTTTCTTGTGCAAAAGATTACAAGGCGTGGCGCGTTAGGCAGCGCCGCCGCGGGCTTACTGGTTGTCAAGCCGCATACCGCATTCAGTTTTCAAGCTAATTCGACCGTTTCACTGGGCATCATCGGTACCGGTAACCGGGGCCGTTACGTAGGCACCATCTTCGTCAAGGACCCGCGCACGCGCTTAAGCGCCATTTGCGATGTGCAGCCGCAATCGATTGATGCGGCCAAAACTCAGATTCCGGGCGCGGACACCGCACGGGTTTTTAAAGATCATCAGGAGTTGCTGGCCGCGGCGGATATCGACGCGGTGCTGATTGCCACGCCCATCTTTCTGCATCCCGAGCACCTGGAACACGCCGTGGACGCTCACAAACACATCTATTGCGAGAAGGCCGCCGCCGCTGATGTCGCCGGCGCAAAGCGTGTGATGCGGGTGGCCGACCGCGCCGACAAATCGAAACATCTCCAGTTCGGCTTCCAGCAGCGCCACGGGCCCGAATACTTGACGGCCGAGGAGATCGTCCGCTCCGGCCGGCTGGGAAAGACGTTGCTGATGCGCAGCCACTGGATGGTGGGCGGAGCTCTCGGCGATTCAGCCAGGCGGCCGACGGAAAAGTATTCGTCCCTGGCGGAGGAGAAGCTTCGCAACTGGTACCGCTGGAAAGAGACCTGCGGCGATTTCATCGTCGAGCAGGACTGCCACGGAGTGGATGTCCTGAACTGGTATGCGGGCAGCCATCCCCTGGTTGCCAGCGGCATGGGAGGACAGATCATCCGCCCCTATGGCGACTGCAATGACCACGCCAACATCACCTACGAGTATGCCGGCGGCCTGCACGGTTGCCTGCACGGCAGCCAGTTATGCCAGGCATGGAGCCTGGTGAACGAGCAGTTCTTTGGAACGAACGGCACGTTGGAAACCAGCCGCAAGTATTACCGCTTCTACCAAGTGCCGGCCCAGCGCGGGGGCAAGAACCGTGTGGAGGAAGTAATCTCGAAGCGCGATCCCACCATCGACGCGGTGGAATATTTCCTGGATCACGTTGTCAACGGCAATCCCGGCAACGAAGGGATGTATGCCGCCGAGAGCACGCTGACCGCGCTGCTGGGCAGGATGGCGGTGGAAACCCGGAGAGAGGTGACCTGGGACGAGATGATGAACTGGGCGTAAACGGCATTCGACCTTTCGTGTTCAGGTGTACGGTTCTTCCGGCGTTTCGAGGCCAAAGCCAACTCACGGGCTGAGATCCGGGGTCCGGACGGCCGTCCGTTCTGTCTACGCTGTAGCGGGTGTGATTTTGCTGGCTGTAAGATCCCCGGACTGCTGGTTGTATCGGTGCAGAAAGTTAACGTTGTGCGGGGGACCTGGCGGGCTCCATTCAGATTCCAGGGGCGCCTACCGTTTAAGTAAATAATTGAAAATGATAGATTTACTTGCCAACTGTTTTTGCTTGACACGGCAAAGGTCACAGAGTCGAGTTCCGCCGGGTCCGCCACTCTCCATTTGGATTTCCTTCCCGATATGGCTGCGGTCCTGGTGATCTGTGATACGGGTTCCACGCGAACGGCCAGTGGTACGGTCTAGTGATTGGCAAACTTTTTTGCTAGTACTTATACCTAGGACCCGCGGTACAAACGTACTAGATTTTTGCCTCGTCTGATTTTTTTTTGATTTCTCCTAAAGTCAAGGCCCTAGCCCGCCGATCAATGGGCGTACGAACGCCCCACTTTGCTTTGGAATCGGGCTTCGTTCTCTGGAGGACGTAAATGAAGACCAAGCATCATCTATCGCGCCTCCTCTGTGCGCAAATCGTGTCCATTCGACGTTCCGAAACTGCGCCGGCCAAACCTCAGGAGGCCCTCCTGGAGGAGATTGGACCGGACAGTGCCGCCTTGTCGCTTCAACTGCCGCTTAAGAAAGGAACTGAGATCGTCATCGAGTGCAAAGAAACTGAACTTCGCGGAACGGTCGAAAATTGCCTTCGCTGGGTAGACGGGTACATGCTCGAAGTAGGCTTCCCGGAGGGTCAGGATTGGAATCCCGCGGAGTTCATGCCGCGAAGGCTTTTCAACCCGGCCAGCATGGTCTGTGATCGCGATTGCTGCCGGCCAGACTGCGTCAAAGCCGAGTGTCTCTACCGCTCCGACCCGCAGTGGAATCCAGAGGTGGCGGAAATTCATCAACCATCGGACACCACCACGCAGTAGACGGTTTCTGGTCTAGTTCCACACGGCGGATGCTGAAGGTGGCCGACGGCGCATCGAAAAACAGGTGGCAGGAACACAACGCGCCCTTCCTGCGGGAGGGGTTGGACCTGCAAGACCACGGTAAATGAGCACCATGATGGAATCGAGTACTCTTTTCCGCCGCGCCCGGCTTGGCTCAATGCGATAAGTGACGTGGTATCAAGTCGATGACGCAGCAGAATCGAGAATTGTCGTTGTGGTCGGGCCACGATTTGAAAATGACCGTGGCGTTCCTGTCACCGCTTTCCGTGTGACTTCGGACTAGCCCTCTCCCAGTTCTTTGCCGGTGATCCCAAGCTGCTCTTTTCGCGAGCGAATCTTCTCCCAGGACGGTGCTGCCTCCGGCAAAACCCAACTGGCAGCATCGCGGAGTGCCCGCTGAATGCGCTTGGTCTTCTTGCCGAAAACGTAGCCGTGGGCTGGTTCGCTGGAAATTGGATCCGGACCTACAGTCTGGCCATTGCCCCGACACACCCCGGCAGTAATGCAAGCCAAGAGGTCATTCGGATTGTCCTTGAGCGAGTCCGCGGGCTGCCTGCCCGCGGCTCTCATTACGCTCTCCAGATTCACCGAAAGCTCAAGATCACGGAAAGCAGCCGACGATAGCGCGCTTCGTCCGTCACCTCCCTCCACGACGTGCGTGAGATGGATGCGGCGCAAGAGCCGCTCCTCGTCGGGGATGCTGGGATCGTCGAAATGGTCCGTAGCCATGCTCGGGGGAGATCTCACTTCAGGGATGCTAGATAAGCCTGTATACGTTGGTAATTCCTGGGGACCTGCCCTTCGCTTTCCACATCGGAGTCGTCCTCGTAATAGCAGTAGCTGGGCGCCTCACCGGCGGGAAACTCGATCTCGAGGTTTTTGCCGCCTCGGTGCCATTCAAGCTGGACGCCGCCGTCGCTCAAGGGGACGACGCTTGGAGCCGGCGAGTCGTTTTCCATGACCTCGACGAGCACCACGAGCGCTTGTTGCGCCAACTGCTCGCGAATCTGAACAGCCCCGTAGCCATCCCAGTTCTGCGGTAGCTGGAGCAGATCTGTGCACGCCTGCATCGCGGGTCTGAGCCAAGCCGGGAATGGGGCGTCAGACGCGTAGGCCGCTTGCTGTCGAACATCTGGCCGCGCAGTTACAGAGACACGCACAACCTCAGGATCAGCGAAGGCAATTGCCTCCGAACCGCCTGATCCCCATTTCGGCTGAAACAGGCTGTTCGTCCACGGCAGCGCTTGCGTGTCCGTAGCCATTATCGTCTCCTTCTCCAGAGGTGGTGCATTTCTGCCGTCGTTATTTCCGCAAAGGATCGCACAATCCACTCCCGGCCCAGGTCAAGGAACTCGGTCGACTTGCCGAGCATGCCGCGGGCCGTAAGGTTCAGGACAAACATCGGCTTGCCATCTGCATTTCTGATGGCTGACTGAACATCCAGATGCAGGCGCCCGACGGGATGCCCGTCGGTGGTCTTGATTGGGAACCGTGCATGAAAAGTAGCGTCTTCCGCCTTTCCTGGTAAAGGTGTACGTGGCTGCTGCCAAAGCGTCAACACCTTGTCAAGATCTTCATGAGCTGTCCAGCCGTCTCCGGCCACTATGTGGTTGACGTACGTAACTTCGCACTGGTTCACTTCGATGGCGCCGAGCTTCTCTCGAGACGCGAAGTCCTGAAATTCCAAGAAATCCTGGTCAAACCACTGCTTGACCGTCTCGTAGTGCGGGTAAGCGTCGCCGCCGCTGGTTTTGCGCCAGTTCCTGATGAACCTGTCGGTCTGAACTTGCAGCAGTTCGTTCTGGCTTCGATGGATAAACCAAACGCGCGGCAGAGGCGGAGTCTCCAGAATGGGGAGGTGCACTCCCAGGCGACGCTTGACGGGTTCAGGGAACCTCTCCACAACGGGATCCAAAGCGGGCCGTTCTTCGGTTGTCGGATACCGGTCACGGATCTGATTCCAGAACAGACCAAAGTGCGCCGCCCGCATCTGACTGAGGGGCTGAAACTGGACCGAGAGAACCGTTTCTATGACGGGAGGGTTCTCGAAGTCGGGCCGATCGTCAGGCTCTGCCATTACCATTGAATGGGCACCAAAAACAAGTCTATCTTGAAATGTTTGTCTATCGCCAAAGATTGTATATCCCGCGCAGCCCCGGGTACAAGGCCTCGTCCGAGGGGATGCGGCGCTTCAAGACCGCTCTTCTCACAGGATACCGTCTTTCCCAAAACGCCTGCGCCTGAGCCGCTTATCGGCCGCGAACGATAACCACGAAAGCGTTGGGCTTCCCAAGACTCAGTAGGCTGGAGCTGGCGTTTCTGGTATCCCAATCTTTCTTTTCGGACAAGGATGTCTGTAAAATGGAACCTCGGCGAATCCTAGCGGGAAACTCGCCCAGGAGCGATTTGTTTGGACGGCGACGAACTCTATCGTGCATTGCAGCGCAGCCTCGACCGCATGCCGGTGCCGTTTCCGGCTACGGAGTCGGGCGTCGAGATCCGCATTCTCAAGCAGCTTTTTACCCCCGACGAGGCCAGGCTGGCTTTGTCGTTGAGCGCCATTCCGGAGACGCTGGGGACCATTCACCGGCGAACGCGCCGCCAGATAAGCCGGGAACAACTCGGGGAGGCTCTGGAGCGGATGGCCGAAAAGGGCTCGATCCAGAAGATGCCGGGTAAGAAAGGTCCCCGGTACGGCAAATCGCCGCTGGTGCTGGGCATTTACGAGGCGCAGGTGAATCGGCTGACGCCGGAACTGGAGCGCGACGTTCGCGCCTATTACGACGAGGGTTTTGGACGGGTCGTGTTCGGACTGAAAACGCCGCAGATGCGGACGGTTCCAGTCCACAAGTCCATCCCGGTGGAGCACGCGGTGGCGACTTATGACGACATTCGCGCATTCGTCGAAGCCATGCCGGGGCCGTTCGCCGCTATCCCCTGCGTCTGCCGGCAGGGGCGGGCGCTCACGGGGCAACCTTGCAAGCAGACCAGCGAAGCTCGAAACTGCCTCCTATTCGGCATAGCGGCGAAGGCGATGACCGCCAAGGGAATCGCCCGCGCGGTCAGCAGGGAAGAGATGCTCGGGTTTTTGGAACAGGCCGACCGCGAGGGGCTGGTGCTGCAGCCGCAGAACATCGTCAATCCGCTGTTTGTGTGCTGTTGCTGCGGGTGCTGCTGCGGCGTTCTGACGACGGTAAAAAAGCTGCCCAAGCCGGCTGAGTTCTTCCAGTCCGACTTCCTGGCGGTGGTGGACAGCGATAAATGCGAGGTCTGCGGGACTTGTACGACCCGCTGCCAGATGGACGCGATCACCGGGGATGACGGGCCCCCGGCGGTAGTCGAAGACCGGTGCATCGGCTGCGGGCTGTGCGTGACCACTTGCCCGTCAGAGGCCATGAGCCTTCGCAGGATAGAACGCAAACCGCCGCCGCCGAAGGACACGGCGGCATTGTACACGAAGATATTTAAAGAGCGGTACGGGCCGCTAGGTGCGGCGGCGGCATTCGCGGGCCATCTGGTGGGGCGGAAGTTCTGACCGGCCAACCGTCCGGAATGCGTTTGACCGCCGCAGGCAGGTATTCGGCTGGGGGTGCGGACCGTCGAACTCGCCGCTTCGCATACCATTGGCTCTGAAACTATACTGATAGGCGTGTCAATTGCGCTTGGGCGATCGCGTTGGAGGGAAAAACATGACTTCATTGAATCGTAGATACTTTCTCCGTCACGGCGGCATTGCGGCGACCGGTCTGTTCGGCCTGCCCGGGTTGTCCGCCGCCATGCAGGCATCCACGTCGCAATACCAGCGGCCAAAGCTGAAGATCACCGACATCCGCACGGCGACTCCGAACGGCGTGCACGTACGCATTTATACCGATCAAGGGCTGTTCGGTCAGGGAGAAGCCGTCGACGCGGTGAGCGGAGCGGTCCCCATCATCCAGAGCTTCCGCGACCGCCTCATCGGCCAGAGTCCCCTGAACGTGGACGCCATCTGGGAGCGGCTGCGCACGGGAGGCATCTTCGCGGGGGCCCAGGCCGGCCAGTATGTGACCGCGTTGACCGCTGTCGAGATCGCACTCTGGGATTTGGCCGGCAAAGCCCTAGGCATGCCGATCTACCAGCTCATGGGCGGCAAAATGCGCGATCGCATCCGTATTTACTGCGACTCGGGCACCAACAGCCGGACGGACCCCCAGGCCAAGGAGTACATCGCGCAGATCGTCGACAACGGTTTTACCGCCACCAAGATCGACATCGACGACGGCCGCAGCCCAAGCCGCTGGGACTCCGTGAACTGGACTGCCAACAACGCCGAGATCGACGAGATGTTGGATAAGGTTTCTTTCATGCGGGAATCGCTGCCGAAGCACATCGAACTGGCTGTCGATATGCACGGGCGTTATGACCTTGGCACGGCGAAGCGGGTGGCCAAGGAATTGGAGCCTTTCAAGCTGCTCTGGCTGGAAGAGCCGGTTCCTCCGGAAAACATCGACGCCATGCGCGACGTGCGCCAGTCGACGCACACGCCCATTTGCTGCGGAGAGAACCTGTTCCTGCGGCACGGATTCCGGGAGCTTCTGGAAAAGCGGGCGGCGGACATCATCATGCCGGACATCCACAAGTGCGGCGGACTCTCGGAGGGGCGCCAGATCGCCGACATGGCGCACACCTACTACGTGGCGATGGCCCCGCACTCCCAGGCCTCACCCGTGGGGGCGATGGCCGCCTGTCACATGCTGGCGACAATTCCGAACTTCCTGGTCTACGAATGGCACTGGAGCCACCCGGCCGAACGCTGGGACCGCTGGAAGCGTTATCTCAAGCAGGGCGACATCATCCAAAACGGCTTCATCTCGCCGCCCGACCGTCCGGGAATCGGCGTGGAGATGGACGACGAGGCCGTCAGGAAGATGCAGCCACCGGGCCAACCCTGGTTTGAGGCGTGAGGATCGGCCATCGTCCTGGTCGTAGGGCGCCGTACCTCGCAAGACCGCGGGAAGGCATTTCGGAGCCCAGGCCGGCACGTGAGAGCTTGACAAGAAGGCCCACCAGAATCACCGTGGGCGGGCGTTGAATTCATCGACCGCTTCGGCCAGGGCCTGTATGTTGGCGCGCGGCATACCGGGACTGACGCCGCCTCCCACGGACAGAATCACGCCCGTGCCGTGCATGGCGTCGAGAACCTCCAGGGCCGCCTGCTTCACTTGGTCCGGCGTGCCGCGGACGCCAATGTCCAGCGGCGAGCACATTGCCCATCAGGCACAGGCTACCGCCGGTGGCCTCGCGAACCTCGGCCACGCCGAACTGGTGCGAGAAATTCAGAACGTCTAAGCCGGTGCCCGGCAGGTCGCGCAGGAACGGCTTGATGTTGGCGTCGTTGTGGTAGACCTTCACCCAATCCTTCGGGAAGGCTTCACAGATCTGCGCGAGATAAGGATGGGCGAACTCCAGGTACATCCGGCGGGAGAGAAATCCGACGATATCATCGAGCAGCAAGAAGCCTTCGACGCTGGGGCCGATTGCTTCCGCCTGCGCTTCCAGCCAGCGTATGATCGCTTCGGTCGAGAAGCGGATCAGTTTATGCGCCGCCGCGGGATCGTCCGCCAGCTCCATCATGAAATCGTTCAGCCCGCGGACGAACGCCGCCGTGCACAACGGCCCCCGTGCCGCAACCACGGGAATGGTGAAGCCGGAATCGAAGATCCGGCTCTTCTCGGTTCGATAGCGTCGCAGCACCTGCGGCATCAACCCGTCCGTATGCGGGTTTATGGGTGAGTAGCGGTCGAGATCCTCCAGGCGGAACAACACGGCCGTCTGGCCCGGAGGCTGGTCCGGCCAGTAGTGCAGCCGCGTCCCGAAGGCCGAAGGTTCAATCGCCATGCCGTATTCGATCCACCAGGAAGGGAAGGGGATGACACTCGGGAATTCCCGTGAGAAGCGAAGGTTGACCTCGAACCAGGTGTCCGGATCGAAATAGTAGTCCAGATGCCCGATTTCCGCGTAGCCGGGCAGCCACGGGCTGTCGATGATCAACGCCAGCGGCGTCCGGCCGGCCGGTTGGCCCTTGGCGGCCGCTTTGAAAAGCTCCCATTGTTCGGGGCGCATTTTGGTTCAAGGTCTCCTTTTGCCAGGGTCACGGCGCCATGGGCACGCCCGACGTAGTACTGCACGCGGAAGAGAATATCAGACATGCATATCCGGGTCAATTTGCGTGTCGCCGGTGACCGTGATTCAGGCCACAGCGGGCTTTGGGCGGGCGGGTGAAATTCGGGATGTCACGAAGGCCGGAGAAACCGGATTGCGTGCCGGGAATGCAGGGAACGGACTTCTTCCAGTCTTTTCTACGGTACTCCTCGTGCGTCATCACGTGGCGGATGTAAACCTTGCCGGTTCGATAGTTGATGTATGTGGCCAGGCGATATTTGTTTCCGCTGATGTTGAAAATGGCGAGCTCGCCAACCACATCCGTGTGTAGATAGGTCTTGCGCACGTCCACAACACTGGTCCACTGCGACGAGAGTTTCCAGGCGAAACCGATGCTGCGCAAAAATTCCGATTCCTGCAGCGGATGGCGGCGTTGACTTGCTACTGTTAACGTTATACACGATGAGTAAAAGGCAGAAGACCGTCCTGTCCCGGATCGCGAAGCGGCAGGCGGCCGGAGATGATTCCGGGATTGACTACTCGGACATCCCTTTCCTGACCGACGAGCAACTGGCGCAATTCCGCCGCGCTCCCAAGGTGCTGGTTGCCGCTCGCATCGACCGGGAGGTTTACGACTGGCTGATGCAGTATGGCAAGGGTTACTCGACCCGGATCAACAGCATTCTTCGCACGGTTATGGAGAGGACTCGATAGCTCCACCACGCCGCGGCGTGTTCACCTGAACCGAAGACTCCCCGTTTCGAATCGATTTCCTGCCAGGTGGCTCCGCGCTTCCGGCCTCTCCGCGGTTGCGGCGACGCCCGGCCAGAGGGAAAACCTCCTTTCGAAAAGGTCCTTTTCCCGAATGCGGGCAGTGGTTTTGGAGGATTGAAAATTGAATTATCCGGAGCTATACGGTTTTTTTGGGCATCCCGTATGGATTGACTTTTCAGAAATCGGATCTACTATGAAGGCGTGGACCGCCTTTGTGGCGTGGATCTGGGAGCATCGGAAGTCAAGATAACGCTCTGCGACGCCGATGGCGCAGTCCTGCACCGGGCTCGTGCCGCAAGTGGTGGCCACCTGCTTGCCGCGCTTCTGGAAGCTGCCGCCGGGGTCCCGGACGAGTGGTTCCTCGGCTCGGCGCGTGCCGCGGTGACGGGCAGCGGCCGCTACCTGCTCGAGGGCGTCGGCGAATGCCGTTCGGTAAACGAGGTCCTGGCCACGGCACTGGCTGTCCGGCGCGCGTTTCCCCAGGCTCGCACCGTAATCGACCTGGGCGGCCAGTTCTCGAAGTGGATTCTGCTGGGCCGCGGCAGCGCGCAGCCCACCGTCATCAATTTCTCCACCAACGGATTGTGTGCCGCCGGCGCCGGCGCATTTCTCGAACAGCAAGCCACCCGCCTCGGCCTTACCGTCGACCAGCTCGGACGCATCGCTACAGCTGCCGCCCGCGGCGCGACCATCGCGGGCCGGTGCAGCGTGTTCGCCAAGTCCGACATGATTCACCTGCAGCAAAAGGGAACGCCGCTGGAGGAGATTGCCTACGGGCTGTGTCAGGCACTGGTGCGTACCTTCGTCGGCACGGTGGTGCAGGGCCGCGTGATCGAAGCGCCGGTGGTGCTGGCCGGAGGCGGGGCAGCCAACGGCGGCCTGGTGCGGGCATTTCGCGAGCAGCTCGGGCTGACCGAAGGCGCTCTGCTGGCGCCGGAAGATGCGCCGTTCTTCGGGGCGCTGGGAGCGGCCGCTATGGCCCGCGACGCTCCTGTCACGGAGCTTCCACGGTTCCTCGACGCCGTCCGGCAGCGTGCGCACGCTGTTACGCTGGGCGCGGCAATCGAGAGCCTTCCGGCGCTGGCGCCTGCTCCGGCGACGACGGTGGAAAATCCCGCGCGGCAGGAGGGGAATGTGGAGGCGTGGCTGGGCCTCGACGTGGGCTCCGTCAGCACCAATCTGGTTCTGCTGACGCCGGATCTTCAGGTGATGGACGACGTCTACCTGCCGACGCAGGGGCGGCCCGTCGAGGCCCTGAATCAGGGGCTCCGGCAGATTCGCGAGCATTTCGGAGACCGGCTGCACGTCCTTGGCGTGGGCGCCACCGGTAGCGGACGCCATCTCGCGGCCAAGGCCGTGGGCGCGGACGTCACCCACAACGAGATCACCGCCCAGATGGTTTCCACTCTGCACTTTTTCCCCGACGTGGACACCATCTTCGAAATTGGCGGGCAGGATTCCAAGTACATCTCGGTGCGCGACGGCCATCTGGCGGGGTTCGAGATGAACAAGATCTGCGCCGGCGGTACCGGTTCTTTCCTGGAAGAACAGGCCGAAAGACTGGGAATCCGCATTGTCGGAGAGTTCTCCGAGTCGGCGTTACGCGCCGCCCGCCCGTGCGATCTGGGTTCGCGCTGCACGGTTTTCATGGACTCCGAGCTGGTGCGCGCCCAGGAACGGGGCGCGCCAATCGAGGACCTCTGCGCCGGCCTGGCCTACTCGGTGGCCCGCAATTACCTCGAAAAAGTGGTGGCAGGCAGGCCGATCGGACACTCGATCGTTTTTCAGGGAGGCACCGCGTCCAACCAAGCCGTGGTAGCGGCGTTCCGGCAATTGCTGGGCAGGGAGGTTCGGGTGCACCCCTACAACCGTGTCTCCGGAGCGATCGGCTCGGCCCTGCTGGCAGCGCGTGCCGGTTTGCAGCAGAGCCGCTTCCTGGGCTGGACCTCCTGCGGCAAGTCGGAGCTGCGCAGTTTTGAGTGCCGCCGTTGTGAGAACCGCTGCCAGGTCAACCGCGTCCGACTGGGCTTGCGGACCATGCACTTCGGTGACGTGTGCGACCGGTACTCCCAGGGCGACCGCGAGGCGCGGGAAGTCCGCCGTCCCTTCCCGGAGCTGTTCGGCCAGCGCCATTCGTTGTTCAATAGCTTCCTGACTTCGGCGGAAGAACCGGTGGACCGTCCTCGTTTGGGCCTGCTGCACGCCTCTTTGAACCTGGAGTTCCTCCCATTCTGGACGGCATTTCTGCGAGAACTGGGTTACGAGCCGGCCATCTGCGAACCGACCACGCCCAACCTGTTCTGTCACAATCTTCCCAATCTGCCGGCCGAAGTATGCCTTCCTATCAAGGTCGCTGCCGCACAGGCCAAGTCCCTGTTTGCGACTGGAGTGGAAAAGCTCTTCGTGCCGGCACTGCTCGAGTGCCCGCGCCGGGTTGAGTCCGACCCGTCCGACACCTGTTTCTACACGCAGGAGCTTCCCGACATGCTCCGCGTCGCATTTCCAGAGCGGGTCATCCCCGCGCAGTTCGCCATGCAGGACGGCATTTTAGGATTGGTGGAACCGGTGCTGGCCCTGGCCGAGGCGCTGGACCGCCCCCTGAATGAAGTGCGTGCGGCCTTTGTGCGGGCGCGCGCGGCCCAAGCTCGGTTCGTCGAGGCGCGTAAACGCCTGGGAGAAGCTGCCTTGCGTGCCTCTTTCGACCGGGCCGTAGTGGTTCTGGGCCACCCCTACAACCTGCATGATCCCTTCCTGAATCTCTCCCTGGCCCGCCGCCTCGAGCAACAAGGGCTGCCCGCAATCCCATGCGACCTGCTCCCGCTTGACGAAGTGCGGTTGGATCCACGATGGCAGACGGTGCCCTGGCACTACAACCGGGAGCAATTGCGCGCCATCGAGTTGATGCGCCGGGACCGGCGGCTGTTTCCGATCCTGGTGTCCAGCTACGGATGCGGTCCGGACGGATTCACCGCCAAGCACCTTGAGGAGTTGCTGGCCGGCCGGCCGCGGCTGATGCTGGAGTTCGACGAACATAGCGGCGAGGCCGGCCTGGTCACGCGGCTGGAAGCCTTCGCCGACGAGATCGACGAGCATCTCCGGCAAGACGGCGCCCGAGTTCAGCCGCTGTTGGTGACTCCAGGCCCGCGCCCACTCCCGTCAGGACGGCGTTTTCTGATTCCGAACTTCTCCGAGCACGCCGGAATTTATGCCTCCGTCCTCCGCTCCGCCGGCTTCGTGGCCGAAGTGCTCCCGCCTCCGGACGAGCGAACCACCCGGCTCGGCGAGCAATACTCTTCCGGACGAGAGTGCCATCCCTACACCGTTCTGGCGGGGGAGTTAATCCAGTTGGTGCGCGACCGCCCCCTCGGAAACGGGGACGTTTTCGTTTTTCCCAGTTGCAGCACGCCCTGCATGCTGCGGCAGTATGGCGATGCCTTGCGCATTCTTTTGCAGCGGCACAACCTCCCCAAAATCGAAGTCTGGGACGCGGTTTCGTCCCAAATCGGGCGGCTGGTGGGCGCGGCCGGACTGTTCCGTCTCTACGAGGGAGTGCTGGCCACCGACATTCTGTTCACGCTGGCGACCCGTCTCCACCCCTACGCCAGGCGCCCGGTCGAACTCGAAGAGGTTCGAAAACAGGAACTCGAGAAGCTGGCTCTCGGGGTAGCCGAAAAGCGGGATTTAGCTGCGATTCTGGAACGGGCGGCGGGTGAGCTGTGGGCTGTCCCGCGGACCGGACGGCCCGGGACGCTGCCGGTGGTCGGGGTCACAGGCGACCTTTACACACGGATGAACCCGCTCGGAAACGCCGGTCTCTTTCGCCGGCTGGAGCAGTTGGGCTGCGAGGTATGGCCCAGTCCTTTCTTCGCCGTCACGAACTTTGGCGCCACCCTCGAGAGCCGGAAGAAAGTCGGACAGGGCCACCTCATGACTGCGGCGGCAGAGGCGCTGACACGCCTCCTGACTACCGAGGAGCGGCACCGTCTGACGCAGCGTCTTCCCGCGGAGGTATCGGCGCTTGCGGTGGAGCCGCCGGCCGAGGACCTGATTCGCCTGGCGCAGCCCTACGTAGGGCCCCGGACCAACTTTGCCATCGTACTGACCGTCGCCAAGATCGCCGACTTCTTGCAGCGCGGCGCCGCCGGAGTGGTCAGTGCGGCCGGTATGAATTGCGCCGTTGGGACCGTCACCAGCTCTTTCATCCCAGCCCTTCGCGCCAGGTTCGGTAACGCACCCGTCATCAGCTTGATCTACGGAGGCACGGAGGGATCGGCGCAACGGATTCGCCTGGAGACCTTCGTCGAGCGGGTCCACGAGCGCTGGCGTCGCCCGGCCGCGTGAGCTTGCTTCTATCGGAGAGTCCGGAAGCTACCGGGGGCGCACGCGAGAGCGATTACGCCTCCAGCCAGTTCTGCCGCTCGATGATGGTGCGCGGCTCGTAGGTATGTCCCTTGGCCAGGCGCTTCTCCTCGCGAAGGCTGGTCCACCAGAGGACGGGACCGAGCACGCGCGCCACGGCGGCGGTCAGCACTCCAAATTCCCGCTCCAGGTCCTTGCGGAGGTCGCGGATTTGCACGGATACCGACCGGTTGGTCCGCTCCAGCCGGTGCTCCATCGCCCACAGGATGCCAGCGTAAACGCGCCGCAGGGGCCGCGCTTCCCGCTCGAAGCGCTCTCTCACACGCAGATCGGGATGGTTCTTGTAGCGCTTCCAACCCTCGAAGGTAGTCCGGCAGACGCGGAACAGGCTCGGGCCGTTGCGCTGGAAATCCCGCCAAAAGGCCCAGTCGAGAAACTTCTTGGACTCCTCGCGTGAGATCGCCGCATGCTGGAAGTTGAAGGCGAATTGGCCGTGAATGTCGGCCAGATCGACGTCGAGCAGCTTTCCCTGCCGGGCCATTTCGCCATAGAGCGGCGTGCCCGGCACCGGGGTGTAGAGCATGAACTGGTGCAGGTCGGTCTCGTGCGCGATGGCGTACTCGATCTCCTCGGTGATGTTCTCCGGTGTGTGATGCTCCAGGCCCAGAATGGTGGAGCCCAGCAGCATGATGCCGTGCTCGCGCAGGTCGCGCGCCATGCGGATGGTGTCGGTGCCGTCGAGTTTCGAGTAGCTGGAGCTTGGCGATTCGAGGCCGACCCAAATCGAGGAGATGCCCAGCTCCACCAGCTCCTCGCAACTGTACTTCCGTATCGCATTCGCGGAGGAGAAGACGTTGAGCGCCCAGCTTTTCCCGGTCTGTTTCATCCTGGCCAGCAGATCCATGGCACGCTGTTTCTGCAGCAGGAAGTTCTCGTCCATGATGAAGAACGACTTCACCTTCCGGGAGGCCTCCACCTCCGCCATCACCTGAAACAGTTCGTCGCCCGTTTCGTAGAAGTTGAGCATTTTGCCTTTGCCGCCGAAGAATGCCGAGGTGGTGCAGAAGTTGCAGCCCATCGGGCAGCCCACTGAGGCAATCACGGTGGCAGCCCGGTCAGCTCTGTCCGGGACTTTGACACCCATCACGCGAAGGTCGAAGCCGGAGGACAGCGCCGGATGACGGATGGGCGCATCGGCATCCTCGCCGAGGTAGTTGCGCATCCAGGCGATGCCGTCGCCCTTGACGATGTGGTCGGCGTCCAGAAGGTGCTCGACGCCGGGGATGGCCGTGACATGCCCACCGACGACGATAGTCGAATGCGGAGAGAGCCTCCGAACCATGCGGCACATCTCGCGAGCTTTTCCCACGTTCACGATGATCGAGGATATGCCCACGACGTCGTAGCGGTTCCTGGCAAGCTCGCGGGCAAACGCCTCGCGGGTAGGGAAATCCAGCACCGTGCAGGGCGCCGAGATGTTCTTCTGGATCATCATGATTCCCCAGGACCGGTGGAAGCGGCGCAACGAAAACGAGCCCTGCGCCCTGGTCACCTGGTTGTGGTACAGCTCCATCGGATTGATGGTGCGGCTGCCGAAATCGTCGTTCTGGGCGTAAGGGCCGAAAACGGAGCTGAGCAGGATGCGGGTGCGGCTCCCCTTCGGGTGGCGCTGGATCGTGGTGGCAGAGTCCGGAATCTCTGGGCTGTTCAAGTCTATCTCCTCGTTGCTTGGCGGCGGCCGGATGCCAATGGCACACCGGCGCGGGCAATTTTCTTTGCCAGACACTCCGTGCCCTGCGTTGCCAGGCTGCTCTGTATGCCGGAGCATAGGGAAAGTTCACAACAATGTTTCATTTAAGATGGTCGGAAGGGGAATCAGCTAGCCGGCGATTATGGGAGGTTTTGCGGATCGGCTTCCAGTTCTCTCCCAGAATAGCGTACTTCCGGCGCGAACGCTCCCGGCAGACAGAAGTGGAACGGGATCGGGCTGAAAATGCCGTCCGTGCCCAGGTACCCGGTCTGGAACATCTTTCGTCGGACTACCGTCCAAAGGTTCCGGGAAGACGTCGATATGCCACTCCTTCCGGCCAACGATTGGAGCCCCGTAAACGGACGACTCGAGAGTTGTGTTGCCGTCGCGTCGATACAATTCGTGGCGGCAAGCCCTTGAGCACCGCGACAGATATTCAGTCACGCAGCCCGGTACGGCCTGATCCGATCGCCGATTTCGGACCCGCGTGCGTCCAGAACCAACTCCAGATCGAAGTTCACCTGAAGGTTCATCCAGAATTGGGGGGTGGTTCCGAAATACCTCGCCAGACGGAGAGCAGTGTCCGCGGTGATCGCCCGTTTGCCGCGAGCGATATCGTTGACGCGAGTTACCGGCACGCGCAACTCGATCGCCAGACGGTTGACACTAAGGCCAAGCGGTTTGAGAAAGTCCTCCCGCAGTGTTTCACCGGGATGGACCGGAGGCATAATCTTGACTTTCTTCACCATAATCCGAACTCGCTAATTTACATTGCCAACTTCTCTCTCTGAATTCAGCCCTTCAGGTCGAGCTCCACTGCGCTGACCGAGCGCGCCGGGAACGTCCACTTCATTTCCGGCGCCGCGGCGATCACTTTCTCTTTGGGCACGAAGACATCCGGCGCGCCCTCGAAGACGATTTCCAGAGGATCGTCGGGAGCGATTTCGTGAACTCTGCCGCCGACGACAGCCATTCCGTCGACCGCGAAGGAGGCCTCGACGGCCCTCCGGTAGTTCAGGTTCGCCACGTGAAGGTACAATTTGTCTCCGGTCCGGCTGGCGGCGATATCCAGATCGGCGGGAGCGGATCTCACCGACACGCCCTGCTTGCCGTTGACTCTTTTGAACAGGCGCATGATGGTGGCGACGGGCATCATGTAGGCGGCGCCGCCCGAAATCATCACCGCGTTGCTGGCCCAGCGCGTGCCTTCAAAGTCGGCGTTGGTGGCGATCTCCACCATGTCGCCGTGACGCTGGTAGGTGTTTAACACCCGCGCGTGGTAGGCGCCGCAAAGCCACTCGCGCGTGAAGGTGGAGGAGCGGAACAGGCTAAGGTGCCCTTCCGTGATGGCAAGCTTCAACTTGGGGGTGACGGCGCGGACCGCGTCCTCCAACGCTTTGAGATTCGGTTCGACCGTTCCGCCGATCTCGAGCAGTTCTTCCCAGGCCTGTTCGGGGACCTCACGGTACCGGAAGCTGCGGAGCACCGAATCCTTGCGCGAGGGACCCTGTCCCATCATGTGGAAGGCGATGTGGTCGATATACTCCCCGGCCCGTTTCGCCATGTCGCCAGCCCATAGCTCGCGGCCGTTGGGCCCGGTTCCCCAATCGCCCCAGCCCAGGATCCGGATGGAGCGATCGCGTTGCCGCATGGCCTTGGCGAACTCGATGGTGTGTGCGATTGTTTCTTCCTTGGTGAAGCCGTCCTTGCCGTAAGAGGTTTCGTTGCCGATCTGCCAGAGCTTTACGTTGTACGGCTGCGCCACACCGTGGCCCTTCCGCTCCCGGTTGTCGGGGTCATTCGCATAGGAGACCCAGTCGGCCGCCTCCCTGGCATCGCCGGAGCGGTTTTGGCCGTCCCATGTTTTCCAGAATTGCTTCCGTCCATCGCTCAGAAAGTTGACGCAGATAAGCGGCTCGGCGCCGGTCCGGCGGCAGAGATCCACGAACTCGTGTGTTCCGACACGGTTGGTTTCTTTGCCGCCCCAGGTGTAGTTGTACGCCCAGGGCCGGCTCTTCACCGGGCCGACGCCCTCGCGCCACTTGTAATAGTAGGCGTAGATGCCGCCCCAGCGGATTACGTCCGGCGCCAGGTCCTTCACTACTTGGACAAAATTCTTGTGCCAGTCGTCGTTCCGGTAGTCCCAGGCTGCCTCCACCGAGGAGTCGTTGGTGCCCAGGGGCTCCATGAACTGCATGTAAAGATGAGGAGAAATATCGAAAAGCGGCTTGGGATCGATCAGCACGGCGTTTGCGCCGGCGGCCGCGGCTTGAACGCCCCCTAACGCGGAGATGGCCGCTCCCAGCGAGCAGCCCTGCAGGAATTCTCTTCTTCTAGTCATGATTTGTATGAACCCTTCATAATTGCCCGGAACGGCCATTGTAACCCGACTTCTCGTGACGCTTGTTGCCGGGTATGCCGCCCGTTGATTAATTTTGTGAGGGCGGCCGGAGCATGAAGACGTTTCTATTTTCCGCCGCTCCATCCAACCAGGTTCTCGACCAGTCTCTGAAGAGCCGGCGGCGGCGAATCAAGCGGGGGAGCCGCCGGGCCGGTTCCGCCCGAATTTATGTGCGCACTGCCCAACTGCGCCACCACAATTGACCCCGAACCGTACTGCCGTACTAACATCAGTGGCACACGGCGCCGGTTCATGAGCGATGTCCAGCGGGGTCCGAACGTGTCGCGGCCGTTGCCGTATTGTCCGCTGCCGGCGCTCACCAGCACCGTATACGCCAGTTCCTCCCATTCTTCGCCGGCCGACTGAATGCTGCTCTCGAGCGTACCCATCTCCCTGACCGTCGCGGTAGTGCCCGCCAGGCCGGCGGCCAGCGGGTGCCTCGATTGGTCGAACGCGATTTCGGGGCCGGTGCGCCACGCCAGGTCGGTGCCAAACCGGATGCTGTCCAACAGGCCGCCGCCGGTGGCGCGCGCCAGCGGATCCCACACCACCAACTTGCCCCCCTTCCTGACCCATTCCTCGATTTCCGGGCGGCGCTTCTGGAACGCGGGCGAAGCCATGTCGTAAACCACCAACAAGCGTGCGCGAGCGAGCAGGTTGTCACCCAGACAATAACTCTGGGAGGACCAGCCGGCCTTCTTGCGGAAGCGTTCGATGAGCCAGTGGAACGCGTTGGTGGCGTCGTTCATGGGCCCGTCGAGTCCCAGGTAGACTACTTCGGCGCCGCGTTTGGCCAGCTCGGCCTGCTCGCGATAGAATGCCGCCTCTTCGGCGAAACCGCGGGCGGTATCGTCCCACCGCATCCAGGCGCCCAGGTCGGTGGCCTGCCGGTAGGCCGGCGTCGCCACACGGTCCAGCTCGGCGTATGCCTTGACGCTGGCATCCAGGTTTCGCAACATGCGGTCGTAATGCGCTGGCTCGCCGGTCTTGTCGTATTGCCCTTTTTCGATGGCCGCCGCCACCTTGTCGCGGTAAAAGCGCGCAAGCTGCGTCACGGCGCGCGCATCGTTGACGAAGCGGTTATACTCGGCGCCATCGCGCGAGGCGTGAGAGGCGTTGCGTTCCAGTTCGGCCAGGGCCCCCTCGGCCATCTCGACATAGAGCGCGGTCAGTTCGGCGGGCTTGAGACCCTCCTGGCCCGGGTCGCGAACATAGTCCCTCACCGATAGGGGCGGCTTTGCGCGTGCGGCGGCGCTTACCGGGCCGTAACGTTTCTCGTACAGCGCCAGTGTCAAATCGTCCACCGGCCGCGCCAGGTTGTCGTTCAGCCCTTCCCAACGTTCCGAGTAAAGGATGCCGTTCAGGGTGGCTTCCCGGCTCACGGCGGTGGGGTGGTAATTCATGTTGTAGATATTTACCAGGTTCTGGCAGCCCGGCATGACCGGGCCCGCATTGACGTAATAGTCGTAAACCGCTTTACCCGCTTCGGGCGTGCCGAAACGCGCGGTCAGTTCCTGGATCCAGTGTTGCTCCTCTTGCCCGGCGGGACGCTTCGGGTTCCACCCGTAGCGGCCGAAGGCCTCGATCCAGACGCGGTCGCGGTCGATGGCGGAAAGCGGAGGATCGGTGCGGTCTAACGACACCGGCCACTGCCAGGAAACCATCGGATAGACGTGAAATCCTTCGACGCCCCACTCCTGCCAGATGCGCACCATTTGTTGAATGAACACGGGCGAGGCCCACCGGAACGGCTTGACGTCGCTGTTCTCGTGCAGGTTGATGATGTGGTGCTGCCCCAGCCCGATGTAGTTCTTGTTCCGCGGATCCGGGTACGGGCTGTCGATCATCTCGGTGTTGTGCTTCATCATGGTGAACAGATTGGAATACTGATTCTTCACCAGGTCCCGATACCGCTCGAAATTGATGGACCACGCCCGCACAATCAGCGGCGGATTCTTGCCCGAATCGTGAATGCCGGCGATCACCACGTCGCGAATGAACTCCTCGGGCTTCACGTTGAGGGCCTCGCCCGCCGTCAGCATCAGGCCCACATTCGGGTAGGACTTTACGAATTCACCGACGCAATAGCGCGTGTAGGCCGCCAGCAGCGGCGTGGATGCGTGGTTTTCAATTCGCACGCCTTCCCGCTCGTGGGCCTTGGCGAAGGCCGGCGAAACGTGGATGTTGTAGAAGTGGAACACGGTCCAGATGCCGCGCCGGTCGGCTTCCGCGGTGAACCATTTTAGGTACTCGATGTTCCGCCTCAGCTCGGCCTCGCTCAACATGCGCGCTTCGGGGTACTTGGAGAGTTCGAGGAAATAGGGGAATGGATGCCCGTTCCAAAAAAAGATCGTGTTGTAGCGGTTATCGACCAGTTCATCCAGGTAGCGAAGCATCAGTTGGCGATCGAAAAACCAGGGGAAATTTTCGGGCACCACCGGCCAGTTGTAGCCTTTCGCTCCCCCCTTCATCCAGAACAGGTTGGTGCCGCGGATCTTGAACGCGGGTCCGTCGGCGATGTGGAGGTTTGCCGGCAGGGCTCCGGTTTCCTGAACCCGGCGGGCCAGTTCCAGGCAGCCGTAGAGGACGCCCGACGCATCCGCCCCGGTGACTGTCCACTGGCCATTGCCGCTCTCCAGGCGAAACGACTCAGGTTCCCCTGTTCCGCCGCGGGTGACAACCACCCTGGCGCCCGGTGACGCCTGTATTTTCTCCAGCACGGCGCGTAATCGCGACGCTCCGTACAACTCGCGCGCGCTCGCCTCCGGACTCGTCTGGACCGGAACGGCCGCCGCACCGGCGCCCGCCAGCAAAACGGCGATAACCAGAGATCTTATGATGGCTGTCATTGGTGTAACCAGATTATATTCTCCTGGAGGTGAAAGTGCGTCACCAGGCAGATGACGCGGCAGCGGGATCCGTCCGCCCGGCATAAGCCTAGCGGCAGCGCACGATCGCCCGCATGAGCCCGGCCAGACGCGCCGGATCGATCGGATTGGTGGTAATTCCACCCTCTTTGATCGAAGTTCCGACGATGACGCCGTCGGCAAGTTGGAGAGCCTGGGACACGTTGTGCTCATTCACCCCGCTGGCGACGAATACCGGAACATTGCCGGCCGCCCGGCGCACCTTCCGCAAATGGTCATCCGGCGTAGGCTTGCCCGTCGCCGGCCCGGACACCACGATCGCGTCGGCCAGACCGCGATGGATGGTGTCCTCCACTTCGTCCTCAACCGGACGCCCGCCGAGCGGCGCAGAGTGCTTTACGGCGACGTCGGCGAAGACGCGCACGTGGCTCGCCAGCGCCTGTCGATAGCGTAGGAGACGGTGGGCCTCGCCCTGAATGATTCCCTGGTCGGCGACGCGCGCGCCGGTTAAAACGTTTACCCGGATGAAGGACGCGCCGGAGGCCGACGCCACGGCCAGCGCGGCCAGAGCGTCGTTGCGCAGCACGTTGACGCCGAGCGGAAGATGGACGCGCTCGTGGACCTCGGTGGCCAGGCGGGTCATGAACGCGATGGTGTGGGGTGGCACCCGCGAGGGGTAAAAGGGAACGTCCCCGAAGTTCTCGAGGATCATGCCATCTACGCCGCCGTCGGCCAGCAGGGCGGCTTCATTCAGCGTGTGCTGCCGCAGCGTCTCGAAATCGCCGGCGGCCCGCGGCGAGCCGGGAAGAGCCGCCAGATGCAACATCGCGATTGCCGGTTTGTGGGTGCCGAACATCGCCAGCGGGTCCAGTCCGTGCATTGCGAGCGTCCTCTCTCATCCCGCCGGCTTCAGCACGGTGCACACCGACGCGCACAGGGGGCCGCCGATGTTGAACGTCGCAGCCGCGCGCGCGTCTCTCACCTGCAATTCGGCCGGAACCTTGCCCAGAAGCTGCAGCGCCGACCAGCCGAGCATGGCAACTCCGGTGGCGCCCACCGGGTGGCCCTTGGCGATCAACCCACCGGAGGTATTGATGCCGCATTCGCCGCCGGGCGCCGCCTTGCCGTCCACCCAATAGGCGGCGCCGCGGCCCGGCGCGGCCTTGCCAATCACCTCGGTGGCCAGCGCGCCCATCACGGTGAAGCAGTCGTGAACTTCGGCCACGTTGACGTCGGCGGGCTTCAGGCCGGCCATCTCGTACGCCTTGCCCATCGCCCGGTAGGCGCCGGCCGGATGCAGCACGTCGCGGCCTTCTTTTTTCAGAGGATCGGTGGCTTGGGCAAAGCCGGCGATCTGGACGCAGTCGGCCTTCGGGACGCCGAGCTTTGCGAGCCCCTCTTCGGTGGCCAGGATCAGCGCGGCGTAGCCGTCAGTGATCTGCGAACAATCGTAGGTTTTTAGCGGAAGCCCTTCGACCAGGTAGCGGTTGATGCCCTCGATCCCGACGGCCTGATCGAGGGTGATTTGCACCTTCCGCATCTGGGCGCACGGGTTGTATTTCGCGTTGGCGTACTCGGCCACCGAGATGGCCGCCAGCTCGGCTTCCGTCACCTTATATTCCGCCATGTAATCGCGCATCACCTCGGCGAACAGGTGCGGAAATACGAACACCTTGCCTTCCCGCTCGGCCGGGAAGGAAAAGTATCCCAGCGCCTTGCCGACGAGCTTGGCGTCCATCTTGCCCTCGGCGTCGCGCATCTTTTCGTAGCCGACGGCGATGCCGGTGGCGCCCCAGCCGAGTTGGAGCTTCTGGATCACCGAGAGCACCGCCTGACCGCCCGAAGCGCAGGCGTTCTCGACGCTTTCGATGGGCTTGGCCTCCATGCCGGGCACCATGGCCATCAGCCCCGCGAGCAAGCCCTGCTCATTCAGCGTGAAGTTGCAGGCCGAGCCGACCGAGCCCACGTCGAGCGCAGCGGCCTCCACTCCGATCTCGCGGCAGGCTCCGTCCACGGCGTTCCGGACGATGGCGGCAACCGGCATCTCTCCCAGTTTTCCGAACGTCGACTGGTGATAAGCGGCGATGTAGATATCTTTCATTCGAGCTCTCCTTATTTACGTACCGACGACGATGCCGCCGTCGACCGACAAAACGTGGCCGGTAATAAAGGCCGCCGCGCTGGAGGCGAGCCAGACGTAGGCGTTGGCGATGTCCGACGGTCTCGCCCATACCGGCCGAGCGGCGTATGCTGCCGCATCCCGTCGAGTACCTTCTCCGGCATCGCCTTCACCATCTCGGTGGCGATGAAGCCCGGGGCGACGGCGTTGACGCGAATGTTGTGGCGGCCCAGCTCGCGGGCCCATACCCTCGTCATTCCGATGATGCCCGCCTTGGTGGCCACGTAGTTGGTTTGTCCGAAGTTTCCGTACAGGCCGACCACCGAGCTGGCGTTGAGAACGACGCCTCCACCGCCGGCTATCATTCGCGGCACCACCGCCCGCGTCGCGACGAATACGCCCTTCAGGTTTACATCGACGACGGCGTCGAAGATCTCGTCGCTCATTACCGACTGTACGGCGCCATCTTTGTATTTCACCAGCAGCGCGTCGCTCAGAATCCCGGCGTTGTTCACCAGCACATCCACGCCGCCGTAGCGAGCGACGACGGCCTCCACGGCATCTTCGACGGCCTGGCTGTCGGTGACGTCGACCTTCACGAACATTCCGCCGCCGCCGGCTTCGCTCATCTCGTTCGAAAAGTCCGCGGCGGACCGGCCGTCCCGATCCCACCCGGCGACGTTGGCGCCTTCGCCGGCGAACCGGCGTGCGGTGGCCAGGCCGATGCCCGCCGCCGCGCCGGTGACGATGACCGTCTTGCCTGCCAATCCCGTTTCAATCATGATGGATTCCTCTCCCCCGACGAGCTTTTCGGCCGGACGCGCGTTCGGCCGGCACCGCTTGAAGAATTCCTCTTGAGAATAATTAATACTCCTAACTCTAAGTCTATTTTCATTTGGCGCGGCGCGGGGATTACGGAGCGGCTGCGCGTCGCGAAAGCGGAACCACACAGGTCGGATTTGTGCCTGTTCCGGGGTGTCGGACCCGAAAGTCCGCATACACCGCTGGAACAATATGAAGCATTTATGGTTGAAACCGGGAAACGGCTGTAAACATCACGAACTAAAGCGTCTCTTGACAATCGCCGCTCCTGGGGGACAAAATGCAGAATCGAATCTTTGGAGGACGAGTATGCGGAAGCTTGTCTCTCTGATCGCTTTGGCTGTCTTCGGCTGGCAGACGTGGTGCTACGGCGCCACCGGCCGGTTGGGGGAAAGCGAAAAGAAAACGCTGGAACTGACGCCGGCGGTGGTGCTGGTGGTGACAACCTACCAGGTGACCGCGCAGTGGGAGTTCAAGGAAGGCGAGCCCCAGAAGCTGCAGGTGACCTTCACTGTCACCGGCTCGGGGTTCATCTATCGCCCGGACGGATACATCATTACTAACGGCCATGTGGTGGCCGATGCGAATCTCAAGGATAATAGCGCGCGGGAAGACTTGGAAACCCGCATCCGGCAAAGCATCCTGGAAGAAAAGCTGTTTCCCGCCTTCGAGAAAGCGGTCGGCAGGCCCCTGACCGACCAGGACAAGGCGGCGCTTACCCGGGCCATCCGGCTCAGTTACACCACCCCGGATCTGAAAGTATATCTGGCGAACCGGAGAGGCTATAACGCCGAGATCAAAGCCTACAGCGACCCGATCGGGCGAAATAACGGGAAGGACGTCGCCATTCTGAAGATCGACGCGGAGAACCTTCCCACGGTGGCCCTGGGCGACTCCGACCAGGTCCACGTGCAGGAGCCGCTAACGGTGATTGGCTACCCCGGCGTGGCGTCACCGTTGAGCTTTCAGTTGATCGGCATGGAATCGGTGATGGTGCCCACGGTCACCAACGGGCGCGTCTCGGCGGTAAAAAGCGACTACAAGGGCACCCCGGTCATTCAATCCGACGCCGCCATCACGCACGGCAACAGCGGCGGGCCGGCTTTCAACGATAACGGCCAGGTCATCGGTATCGCGACGTTCGGCCCGGAGGTGGCCGGATTCAACTTCTTCGTCCCCATCAATACGGCCTGGGAATTCGTGCGTCAATCCGGTACGGCGCCGCAAAGCGGTCTGTTCAACCAGTTGTGGTATGACGCCCTGAACACCTACGACGAGGGCAAGTGCCAGACCGCCAAGGCGAAGTTCGACGACGTGCTGCGGATCTTCCCGAGCGAGCCGGACGCCCAGCGGCTGACCGCTTTGGCGGCGGGATGCGCCGCGCAGGAAGGGCCGGCGGCGCGATTGATGGAAGATGTCGGCTGGCTGCCTTACGCCGTGGGCGGAATCGTGATTCTGGGTCTGGCAATGCTGCTGCTGATGAGAAGGAGCACAACCGCGCCCGCTCCGGCGGCTGCCGGCGCGGGAGGTGGAACGGTGAGTGTCGCCCCTGCCGCACCGGCCATCCCTGCGCCGCCGGCGGCCCCTCCCCGAAGCTTCGGCAGCGTGCAGGTGACCTCGGGGTCGATGGCGGGCCGGCGCTTCCCCATCACGAAAGACGGGCTGTTTGTCGGACGCGACCCCTCGAAATGCCAGATTGTGTTCCCCGAAGACAACGTGTCGAAGGAGCACGCCTGGATTGTGCCGCTCGACAACGGCATCTACGTCATCGACCGCGGATCTTCGAACGGCACGTTTGTGAATTCGCTCGACTCGCCGCGCGTCAGCAAAGTCGGCCTGAACAACGGAGACCGCGTCTATTTCGGCAAGAAGGGCGGCGCGGTGTTGACGTACTTTAATTCCTAAGATCGGCAGGCTGTTTGGCGGAGGTCAAGAATGGCAAAGTTCTGTGCTAACGGACATCAAATGGAAGATTCCTGGGAAGTCTGTCCCTACTGCCAGAGAACCGGGTTTCAAGTAGGAACCGCCGCGGCGGCGATCGCCAAGACGCGAATAGAGACCGACGTCGTGAAAGACACGGCGGCCCCGGCCTCGGTGGCGGGACGCAAGACGGTGTTGCTCAGCGAAAGCCGCAAGGCGCCGGTGGTGGGCTGGCTGGTGGCGATGAATGGAGATCACAAAGGTGAGGATTTTCGGCTGGTTGAGGGCCAAAACCTGATTGGCTCGGCCGCGGACGCGAATATCGTGCTGCGCGACGTCACCATTTCGGCAAGACACGCCAGCATACGCTACAAGGATGGAAAATTCATTCTAAGCGACCTGGATTCGACTAACGGAACTTTTCTGAACGACTCTTCCGAGCAGATTGCGCGGATAGAGTTGCAGGACAATGACATGGTCCGGCTCGGAGAGGTGAACCTCAAGTTCAAATGCCTCTAGCCCGTTCGGACGATCAGCCATGCGGCTAAGGCCCGGAATCGAATTGGCCAATCTCACGGACGTTGGATGCGTCCGCGAGCGGAACGAGGATTACTACGGCTACGCGGAACCGGAAGATGACGCGGCATTCGAGAAGAAGGGCCGGCTGGCGATCGTGGCAGACGGCATGGGCGGGCACGAGGGCGGCGAGATCGCCAGCGGCATCGCCGTCGACACCGTGCGTTCGGTTTATTTCTCGGAGAGCGTGGGAGAGCCGCACGCGGCCTTGATGGCCGCATTCCGGGAAGCGCACGAGCGAATTCAGGAATTCGCCGGCGACCATCCGAACCTGCGGGGGATGGGAACCACCTGCACCGCGGCGGCGATCCGCGATCATCAACTGTTTTATGGGCACGTGGGCGACTCGCGCCTGTACCTCATTCGCGACGGGAGCATCTCCCAAGTTACCGAAGACCATTCGCTGGTCAATCGGATGGTGCGGCAAGGCCTGATCCGGCCCGAAGAAGCCGCCAGCCATCCCGACCGGAACGTGCTGACCTCGGCGCTGGGAACCGAAGGCCGGGTATCGGCCGATTTTGCGGACGACCCTGTCGCGTTGAAACGCGGCGACATTCTGTTGATCTGTTCGGATGGCCTGCACACCGCGGTGAGCGACCAGGAAATGCTCAACCTCGCCATCGGAAACCGACCCCGCGAACGCCTGCCGGCGGTTGGTGGAGATGGCGAAGGAACGGGGCGGGCTGGACAACATTACGTTGCAGATTCTCCAGATCACGGCCGACTAGTCCGGAGACTGCACCAGGCGGCGGGGCGATCGACTTTCGCGGGATTTAACGCCATGATTGGGAAACAGCTTGGCAGTTACCGCATCGAAGAAAAGCTGGGGGAAGGCGGAATGGGGGTGGTCTACCGGGGAATCGACACGTTCCTCGAACGGCCGGTTGCCATCAAAGTCCTCAGCCCACAGTATGCCGAGAACCAGGAACTGCTCGCGCGCTTCAAGGGGGAGGCGCGCGCGCAGGCCAACCTGAACCACACCAACATCGCCACCCTGTACGCCTTTCTGGTGGAGGGCGATCAGGCGTGGATGGTGATGGAATTCATCGACGGAGAGAGCATCGCGCAGATTCTGGAACGCCGCGGCCTGATCCCGCCGGGCGACGCGGTGCCGCTCTTCCGCCAGGCGCTGCTCGGATTGGGTCAGGCGCACCGGCTGGGGATCATTCACCGCGACCTCAAGCCGGGCAACCTGATGGTGAATCGCTCGGGCATCGTGAAGGTGATGGACTTCGGCATCGCCAAGGTGGCCGGCACGCGGGGAATGACACGAACCGGGGTGCAGGTCGGAACCCTGCACTACATGTCGCCCGAGCAGGTGAAAAGCAAGCAAGTGGACATCCGTTCGGATATTTACTCGCTGGGCGCCACCTTGTACGAGATGCTCACGGCGCATGTTCCGTTCGACCGTAGCAGCGAATACGAGATCTTTTTCGCCCATCTGAATACGCCGCCCGAACGGCCCACCCGCTACTATCCTTATATCCCGAAGGGCATCGAGAACGCGGTGCTGAAGGCCCTCGAGAAAAATCCAGACGACCGCTTTCAGACAGTGGAAGAATTTGGGGCGGCGCTGGAACACCCGGATACTTACGACTACGTACCTACCTGGGAAAGCGCGGCGAAAACGGCTCCCGAGGCTCCGACGGAGCACGCGATGCACTCCATTGCGGCCATTACAAACGTGCCGATAGCCGGTACAGTCGTGCAGCCGGGAACGGCCGCCGGATGGGTTCCGCCCGAACCGCAGCCTGTCCCACCGCAGCCGCAATCGCCCGCCGGCGCCGTGCCTCCCAATCGCGCCTGGCTCTCCACCACCGGTGGCCGTGTCGTGGCCGCCTCGGCGGTGGCGGTGGTTCTGGTGGGGCTCGCGATCGCGGTATTTCACAAACCTCGGCCGGTGATACCGGATCAACCGATTGCTTCGGCGGTGACGCCGCCCTCCTCTATAGGAGGGGCTTCTTCCACCGCGGCAGAGCACGTTATCGCTCCGCCGGAATCGGATGTGCCTCCGCCCGCTCCAACCCCCGCTGTCAACAGCGTGGATTTTGGCGTGAATGTGAGCCGCATTACCGCGGGCCAGTCGGCGCGGCTTTCCTGGCGGGTGGCGCGCGCCGTCGAGGTGCGGATCTTTCCGGATGTCGGCACCGTTCAACCGAATGGCATGGTTACCGTCTCTCCGCAGCGCAGCATGGAATATTCCTTGGTGGCCCGGCTGGTGGGGGGCGAGACGGTGACTCGCAAAGCGGTGATCGAGGTGGAACCCGCGGCGCAAAAACCGCAGCCCACCCCACCGGCGCCCCAGCCGGCGCCACCGGCCCCAGCCCCGCCCGTGGCGGTGCGGCCCACCGTCACTTTCGACGCGCAGCCGGCGCAGATTCAGGCGGGGGGAATGGCAATCTTGCGGTGGTCCGTCGCCAACGCGCAATCGGCCTTCATTATCCCGGAACCGGGGGCGCTGCAACAAAACGCCGGGGTTTACCGCGTGTCTCCGCAGGCCACCACCACCTATACGTTGACCGCGCGCGGCGCGGACGGAAGCACCGTCACCGCCTCCGCCACCGTCAACGTGATGCCCGCGGTTCGTGCCGGCACCCCATTCCGCGTCGTGCACGATCACGGCGGCATTATCCAGGGCCCGGTATGGGCAAGCTGCTATGGAATCCTCCAGGTGACGGGTTCGCACATTCGTTACACGGTCACCGGGTCAACGGACGGCCGCAACGACGGATTTGACTTCCCCTTAGACGAGCTGGACGAGGTGAAGATCAACCGCGCTCCGATACGGGGCCAGCGGGCTTTTCACCTCAAAAGCCATGGCATCAGCATGAATTTTGTACCCTTAGGGGTATCCTCGGAACAAGTCGTCATCGAACTGGGACGAGAAACCGGACGATAGGAGCGCGGCTGGGGCAGGTCGCGCCGCTGGGGCGGAGGATCGTATGATTGGGCAGCTTCTGGGAACTTACCGGATTGTCGAAATGCTGGGCGAGGGTGGGATGGGTGTGGTGTACCGGGGCGTGGACACTTTTCTGGAACGCTCGGTCGCCATCAAGGTTCTCAGCCCGGAATACTCGCGCAACACCGAACTCCTGGACCGGTTTCGTACCGAGGCAAAGGCCCAGGCCAACCTGAATCACCCGAACATCGCGACGCTCTATGCGTTTCTCGCCGAAGGCGACCAGGCCTGGATGGTGATGGAATACGTCAATGGCGAAACCATCACCGACATGATTTTGCGCCGCGGGCTGCTGCCCAGCTCGGAGGCGTTGCCGATGTTCAAGCAGGCTCTTGCCGGCCTCGGCTACGCGCACCGGATGGGTGTGATTCATCGCGACATCAAGCCCAGCAACCTGATGGTGAATCGCGAAGGAATCGTCAAGGTGATGGATTTCGGCATCGCCAAGATGGCTGGCGGCAAGTCGCTGACGCGCACCGGCACCCGCATGGGCACGGCCTTCTACATGTCGCCGGAACAGGTGCTCAACCGCGGCGTGGATATTCGCTCGGACATCTACTCGCTGGGAGTGACGCTCTACGAGATGGTGACGGCGAACGTGCCGTTCCAGGCCGAAAGCGAGTTTGAAATTCTCACCAGCCACGTCAACGCTCCGCCCCCGCTTCCCACCACGTTTTACCCGCACATCCCGAAGGGCGTCGTCAACGCGATTCTGAAGGCGCTCGAGAAGGACCCGGAACGGCGCTTTCAGACGGCGGAGCAATTCAGCACGGCGCTCGATCAGCCGGAAGATTTCGAGTGGGTACCGGCGCTCGCGTCGGATTCGAGCTCCGCGCCATTTGTCCCCGCTGCCGGGACCGTGGTCAATACGCCGACTGTGGAGTTCGTTCCCGGCGCCGGCGCGCCGATTGCAGCCCCGGCGCCGCGGAAGCCTGGTCTCCTTCCCTTCCTCACCTCCGTTCCCGGCGTCATCCTGGCCGTCGTGCTGCTGGTGGCTTGCGCGGCCGGCGGCTGGTACGCGTTACGCCCCAAACCGGCGCCTATCGGCGCTGGCGGCAACCAGGGGATGACGCCGCCGTCGCCCGGCCCGTCGAATCCGAATTCGCAGGAGATCGTTATCCCTCCTCCGGCCGGCGGCACGCCGGCGGAGGTGGCCGGCTCCAAAAACGCCGGGCGGTCAGGCGGTGGATCCTCCAGCACCGGTAATGCCGGGCCGTCAGGCGGCGGAACTTCCGGCGCCGGTAAGGGATCGGCCCCGTCCGGCGAAATGCCGGGCAATGGCGTCACCCCGAGTGTCGAACCGACCAAAGTAGCGATTATTCCGCCCGGCACCGAGATCCTGCTACGCACCATTGATTCCATCGACACCGACAAAAATGAGAAAGGCCAGCGGGTGCAGGCATCGGTGAACGCACCGGTGATGATCGACGGCCAGACCGTCGTTCCCCGCGGCGCTACCGCGACGTTGCGATTGGTTGAGGTGAAGAGCGCGGGCCGGTTTCGCGGATCGCCGGAGATCCAGGTGACGATGGCAAGCCTCACCCTTGACGGCCACAGCCGCCCGGTCTCCTCGGATACCTACCAGGTAAAGGGGGGCTCGCGCGGAAAGGTCACCGCCGGGGTGGTTGGCGGGGTGGCCGCGGTGGGAGCCGCCATCGGCGGCATCTTCGGTGGCGGAAAGGGCGCTGCCGCCGGCGCGGCGGCTGGAGCCGGAGGCGGCACCGCCGTGCAGGCCGTCCACAAAGGGAAGGAACTCTCCATCCCGTCGGAGGCCCTCATCTCGTTCCACCTGGCACAGCCGCTGTCGCTGAAGTGAGCGGAACGCAGGCTACTTTGCCTTCTTCATTTCGGCGGAGGCAGCCTCCGGGTCCACCAGTGCGTGCGACAGGTGACAGGCGTCGCACCCCTCCTTCTGGCCGCTCGTCGGGCAACCGTCCGTGTGGCACCCCAGGCACAGCTTGGTGATGTCGTCGCCGCGGGCAACCCGATCGGGCTTCACCGCGTTTTGTCCGTCCTTGACGTGACCCTGGCTGGCTCCATGGCAATCCGTGCAACCGGCGCCGTTGGCGGTCTTGTGCTTCGAGCCCGACCAAACCTTGGCGGTGGCTTCGTGGCAGGCGCCGCAGGTGGCGGCGTCGGCTGCTTTGGATTGTTTCTGCTGCCCATACGCCGTGGGGGCGCATGCGGCGGCGGCCAGCGCAGCCAGCAGGCAAATTCTGAATATCATGGCGGTTCCTCTCGCTCCGAAAGCTCGGCCACTCGTAGATGGCAGAGAATCAGGTATTAATATATCGTCATTTTACAGAATCTTCGCCGCCGAACACCGCGGCTCGAATTCAGGCAGGGTACACTAACAGACATACAGGCTCGGCCGTTCCCCCCCGGTGCGCGCCATTCTGGAGGAAAACATGCCATCCCGACTGGTCAATCTGCGCCGGCAACTCACCTGGAGCGACTTTGGCACTCCCCGGCCCGGCCCCGATCCGCAACCCGGTGTCCACGCTACGGCCGCTCAAACGCGCGCCACCTATCGGCAGGTCATCAACGCGGAGTATATCGAAGGAACGAATCCGCACGAGTTTCGTCTGAAGGACGACGTTGTCATTACGGTCATCCTTCAAACACACTCGGTCTTCGTCAACGCGTGGGTGTTCCGGAGACCTACCAGTTTCCAGGACGACGTATTGCATCACGAACAGGGACATTACGACTTCGTCGCGTTGTTTTGCCGCGACATGTTTATCGACATCATGGCGCTCAAACAACAGACGTTTCCCAGGCCGCAGGACGTCCTGACCGCTGTCCAACAGATTTTCAGGCAGTACGACCCGCTCATCGCCGGCGTTCACGATCCCTATGACGTCGCGACCGAGCACGGCCTGCTACCGGCGCAGCAGCAGCGCTGGGACGGTTTCATCAGCACAGCCTTCACCCAGGTGCGAAACCCCCCGGTCAGCGCCCCGGACGGCACTCCGTACAAGACCCCCCTGCTCGACGTCCTGAACGCGGGGGGCGTGCACCTGTAGCCGGGTGTCAACCGGCAGATCTCGTGGGTCGTCGAGAGGCCTCGGCGGCGTAGGATTGAGCCCATTCGACGAAGCGACCGGCACTCCGGGAGAACTGCGCGCCGTCACCGGAACAACGACTTCCAAACCGTCACCACCAGGGCGTGCGCCACCATGGCGGAGCGGATGCCTTTCCCCTGACGGAAAGCCAGGCCGTAGAACACGCCCGCAACTCCCGCCAGTACCGCGAACTGCCAGTTCGGGAACTGGCGGAACCACAGGTGCGCCGCGCCGAACAGCGCGGCGGCAGCAATCAGGCCCAGCGCCTGGCTGCGCCACCAGCCGCCAATCCACTGCTGCAGCAGGCCGCGGAAGAAAAACTCCTCGCTGTAAGCCACCACCCACAAGATGCCGAAAAACGTCGCGACGCTCAACGCCATTTCGATGGGCCACGGACGGCTGGCCGCGCGCAGGTGCGCGAAATGCAGCGTGCCGTTCAGGACCACCGCAACGGGCAGAAACAACAGAAAGTAGAGACCGCCGGTCTGCCACTCCTTGCGCGAGGGCCAGAAGCCGGCGTTCACGCCAGCCTGCGGGCGGAAGAGCCGGATGGAGGTCACCCCCACCCGAATCCACATGAGCTGCCCGAGAACGCCGGGCTCGAGATTCAGCCAGAGGAATTCGGGCTCGTTAACGTAGAACCTGCGGAACACCTTTAGCAGCACCGCGCCGCCCATCAGCGCGATAAACGACAAGTCGGCCGTCCAGCTTCGCGGAAACACAACGAACCAGAAGCAGGCCGCGCCGGTCAGAACCGCCAGGGTGAGAAACGCCCGCCCGCCGAAAGCGCCGACCCCTCCGCAGTAGACCAGGTATGGCGCCAGCGCGGAAACCCACAACAGCAGGCCCGCAACAGGACGCGGCAGCTTCCCGCCAAAGGAAAGCACCTGCTTCGATCCGCTGCCGAAATACAGCAACACTTCGAGCAGCGCCGCCGGCAGGATTCGAACCGTAAGATCGGGTGGGATATTCTTGAGGGTAGCGTAGCCGAAGCCGGCCAGCGTGCCGAGAAGCAGGATCAGGATTGCGATGCCGCGAAAACCGGCCAGCCACTTTTTCATCCGCCTCATGGTAGCATTCACCCTGGTTGCGCCTCTGGCCGCCCAGGACGACCCGCCGGCCGACCTGGTGAAACTGGTGGCCCAAAAGGAATCGGAGAACGCCGAAGCGCGGGACCACTACACCTACCGGCAGACGGTTGTGATTGAGGAGTTCGACAAACGAGGCGCCCGCGACGGCGTCTACCGCGAGGTCCGCGACGTCATCTTTCTCCCCTCCGGTGAACGGAGCGAGAAATTCATCGAAGGGCCGGTGAATTATCTCAACCGCCTCAAGCTGACTCCAGAGGACTTTCGCGACATCCGCGAGGTGCAGCCGTTCCTGTTCACCAGCGACCTGCTGTGGCTCTACGAGACGAAGTTTCAGGGCAGCGAGACGGTGGAAGGAATCGATTGCTGGGTGCTGCGAGTAACGCCCCGGCAGACGTTCGAAGGCATGCGCCTGTTCGACGGAACTCTCTGGGTGGATAAAAAGTCGCTGAATACCGTGCGCACTTTCGGCCGCGCCGTGCCGGAGATTTTGAATTCGAAAACCGAGAACCTGTTCCCGCAGTTCGCCACCGTGCGGCGGCCGGTGGATGGTACGCACTGGTTCCCGGTGGAGACGCTGGCGGACGACGTGCTGCCGTTTCGCACGGGGCCGCTGCACATGCGCATGACGATCAAATACGAAAACTATCGCCGCTTCGGGGCGGAATCGTCGGTGACCTTCGAAGAGCCCGGGAAGAACCCCCCTGAGCACTGACCCGGCGCACGGGCGCGCTAACCGCCACCCGTCGAGCCGGCCTCGGCGGCCGCCTCAAGTTGCTCGGTCCACAGCAACTCCTCATCCTGGCTCAGCGAATCGAATTGATAGTAGGTTGCGCTGGCCTCCGCGCCGTCCAACTCCACCATCGTGTAGCCGTGCTGGTACAGTCCGCCGATTGCCGTCCGGGGCGAGGGAGATGTCCTCGATGGGCACCGTCGGGTCGCGCCTTGCCAACCTCCCCAACTCCCACGGGAAACGCCCCGTGGCCGATGCAGCGGGCCAGCACGTTCTGGAATCTCTTGTAGACCACCAGGTTATGCTCGTGCCCCCAGAACCAGACGGCCACCTTTGGCAAGATGTCCTCACGTTGGCCCTGCAGTTTCTGGTTGATGCGGTTTCCGTCCTGGTCCGATGTCTCTCAAACGTGTGAAGAGTTGGTGGTGCGACAGCAGAACCGTCTGCGGCGTCCGCCCGCATTCCGGACCTTGTCCTTCAGCCATTCCACTTCGGTGTCTTCCAGGAAGGTCGCAGTCCGGGCGACGGGATCGGAGTCGTGCAGTCCGGTATCCAGCGCGATGAACTGCCACTCGTCGTTTCGCAGGCAGAAATAGCTGGCAGGCTGGCCGAGCATATCCAACACGGTATAATAACGGCCGCCGCCCGCGTACAAATCGTGATTGCCGCAGAGCGAGAAGGTGGCGGGCTTCGTCGGGCCTGCGGGCTTGCCGCCCCAAGGCGACCCGCGGAAGGCCGAACATCGGCTGCCAGATCTTGTAGAAGTAGTTTTGGAACTCGTGCTCGGTGCCGGAATAATAAACGTCCCCTAAGTGGATGACAACGTCGGGCTTCTTCGAGGCAATCTGCCTTAGCAGCAGTTTCGCCGGCTCCAGTCCCGTGCCCCAGTCGGCAACCAGCGCGATCTTCGCCGTGGCGGGCAACTGCCCGTCGATGACGAAGTCGCCCAGGTTCTTATGCCGGCGATAGGGGATAGGCTGCTGCTCGGCCCTCGCAGCCACGTACACGGCGATCACCTGCGACCACCTGGCGTCGCAGACGCCGAACTGCGCACCGAGCTGCTCCTCGAACTTCTCGACGTCCGAGCCGTCGCCGGTCAACAACTGCTTTCACGCGCGCCTGCGCCAGTTTGTAGGCGGCCACCGCGCAGAACCGGACCGTATCGGCCAATCCGAGGGTAGCGGCGTCCTGGGCGCCTTCACCTCGGGCACTGGCTGGCCTTTGTCGAGACCTTCCACAAAGACGCCCACCGGCAAATGTCCGGTTCGCTTGGGTCGGGACGCTGGATGACGCCCGGACCGGCCGTGTCCAGTGTCTGCGGCCCCGCACTTCTCCTTGGAAACAATCTCGTCCACGGCCGACTGCCACAAGGAAAGGTCCCTCCGGCGGGCCTGTCTCATCTTTTGCATTCGCTCCTCCTTGTGAATCGTCTCTGGATCAGACCGACATGATGGCGCGCATCATGTCGACGAGTCCCGCCCCTTGAAAACTGCGCTGACGCCCCAGAGTCTGTGGCGTGTCCATTCAGGAAGATCTCCTTCACTCTCTCCGGATTGCCGCGAAATTCGCGATGCGCGGAGAGAAAGGCGGCGATGGCGCCGGAAACGTGCGGCGCCGCCATGCTGGTGCCGCTTCTCTCTTCGTAGGATAAGTCTTCCGCCGGTCGTCAAAGTGGATGGAGCAGGAAATGATCTTCTCGCCCGGCGCCACCAGGTCCGGCTTCAGCCGGCCATCGCCCGTGGGCCCCTTCGAGGAGAAGTACGAAATCCCGAAAGAATGCGGCGCCGACTTGTGCGCCGAACCTACCGCGATGCGCCTCTTCCGTATTCGCCGGATCGGCGATGGAAAGCTCCAGGTAGATTGGCACCTCGTGCGCCGTTATCCAGCTTCGCCGTGCCGTAGCCCGAGTTCCCGCAGGACACCACCACCGCAGATTCCCGACCTCACCGTGCGCCGCACCTCCTGGCACAGGGGGCTGTGGCCGCAGCCGTACCACTTCGGATCGAACGGATAACCGAGGCTCATGTTGGCGCCGTCCACCAGGATCTGGCGGCTGGACTGGTTCAGCTTTCGGAGGTATTCGAGCCCGAGTATGGCGTTCGACGACGAGCCGCTGCCTTCGTCGTCCAGGACCTTCACGTTGATCAGGCGTGCCATTGGCGCGACGCCGGAGGGAGGCGACTCGAGGGCCGTCAACTTTGCGTCGGTCTCGCTTTCGAGATAGGTGGCGGCCTGGAAAGACGAGCCGTCGGCGGGAGCGGCGGCGCAGCCCGCGATGATTCCGGCGACGTGCGTGCCGTGACCGTTGCGGTCCTCCTCAACCGGAGACGCCGAATAGTTTTTGCTCAATTGCCGGTTGATGTTGGAATGCTGCAGGAAGTGCGGATGATCGTAGCGGATGCCGGTGTCGAGCACCGCCCAGGTGATGTCCTTGCCGCGCGCATCGAAGGTTCGCCAGCACGCCGTAGCCTTCACCGTCTCCACCGATTGCAGAAGGTGGATGTCGCACTTGTCGTCCAGCCAGATGGTGTATACCTCCTGCGTCTTCGACAGTTGGGAAATGTCTTTGGGCAGCAGGCTGGCGAAGATGTAGTGATCGCTCTCGCGCAGGCGGGTATCGTAGTGCAGCGCTTGGATGAAATTTTTCACCACGCGTTTGGAGGGCTCGACGGCGGATAGCCCGCCGCCGGGGGTCTCGGCCAGCGTGATGATGACGTCGACCGGCTGGTCCGGATGATCCGCCATGGCCTGCCGGACCGGTGGCGAGACGATATAGCTGACCAGTTTCGGCAGACGTTTGGAGTGGGGTCCACTCATATGCGCACTCAACCCGCGGCCACCGCGGCGGCGGGCCGGGCGGCGGTCGCCTCCAGGTGCTCGACGATCGACGGGTAGACGTCGCGGCAGGCGTCCTTGCCGAAGATGCAATCGATATGCCCGTAATTCGGAATGACGGTTCTGCTATACAGGTCCTTGCCGTTCTTTTGCCGCAGAAGATCGAATGTGATTTCAGTGCTCCTGGGCAGGAAGCATTCGTTCTCGGCGCCGTGGATAAAGCGGATGGGAAACGCCATTCTCTCCAGGTGAGGGAGATAGATATCCTCCCCGCCGGCCGACACCACGTGCCCCTTGCGCACGATCTGTCCCAGGTGCTCGAACTGGTGAATGTTGGCCACGCCGAACATCTCGTGGAGCGCTTCGTGCGTCGCCTCGTTCAATTGGGCGTGCTCGTATAGCGGCGCGTACAGAAACGTGATGCGATGGCAAACCGGGCTCTGGCAGCGCTCGGCGGCCGCCATGGGGTACAGCTTCAGCGCCGCGTCGAAAATCCGGTCGCGCCAGTCGGCATGGGTATCGACGTAAGCCGTCAGCGAGTTGACGCCGATGGCGCCCAGGAAATCGGGCACGTGCAGGCCGGTCTTGAGACGTGTCGCCGTCGGCGCCACAGCGTGCGTGGAAACCTGAGAGAAGACGACCGACCGCACACCCTGAAGCCCGGCCAGCAGGGCCATCGTCAAAGTCGTCGAGCCGTAGCAGTGGGCCACCATCTGTACGCTCGAAGCTCCCGTCACCTCGCGTACCTTGGCCACCGCGGCGGGGTAATCCCGGGTGGCGATGTCGTCTCCGTTGGCCGGTTGCGCCGCCGCCGGCAGCTCGATGCTGGCGCGGTAATCGAGCAGCCAGACGTCGTAGCCGTGGGCGAACAGGTATTCGAGCAGGTTGGTCTCGATGGTATCGATGGCGAAGATCAAACTGGAAACGCCCAGGCCGTGCGAGAGAATGACGGGCCCCTTCGATCCACCCCGATAGCGGGTCAACTTTAGCTCGACGCCATCGGAAGTCTGGAATGGATAGACCTGGGGCGCATCCACGCGCAGGGACCGTTTCTTGCGGGGCGGGCGGTCCGGATCGAATGCCGTTGCCCGCGCGAACACACCGCCGTAGGTGTCGTAAAGGGTGCCCGCGAAGAACCGGCCGAAGCGCGCCGTTGCCTCCAGCCTCTTCACCGGGTCGTCGGTGTTGATCGCCTTCATGGTGGTCAACTGGCGCGCGAAATCGGATGGCAGTATGTGCAGCTCGCCCGTGCCCAGCACCGGCGCGTCGGCGGAGCCGCCGTCGCGGATGGTGATGTACAGCGTACTGGTGTCGTGCCAGATGGAGAGAATCGAGTTCTGGCGAATGATCTTCTTTCCTTCGAAGTGATACCGCTTGCCTTCCTCCGACTGCATCACCATCCGGTAGACCATGTTGCGGGTTTCCACCTGGTTCTGGTTTTCAACGAAAAGCTGGAATTCGCCGTCGCTCACCGCCAGCGGTTTGGCGGAAAGCCCCGGCGCGATCGCGGTGCCGGCCATGCTCGCCTTGTGCTGCGGATCGGAGATGGTGCGCTCGACATTTTCCGAGGCGATGGTGAGCGTGAACTCGAAGGCGGAGGACGGCCCGGTGGCGGTCTTCCACTGCCCGCTCATCCGCTCGGTGAACTCGATGCCCGCGGCCCGCGCTTCCGCGGGAACCTGGCGGGCGGAGGGCAGTCGGTAATCGATGTTCCAGCCCCGATCTTTCGCCGCCAGCGCGCAGCAGCGTTCGGCCAACGCCGAAATGGTCAGCAACGGATTGACCCCGAGGGAGCGCGGCATGACGGCGCCGTCGCACACATACAGGCTGTCGTAAGCGTCCGCGCCGCCGGAAGAGGAGAACACCTGTCCTTTGTGATTGACCACCCCGGCGGCGGCATCCGCTCCCATCGGGCAGCCGCCCAGCGGATGTACCGTAACCAGGTTGTGGCGCAGCAGCGGCGACCAGGTGGGATTGCGGACGTAGAAACCGCCCAGCGGCGCGCTGGCTTCGGCCAGCGTGTCGTTCACTCTGTCAAACACGTTCGAAGCGCCAATTCCCGGCCAGTCGATGCGCAGCCGGTCGTCCTCGAGAAGCATGCGCCCGTCGCTGCCGTCGTGCGTCATCACCAGGTAGGTCTGGGTATTTCGCACCGCGCCGGTGTAGGCGCCGCCCACCAGGCTTTCCACTTGCCGCTGGCCCTCGCGCAGCAGCTCCTGCGGATTTGGCGGCTGGCGGCGGCCGCCGGTGGCGGCGGCCAGCGCGAAAGAGCCCGGCAGAAAACCGGAAAGCGCGCCCGGGAGCGAGCCTTCCTCGATCACCATCCCGTCGTCCAGTTGCGGCTGGCTCCGCTTGTCGATCACGCCGGTGATGCAAGGCCCCACCGGCTTGCGGCCCGAGGCCGAACGGCTGCCGAATCCTACTCCGTTGATTTCGTGATCGGTGTTGTAACCGAAGCCCAGCACGTCGCCGTTGCCGGTGAACCGCTTGCCCAGCACGTCCGACAGCGGCAAACCGTTCGCCTTCGACCGCAGCAGAATCTCGGTGGAGCCGAGCGTGCCTGCTCCGAGCATTACGATATCGGCGGTGAGGAAAAGCTCCGGGGTCTCGAATCGATCCCGCCCCGCGTCCAGAATCTGGTAATACACGCGCCACTGGTTTCCGTCCCGTTCGAGCCGCCGCACGCCGATCCCGGTGAAGATTTCCGCGCCGTGGTTGACGGCGTCCGGCAGGTAGTTCATCAGCACCGTGTTCTTCGCCCCGACGTTGCAGCCGGTGACGCAATCTCCGCAGCCGGTGCAAGCGGTCTGCTGCACGCCCACGTGGTTCACCCCGTCGCTGAAAGTCACATTGATGGGCGTGCGGTAACAATTCGCTTGCAGGTGTTTCGCGGAAAGTTCCAACGCATCGAGCTTGGGCGGTTTGGGGAAAGACGCCGGCAGAGGAGTTGGCTTCAACATCTCCTCGGCATGTTGGTAGGAATCCTGAAGCAGCCCGTCCCTATCCGCCCGGACCTCTGCCGGCCAGCGCGGATCGTCGAACACTCGCGGCTCCGCGCGCAGGGCCACGTTGGCGTTCACCAGGGAGGTGCCCCCCAGCCCGCACCCCAGAAATACGTCGATATCCGGGTTGACGCGAAAATCATACAGCGCCGTTTTCGACCCGACGTGCGCATCCGGCAGGTCGACCTGCATTTCGGCCAGCGCCTCGGGTTCGGTGTCGGGATATTCGCCGGGCTGGAATTCTTTTCCGCGCTCGAGCACGCACACCTGGCGGCCCGCGCGGGACATTCGGGACGCGGCGATGGCTCCGCCGTAGCCGGAGCCAACCACCACTACGGTGTAATGAGACTGCAAGCGTTCAGCCGGAAGCGATAGGCGTGGCATTGTCAGGACCTGTCCCAGAAAGAATCGATGCTCTGACTGTAAAGCATAACCCGCCCACCGTCAAGCCACAGAAACATCTTAATTCGCGGTGTGGACGGACAATTATTCCGCCGAATTCTTTTTGGGGCCGGGCCGGACACGAGTCGCCGATCAGCCGTGGATCTTCCGGTAGTTTGCCAGACACTTCTCGACGGCTTCGAGCGGGTCGGGGCTCGATTCCTGCTCGATCAAGTAGAACTCGACCCCGCCGGTGCTCTCCGCCGCCGCGAAAATCTGCTTCCAGGGCGCGGCGCCTTCCCCGAAAATGGCCTTGTAGCCGATGGCCGGATCGGACGACCAGTCCTTTAAATGGATTGAGTTGATGCGGCCGGGGTTGGCGTTGATCCAGGCCACCGGATCGCAGCCCGCCTCGACGCAGGTGCCGACGTCCAGTTGCAGCATGACCTCGGCCGGAGTATTGGCGGCGATCACCTCGATCGGCTTCTTGCCTTCCAGCGGAACAAATTCCGCCTTGTGATTGTGGTAACCGGGGCGCAGCCCGGCAGGCTTCAGCGCTTCTACGGCGGCGCTGAGGACGTCGGCTACTTTCTTCCAGCCGTCCAGGCCGCTGACCTCTCCGGCACTGGCCATAACGACATACTTGGTGCCGAGGATCTTGTTCAACTCAATCGCTTTGCCGATCTTGTCGGAGGCGAAGTTGCCGTGGTCGTTGTGAGTCGAGTGGCATTGAATCCCGAGGTTGTCCAGCAGTTGCCGGACTTCCATGGCATAGGTGGGGGTCCAGCCATAGTAGGGGCCGTAAAATTCGACGCACTGGTAGCCCATCTTGGCGACCGCCCGGACGGTGCCCATCAGGTCTTTGTTCAACTGGTCGCGGACCGAATAAAGTTCGAGGCCGATCGGGACCTCGCCGCCTTTCGCGGCGGCGGAAGCAACGGCGAGGGCAGCCGGCACGGCCAGAAACGAACGGCGGGTTAATGCATTGCGGGTAATCATAGCAGCCAAACGATAGCACATCATGCGACCGGGTGGAATACATATTTCCGGCGTTCGGCCAACGGGAGGATCGAATCCGGTGGTTGGGAGAACCTTTGTACGCCTGTAATCTTTTCCACCCCGGCCACGTATAACTAACCAGGACGGCAACAAGCCATGGGATGCGTTACGTGTGGCAAAGCCACGGTTTCCCGTGCAACAGGTGCGGATTCCTTGGTTTCGCAGGGGGTGCCGCTCGGACGGCGCAGTTTCCTCTTCTCGCTGATGGCTCCGGTGCTTGCCGCTGGAAGCCCCGTATTCGCCTGGCAGGACCCCACCTACTCCGCCGATGTCAAGGTGGTGAACGTGTTTGCCACGGTTCGCGACAAGCAGGGGCACATCGTCAGCGACCTCGGCAAGGGCGACTTTGAGCTGAAAGAAGACGGGCGAGACCAGACCATCCGCTACTTCGCCCGCCAGAGCGACCTGCCCCTCACTCTGGGACTCCTTATAGATACCAGCATGAGCCAGAGGGAGGTTCTCGAACCGGAGCGCAAGGCGTCGTACCGCTTCTTCGGCGAGGTATTGCGCGAAGACAAGGATGTGGCTTTCGTCATCCATTTCGACCGCGAGGTGGAACTGCTGCAGGACTTGACGTCATCGCGAAAGGACCTGGAAGCCGCGCTCGATCGCCTGGATACGCCCGACCGGCCGGAGCTTCACCGGGATTCCCAGGAATTCCAGCAGTATCCCGGTCAGTACCCGGGTCAGTATCCCGGCCAGTATCCCGGCCAGTATCCCGGGCAGTATCCGGGACAGTATCCAGGCCAATATCCCGGGCAGTATCCAGGGCGGTGGCCGGGACAGCCGCGTATTCCCGGACAGGGACGGATCCCCGGCCAGGGTCGTGGAGGGGGTCGAGGGCCCGGCGGACAGGACCAGATCCGGCGCGTGGGCACCGCGCTCTATGACGCCGTCTTTCTGGCCTCGGATGAGATTCTCTCCAAGCAAAAGGGCCGCAAAGCCATCATCGTGATGTCGGATGGCGTTGACGTCGGCAGCAAGGTCCCCATCTCCGAGGCTATCGAAGCCAGCCAACGGGCGGACACGCTGATCTATTCCATCCGCTTCTACGACCAGGATGCCTACCACTCCGGAAGGCTTTCCTTCCCTGGAATGGGACGCCGGGGGCGCGGGATGAATATGCCGGACGGTAAGAAGGTTCTCGAACAACTCTCCAAGGAGACGGGCGGCGGATACTTCGAGGTGTCGAAAAAACTGACGCTCGAAGATATCTTCGCCAGCATCCAGGAGGAGCTGAGAAACCAGTACAGCCTGGGCTACACATCCGATCGGCCCGATCCGTCCGCCGAGTTCCGCACCATCGAGCTGACGACAAAACGCAAAGGGCTCTTCGTGCAAACCCGCAGCGGCTACTATGCGCGGAAAACATGAACCGGAACCACGGCTCGCACAGTCTCCCCATCCAACTCGACAGCGGTGTGTAAAGCGTGAACGACGGGAAAATCGCGGTGGTGTTTTCCGCCGGCGGCATGTTCGGCGCCTACCAGGCAGGCGCCTGGAAGGTGCTTGCCTCTGAAATCCGGCCCGACCTGGTGGTGGGCGCGTCTATCGGTTCTCTGAACGCCTGGGCCGCCGCCGGGGGATGCGATCCCGGCGATTGGGTCCGCTACTGGCTGAGTTTCGAGCAGGCGTCTTGGTTGCGCTGGCGCTGGCCCCGCTCGCCGTTCGGCGGCTTGATTGATCCGGCGCCCTTCGAATTTCGGATACGCCAGATCCATTCCCGGTTCCAGCCTCGCATCGACTACGCGCTGGTGCTGACCGAGATGCCGGCGCTGAGGCCCCGAATCGCACGCGGCGAGGATGTCCGTTGGGAGCACCTGGCGGCCTCCTGCGCCATCCTCGGGTTGTTCCCGCCCTACCGCATCGGCGGCAAACGCTACACCGACGGCGGGCTTCTGGGAGCGTCTCCGGTGTGGGCCGCCGCGCAACTGGGAGCGGACCGCGTCATCGAGCTTAACGTGATGAAGCCGGTTCCCGCCATCGTCCGGACGGTGCTTCGCGTCCCCCGGGCGCTTTCGCCGCGTCTGCCAAAGACGCCGGCGGATCTACGGGTGTTTCCCATCGCGCCGGCACGCTGCCTGGGCTCGGCGCGAGACGCGGTGTGCTGGCGCCGGGAGAACATCGACGCCTGGATTCGCCAGGGCGAGCAGGATGCCGCCCGGTTGGTTGGCTCTCTCCGACTCTGGCTGGCCCACGAGTAGCGGCGGCGCCAGGGGTTCCCACCGGCCCGCAAAGCCTGACATAATTTCCTATTCGACGCCTGTCCGACCACGAAAGGAAATCCGGCGATGGACAACCACCGAACTGTGCCGAGCGAAGCGGGGGCGGGCAGAACCACCGCATTCTTGTTGCGAAGCACCGTCGTGGCGGCCCTCGGCGGCCTTCTGTTCGGGTTCGACACGGTGGTGATAGCGGGGACGACCAGCGCCCTCACAGGGATGTTTCAGCTTTCGCCCGCGCTGCTCGGCTTCACGGTCTCCAGCGCGCTGGTGGGAACCGTTCTGGGCTCGATGTTCGCCGGGCCGCCCGCCGACCGCTACGGCCGCCGCACCTGCCTCCGTATCCTGGCGATTCTCTACGTGGTCTCCGCCGTGGGTTGCTCTATCGCGTGGGACTGGTATTCGTTTGTCGGCTTTCGTCTCATCGGCGGTTTGGCAATCGGCGGCTCTTCGGTGCTGGGACCGATGTACATCGCCGAGATTGCGCCGGCCGCCAAGCGCGGCCGCCTGGTGGGGCTGTTCCAACTCAACATCGTGGTGGGAATCCTGCTCGCCTATCTTTCCAACTATTTCATCGGGCTGCTCCAGTTCGGCGCTCTGGAATGGCGCTGGAAGCTGGGCGTTGCCGCTCTGCCCGCGGCGCTGTTCTTCGCTATGCTGTTTGCGATTCCGCGCAGCCCGCGCTGGCTGGTGGGCCGGAATCGCCTGGAAGAGGCGCGCGACGTACTCTCGAAAATCGGGGAACCGAACCCCGACGCGGAGGTGCGGGACATCGTCGAATCCATCGGTTCGGAACGCCTCAAGACCAGCGAGCCGCTGTTCGTCCGGAAGTACCGCGTGCCGATCTTTCTGGCCGTTACCATCGGCATGTTCAACCAGCTTTCCGGAATCAACGCAATTCTTTACTACTTGAACGACATCTTCGCGCGCGCCGGCTTCGACAAAGTCTCCAGCGACCTGCAGGCCGTCGCCATCGGTTTCACCAACCTGGTGTTCACGCTCACCGCCATGGCTGTGATTGACAAGTTCGGCCGCAAGAAGCTGTTGCTTACCGGCGCTGCCGGCACGGCGTTGGCGCTGGCGGGGGTGACCGCAGTCTTCGCCACCGGAAAGCACGAAGGAATGCTCCTCTGGCTGCTGATCGGTTTCATCGCGTTCTTCGCGTTCTCGCAGGGGGCGGTGATCTGGGTCTATCTCAGCGAGGTCTTCCCCAACCGCGTCCGGGCCAAGGGCCAGAGCCTGGGAAGCTTCACGCACTGGATCATGAACGCGACGATCTCAGGCATATTCCCGATGGTAGCTGCCGTATCCGGCGCCGCGCCTTTTGCGCTCTTCTCGGTCATGATGGTGGTGCAGTTCCTGGTGGTGCTCTTCTTCTACCCGGAAACCAAGGGAGTCACGCTGGAGCAGATGCAGAAGAAGCTGGGCATCGCGTAACCGCGAAGAACTTCTCGTTAAGCGGCTTGGCTGTGAAGCTCGGCATCTAATCGCGAGCGAGCTACCATGATCAACGTGGGCGGGCGCGGAACATTTTCATCCTTCGTTGCGGCACGAAGGACCATGTCTTACTCCTGCCGCAGAGCCGCCAGCGGATCAATTCGGGACGCTCGCCTTGCCGGCGCATAGCCAGCGAGAATCGCGGCGCTTAGGAGGACGACACCGGCCAGCGCCAGGGTTCCCGGATCATTGGGCTGGGTCTCGAACAGAAGCGATTTGATCAAGCTGGGACGCGCTCAACGCGGCAGGCACGCTGATCGCGAGTCCCACCGCCGCCAGCAGTAGAACGCGGCGCAGAACCATCCATACCACGGCGCCGCGTTGCGCGCCCAGCGCCATACGGATTCCAATCTCGCCGACCTGCCGCGCGACGTTGTAGGACATCGTCCCGTAGAGTCCCACGCACGCCATCAGGAGAGCGAGAACCGCGAAACCCGTGCATAGTTTCGCGAACGTGAGTTCCCGGCTGATCGTCCGATCGATTTCCGCAGCCTGTGTGACCACGTTTGTGACGGGTATGCGGGAATCTGCCTCCCGCACGATCTCATGCACACTCTTGACATAACCGCAGCGGATCACCCGCGGTGCGCAGCGCGTAGGTCACTCGGTCCGGAGGAAACTGGCTGACCGCTACGAACACGGTCATTGCACTCTCCTCTTCATTTTTCAGACCACCGTAGCGCAGGTTAGCCGACACGCCGACGATTTCGAGATCGCGCTTCTCGTCCGGGAGCGTGATGCGCCGGCCCACCGGATTCTCGTTCTCGAAGTAAGTCCGCGCCAGCCGCTCGCTGATCACTGCGACCGGCCTGGAGCCCGCTTGATCGCGGTCGTCAATTTCACGCCCGGCCAGGATCGGAATCTGCATCGTCGTGAGGAAACGCGGTCCGGCGGCCATCATGCGCGCGCCTTCGATGGTAACGAGCGCCGATCTTCATTGGCCCCCTGATTGCCTGCCCGACGCGGCCGGCGTTGATGATCGAGGATTGCGAAAGCGTCGCGCTGCTCACGCCGGGGATCGATTCGAAGCGCTTGCGCAGGTCCGTGTAAAAAGTGGCGATCTCCGGGTCGCGATGCCCGGCCTGGCGCGCATTCAACGAGAACAGAAGGATGTTCTCGCGGGCGTATCCCAGTTGGACGGAGTGCAGCTTGTTGAGTGTCCGGACAAACAGACCCGCGGCGACCAGGATGACAAAAGAGATCGCGATTTGGGCGACGACCAGAACGTCCTGCGCGCGGCGGCGCGGTCCGCCCGCGCGACCGATTCTTTAGCGCGGGCATGACGTCCGGACGCGTCGACTGAATCGCTGGAGCGAGGCCGAATAACAGGCCGCAAACCACTGAGAGCGCCGCCGTCACGCCCAGCACGTTCCAGTTCAATTCCGCGTGCAGCGTGAAGTTCTCCTGGCCCGTTCGGAGAGCAGAAACGTCAGCGATCGCACGCCCCAGATCGCAAACAAGACCCCGAATGCGCCGCCGAGCGACGCCAGCATCACACTCTCGGTAAGCAACTGCCGCACGACGCGAAACCGTCCCGCCCCCAGGCTGAGCCGGACAGCCATTTCGCGGCGTCGCGCGGCGGCCCTTGCCAGCAGCAGATTGGCGATGTTCGCGCACGCGATCGCCAGGATCAATCCCACCATCGCCAGCAGCACGTACAGAGGCTTGGAATACCGGCGGCGCAAGCTGCCCAGACCGGCGGCGCCGGGATTCAGGATCAGCGCGGGCAGTTTGGCGCGCTCACCGTCGGTCGTCGCGGTGGCGGCAACCCATTGATGGAAACGAGGAGCCAGCGCTGCCTGCGCCTGGGCCATGCTTACGCCGGGACGCAGACGGCCCATCATTTCGATCCAGTAGAAGTTTCCGTCGGGATACATGCGAGCCGCCTGGGCGCCGTCTACGAGCAGATTCGTGTGCAACGGAAGGTAGAGGTCCGGCGCCGCCGCTGGGTCGACTCCGAAGAATTCCGGCGGCGCAACGCCGATCACCGTGAAAGGCAGTGTATCGACGAGAATCGGTTGTCCAATCGCATTCGGCGCTCCCCCAAAGCGATTTTGGCTTGTCGCAAAACTGATTACGGCGACCGGCGCCGCGCCTGGACGGTCGTCTTCGGAGTCGATCAGACGTCCCGCGGCCGGCGACACTGCCAGGCCGCGAAAATACCCGCCGGTGACGTACTCCGCGCTGGCGCTCGTGGCCTGCCTGCGGACGAGCCAGGTTATGGGTTAGTCCGTTGAAGTATCCGAACAGCGTGGAAAAGACGGGATTCTCCTCGCGAAGCGTCTCGAACGCGCCGTAAGGGAACATCCCGCTGACCATGTCGCCTTTGTCGCCCGGCCACGCCATGCCCTGTACCCCGTGCATGACGTGGACCCATTGCTTGCTGGCGTTCTGGGGCGGCGGGCTATGCCAATTCAAGACCACCAGCGACTCGGGATCGGCCACCGGCAGCGAGCGCAACAGAATCGACTCCATCAAGCTGTAGATTGCAGTATTGGCCCCGATGCCGAGCGCCAGCGACAAGACCGCCAGGGCGCTGAATGCCTTGTTGGCGGTCATGGTGCGACAGCCATAGCGGACATCCTGGCCAAGTTCCGACCAAAACCGTGTCAGCCAAATCTCCCGTGACTCTTCGTGCTTCAGTCCGACGTTGCCAAATTGCCGGCGCGCTTCAGCCCGGGCGCGCTCCGCCGGCATGCCGTCTGCTTCGAGTTCCGCGGCCTTTTCCGCAAGGTGGAGATCCATTTCCTCACGCAGCGCCTCGCTGCGCCTGGCGCTTTCTATCCAATACCTCAGCCGCCGTAACAACATGCCCTTCACTGCCGCTCCCATGACACGGGCGATCGCCAGCGTGAGTTTCGCGTACTTCCGGGTCTCTACGGCAAGCTGTTTGCGTCCAGCCGCCGTGATCTTGTAGATCCTCGCCCGCCGATTATTCGACGTCACGCCCCAGACACCGTCGATCCAACCGTTTAGCTCCAGCCGCTGGAGAGCGGGGTACAGCGAACCCTCCTCGACGAGGAGTTCATTGTCTGACGATTGTTGAATGAACTGGACTATGCCGTATCCATGGAGGTCGCCGAGCGACAGCGTCCGCAGAATCAACATGTCCAGTGAACCGGGCAACGAATCGTTCTTTTGCGCCTTGCGTCCCATACCAAGAATTCTTAGCTTACGGCGACGAGATTACGGGAGTCAAGTTCAGATTGGCGAGCCCGCGCCCGTCACGCGCGCCGGATGCGAATCGCTATTGCGCGCGTTGCCGCCGTCAAAAAACAGACTACGTTCGATCTCAACGGCTGCGTAAAGCGTCACAGCGCTCCGTCCGAGTGGTCGGCCACCCGAAAGCGGTCCCGAATGCCCGTTCTCCCGGTTGGCCCGTCATCGGGTTACCTCCCTTGGTGGCTGAACGATGGCTCGCCGACTTCGCCGGATGCTCCACGACCACACACACTGCACGGCCCGCGCCGTCGGTAATAGTAGCCCAACGTCGCCACCGCAAGCGCTACACCCCAAACTGGGAACAGTAAGACGGGGCCGATCGGGAAGATTACTTCCCCGACGAGTCCCATGCCCTGTGCCCCACCGGCCACCAACCGCCCGACGATCCGGTCCAAGCCGGACCATACCGCGATTCCACCCACGATCAGTAACACCGACACGAGCGAGGCCGGGACTATCGCCAGCGCTATGGGCACCCGGCGTGCGGCCAGGCCGATCATCCAGCGCGGGAATACTTCACCCCAGCGCTGCACCAATCCGAGCATGAGTACCGCTCCCACCAGCCCAAAGTTCGCCAGGAAGAGTCCCGCGGTCCATGCCCCGCTGTGTTGACCGCCGCGGAAGTCCTTCTCGCTCATCCCCAGCGGGAACCCCAGCGCCCAGGCGTAACGGGTGAAGGCGTAGAAGATCGGCGCCACCGTCGCCACATACACAGCGATCCGGCCCCAGCGCGCGGCTTGGATCGGTGTCTGCCACCTCTCCGGGACGGCTCGGCGGCCACAGTACAGGCAGGCATCCCCACTCAGGCGGACTATAGCAGACGGTGGCTGCCAGCCAGAGAAACCCGCCGATGAGACACACCAATTGGTGGATCGTCGCCCATTGAGTCAGAGACGACAGGTATTTCTGGCCGATGCCAGCGCCCCTCAGGAGCCCAACCAGGACATAAGGAATATAACCGAACAGGACCAGCAGATCGAGGGAGGTCATGAGCAGCAGGAGAACCCCGGCGAGGAGTGCTCCGGCGGTTATGAGGAGAGGCCGGAGCGCCCTGCTTCGCACTACCCCCGCAGCATCGCCGCTCCCACGGCCGCCGCAGGTATCCCTGCCACCATCACAACGGTCCAGACCGCGCTCGGCCCGAACCGTCCGATCAGCGGCCCCATACTGCCGGACGCGGGTTCGGGGATATAAGGGAACCCGCGCCCGCCCACCAGCCCAATACATTCCTAGCGCGGCGTAGGCCAGTGACCACGCCATGGCCGCGTATGGCGTCCAGCGGCGCCAGTCTCGAACCACTCCCCCACGAACGGAAGAGACGCCGGTCATCTCGATCCCTTGTTGTTCGCGCACTAACTTGTCTCCTTTTCGTTCCGCGAAGTGGATGATAGGCAACTCAAGCGCCGTGGCCGTCGCCCGGTCTGCTGAGGCGGCCAGCGTATCTCCTCAAAGTCCAAGACGTCCACCACACGCAAATATGACAAAGGGATCTGAATAAAGTGATCCGCCGAGTGAGCTGGCCCGCAGGAGCCACGGCTGGTGACTGAAGGCCGACGTTCCCGCCAGCAGTTGAACGATACGATCAATCGGATGAGCGGCGAAGCGCGCCAGCACGTGCCGCAGATAGGCCCCCAGTTCCCGACGTGCGGTGGGAAACGGCGTTATGGAAGTTGCATTCCGTCCCGAATCGTCGGCAACCCGGGAGTTATCCATTTCATACGCGACCCCGAACTGCTCCGAGATTGCGATCTTCGTCCTTCACGAGGGCTTCTGCCGACGAGTCGGCCGCTGTTTTCGCGCCTCCTCGAACCTCCGTATCGACCTCCTTCTGACGCCCGGCGAGCATGTCCTTCGGAGTGAAGCAGCCGAAGCTTTTCAGAGTGCCCGGCGTTATTATGGACAGGGAGGCCGAACATGGCTCGTGCTCAGACGGATATCGACTGGCTGGCTTGCGAGTTGATAGAGCAAATCCCCGGCAAGGTGTCGGGCCGTCCAATCGTGCGAGGTACCCGAATATTACCCAATGCGATAGTCAACAGCTACGATGCCGGAGAAACGCTCGACGAAATTCATGAGGACTATCCCGGCCTCACCGCCTCTCAAATCCAACGGCTGATCGAATTTGCTCACGCAATGCGCAGGCAACCCGTTTCGTGAAAGTCCTGCTCGACGAGAACCTTCCGCACCGGTTGAGGAACCATCTCGGCAGTCACGAAGTCTTCCTCACCGGAGACCAAACCATGTCTTACGAGCAAAATCTCACGGGTCGCCAAATCGCCGTTGTGGTTTTGTCCGCGATCGAATGGCACATAATCCGCCACAGTCTATTGACCATCCAGGCTGCCATTGATGCAGCCGCACCTGGGTCCCACCAGGCGATCGAGTGTGGCGTGTTCAATCGGAAACCTCCACGTCCGTAAATCCGTACCGCATGCTTTCGTGACCGACGAATCCTCCCTACGGCGGTGAACGGAGTAAAACAGCCAACTCCCGATCGGCAACCCGGAAGTCATCCATCGAGTGATTTGCGAGAGCAATCACGCCCCCGCTCGCGCGTCTCGCTATCATAGTCTGACGATGAATCCACTATCCCGGATCGGCAGAACCGTTTTCGTCGCGTGGCATGCGCGCGGGGAAAAGACGGTGGCGTTCCGATCCGAGGACGAATTGAGGGCGCTGCAATCCCGGCGGCTTCGGGCGATCGCGCGGCATGCCTGGGAACGGGTGCCCTACTATCGCGAGTGGATGCGCGAGGCCGGCGCGCAGCCGGGAGATTTTCGCTCGGCGGACGACCTGCGCCGGATGCCGTTGGTCGACAAACTGGCGCTCACACTCGAGCCGGAGCGGTTCGCGGCCGCGGGATACGAACGACGCGACGGACTGACGCTGTTGTCCAGCGGAACTTCAGGCAGGCGGCGGCGTTTTCGCTACGATTCCGGGGCGCTGTTTCGGGCGCTGGCCGCCGGACGCCGGCAGCGCATCGCACTGGCCCACTTCATCGGCAGGGAGTCCGGCTACAAGGAGGCGTTATTCCATCGCCAAGGGGGCGCCAGCGCCCAGATCCGGCGATTTTGGGAAGACCGGATGGTGATGCCCGGCCAGGTCGAGCTGAAGCGCCGCCGCTTCGATCCGGCATTGCCGTTCGAGGATCTGCTGGCGGCCGTGAACGAATTCAAGCCTGAAGTGTTACGCGGCGCCGGATCGCATGTTGGCGCCTTTTTTCGATGGGTCGCCGAAACCGGCCGGAAGATCGAAAAGCCGAAGGCGGTGACCTACGGCGCGGACGCGATGCCCCAAGGCGATCGCCGCATCATCGAAGATCATTTCGGCATCCCGGTGGTCAGCACCTATCAGGCGGTGGAGGCGCTTCGCATCGGATTTCAGTGCGAGGCGCGGCAGGGATTTCATATCAGCACGGATCAGGTGGTGGTGCGCGTGGTGGACTCCGCGGGAGACGACGTCGCGCCGGGCGAGCGCGGCGAGCTGATCCTCACCAACCTGACCAACCGCGCGACGGTGGTGATGAACTACCGCCTCGGCGATCTGGTGACTCAGGCGGCGGGGCCGTGCTCCTGCGGCCGAAACCTCCCGCTGATTCAAAACATCGACGGCCGGCTCGACGACCTCATTGCGCGGCCCGACGGCACGCAACTGCACGCGCTCTCGATAGTGCCCGGCCTACAGGCCGTAGATGGCGTGCGGCAGGTCCAGGTGGTTCAGGAGGAGTTGGAAAGGTTCCGGCTGCGGGTGGTGTGGGCGCGAGGCTGCGAACAACTGCCGGGAGAACTGGTGCAGCGCATGACCGCGGTGCTGGGCGAAGGCATCCGCGTTGCGGTGGAGCCCGTGGAAGTGCTCGAACAGGAGCCCAGCGGTAAGGTCAAAACGGTTCTCTGCGAGCTGGAGCGTCCATGATTTTCGAAGCGCTGGAATTCGCCGGGCTGCTGCATCGAAAACGTTGGCCGCGCCAGCGGCTCGACGACCTGCGCCGCGCCAAGCTGCGCCGGCTGATTGACCACGCCTATCGGAACGTCCCCTACTACCAGCGGCTGATGGATAGCGCCGGCGTGAAACCGGAGCATATTCGCCAGCCGTCCGACCTTGCGAAGCTGCCCGTTACCACCAAGCGCGATCTGCGCCAGGCGGGCGAGGATTGTCTGTCCGTGGGACACGGCGAGCTGTGCGTTCATCCCACCAGCGGGCACTCGGGCGTTCCGTTCGAGGTCCGCATGACACCGGCCGAGGCCCGCACCCGCCGCCTGCGCGAGTTTCGCATGTTGATCGGAGTCGGGGTGCGGCCGCGCGACCGCCTGACGCTTCTGGGCCCCGTCCAGACGCGTCCGGCCCGCTTGCACAGGCGGCTCGGCTTCTACCGTCTGGATGTGATCCCGCTGGTTCTCCCGGTCCGCGAGCAACTGCGGCGTTTTCGTCTCTCCCGGCCCGACGTGCTCTGGGTATACCCAACCAGCCTTCAGACCATGCTGCACTTGTCCGGCTGCGAATTACGCGATCTGGCGCAGCCGCGCATCCTGATTACGTCTTCCGAAATGATGCGGCCGCCGCTCCGCGAGAAATTGCGCGCCGAAATGCCGGAGATGGAGATGGTCAACATCTATGGATCGGCCGAATCGGGGCGCATCGCCGCCGAATGCCGAGCCCGGCGAGGCCTTCACCTGGAGGACGACGCCTTGATCGTCGAGCTGCTGCGGAATGGCTCGCCGGTGGAGCCGGGCAGCGAAGGGACGGTGGTGGTGACTTGCCTGGACCAGTTGGCGATGCCGCTGATACGCTACGAGCAGGGAGACATCTGCCGGCTTCGGCCCGAGCCCTGTGTGTGCGGCTGGAAAACGCCGCTTCTCGATCCACCGCTGGGCCGCGATTCGGACATGATAATCCTGCCCGGCGGAATCCACGTGGCCGCGAGCAGCATCGAGGTCGCGCTGCGGCATGAGATGGACCTGCTGCAATACCGCTTCGTGCAGGACCGGCCGGACCGCATTCAGGCGCAACTTTGCTTTCGCGGCGAGCCGAGCGCCGAGAAACTGTCGGAGCTCCGGCACAAAATGGAAGAAGCCGTCGGCGGCAACATCACTGTGGAGGTCGAGCTGGTGCCCGAGATGAAATTTGAAAGCGTCAAGTTCAAGGTATTTGTGTCCAGACTCTGAAATCGGCGGTGCGGAGTCGAGGCGCGTCGCTTACCGCCCGGCTGGAGGGTCCCTTGTGCGGCATTGCGGGGATTTATCGAAGACATAGCCCGGACGCCGGCGATCCGTCGCGCCTGGTCGCGATGAGCGGCAGGCTCGCGCACCGCGGTCCCGACGACTTCGCGTACCTGCTGCTCAATAGCCTGGACGGAACATTTCAGCTCGCGCAGGAGGGCTTCGCCCACCAGCCGAGCGACATTTGCCTGGGTCACCGGCGGCTGTCGATTATCGATTTGTCATCGCATGCTCGCCAGCCCATGGCCGGTCCGGACAACGATCTGTTCCTGGTCTTCAACGGGGAAATCTTCAATTATCTGGAATTGCGCGAGCAGCTTGTCTCGCGAGGCTATCGTTTTCGCACGCACAGCGACACCGAGGTGATCCTCCACGCCTATCGGGAATGGGGCGAGAACTGCGTGACGCGCTTTAACGGCATGTGGGCGCTGGCCATCTGGGATCAGCGCAGGCGGCGGATGTTCTGCTCGCGCGACCGCTTCGGCATCAAGCCCTTCTACTACCGGCTCGACGATTCCGCTTTCATCTTCGCTTCCGAGATCAAGGGGATTCTGCCGGCGCTTGAAACACCCCCGGGCGCCGATTATTCGGTGTTGAGCGACTATCTGATCGACGGCACGCTGTGCCGCACCAACGCCACGTTTTTCGAGGGCATTCTCAGGCTGCCGCCGGCGCACAACCTGATCGTTTCTTCCACCAGCGTGGTGCTGGGACGCTATTGGGACTACAAGACGCAAAGCCAGGCGTACGACAAGCGGCAACCCGTTGAGACGTTTCGCGAGCTGTTGAGCGATGCCGTCAAACTGCGGCTGCGAAGCGATGTACCCGTCGGAGTCGCGCTGAGCGGCGGCATCGATTCCAGCTCGATCCTCGGCTTGGCCGGCCGCTTCACCGATTCCGGCCGGCTGAAGACGTTCACCGCCGTGTTTCCGGGCGAGCGTTTCGACGAGTCCGAATTCGCCAGCATCGCCGCGGAGGCGGCCGGCGCCGAGATATTCCGGGTGGACTATCAGCCGAGCGACTTCATCCACGACCTGCGCCGGGTGATCTGGAGCCTGGATTATCCTTCGCTCGAAGGCCAGACGCTGGTGAGATGGCAGTTGATGAACGTAGCCAGCGGGCACGTGAAGGTGATTCTTGAAGGACAAGGCGCCGACGAGATGCTGGCCGGTTACGTCGGCCGGTATTTCGCGCCGTACCTGTTCGACGAGCTGGCGAGAACGGCCATGGGCCGCCGCAGTTTGTCGCTGCGCGAGCTGGTTGCCTCGTCCGCCGAGGTTCGCCGAAAATTCGGATTTCGTGTGTACCAGGGACTGGTTCGCGAGATGGCGCCGCGCTGGCTTCCGCACCGCGCGATTCGCAAGCTGTGGGCCCGCAACCGCGTTTATACGCGCGACTTCGCACGGCGGAATGCGGGCCGGCTGGAAACGCCATCCGGGGTGTTCGACGATCGTCTGGACGCCGTGCTGCATTTCGATCACGAGACCGCCATTCTCCCGCTGCTGCTGAAGTTCGGCGACGCGCTCAGCATGGCGTCATCCATCGAATCGCGACTTCCGTTCCTCGATCACCGCCTGGTGGAGTTCACCTTCGGCCTTCCGGCGCAGCTACAAACTCCGCGGGTCGGTTTCCAAGCCGATCTTGCGCGAGGCGATGGCCGGAATCGTGCCCGATCAGATCCGGCGCCGCAACGACAAGGTCGGGTTCACCACCCCGGTCGGCCGCTGGATCGCCGGGTGTATGGATAGCGGCGTGCGTCCCCTGCTGCTTTCGAGAGAATGCCGCCAGCGCGGCATTTTCGACGTGAAAAAGGTCGAGAGGCTGCTCGACAAACAGGCGCGCGGCGAGGCCAACGTCGTCAACTCGATTTTTCGCTGGCTTTCGGTCGAGCTGTGGTTCCGAATGTTTATCGACCGGGACCAAACCGCGGTGTAAGTTTCATCATCCGGCGGATTCTCCGTGGCCGGGTGGAATGGGCGTTTTGTCTCGGGTGGGGCGGTGGTGTCTAATGACTCATGTGATCCGAGATCTCGTTCACGGGCAAGCGGTGCGGTGTGCGGCCGCCCCGGCGATTCTTGCGCCGGGCTATGGGCTTCTCACCTACCGGGATCTTGACTCCGCGGTGAGCCGCGTCGGCGCAGCGCTGGCGCGCCTCGGGCTGACGAAATCGTCGAGGGTCGCACTTGTCTGTTCGAACACACCCGAGGCGGCGGCGGCGTTTCTGGGCCTTGCGGCGCACGTTGGCTGTGCCCCGTTAAATCCCGCCTATCAGGCCGGCGAGTTCGAATTCTTCCTGGCGGATCTTGATCCACAAGCCGTAGTGGTGCAAGCCGGCCTCTCTTCCCCCGTGCGGCCGGTAGCGGCGGCGCTGGGCATTCCCGTGTTGGAGTTGGAGCGGCGAGCCACCGGTCTGGCGGGAGACGTCGAGCTTCTCCAAGCGGAGGCGGAGGAAGAGACAACTTCGCCCGCCGCGCAGTTTCCGGATCGCGCCGATGTGGCCCTTTTGCTCCACACCTCGGGGACCACCTCGCGGCCCAAGCTGGTGCCCTTGACGCAGGAGAACCTGGTGGCGTCGGCTCGCCACATCGCCGATTCACTCGCGCTGACGCCCGCCGACCGATGTCTGAATGTCATGCCGCTGTTTCACATCCACGGGTTGGAAGCGGCCGTTCTGGCGTCGCTGACGGCCGGAGGAAGCGTGGTCTGCTGCCCGGGATTCGTGGCCCCCAGGTTTTTCGAGTGGATCGAAGAGTTCCAACCAAGCTGGTACACGGCGGTTCCCACCCTGCACCAGTTAGCTCTGGCGCGGGCGAAATCCGGGAACGGGCTTCCCCATCCGACCTCGCTTCGGTTCATCCGCTCCTGTTCCTCCCCGCTGGCGCCGTCTCTGATGGCGGAGCTGGAGTCGGTCTTCAAGGTCCCGGTGATCGAGGCGTACGGCATGACGGAAGCGGCTCACCAGATGACATCGAATCCTCTGCCGCCAGGCAAGCGGAAGCCAGGCTCGGTGGGAGTCGCCGCCGGGCCGGAAGTGTCCATCATGGACGACGCCGGCAACCTTTTGCCGCCGAAAGCCGCGGGCGAAGTGGTTATTCGCGGCTCAAACGTTACCGCCGGCTACTCCGCCAATCCGGAAGCGAACGCCGCGGCGTTCACCGGCGGCTGGTTTCGCACGGGCGACGAAGGCTGGATCGACGCGGAAGGGTATCTGTTTCTCAAAAGCCGGAAGAAGGAAATCATCAATCGCGGCGGCGAGAAGATTGCCCCTCGCGAGATCGACGAAGTCTTGCTCTCTCATCCAGGAGTCGCCCAAGCGGTCGCGTTCCCGGCGCCCCACTCGCTGTTGGGTGAAACGGCCGTGGCGGCGGTGGTGCTGAATCCCGGCAATCGAGTTACAGAGACGGATCTGAGGGAATTCGTCGGAAAACGCCTGACCGCTTTCAAGGTCCCCGAAAAGATCCTTTTTCTGGATGAGATTCCCAAAGGGCCCACGGGGAAGATCCAGCGTATCGGAATGTCGGCGCGGCTGGGTGTGGAAGAGATCCGTCCTGCCGCTGCTGCGCGACCTCAGTTCGTGGAGCCCCGCTCGAAGGCCGAGAAGCGGATTGCCGCGCTTTTCGACGAAACGCTGGCTGTCGGGCAGGTCGGCCTGCACGACAGTTTTTTCGACCTGGGGGGCGACTCTTTGCTTGCCGCCTCTCTGCTGACCCGAATCGGAGCATCGGAAGGGCGGGGAATCTCTTTCGTTGAGTTCGCCCTGGCCCCTACCGTAAGCGGCGTTTGTACGCTGCTCGCCGCGCCGCCAGAGCAATCATCCGGCATCGCCGAATCGAGACCGGGGGAGTTCCGCGTCGTGGTAAGGGAAGATCCGTCGAAGCCCGCTTTGTTCTGCGTTCCGGGCTCATCCGGTAACCTGGCGGCGTTCTTCCACCTGGCCCGCAGTCTCGGACCGGACCAGCCGCTCACGGCGTTTCGGCTGCCGCCAGGGGATGCCGGCAATTATCGGCTGGAGGAGCTCGCGGCCCGTTATGTCGCCGAGGTACTGGCCGTGCAGCCGGAGGGGCCTTATCATTTCGCCGGCGTTTGCACCGGCGGCTTCGTCGTTTACGAGATGGCCCGGCAACTTTCCGCCCAGGGAAAGGAGATTGGCGTCCTTGCGCTCTTGGACTGTTACAACCTCGCGTGGGCCGACGGGATCGGAGTGCTCGCCCGGTCCGGTTATCGCCTCGATCTCCTCCGCAGGCGGTTCCTCCATCAGCAGCGAAACTTGCGGCAAGCCGGGCTCACCGGCGCCGCGCAGTACCTCGGTTCGAAGTTTGTGGCTCTCTTTAAAACCCGCAGACAGCGGGTGCGACGTCCGCCAATCCGGCGCGCCGTGACCCGATACGTGCCCCCGGTCTGGCCCGGAGGTCTGGTTCTGTTTCGAGTGGAAGAGCCGCATGTCGACGGCTATGACTATCCCGAGATGGGCTGGCGTGGATTCGTGCAGGGTGGAATTGTCATCCACGACCTTCCCGGCGATCACCTGGTGATGCTGGCCGAGCCGGTGGTGGGGTTGGTCGCGCAACGGTTGCTGGCGGCCATGAGTGTCGGGCAGCCCGGTGTTGCGTCGATGGGAGGCAACGCGGGCTGAGCCCGGGCGATTGTCAGTCCGGGGCCGGCCCGCGGCCGCATTCTTCCGAGACCGCCAGCCGGGTCGCGCTCACCGTCAGAAAACAGCCCGTCAGAGAACGTGAGGGAAGCTTCCCGAACAGTGCGAAGGCGCCCAGCAATACCCGGATCGGCGCCGAGGCGAATCTGCCGAACGCCTTTCGCAGCGCCAGAAATATAACCGTCGAAATCCCGCGTGGGTTGTGGATCAGATAGCCGGTCCCTTCGATCCGAAAACCGCGCTCGCCCAGCATCCGCTCCAACGCGGGAAGAGCGACCGTCCGCCCCAGGGAAAAAGGCATCCAGGTGCCGCGGCTCAGACAGCGGAGGATCTGGTAGGTCGGATTTCGGGGGTTATCCAATGAGATCAACAGGGCCCCTCCCGGCCGCAGAACCCTGGCCAACTCATCCAGGGACTCCGCTAGACCCTGGATCCCGTCGAAGTGATCGAGCGTGGAAGGGGAGACTACCACGTCCAGGCTTGCCGTACGGAACGCCAGCCGGCGCGCATCGCACACAATCGAGTGGAATGCCGGCGAATACCGGCGGGCGGCGGCGGTGGCCGTTCGAAGCTCCAGGTCCATGCCGACGGCGAGGCGCATTTCCGGAAGAAGATCGTCGAAGATACGATCGTCGCCGTAAGCCTCCTCGAACAGGTCCGTCTTCAGAACTACACCCTTTGGTCGATCGCCGGCCGAAGTACGGACCCATTCCTGGTGCACCTTACGTTTCTGCTCCGCCACCAGGGGATCCAAATACCAGGAGGGGGCGTGGTCAGAATGTCCGTTCACGTTCCCTCATGCTCTCGTGTGCGTTGCTATCCGCGGTCCGGCCCAGACGCTGCTCCGCCATTTGATGTCCTGAATCCTCCGACGGGAACCAACGTTCCGAGGAGTACCAGCCCCGCCATTTTCTCCAGATTGACGATCCCCGCTTCATCGAAGTTTGCTCTATCGGCGCCGGCAAATCAAGTTGGAGGAACTGAATGGTGCAGTGCCCACATCCAGCCGGGGTTTGGCGGCCTTGGAGAGATTCGAACCCACAACCTCTTCTATGCCATAGTTGTGGGATCAATCACTTGCATGTGAGTCTGCCAGAAACAAAATACTTGCACGTCGGCGATTTGGACGCCAAATGGTCCCCCCGTCCTCTTCCACGCTATTTGGACTCCGTTTCGGCGCAGAATTCAAGGTGAGATCGGGACGGAGTCCAGGTGATTGCCGGCCGGCGTTTGCGAATGGTATCCCACATGCTCTCGCGTGCACGCGGTGGCACCGCAATTCCGGATTCTCCGCAGCACGAAGAATCAGCCCAGCCCATACAAATAGCGAGTTTGATGGGCATGATGGCGCAAGGCCCCGGCCCGCACTCCACCACGCTCACGCTGCACGAATTGCGCGGATGACGGCCTGCGGGTCACGCTGGATTACCGCCAAGTAGGCACGGATAGGGATTTCCGGCCGCCGTCGGCCCTGCTCCCAGTCCTGCCGTGATCGCACGTTGAAGCCGAACAAGGCCGCGAAGTCCGACTGCAACAACCCGAGCGTCCCGCGCAAGGCCCGCACGTCCGTCTCGGGTGGGACGTGGTAAACAGTCTCGCGCAATTTGATCTCACCCCGAAGATGCGCCCGCAGTTCCTTCATCGAATCAAGCAGGCGATTCCCGAGCGGAGCTCCGGTCCGCAGGCGGGTCTTAGCCGCCGAACTCGCGCTGGATTTCCGAGGCGATTTTCTGGAGTTGGTTTCTTTCCGCTCCCGTAGCTTCCTGGATTACATTTCAACTTCGAATTGGCGAAGTTCGACTCCACGTGGACTCCGGTAACCTCTCCCGCGGCATGCAGGCACGCATGTCAAGAATCGTATGTATTTATTTGGGTTTGGTGGACCTGGTGAGATTCGAACTCACGACCTCTTCCATGCCATGGAAGCGCGCTCCCAACTGCGCCACAGGCCCACTGGACACTTCGAATGTAGCACATCGCCCGCCTCTCTTGGCAAGCGGCCCAAGTGCTACCCTCAAGAGTTATGACACGCGAGAAAGCCTGGGAGATCGTCTGCGAGTTCATCCAGAACGACAATCTCCGCAAACACGCTTTGGCCGTTGAGGCGTGCGTCGCCGCGTATGCCCGCAAGTTCGGCGAGGACGAACAGAAATGGGCGGTTACCGCCCTTTTGCACGACTTCGATTGGGAAATTCACCCGCAGCTTCCGGACCACCCGCTCAAAGGCGAACCCATCCTCAAAGAGCGTGGCGTCGACGAGGAGACGCGGCGAGCTATCCTTTCCCACGCCGACCACACCGGCGTGGCGCGCCAGACGCCGCTCGAGAAAACCTTGTTCGCCTGCGATGAATTGGCCGGGTTCCTTACCGCCGTCTCCTACGTCAAGCCCTCCCGCAGCATCCATGAGGTAGAGGCCAAGTCGGTCCGCAAGAAGATGAAGGACAAGGCGTTCGCCCGCGCGGTAAACCGCGAGGACATCGTGAACGGGGCGGCCGGCCTGGGGGTCGATCTCGACCAGCACATCGACTTCTGCATCCAGGCGATGCGGGAGCGGGCCGAGGCGCTGGGCCTCCAGGGCGCCTGGCCTCCCCAGGCGTGAGAGCTACTCGGCTTTCAGGGAACGACGATGCAGCCGTCACCCAGAACCAAGGCGTTGCGGGGATACAACTTCAGCCAGCAACTGGCCGACACAGGCTGGTATCACAGCTTCGAGCTGCCCGATGGCGAGAAGATCGAGGGGTATAACACCGTCGAGACCCAGCGGAATCGCTATCTTCAATTTCCCCTTCCGGCGGACCTGACCGGCAGGCGCGTTCTCGACATCGGGGCCTGGGACGGATGGTTCAGCTTCGAAGCCGAACGGTGCGGCGCCGGCGTGGTGGCTGTGGATTGCGTCGAGATTCCGAACTTCCGATATATCCACCGGAAGCTGGGTTCGAAGGTCGATTACCGCATTCTCGATTTCTACGAGTTGCCCGGGGCCGGCCTGGGTGCGTTCGACTACGTTTTCTTCCTGGGCGTCCTGTACCACTTGAAACACCCGCTGCTGGCGGCCGAGATTGTGTGCGCGCTTACCACCGAGACGGCCATCGTCGAGTCGTTCGTCATCGATCCCGGCGCCTGGCAGGACCACCGGAACGACATCCCGCACATGGAGTTCTACGAGACCTTCGAGCTGGGCGGGCAACTGGACAACTGGATCGGCCCCAGCGTGGGCTGCCTGCTGGCGCTGTTCCGCGCGGCCGGATTCGCGCGCGTCGAACTCATCGGCATCCAGGGCGAGCACGCTCTGGTGGCCTGCCACCGCAAGTGGGAGCCCGTGCCCGACGAGCCGTCGTGCGAGGCGCCGAGGATGGTGTCGGCGTGCCACAGCCGGACGGCCGGCATCAATTTCAGCTCGCGCAAGGAAGAATACCTCACCTGCTGGTTCCTGACGGAGCGCACCGAGGTGCCCCGCGAAGATCTCCGGCTGGAGGTGGGGCCGTTCGGCGTGCCGGCGCTGTTTGCGCAACCGGAAGGCGAGCGGTGGATGGCCAATTTTCGCTTGCCGCCGGGCCTGGCCCCCGGCTGGCACGAGGTTCGCCTTCGTTTCGCGGGCAGCCGCTTCAGCGAACCGGCGCGCATCGCGTTGGATTTGCCGCTCGAGCCGGGCACGCTGTCGGTGCGGGAAGTCACCGACGGGGTTAGCTGGCGTCACAACGAGGTGGCGGTAGCCGATCGTGGTTTTCTGGCGTGTTGGGTGCGCGGCCTGCCGGCGAATGCCGACGTGGCCAACACGGAGCTTCACCTGGGCGACGCGCGGCTCAAAGTGGAATGGGTGGGCGAGGCGGGCGAGGACGGCGCCAGACAGGTGAATGCGGAGGTTCCCGCCAGCGTCCCGAAGGGCCGGCAGAGGTTGCGCATCGCTTGCGCCGGTGCGTCGATCGAGGTGGAAGTGTCGGTCATCTGACGGCGTAACCCGCTACAATGACTCCGGAAGGCTATTGGGGCTGGTGTCTCGCGCGGTCTTCAAAACCGTTGGGCGTCTTTGAAAGGCGCCGGTCGGTTCGATTCCGACAGCCTTCCGCCAACCTCAATTGCAGCGAAGCTGGTCAAATACTTTTATGGCGGAATCCCCCATCACTCCACGCGAAAACGACTTCGCAGCCTGGTATCAGGACGTCATCATTCAAGGCGACATGGCCGAGCCGGCCGAGATCGTCAAGGGCTGCATGGTGATCAAACCGAACGGCTACGCCGTTTGGGAAATCCTGCAGCGCGAGCTGGACAACCGGTTCAAAGCCACCGGCCACCAGAATATCTATCTGCCGCTGCTGATTCCGCAGAGCTTTCTGCGGAAGGAGGCGGAGCACGTGGAAGGCTTCTCGCCCGAACTGGCGGTGGTGACCGTCGCCGGCGGGAAGGAACTCGAGGAGCCTTACGTCATCCGGCCCACTTCGGAGACCCTCGTCGGCCACTTCTTCGCGAAATGGATTCAGAGCCACCGCGACCTGCCGGTGCTGGTGAATCAATGGGCGAACGTGGTCCGGTGGGAGCTGCGGACGCGCATGTTTCTGCGGACCACGGAGTTTCTCTGGCAGGAAGGGCACACGGCGCACTCCACCCACGAGGAGGCGATGGAGGAAGTTCTTCGCATCCTGGATCTGTATGCCGAAGTGGCGGAAGACGTGATGGCGATGCCCGTCGTCAAAGGCGCCAAGTCGCAGGCCGAGAAGTTTGCCGGGGCCGTGAGGTCGTATTCGATCGAGGCCATGATGCAGAACGGCCTGGCGCTGCAGGCGGGCACCAGCCACGATCTGGGCCAGAACTTCGGCAAGGCGTTCGGCGTCGAGTTTCAGAGCAAGGAGGGCAAGCTCGACACCGTGTGGCAGACCAGTTGGGGCGTGAGCACGCGGCTGATCGGCGGCCTGGTGATGACGCACTCGGACGACAGGGGGCTGGTGCTGCCCCCGAAGGTTGCTCCGCGAAAGGCCGTGCTGGTGCCCATTTACCGCAAAGACGAGGAGCGCGCGCGGGTGATGGAGGTGGCCACCAGGCTCGGCAGTGAGCTGGGCGCCCACGTCGACGCGCGCGACGGCCACACGCCGGGCGCGAAGTTCTTCTATTGGGAGCGCCGCGGGGTGCCGGTGGTGTTGGAGCTGGGCCCGCGCGACATCGCCGCCGGCAACATCGTGGTCAAGCGCCGCGACACCGGAGCGAAAGAGACGGTCCGGCAGACCGAGGCGGCGTCGAAGCTGGAGGCCACGCTGGAGGCGATGCAGACGGACCTCTACGCAAAGGCGAAACAGCGGCTGGCGGCGAACACGGTGCCGGCCAACTCGATCGAAGAGGTGGAGTCCCTTCTGGGCGACGTTACGGCCGAAAAGGGCGGCGGCAAATTCGTCATGGCGCATCTGGCGGACACGCCGGCCAACGACGCCCGCATCAAGCAGTTCAAGGCCAGCGTCAGGAACATTCCACTGGTGGACAACTACGACGGCCCCGGCCGGTGCATCCTGACGGGCGAGCCGGTGGCCCACCGGGTGGTGATCGCGAAAGCCTACTGACGCGGCTACTTCTTCGCCAACGTCGCTTTGGTGGCTCCAGTCGAGATGCCGCCGTCCACCAACAGCGTCTGCCCCGTGACGTAGCGGCTCTCTTCGGAGGCCAGGAACACGACGGCCCCGTCCAGATCGGACGGCTGGCCCGGGCGCTTCAGCGGGATGCGGTCGCACAGGTAGGCGAGCCACTCCTGGTTTTCGTACAGGACCTTGTTCTGCTCGGTGCGAAACCAGCCGGGCGCCAGGCAGTTGACGGTGATGCCGTGCGGCCCCCAGTCGTCGGCCAGGCTCATGGTCAGCTGCTTCACGCCGCCGCGGCTGGCGCAGTACGGCGTCAGACCCGCATAGCCGAACACGCTGGTGACCGAGCCGATGTTGACGATGCGGCCGTAGCCGCGTGGAATCATGTGGCGGGCGATGGCCTGTGCCACGAAGAAGGTGCCGCGCAGGTTGGTTTCGAGCACCAGGTTCCAGTCGTCCCAGGTGACCTCCAGCGCCGGCTTGCGGACGTTGCAGCCGGCGTTGTTCACCAGGATGTCGATTTTGCCATAGGCCGCCAGCGCCGCTTCCCCCATGCGCTGGATGCTCGAGTGGTCGCGCACATCCAACTCCACCGGGGCGGCCCGGCGTCCAAGCTGTTCGATTTCCTTCTGGAAGGCGGAAAGATCGGCGATGCGGCGGCTGGTGATGACCAAGTCTGCGCCCGCGCGCGCCAGGGCGCGTCCGAAGTATTGGCCCAGTCCGCGGCTGGCGCCGGTAACCAGGGCGACTCTTCCGGACAAATCGAAGAATGTCTGATTGCTCATGGTTCAGGGTTGCAGGATTACTTTCATCAGTTGTGGATCGTGGCTGTACAGACGCTCGAAATAGGCGACGCCCTCGTCGAGCGGCGCGACGGCACTGATCAGCGGTGCGACGTTGATGGCGCCTCGCGACAGCAGTTCAATGCAGGCCGGGTATTCGCCGGACGAGGCGCAGGAGCCTTGCAGGCGAATCTGCCGGGAGACCACCGACTGCAGCGGCACTTCCACCTTGGGCGAGAGATTGCCCACCAGCGTGACGCTGCCGCCCTTACGCGTGCAATCAATGGCGGTTTGGATGGTGGCGGTTCCGCCCACCACTTCCATGGCGCAGTCGGCGCCGCGGCCCTCGGTGCGGGCGGCGATTTCCGCAGGCACGTCGCACTCCTTCGGGTTGAAGCCTTCGTCGGCCCCGAGGCTCACCGCCAGCTCCAGCTTCTTCGGGTCCACGTCGATGGCGTACACGCGGCCGAAGCCGGCCAGCCGAAGCGCCTGCACCACCAGAGCGCCGATCATGCCGGTGCCCACCACGGCGGCGCTCGCGCCCAGAGGGGAAGGCGTCAGATTCACCGCGTGAACGGCCACCGAAACCGCTTCGATCATGGCGGCGTGTTCAAAGCTGAGCGAGTCTGGCAACGGGTAGACGATGTGTTGCGGGACGGCCACGTATTCGGCAAACGCACCGTGGCGGCGGTACTCGCCGCAGGAAACTCCCAGCACGGTTCGGTTGGCGCAGAGATTGATGTCTCCCCGCCGGCAGAAAAAACAGTCGCCGCAGGAAATGGTGGAATCGAACGTAACGCGGTCTCCCCGGCGGAGGCCGGCCACGTGGGTGCCAACGGCTTCCACCGTGCCGGCGGCCTCGTGACCCATCACCAGCGGGGGAATCCGCCGGCCGGTGCTGCCGTCGAAGCCGTGCACGTCCGATCCGCAGATGCCGCAGGCCCCGACGCGCACCAGGACGTCGGCGGGTCCGACGGTGGGTACCGGCATGTCCGCCAACTCCATGTGATTGTATTCGGTGAGAAGTAGAGCTTTCATAGTGACCTTTCCATCTTATTCCGATGAGGCGGCCCGGTCTACGCTGGCTCCGGCGGAATAAGGTAGTAACCGTTTGGCGCCAAGGGCTGGACCGGCGAGTCTTCCGTCGGGCGCCGTCGCAAAGCCGTAGCTGATGGCGGCCGAGAGAAAGTTCGCCGGCAGTCCCAACCTGACAGAGTTCTACGTCACGACCCCAAGTGGGGCATGTGGGCGTCCGAAGAGCTGGCCAAGTTGAAGCGCCGTTAAATCTGGCCGACATCGCGGCGGGCTCTATTATATGATTGGTTTCTGTGCTCTTACGCCGGCTCGTGGCGGCCAGCCGAGTACCACGGAACGCCGGATAAGCTTCCAAGCCGAGGTTTGCCTTGACTCTAACACTGGTTGATTACGCTATTCTCGTCCTCTACTTCGCGTTCGTCATGGGGATCGGATACTTTCTCAAGAAGGGCATCTCCACCAGCGAAGACTTCCTTACATCCGGCCGCTCGGTGCCGCTATGGATCACCAGCCTCGCGTTCATCGCCACCAATATGGGCGCGCAGGAGATGATCGGAATGTGCGCGTCGGGGGCCAAGTACGGGTTGATGACGGTCAATTTCTACTGGATAGGCGCCATCCCGGCGATGATCTTTGTGGGCGTCTTCATGATGCCGTTCTACTACGGCAGCAAGGCGCGTTCGGTGCCGGAATACCTGAAGATGCGCTTCGACGAAAAGACGCGCGGTTTCAACGCGCTGACGTTCGCCGTGATGACGGTGTTCTCGTCGGGCATCTCGATGTACGCCCTGGGCCTGATGTTTCAGTTGGTGCTGGGTTGGGACTTCACGATGTCGGTAATTCTTTCGGCGGTGATCGTGCTGATTTACACCTACCTGGGCGGGCTCACCAGCGCCATCTACAACGAGGTGCTGCAGTTCTTCCTGATCGTTCTCGGCTTTACGCCGTTATCCTACCTGGCCGTGCAAAAGGCCGGAGGCTGGGCGGGGATGTCCGCGAGGTTGCCCGAGGTGATGACGCACACGTGGAAATTCACGGGCGCGGCGGCGGACAATCCGATGGGCATCGAATGGTTCGGCATGATTTTCGGACTGGGCTTCGTGCTCTCGTTCGGATACTGGTGCACGAACTACCTGGTGGTGCAGCGCGCCATGGCCGCCAATTCGATGAACTCGGCGCGCAACACGCCAGTGGTAGCCACCTTCCCGAAGGTGCTCATCCCCTTCGTCGTGATCATCCCCGGCATCGCCGCCGTGGCGCTGATGAACATGCATCTCGGCTATTCGGTGCCTTTTAAGCCCGACGGCATCACGCGGGATTACGATCAGGTGTTGACCACGCTGATGGCGCAGTTCTATCCGACGGGCATGTTGGGATTGGGCATCACGGCGTTGATGGCCTCTTTCATGTCGGGGATGGCGGGCAACGTTACGGCATTCAATACCGTCTTCACCTACGACATCTACCAGAGCTACATCCGCAAGGACGCTCCGGACCGGCACTACCTGTGGGTGGGCCGCATGACCACCATCGGCGGCGTGATTCTGAGTATCGCCTGCGCCTACCTGGCTCGGCAGTACAACAACATCATGGACCTGCTGCAGCTTGTTTTCAGTTTCGTGAACGCTCCGTTGTTCGCCACCTTCCTGCTGGGCATGTTCTGGAAGCGCAGCACCGGCCACGGCGCATTTACGGGGCTGGTATCGGGAACAGTGGCCGCCACCTTGACACACGGCCTGACAATTGCCGAAGGGAAAGGCGGCTGGATTACTCCGTTGCACGAGTTCCCGTCGACCATGGCACAGAACTTCTGGGTGGCGATCGCGGCGTTTGTCACCTGCCTGGTAGTCACCTTCGTGGTGAGCATGGCCACCGCCCCCAGGAAGGAGTCCGAACTGGGCGGACTGGTCTGGAGCCTGACCCGGCGTGTCGTGGCCGACGAGCACGCGGCCTGGTACACCAAACCGGTGACGCTGTCGGTGATCGCGGGCGTGATCACCCTGGCACTGAACCTGATTTTCTGGTAGGAGCGTCGAGGGCAAGAACATGGATTTGAGAAAGCCTTCCGGGATCTTTTTTGTAATAGTGGGGGTCATCCTGTTGGTGCTGGGCATCTTCGTGCCCCAGGACAAAGCGCCCCTGCTCACAATAAATCTGAACCTCTATATGGGCGTTTGCCTCATCGCATTTGGTGGAATCTTTTTATGGCTATCGCGGAAAGCATAAAACATTCGTTTGCGAAACGGTACGGCACGGCGGAGGGAATCCGCGTGTGGCGCGCGCCGGGACGCGTGAACCTGATTGGCGAGCACACCGATTACAGCGGCGGCTTCGTGCTGCCCATGGCGATTCCGTTCTCCACTTTCGTGGCGGCGGCGCCTGACGGTGGCGGGCGCTTCCGGGTGTACTCGGAAAACCTCGACGAAAGCCGCGATTGGGCGGCTGGCGAACTCGGATCGCTCGAACCGGCCAAGGGCTGGACCGACTATGTCGTCGGCGTGGCCCGGCAACTGGCGGCGGCCGGATACGCGCCGGAACCGGTCGATCTGTACATCCTGAGCGAAGTGCCTACCGGCTCTGGCCTGAGCTCGTCGGCGGCGCTCGAGGTGTCAACCACCCTGGCGCTGCTTCGCGGCCGGCCGATGGAAAAAGTGGAACTGGCCCGGCTCTGTCAGCGCGCCGAAAACCAGTTTGTCGGGATGCCGTGCGGCATCATGGACCAATATGTGTCGGTGTTCGGCGAAGAGCACGCCGCGGTGAAAATCGACTGCCGCAGCCTGGAGCACGAAATCGTGAGGCTACCCGAAGCGGTCGAGATCATGGTCACCAACACCATGGTGAAGCATGAACTGGGCGCCTCGGCCTATCGCGAGCGGGTGGCCGAGTGTAAGGCGGCGGTAGACGCGATTGCCGTCCGGCACCCGGAAGTGAAGTTGTTGCGCGATGCCCGGCTGGACTGGATCGAGCCGGCTGACAGCGGCATCCCGCCGGTGCCGAAGAAGCGGGCCCGCCACGTGGTCAGCGAAGACATTCGCGTCGAGGCGTTCCTCGATGCGAGCAAAGAGGGCAACCTTGAAAAAATGGGCCGCCTGTTCACGGCGTCGCACCGCAGTCTTCAGAAGGACTACGAGGTAAGCTGCGAGGAACTCGACTTCCTGGTGGATGAAGCTTTAAAGGTTCCGGGCGTGCTGGGCTCCCGCATGACCGGTGGAGGCTTCGGTGGCTGCACCGTGACGCTGATGCGTCCGGGTAACCAGGATGCATTCCGCGAGGCGCTCACAGCGGCGTACCAGCAGCGGTTCCATCTGACGCCGCAATTCCATCCGAGTCGCGCCGTCCGCGGGAGCGGGAGAGGCGTAAACTAGGCGTCGTTACTCGCGGCACAACACGCGCTTGCAGGATCGGATGAAGGCTACCAGGTGCCGGGCCTCCTCGCCCGGCACTTCGCTTTCTATGCGCTCCAGGGCTTCCTTCAATTTCAGGCCGGAACGGTACAGCAGGCGATAGGCCGTCTTCAGACGGGAGATCTGTTCGCGGGTGTAGCCGGCGCGCTTCATCCCCACCAGGTTCAAACCGTGCGCCGCGACGTTGAAGCCCTTGTACAGAAAGTAAGGCGGCAGGTCGCTGTTCACCCCGGTGTTGCCGCCCACCATCGCCAGCCGGCCGATTCTGGTGAACTGGTGAATGGCAACGCCGCCCGAAATGAACACCTGGTCTTCCACTTCCACGTAGCCCGCCAGCAGTGAGCAACTGGCAATCACGTTCTCGTCGCCGACTTTGCAGTTGTGCGCGATGTGGCCGGACGACATGATGTAATTGCCGTCGCCGATCTCGGTGGCCGATTCCGGCTGGGTGCCGCGCGAGATGGTGAAGTGCTCGCGAATCTTGTTGCCGTTGCCGATCCTGAGGTAGCTGCGCTCCCCGGTGAATCCTTTGTCGAAGGGATCGGTGCCGAGCGCGCAGCCCGCGGAGATCTCGTTTCCTTCGCCCAGCGTGGTCCAGCGTTTGATGTACACGTAGGGTTCGAGCAGGCAGCGCGGCCCGATGGCGACGTCCGCTTCGACGACGCAGTAGTCTCCAATCACGGTCTGCGCGCCGACCGCCGCGTCGGGATGAATGCGCGCGGTCGGCGCGACGATGGCGGAAGGGTCAACCGGCATAACTTTGTATCATACAAGTACGCCGGGCACGGGTTCCGGGGTATCCGAATCCGCCCGGCGGGAACGGCGAAGGAGCTATGCGATGCGGGTGCGCGAAATTGCGGAATGGCTGGGCGCCACCTTTGAAGGAAACGGCGAGAAGGACATTCTCGGCGTCGCCTCGCTCGCGAGCGCCGGCGCGGATGAGATCGCCTTTGCCGCCAATCGGAAGGCCCTGGCTGCGGCGGAGGCCTCCGCGGCGGGATGCCTGCTGGTTCCGGGGGACATGCGCGAGCTCTCCGGGCGGACGACCATCCGGGTGGACGATCCGCGGGCGGCGTTTGCGCGGGTGGTGAACCGTTTTCACCCGCCGCACCGGCCTCCGTCGGGGATCCACCCTACCGTCGAAATTGGAGCGGACGCGCTAATCGGAGAGGACGTTTCCATTGGTCCCTTCACTTCCATCGGAGCGGCGGCGCGCATCGGGGATGGCTGTGTCATCGGCGCTGGTTGCGCCATCGGCCGGAACGCAAAGCTTGGGGCCGGCTGCCTGCTGCACGCTCGCGTCACCGTTTACGACAACGTGGAGATCGGAGAGCGGGCCATTCTCCATTCCGGCTGCGTGTTGGGCGCCGATGGATTCGGCTTCGTAATGACTGGAGACCATTACGAGAAGTTTCCCCAAGTGGGGCGCGTGGTGATTGGCAGCGATGTCGAGATCGGGGCCAATAGCTGCGTCGATCGCGCGGCGCTCGGCATCACCGCCATCGGCGACGGCACCAAGCTCGACAACATGGTCCACGTGGCGCACAACTGCCAGATCGGACGTCATGTCGTGGTAGCCGCCCAGACCGGCTTTTCCGGCGGCGTCGTGGTGGAAGATTACTGCGTTATCGGCGGACAAGTGGGCGTGGGCGACAAGGCGCGCATCGAATCGAGGGCGGTGATCGGCTCCGGCGCGGGCATCCTTACCTCCAAGGTGGTGCGCGGCGGGCAGACCTACTGGGGGACGCCGGCGCGCCCGCTGAAGGAGTACCTGGAGGTACTGGCCCACCTGGCGCGTCTTCCCGAGCTGCGGAATGAGATTGCCGAAATCCGCGCCAGCCTGCACCGACTGGAGGAACAGAAAGGCCGTTGAATGCGCGTATTCGTCGGCAGCCAGACCCGCAAGGCTGGAAGAACCGCTCTGATCGCCGCCCTCCTCCGGAAGTTTCCGGAACTGGACTGGACGGCGGTAAAAGTCACTCCGCACCGGCACCGGAATGGCGCTCTTGAACCGGAACAGGATGCGGAGAGCGGCGCCGACACCAGTCGCTATTTGCAGGCGGGCGCCCGCCGCGCCTTTCTGCTGACCACCGGCGCCGATTGGGAATCGGATGCCCGCCGCTTGCTGGAAATCGCCGGCGCCTGCCAAAACCTGCTGGTGGAATCGAACGGCGCCGCGAATCTGGTTCGCGAGCGCGAACCGCACCTTCGCGTGGTATGCCTGATGATTGTCTCACCCGGCGTCTCCGATGTGAAGCCCTCTGCCGTGCTTGCGCTTCCCGGCGTGGACGCCTTTCTGTTTCCTCCGGGCGTTGCGGACGTCGAGCGGCCTTGGTGGATCCCGGAGGAATTCTGGAGGGGGAAACCACGCTTCTGTTCGGGAGAGGGACTCACCCCGGCTGGCGATTTGATCGAGTATTTATGCCGCGTGTTCGCACGCGCCGCCTCGGGCTAGCGGGATCTCGATCTCCCAGCGGGGCCTGCCGCCGGCGGGTTGCAGGCAACGAAGCGTGCCGCCATGCAATTCGGCGATGTTGCGAATGCCACGCGCCGCCAGATCCACGCTGCCAGCGGGGAGTGGCGAAGGGGTCTCCTCCGTTTCGCCTCGCGGCTGAATGCAAAACTCCATCAGAATGCAATCTCCGGCATTCGGTCTGTGCAACCGCACGATGCACTCCGCTCGCCCCAGATGCATGATACAGCGGCAAGTGGAGCGAACCATATAGTCAAACAGGGGTACGTCGCATTCCACCTGCATCGGCTGGTCGGGGGCGACGACATGGACGCGCGTGCCCTCTTCGCGGCCGATTTCGTAGGCCGCGCGCCGCAGCAGGCGGGCTAACTCGATGGTCTCCACTTTACGCAATTCCGTTTGCAGGGTGTGCATCGTATCGGTCAGCACCCAGCTGGTCTGTTGCACCAGGTCTTCGATCTTCTCTACCTGCGTGCAGAGTTTCGGTTCCGAGCGGGCCAGCACCAGTTTCAAATAGAAGGCGATAGACTCGACACTGCTGAGCTGCTGTCGCAACTCGTGCGCCGCCAGGCGCAGAATGGGCAGCGAATCTTCGGAGGGCACGCTGGGTGTGGATTCCCGCGGCGGAATTTCCAAGAATGTTGAAGGTGTAGCCATCGGCAGGAGCTCGGCACTTGATTATAGCTCCACGCGGGCCGAAGCGTAGCGCAATTTCGTCAATTTTTCTGTGCAGCTTTTTTGATGGCGACGGTGCGAAAGTCTTACATCAGCAGTCCGCCGGGCGTATGTCCAGCGATAACAGCGTTTCCACCGAACACCACCCGGCGGAGGTAGTATGAAAGGAAAGGAGCTAAGGCAGATGACGATTTGCCGCGTGGGCGCGATTCTGGGGATTTTTGGTTTCCTGCTATGTGGCGCCCCGGTTGCGTTGCGCGCGCAAACGGAAGGACCGCTGAAGATCAAGCGACCGCCTCCTCCGCCACCTTCCCGGCCGCCAGCGCCGACGTCCGACAATGGAGCTTCAGCACCCGCCGCGCGGGAACGGGGGCCGCAGAAGACTTATTCCGGTAGCGCGCGTGAGTCGGGAATGGGCTCGCCGGTCGGCGGATCGGGAAACGGCGAAGACAGACCTCTGTTCCGCCGGCCGGACGCTTCCGCCGCCACCCCTCCGAGCGACGACGGACGTCCGAAGCTGAAGCGCAGCTCTCCGCCAAAGTCCGGAACGGACGAGAAGCCCAAGGAATCGACCGCGGAATCGACGCCTGCATCCTCAGCGAGCGGCACGGCCGAGGCACCGCGGGCTCCGGCGGTTGAAGTCCCGGTGAAGGAAGATTCGGCGCCCAGCGACAGGCCGACATTGAAGCGCGGCCCGCAACAAAAGCCGGTGGAGAAGCAGCCCCAGGGTCAGGGCCAGCCGTTCTAGGAAACGTGCCCGTTCCGGTTCGCGTCCGATAGCTCAACGAGGAGCAGTCAAGTGATCAGCCGATATGCCGTGTGGCGCGGTTTGGTGGTAGCGACAGCGGCGATTCTGCTCGCGTGTTTGAGCGTACCGGCCCAGGAGCAGGGCTCCGTCCAGCCGGAAAAACCGTCCGGATCTCCCCCCGCGTCGAAACCGGCCGCGAAATCAGCCGGGGCAGGCAAGTCCGCGCCTTCCAAGGACGCCGCCGAAACCCCCGCGGTCAACGAGGACAACGCTTACGCCGTTTATGAAGTAGGGCCGGACGGCCGAACCGTCAAAGTGGTCAAAGGCCGGGATGTCTTCGACGAAGAGCCCGCCACGCCGAAAGCTCCCGCCGCAAGTGCCGGGGAAGGCGCAGGGAATAGCGAAGAGCCCCCGAGCACCGAGCCTGCCACCCCGCCGCCGCCTCCCAAGCACCGCGAATTCCGCAGCGACGCCCGGATGGCCGAGGACGCGTGGGCGGTAGCGGTGGGGTACACCGAAGGGCTTCCCGATTTCATGGTGGAAGAACTGGTGTGGCGCTATCAGGGGCAAGGCAGCAACCCGGATTGGAGAGCGGTGGATTGGGTGACGGTCGACGTACGCTCAGTCGACGGCAGGGAATCCTACACCAACATCCGTTTGAAGGGAAAGCCCGCAAAGGAAGAGCAGCTAATCGACAAGGGAAGCTGGTCGTCAGGGGAATACTCCAGTACGCTCCTGGACCTTTTTTCGCCCGCCACCGCGGCGGTTTTCCAGTTCGAAGGTGTCACTACCATCGCCACCACCGGCGTTCGCAAGTACACCTATCGAGTCGCCAAAGACCACTCCCACTGGAGGATCGACGTAGAAGGCGACAAGATTCAACCGGCGTACAAAGGTACGGTCTTCGTCGATCCAAGGTCCATGCGGGTGATGCGCATCGAGATGCAGGCCGTGAACCTTCCGAGCGATTATCCGCTGGATACGGTGGAGGGCGATATTGATTATGGCCTCGCCCGCATCGGCTCGGATTACTACCTGATGCCCATAAAGGCGGAGAACCTCGCCTGCCAGAGGGGCACCCCCTACTGTTCCTTGAACCGGATCGAGTTCCGCAACTACCGCAAGTTCACGGCGGAGTCGACCATCGACACGGTGGACTCGACGGTGGATTTCGGCGGTGCCGGGAGCCCGCCGCCCGCGGAAAAGAAGAAGCCCTTCTGAGGATTGGAAGCAGCGGCAGCGTTCCGCCCGCCTGTTTCGGCCGGCCTTCGATAGGGAGGCCGCCGTCGCCGTAACAATAGTTTCGGGTCCGCAATCTTTAAAATTCCAGTCGCGGTTCTTCGCGAGGAAGGGGCTCAGGTGTAAACTGGGCCTCGGGCGACCGCCGCCGGCAAGCGGCTGTTAGCAGCTATTGCTCTCTACGGTGGTGAAACGATGCAACGAGTCTTACTGGCCGGCATGCTTTACGCGGCGGCTCTTTCGGCCCAGTCGCCGGCGCCGGTCGGCATAGCCCACGTCGCCTTTCGGGTCACCAGTATCGAGGCGACCAGCGGATTCTACCAGAAACTCGGCTTTGAGCAGGCCATGACGTTCTCCGACGCGGGCAAGGTCTCGGTGGCGTTCATGAAGATCAACGACCGCCAGTTTATCGAGATGTACCCGCACACCAGCCAATCGCAGCCGCTGGACCTCATGCACGTCTGTTTTGAAACCAAGGACGCCGAGGCGCTGCGCAACGAGTTGATCCGGCGCGGGCTGAAACCGTCGCCCGCCGAGATCGGCAAACGCGTGGCCGAGCGCTACGTTTCAAAGCCGTTTGCCACCTCCCCGGGGTCGCCCTTTATCATTTACCCGGATGTGTGCGCGTGGTATGGCGCCTTGCGTTTCGCGCAGGTCACCGGAGACAAAGACCTGACGGTCCGGCTGGTGAAACGCTTCGACCCATTGTGGGGACCGCAGGCCAATTTGCTTCCCGCCACGGGAACGCACGTGGACCAGTCGGTCTTTGGCGCGCTTCCCCTCGAGATTTACTTGCAGACCAAGGACAAGCGCTTCCTGAAACTGGGCCTGGAATTCGCCGACAAGCAGTGGGAGAACCCGTTGCCGGAAGGCATCACCAAGGAATCGCGGTTCTGGATCGATGACATGTTCATGATCACGGCGGTGCAGGTGCAGGCGTTCCGGGCAACCGGCGACACCCGCTATCTGGACCGGGCCGCGCTCGAGATGACCACCTATCTCGACCGGCTCCAGCAGCCGAACGGGCTGTTCCTCCACGCGCCGGACGCCCCCTTTTTCTGGGGACGCGGCGACGGCTGGGTTGCGGTCGGCATGACCGAGCTGCTCCACTGGCTGCCCGCAAAGCATCCGCGGCGGGCCCGAATCCTGGACGGCTACCGGAAGATGATGGCGTCGCTCTTGAAATACCAGGACAAAGACGGCATGTGGCACCAGTTGATCGACCACCCGGAATCCTGGCCCGAGACTTCCTCCACGGCGATGTTTACCTACGCCATGATTTCCGGCGTGAAGAACGGCTGGCTGGACGAGAAGAGTTACGGGCCGGCCGCGCGCAAGGGTTGGCTCGGCGTAGTTGGCTACCTGGACGCGAATTCCGACTTGAAGGATGTCTGCGAAGGCACCAACAAGAAGAACGACTACCAGTACTACATAGACCGAGCGCGAAGGACCGGCGATCTGCACGGCCAGGCCCCGTTGCTGTGGTGCGCCAGGGCGTTGCTCGACAAATAGCGCGGCACGGCCCACGCCGCATCGGACATTTCCGGCCCAGAGTTATACTTGAAATATGCGTGGGACTGCGATCCTCGCGATGAGTGTTGTTTTGTATGCTCAACCGCCTGGCCCTCCCGCGGATCTGCTGGCTCGCGCACGCGATCACTTCTTCGGACTCGTGCGGCGCCTGCCTGATTACACGTGCCTCCAGACGGTCGATCGCAAATACTTCAAGCGCACGAAACTCCGCTCCCCGTTGCCATCTTGCGACCAGTTAATCGGGGAAGAGGCCCAAAAATCCTACACGTTGAAGCTGGAGGCTACCGACCGGCTGCGCCTCGACGTGAAGGTCTCCGACGGTGTCGAGATCGGCTCCTGGGCCGGCGCAAGCCATTTCGACTCGCGCAGCATTTTCGACCTCATCGGCGGCGGCCCGTTCGGAACCGGGCCTTTCGGCACGTTGCTCTGGGACATTTTCGCCAGTGCCACCGACTTCGGATACGCCGGCGAAGAGCGTACCGGCGGCTCCTCGCTTTTCGAGTACCGGGAGAGGATGGTTCGCCGCGCTCTTCTATTGGACTCGCTTCAGACCGAAGGACGGTCCCGGCCATTCTTCGCGGAGCGCGAGATCAGTGACAGCAGCTCGGGACTCCGGGTTTCGCGTGGCCACTTTCATGTCTGGTTGCCGCCCGCCCTGCAGCAGTTCAACGTTGGTTCTTTTGTCTTCCGCACCTCCAAGAGCCGGCATGTCGTTCCGGCGGGATACGAGTCAAACTGGACAACGGTACTGCCCCCTCCTCAGCCTGCCAGCCGTTAGCAGGAAAGCGGCGATTCCAGAGCACACACGGGACGTCGTGTGACTGCGGCCAGGCCGCCCTCGATGGCTGAATCCGTCGTGGCACTCGAGGTGGGTTCTGGGGCCGGCCGGCATCCTCCCAGAGTTCCGTGATAAGATGCGAACAATTGGAGGGGACGTATGGCTCACTACTCTAGACGCGATTTTCTAAGAACCGGACTCGCGGCGGGCGTGCTCGCCGGCGCCGGAATCCCAACTCTGAAAGCGGCGGGCGAGCAAGCAACCGAATGGGTAACGCTCGGCAAGTCCGGCGTAAAGGTGACGCGGCTGGCCCTGGGCACCGGATCGATCGGAGGCCGGGTGCAACGCCAGCTCGGACAGGAGCAGTTCACCAGCCTGGTGCGCTACGCCTACGACCGCGGCATTCGCTTCTTCGAGACCGCCGAATCGTACGGGGATATGCACCGGATGCTCGGCGTGGCGCTGAAAGGCATTCCGCGCGACAGTTACCGGCTGATGTCGAAGGTCACCACGCGTCCGGGCGTGGATCCGCAGGAAAAGATCGATGAACTGCGCAAACTCGCGAATACCGACTACTTCGACATCATGCTGCTGCACTGGCAGCACACCGCGACGTGGCCGACGGACACCGCCCAATGGCAGGAGGGGCTTCTGGAAGCCCAGACGAAGCACGCCATTCTGTCGCACGGCGCGTCGGTGCACGGGCTCCCGGCATTGCGCCGCTTCCCGGGAAACAAGTGGCTCCAGGTGGCGATGATCCGGATGAACCAGAACGGCACGAAGATGGACGCGGAGGACTACGCCACGCGCGGCTTGGGGAACGTGAAAGAGGTGGTCACGCACGTGGAGGAAGTTCACAAGCAAGGGATGGGCGTGATCAGCATGAAACTTGTGGGCGAGGGTCAGTTCACCAAGCGCGAAGATCGTCAGGCGGCCATGAAGTTCGCGTTCCGGCACGCAGGCGTCGATTGCGTGACGGTAGGCTACAAGAACACCGCGGAAGTCGACGAGGCCATCGAAAATCTGAACCTGGCGTTCGCATAGCCCTGCTCGCGGCGGCTCCGTTTTGACGGGCCACGGTCTACTGGCGGAGGCCGCCACCTGAAGGGCAGTTGTGCCCTCAAGGCCGTATTCGATTCCGCAATCCGTTCCGTCGGGTTGGCCTTTGTGCCCCACGTCCGTTTCGGCTGCAAGCTGGCAGGACTCGATATTCAGGCCAGCGCCTTCCCGTACAGCGCGAGCAAGCGGCTCCATGCCTTCTCTGCTTGGGGCTCGTTGTAAACCCGCGAATCCGGAGGACACCAGCCATGCGCGGTGCCAGCGTATACTTCGATTTCCGCGGGGAGGTTTGCCTTGGCAAACGTCTCTTTGAGGACGGTCTTGTCGTTGGGCGACCGCCGGTCGTCGCTTTCCGCGATCGCAATGAGGAACTGCGCCTTCGTCTTCGCGGCCTGAAGGTGCGGACTGTTTGGCGCGTCGGTCACGAGTCCGCCGCCATGGAATGAGGCGACTGCGCCAACGCGATCGGGCACCGCGGCCGCGGTACGAAATGCTATCGGGCCACCCATGCAATAGCCTTGTGTGCCGATCTTCCGATTCTTAGCAACCGATTTTTGCCTGTCCAGCCAGCCGATGAACGCCTTCGCGTCCGTCATGTGCGTTGTCTCGTTCAGAGTTCGCGCCAGCGGCATGAGATCCTGGATTGGAGTTTCGCTGCCGGCTTTCGCGGTCGGGGCTTTCTTGACACGATAGAACGGATTCACCACGAGCACCGAGTATCCCGACTCGGCGAGCCGTCTGCCCATCTGGCGAAAGGCCGGCCGCAGCCCGAAGATGTCTGGCCATACGAGAACCCCCGGAGCTGTGCCGCCCGCCGGATGCACGAAGTAGCAGTCCGCGGCGCCGTCCGGCGTCGTCACGGTGACGTCCGATTCGGTCACAGCAACCGCATTGGCGACGTGCGGCAGCATCATGGCGGCGCCTGCTCCCAACATTGCGCCGAATTGCTTGCGCGTCACCAGGCCGCGAGCCTCGTATTCATACCGGTCGGTTTCAAAATGATCCTGATCGCACATAATCCCCTCCTCATTGCCGCCTGGCAGTGTGGTAGATGCACAGGCATATCGCGTTATTATACCGACGCGGCGCCGGTGCGTGAGATTTCAGGCTGGACCGGCGAATCTGCTAACCGCGGCCGTTCCCGGAACTCGCGCCGCTGGCCTCTCCGCCATAATTCTTCCGAGGGCCGGAACTGGATATCCCGGACGGGGAGGCGCCACAAACCGCGTTGGTCAGAAGCTCGGACAACTCCGGTTCTGACCCCTCGGCGGCAGCACTCTCCGGTAAATCATTCCAGATGACGCTGTTTTGAGTTCATCGCTGGCGCCGCAGCACGGCGACTTGCAAGTGGAACCCACTGCCGCGCTCCGTTACAGAAGAAGCGAGGGGAAATGCGGCCCCGCAATGTACCTGGTTCGTTTTGCCGATAAACCATCGATGAAAGTGGCGGACTGTGCCCGTCCTATCCTGTCAACCAGATTGCCGACTCTCGATGGATGGAGAGCTATCGCCATCGGGCTGGTTATCTGGCACCACGCCGCGTTGAGCACGTATTCGAACGAGGCTCTTTATTACCGTGTGTCCTACTCCCGCCTGGGCTCGTTCGGCGTGGACATTTTCTTCGGATTAAGCGGCCTGCTCATCACCACGCTGCTCCTCGAGGAACGGGAGCAGACTGGCATGATCAGTCTGCGGGGCTTCTATCTGCGGCGCGTGTTCCGCATCCTGCCGCCGGCCCTATTCTTCGTGCTGGTCATCGCCTCCCTGGGGCTTGTCCGATTACCTCTTGAACTGACTAGCTGTGCGTTTTTCTTTCGAAATTATCTGCCCATCCACTTGGGCGGCTGGTATACGGGCACCTGTGGTCGCTGGCGGTGGAGGAGCACTTTTACCTGCTGTGGCCGATGCTGTTGGTCTGGCTGAGCAGGCGAACCCGGGACGCGACCCCGGTGGCCTACCTGAGCATCGCGTTTGGTCTGTGGCGGGTTTGTGTCGCCCAAACCGGAATCACCTACGGTTTACTCTCCAAAGTGGTCTGGCACGCCCGCACGGACCTGCGGGCGGACGCTCTGCTTTGGGGCTGCTTCCTGGCTTTCCTGGTTCACGCCCCTGGCACGCGCGAGACGCTCAAAAGGCATCTGAGCGCTCCTGTCGTGATGATTGCCGCGGCGGCGGCGACAGGCTGCGTCATCCGATTCTCCATGCTTTCCTCGCTGTGGTTCGCCATGCTGGTTCCGGTGGTGCTTGTGGGCACGATGCTCCACCCGAATTCGCTCGCCGGCCGTTTTCTCGAAATGCCGCCAATGCGTTTCGTGGGCAAAATCTCCTATAGTCTCTACCTGTGGCAGCAACTGTTCTTTGCCCCGGCGTGGGAACACCAGGTGTCCCCGTTTCGGAACTGGCCGACCAACCTGGCTCTGGTGTTTGCGTGTGCCACGCTCAGCTACTACGTGATAGATAAGCCCTGCATGGCGTACGGAAGAAGGCTGGCCGCGCGTGCACGGCGTCCGCGGAGCGGATCGCCGGGCCTATTCGAGGACGCACATTACAGCAGCCATCGTCCCGGCGGATAGCGGACCCGTTTCGGCTGAATGCCGCTCACCGGCGAGAAACTGCCACGCATCCAAACTTCTCGAACCTTTCAGCCGTACCCGGACCACTACCGCCCTCACTCTTCTGGTCCCGGTCTCAGATGCTTCGTGTATCGGAAATTTTACCCATCAAAGGTCTTAGCGGGCCGGCGAGAGTGCGGCGTAAAATAAACTGGCAGTGTCAGCTAAGGTCCATAAAGGAGTTCGGAAGCGGGGAACCCAAATGGTGCGGGAAAGGCCGGCCAGGTCCGCCCGCACAGGGGTGGTTTCATCGTTGCGGGAATTCTGCTGATTGCGGCATTCCTCCGGTTCCACAATCTTCCCGAAGCGCCGCCGGGCGTCTGGTTCGATGAAGCGGTGAACGGCGTTAATGCGATGGAGGCGATCAATAAAGGAGAGTGGCGCGTCTTTTATCCGGAAAACAACGGACGCGAAGGGATTTATGTGAATACGCAGGCCGCTTGCCTTTGGCTTCTTCGATTGGCTTCGACGGGAAAGGTCGCGAATTTTTTAGTGCAGCCCTGGATGCTACGGTTTCCTAGCGCGGTGTTCGGGACCTTGACGGTGCTGGGCCTGTTCCTGCTGATGCGCTCGTTGACGCAGTAGCTTTCCAGCGTCCGCGGCAGCGGCGTTATTCTATAGCTACGAGCTTTTGGCATATTAATTTCTCACGGATTGGGCTGCGAGCAATCATGGCGCCGTTCTGGCTGGTCTGGGCGCTCTGGCTGCTGGTGGAGGGGATTCGCAGCCTGCTCGAGCAGGACGCTCGAAAAAAGCCAGGATTCAGTTGTTGTTGGCGGGCCTTTGCTATGGTGCTGGCTTTCACTCTTACATCGCTTACCGGGCGACGCCGGCGATTGTGATGGTGGTGTTGGGCTTGTTCTTCCTGGAATGCCGGAAGGCCGGACGACTGCGCGAGTGGACTCTGGGAACAGCAGGATTTCTCCTGATGGCCTTGCTGGCTTGTTCTCCGCTTCTGGTCTATTTCGCGAGGCATCCAGGTACCTTCACCGGGCGGGTTAAAGAAGTATCCGTGCTGAATTCGAAATCGCCGTGGAGCGATGTGGCCAAAAATACCTGGAAAACGGCGCTGATGTTCAATGTTTCCGGCGACCAGTCGTGGCGGCATAACGTATCGAAGCGGCCGGAAATCTTTCTGCCCGTCGGGTTGTTGTTCCTGTGGGGGGGCGGACTGGCAGTGGCGAAGTTCAAAGCCGCGCCGTTGCCCCATGCTGTCGCCCTCGTCTGGCTGGTGGTGGGCGTGCTTCCCGCGGTGTTGTCCAATGAAAGCGTACCTCATGCCCTGCGCAGCCTGGTGGCGGCGCCAGCTTGCTTCATGCTGGCTGGCTTTGCCGCCAACCGGCTCTGGCTCTGGAGTTCCTCCCGCTTTTCCACCTCTAAGACAGCGTACGCCGGAATGCTGGTGGCGGTGGCCCTGACCGGCGAGGCGTACCACACGTATTTCTTTACTTTTGCCAGGAATCCAAAGGTGCAAGTCCCATTCCAGGCTGCCTGGACGGAACTGGCGCGGGAAATCAACGCAGAACCCGACGGTGTGCGAAAGAACCTGATCGTACCCGGAGAGCCGGTGGACAAAAGAGGGGTCCCTCTCGGGGTGTACTCCGCTCGCTCTGTTGACTGGAAGCTATAACGAGGCCGGCCGTGCCCGGCGGAACATCCGGTTTGTGGTTACGCGGGAAGAAGCCGAGCGGGCCGCGCGGGAGCCGGGGGCTGAATCGTGGGTGCTTCACTAACGTTCAGGCGGCGGCCGTCGCGGCTCAGGGCACATCGCAGCGGTGATGAGGCAGCCAGCAACGCCAGCCGCGAGCGTCAGGGAGCGGGTGCTCCGCCACTTCTCACCCGCGTTGTTTGCGGGCGTTGTGGTGCCCGACTCTCGGAGGCCTCACTCACGCCTAGAGATTCGGGATTCGCGTCGGGATAGACATACTGGCTGTCGGTGTTCCGTTTCTGCTGCACCATCAGTTTGTAGTTGTCGTTTGTCTGAAACTCGTTGGCCCAGTCCTTGAACTCGTCTTTCAGGGCCCCGTCGTGTTCTCGATCTGGCGGCACGGCGGCGAGGGAAATCGCGGTACCGCTGCGCAACGCTTTCTGGGGTCCGAAGTAGACCGTCGTCAATCCGGCCAACCGCCCCGCCACCGCCATCAGGCTGAAATTCACATCGGTCGTCAGGTCGTTCAGAGTCGGTCCCTGATAAGGGTCCGTGGTGTATTGCTCGCCATCCACGTCCTGATCGTACTCGTCAGATTCCGGAATCACACTCGAACTCCGGTTCGCGGGGCCGAAGGTCCGAAGATGGGGAAAGTTGTCCTGCGCCATGATTCCGGCCCAGTCGGCGCCATAATCGAGAGTCACCACGTATCCCGCGGCCAGAATTTGTCCGGCTCCCCGGATAAACTGTTCCACTCCCAGGTTGATGTAAGTCACCAGGCCTCGCCGGTCCCCGGCGAGCTGACTCGCGTAGAAGCGCGAGTAACGGTCGAGATGTTCCTGCAGTTCGACGATGGCGCCGGCGGGAACATACACCTCTTGAAAATCGAGCATGCCGACCGCCGCCGCGTAATCTTTAGATGGGGCCAGCGCCTCGAGCAGCGCCGCAAAGCTAGAGCGAGTCAAGTATACCCGCGCCTCCCGGCTCGCGGGAAAGAAGATCCGCTTGACCGCCCGGTCGTTTCTTTCCACGGCCTCACCCACTTGCGGCGGCACCTGCTTCCGCAGCTTCGCCCAGGCGTCGCCGGGCAGCCACGGAACCACCATGGCGACTTCCGCCGAGCCGCCGGGCGACAGGATTACTTTCTGAACGCTGAACGCATCGGGAAGCTCATTGGAAAGGACCACGCCCTTCAGGCTGCCCGGAGCGATGGTCGCCGTCAGGTGGGTTGCGTCCGCCTGCCGCGCCTCGAACTGCTTGCCGAAGCGCGCATTGCGCTGGCGCTGCTCCTCGCTCAGCGCTGGCGACCGGTCGTAGCAGATATAGCGAACCTGCGCCGCGAATTCGCTCCAGCCCGCGTCGGGCTTCTCTTTCGCCTTCTCTCCCAGGTAGTCCAGAATTGATTCCGCCAGCATTCCGTTGCCCGCTCCGAACTCGGCGATCGTAAAAACGTCTCCGGCGCCCAGAGTTCCCGCCCGCCTCATGCCCTGCCACATGCGAAACACCTGCTCCGTCACCATCTGGCCGAAATACGGCGCCAGCACGTTCGGAAAGGTCTGGTAATCCACGTTGAAATTGACCCGCCCGCTGGAGTAGTAACCGAACTTGGGGTGGAACATCACCAGGTCCTGATATTCCTGAAAGGAAGGAAAATACTCGGTAACCTTCGACTCGCTGCGGGGAGCGACTTGGATTTCGTTGTGCAGTTCCCGGCCGTTCACCAACAGCCGCTTGACGGCATCCTGGGTGAGGCTTGACGGCGCAAAGAACAGGCACAGCGCGACCGCTGCGGCCAGCCCGCGGCGAAGTTCTCTCATCTCGACAGCTTAACCCATCGCCAGCAGTTTCGGCGTTCCACGGGTCCGATCGGTTTTGGCTGCCGCCCGAACGGCTGTAGACTAATCTGTAACTGCTGGGCTCTTTGAGATTCACCGAAAGGAGTGTGATCACGATGCGGATCGACCGCCGCCGTTTTCTGCAGTCCGCCGTGCCGGTTGGCGCCGCGGTTGGTTTGGCGGGTATAGACCGGGCGAACGCCGCACCGGAGACTAACCCAGCCAAGGCTGCCCGGCTTTTCTCCGGTTGCTGCGCCTATTCCTACCGCAAGTATCTCCAGCACGGACCGATGACCATGGAGGATTTCATCCGGAAGGCCGTCGAGCTGGATATTGATGGCGTGGACATGACCACCTATTACTACAAATCGACCGAGCCCGCCTATCTCGCCTCATTGCGCCATCTCGCCTACCAGAACGGTGTGATGTTCTCGGGCGCCGCGTGCGGCGTCAGCATGGTGAGTGCGGATGCCGCGGCGCGTACCCAATCGTTGATGGATATCAAGAAATTCGTGGACGTCGCCGACCGGCTGGGCGCTCCCCACCTGCGTGTGTTCGCCGGCAAGCTGCCCTCCGGCGCCAGCGAGAAGGAGGCCGTCGGCTGGGTTGTGGAAACCATGAAGGCGGCCTGCGATTACTCAGGCGAGAGAGGCATTACACTCGGCATTGAAGACCATTCCGGCATCTCGCAGCGGGCCGACGTCTGCCTGGAAATCATGCGCCAGGTGAACTCGCCTTACGCGGGTATCAATCTCGACATCACGCACTTCGTGCCCACTGCCACCGAAGACGGCTACGCCCAAATCGAGGCCTGCATCCCCTACGCCACCAATACCCACATCCGCGAAGTGTTCGACGACGGCACCCCCATCGATATGGACCGCGTGTGGGGGATGTTCGCCAAGGCGGGCTTCAAGGGCTTTATGTCCGCGGAATTCGAGGGCAAGGAAGATCCAGCGACGGGCGTTCCGAAACTCCTCAACAGGATTCGGGAGCTCTGCAAAAAGTATTCAACCGTCTGAGCCGGGTGACGATTGATTTCTGAGCGGACGTCATCGCTTTTGCCGCCCGCAGCGGCCGCCGGTGAAACCCGGACATCCCCGGGCCGCGGCGGCTACACTGATATCAGGATGCGAGCTTGTCCGCTAATGCGCCGGGTGATTGCGCTGGCGCCGCTGGTGGGGCTGTTTCCGTGCTTCGCGATGGCGCAGGTCAAGGTGTGGCAGGACCAATCCGCCGATCTCACCATCTACCGGACTTACACCTGGGGCCGCTGCGTGCTGGTTCACGACGACATGATGATGAAGCCCGGCTACGAGCCGCCGGCCGTGAAACAGGCTGCCGACCTGGAACTGAAAGCGAAGGGAAGAGAACTGGTGCTGGCGGGTCCGGACGCGCAGTTCTTCTGCCTGATGGGCACCCGCGTCGAGGGCGCCGACCCTTCCTGGCGCGTTTTCGGCCCGGTATTGGGCGGTGCGGTGGCGGCAAGAGGCTCGGTGGTGGGCCACCTGCTGCTGGGAATGCGAGACGCCAAATCGGGCAGGGTAATCTGGAGCGCCCGTTTTTCGGCGCGCGTCACCGCCAGGCCGGACGATTTGGACGTCATGCGCAAAGGTGTCGCCAAGATTTTCGAAAGCTTCCCGCGCATCGACTCGCCCGCGGCGAGCGACAAGCCGCTGCCACTTCCCGGCGGTGAACGGCGGGAACCCTGAGGCCGGGCCCCGATTGCGCCAGAGATGATCTTACCGGCTCGCTTCCATGACGGAAATTTCGGTGAGCGCGATGTTCCCTCCCAGGCACACTTCGACATCGCAGCCGGGCACGCGCCGCCGGGTGGCGTAACGGCCATTGTAAAGCAGGCATCCGTTGCTGTCCTCGAAGCTCAGCGGCAAGGGGGAGGGGTCGAGGGGGCAGCGGACCACCGGGGGCAATTCGGAGACTGCCGCTTCCACGCAGGGCAGGTTCACGTTGAGAAACGTGCCGGGAGTCCAATCCCGGCCGAGCAGTTCCCCAAGCAAGGCGTTGGCCCACAGCGATGCGCGCGTCCAGTCGTGTTCGGTCAGCGTGCGGTCGCGATAGTGGGAGATGGCGATGCCGCGGACGCCGTAGAGGGCCGCTTCCCGCACGGCGGCAATGGTCCCCGAGTGGTAGACGTCCACGCCCAGGTTGGCGCCGTTGTTAATGCCCGATAAAACGAAGGCCACCTGGCCGCGGAAAAGATGGAGCGCCGCACGGGCGCAGTCCGCCGGAGTGCCGTCGACGATATGGACGTCATCCGACACCTTGCGGCAGAAGAACGGCCGGCCGGTGGTGGTGCTATGGCTGCACCCGGAATACTCCCGCGACGGAGCGACGACGACGCACGGGCCGAAGCCTTCCACCGAGCGCCGCAGCGCGGACAATCCCGGCGCCTCCACGCCATCGTCGTTTGTCAGGATGATTCTTTGCATGTTGGTGTTGCGGCGGGTTGGGGCCGGCCCGTCAATTCCCGATAAACCGAGTCGTAGTGTTCCACCATGCGCCCGATGGAGTAGTCCTTGGCAATCCGCAAGCGGGCGGCGGAGCCCAGGTTGGCCCTTTCTTCGGGACTGAGACTCAGAATGCGCAAAAGGCCTTCGCCCAGAGCCTCCGGTTCCCGCGGGGGCACCACAATGCCCGTGTCGCCGATCATTGCCCCGACATCGCCCACATCCGTTGTGACGCACGGGACGCCGGTGGCCATAGCCTCGCCGAGAACCAGGGCAAACGCTTCGAACCGGGATGAACACACCACCGTATCGCAGGCCTGCATCAGACGCGGCACATCCTGGCGAAGGCCTAGAATGCGTAGACAACCGCGAACGCTTCCCGCCGGAAGCATCTTCCGCAATTCCGGATTGTCGGGCGAGACCCTTTCTCCGCACAACAGGAAGTGCGCCGCCGGCTCGCGCCGGTGAAGCCAATCGGCGGCCCGAAGGAAACAATCGTGATCTTTCTGGGGATCTACCCGGGCAAACAAACCTACCAGAGGCGCGTCGTTGGGAATCGCCAGCTCCCGCCGGACGGGAATACGCGAACCCGCATCGGGTCGCCATTCCTCCAGGTCGAATCCGTTCCTCACCATCACCATGCGGGCGGTTGGGTAGCCTGCCTCGATGTGCCACCGCGACGCCGCGTCCGAACAACAGACAATTCTGTCCGGCAGCCGGCGCGAAAGCTTTCCGCAGACGAATTGCGCGAAGCTGGTGTGCCAGTTGATACCCCTCGGGTTGCCGTGGTGGACCCCCCATACCACGCGCGGGGCGCCGGCGAGTTTGGCCATCAGCCCGCCCAGCAGGTCGGAATGGTACATCCAGGTCTGAAGGACGTCGGGCTGGATGTCCAGGATCTGCCGGCGCAACCGCAGTGCGCCGCTCAGGCTGGGCACCCCTGGGGTCATCCGCAGCTCGTACACCGGAATCCCCAGCTCCCGCAGACGCTCCGCCATCGCCCCGCCGGCAGTCAGACTGACAACACTTTGGCGATAAGCCTCTCTATCGAGCTCCTTCGCCAACCGGTAGAGCACCATTTGGACGCCGGCGGTCTCCAGCCCGGCGATGACGTGCATCAAGCGAATCGGGTCTTGGCCGGGGGTTCCCGATCGACGATCAATGGAGGCGGCAAGCGTCATTATCACTACAGCCAGATAGAGCATGATACGACAAATGGGCGTCGGTTAAAATTTCGCCGGGCCGGCCGCAAGCGGACGGCCGTCGTGAACATCGCCGATTGAGGTAGAATCGAGAGTTTGGTCGGCTCTCCATGAATCAAGTAATTGTTGTTCTCGGTGCTCAATGGGGGGACGAGGGCAAGGGCAAAATTGTCGATGTTCTCTCCGAGCAGTTTGATATTGTTGCCAGGTACCAGGGCGGGCACAACGCCGGTCACACCGTCTGGATCGGCAAAACCAAATACATTCTGAAGCTGATTCCCAGCGGCATTCTGCGGCCCGGCGTACGCGCGGTAATCGGCAACGGCCTGGTGATCGATCCGGCGGCGCTGCTCGACGAGATCAAGACGCTCGAAGGATTGGGCGTCGACGTCAAGTCGCAGTTGTCCATCTCGTCCCGCGCGCATCTGATCTTTCCGTTTCACCGCACGGTGGAAAAGATCTCCGAAACGCGCGACGACCGGGTGGCCATCGGCACCACCTCGCGGGGCATCGGCCCGGCGTACGAAGACAAGATCGCGCGGCGCGGCATCCGCCTTGCCGACCTGCTCGACCGCGCGCGATTCGACGAACTATATTCGCGCCAGGTGGCCGACAAACACACCACCGCGGCGGCGTTCTCCATCGAAGACGCCACGGATTACGCCGCGGTGCGCGAGGAGTATCTGGAGTTCGGCGAAATCGTCCGGCCGATGATCTGCGACACGCCAAGACTGTTGAACGAAGCCATAGGCGCGGGGAAGCGCATTCTGTTCGAAGGCGCGCAAGGGACCATGCTCGATATCGATCACGGCACCTATCCGTTCGTCACCTCTTCGAACGCGACGGCGGGCGGGGTGTCTACCGGCAGCGGTATTCCCCCGACCAAGATCAACGGCGTTATCGGTGTTTCGAAGGCCTACATCACCCGCGTCGGCGCCGGCCCGTTTCCCTCCGAAGCGCACGGCGACGAGGGTGACCGCATACGCGAAGCGGGCCACGAATACGGCACCGTCACCGGCAGGCCGCGCCGTTGCGGGTGGTTCGACGCGCCGCTGCTGCGCTACACGGCCATGATCAACGGCTTCGAATCGCTGGTGATCACCAAGCTCGACGTGCTGGACGGTCTGGACGAAGTGAATGTCTGCACCGGTTATCGCGTCAACGGAGAAATCCTCAAGGACATGCCGGCGGTGGTGTGCCAGCTCGAAAAGGTGGAAGCGGTTTACCAGACCCTGCCCGGCTGGAAGACCCCCCTCGGCGCCGTGCGCAGTTTCCGAGACCTGCCGGAAAACGCGCGGAGCTACCTGAAGTTTCTCGAGCTGCAAACAGGAGTGGAAATCGGCTGCGTCTCGGTAGGGCCGGAACGCAGCCAGACAATCGTGCCGCCCGGCTCGAGGTTCGAAGCGATGTCGCTGCGCTGCTAACGGCGGCGCACGCTGAGGGATCTCCAGCTTTGGTTTCCCGCCGCATCCGTGGCGCGGATGGTGATCATGTTGATTCCTACCGGCAGCGCTATGGGGCCGGTAGTCCAGTTGGTGGTTCCGGTAGCGTCGCCGCTCGAGCCCGTCGAGTTGGTCCAGCGCACCGCGGTCACCCCAACGTTGTCGCTCGCCCTTCCCTGAATCGTTAGGGATGCCGAGGTTGTAGCCACCGACGTCGAATACGGATACGAGATCTCGAGCGATGGCGCGATGGTGTCTCCGGAGGGCGGCGCCGGCGCCGGCGTGTAGACCACTTGTAAGGACTGAAACGCCTTGGCGCCTTGGCTGTCGGCGGCGGTCACCGTGAAGGTGGTGGCGCCCGGTTCGAGCGAGATGGCCCCGGTCGACCAGTTGCTGGTTCCCGAAGCCGTTCCCTGGGCGCCGGTGGATGCGATCCAGCTCACCGACACAATCCCGGCCCCGCCCCCGGCGGTTCCCGCCAACACAACCGTAGGCGTGCCGGTTTGGAAAACCCCAGTGGACGCCGGCACAACGATCTGTACCACCACGGGCGTGGAGGGCGTTGACGGCGTGTCCGGCGTATCGGGCGGGTCCGGAGGCATGGGCGGCGTCGGCGGGTCCGGCACCGACGGCGTATCCGGCGTCGTGGGTGGATCGTCGGGGGATGAAGGCGGAGCGTCCGGAGTGCCCGGGTCCGAACTTCTTGCCGCATACAACCTTTGTATGGACGCGATATCGTCGGCGGCCAGCTTGTTGGAGCGCCGGTAATAGGGGTACATGACGGAGCCGGGCACATCGGAGTGAGCCAGGCCCAAGGCGTGGCCCATCTCGTGGACGACCACGGAATAAATGTCCAGATCGGCGCCCACCTGCCACGTCTCTTCGGCGTCCATGTGCATGTCGCCAGCCAGCGGTTCCGGATTCGGCGGCGCCGGATAAAACGTATGGGCCAGCACTTGGCCCGGCCCGTCGAAGGGGTATCCGTCGCCGTGGTCGCCGCGCACGAACTGGACGTCGATGGTGCGGTTCTGGCCGGGTTGTGACTTTTGGGTGAGCGTCAACTGAATGTAATTGGCCCACTCGCTCATGGCCCGCAACGCTTCGCTGTGAGCCAGCTCCACCGGCACCTGTGAGGTAAACGCGCCCCAATAGTAGCCCAGGCGCACGGCGTTCGCGCCGGCGCCGTCCCATCCATCGCCCACCGAGGCGATGTACTGTCCCACCGGGCCGCTACCGGTCAATGCCTCCTCGCAAAGATACAGTGCCTCGCCCTGCATCAGCTCGCGGGAGGCCGGGAATACGTACGCCACTTCGTCCCAATCGGCCAGGCGCCAGGCAGCCTCCAGGCCGCCGCGCACCAACAAGTGATGGGTCGACAGGCTGGGGTTCTCCACCAACGGCAGCCCCTCGCGCTGAACCACCGCACGGGCGTCGGCGGCAGAGACGTCCTCGTAAAACTCCACCACCAGACCTTCCGGAGCGGCAATGTCCTGGGCGACTCCCGAGTCCGCCGGCGGCGATCCGGTCAAATCGGCTTGGAGCGCCGGACTCACCTTGTCGGAGAGCAGCAGCCGCCCCCACACGGGAGCCAGAGAATCCGAACCGGCCGCGGCGCCATCGCCGGAAACGATCCAGGCGTTGTCGGGAATGTACTCGACCGGATGAAGCCCCGCCTGTTCCATTGTTTTCAAGTCGGACGCCGAGGGCATTCCGGGATACGCGACAACCCAGTGAACGCGGTTCGGGCTGACGCGCTTGCTCGAAGGCCGATTGCGGGCCTGCCCCTCCGCCGCGAGGCCTGCCCCTACCGCCCCGCGGGTGGAAGCTTCCCACCGGGCGCGCCCCTGCTCATCCAGTATCGACTGCGATTTCAGGAAACTCCGACCAGACTTCAGGCGCAGCTCTTGGGCCGGCGAGATCGAGTAAGACGAGGTGAAAATAACGACAAAGACGATGCCCAGATAAGATGGCCGGCAATTCATTCGATAGCCTCTCCCCCCTTTTCATCGGCATCTTTTTCCACCAAATGAGATATTTTCCTCCGTTTTCGCACTGTCTCTTGAGAGACCCGTTGTCATGAAACAGACCGCTTCCACGTCCTTGTTTGCCGTTCTCTTTATGCTGCTTTCAGTTACCGCCGGGCGGGCGGATCCAAACACGTATTTCCGGATCTTCACCGCGGCGGGGGGACCGTATGCCGGCGACGGCGGCCCGGCGCTAAAGGCAATACTCGACGGAGTAAATGGCTTGGCAGTCGACCGGTCTGGCGCCCTTTATGTGGCGGAGACCGGCGCCCATCGCGTGCGGTGCATTCTGCCGAATGGCACTATTACCACGGTTGCAGGTGTAGGCCATGCGGGATATTCCGGGGATGGCGGACCCGCCACCGAGGCGATGCTATACGCTCCTTATGGCCTCGCTCTCGATCGATCGGAAAACCTCTACGTCGCGGATCTTGGCAACGGACGCATTCGCCGCGTTTCCCGGGCCGGCGTCATCACCACGGTAGCCGGGGGTGGCACACTCGAAGGAATCGAGGGCATTCCCGCTACCAGCCTCCGGCTCAAGGCGCCCCGGAATGTCACCGTCAGTGACGACGGAAGCATGAATATTTCCGATTTTGACGCTCACAAAGTGTACGTCGTCTCTTCCACCGGCTCCGCCCGGACGCTGGCCGGTAGCGGCATACCCGGACTTTCCGGCGACAACGGCCTGGCCATCTCCGCGGATTTGGCCTTCCCGGCCGGCCTGGCGGTTGGCTCCGACGGGGTTGTGTACATCGCCGACAGCGGCAACCAGCGCATTCGCAAAGTCAAGGGAGGGGCAATCTTCTCCGTCATGCAGCCGAACGATTTCCGTGTGCCGTGGGTGCTCGAACTGCCCACCGGGCTGGCCTTGAACCTGGCCGCCCGGCTGCTGGTGGCCGACGGCTACGCGCCCGACACCCTCGGCGGCTTGCCCGGATTCTCGGACAAGGACCTTTCCATGCCCGGCCACGACATCGTGTGCACGCCGCAAGGGGTGGTGTACTTCGGCTCCGGCGGCCAGGTGTGGCAAAGCGGGTTGAACGGCAAAGTGACGGTTTACGCCGGCGTCGGCAGCGCCAGCGGCTTCGGCGACGGAGGGCCGCCGGAGCAGGCGCGTCTGGCGTCGCCTTCCGCCCTGGCGGCCGACGGATCCGGAAACTGGTATGTCGCCGATTCTTCCGGCCAACGCGTTCGCCGCATCACAGCCGAAGGAACAATCACAACCGTCGCCGGCACCGGCGCGGCCGGCCTGGCGGACCTGGCGGGAGCGCCGCCCACCGCCAGCCCGCTCGACACGCCTCGCGGAGTCGCCATCGGCCCGAAGGGCGAAGTCTACATCTCCGACAGCGGGAATCACCGCGTAGTGGTTGTCGGCTCCGGCGGCGTCCTGGCGTCATTTGCCGGAACGGGCAACGCCGGCGCCGAAGGCCTGAACGGACCGGCCGTTGCCGCCCAATTGAACGCACCCGGACAATTGGCTGCCGCTGCCTCCGGCGAAGTGTACATCGCGGACACGGGCAACCATCGCGTAGTGCGCGTTCAACGCGGAGGAACGCTGGAACTGGTGGCGGGAACGGGGGTGGCCGGCTACAGCGGCGACGGCGGTCCGGCCGCCACCGCGCAGCTCGACACGCCGCGAGCGGTGGCGCTGGATGGCGCGGGAACCCTGTACATCGCCGACACCGGCAATCGGCGGATACGCCAGGTGACGCCGAATGGCGCCATCGAAACACTCTCGCCCGGCGAAGGCATCGCGTTGGCCGAGCCTTGCGGCGTGGCTGTTTCCAGCGACGGGGCTGTGCTGGTTACCGATTGCTCCCTCCACGAGGTGTTCCGAATCGTCCCCGGCTCCCCGGGCTACGTCATCGCGGGCAATGGGGCCGGGGGCTATTCGGGCGACGGCGGGCAGGCGCTGGCAGCGCAACTTAACACCCCCGCCGCGGCGCTGGCGCTCGCCGACGGTTCGGTGCTGGTGGCCGACGCCGGCAACAGCCGTGTCCGCCGGCTGACCCCCGATGGCGCAGCCCCGCCGCGGCCTCCGGCGGCTATCGCAGCCGCCGTCGTTAATGCCGCCAGTTTTGCCGCCGGGCCGCTGGCGCCGGGAGAGATGGTGTCCATCTTTGTCGCCGCGCCGGAGGAAAGCGCGGAATCGGAAGCGCCCGCCTGGCAGGTGCGCTTCGACGGCCGCGACGCCTACACGTTTGGCGCCACCGCGGGACAGATTAACGTACTGGTGCCGTATGCGGCGGCGGGACAATCCAAAACGCACCTGGAGATTCTGTTGGACGACGAAAAGCTGGTGGAGTTGGATGCCCCTCTGGCCGACTGCGCACCAGGGGTTTTCACCATGCCGGGCGAACCCTCGCAGATTCTTGCCGTGCACCAGGACGGATCGTTGAACTCACCGTCCAATCCCGTCTTCCGTGGGCAGTACATCGTTTTGTATGCCACCGGGTTGGGACTGACAGACCCGCCTCAAATCGACGGTATGCCGGCGGGGTTGCCTCTCGGACTTCCGGTCCACCCGGTGACGGTAACGGTCGGGGGTCTCGCGGCGGAGGTCTTGTACGCCGGCACGGCCCCCGGCTTTGTGGGTCTGTTTCAGATCAACGTCCGCGTGCCGGTGGGCTACTATTCGGCGGGCGAACACGAAGTGCTGGTGAAAGTGGGCGACATGCCGGCACAAAACGGGGCGATGCTGTTCGTCCGGTAGCGGGGAAGCAACGGTAGCGTGGCCTACACCATGTACATGCCGCCGTTCACCTCGATGGTCTGGCCGGCGATGTTGCGCGCCTCGTCGGCGCACAGAAACACGATGACGTCGGCCATGTCTTCGTTGGTGCTCAGGCGGCCCTGGGGTGTCGCGGCGACGACGCCATCCAGCATCTGTCGCGTGGAAAACCGCTTGTGAAAGTCGTTGTCCACCGTGCCGGGACTGATGGCGTTCACCCGAATTCCCTGAGGAGCCAGTTCCCTGGCCATGCCCCGAGTGGCGCAGGCGACGGCAGCCTTGGCCGCGGCATAAATGGTGGCGCCCAGGCCGCCGCCGTTGCGCGCCGCGATGGAGCTGAGGTTGACGATGGCGCCGCCTCCCCGAGCGGCCATGTGCGGCGCCACTGCCTGGGAGATGAAGTACATGCTCTTCATGTTGAGGTTCATCACCCGGTCGAACAATCCCATGGTGTAGGCGGCGAGGGCGGCACGCTCCACCAGCGAGCCGGCGTTGTTCACCAGAATGTCGAGCGCCGGGGCTGACGGCGCCAGCGCCGCGACGAACGCGCCGATGCCGGCGTCCGACTCGAGATCTCCCGGCAGCAGTTCGGCCTCCGCGCCGGCGGCTTTCACCGCGGCTGCGGTTGCTTCGGCGCCGTGCCGGTTGCTGTTGTAGTGGATCAACACTTTTTTGGTGCCGTTACGCGCCAGACCGACGGCCACCGCCGCTCCAATGCCCCGCGACGCTCCGGTTACCAGCGCCGTCTTTCCCTGAATTCCGGTGTACATTTCGAAATGGATCCCTCCCGCGTTTTATTGTTCAGATTACCAGGGCCACCGGCCGGACGGGCGATCCGGTGCCGCCGCGGATCTTGAGCGGCAACGCCGCGAAGGCGAACTCGTACGCCCGGCCGCGGGCCAGCTCTTCCAGATTCAGCGCTTCGATGATGTGAATGCCGCTTTCGACCAGCAAATGGACGTGCACCCCCATGCCGGGTGAGGGAACGCGCTCAAACGCCACCGTGTCCGAGCCGGCGGCGAAAATACCTTTTTGGCTGAGCCATCGGGCGCCAGGCGGTTCCGGACCGGGAGCGCGCACCCCGTTGATATACCGTATTGGGTCGTTCCAGAAGGCCGCCCAGCCGGTGCGCACCAGCACCACGTCGCCCTGCTCCACCGTCACGCCTTCTTTGTGGCAGGCTTCCTCCAGGTGTTCCACGGTTACCGTGAAATCTTCCGGCAGCGCGTCACAGCCCGCCAGCCCGGCGATGTCCAGCAACACGCCGCGCCGGAAGATGGGCGCCACGGTGTCTATCGACAGGAGCTCGATGCCGTTCTGATAGCTTTGCCGTCCCTCGGCCGCCAGACCGCCGTGAAGCAGCCCGCCGCGGGAAACGTGGCACAACGCATCAATGTGGGTGCCGACGTGAGTGCCGAGCGAAATCGACTCCGCCGCCGAGCTGAAACCGCCGTCGAGTACCTGTTCGCCGTGTTTCTTGGTCAGGCCGTAAAGAAACGGCGGGTGGCTCGGCCAATGCGGCATGCCGGGAAAATAAGGTTGTCCCAGGTCGTAGGGCTTGGCGGTGCGAAGAAGGCGTATCAGTTCAGGGTCCATATCGAGTACTTCCTCCCGGTCTCACTGTTGGGCAGCGGCGGCCGGTGGCTTGGTGTTGGACCAATGGCTGTGAATGACGCGCCAGCCCTCTTTCTTTCGCTGGTATACCTCGGTGGCGTTGAAGCGGCCGGTGGCGCCTCCGTTCCGCCGCAGCAAAATGTAAGTGAGCACCGCCATGTCCCCGCTGGCCTGCACCTTCGGGTCAACGATCTCGTAGCTGTCGAATAGCGGCGTACCGCGGTACTGCTCATACAGCGCCCGTAGCGCCGCCAGGCCGTCGAGCCTCTTTTCCGTCATCACGTGGAAGTAGGTAATCTCCGGATCGGCCATCGCGAGCGCGGGATCGGGGTTTCCATTAAGCCAGCCGTCCAACGCCTGGCGCTCGAGAGCCAGGATCTCCCGCGTTGTCTGCTGGTCTCGATCGGCCGCCGCCAGTGTGCCGCCAAACACGGCCGCCAAGGTGCAAATCAGGACTATTTTCGTCAAAGGCTGCCTCCTCGCCTTTCTACGGCGTTCTGGGGGAACGGCTCCGGGGCCTTCTCTTTGCGGGCACCAGTGGTTCGGGGCTGGGTGCCCACCGAGCCAGGCGGTAATTGCGCTCATAACCCGCGGTGATGTTTCGGATGGTCACCTTCACGCCTCCGCTCTGGTCGCAGCAGTACGTTTCGCGGACCTGCTGGTCGAGCGCTTCGGCGGAGTGGGCGACGGGGGTCCCGATGAGGTCGGTCTGGTCCGCCAGCGCCGGCTCGAAAGGAAACCGGATGTCGTCCCAATAAGTGATATCGCCGGCCGGTTGCCCGTCGGTGGTTTGCTGCACGCATTCCAGGTAGCGGAAATGGCCGATGTTGTGGACCGGGTGGTAAGCGCGGCTTCTGGTCAGGGGAGGCTGGCCCGGCGCGGGCAGCGGCGTGCCCCGGTCGAACAGCGGGTCGAAGACGATACGGCTGCCGCACTCGCCCTCCCGCCACACGCCGAAATACCGGCTGAAGCGCTCGCGCAACACGTAGCCGGCAGTGGCGTCGGACTGTATGGCCAGCCCGATAGCAGTGGCCGATCGCGTATAGGGCGAGCGCCGGGACCTTCTGCCGTAACGCTCCCGTAAGAGCCTGGCGACGGCCGGCAGCTCGCTGCCCCCGCCGGTAATGTAGAGGGCGTCGGCGGTGTCGGCGCCGTTCACGTGTACGTATTTCGCCAGCAGGTCGTCGACGGCGTGCATGGTTTCTTCCACCAGCGGCCGGCAGCGTTCGTAGAACAGCGCGGCGGGCACCGCCACCGCGGGCCAGCCTTCGCGCACCCGCTCCAAGTCGATGGCCAGCTTCCGGGTGTTGGGATGCAGCGCCTCTTTCTTCTCGCGGCACTCTTCGTGAAGCAGAAACATCTCGGCCTGGGTGAGGCTCTCACGCTGCCCGGCCGGAATCTCGGCCAGCTCCAGCGCCAGCTCGCCCAGCGCTTCGTCGAAGTCGTCGCCGCCGAGGGTCGGGATGCCCTCGGTGGCCATCACCGAATGGGTCTGGTGGTCCAATTCCACCAGCGAGACGTCGAAGGTGCCGCCTCCCAGGTCGTACACCAGCACGAACTGCCGCGACGCCGGAGTCCCTTCCTTCCGCGTCCGGTGGCCGTACTCGATGCTGGAGGCGGAAGGCTCGTTCAACAGGCCGAGAACCGAGAAGCCGGCCTCGCGGAATGCTTCGACGGTCAGAAAACGCTGGTTGCTGTTGGCGTTTGCCGGCACCCCCAGCATGGCCTCGATGGGCTCTCCACGGCGGATGTTCAAGCTGGAGTGCTGTTCGAGATGCCAGCGGAACTGGGTCATCATCTCTGAAAGCAGCCGGCTCATGGGAAGCACCTGCTCGCCGAGCTGGACCAGCGTCTCGGGGCCGGAGCTGTCCAGGTAGCGCTTGATGGATCGGACCACGGTGTAGTCCGGCTTGCCCTGAGCGGCCCAGGCATCCCAGCCGTACAGCCGCTCTTCGCCGCTGACGGCCACCAGCGGCGGGTACCAGTCGAGCGCATCGCCTTGGGGCGTCTCGAAGTTCACCACCGGGTAGTTGCCACGGTCGACGGCGGCCGCCACCATCCGTGTTGTTCCGAAGTCGATCCCAAGCCTCATCGTGACGTTTCTTTGAGGCGCCTTCCAGCGCTACCTCCTTAAACGCTTAGGATAGCGTTCCCCGCGCCGGATTAGGGAGTGCGCTCAGATCGCGTGCAGCCCCCGCGGCGCGATCTCGAACGAGTAGAAGCGCCCGCCGCCCCGTCCGTTCATCTTGCGCACCAGCGTAGCGGCAGCCTCCTCGTCGCGGCAAACCAGCATCAGGAAGCCGCCGCCGCCGGCGCCCGCCAGCTTTGCCCCGGCGACGTAGGGGTGCATCTCGGCGAGCAGCGCGTTGATGGGGGCGCTGGTGGTGTGCGGGTCGAGAATCTGGTTCAGCTCCCAGTGGCGGTTCATGGTCCGGCCCAGGTAGTCCCAGTCGCCTTCGCGCATGGCGTAGGCCATCTCCATCGCCAGTGTCTTGATGCTGTGCAACACCTGTACGGTAGCCACTTCCCGCGCCAGGTAACTGGCCACCACCTGCGCCAACAGGTTCTTGGCGATGCGCCGGATACCGGTGTAGTACAACAGAAAGCGGCGGGAAAATTCCGCTTCCCGCTCCGGTTCCCAGTCGAGTGGCTGCACCCGCAGGCGCTGCCGCAATCCCGGGCCCGAGTGGACCATCTTAACTCCCGGATAGATGCCTCCCACCTGGTCCTGCCAGCCGCCGCCCGCCGTCAGCTTCTGTTCGAGCAGCATCACCTGGTCGCACAATGCCTCCGGGCCAGGCTCGATGCCGGCGAGCCGGCCCACGGCACTCAGCAGAGTCGCAGCCAGAATGCTGCTGGTGCCCAGGCCGGAGCCCATTGGCAGTCGCACCGAAGTGCGGATTTCGAGGCCGCCGCCGCGCCCCCGCAGGCAATCCCGCAGATCGTCGCCGGCCGCTGGGATGCCGGCCAACTGGAGCGCAATTCGAGGGATGGCAAACGTGTCGCCGGGCGCCGCCGGAGCGTAGATCTCCCCGGTAGTGCGAAATTCCGTGCTCTCTTCCGTCTCTTCCGAGATGCAACGCACCACCGGTTCGCTGAGTGTGCGCAGCCGGGTCCGGATGGGGTATTCGCCTTCCAGCACGATGGCTGCATTGAGAACCGTGCCGCCCCAATCCAGGCAGAATGGCGGGGTGTCCGACCAGCCGCCGCCGAAATCGACGCGCGGCGGCGCGCACACCGTCACCTCCGGCCCCGCCCAGCGTTCGCCCGCGCCTTGAAAGGCGTTTTCATAAACGCCGGCATCCACCGCCTGGCGAACGGCCAGGTAAGCGGCCGAGCGGCATTCCCCGGCGCGTTCGGCAAGTCCGGCCTGACCCAGGAACTGGCTCGCCTGGAAGTAGCGGGTGGCCGCTTCGGTGGGCTCGCTGGTCAGCAACCGTTCCGCATCGGCGGCCAGCGCCTTGCCGGCTTCCACCAACGGCTCGACGCCCGGGGAATAGGCCAGCAGCGGCCGGACGTCGGTTCCGCCGCGCGCCAGCGAGATCGCGGACGTCCGCCAGTGTTTTCGATGACGCCGCAGTCTGGCCTGCTCGGCGTACCGGAGGTCCTCCGAATGCGTGCTGGTGGCAAGCGACATCCGGGGCAGCCGCCGCCAGTCGGATGCATCGAAGCCGTCGCCGTAGCCCAACATCCAACGCGCCGCGCTCCAGGCCAGTTCGAGCGTCGCGGCGGGAAACAGCCGCGCGTTCCAGAGCGATCGCAAAGGAGCCGCGGTGTCGGGCCACACCTCGTCGGCGCTCAGGCCCAACTGCGAGAGGTGATCGGGAAGCGGCCGGCCGAACCATGTCGCGCCATCGCTCACCAGGGTCGGCGGATCGTCTGCCACCCCATAGGCGCGAATGAGAAAAGCCTGCGATCCATCGGTCTCGCGCACCGCCACCTGGTGGAGCACGGTATCCTCGGGCGCCTCCACCGGTCCGGTCAAGCCGTTCAACCCGTGCAGGATCGCGCCGCGTTCGACGCGCAGCGGGCCGGCCAGGTCGCATTCGATGACTATGGCGCCGGGCTGGATTTCGCCGCCGCCTTCGAGCACGCTGTCGACAATCACGCCGGCACAGTCCAGGCCTTCGGGCACCGCCGCGCCGTAGCTCTGCTGGGCGGCGAACAATCGCAGGTATTCGTTGTCGGCCGTGAACAGCCGGCGGAAGTGCGAGGTACTTCCCACGTGGGTAAACTCTCCCCGCACCAGGCAGCACCAGAACGGCGTGTTCCGCAGCGCGCCCGCCAGCAGGTGCCAATAGGGCGCATCGGACGGCGCGGGCGACCATTCTCCGGTAAGCCCGAGCGTGATGTGCGCGTACAGATCGATGGCCGGCGGCAAGCCGCCGAAATTCAGAATGCCCGTTCCGATATGCCAGCGGCCATCCGATTTGGCGGCCCCTGCAAGCTCGGTCAGGCGCGCCGCCACCGGCGGATCGAATCGCAGCAGCCCGCTGTCGAGCGCCACCTGCCCACCGTCCAGCAGACCGCCCGCGGCGCTCACCTTGGCGGTGGACGGCTTTTGCAGGAACGAGTGGACACGTCCCTGCTCGTCGGCGGCGTAGACGCCGTGCTGCGACCCGCTGGCCGCCGGTTGGACCACGGCGACGCCGGTGACGCCGGGACGGCCCAGGTTCAGCTCGGCGCCGTCGAAGGTCACGATGACGTCGCCGGAGGAGACCATCAAACCGTTCTCCATTTGCCGTACCCAGCCGGTTGACAACGCCATGATCTCATCGAACACGGTGCTGGTCTGGCCCCATGGCGTAGGCACCGGCACCGCGCTGAACAACTTGCCGCGCAGGGAATACTGTGGCAGCCGGCGCGATTCGCCGCCGCCGTGCACCACCAGCACCCGCAACCGGTTCCACCAGTCTTCGAGCGAACCGGGGGCTTCCCGTTCCCGCGGCAGATGTTCGCCGGCCAGTACACGCAAGGCGTTGATAGTTGCGCCGCCGCTTCCGAGGCGCTGGTCGTTGAGGTCGGGTGCCACCAGGTACGTACACTTCCCCGGCAGGCGGCCGCTTTCCGTTCGCCAGGCAATCTCTTCCCGGTAAGCCTTGGCCTGCCGCTCTGAGCTGGCGGTGACAACCAGGGCGTCCCACCAGGGGTGGGGCGCATCGCCGGAAAGCAGGGCGGCAAAGCTGTCTCGCGCGCGGCGCGACAGTGCGGCGATGTCAGGCGACTTCGAGTCTGGCGTGTTCATGAGCGCGTTCTGGGACGCAGTTGGATGGTCCTCATAATACCGGTTTTCGAACACTGACGCGAGGCGCCGCGCCGGTTCAGTACTGTCCGGATACCAGATGAATGATCGCGAAGGCCACCGCCGCAATCACCGCCGCCGCCGGAATGGTGAGAATCCAAGCCCACAGGATGTTGGCGGCCAGACCCCAGCGAACCGACTTGCGGCGCTGCACCGCGCCCACGCCGGCAATCGCGCCGGCGATCACGTGGGTGGTGGAGACGGGAATCTTCAGGTAGGTGGGGAACAGAATCGCGATTGCGCCGGCGGTCTCCGCGCAGAAACCGGCGCGGGGCTTCAGGCGCGTCAAGCGCGATCCCATCGTATGGACAATCCGCCATCCTCCGGTCATGGTGCCCAGCGCGATGGCGGCGTGCGCCGACAGCACCACCCAGGTGTCCACCCGGAACTCGGTCAGGTAGCCGCCCGCCACCAGCGCACCGGCGATGATGCCCATGGTTTTCTGGGCGTCGTTGGCTCCGTGCGAATAGCTGAACAGCGCCGCCGAAATCAATTGCAGCTTGCGGAACCAGACGTCCATTTTTCGCGGAGTGAACTTGCGGAACACCCAGAATACGAGAATCATGAGCAAGGCCGCCAGCACCAGGCCGAGCACCGGCGCCACCACGATAAATAGCAGCGTCTTCCACCAGCCGGCCAGGACGATGGCCGAGAGCGCCCGCCCGGCCCCGCTCACCATTGTCACCTTTGCCATCGCCGCGCCGGCGTATCCGCCAACCAGCGCGTGGGACGAGCTGGTTGGAATGCCGAAATACCACGTGATCAAGTCCCATGCGATGGCGCCGATCAGTCCGGCGAGGATAACGTACGGCGTTACCAGGTTCAGGTCCACCATGCCGGAGCCGACGGTTGCGGCAACGCCCGCCTCATGCCACAAAAGCAGCGGTAAAGCGGCGATGAAGTTCCACCAGGCCGCCCACAGCACCGCCTGGAACGGTGTCAGAACACGGGTGGCGACAATGGTAGCCACCGAGTTGGCGGCGTCGTGGAAGCCGTTGATGAAGTCGAACAGCAGCGCAACCAGAACGATAGAGGCGGTGAGAAGGAATACGGAGTTCATGGCCGCGCTCTAGCTATTCTTCACCACGATATTCTGCAGCGCGGCCGAAACGTCTTCGCATCGGTCCGCCGTGTCCTCCAGAATCTCCAGCACTTCTTTGATCTTGATCAGGTTGATGGCATCCTTCTCGGTTTCGAACAGCAAGCGCAGCGCATCGCGAAGCTCCTTGTCCACCTCGTCTTCGCAGCGGTTGATTTCGATGCAGTGTTCGAGAACAACCCGCTTGTGATTGGCCAGCGCGGTGACGCCGAGCAGAACCTCGGCGCACGCGTTCTTGATGAGTTCGGCCATGCGGATAACGGCGGGAGGGACGGGCTGAACCTGGTAGTGCGCCACGCGGTAGGAAGTCTCTTCCAGTCCGTCCAGAATGTCGTCCAGGCAGGACGCAAGCGAATGAATGTCCTCGGCGTCGATGGGCGTGAGAAACGTCTGGCTCAGCCGGCGGTAGACTTCGAGCGCCTTGGCGTCGCCGTCGATCTCCATCTTGGAGATCCGCTCGAAGGCGTTGGTTTTGGCGGCCTCGTCGCCTCTGGCGGCCTCCGCCAGCAGGGAAGCCGCCCTGGTGATCAATTCGGCCTGTCCTGTCAGATAGTCGAAGAACTTCTCTTGTTTGGGAAGGAGTCGCATGAACGCTTCTGTCCTTGTACCGTCCTTTGGACGAGAGAGAATTGTATTATCTCGCAGATTTGACCGCGCCGGACATTCAAATTCGAATTCCGCCGAATCCTCGCTTCGGAAGTCTGGCCGAATTCGGACAAGCAGGTCAGTTTCAATTCCATTGAAGCGAGATTTCAGAACGTCTGTTCTGGAATTAGCGCCGGCGAGTCTGAATAACGAAGACGCTCAGAGGCAATCGTAGCAGAGAAAAGCGCCGCCAGGCGGGATCAGTCGGACACGATGGGAAGCAGGGCCGCCGGCGCCTCGTCGCCCTCCAGGTCGAGATAGCGCAGATCCAGCAGCCGGCCGGTGTCGAGGTTGCCCATGGCGGCCAGAAGGCTTTCTTTGAGGTACGGATGATCGCGCTCGAGATCGCGGAAAATATCGCGCAGCGAGCGTCGCACCGTCCCCGTCTTCTGCGAGCAGCCGCAGGGCACCACGGGGGCGCCCAGCGATTGCGCGAATTGAGCGGTGAGATTTTCGCCGACGTACACCAGCGGGCGAATAAGGCGAAACTCCTTTTTGCGGGAGTAGGCCACCGGCGGCAGAGCGCTGACGCGCCCGGTGAACATGGCATTGCGCAGGAAGGCTTCGCAGAAATCGTCCGCGGTGTGCCCGAAGGCGACGACGTTGGCCCGCAACCCGCGGCAGATTTCGTAGACGGCGCGCCGCCGGAAGCGGCTGCACAGGTCGCATCCGTGGCCGGGCTGTTCGGTGAGCAGGTTGAGCGACGGCTGGTCGCGCACGTAGGTCCACTCCACGCCGCGCCCGGCAAGCCACGCGCCCAGCGGCTGGATGGGGCTGAGAAACTTGCCTTGTTCCACGGTGAACGCGCACACCGAGAAATCCACCGGCGCGCGTTCGCGCAGCCGCAAAAGCGCCTCCAGAAGCGTGACCGAATCCTTGCCGCCGGAAAGGCCGACGGCCACGCGGTCTCCATCCCGGATCATCCGGAAACGGCCGATCGCCTCGCCGACTTTGCGCAGAATGGTTCTTTCCAGTTCCAATACAGCCATTATAGAAGCACGCTTACAATAAATCGGATGAGCCCGGCCAGAAGAGTCGCATTTGAAGTCCTGAAGCGGGTTGCCGGGGGCGGCTACGCCTCGGACCTGCTGCTGGCGCGCTCGCACGATCTTTCCGAGCGGGACGCCGGGCTTGCCTCCGAACTGGTCCTGGGCGTTCTGCGGCGGCGGCGCCAGCTCGACTTCCTGCTTTCGCACTGGTCCTCCCGCAATCCTGAAAGCCTGGACGCCCCGGTGCGTATCGCGCTCGAGATGGCCATCTACCAATTGGTATTCCTCGATCGCGTCCCGGCGCACGCGGCGGTGAACGAAAGCGTCGAGCTGGTGAAGCACGCCCGGCAACGTTCGGCCGCGGGGCTGGTGAACGCCGTGCTTCGAAAGGTGAAGCGCAAGCTGCCGCCGTGGCCCGACCAGGCGACGGAGCTTTCGCTTCCGGATTGGCTGCTGGAACGATGGCGCCGGCAATTCGGGCCGGAAGCGGCGGCGGCGATCGGGCGGGCGTTTCTGAAGAGACCCGGGCTGTACGTGCGGATTACGAGCCGGCGCCGCCAGCCCCCGCCGTGCACTCGAACCCACCGACGTGCCCGGCTGTTTCCAGGTTCTCGAAGGCAGGCCGGACGGTTTGCGCATTCAGGACATCGGCTCGCAGAGCGTGGTCCCGCTGCTCGATCTGGAGCCGGGAATCCGCTTTCTTGACGTCTGCGCGGCCCCCGGAAACAAGACCGCCCAGGCGCTCGAAACGGACGCTGCTCGCTGTGGCCTGCGATTCACACCTGGGAAAACTACGCAACTTGTTAGCCGAGGGCGCCCGGCGTGTTCAAATCGACGCCACCCGGCCGTTTCCGTTCCCCCCGGTGTTCGACCGGATCCTGGTGGATGCCCCCTGCTCGGGCACCGGCACACTAGGGCGAAACCCTGAGATAAAATGGCGTTTGCACCCGGAAGATCTCGCCCGCTTCGCGGGAAAGCAGGCGGCGATCCTCTCTCAAGCTCTGAAGTGCCTCAAACCAGGGGGGTTGTTGGTATACTCCACCTGCTCGCTCGAACCTGAGGAGAACGAGTCGGTGGTGCGGGCCGTCCCTGCCGGGAAAGCTCGTCAGAGAAGTGCGCCGGACTGCCGGGACGCGAGCCCGGGGATGGCTTTTACGCGGCTGTGATAGGATCGGAGTAGCCCCACAAATGTTTGAGATTGTTCCCTCTATTCTCTCCGCGGACTTCACGCGGTTGGGTGAGCAGATCGCCCAGGTGGAAGCCGGCGGCGCCACGATTCTGCATCTGGATGTCATGGATGGACATTTCGTGCCGAACCTGACGATTGGCCCGCCGGTGGTGAAATCGGTAAGAAAGATCACCAAGATGACCTTGGACGTTCACCTGATGATCACCAATCCGGAGCACTTTGTCCCGGTGTTCGTCGAGGCGGGCGCGGACATGATTTCCGTCCATCAGGAGGTTTGCCCCCATCTCGATCGTGTCCTGAATTACATCCAGAGCGAGGGGCGACGAGCGGGTGTGGTTCTCAACCCGTCGACCCCGGTAGCGACCCTCGAAGAGGTGCTCGATCTGGCAGACCATGTGCTGGTGATGAGCGTGAACCCCGGGTTTGGCGGCCAGAAGTTCATCCCGAACTCCCTAAAGAAGGTTCGCCAGCTCGACCAGTTGCGCCGTGCCCGGAACCTGAAGCTCCCCATCGAGATTGACGGGGGCATCAATCTGGCGAATGTTGCGGAAGTGGCCCGTGCTGGTGTCAACTGGGTGGTGACCGGCGCTTCGGTGTTTCACACCCCCGATCCCGGCGCGACAGTTCGCGAGATGGGCCGGATCGCCCGTGAAGCCCTGGCGGTCCGCGTGTAGGGAAATATCGTGGAAGAGGTGATTGGATGAAGGTCTTAACACGCTTCTTGGCATCGCTTCAGCGCCGCGGCGACACTGCTGGTGGCGGTGGCGCTGTTAAGCTTGCTTCCCGGTTGTGGCCGGAAGAAGTACGAGAATCCGATCACGAAGGACACGCTGCAGCCCGATAAAGTCCTGTACGACAAAGCTGTCAACGACATCGAAAAAAGCCGCTACGAAATCGCCCGGCTACCTTGAATACGCTGATCAATACCTACGACACCAGCGAGTATCTGGCCAAGGCGAAGCTGGCGATTGCCGACAGTTGGTACCGCGAAGGCGGCGCCCACGCGCTGGCGCAGGCCGAAGCCGAGTACAAAGACTTCATCCTGTTCTACCCCATGATGGAAGAGTCGGCCGAGGCGCAGGACAAAATCTGCATGATTCACTACAAGCAGATGGAAAAGCCGGACCGCGACATCGAACAGGCCATGCGAGCCGACGATGAATGCCGGCAGTTGCTGGTGCAATTTCCCAACAGCCGGTTCGCTCCCGAGGCGCAGCAGCGCCTGCGCGAGATTCAGGAGGTGCTCGGCGAAGCCGAGTACCGCGTGGGCTCCTACTATTTCACCAAGGGCAGTATGCCGGCGGCGGCCAACCGGTTGCAGACGCTGACGGACCATTACCCGCTGTTCACGCACTCGGATGAATGCGCTGCTGAAGCTCGGGCGACTCTTACTCGCGCATGGGGCCCCGGTTCCGCAACAACAGCATTCAGGCCTATACGCGACTGGTACGCGACTATCCGCTCAGCCCACTGGCGGACGAGGCGAAGAAGAAGCTTACCTCCCTCGAAGCCCCCATCCCCGATGCCGACCCGGTGGCGCTGGCTCGGATGAAGTACGAGCAGGAAAACGCTGACCAAGCCCGGCATGTTCAGCACCATGTGGGGCATCTTCGCCAAGGGTCCGGGAGAACAGATCCGGGTAGCAGCCAAGTCTGGCACGCCGGCCATGACACCGTTGCATCCCGAGGTGCCCGCGAGTGTGCCTGGGTCGCCGGTTCTTGCCGGCACGGCTCCCAGCGCGGACGTGACCGTTTCCACCGTTCCGGCTTCCTCCTCCGCGCTGGATACCAAACCGGACGCCCGGCAGTCGCGGGGTGGTGGTCAGACTACCACCCCTCCTGACAATGGCCAGAAACAGAAGCCGGATCGGTAACAAGGAAAGATAAGAGAATTCGGCTCAAGATCAAGTTCTCCACCAGACCGGTCTGGCCGCCCCGGAAAATCCGCGACGCCGGTTCCGCGGATGCTTACAATATGAACCGCATTCTGCTCGCCGACGACAGCCCTCACGCCCAGCGGATGGGTGAGCGAATCCTGCGGGAAGAAGGGTTTGAGGTGGTGACCGTCACCGACGGCGACACCGCGTTGCTGCGCCTGTCCGACGTCGACCCCGATCTGGTTCTGGCCGATGTTTTTCTGCCCGGCAAGTCCGGTTATGACATCTGCCGCCACGTAAAGCAGGAGCCACGCCTCCGGCACATCCGCGTGGTTCTTACCGCCGGCCTGCTCGAGCCGGTTGACGAGGAGGAGGCCGGGCGCGTCGCCTGCGACGGCATTCTGAAGAAGCCGTTTGAAGCTTCGGTGGTGGTGGAAACCATCCGCCCCCTGGTGCAAGCCGCGCAATACGCGCGGGGCCTGTTCGCCGAGCAGATGCCCGCCGGCGAGCCGGCGCCGGCTCCCGTTCCGGAACTGGATGTCCCGCAAGAAGTCCTCGCCGCGGGTGCGGCTGGAGGATATGAAGTCGATCCGGAGCGCGTCCGTGCCGCCATTACACTTGCCCTCGATGCCGCCCTGCCGGCCATGATCGAAGAGATCACCGAGCGCGTTCTGGTGGCGCTGGGGCTCTAAGAGTGCCGCCACCTCAGGGCGGAGCTTCGGGATCGATCTGGATGAGATCAGGAAATGCCGATCAGCCCCCAAGCGCCAGGCCGTTCCCGTTGTCGGTCAACGCAGGCCGCTGCGGTCGGGTCACCTGACCGGCTGGATCCAAGGCTGCTTTCAGCCTGCGCGTCGTCGTACAATGTCGATTCCCGCGCAAATCTCCGACGGCCGGCAGGACGCAAGCCTGCCATCCCTGGGAACGAAGCGCCAAAGCGAAAAATTATCCAACAGGAGGCGGCATGGCAAGACTGGGATTTCTTGGGCTAGGCATCATGGGCTACCCCATGGCCAGGAACCTGATTCGGGCGGGGCACGAGGTTGCTCTTTGGTCTAATACTGCTAGGAAAGCCGTGAAACTCGCGGCGGAAGAGAAGGGAGGCCTGGCGTGTGGTACTCCCCGGCAAGTGGCCGAAAACGCGGAGTACGTCTTTCTTTGCGTCGGCGATACTGATATGTCAGAAGCCGTTGTGTTCGGCTCGGACGGTTTGGCCGAGGGCGCCAAGCCGGGCACGGTGATCGTGGATGCCAGCACTATTTCCCCCTCCCACAGTATTCGGACCGCCAAGCGTCTACATGAAAAGGGAATTCTGTATTTGGAAGCTCCCTGCACGGGGTCGAAGGCGGGCGCCGAAGGGGGCACTCTTACGTTCATGGTGGGAGGCGATGAGGCGGTCTATGAAAAAGTGAAACCTTACTTCCAGATCATGGGAAAGCAGCTTTATTACTGTGGCGCCCACGGCCTGGGCCTGGCTGCAAAGCTGAGTCAAAACCTGATTCTTTCCAATATCTTACAGGCATTTAACGAGGGCATGGTGCTGGCCGTCAAAGCGGGAATGAACGCGGAGTTGATGCTCGACATCCTGAACAACAGCGCGGCTCGCAGCGGGCTCGTCTCGCTGAAGGGGCCGGCGGTGTTTAACCGTGACTTTTCAACGAATTTCTCCCTGAAGTGGATGCTCAAGGACGTCGGACTCATCCTGGAGCACGGGGCCGAGCAGAATGTTCCCCTCCCGACTACCGCGGCCACCCAGCAACAATTGCGCGCCGCCGTCGCACGGGGTTATGGCGAAGAGGATATGTGCTCTTCTATCAAGGCTTTAGAGGAAATCGCCGGGGTTCAGGTAAAGAAAAATGCGTGAGCCCGCAGATTTTTCTTGATTTCTGGAATTCCATATCCTACAATTGGAATCAAGCCGGGGAGGCAACTCCCACCAAAGCGAGACTAACCTCATAAAAAGACCCCTGAAGCATTTCCTCCCCGGCGCCCCACTTAAGAGGAAAGGGTCACTCCAAAGAAATCCGAAGCAAAGAGAAATTTTGTGTCTACGCGGTAGACACCACGGTTTGGCTGGGCATTCAGGGCATCCGTAGAGATTGCCCGAGAGTTTCGACTTTCAGGGACGTTCATGCGTACCGGTACTGATGGGAATCGGGCTGCCTCGCTGAGCGGGGTGCCGCATGTAAAAAGCCACCCTCTCCTCCCTTCTCATACGAAATCCTCTGCCTCACCGGGCAAGGCGGAATGCTATGATGGCAAGCGTCCGCCAATGAAGAACATAACGATTCTCGGCTCCACCGGGTCGATCGGAACCAGCACTCTGGATGTCATCCGCCGGAACCCGGAGCGCTTTCGTGTATTTGCCCTGGTCGCGGGGAGAAACATCGAGCGTCTCGCCCGGCAGATCTACGATTTTCGGCCGAAAGTAGCGGTTGTCGCCGACGAGGCGGGGCGGGATGAACTGGCGGACAGGCTCACTGCTGCCGGTCTTGCCGCCGCCGATTGGCCCGAACTGGAGTGGGGCGCGGAAGCGCGAGTGGCCGTGGCTACCACCCCCGAGACGGATTTCCTGATGTCGGCGATTGTAGGCGTCGCAGGCCTTGAAGCTACCTACGAGGCCGTTCGCCTCAAGAAGCAGATCGGGCTGGCGAATAAGGAAGTCCTGGTGGCTGGCGGGCCGTTGGTGATGGCGGCGGCCCGGGCCGCAGGAACGGAACTGCTGCCGGTCGACAGCGAACACAACGGGATGCACCAGTGTCTCCGGGCGGGGCTTCGCCGCGAGGCTCGCCGACTGATCCTGACCGCTTCCGGCGGACCATTCCGGAAAACCCCCGTCGAGCAGTTCGAGTCCGTGACACCAGCCGAGGCGCTCAATCATCCAACCTGGAAGATGGGGAATCGCATCACCATCGACTCGGCGACCCTGATGAACAAAGGCTTCGAGGTGATCGAGGCCTGCTGGCTTTTCGATTTTGAGCCGCGGGACGTCGGGGTGGTGGTGCATCCGCAATCCACGGTCCACGCCATGGTGGAGTATGCCGACGGAAGCTTCATTGCCCAGGTCTCGGCCACCGACATGCGAATGCCGATTCAGTATGCGTTGACCTATCCCGAGCGGTGCGCGGCGGCTGTGCCGGCGATCGACTGGACCGAGGCGAAAGTCTGGGAGTTCGAGCCGCCCGATTTCGACCAGGTTTCCGCTGCTGCGGCTGGCCTACCAGGCGCAAGAAGCCGGCGGCTCCTCTACTTGTTCGCTGAATGCCGCCGATGAAATAGCCGTGGAGGCGTTCCTTCGCGGAGAAATCTCGTTTCCTTCCATCGCGGCGGTGGTGGAGGAGACGCTGTCGAAGATGCCGCCGCGGAGCCCCCGGACCATTGGCGAACTGCTCGAGATCGACCGTGAATCGAGGGCGGCAGCCCGGGAATTAACGGCCAGGCGCGCACGCAGCCGCTTGACCCAGACCGTCGTGAGCTGACGAAACAAATATGATTTTCTTTGAAAACGTCTGGTGGCTGCTGGTCCTGATCGGGATCATGATCCTGATCCACGAGTTGGGCCACTATTGGATGGCGCGCTTCTTCGATGTACGGGTGGAAGCCTTCAGTTTCGGCTTCGGTCCGCGGCTGTTCGGCTTCCGAAAGGGCGAGACGGATTTTCGTTTCTCGCTGATTCTGTTTGGCGGATACGTCAAGATGACCGGCGAGCAGCCCGGCGACGAGGGCAGCGAGGATCCCCGGAGTTTTCTGGCCAAGCCGCGCTGGCAGCGCCTGATGATCGTATTTGCCGGTCCGGCCATGAACATGGTTTTGGCGGTAGCTCTGCTGGCCGGACTTTTCATGTTCCATTTCCCCAAGGACCCGAATGCCGAGCCCCCGGCGATAATCGGCTATGTTACCCCCGGTTCGCCCGCCGACAAGGCTGGCCTTCGCCCCGGTGACGTCATCGCGCAGGCGGAAAACGAGCGCAACCCGAACTGGGAAGACGTGATGCTGAAAGAGGTATCCAGCGCCAACCGGGAATTGCCGCTGATCATCGATCGCGATGGCCGCCAGATGCGCGTTGTGGTGACTCCGGAGAGGGATGAAAAGAACGGCATCGGCGTCGCCGGATGGAAAGAACGCGAAATTATCGTCATCAACTCTCTGCTGCCGGGGATGGACGCCGCCAAGCAGGGGTTAAAGCCCGAGGACGTGATTTATTCCATCAACGGGCGCCGCGTGCTGAGTATTACCGGACTGCAGGAAGCCACGGCCGCCAGCAAAGGGCGTCCGGCCGAGCTGGTGGTGGAGCGCGACGGCAAGAAAATCAGCGCTACGGTGACGCCGACTCTGAAAGACACCCCGGAAGGCAAGCGATATATGCTTGGCGTCAGCCTGGCCCAGCGAATGGTGATCACCAAGCTCTCGCTGCCGCGCGCTTTTATCGAAAGCGTCCGGGCCAACACGAAAAACGCGAGCCTGATTTACGAGTTCCTGAAAGGGATTATCCAGCAGCGCATTTCCCCCCGGTCGCTCGAAGGCCCCATCCGCATCGGCCAGCTTTCCGGAGAAGCGGCCCGGCAGGGCCCGGTGGCGTTCTTCGGGCTGATGTCGATGGTTAGCCTGAACCTGGCCATTTTCAACCTGCTGCCCATCCCCATTCTCGACGGCGGCGGCATTCTGCTGCTGCTGGTGGAAGTGATTCTGCGGCGCGATCTCAGCCTTCAACTCAAGGAAACCGTCATCAAAGTGGGCTTCGTGTTCCTGATGGTGGTGGTGGTTTTCGTGATCTTTAACGACATCTCCAAGATTCTTCCGGGCTGACGGGCGCGGCTCCAAAGGCGGTTTCGAGAAAAAAAGACCCCGGACTCAATGCCGGGGTCTTTCTACAGGAAAGGGAAGGTCGGCCGGCAGGGCCAGCGCCGGCCTTCTCATGCGTCCTACTGCTTGTCGCGGGGTTTCCAGCCGCAGGAATTGCCCGGCCCACGGCCAGGCTGTCGCGGTCCTCAACCACCGCCGTAGCGGCTCAAAACCAGCCACAGCACAAAAACCAACGCGATCCAAATGTAATCCAAAGCGCTTACCTGTTTCCGGCCGGATTCCGTGCCTTCAACCCTTAGGATGCGCCCGGCGCGCGCTGGTGACAATAGCGCCGATCATTTGTCTTGCGCGGCGGCAATGCGTTCGTACAGCAGCTTGTTGATGGCGGCGCGGTCGCGAGAGACGAGGCCCGCGGTCGGAATCGGATCGCCGATGATTAACCGCACCCGGCCCGGTTTGACATGGATGGAACCCATCGGAAGCACCTCGTAAGTGCCTGCGATGCAAACGGGAACCAGCGGAACCCCGGACTTGATCCCCAGAAACGCGGCCCCCTCCTTGAACGGTTTCAGTAGCCCGGTGTCCGATCGTCCCCCCTCCGGGAAAACGAGCAGCGAGATGCGCTTCTGGCTGACCGTTTTGGCGGCCTCGGCCAACGTCTTCATGGCCGCGCGGGGGTCGCCCCGGGGCACGGAAATGTGGCCGGCGCGTCTCAGGTGGCTGCCGATGAAGGGGATCAGGAACAGTCCCCGCTTGGCCAGAAAACGGAACTGGGCCGGCACGTACGCCAGCACCACCGGCGTGTCCATGTAGCTCAGGTGGTTGCTGACGAAAACGTAGCTGGCGGCGGGATCGATCTTCTCCAAGCCCTCGACGGAAACGCGGACGCCGCAAATTGCGAGCAGCATTCGCGACCACCGGCGGGCGATCCGCAACTGGGCCTCTCCGCCCGCGCCGCACAGAGCGGCGACGATGTTCACGGTGCCCATCAACGCGGTGGCGGCGACGACCAGGGGATCGATCCACAGAAGAGCGCGAACAAGACTGAGCGACATAGGATGACAGCCATCACCGACTTGATCCGTGGAGGCAGACTATCATCTTAATGCACCCTGGCCGGCAGGTAGTCATCAACACCCGTTTGCGTCAAGCGTTGGATCGAAACAGCCCGGTTCGACCATGCCGGGCCGCCAGCGTCCATATTGCGGTCACGGTTTCGTGTTCCGTCTTCGCTGGTGAAGTCAGAAAGCCACCTCACAATGAATATGGTCCTGGTGATGCAGCCGCAGGCCGGCATCGGGCGTATCGGGGCAGAGGATCTGGCTGCGGTCGCCGATCGAGCTGGAATGGCTCCTGCCGTTGTCCGATGCTTCGCCCGTGAGGAAGTGATAGACGGCGTAAAAGAATCCGCCAGCGGGCGTATCGACGTCGAGCCGGTAATAGGGCTTCACGTTTAATGGCCATGTCTTAGCAGTCTTGCCATCGGGAAGCGTGATCGGCTGCTTCCCCCAGTCAGCCGCGACGTCAAGTTTACCGAATCGCGTTATCGCTCCATGGAAGTCGATCGCCAGGCCCTTTCCGTGGCGGTCATTCTCGGAGCGACCGACACCCATTCCGCCCCAGAAGATCGTCGAGACACCCCACTTGCTGTAGGACCGCAGGTATCGCGCGAGGCGCACAGCCAGCACAGCCGTGCGTAAGTCCATCGGACCCGTCATCGTCCAGCCCGAGGCGGCCTTATTTTCCGGTACGAAGGCCACACCGCCAATGCTGGCGATCTTGAGCTTCGCCCTTTCTCCGATTTTGGGATAAGTCGGAGCGCCGTCTGTTCCAAAGGTCACCGGCTTTTCCAGCGTGAGAAGATCGTTCAGAACGTAGGAAACGGTGATATCACGCGCCTGTTCTTGTGATAGCTTAAACGCGGCCGTCCAATTCGGTGGGCCGTCCGACAAGATGTTGTACATTGCCCGCCGGTTGTTGGCAATCCAATTAGGGGATGTCATCAGTCTCGCCCAGGTTAATGCAAATGCCTAATGCAACCATCTTACAGCATCGCCGGAACCCGGATTAACCACGCCCGCGACCCACCCGTAAGCGCGGGACGATTTCTGCGGTGCCGCGGTAGGTTACTGGCATGGCAGCGGGGTGAAGTACTTTGCGGTACGGACAAACCCGTGGGAGTGGAAGCCGAAGCGGCTGCTGGAATGGCATCGCGAAAAGGCGGGCACGACTGAAGCGGCCTACGACGTAGTGAAGAATGAGTTGGCCGGCGGGGTGTTGCCGAGCGGGCGCTACGGGGAGAATGCGGCTTGGTTCCGGTTGGCGGTGATCAGCTATACCGTGTTGACCGCGATGAAGCGCTTGGTGTCGCCTGCACCGGTGTAGGAAAAGCCGACGGCAACAGGCTTACGGACGGATTACCGGCGGCTTCCGCCGGGGCGAAACAATGTGAGACCGGGGATGTCGTCGAAATCGGCGTTGTTGAGCGTCCAGATCTCCGCCTCGCGGGCGATTGCGCAGGCGGCGATGGCGAGGTCGATCTCGCGCCCGCGAGGGTGGGAAACCGACCGGTAAAGCTCGGCGGCCAGAATAGCCTCGGCGGCTCCAAACGCTACAGCCGATTCAGTAGGGAAAAGGGCCTCCTGGGCGCCAAGCTCTTCCTCCAGCCGGGGTCCTCGCAACCATTCGTAGAGCACCAAGGTCGGAAGCAGGATCCGTGTACCGTGCTCGATGACAGTACGCAACGTAAGCGCCGATCGCTTGTGCCCGGTCAGCGCATCGACCAGCACGCTGGTGTCCAGTACAATCATGGCCGCGATGCTGAGCCGGATCGCCGGCCGCCGGTGCGGCGGGCCTTTCGAATCGCCCGCAGTTCCCGGTCGACGGCCGCGGAATCGCGTGCCGGAATCCGTGGCACCAACTCGTCAAAGGCGCGCAGCATACGCTGTCTTTCTCGTTCGCTGAGTCGCCCGATTCTCTCGTAGTACTCGAGGATGGCTTCCCGAACCACTTGGCTCTTAGGCAGCGAAAGCCGATCGGAGGCTTCTCGCAGCCGGGCAACAGTGGCCCGGTCGAGCGTGAAGGTCACTTTAGTGGTTGCCATACCGATACCATACTACCATATCCGGCCCACGCGGCAGTCTGGCACATCCTGCCGCCAAAATTCTGGAAATCCGTGAAGGAATCGGCATTGTTCGCGTGCGCCGCGGCGCCTAATACTGACAGGTTTCGTTTTCGGCCTTCACGTAGTAGGTCTTGTAGTTCTTCGCTTTTGGATCCATGCAGCCCGCCATGTTCAGCAGTTCCACCTTGCGGAACTCGGTGGGAGCGCTTTCGCTTTGCAGCGCGATGTAGCCTCCGGTCAGCAGCTTACCGTCCTGCTTCACCGCCGGATCGTAGTTGTTGACGTTGCCGCCCCCAATCTGCGGCATCTCGTAGGAGATAACGGTCTTGCCGTCCACGATGTGGCGGATGACGGAATCGCCCAGCACCATCGCTTCCACCCGAACCCACTGGTCGCCACGGTAGGTCTGGGCGGTCGAGCTGACGCAGTGGGTGGTGACCAGCTTCCCGTCCATGACGATGTTGGTGCCGGGCGTGCAAACGTTGGCGTTGGGGCGTTCTCCGGTCTCGTGGCCGCCGAGTAACTGCACTTCAATCGAGATGGGGTAGTCCTGCTCTTTCGTCATCGTTTCGGGGGCCTGGCAGTGAACCATGATGCCGTTGTTGCGCCACGCCCACGCCGCGCCGCCCGCAACCTGCTCGCCGACGAACCGATACTCGGCCGCGATGATGTAGTAGGAGAACTTCTTCTTGTAAAAGATGTGGCCGTAGCGGCCGTCCAGCTTGTCGTAATGATCGTAGGAAACCTTTAACAATCCGTCCTCAACGCGGAAGGTGTTGCCGAAGTTGTCGCCCAGATCGTAGCCTTTGATCTTCACGACCCAATCGTTCAGGTCTTTGCCGTTGAACAACTGGATCCACTCCTTCTGGTTCGGGTCGTTCTGCGCGGCGAGAGGCGGCAGAAACAGCAGGCATCCCAGCAGGGCGAAAAAAATCCGGACACTGACAGTGCGAATGTTCATGATGAGTAGCGTACACCGGTCCGACCCCCAGGGGGAAGACGCCCAGCGTCTCGTCGCTTTGCCAGTCCGGATTGCTTCGCCGCGAAAACTACTTGGCTGCCGGATAGCCGTGAAGCTGGGGGCCGACGACGTTCGAGAAGTTGTAGCCGCCACGGCGGTCGGCGTTGATGGTCCAGAACATGGCTCCGATCATACCGGGGTAGCCGGCGGGATTGCGCAGCTTGTACGTGGTTCCGGCGGGAGCCTTGCCGGTGATGATGTATTCCATCGCCTGGCTCACGAGGGTGGGTGTTGTATCGCCGGTGAGGAAGCCCACCGCCACCTTGTCGGCCGGCATCGGTGGGAAGAACTGCCGGGGATCGCCTCCCACATTGAAGCCGTGCAGCAGGAGTTCCGTCATGGCGGCGTGGTAGTCCACGGTGCCGGGCTGATAGATCTCGCCATCGAGTCCCTCGAGCGGCGGCGTGTTGTAGTCCTGTACGTCGATGAAGGAGAGAATGTCGCGGATGGCATAGGTGATGGGCAGATAGGAGCCGAACTGGCCGCCGTAGCTGGGGTAGCCGGAGGGGATCTGCGTACCTTCGGGCACCAGGCTGATCATGAAGCGCGCGCCGAAATGGTCGTGCAACTGGCGCAGCGCCGAGATGAGGTTCACGATGGATGGCGTGGTGGGATGCCGGAAGTCCGTGTCTCCGGGGTCGATGGAGAGGGACGGGCTTTCGAAATCGATGTCGATCCCGTCGAAGCCGTACTCGGCGACGATGGCGGTGACCGAGGAGACGAAGTTCGGTACGCGCTTGGGATCGGCAAGCGTAAAGTGCTGGCCGCCGCCGCCCAGGGAAATCATGACCTTCTTGCCCTGGCTTTGCATGTAGGCGATGTCGGCCTTGAACTGCTCCGGTATCCAATCCGGCGGGCGTGCGGAATTGCATGGTCCCTTCCGGCGCATTGCGGTCCGGGGTGGAGAAGGCGACCAGGATGACGTCCCACTGCGGCGAGACCTCGCGGAGCGAAAAGTTGGAACCTGCCGCGCCGTAGCCGGTCCAGTAGCCGATGAGACGATGGCCGTTGGGCGGGCCGCTCGCCGGGACCGCCGCAACCGTGGGCTGGCCGCCCGCCGCCACCCCGTCCGACGCTGCCGCGCGCGGGCAGGGCTTGGCAGGGTCGGTGAGCGCTTGCGCGTCGGGGAAGCTGTAAGTGCTGCCAAGACCTTCGGCGGCGCCGGTATACCAGGGCAGCAGGGCTACGTTCTGCAAGTGATAGGCTGCACCGTCCACGTGGGCGACGAAGGCCTTCGACGCGGGGAAATTGTTCTTGGGGTTTGTATTTGTGGGTTCGAGAAGAAAGTATCTGGTGGCGACGCCCGTGCCGCCGCAGCCGCCCTGGTCCCCCGGACGCATCGAGGCAGGACGCATCCAGCCGGGAAAGTGTTTCCCGGAACTTTGACGTTGCGGCCATGAAGCAACGGATCGTGCAGAGGATCGTTGACGAACTCTCCGAGTTGCTGTGTGAGCGGCTGCACGTCGCTGTCTTCGACGACGGCGGGTGCGGCATGGAGATACGAGCCCAGCACGAAGAAGTTTCCGGTGGAGGAGTCCACACCGTGCGTTCCCCACGAGCAGCACTCCGTGGCGTCGCCGTCGCTGTAGTACGTGGTGTTGTGCGTGACAGCGACGACGAGCTTGCCTTCCTGTTTGGGAAGCTGCCGGAAGAGTTCCTTCTGCAAAAACTCGATGTCCATAACGGCGAAAGAGCTACCGGTCTTCTTCGAAGTGAGGATGTAGCCGTAACCGACCGGGACGGTAATCTTTACGGGCTTCAACTCCGGGGTGTCGAGCAACGTATGCCACCCGTCAGCCTTGGGGAAGGTGGTTCGCAACATGGCGTCGGCAAACTGTGTGGTGCCGCCGGAGGGAAAGGCGAACCTGGAGAAGACAGGCGAGCGGAGGATCCGCTGCACGTCCGTGGCCGCGTCCATAATGAAGGGCTTGCCGTCGGTCTTCCTGGCGTCGAAGGAGAGCGTGATGGGAACCAGCATGGTGGGAATGCCAGTGGTGCCCCCCTGTGCCGGATCGCGGCCGAGGAAAGTGTAGCTGCCCTGGCCGGCGGTGTGCTGAAAAGTGGGAACGCTGCTTTGCGCGTGCGCGAAGTGCAGCGGCACGGCGAGGAGAAAGAGCAAACCGATGGGATTGAATCGCATGACCGGTTTCACAGACCTCGGAGACGGCATGGAAGATATGCGGAACCAGCTTATTCCCTGCGAGGCGACGGCGGCAATGGGAAGTGCCGTAATGAATTCCTCCGCCAGGTACAGGGATCCGACATTACGTTGGCATCGTCCGGGCCCAACATTTGCCTGGCAACTACGCGTGCCGGTGGCGCAATCTTCGGTCAACGCTGCGACGCCTGGCAGCCCTTGGGGTACTCCCACCGATTCAGTGACGGGGACTCAATGGAATCGATGCCACCAAACACCGCGTGGCAGCCGAACTGCCCGGACCGCATGCCCTCCCACGCACGCGGGAGATGAGGTGCCGGCAACTTACGCAGAGGTCACAATAGCGCCGCTTCTTAGTGCAGGCCCCGCTTGATTGGCTGCCCGCTGTTAGCCTCGCCATCGCGCGTGCTGATGCTGACTTTGATCGGCGTATTCGCAGGGAGAACCACATCCTCTCCGCGCGCAAGGAAAGTCTTGTAAACGCTGAACCCGGCGCCGGTGAAGGCGATACTTGATGCCAAGGTGCGGGAAGTCTGGGCCAACACCATGCCAATCAGCCCGAGTCCCACGGCCCCCGATTCGGCGCGGCCAGCTATGTCTTGATCGGGGACACCCTGGGCATTAAAGTCCTGATGTAATGACAGACCGCTGACCGCGGCTGCAATGGCGGGAAAAATGAATCTGGTCTTAGGGCTGACGGCGCGCGTGGCCCCTTCCGGATCTAGGGTCAGGTGGGCGTCGAAATCTGCGTCCACACCTTCCAGGTAGCCTTGGATACCTTGCACGGAGCCCACCGGCGACTTGATCTGGCGGAACACGAAAAACGCCCTTCCGTTACGGTGAAATCGGCGGGCGGGTTGCGCATCCACGACGTCCCCGAGAAGGCGGCTGCCCTCCGGAATCAGCAGGGTATTGTCGGCCGAGAACAGGGGTCGGGTCACGACCGCCTCCACTGTCGCTCCTCTTCGGGCGGTTGCGGAACTGATCGGCGTGAGCAGGCGTGCGTAAACCTCCCGGGCTTCAGTTTCGTCAACGGCGGGGTGTTCGGTTCGTGCTTCGATACCACTCAGCGCCCGGCCGGTCAGGGGCTCCTGTAATACAGCACTGAAAAGCGTGCCTGCCTGCCAGGCTTGCCGGTGATAGGGAAACATACCGAGCAGCGTGGATTTCATCCGGCTCATTTTGCCCGGTGCTGTAAAGGAGCGAATCGCCGCCCGATCCATTCCTTCGAACTTGTCTCCAGCGCTTCGGAGCGTGGAGGTGCGCCCTTCGTGCTTCGTCGCCGGGGTCACGATACGCAGGGTGTGTGCTGTACCGCGCGAGGGAGAAGTGCGCAGGGACAGCCGCGAACCATTGCTCAGCACCAGCGTGTCAAATTGTGCCCGGACTTCCCGCGACGGTGTGAAGTTACCACCCAGGATGGCGGTAAGGCGCCGGCGGACTGGAACGCCTCCGATCTCAGCGATATGCCCTTCGACGATAGTTCCGGCAGGAAGCGCCACGCGATCGAAAACGTAAATCGGCTCCACCAGCCGGCCCTGGATCGGCTCACCGACACGCTTGATTGCGACACGGCGCTCCAGTGCTACACGAAGCGGAACGCCAGACGGAACCGTGATCCCCGGCCGGGCACTGGAGGCCACGGGAGCCTCTTGTGCCATCGCCGCCGCGGCAATCATCAACCAGACTACGCATCTACGCATCAGTGGTTTCGCCGTTCTCCTTGGCCAGGCGAGCTGAACACCATCTTTGACGCGGAGGCCACGCGCAAGCTCCTGAGGTTCGGCCGCCCGGCCGACGCAGTCCTCAAACCCGAGCTGGGCGCACTGTCATAGCTAACCTGCAAGGCGATCGCCGACGGCCCGTCGAACTGGAAAACCTCGACTGCGGAATACTTCGACCCGCCATCGACCGAGACCTTGAAGACGCCCGGCGGCAACGGCGCCGAAATCAAATCCGACAGAAGTGCCCCGTATGTCCCTCCTTGCCCCAGCGAACCGTCACCGAGCAAACGCAACGGAGGAATCAAAGGTGTCGTGCCCATCCCTGCAAGGGATCCGGAGCCGTCGTAGACCCGGACCGTGTAGCTTGTGGCTGTAAGGTCTTCGTTGTAGATCGCCAAGGACACCCGGCGCGTAGCGCCGTCGTCGATGCCCTCGGCCGACCACTGGGTCCAGAGCTCAGTATCCCATGAGATCGGTGCGCTCAGCGACCACGGAATGATGGGCAGCGCCGAATACACCAACTGCGGAAGCAGGTTGCCGCAAGTGTTGGCGTCGGGACAGTAGAACACGGCGTAAACCGAGCCGATCGCCGTGGAGGTGTAGTTCGGAGCGTCGCTCGTGGCACCAAGCAGCGTAACTTCCGAGGGCTGATTGGCGAACAAGGCAAAATCTACACCACTGCCGGACGTGGCTGACGAACTGGAGCCGAACGTAGTGTCCACCCGCAGGTCGTCTCCAGCCGTGTCATAGAAAGTATAGTCGACACCGATCGCGGCTGAGGCGGGCGCAGCCACGCGGATCGACGTGCCCCACCCCCCGCCCGCGGCGAGCCAGGCGAACGCGCCGCTGACGTAGCAGGAATACCCGATCGTCGTCCCTGACGAGTCCGTAATCGCCACAGGCGACTCCCCCGCCAAGCTCGAACAATCCGGCTTCGTCTTGGACCAGTATGTTTGGCCGTGCAACGTGGTAGCAGCCAGGGCAATCAGGCCAAAACGTGAAGTGATTTTATGCTCACAAAGTATCCCTTCACACTATTTGTCACGATGCGCGCGCTTCAGTTTGCCCCCGCCCTGGGCGCCGGTACGGTTTTTGGTTTCAGAGACCGCCGGTAACGCGCGAGGAGTTCATCGCGGTTCTGACGCAGGTCCATTCCGGTCGGCGTGGCGGGATAAAGCTGGTTGCCCATCAGCCCCTTCCAGAGAATGCGGTTGAAGCCCGCGGGATCGAGACGATCTTCTTTCGTGAAGTCCATTCCCTTCGTGACCCGCGCCCAGTACTTCGCATCGTGCGTCGGCTTTGGCACCGTCAGGCCGGCCCGCTTGGGAGGCAGCGGCAGCGAGGTGTTGTAAAGAATCGCCGCCGGGGTGGCTGTGAAGCTCCAGGGGCTCGGTTTGTTGTTGATGAACAGGTCAGTTGTGTCGAAGATATCGGCCATAGGCCTGGCGAGCGCGTCGTTCAGGTTCATCGGAGGGAGGCCCAGAACCTCTTCAATCGTTCGGAGAAAGTCTATCGTGTTGTACCGCGTGGAAACCAGCGCGCCTTGTTTCACGTAGGCGCCCGCCACGAAGGCGATGCTGCGGTGCGAATCGACGTGGTCGCCGCCATCCTGCGCGTCGTCTTCCACCACGAAAATCAGAGTGTTGTCCGCGTACGGGCTGTTAGCGATCTTCTGAATCAGCAGGCCGACCGCATAGTCGTTATCGGCTACCTGCAACTCCGGTGTATTCACGTTGTCAATCGCGCTGGCGTAGTTCCCGGTGTGATCGTGCATGAAGCGGACCAGGGTCAACGAAGGCAGATCCCCGACGCTGCGTCCTGCGTGATGTGCGTTGGCGTACCTGGCGTCGAAATCGCGCTCCCACTCCGCGTAACGCCAATAATCCGGAAGCGAGTTGTCGAAACCGCGGAAGAACGGATCGGTGTATGGGGCGAGTTGAGCATCCGCGGGGTAGGCCACGGTTGTGTCGGTGGCAAACGGGTTGCGAAGCACTGGAATGGCTAAGTCGGTTGTCGTATAGCGGGTCGTATCGACGAAGAAGCCGTAGTTCCGAACCGTGAGATGCGCCCGCAGCGCGGAGTTCCACAAATAGCCGGTATTCACTTCATTGTCCGGTCCATCCGGGGCACCCGTATTGGTCTGCCCCGGCAACACGTCCGGATCGTCGGATGTAAAGGGATTGGCGAGCTGCCGCTCAGCCAGGGTTGGAATGGCAACGTTCACATTCCGATTCGTCTCGACATCCAGACTGAGACCGCGGTACGCGTAGGCCACCGGATATTGGTGTTCTACCACGTCGGGTGCCTGGCCCGCAGTGGTCCACAACCAGCCGTCATAGCTGACTTCGGCGGTGGCCAGGAAGTTGTCGAGCGTGACGAAGTTGCGCGCCAGGCTGTGGTGGTTCGGCGTGATCGCGTTTCCAAACTCAGTCAACGTGGGGTCGCCATTGCCGATTTCCAGGTCACCCAGAACCTGGTCGTAAGTCCGGTTTTCCTTGATGATAAAGATCACGTGCTTGATGCGCTGATGCACGGCCTCCATTACCTTGGCGTCGTCGTCGTTCGGGGTGCTGGACAACCGGTTATTCGTGACTACCTGCTCGGTCAGCGTCGTAAGCTGTTCCGGGCTGGGCCGCGGGAAGCTCTGGAAGCCGGCTTTGGTCAACTGGGGATTATACTGATTCGACGGATTGCAGTTCGGCGAATTCGGCGGTCCGTAGCCCCCATAGCACCAGTCGGGATTCGGTCCGGTCGGCGACTTCGCGTTCACCACGTACACCGTGTTGCCATCGCCGCTGAAGCTCACCGAGTTCGGGTACCAACCAGTCGGAATGAGACCTACTACCTGATCGCCGCTATTGGTCTCCCCCAGCGCCACCGCCGCGATGCAATTCAGATTGCCATTCGTCACGTAGAGTTGCTTCTCATCGGGCGAGAGCGTCGCGCTGTTGGGGTTGGCGCCTTTATACTGCGCCAGCCAGGCAGGCATTGCCGACGCGGGTGCGATTACGGGGATGGTCTTCAGTATCGTGTTCTTCGCGGTGTCGATTACGTCAACCGTATCCGACTGGTCTTCGACGACATACAGGAGCGACTGCGCCGCGTTCATGGTCATCTTGTTCGGCTGGCCTTTCACGCGGATCCGGGCCGTGACCAGCGGCGCCCCGCTCAGGCTCACTACGACGATTTCACGGTCGCGAATGCTGGACACATAAGCGGTCGCGCTCGGTCCGTTACCCTTCACAACCACCCAAAACGGATATTCGCCGCCCGCGATGCCCGCTTTCGACTTGTCACTCTTGCCGGGACGAAGGTCGAAGTTCGGCACTGCCTTCGACCAGTTGCCGAGGCCTCCGGTGAACACCGTGATCGAGTCGTTGAAGTAATTTGCCACCACCAGCGTCTTGCCATCGCTCGAAATGGCCACGCCGGCGGCGCAAGGATACACGCCGACCTGCTGGTTGATCGCGATGGCGCCGCTAGGCTCCAAGTTAAGGCCAATGCCGAGTGTGTGGCCCAAAGCCAGCGGCGAGCCTGCAGCCTCCGCCCAGATTCCGGCGGCGCCCAGGGTAAAGATGTGGACATTGTCACTGACACCGCCGGCCACGTAGAACGCCGTGCCGGATGGATCGAAGACAATTCCGTGGTACGAATTCGCGATCTGCACAACCTGCTTCTTGATTGGCGTCGCCGTCGAAATGTCGTAGATGAACACGTACTCGGTCGAGTCCGGGCCGTACCATGGGTATGGTGGCGCCGGAACGCCAAGTCTGTAGACGCGGTTGTACCCGCTGGTCAGAACCAGAAGGGTCTTGTGATCCGGACTCACGACGGTGGTAACCGCTTGTCCGGCCAGTAGGTCTGGCCTGTCGGGCAGATCGGGGTTCAGCGTCTCGAACCGCGAGCCCTCGGGCGCCAGCGGGGTGATCTGTTGGTCCATATTGGGCAGGTCCTGGGGGGTGGACTGCGCCAGGGCCAGCGCGGCCGAGATTGCCAAAGCAAACGTCAGCCCAGCCGCTGACAGCAGCAAATGCCTGCGAACTGTTCTTCTCATTGTTAGGGGATCCTCAAGAGCTGGAGGCCAGAGCTTTAGACCCCGCCACAGCGGGATAACTACAATGTTTCTATCGGCCAGACGAACGTCTTGCGGTAGGGCCCACCGAGTTTCTACCACTTTTCTCGGTTGCCCTCGCCGCCACGCGCCCAACTCGCCTCTGGATGATTGCGGAACTGACAAGCCGGCCGATTGGATGGGGCTGCTGGACGTGCCGCCGGACGCACGGTTACATTGAGAGTCTGATGCCGGAAATTCAATACGTCCACGGCTACTCAGCGCGCGAAGCGGACCGTCTCACCGACCAGGCCAACACGCTGAGCGAGCTGCTTCACCACGATACCGTGTACCCGCCGGGGAGCCGTGTGCTCGAGTGCGGATGCGGCACCGGCTCGCAGACCGTCTCTCTCGCCTCGCGGAATCCGGAGGCCCGGATTGTCTCGGTCGATATCTCGGCGTCCTCGCTCGAGCAGGCCCGCGCACGAATTGAGGCGGCGGGGCTCCGGAACGTCGAGTTCCACGTGGCGGACCTGTTTGACCTGCCCTTCGCCGAGGAGTACTTCGACTACGCATTCCTCTGCTTCGTGCTGGAACACCTGGCGAAGCCGGCCGAGGCTCTCCGGGCGGTAAAGCGGGTACTGCGCGGCGGCGGTTCGATCACAGCCGTCGAGGGCGACCACGGCTCCTGGTTTTGCTACCCGCAGACGCCGGAATCCACTCGGGCTGTCCAGTGCCTGGTGGATCTGCAAACCCGGATGGGCGGCGACGCCCTGATTGGACGGCGTCTGTATCCGCTGCTGGTCGAGGCCGGGTTCCGCGGCGTTCGGGTCAGTCCCCGGATGGTTTACGTAGACAGCAGCCGGCCGGAGTTGGTTGAGGGCTTTTCCAAAAACACCTTCATCGCTATGGTGGAAGGAGTCGGCGACCGGGCTGTCTCGCTGGGGCTGATGGATCGCCGCGCGTGGGAGAAAGGCATCGCGGACCTGTACCGCGCGACAGGGCGTGACGGGACCTTCTGCTACACGTTCTTCAAAGGCGTAGCCGCACGATAGGCGGAAACCCGGACGGAGTTTCCCGTCCGGCTTCAAACCCCGGCTACGCAGGTCATCTTTCGACGCTTTTGGCACAAACCGGCGAGGCATCGTCCTTCGTCCATGTTGGTGCGCGAGGATATTTGAAGACCGAGGACTGAAACTCGTGGCCGAACCTCTGCAAGTTATCGTGGTGGCGCTGGGCAGCGCTGGCGACGTTCATCCCAATGTCGGTCTGGCGATGGCTCTTCGTCGGCGCGGCCATGAGGTATTGCTGATAGCTACCTCCATCTTCCGGACGTTGGCGGAACGCGCCGGCCTGGAGTTCGCCGGCCTCTTTACCGACGAGGAATGCTACGCAGCGGTACACGATCCGGACCTCTGGCATCCCTTCCGGTCCTTTTCCGTCGTAGCCCGGCGACTGATTCTGCCCGCGATACGTCCTGTCTACCAGATCATCGAGAAGAGAATGCAACATGGCCGAACAGTGGTTGCGGCCCCGGGTACTGCCTTCGGCGCCAGGATCGCTCAGGAAAAGCTGGACGTGCCGCTGGCTACGGTGCACCTGCAACCGGTCATGCTGCGCAGTGTGATTCGTCCCAACTGCTTCGGGTTTCCCGACATCCTCGGGCACCTGCCTCGCCCGCTTAGAAGACTCTACCTGCGGGCAGCGGACCGGTACCTGATCGACTCATTGCTGGCCGGCGAAACCAACGCGTTTCGCGCCGAACTCGGTTTGCCGCCGGTCAGTCGATTTTTTGACGGCTGGATCCAATCGCCGCAACGAATCATCGGACTTTTCCCCGAGTGGTTCGCACCGCCACCGCCCGATTGGCCCCCGAATGTCGTTCTGACCGGTTTCCCACTTTGGGATGAAGGGGACATCCGCAATCCTTCGCCGGAGCTGGAGGAATTTCTGGCTGCCGGTGAGCCACCGATTGTGTTCACCGCCGGTTCCGCCATGGCACAGGCCGAGCGCTTCTTCCAGGTTTCTGCGGAGGTCTGTCGCACCACTGGCTGGCGCGGCCTCTTTCTGACGCAATTTCCAGAGCAGCTTCCGGCGCCGCTTCCGAAGCAGGTCCGCCATTTCGACTACGTTCCCTTCAGCACGGTGCTGCCGCGCGCCGCTGTTTTGGTCCATCACGGCGGCATCGGAACGACGGCCCAGGCGATTGCGGCCGGCACGCCCCAACTGGTGGTTCCGGCCACCCACGACCAGCCGGACAACGCCTTACGTATTCGGAGCCTGGGGCTGGGTGAGTTTCTATTGCCGAAATCCTATAACGAGCCCAACGTGGTGAAGCTTCTGGACCGTCTGACGGCACCGCAGATCAGGAAGAACTGCAGGCGGCTGGCGGGGGAGATCGCCGGCAATCAACCACTCGAAACAACCTGCCGTCTGATTGAAGAACTCGCAATCGTGAGGAGCATTCCGAAGCGGTAGCGCTAATCCCAATTCTTCAGGCGCGGCCAGAGCTGGCTGAGAGGCTGCTTCAGTCCCTGGCAGTAGTACACGTCGAAATGTTCGTAAGGCATGGAGTAGGGGTGCTCGACGTGGGCCACTTTGCGTACGGAGGCAAACTGCTGTTCCAGCCTGCCTCGGTTGCCGTCCATGACGATCATGCTCTCACCCGTGTAACCGTGTGTTCCCCACAGGAAGTAACTCTGGTGACCGCTAATGGCCGGTGGCAACCCATAGCGCGGGCCGAACAGATCGATAGCGCCGGCCTGGCCGTAGTTCTGCCCGAAAATGCCGGTGCGGGCGCGCACCTCGGGCGGAAGGTTTTGATAGACGCCGGCCACCGCCGAGGCCATTTCCTGCCAGCCGAACTGATCGGCGAACAACTGCGGCAACGGGCCCAGTTTGTAGGTTTCGATGCGAGGCTGTTCCAGGTGAGTGGCCTTGACGTAGCGGATGTACGTCTCGGCCGGCAACAGCGGAATCATGGTCGGCGCCAGCAGCGCGCCCGCCACCACCATCAGGGCGCCGTAGACCGGTGCAACCCATCTCAGTCGCGGGCGCGCCAGCCACCGTTCCCACGCCACGCCGCCGCCGGCGAACAGCACCGGGAACGCGGGGAATAGATAATACACGCGCGGGTTGAGCGCCATTATCACCACGGCTGTCACAACCCAGGCCCAGCCCAGGAAGCGGAACGGCCTGCCTTCGCGCTGAAAGAAGAAAAACCACAGTCCACTCAACCAGATGGGAAGGCTGAGCGGCAGCATCGCGAGAGCCTCTTGCAGCAGGAACGCGAGCGGCGGCATGGCGACATTGCGGCCGCTGCGCCGGATGTTTTCCTGCAATTCCAGAAACGGGAAATGATAGTGGATGTTCCACAGCAGGTTGGGCAGGAAAATCAGAAATGCGATGGCGCCGCCGATCCACAGCCATTTCGTGCGCAGAAGCCGGCGCTGCTCGGTCAGCAACAGTCCTAGCAGCAAACCGAAACCGAAGATCGCCATGGAGTACTTGTTTTCGAGTCCCACTCCAGCCAGCACCCCGAACCACAGCCAACCCCTGGTGTTGCCGGTGCGGACCATTCGAATCGCCAGGTACGCGCACCCCAGCCAGAACAGGGGCTCGAACGTGTTCATGCTGAGAAAATGGTCCAGAGCCAACATGCCGGGGGCCAGCAGAACGCACAATGCGGCCAGCCCTTGCGCGAATCGTCGGCCGCCAAGCTCGCGCGCGATGAGTCCCGTCAACACGACCTTGGCCGCGCCCGCGACAGCGGGCAGGAAACGAATGGCCGAGAGCGATTCGCCCAGCAACGCGCGCTCCACCCACGCCACCAGCGCGATCAGCGGCGGCTGATCGACGTATCCCCAGGCGAGATGCCGCGCGCAGGCCAGGTAGTAGAGTTCGTCGACAAAGTAACCGTAGTGTCGGCCGGCGTACAAATGCAGCGCCAGTTTCGCCGCGGCGATCACCGCAACGGCGAAGCCGGCCCCGAGGAGCCAGGGCTTTCGGGATGGGGGGGCGGAATCCGATTCGGTTTGCGTCTCAATCACTTCCGACATTGTAATGGCAAAGGCTCTGGAACAACCCACGACCGGACACCTTCCGCGCGGGCATGAATCGGCCGCTCGGTCGCCTTGACGCCTATGCGCACTCACAACAGCAACTCTCCCGTCCGGCCCACCAGCGACAGCGATCAGTTGAGCAACGCGGCTTCACCGATACAACACGCGACTTCGCCACCAACTGAACTGTGAGCCGCGAACACCGCCGCCTCAGGTGGGGGTAGACACGCTACCTTCACCGTTCGGCGCGTGACGTCGAAACTGCCAACTTCCGGGTTGTGCGTCGTCCAGGCACAATGCGGATTTACGAAGGTGTTGGCATCGACTTATTTGACGGAAATAGTCTTGTACCCGGGTCCGGGGCCTAAGAGAATGACCAGCTTGCCATCGTACTTGAATGGGAACGGCGCTGAATCGGACTTCGATTTCGTCACATTCAGCTTCCATGTCCCGAGTGAGATCTCAGTTCCGCAGGTGACGACGGTGGTGATCGCAAATCCAACCAACACCTTGCTGGGCGAATCTGCAGATTATCGGTTCCTGTCAGGATCCGCTTTGCTGCAGCCTCACCACATCTGAGTCCGCTCTGTGACTACCGCAAGAATCCAGATCCTGACTGCACCAGCCACCGAAGGAAGTTTGAGCTACTTCTGGTTCGCGTACACCTTGACGATGTCGTACAGGAAATCGCGGCCCTTGTAGGTCGCATCCACCCGCACACGCTCGTTCAGGCCGTGCGCGCCGTTGCCATCGGTGTCGAAGAAGATGCCCGACACGCCATAGGTGGGGATGCCCACTGGTGTCAGGAAGGCGCCGTCAGTGGCGCCGGCCGACATCTGCGGCACCACCGGAATGCCCGGCCAGTATTCTGCGGTCAGCTTCTCCACCGGTCCGAACACCTTGGGGTTCAGCGGCTGCGGGCCCTTGGGTACTTCGCTACGCTTGTCGGCCAGCGTCACCTTGATGTCGGGGTCGCCTGCCAGTTCGGCCAGCTTGTCGCGCACCTGCCCTGGCGTGGTGCCGGGGAAGATGCGGCAGTTGACGTTGGCGTCGGCGCGCTGGGGCAGGGCATTGTTGGCATGGCCCGCCGAAAGCAAGGTCGCGACGCAGGTGGTATGCAGGATACCGTTATAGTCAGGATCGGCGGCGATGATCGCGGCCGCCTTCATGTCCTTGGGGTCCCTGGCAAAGGCGGCCATCGCTTGACCGATCGCGCCGCCCTTCCGCGACGCCATCTTGCTGAAAAAGCCGAGCGTGATGTCGTTCGACTCGATGGGGAATTCATACTGGCTGATTTTCGTTAGTGCCGCTGCCAACTGGTAGATGGCGTTCTTCTTAACGGGACGCGAGGAATGACCGCCCGGATTGGTCACTTCCAGCGTGTAGTTCTGAGGAAATTTTTCCGCCGCCTGCACTTCCATGATCAGCGGCTTGCCATGATCGTCATTTTCGCCGCCGCCGCCTTCATTCAACGCGAATTCAGCATTGATCAGCGCGCGCTCATGGGTGGCAAGCCAGTCCGCGCCATTGAAGGCCGTGCTGGTTTCCTCGCCGCAGGTCAGCGCCATCTTGATGGTGCGGCGGTGCTTGAAGCCCTCTTCCTTCAGCCGCATCATGGTGTCAACCCAGGCCGCGTCCTGGGACTTCATGTCGGCGGTGCCACGGCCATAGAAGAAGCCGCCTTCCTCGATGAACTGGTAGGGATCCCGCGTCCAATCGGCACGGCGCGCCTCCACCACATTGATATGACCCAGTAGCAGGATGGCCTTTGCCTGCGGATCACTGCCCGGCAGAACCGCCACGATGCCGCCTTCCTTGGGATGGTCCGGCGCGGTGAAGAGGTGGATGTCACTGTCGGGATAGCCCGCCCTTTTTAGGTGCCCCGCGATCTTTTCCGCAAGCGCAGTGCAACTGCCCGAGGACAGGCTGGTGTTGGTCTCCACCATCTCCTGGAACAGGGCGCGGAAGCGCGCGCGGCCTGCATCCTGGGCGGCGGCAGGCAGAACCAACGCGCTTGTCAGCAGTGCGGATACGACTGCACGGAACATGGGAATCTCCCCTTTTCTATATCTCGTTTTCTCGTTTCGACTACATCTTAGCGCACCGCTGTCCGGCTATAAGCCGAACAGATTCAACTGGTTGTTGGAATCGAGTCGATGCGCCCGGCAGTCTGTCGGCTGAAGGGACCGGCAAAGTAGAACGGAGCGGCAAATCATCGTTCGACTCCGAACGTAGTAATTTGGCCGGAAATCGCTCAAAAAGCAAGCAACAGCTTCATTTGAAGTGAGTTCGCCGAATCGCTCCTCGTGTTGTCGGCTACCCTTCCCCTACTTTTTTGCGGAGCCTCGGCTCAGCGCCAAACCGCGAATTGAAAAAGTATTGTACGAGTGCGCCGTCATCCAGGACTTGGACGCTTCCTGATCGGCTAAACTTAACGCTGACACCCAGATGCCGTTTCGGCCAGGCGATAAACTCGGCCCCTACGAAATCCTCGCGCCCATTGGCGCGGGGGGAATGGGTGAAGTGTGGAAGGCGTCGATCCGCGTCTCAATCGCGTCGTCGCCATCAAGCAGTTGAAGAGCCAGGATACGGTGCGTTTCGAGCACGAGGCTCGCGCGATCGCCGCCTTGAATCATTCGCATATTTGCCAGATCTACGATGTTGGACCGGATTATCTGGTGACGGAGTTTATCGAAGGCAAGCCGCTTCAGGGGCCGGTGCCGATAGAGGATGCGCTGCGGCTGGCCTCGCAAATCGCGGAGGCGCTCGAACAAGCGCACGGGAAAGGCATTCTGCACCGCGACCTCAAGCCCGCCAACATCCTGGTGACGGTGAAGGGCTCGGCCAAGCTGCTCGATTTCGGGCTGGCTAAGCTGCTCAAGGATTCCGATTCCGACGCCACGCAGACCGTCGAAGGCACCATCGCCGGCACCGCCGCCTACATGTCGCCCGAACAGGCCCGCGGCAAACCCCTGGATGCGCGCTCCGATATCTTCAGCTTCGGCGCGGTGCTGTATGAGCTGGTGAGCGGGCGGCGAGCTTTAGCGGATTGGTCACCAGCATTCTGAGCGCCGTGCTCCGGGATGAGCCGGCTCCGCTGGGTGCTCCCGCGGAAGTGGCGGAGATCGTCCGGCGCTGCCTTCGCAAACAACGCGGCGAGCGGTTTCAATCGATGTCCGAGGTTAGGGCCGCATTGCAGGCCGTAGGACAGACGACAGCGAAGCACCCAGCCGGGACGCCGCAACCTCAGCCGTCGATTGCGGTTCTGCCGTTCGCAAATCTCAGCTCGGACAAAGAAAACGAATACTTCAGCGACGGCCTGGCGGAAGAGATCCTGAACGCTCTGACAACGGTTCCCGGGTTGCGCGTGATCGCGCGAGCCTCCACGTTCTTGTTTCACGGACGCGAGAACGCCGTCAAGGAAATCGGCAAAACTCTGAACGTTTCCAGTGTGCTGCACGGTAGCGTCCGTCGATCCGGCAACCGCATTCGCGTCTCGGCGCAGTTGATCCACGTGGCGGATGAATCCCAGCTCTGGTCGGAGCGCTACGACCGGGAAATGCTGGATGTGTTCGACATTCAGGACGAGATCGCCCAAGCGATCGTGGAGAAGTTGAAGGTCCAGTTGGAGCGAATCCGGCCAGCCGCTCCGTAAAACGTTACACAGACGATCCCGAAGTGCAAGTTTTTTTGTATTTGAGGGGTATCTTTCATCTCTCTCATCGCTTCTTTTCCAAGGCGGAAATGGAAAGGCCAAGGCCTATCTGGAGCAGGTGGTGGCTCTCGAACCCGGCCATGCTCCGGCTTGGGTGCAACTGGCTGAACATACATCGCGAAGTGTTTCTTTGGTCTGGAGCGACCGAATGAGTTGTGGCCAAAAGCCAGGGAGGCTCCGTTGCCAGCGGTGGCGGCGGATCCCGAGTTCGCCGACGGCCAGGCTGCGATGGGGTTCACTGGGGCGTGGAGCGAATACAAGTGGGCCGAGGCCGTCAGCCGGATGGATACCGCTGTGCGACTAAACCCGTCCTCGGCGCGGGCTTACCTATGGCGGAGCCAGGTGCTGATGCCCTTGGGGCGCAGTCAGGAATCCCTGGAAAGCGCGCTGCGTGCCGTGGAACTGGACCCGCTCTTCGTGCTCTATAGGCAAATCGGTGCGGAAAGACTTCTGTTCCGCGGCGAGTATGAGCGCGCCGTGGAACAAGCGTTGCAGATGCTGGAACTGGATCCCGGGTTCGCGGCCGCCCATTGCATCCAGGGTGAGGCGTATTCCCGGATGGGACGGCACGAAGAAGGAGTCGCCTTGCTGGAAAGGGTGTGCCGTTGGCCCTGGGCGAGTTCTATCCAGTGGGATACCTGAGTCGAGCCACGTTGCGGGGGACGCCGCGCCGATGCCGAACGTTTTGTCGCCGGGCTAGTGGAAAAAAGGTTACTGCGGCCCGTTCCCGCGGGCACACTTGCAATGGCGACGCTCGGGCTCGGCGATGTGGCGTGCGTTGCAGTGGGTTGAGAAGGCGATAGAAGAGCGCGATCCCATCTGATTTACTTCGTTTCTTCACCGGACTTCGCGCCACTGCGAACCGATCCCCGTGCCCGAGCGCTGCTCCAGAAGATGAACCTGACGGAGAGTGATTCGTAACCGGTTGAGAGCAGCGCCTCGGGCCAAGCCGACGTTGGGATCGAACTTCGCCGATAAGCCGCGGCGGATGGTGCCGCGGACAAATACCGTGGCTTAACGGTAGCGGCGGAAGTTTCTGATAACAGTTTCGGTTGCAGGGGTCGGCTGGAAAGCTCCCGTGTTGGCGGCGACTCTGCCACTACCCGGTTCTGTCCGGATACGCGGTATTCCAGGCGTGACCCGCTGAGGGACGGCAGAACAGGTCACTTCCTTGGGGCAGGCGTAGAGTCGGCTTCAGCGAAGAATCGTTTTCTGACAGCTTCGTCAGCCGGCATACCGCCGGGTTCGATGAAGAGCGAGTCCGGTTGGAGACTGGGATCTTCCCCGATCAACGAGAAGGCCCGTGCGCGGCGTTGAAAGTTGCCAGAGGGCCGATCGGCCTGGCTTCTTTTTGAAATACGCGGGGTTCGCGCCCGTGTTTCTAACCATCAATGAACCTTGCCGGATGCGCGTGGCCCTGAAACCTCAATTGTCCCGGGCCGAAGTGGCAGATGACTCTCAAGCCGGTACTGTGACATCAGACACGTCGTCTTCCTGATGAACGTCTTCGACGAGCTGCGGCTCAGCACTCCCTTGCTCACCACCGGAACGCCCAGAACCTGCCGGAAGAAGTAGTCCGCCTGTTCCGGCCGCGACAGATTGCTCAGATATCCGTTGATGACAATACGGTCGAAGCAATGGTATACAAAAACCAGCAGGCTGCCAAACCGCTTTGCGAATGTCTCCATCGGTCGTCGTCTCCTGTTCTCGGCTTGACAACAAGATCATCCGACCGACGACCGGTGGTTTCAAAATTTCAAATATGTTTGGCTGGAATTAGCCTCGCATTTTACGGGGAGAGGGCTTTGTTCCGGCTATCTGGAGCCGTTGACTGATAGGGGAGGCGATCA
>CAWEOG010000035.1:0-60116 GCA_963810595.1 Bryobacterales bacterium | reverse complement strand
CCGTCTGTCCACTTCGCAGATTTGGCCAACCCGTCGCATCAGGCTGACACTTTGCCGACACTTTGCCCACTTTGCCCTTTGCCATACAGAGTTTCCGCTCCGTAGAATCAGGAGCTCTTCTTGGTCGAGAGGCTGGCCGCGCTCGAATCGTCTTTGGGATTCAGCCATGCCATGTCCGATTCAGCGCCGGCCATTCTGGCAAGTCCGGCGGCCTTGATCCTGGAATCGTCCACCTTGCTCAGCGGCGTATATCGGGGATGGTGCGATTCCTTATAGGGGTCGTTCCGCGCAGCGTTGTAGCAACAGATGAGAGACCAGCGTGGATCGACCGAGCGGTTCTGATCGCTGCGATGCAGCAGATTGCAGTCGAAGAACAGGGCGTCGCCTGGCTCCATTTCGACGTGCACGAGTTCCAGGCGCTTGCCGAGCTCGTTGACGCGCTCCAGGTTGGCCCCGGCCTGGTCGCCGGCCAAAACGTGGTCGATCCTTCCAGCCCGATGAGATCCTCGCAAGACCTGCAAGCACCCGTTCTCTTTTGTGGCCCGATCCACCGCGATTGAGACGCTGCACAGAAGGGGAAAAAGAACGCCATTCTGATACCAGTAGCCGTAATCCTGGTGCCAGGTCCAGGCGCCGCCGACCTTGGGTTCTTTCATGATCATTTTCGAGTGGTAGTGATACACCTCGCCGCCGAGCAACATCTCAGCCGAGTCCACCACGGACCGGCACCTGGCAAACATGCCGTAGATGCCATCGCCCGGGTAGTTCCAAAGCGCGAGCCTGACGGTGCCGCCTTCCGAATCGGCCCGGCCGTACGCGTGATCGTCCAGAGCTTTGTCTTCTTTTGCCGAGCGCCGGAGGAAGTCGATTTCTTCCGCATCGAACATGCCACGCGCCATCACATATCCGTCGGTCTGGTACCGGCGGATTGCATCTTCTTTCAAGGGTCCATTCGCCATTAGCGTATCTCCATGGTTCCGTTTGAGGCTTTACCGCCATGGAACTCGTGGACGGCATTGATCATCGCAATCCCGTTCTCCACCGCAGTTTTGGCCTGCACGTTGTGGATAGAGGTGAAGGCAAACCCGCAGCACCTCCTTGCGAACCTGTTCGGCGCGCCGAACGGCAACGTCCTTTGCGAGATTACTCCCCCTCCCCAAAACACGATATCCGCGCCGTAACTGCATTTCGCGACCGGCGACCGGGACTGCCTGCCGGCACCGTGCGCACTTTCTGAACGCTGCCTTCCGACCGGACGCGCGAGACATGATTGAAGAACACGATGCCCGCGACCAGCAGGGCCAAGCCGTCCAGGGCGATGAGAATGTACAATGGCAGTTCCTCGATCTTCAGCTTGAGCTTTGCGGCAGAAGCACCCTACCTGAATTATGCACACAATCCGGGTTGCGGACACCGGCCGCACTCCGCAACGATCAGATCGGCGTGGCCGTGGCATAGTCAGACCGAGTAGAATCCAGCTATTGGCACGGCGGGATCAGGGGAGAAGAATGGCTGCCGGCTCCATTGAACAAAGCGCTGTCATAGCCGCTGCGACCCTGTTGCGCAGCATGGGCGCCACGCATGTGTTCATTTTTGGCTCGGCGGCCAAAGGCGAGTTGCGCGCGGGCTCTGATGTCGACCTGGCAGTCAGAGGACTGCCGTCAGAAATCTACTTTTCCGCAGTCAGTAAAGCTTCAGACCTCCTGGGCAGGCCAGTTGATCTCGTGGATCTCGACGATCCGACACCTCTTGTCAAGTATCTCCTGGGCAGTGGGGAGTTGGTCCGTGTCGCCTGATCTCGCGGTCAAGATTCGATTGGGTCTTGAAGAACTCGCCACCGTCCGAGGGCAGTTGAGCCTTTTGGCCGCCACCCCGGGGGACGCAACCGTCGGTGTTATCGAGACGGCTGCCGCCTGCGCGATGTTGAATTCCTTATTACACGGAAATCGAGAAGATTTTGAAGCTCATTGCCATGGAGTGGGACAAGCAGATGCCGTCGTCAGATTCATGGCACAAGGACCTGCTGTACCAAATGTCAAAGGAAACTTCCAGACGGCCTGCGGTGATTTCACCCGCGCTCGTTGAAGCCTTGGGCGAGTTCCTTGCTTTCAGGCACCTCTTTCGTGGAGCGTCCATTGCTCTCATGCGGTGGGAGAAAATCTCTCCGTTGGTTTCGAAGGTGGACGGGACATACAACCAGACATCGGACGAAGTCGGGGCCTTCCTGGGCTTCATACAGGGCGCGGCAGAAAGCATTTGATTGAGCCCGAACTCGTGTGGCACCGCGCTCGTCTTCCGCGTGCGTACGGCCTGCGCCTGGCTCGAACTTGGTCCGCCGCCGCCGCTCCGAGTGATCGTGCATTCGACCAAGGAGTTTCGGGCGACCAGGAGAGCCTGCTGCGACGGGTTGGCGAAATCAGTGAAGGTGGCAGACGGCTCTGCCAACTTCCCTGGTTTCTAGTTTTTGGAGAGAGTTCCTGGCCGGTCGCAGCACTAATTCAATTTAATAAGATACCCCGGAATGCTCGACGTGTGCTGCGCGGACTGCCCCATCACGCCACCCAGCGCGTGTTTTTCACGGCCGCCGACCGGTCGACGTACCTGCGGTTCGCGTCCACATGGCCAGGTCATCGCGTGGATTTCAACGAACTGCACGTCCGGATCGGGCCTTGGTTCCGGAACCCGTTCCGGGTTCTCATTGGATTGACGGGTGACCCGGGATAGCGTCTGGAGGTGCAATCCTGGGCTGACAATCCGTAGCGCCTGCGGCGCACGCGGCGGAATTACGGTCGTTGCGGCGCAAGCGTCGCGGGCGTGAAGCAACGGAACTTGGGTAAACAGGTGGTGGGAAATACAAAACCACCGAACACGTCAGAGCCACTTTCGTGGATTTTGCCAACCCGTCGCAGCAGGCTACCCCGGTTGCCCCTTGCAACGCAGCCGGGTGATGTGGGATTTCTCGTCGGGGGACAGAACAAGCTAAGCTGGAGAAAACTTTGATCACTTGCCATTCGGCGGGGATCTGGGTGCAGCTCACTGTGGCTAGGGTGATTGAAGAGCCGATCGAGCGCGCTTATCCATACCCAGACAATCCCCTGGAGGAGGATATCAATGAATTATCCGGAATCGGTAACCGTGCTGGTTGTCGCGGTCAGTTGGTTTGGGATCAATCCGGCCGTGGCCGCCAACGCTAAAGACCAACACACGGAGACGGTGCGGGTGGCCGCAATGCTGGACCTCCAAGGAGCCCAGGCAAGCCTCGGTCGGCCTGCTATGAACGGATTCGTGCTCGGACTCGAGCAAGGTGCAAACGCGAGGACCATCCTCTTCTCCTCTCTCATCGACACAAAGTCGGATCCAGAGGCCACTGAATCGGCCGCCAGAGACATCGCTCCGCGCGTGTTGCTCGGCGCCGGTTTCACGGACAACGGCTCGGTGTTGACTGCCGGACCCTTCTTCCAGCGTGCGAAGGTGCCGTTCCTGTCCATCGGAGCAACCGATCCCGCGCTTCCGGACGTGGTCGGTAACAGGATCTTCCTGGTACCGTTCGGGGACAACACCCAGGGGGCGGCCGCCGCGGAGTTCGGCGAACAACAATTCGGAGACTCGGTGGCTATCGTTTGGGACTCCACCTCTCAATACTCGCGAACCTTGCCCCGCTACTTCCGGGAGCGTTTTGAGGAACTGGGAGGCAACGTGGTCATGGACGCCTCCTACAACGGTGGGTGCGATATCACCGCTTTGGGCCGGCAGGTGGAAAATCTTTTGCAGCGGCCGAGCTTCATTTACCTCGCGGGCCTTCCCGACTGCATCGGAGACATAGTAAGCTCACTACGTGCCGCTGGCGTTACTGCGCCCATCGTCGGCGGCGATGGGCTGGATACGCCCGAGCTTCTCGAGGGGAATCTTGGCCCGACCAACGACGTTTGGTTCACAACTCACGCCTGGCTCTCGGAGGAGACTGGCACCCCGGAGGCCAAGGCGTTCCTCGCCGCGTATCGCGATGCCTACGGGGTCCCACCGCCGGACGCTTTCGCCGCACTTGGCTATGACGCCGCGCGGCTCGTGCTTGACATTCTGCATCGGGCCCGGAACGAGGGGGGACTGTTCGAAGCCCTCGAGCATACCCGGAACTTCCAGGGCGTCACCGGGACCATCTCGTTCAGCTCCGACAGCCACGTCCCATTGAAGACGGTTTGGGTGATCGCGGTGCAGAACGGAGAAAAGCGTCTCGCCAGTTCCTTCGTCCCGGAATCGGTCCCTCCACCTCTGCCAGAAAGTGTGGACAACGTCCTCAACTCCCTTTTCAAACCGGGTGGAAGATCGAACACCAAGGATAGTTCGCCGAAGCAATAGGCGGCCGCTAGTCTCGAAGAAGCGACGGAGACCGCCAACCTGTCGCAGCGGGTTGTCCCATTCCGCGTTTCGCGTTTCGCTCTTGCCGTCTCTTGAAAATGAGCAATCGAAAACAGTGATCTCGTCGGCCCCCGTACATTACGTTATTCATCCCGCAGCGCCAGCATTGGATCGATCGACGCAGCGCGCCGGGCCGGCAAACCGCCCGCTACAACCGCCGCGCCGAGGAAAACCGCGGTCGCGGTGCCGATGACCAGCGGGTCGAGAGGCTGGATTCCAAATAACAAACTCCGCGCGAAATGCATCAGCGCGATGGAAGCGGCCATCCCGACGGCCAATCCCGCGGCGATCATTTCCAGCAAATCCTTCAGCACAACTCCGTAAAGGGTCGATCGCTCCGCTCCCAGCGCGGCGCGAATACCAATCTCCTTGGTCCGGCGGGTCACCGAGTAGTTCAACAGCCCAAACAAACCGATCGCGGCCAAAGCGAGTCCGAGGAAAGCAAAAGCCCCGCCAATACCGGCCAGCAGTTTCTCTTTGAGAATCGTGTTTCCCACCAGTGTCTCTAGCGTGATGACGTCTCTGACCCTCACTTCCGGTCCGAGCGCTTGTGCCTCGCGTTCCACCATCCTGGCCACCGAGCCCGGGTCAAGCGTCGAGCGCACATACAAGGTGTAAGACTGTGGCGGTTTCATGGGCATGTAGACGATGGGCGCCGGCCCGGTGTGCAGGTCGCCAAAGTGCGAATTTGCGGCCAGGCCGACAATCTGGTGACGCACACCGTCATCGCGCCGGAACTCCTTGCCAAGCACGGATTCGCTTCCGAAATACCTTCTCGCGAAAGCGCGGTTGACAATGCTTGGCACAGGCTCATCGTCATTGTCCCGGAAGGTAAAATCACGTCCGCTGAGCAAGGGTGTGCGGAGCGTCTTGAAGTAGGCGGGCGATACGCGGTAGAACGTCTCCTCCTCGTCCGATAGCGCTTTGCCCGGAAGAGCCACTCGCTGCGCGCGCCTTGCTCCGGAAAATACGGCCATCCAGGCGGTGGCTGCCCCCTGCACATTGGGCAGAGCGGCGACACGGGCTTGCAGCTCCTGAAGGAGGGTCAACTGGCGGTCCCTCAGGGGGGTGTTGTTTATCGTCATTACGGTGACGCCGTTTGGGTCGAACCCGGGGTCGACCGCGTCCAGGTTGCGCAGGCTGAAAAGAAATCCGGTTCCTCCGGTTACCAGACAGAAAGCGAAGGCCACCTGAACTCCCACAAACAGGCGCCCCAAGCGCAGGCGGCCTGCCTGTCCGCTCGAATGGCGAAGCGCGAGCATGGGCCGCGCGCTGGTCGCCTGCCACGCCGGCAGCGCGCCAAACAACAGGGTGGAGACGGCACAGATGGCCGCGCAGAACAACAACACGTGTGAATCGAGCATCAGGTCGAGGCGCACGGGGTCGTTTTTTTTCGAAACCATCGAGACCAGCGCCGGCGCGGCAAGGTTGGCCAGAACCCACGCGCATAAGCCCGCCGGCAAGGCGATCAGCAAGCTCTCGGTAAGAAGCTGGCGCACCAGGCGTGCCCGCCCGGCTCCCAGGGAAACACGAAGGGCCATTTCCCCCGATCGGGCGGTTGACCGTGCCAGAAGCAGGCTGGCCACATTGGTGCACGCGATCAGAAGAATACAAGCGGATATGCCCAGCAAGATCCATAGTGGGCGCGAGAAAGTCCGCCGAAACGGGGAAACCCCGGTGGCCCCGGGACCGACGTGAATTGCCATCTCGCGGAGCTGTTTTTGCATCGCGGGAGGCATCGCTGTTCCAGAATCGATTCTGGCTTCCTGGTGATGGTGGAACGCAGGCTGCAGACGCGCCGCCAGTTGTTCCGGTGTCACTCCCGGCGCCAGACGTCCCATCAGGCGGAAGGGCCGGAATTCGGCGTTGGTGAAAATGTCGGGGTCGGTCAATGCGATGGACAGCCAGACATCCACGAACTTGCCCGGTTCGACGCCGGAGAACCCTTTGCGCGCAACACCGAGGATGGAATACGTCCTGCCGTCCAGGGTGAATCTCTGCCCGATGATGCGCGGGTCTGCGGCGAACCGGCGCGTCCAGTATTCATGGCTCAGCACCACCACCCGGCGCGCAGCGGGGAAGCGATCCTCGGCTGGCGAGAGCAGCCGACCCAGCGCCGGCGGAACGCCCAGAATATCGAAGGCATCCGGAGAGATATACTGCCCGGTCACCTTTTCGTACGGCGCATCGGCGTCCGCGGCGCGCGCCTCCACGCGATTCGGCGACTCGAAAAGAGCTAGCTGCGCCGAATTGCCGGCCGCGCTGCGGAGCCGCTCATAAAGCGGGTAGCTGAAAGCATCGACCCCACCGGACACCGGGGCCCCGGAGTTGTCACCTTCAGGCGTCACCAAGGTGAACAGACGATCGGGTTGCGGCACGGGCAGTGGCCGCAGCAGGGCGGCGTCGACAATGGAGTAAAACGCCGTGTTCGCTCCGATCGCCAGGCTGAGCGAGGCGATGGCGGTGACGGCGAAGACCGGATTCCGAAGCAGGCCGCGCCAAGCGTGGCGGACGTCCTGGAATGTGCCTTCGAGCTCCGCCCAAAGCCTGAGCTCGCGGCATTTCTCGCAATAGCCGGTCACATTGCCGAAGGAAAGGGCCGCCTGACGCCGGGCCTCCGACCGACTCAGGCCTTCACCTTCAAAATCCCTGGCGCGGCGCTCGATGTGGTCGCGCATCTCATCCGCCAGGTCGACGTCCAGCCGGCGCGGGCTTAGTGTGTTCTTGAGTCTTGTAAGCCAGGACATGATGTCCCTCCCAGGTTCACGTCCAGCCGATATCACGCGTGGCGGAGCACGCGCGCCACACCGGCCGCAAAGCTGTTCCAGCTCTCCGTTTCAGCCGCGAGCTGCTTCGTCCCCGCCCGCGTAATGCGGTAAATTCGCGCGCGGCGCTTGTTCTCGGTAACCACCCATTCGGCCGCGATCCACCCGGCCTCTTCCATTCGGTGGAGCGCGGGATAGAGCGAACCTTCCTCCACCCGGAGCGCCTCGTCGGAGATCTGCTGGATGGCGTTGGCAATCCCGTAACCGTGCGATGGGCCGCGGCGGCCGAGGATTGTAAGGATTAGGACGTCAAGGGCGGACTGGGCGGATTTTGAGTTTGCCATATACTAAGCTCGCTAGGGTAGCAATCTGATTAAACAACACGCACCGCCTTTTGTCAATGGTCTGGCCAGCCCGGCCTGCATGCCGGGCGCCTCGCTGCCATCCTGTGGCTACTGCTTGGGAGACTCCGTTCAGCGGAATCCGTTTTGAGATGGTCGCTACGTGTTAGACTGATTTCCGGCATGCGCCGGCTTTCAAGGGATCTTGCTGCGGCTATCTATCGTCAATCGGCAAAGGCTTCAGCTTATTTGCTCGCCTCCTCCGCTTCGGCGGAGAGTATTCTCGTTCACCGCAGCGTTGCCACCGGCGAGGTCCGCTTCGGCCGCAGCGACATCGACCTGCTGATGGTGATCGGCTGGGAAGCCGCCGGAGATGGAGCGAAGATCGCGTCGCTGTACCGAAATGTGCGGCGCTTGCGGCTGGTCAATCCGGCCCTGAGCCACATTGAGGTGTATGAGCCGGATGGCATCCCGAAAATGGCGCGAACCGACACATTTTGGGGCTCGATTACACGGCGCAGCGCGAAGCTGCTTCGCGGTAAACCTGTTACATTCCCGCTTGATCGGGTCAATCCGGAGCACGCGCTTTCCCGGTTCCTGCTCTGGGTGGAGTGGTTCTTCGCGATATCGGTCCAGTGCAGAAATCCTCGCAATGTCTGGAAAACCGCGCTCGAGTGCTGGAACGCCTATGCCACCGCCGAAGGGCTGATTCCGGAGCCGTATCTGTTGCGCAGCGATATGGAAGTCGGCTCGCGCGAGACGGAAGGCGATGGCTCGACCGGACGGCTGAACGAACCGGAGTCCGCGACGCGCTTCGTCTTTGGATTGGCGGACCGCCTTCACCGTTCGCGGCTGCCTGAGCTGCGCCGGCTTCGCCAGCCAATTATTTTTGAGGCAACTATCGCTCCCCTTTGGCTGCACCGGCTCTTCGTCGTTCTGCCTCACGCAGGCTCTCCGCTGCCGCCGGAGGCTTTCGCGCCAGGGGCGTTTCCCTGCACGCCCGAGGCGCTCGACTTGTACCTGCACTTCAAGAACGCTTTTCTCTATTGGACATTACCGCCTGAGTTGTTGAGTCTCGGCATGCAGCCTCCGAGCGTTGAGGAATTCGTGCGAGATTGCCGCTATTATTGTCACAATCGCTTTCTTTATCTTTCCGGCTTTGCAACTCCCAGGCCGTCGCCGCCCGCGGCGCCTACTGTGTGCATCCGTCACGCTCTTGAGTGGCTGAATCGTGGGGAACCGCCTCCGGCGCTTCCACGGGAGAAGAATCTGGCAATTCCAGGCGGGACATCGCCTGCCGACGAGTATTACCGCACGGAGTACGGCCTTTTGCACAGCGAGAACCGGAAACTTCAGGAATCGCTCTATTCGGAAGACAGCATCTTACTGGGCTGACTTGAAAACTCGAAGAGAGGATCTGTTAGGTTTCGAGCTATGGCGCGTATTGGAGCTTTCTGCCTGTCGCTGACGGGTCATCTGAATCCGTTTTCCGGACTCGCTTCCGAATTGGCCGCGCGGGGTCACGAGGTCATCTTCTTCCACCTGCCCGACTTTGCCGAACAAGTACGGCGGCGCGGGTTCCGCTTCGAGGCATTTGGCGGGTCGCTTTGCCCGCCCGGCACGTTTGAGGAAAAGTATCGCGAGATGAGCCGCCTCGAGGGCTTGCAGGCTACGCGGGCCAGTCTGGACATTCTGACGCTTCAGGCCGAGGCTTTGTTTGCCGAAGCGCGTCCTGCGATCGAGCGGGCGAAGCTGGACTTGTGGATCGTAGATCAGTTGGACTATGCGGCAGCGACGCTGGCGGCGCAAATGGGTGCGCCCTTCGTGACGGTGATTGTCACCTTGATGATGCACAGAGAGGACGGCGTCCCCGGGTTTAGCGGTGAGCCTTATACGGACGACGCCGCGGTTCTGGAGCGCGACCGCCGTTCCAATGAAACGGTGCTCGCGACCAGCAAGCCATTCCGCGACTACATCGGCGAGTATCGGGTGAAGGCCGGGCTGGGTCCGTTCAGCTATGACAACCTCTGGTCGGAGTTGGCACAGATCACCCAGCAGCCCGCGGAGTTCGAGTTTCCCAGGCGGAACTTACCTGCCTGTTTTCACTTCACGGGGCCCTTCACGCAGGCCGCCCGGCGTCCGCCCACCCCGTTTCCCTGGGAACTGCTGAGCGGGAAGCCGATTGTCTACGCCAGTTTCGGCACCACGCAGAACCGGAATCGGCATCTGTACGAAGCCCTTTCGAAGGCAACGTCGGGCCTGGATGTGCAGGTCGTCCTTTCGCTGGGTGGGGCGGACGCTTCGGAATTCCTCGCCCAACCGTCTGAGAATGTGCTGGTCGTGCCCTTCGCACCGCAATTGGAAATTCTTCCAAAAGCCGCTCTGATGGTTACCCACGCCGGTATGAATTCGGCTCTCGAATGTCTGGCTGCAGGAGTCCCTATGGTTGCCGTTCCAATCGCGAACGACCAGCCCGGGGTCTCGGCGCGAATTGAATGGACGGGAACGGGCTTGCGCGTTCCCGCGGCGGTCTGCGAACCCGAACGTCTGCGCAGCGCAATCGCAACCGTTCTGAAAGAGAAATCCTTTCGCCAGTCGGCTCGACGATTTCAGAGGGTAATCGCTGAAGCGAAAGGGCTGCGCCGCGCCGGCGAGATCATCGAGCAGGTACTGGCGACAGGTCTTCCGGTGTTGCGGGAGAACCGGGCTTTCTGAGCAACACTTGCGAAATCACCGGAACCCCGCAGTGGGATTATGGGCGCGCCAACAATGAGCACGGAATATCCGAGGCGACCCGCGACGCCGCCGCCAGATCCGCTCTCGGGAAGATTACGATACAGTGGTTTGGTTGTCACAGAGTAACTTTGAAGAACACCCAGGCCATTGCGTCATCGCGTTCGACGCATACGGTTTCTCCTTCGTTCTTTCCGGACCCTCCCGCGATCCGGCGCTGGAGATGTTGGCGGAAGACTTCGCGTTCTTCCGGCGGGAAGCCGTCGACCGGCCGCTGAAAGTCGTCCTTTGCCCGCAGGCGCCAGTCTACGATAATGTTCCCCAGCGCGCCGCGTCTATCTACACGCCGAGGAACATTTCTCTCAGCGAGAATCAACAAACCTTCATCGATTACAGTGGCCGGGCGCTGGCCATCTTCGATCGCCGGGAACGGTCGTTTCGCATCCAGTCGCTCGACGACGATTTGCTCTACGAAGCCACCTACCTGTTCTTGCTCTCCCAAATCGGGCAGTATCTGGATTTCCATCACATGCACCGCATTCATGCCATGGCCCTCGCCTATCATGGCAAGGCGATTCTCGCAGTCCTCCCGATGGGAGGAGGGAAGAGCACACTTGCCTGGGAACTGCTCAAGTGCCCGGAGTTCGATTTCCTTTCCGACGACTCACCGATCATCTCGCGCGACGGCCGGGTGCACGCCTTCCCACTCCGGATCGGTCTTCTCCCGGGAGTTGACAGTGAATTCCCCCCGGAGCACACGCGCGTGATTCACCGCATGGAATTTGGGCCGAAACTATTGTTGAATTACTCGCAGTTTGCGTCGCGGGTGAGACCGTACGCGGATCCCGGTATCGTCTTCCTGGGCTACCGCAGTCTGGCTCCGGCGTGCCGCATCGAGCCAGTCGGAACCGTCGAGACATACCGCTCGATGATCGCGAACTGCGCCATCGGTCTCGGCCTGTTTCAGGGGCTGGAATTTCTCTTGCGCAGCAACGCGCTGGAGCTGGGGGCAAAAGCATGGATCGGAGTATCGCGCCTGCGCAACGCCAGGCGTCTGTTGCGGCGCTCACAGGTCTTTCGGCTGATCCTCGGCCGCAACCACGCGAACAATGCGCAAACCGTCGTCGACTTTGTGCGGAAACACCTAAAAGACTGATGCGCCGCCCGAAGGCACTGGGACGCCACCGGCACGGCCATTCCTGGCTGTGTCAGGCGCCACCGGCATCCGCGCCGGTGAGCGATCAGGATTCGACGAGATGCAGGATCGCCTTCATGCACTCGTGCGAAGTCGCAATTTGCTTATCGCCGAAAATGTGCGTTTCCAGCCCGACGCAATAGGGGTAATCGTCCTTCGCCAGGGTCTTGAACACTCCGTCCCAGTCGATGAAGTCGGTGTACTCCGGAAGAATCGACCGCGCCTTGATCTGCACGTTCAGGATGCGCTTTTCGGGCAACAGGTTGAACCCGTCCGGAAACGGCTTCTCGCCGTAGCGCATGGCGTTGTGGGGATCCCAATTCAGGCCGAACGGTTTTTCGGGCAGCAGTTTCATGATACCGGCCAGCTCGGCGCTGGTGGCGACGTTGCAGGAGGCTTCGTTTTCAACCAGTAGCTTGATGCCTTCGCGCTGGGCTATGTTTCCCAGTGGGCCGAGAGCATCGGCGATCTTCTGAAACTCTTTCTCGGGCTCCTCGGTGCGCAGGAACGTGAAAACGCGAACCTTGTCCACACCGAGAATGTGCGCGTTGCGGATGACCTCTTCGAGATCGGCCACGCGGCGGTCGAAAGCGGCCTGGTCCCGTTCGCGCCGCTGTGCCACGCGGTCCGGACTCTGTTTCGACCAGATAGCGGGCGTCGTCCCGGGCAACCAGATCTTGAGGTTTGGCGAATCGAAGAAAGAGATTTTCACCCCGCCTTCCGCAAACTGCGCGGCGGCCGCCTTGGCGTCTTCGACCCCCATCGAGGCGTAGGATTGTCGAGCGCCCGGGACGCTGCGAACTTCCAGCCACTTCAGCCCATACTGGTGGGCAAAGGCGATGGCGTCGGCAGGCGTTCGGGCGATTTCGTCGGTGATGGCAGAGATTTGCGATCGGCGAAGCGTCTTTGTTCCGCTGTCGGCTGCAAGCAGCAGACCGGCTCCCAGAAAACCGCCGACGAAGGCACGCCGGCTGGTGAGATTGTAAGGGTCACTCATGGCAGTTTCCTCAGACTGTACCACTTGCGCCCATGCCGCGGAAGTCAAATCCGCAGTGGGCCGCCAAGCCCCAGAACCCACAGTATGATTTTAGCCGTTGCCAAACACCCTTGGCGCGCATCTGGAAGAGCAGCTTCGTGTAGCTTTTCCGATACCGGCAATTCACTGAAGACCAAAAAGACTTCCGGATCGGATAGCTCAGGGGCGGAAGTTTACGGCGGCTCGTTTTAGTGAACTCGTCGCAGCAGGCCGCCCTCCTGGCTCTTGGTGTGCCTCAGTGGACGGCCGCGGGCCTGGCGAGTGGACCAACTCTGAGCACCGGCCGGCGGCCTCATCCTGTTCGCCTGTTTGGTCCCGGCCATACCAGGTCAGGAGTGAAGCCACTGCTTCGCCATCCGCAGAAAGCCAGTGTGCCGGGGGCGCTCATTTCCAGGTGCCTTAAAACCACCAACTTGGTCAGGTCACCCATGAAGAGCCAGACGATGCAGTAGGCCCAGATGATCCCCGCGGCGCGCCAGTGAATCGGGGTGATGAGGCCGAAGGGATACACCACGAAGAGCGTGGCCAGCACCTTGGTGCCGATTGCGGACCATAGAAGTATCGGCGCGGGGTATGGCTTTTGCCAAGAACTTACGGAAGGTGCGAGTTACGAAAAGGGTAAAATGCCCGGCAACCGCCATTTTCAGAAATACAAAGGTCTGGATTTCCCAGAGATGTCCAGCTTGAGCCAGTTCTTGGCGATGATCAACATCAGGAAACTTCCCGCCACGCCGGTAATGCCCAATGCCGTGGAAATCGTAAGAACGTGCCGCATTTCCACTGACCGGATTGGGATCGACCCGGGTATTGTCGAAAGCAATGGCCATGATGGGGACGTCATTGAAAAACGCCAGCAGGATGATCATGATCGCCGTGATCGGATAAAAGTTGAAAAAGACCATCGCCAATACCACGAATAACATGATACGGATAGTCTCGACGATGCGGTAGATGGCATAGCTGTTCATCCGCTCGAAGATCCTGCGCGCTTCCTCAACCGCGCTGACAATCACCGAAAGGCCCGGGGGCGGTGAGGACCAGAGCGGCCGCCGCCCGGGCCGCGTCCGTGGCGCCGCTCACAGCGATGCCGACATCGGCTTGCTTGATGGCCGGGGCATCGTTGACGCCGTCCCCGGTCATTCCGACGATGTGCGCCCGCGCCTGCAAGGCCCGGACTATGCCGTACTTGTGTTCGGGAAAGACCCGAGCGTACCCGGCGGCATTCTCGATCTGGGTCGATGGCCTCCGCGCTCAAGTGCTCGATATCCGTCGTCCTTCTTGAAGAGTTCGGTGGCAGGTTGATGTCCTCGCCAAGCCCAACCTTCCGGCAGATCTCCCGGGCGATGGCCACGTCGTCCCCGGTCACCATCTTGATCGCGATGCCGTGTCTCTTGGCGTCGGCGATGGTGGCCGCCGAGTCCTCCCGCGGCGGATCGAGCAGCGGCAACATGCCGAGAAATTCCCAGGCACCGTCGATCCGCCGGAAGCGGGCCACGCCCAGGGTACGATACCCTTTGGCCGGCCAATTCATCCACCACTTTCTGGCGCTTTGGCGGACGTGCCCGGGTCCAGGCCGCACAATCCCATGATGACCTGCGGAGCGCCCTTGGTCACCTTGAATGTGCGATTCTCCGAATCTCTTGATCGTGCTCTCCGTCTTTTTGTGAACGGGATCGAATGGTACAAATTGGAGCCTGGTGTAGCTTTGTAGCGACCTCTTTGTCCTTCAGTCCCGCCCAACACGGCGAGATCGATGGGGTCCTGATCCTCCTCCTTGGAAGCCAGCGCCCCATAGAGGATCAGCTCCTGCGGATCCGGGCCGCGAAAGTCACGCGGATCGCCCAAGGTCAGCTTGTTTTGGGTGAGGGTGCCGGTTTTGTCGGAACACAGAATATCGATGCCCGCCATCTCTTCGATGGATTCAAGGCGGGTGACGATGGCCTTCATCTTCGACAGGGCCAGGGCCCCCACCGCCATGGTCACCGAGAGCACGGCGGGCAACGCCACGGGGATGGAGGCCACCGTCAGAATCAGGGCGAACTGAACCAGGGTCAAATGCGATCGCCACGTGCCAACTGCACCAGCACGAGCACGGCCACCAGCGCCACGCTCAGGTAGATCAGGTAATCGCCGATTTGCAGGACGGCCTTCTGGAAATGGGAGGCGCGCGCCGGCCGTTTGCACCAGCTTGGCGGTGCGGCCAAAATATGTGTCACCGCCGGTGCCGGTCACCAGCGCCACCATCTCGCCCTGTTTGGCCACCGATCCGGAGTAGGCGATGTCGCCGGGCTTCTTGCTCACCGGCAAAGATTCTCCAGTCAAAGCCGACTGGTCGACGCTCAGGTAATCGCCCTCGAAGAGCTTGACGTCCGCCGGAATGATATCGCCCAGACGCAGACGAACGACGTCCCCAGGAACCAGCCTGGCTCGGCGGCATGTTCCTGCCACTCTCCGTCCCGAAGCGCCCGGGCCCTGATGGCCAATTGCTTCTTCAGGGCCTCCAGGGCATTGGCCGCCTTGTATTCCTGCCAGAAGCCCACCAGCGCGTTGAACAGGAGCAAGACCAGGATTATGGCCAAGTCGTCCCAGTGCCGCGACAACCGCCGACAGGATTGCGGCGATTTCGATCATCCAGGGAATCGGCCCCCAGAAATAGCCGAGGAATTTCCATATGGGATTGACCTTGTGTTCTTCGATTGAGTTCGGGCCATATTGCGCAAGGCGCTTCCGGCTTCCGCGGAGGTCAACCCGCGGGGGCTACTGTCCAACCGGGCGAACAGATCTTCGGCGCTTTTTTCCTGGGCCTCGTCACCGATAATGATGGACGGTTCGGGCATTTTTCATGGCCTCCTCTGCCGTGCTGTACCTGGCCGCGGGCGGGGACTTTCCCGCGCGCGGGTTCGAACTCCCCCAAACCTTCAACAGTGGCCCGCGTGCCGTCATTCCGACGACGCCTGGCGAGGCCGCTGGCGGTTTATTCCGGTCGCGATAGCGAGCCAGGCCGATACCCGACAGCGAACACGGCATGACGCGGATCGCGGCCCTCCGATTCCTGTCCGGGTTGTTTGCCGGGCTCTGTTTCCGAGGCGTTACTCAGGCGGACCACTTCCAGTCGGTGATGTCCGGTCGGATCCACGCCGAACTCGTAGGCGTGCTTCATGCACGCGATCTGCTGGTTGAGCAGGGCCTCGCGAACGCCGGACCCGGTCTCCCGGAAACGGGGCATCCGGTCGATGGCGTCGATGGCCAGGCTGAAGCGGTCGGTCTGGTTGCGGATGGCCAGCTCCAGCGGCGTGTTGATGTTTCCCTTTTCCTTGTAGCCGCGCACGTGGATGTTGTGCTGGCCGGGCCGGCGGTAGGTGAGGCGGTGGATCAGCCACGGGTAGGCGTGGAAATTGAAGACCACCGGCTTGTCGGAAGTGAAGAGGGCCTCGAACTCACGGTCCGTCAGGCCGTGGGGATGTTCGGTGTGCGGCACCAGCTTGAACAGGTCCACCACGTTCACGAACCGGATCTTCACGTCGGGCAGGTGCTGGCGGAGCAGCGCGGTGGCGGCCAGGGACTCCATGGTCGGCACGTCGCCGCAGCTCGCCATGACCACGTCGGGCTCGCCGCCCTGGTCGTTGCTGGCCCAGTCCCAGATGCCGACGCCCTTCGTGCAGTGCGCGATCGCCGCATCCATGTCCAGGTACTGCAGGTGCACCTGCTTGTCCGCCACGATGACGTTGACGTAGTTGATGCTTCGCAGGCAATGGTCGGCCACCGACAGCAGGCAGTTGGCATCGGGCGGCAGGTAGATGCGCACCACGCTCGGGGCTCTTGTTGGCGACCACGTCGAGAAATCCGGGGTCCTGGTGGGTGAAGCCGTTGTGGTCCTGCCGCCAGACCAGCGCGGTGATCAGCAGGTTGAGCGACGCCACCTTGGCCCGCCAGGGCAGCTCGTTGCACTTTTCCAGCCACTTGGCGTGCTGGTTGAACATCGAGTCGATGACGTGGATGAACGGCTCGTAGCTGTTGATGAAGCCGTGCCGGCCGCTCAGGAGATAACCCTCCAGCCACCCTTCCACCGTGTGCTCGCTGAGCATCTCCATGACCCGGCCGTCCGGGGCCAGTTCGCCGCCGTCGGCGTCCTCCGGGAAATACTCGCCCAGCCAGACTTTCTTGCCGACCTCGTAGATGGCGCTCGAGTTTGTTGGATTGCGTCTCGTCCGGCCCGAAGACGCGGAAGTTCTGCATGTTCAGCCGCATCACTTCCCGGAGGAAGTTGCCCAGCGTGGGGACATTTCCGGCCACGGTCCCGTCCGGGGTTCTTGACCTCGACGGCGAACTTGCGGAAGTCGGGCATGTCCAGAGGCCGGCGCAGCAGGCCGCCGTTGGCCACCGGATTGGCGCTCATGCGCCGGGTCCCCTTGGGGGCCAGCGCCTTCAACTCGGGGATCAGCCGCCCCTGCTCGTCGAAACGTTCCTCCGGCTTGTAGCCGCGCATCCACGCTTCCAGCAGTTTCAGGTGAGCCGGGTTGGAGGCGACGTCCGTGAGCGGAATCTGGTGCGCCCGCCAGAAGCCCTCCAGGTAGTGCCCGTCCACTTCGCGGGGCGCTGTCCAGCCCTTGGGGCTGCGCAGGATGATCATCGGCCAGCGCGGCCGGAAGGCCTTGCCGGTCCGCCGCGCCTCGTCCTGGATCTTGCGGATCTCCAGAACGCAATGTTCCATGGTGGCGGCCATGGCCTGATGCATGCTCTCCGGATCGCTGCCCTCCACGAAATAAGGGGTGTATCCGTAGCCGACGAACAGCGCCTCCAGCTCCTCGTGGCTGATGCGGGCCAGGAGCGTGGGATTGTTGATCTTGTAGCCGTTGAGATGCAGGACCGGCAGCACCGCGCCGTCCGTGATCGGATTGAGGAACTTGTTGCTGTGCCAGCTGGTCGCCAGCGGGCCGGTCTCGGCCTCGCCGTCGCCCACCATCACCAGCGTGATCAGGTCCGGATGGTCGAAGACCGTCCCGAAGGCGTGCGAGACGCTGTAGCCCAACTCGCCGCCCTCGTGGATGCTGCCGGGCGTTTCCGGAGTCGCGTGGCTGCCGATGCCCCCGGGAAAGGAGAACTGCTTGAAGAACCGCTGCATCCCCGCCAGGTCTTCACTCTTGTCCGGGTATATCTCGGAGTAGGTCCCCTCGAGATAGGCCTGGGACAGCACCGCCGGCGCCCCGTGCCCGGGCCCGGAGATGAAGATCGCATTCAGGTCGTACTTGTTGATCAGCCGGTTGAAGTGGATGTAGGTGAAGCATTGGCCGGCGTCCGAGCCCCAGTGGCCCAGCAGCCGCGGCTTCAGGTGTTCCAGCTCTGAGCGGCTCCCGCAGCAGGGGGTTGTCCTTGAGGTACAGCATCCCCAGGCACAGGTAGAGGCTGGCCCGCCAATAGGCGTCGATCTTTCGCACATCGTCGGCGCTCAGGGGCGTTCCTTTGATAGTCGAGCGAGCCGGCCCATAGGCGCTGAGGTCCTTGTTTTTATTAGCTGCCACTGGTTGCGTGGCTGGAATTGTCATCATAGTGTCCTCCGTGTCCTGACTGTATTTTTCCGCGATTGGCGCCTTCTTGCCGTCCATGCCCCGTACGTATGCTCCTCCTCCAAATGTGAGATAAGCCTTCCCAGCCGTTCGTTGCACAGATTGGCGACAGCCACGAAAGAATTTCCACCGTTTGCACCGGCGCTATGTGGCTGTCCGCGTTGAAATTCCGCGGACACGCCGGCTGGTCGGATTGCGCGGGTAATGCACGCCTGTTTTCTCGGACTATCCGGTTCGCGCCCAAGCCGTGGAAGTCGAACACTGGCCAGGGTACTCCGAGCCCGCATCCCTGCCTGCAATTTAGCCGTAGCCAAACACCCCTGGCGCGCATCTAAAACAACAGCTTCGTGTAGCTTTTCCGATACCGGCAAGTCATTGAAAACGAAAAAGACTTCCGGATCGGGTGGCTCAGGGGCCGAAGTTTCTGGCGCCTCGCGGCCGCCGCAATCTTAATTTGCAGCCTGTTGATATACTTGATGTAAGCAGGCCCTGCCTGTCCGGAGAGGCGAAGAAGGAAATCATTGCAATGAGCCGACGTTCGAGACTGATTGTCGTCACGTTCTCCACCTTGCTGATGGCCGCGTTGCTGGCCGGCGCGGTGATGGCCAAGAAGAGCGACCCGGAAGATCCCTACCGGCACCTTTCGGTATTCACCGAGGTTCTCCACCGGATCAAGAGCGATTATGTTGAAGAGCCGAACATGAATAGCGTCACCTTGGGCGCTATCAACGGCCTGCTGGTGTCGGTGGACCCCTTTGCCAGCTACCTGAACGCCGATCAGTTGAAGACGTATGTAGCCAGCAAGAACGAGCGGAAGGCGAGCATCGGTCTGGTGCTCTCGCGGCGGTACGGAGCGGAGTTGAGCGTGGTGGACTCTATCCCCGGATCGCCGGCGGATCTGGCGGGCCTGACCACGGGTGACATCGTGGAAAAGATCAAGGGCATCTCCACCCGCGACATGCCGCTCGCCTATGCCGAGCTGCTGCTGTCGGGTGATCCCGGATCCGAAGTGGAGCTGACGGTGCTGCAACTTCGCAAGCCCGAACCCGAACCGGTGAAGATCGTGCGCACGATGATAACCATTCCGAAAGTGTCCTACAAAATGCTCGAAGACAACATCGGGTACGTCCAGGTCTACGACACCGAGCCGGGGCGCACGGCCGATGTAGCGAAAGCGGTGAAGGAGCTGACCAAGCAGGGCGCCCAGAAAATCATCCTCGACCTGCGCCGCGCCGTCGAGGGAGAGCCGGACGAGGGGATCGCCCTGGCCGACCTGTTCATCGAGAAAGGCAGCCTGGGCTACGTTGAAGGACAGAAGTACGACCGCAAGAATTTCCAGGCCAACCCGTCAAACACAGTCTACACAGGTCCGCTGGCCGTGCTGGTGAACCGCAGCACTTCGAACGGAGCCGAAGTGGCCGCCGCCGCGTTGGGCGCCGCCAAGCGCGCCGACATCGTGGGTGAAAAAACGTATGGCTGGGCGGCGATACAAAAGACGCTTTCCACCGGCGACGGTGGCGCTGTTATCATGGCAGTGGCGAAATTCTATTCCCCTGACGGGAAGGCGATTGAGAATGAGGGGGTGACGCCGACAGTGCTGGTGAGCGACGTCACTGGGGCCGCGGCGGACGAAGAGGATATCGAGGCTGCTCCGCCGGAGGGTCAGCAAGCTGCCCCGGAAAAGGGCCAGAAACCCGGCGACGCAATCCTCGACAAGGCGATCGAGGTCCTCAAGGGCGGTGTCAAGCAGGCGGCCCAGGCGTCATCGGGTGGCTACCCCGACTGGCTGACCTCGACGCCCGCCAGTTGGAAATTGCATAAAGCCGCGCCGGCGCACCAGTAGCCGGACGCCGCGGACTCCCCCAGAAGCGTATGGAGGATTAAAACAGCCGAGGCCATGCCAATTTACGAGTACAAATGTCAGTCGTGCGGCGAAAAGCTGGAAGTGATTCAGAAGTTCTCCGACGCGCCCCTGACGGTGCACGAGGGTTGCGGCGGAGCGCTTGAACGGCTGATTTCCGCCGCGGGCCTGCGGTTCAAGGGCTCCGGCTGGTACGTCACCGACTACGCAAGATCGGGCAAGAGCGGCGCTGCAAACGGCAAGAACGAAAAGAGCGCGGGCTCGCCCGAAAAGGCGTCGTCCGAAAAGGCGTCGTCCGAAAAAACCCCGCCCGCCAACACGGATTCCAAACCGGCGGAATCCTCGCCCAGCAAGTCCAGTTAAACGCCACCGGGGCGACAGTTTTCTCGGAACCCTCGTAGACAGCAGCCAGTCCCATAATTCCCTTCCTCGTCCCAACAACGGACCTTCCGCGCGCGGCGCTGGAGTAAAGTATTAAGGTTGGAGCGAAGGATCAACACGGAATGAGCACCACAAGACGCCATTTTTTGCAGGGAACCTCCGCGGCCGCGGGACTGGCCTGGATACCCGCGGCGGGGGGCCAGACGCCCGCCAATGAAGATGTCCACATCGCGCTCATCGGCGCCGGCGGACAGGGGAACGGTGATTTGCGCGCTTCGCTTGCCGTAGGGGGCGTGAAACTGGTGGCTGCCAGCGACGTCTACCAGGGCCGGCTCACGCGCATTCAGGAAGTTTACGGCAAAGACGTGTTCGTCACGCGGGATTATCGCGAAGTTCTAAGCCGCAAGGATATCGATGCCGTCATCGTGGCCACGCCCGATCACTGGCACACGCGAATCGCTATCGATGCGATGAACGCCGGCAAAGACGTCTACCTCGAGAAGCCCATGATTCAGAAGCCCGACCAGGGCATGCCCGTGGTGGAGGCCCAGACGGCGACCGGGCGCATCCTGCAAATCGGCAGCCAGCGCGTCAGTTCCATCGTGTTCAAAAAAGCCAAGGATCTGTTGCAATCGGGGGCCATCGGCGAGTTGAGCATGGTAGAGGCGTGGTGGGACCGCAATTCCGCCATCGGCGCGTGGCAATACTCCATTCCTCCCGACGCGACGCCGGAAAACATCGACTGGGACCGGTTTCTCGGCTCAGCTCCCGAACGGCCCTTCGAGCCCATCCGGTTGTTCCGCTGGCGAAATTATCAGGATTACGGCACCGGCGTGGCGGGTGATTTGTTCGTCCACCTGTTCAGCGGACTGCACTTCATCACCGGGGCCCTCGGACCCACGCGTATCATGGCGGCCGGAGGGCTGTGCTACTGGAGAGACGGACGCGACGTGCCCGACGTGATGCTGGGCCTGTACGAGTATCCGAAAACCGCCTCGCTCCCGGCGTTCACGCTGGCGCTGCGGGTGAATTTCAAATGCGGCACCGAAGAAAACTACGGCGTGCACTTCGTGGGCAGCGAAGGCGTGATGTCGGTGGCCGACAGCGTGACGGTTGCGCGAATGCCGCCGGAACGGGAGCCGGGCTACACCATCGAGACCTTCGCCAAGGCCACGCAGACCGCCTTCCTGAAACAGTACCGCCAGAAGTACCCCTACCAGCCGCCGTCGGCCGATACGATGCAGGCGCGGAACACCGAGGAATTTCTGGCGCCCGAGGGTTACTCCGATCACCGCGAGCATCACCGCAATTTCATCGAAGCCGTGCGCAGCCGCAAGCCGGTGGTGGAAGACGCCGCCTTTGGTTTTCGCGCGGCGGCCCCGGCGGTGTTGTCGAACCTCTGTTACTTCGGGAAAAAACAAGTCACCTGGGATCCGGACAAGATGGTGATGGGTGGTTGAAGCGGCTCCGGACGGCGCATGAGCCTCGCGAGGTCCGGGAATTCGTCGGAAAGTGTTTGAATATCCGTTATCGCCGATGGATAAAAGAAAACGACGAACCAAGAGCCCCCCTGCGACGGCGGTGCAGTCCCCGGCCCGCGCGTCCTTCTGGGAGAAGGGGCAGCCCTTCATCGAACGGCACGCCGTACTGCTGTTGATCTCGTTCCTGGTCATCGCCACCGCGCGCATCGCCGCCACTTATCCCGTCTACACGCACACCATCGACGAGCCGGCGCACATCGCCTGCGGGATGGAATGGCTGTCGAACGGCACCTACCGGCTCGAGACACAACACCCGCCGCTGGCTCGCGTGATGACGGCGCTGTTGCCCTACCTGGACGGCAACCGCTACTTCGGCCGCGGCGAAATGTACACCGAAGGCACCGATCAACTCTACCGCAACGGCCACTACTGGCGAACGCTGACGCTGGCTCGCGTGGGTGTCCTGCCATTCTTCTGGCTGGCCACGGTTGTCGTCTTTCTTTGGACACGCCGGCATTTCAGCACGGTGCACGCGGTGGCCGCGGTGTTTCTTTTCACATTCACGCCGGCAATTCTGGCGCATTCCGGCCTGGCCACGACGGATATGGGGGTCACCTGTTTCCTGACCTTCGCTTTCTTCGCGATGCTAGTGTGGCTGGAAAGGCCTACCGTGCTCACCTCGCTGCTTTTCGGGACCGCCACCGGGCTTGCCGTTCTTTGCAAGCTGTCGGCGCTGGCCTTCTTCCCGGCGGCGGTTGTTGCCCTGTTGGCCGCATGGCTGCTGTTTCGCCGCAGGGAGACCGCCGGTTGGAATCGGGATCTTCCAAAGCGCGTACTGCTGTTCCTGCTGGCGGTAGTGGCCGGCGCCTTCGTCATCTGGGCGGGATACCGTTTTTCCGTGGGCAAGACATCCTATGCCTCTTTCCCCCTGCCCGCGCCGGAACTGTTCAGCGGAATTGGTGAGGTCAGGGCCCATGACAAAGCGGGTCATCCCTCGTATCTGCTGGGTCGCTACAGCCACACGGGATTCTTCGCTTACTACCCCATCGATCTCACAATCAAAACACCCCTCGCGATTCTGATCCTGTTCGGTCTCGGGGTATGGTACGGCACCGGGAAACGCCGAACCACGCGCAACGGGAAGATCTGGATCCCACTGGCATTGGGGTTCGGCATCCTTGCCTTCGCCATCAACGGCAATATCAATATCGGCGTGCGCCACGTGTTGCCGCTCTATCCGCTGATGGCGATTGTCGGCGCCGCCGGCTTGATCGGCCTGCTTGACGCGGGGTTGACGCGCCCATGGGCTACCTACGCCGGCGGTTCATTGGCACTCTGGCTGGTGATCTCTACCGCCGCGGCGCATCCCGATTACCTTCCCTACTTCAACGAAATCGCTTCCCGCCACCCGGAAGAGTGGGTGGCCGATTCCGACCTCGACTGGGGCCAGGACATGCAAAGGCTGGCGGACAAACTGAAGGAAGTTGGCGCGCGGGAGGTGGTCTTCGAGCCGTTCACTTTAGGCGAGTGGGCATACCATGGTTTCCCGCCCATGAGGAAAATGAACGTCGAACATCCACTGCCCGGCTGGAACGCCGTCAGCCTGACGAATATGAAGGTGACCCGTTTCGGGATCGTCAATCCCGAAGCGCGCAATATCAAGCTATGGCCGGAACTGATTCCGCCCACCTACAAGGTGGGCAAGGGGATCTGGTTGTGGCACTTTCCGTCTGATGTCGGAAGGTGAGCCGGCTCAGCCGCGGCTGCGGGTCCGCTTCGCCTTCTTCTGCTTCTTCACGGCTGCGAGCGTCACCGGCGCCGAGTCGGCGGGCGGCCGTAGCGCGAGCGCGAACACAAACATCAGGCTTGGCAGGACCTGCAGGATCAGGCGATCGTTGGTGGTGTCGAGCAACCAGGCGAGATCCGATTTCGTAACCAGGAAGACGGCGGTATCGGCGGCCAGCAGTCCGGACGGAGCCAGGAAGAGCCTCCATTGAGCCAGGCGCTCGGCGCGCGGCGCCAGCCCCAACACGACCGCTGCTCCGCCCAGCAGCAGCACCGGGTGCGCCCACCAGTGGCTTACCGCGAATAGGTTTCTCGCAAACGAGCGGGCCACCATCCACCAGCGGTCGAGCTGTCCCACCCGGCTGAGCGCTGCGCCAACCGTCAGGGGCAAATCGGCGGTCGAGTTCAACGCCAACAGGAGTTTGCAGGCCGCGGCGAGCGCGACGATGGGGAAGGCGCCGGCGGTCGTAAACGCGAGCGCTCGCCGGCCTCCGTAAAACAGCGCCGCTGCCAGCAGGAACGCCAGCAGCACAATCCCTTCGTTCTTCGTCCAAGCGGCTGCGCCGGCCATGGCGCCAGCGAACAGCAGAACGCCGGTGGGCCAGTGCGCGCGCCGCGCGACCGCTAGCAGGGCCAGCGCCGCCAGGCCGTAAAAAGCTAGCGGGATGTCGGCGTATTGCGCTGGCGCCCAGTACGCGAACAGTTCGCAGCTCACCAGCGCCATCATCGCGATCAGGCCGATGGTCTCCGAAGTGAGCCACGCCAGCGCCGCACCGAGCAGGCCGGAGAGCGCCAGCGCGTAGAGCAACGCGGCGGCAATGGGGACCGCCGAACCGGACGACCGGCCAAGCGCCCAGGCCCGGCCAAGGAACGACGAGAGCAGCAACGGATAGTCCGGGTGGGCCACGCCGACAGTCTTGCCCTCGATGGCTCCAGTGACGGCGCCGCGCCACACGTCGGGTCCGCCCGCCAGGAACTTCCCGCGAACATTCCAGATGAACTGAGCGTCCCACTCGCCGTCGGGCAGGGCCGAAGTGCTGGCGGAGAACTGAAGGAGAAAGAATACCAAGCAGCAGAGGACGCCAAGCCGAAGCGCCCAATTCCAACCGTACGGCGGCGGGGCGGCGCTCTCTTCTCGCGGTCCCCGGGCGAAATACAGGCAGGCCGCCAGGATTGCAATTTCGATAATTGGCACCAGGACTACCGGCGCGCCACTCCAGACGGAGAGGAAGAAAACCGCCGCTGAAAGCGTTGTGCCGGCGGCCCAGCCGAGCGACAGTTCCAGAATCCAGCGAAGCCACGCCGGACGCCACAAAATGCGGGGCAGCAGCAGCCGGGCGGCCGACCAACCGGCCGCCCACGAAACCACCATGGAACCGAGCGCCAACATCAAGGGCGCTCCCGCCGGTAGAGCACGACACCCTCACCGAAATCGCGCACGATTCGGAGGCCGTGTTGCTCGCCGAGCTTCCGGAAATCGAGCGGCCGGCTGAAGTTGCCGATGGCCCAATCGGGAGTTGGATCGAATCGGATATCCACCACCGCGCGGGGGGCCAGCACGTACTGGACGGCATGGAGCGCCATCCCGCCTACGTGTTCCGAGGTTGGCATGTCGCTGAGGTAGCCGATTATCCCGGAACTCGGAAGCCGGCCGGCGAGGGGAAGCATCCGCGTCCGTGCTCGTTCCAGGCCGTAGGCATCGGGCTGCGGGGAAGCCAGTGTCGAATAAGAACGATATGCCGAGCCGGCGGCGAGAATGCAAGCGAAGGAAAGGAAGACCTTAACCGAAGAAGCCGACCTCATCGAGATGCCTGCCAGTATAACATCCGGGAAAAGACGCTAAAGGGTCAAAGTGTTAGACGTGCGGAACCATTTCGTGCTCCTACCACGTGCAAACCCCGGGACCTGCAGGCGGTCACAGTGCGCGCAACTTCGGCGAAGAGTGCGCTGGATCGGCTCTTGCGGGTTTGCCATAACAGCTTGTCCAGCGCCTTCTGGGGATGGCGCGGTTTGATCTCGTCCCCCGCGAGATAGCCGCTTTCCCGCAGCCAGCCGCGAATCTCGGCGATGGCCCTCATCACGCCTTTCTAGCAGTTGCTGGAGATTCCGTTCAGAACCAGGCTTCCAGTTCAGGATCTATCACTGCGGCGCAGTATTCTGTCCAGCCCGACTTTCGAAGGTTCTCGATCGATTCGGCTTCCACGGGTTCACACGCCCCCGGTCCATACTCGGCCGCCTTACCCAAGGCACGGCGATAGAGATTCCGCCGATCGCGGTATCGTGCGCCCCTCGGTAACCGCCAGCATCGATTCGCCATTACCTTTTAGACGAGTTCTCGCACTGCCTGCGACGGGTCTGCCTTTTCGTCCTTCGAAAGCCGCCGCAGGAAATCATAGTTTTCCTCATCCATTCGCACGCTCATTTCGCTTTGTCCCTTCCCATGTCCGCCGAATCCCGAGCCACGCACTTACCACGCCTCCTCATTCAACAGCCCTTCAGATAATCATCGTACAAGAGGTTGCTCTCCACAAGTACTGCAAGGATCTCGATCAGGCCCACTGCCACACCGGCTCAACTCGGCCGCCTTGCCCACGAGCAACCCCGTCGATACTTCGCCCACGCCCCGTCATGAACTCGAACGAGTGATCGCCCGCTTCAACTGCATTGCAAATGCGCAGTCAACCAGCGATTACCCTTTAGACTCCCAGACGGAATGCTACGAGGAGGCTGCGTTCTGCTTGATCCGCAACGCTTCGTTCATGGCTCCCTGGCGGTAGCCCTCTAGATCCAGCGTCACGTAGAGGAATCCCAGCGTCTTGAAGATTTCGGTGAGCTTGGCCGCCATCTCGACGTCAAGCGCTTTCGGCAGCTCTTCTCTCGCCACTTCGATGCGCACCAACTCGCCGTGATAGCGCACCCGAAACTGCCGGAAGCCTAGCGACTTCATCGCTTCTTCGCCGTTCTCAATCACCGCGATGCGCTCTTTGGTCACCGCCGTGCCGTAGGGTATGCGCGAGCTTAAACACGCCGCCGCCGGACGGTCCCAGGTCGGCAGACCCGCCTGCCGCGACAGCTCGCGGATTTCGGCTTTGGTCAGCTCCGCTTCCACCAGCGGCGCTTTCACCTGGTGCAGCTTCGCGGCATTCTGCCCGGGACGGTAATCGCCCAGGTCGTCTTTGTTGACGCCGTAAACGATCACCGCGTCGCCAAATCCGGGTGCTTCCTGCTCGAGCCGCGTGAACAGCTCATCCTTGCAGTGGAAACATCGGTCCGGGTTGTTGGCGGCGTACTCGGGATTCTCGAATTCGAGCGTCGGAATGAGGCGGTGGCGGATGCCAAACTGGCGGGCAAACTCGATGGCGTCGCGCTTGTGCGACGCGGGAATGGAGGCCGAATCCGCCGTGATGGCGATCGCCTCGTCCCCCAGCGCCTGCTTGGCCGCCCACGCCAGATAGGCCGAGTCGGTACCGCCGGAATAAGCCACAATCACCCGACCCAGCCCGCGCAACAGAGAGAACAACTTCTCTTCTTTCCGCCGCAGGCGCTCCGGATCGAGAGATAAGGGTTGCGTCGCTAGCGTAACGAAACCTGACATCATAGTCATTATAACGATTCGAGCCTATTCGAGCGGCAGATCCTCCTGCAAGTCCTCCACCTGGACGTCTTCGGCTTCCAGAATGACGCACGCCGCCGCAACCGCGTCGCCCTCTTCGATGTTCACCAGTTTTACGCCTTGCGCCGCCCGGCCGGTTTTGCGAATCAATTCCGACTCGGTGCGCAGGATCTTCCCGTCGCGAGTGATAATCAGCACGTCGGAATCCTCCTTCACGTTGAGGATTCCCACCACCTTGCCGTTCTTACTGGTGGTCTTCATGTTGATGATGCCTTTGCCCGCGCGGTTGGTGATGCGGTAGTTGGCCACCGGAGTACGCTTGCCGAAGCCCTTTTCGGAGACACTCAAAACCAGGTCGTGTTCGTCCACCACCACGGCGCCCACCAGGTAATCGTCGGCCCCCAGTTTCATCGCGGTGACGCCGCGAGCCGGCCGGCCCATGGCGCGCACCTTCTCTTCGTGGAAGCGGATGGCCAGGCCGTCGTGCGTCGCGGCCATGATGAACTGGTTGCCGTCGGTGATGCGGGCCGAGATGAGCTCGTCTCCATCATCGAGCGAGATGGCGATGATGCCCCGCGCCATCGGGTTGTCGAACACCCTCAGCGCGCACTTCTTGATGACCCCGCTGCGGGTCACCATCACCACGAAAGTGTCTTCCGTGAATTCCTTCACCGCCAGAAACGCGCGCGGCTCCTCTTCCGGCTGCAGGTTGATGAGCCCGGAAATGTGCTTGCCCTTCGACGCCGTGCCCGCGTCGGGCATTTCGTAAATCTTCAGCCAGTACACGCGGCCGCGGGTGGTGAAGATGAGCACGTAGCTGTGGGTGTTGCCCACCATCAGGTGCTCGACGACGTCCTCGCTGCGCGTGACCATGCCGATGCGGCCTTTGCCGCCGCGGGTCTGGCGCCGGTAAGTGTCGAGCGAGGTGCGCTTCGCGTAGCCGCCGCGGCTGACGGTGACCACCACCTCTTCCTGCGGCACCAGGTCTTCGATATTGAAATCGCCCGGGTCCTCGATGATCTGCGTACGACGGTCGTTGCCGAACGTCTTTTGCACCTCCCGCAGTTCCTTGACGATGACGCCGCGTACGGCCTTCTCCGAGCCGAGAATCTCCAGGTATTCGGCGATCTGGCGCTGGATTTCGGCCAGCTCGTCCAGTATCTTCTGCCGCTCCATGCCGGTGAGGCGCTGCAGTTGCAGCTCGATGATGGCCTGCGCCTGGCGCTCGCTGAAGTCGAAGCGCGAAACACCGTCTGCCGGCGCCCACCTGGCCACCACCTGTTCCAGGCTGGCATTCTCGGCAAACTGCATTCCGCCCATCAACGCTTCACGCGCCTCCCGGGGAGTGCGGCTGGCGCGGACGGTCTCGATCACCGCGTCCAGATTGTCGAGCGCCTTTTGGAAACCAAGCAGGATGTGCTCGCGGTCGCGTGCCTTGCGCAGCAGGTAGTCGGTGCGCCGGCGTACCACTTCGACGCGATGGTCCAGGAACCGCCGGATACACTCCTTCAGCCCCATCTCGCGCGGCTGGCCGTTGACGATGGCCAGCATAATGACGCCGAAGTTCACCTGCATCTGGGTGTGCTTGTACAGGTTGTTGAGAACCACGTCGGCCTGCTCGCCGCGCTTCAGCTCGAGCACGATGCGCATGCCCGTGCGGTCCGATTCGTCGCGAATATCGGAGATGCCGTCGATCTTCTTCTCGTTCACCAGCCCGGCGATATGTTCCACCAGCCGCGCCTTGTTCACCTGATAGGGAAGCTCGGTGACGATAATCGCCTGGCGGTCGCGTCCGAACTCCTCCTGGAAGGCTTTGGCGCGGATTTTCACGGAGCCGCGTCCGGTTTTGAAGTAATCCCAAATGCCGGCCTTGCCCAGAATGAAACCGCCCGTGGGAAAGTCGGGCCCAGCCACGATTTCGGCCAGCTTTTCGATTCCCAGGTCCGGCTTCTGCACCAGCGCGATAGCGGCTTCGACAACCTCGGTCAGGTTGTGCGGCGGAATGTTGGTCGCCATGCCCACGGCGATGCCGGACGAGCCGTTCACCAGCAGGTTGGGGATGCGCGTCGGCAGCACCTCCGGCTCTTGTTCGCTGTCGTCGTAGTTGGCCCGGAAATCGACCGTTTCCTTGTCGATGTCCTCAAGCAGAGTGGCCGAGATACGGGCCAGGCGCGCTTCGGTATACCGCATGGCCGCCGGCGGGTCGCCGTCCACCGATCCGAAGTTCCCCTGCCCGTCCACCAGCGGGTAGCGCATGGAAAAATCCTGCGCCATCCGGACCAGGGCATCGTAGACGGCGGTGTCGCCGTGCGGGTGGTATTTGCCCAACACTTCGCCGACGATCTTGGCGCACTTACGCGTGGGGCGGTTGAAGTTCAACCCCATCTCGTGCATGCCGAAGAGAATGCGGCGATGCACGGGCTTCAGCCCATCGCGAATATCGGGCAACGCGCGGCCGATGATCACGCTCATGGCGTAATCCAGGTACGACCGCCGCATCTCGTCTTCGATGTCGACGGGCATGATGCCACGGTCGCCGGATCCACCCAGCGGGATCTGGATTCCGCCGCCCGGCGGGGGTGGCGGCGTGGGCGGTGTCGGGGGCACGGTCGGATTTTCGGAATCTGCCAAGAGCTCTCCTGTTGGTTGAACGCTTTATCCGTCGCATGAAGCACCCACGGAGGGGGCGCTCTGCAGCCTGCGGGGAACCTTTATTTTACCAAATCGCAGACCATTTCGCCTGTTGGCGGTCTGCGGCAGTGAAAATCTAACTATCTAAAAAATGAGCGGATTACACGCCTTCACCGGTTAACTTGCGGGGCCTGACGAGGAGAAACGGCCTGAGGTTGGCCGGGCGCTCGGACCATTCGCCCGAACTCCCGGTCATTCTTGCCTCCGCCGGCGCTTTCGCCGGCCTCCGGGAAACCGTCTGGGCTCGCGGATGCAGGCAGAAGGAAGGGTAGATGCAGTTCCGGTTCCCCCCTCGCTCGAAGATCCCGGCGCCGCACAGGAACCACCGATAACCGGCTGTTGACAACTCTCTCCTAGATCGCTACCCTAGTTTGCTATGGATGTGGCGGCGAAACGCTCTGACAATTTGCAGGGCTCGCTCGAACTGGTGATTCTGAAAACGCTCGAGCGCGGGCCCAACCATGGATTTGGCATCACGGTACACGTGCAAACCGTCTCCGAAGGCCTGTTGCGCGTGGAGGAAGGCTCTCTTTATCCGGCCCTCCACCGCATGGAACGCGCCAAGCTGATCAAAGGCCAGTGGCGGAAAACGGAAAACCGGCGCCGGGCGCGTTTTTATGAGCTGACGGCGGCGGGCGCGCGTCGGCTTGCGGAAGCGGAAAGAAGCTGGACGGCGGTGTCAGCCGGCGTCGGGAAACTGCTGAGCTTCGTATGAAAACCCTGATTCAGTGGCTGCGGCGGCGCGTCCGGCGCGAGGCCGAGTGGCGCGAGGAGATTGAAACTCATCTGGAATTCCGCGAGCGGTGGCATCGGGAACACGGCGCATCTCCGGAACAGGCGGGCCCGCTGGCGCGGCGGCAGTTCGGCAACCGGCTGCGGACGTTTGAGAAGGTGCGCGAAATCCACGTCGCGGTCTGGCTCGACATCCTCTTGCAGGACGCCCGGCACGCCGCCCGCGGGTTTAGAAGGTCGCCGGCGTTTACGCTGGTGGCGGTGCTGACGGTCGCCATCGGCGTGGGCGCGGCGACGGCGGTCTTCAGCGTGGTCGATCCCCTGCTGTTTCGCAGTCTGCCCTATCCGAGCGACCGGCAGCTTGTGTCGGTGGGATTCCTGGGTCCCATCGACAACGTCGAGTTCAACGTCGCCAGCAGCTATTTCGATTGGCGGCTCGAGCAGCGGCCATTCCAGTCGATCACGGCCATGAGGCCAAGACTGAACTGTGATTTGTTGGTCGGCGAAACACCCCAGAGTCTCTCCTGTTTTGGCGTCGAAGCGAATTTTCTCCCGACGCTGGGCATCGCGCCGGTCCTCGGGCGCGGCTTCACGGCCGACGACGACCGGCCCCATTCCCCGGCGGTGGCGCTGATCTCCAACGGCCTGTGGCGGCGCGACTTCGGCGGCAACCCTAAGGTCCTCGACCGGATCGTGACCCTGGAGGAGGCGCCGGTGCGGATTGTGGGCGTGCTTCCCAAGGACTTCGAAATGCCCCAGCTTGGCGACGCGGATATCCTTCTGCCGGCGCATCTCGACGAAAGCCTGCCCCACGCGGTAAATTCGGGCGTCTTCCTGCGGACCTTTGCGCGGCTCCGGGAAGGGGTAACCATCGATCAGGCCAAAGAACAGATGCGGCCGCTGTTCGAAGAAAGCCTGAGGAAAGACGTGCCCGCCGGATTGCGATCGGAAGTGCACCTGGTGGTCCGCTCGCTGCGCGACCGCCAGATCCACGACGTGAAGGCGGCGTCGTGGATGTTGTTGGGCGCCGTGCTGGCGCTACTGCTGGTGGCATCAACGAATGTGGCAAATCTGCTGTTGTCGCGGGCGGCGGCACGCCGTTGGGAACTGGCCGTGAGAGCGGCCATCGGGGCTGGCCGCGGCCGGCTGGTGCGCCAGTCGCTGATCGAAAGCCTGATGCTGGGGATCGGCGGCGGCCTTGCCGGATGTGGACTTGCCTGGGGGCTCCTGCGCGTCTTCCTTCATCTCGCGCCGGAGGGTCTACTGCGGCCCGACCGGACTGCCATTGACACTCGGGTGCTGGCCTTCGCGCTGGCCGTATCGGTCGGCGCCACGCTGCTGTTCGGCATCGCGCCCGCGCTCGAGAAGCCCCGTGCCGAAACGCTCGCGGGCCGGCGGAGCATGGGACCGGCGCGGACGCTTTTCCGCAGAGTCCTGATAGCCGCGCAAGTCGCGATTTCCCTGATGCTTCTGAGCGGCGCTTCGCTGTTCCTGCGCAGCCTTTGGAAACTGGAAAACCACCCGCTGGGATTCCAAGCCGAACACCTCGTCACCGCGTCGTTCACCTTGCGCCACAGCCGCTACCAGCAGGCCGCCGAGCGCCTGGCGTTCTTTAACGAACTGGAGCAACGCCTGCGGAGCATCCCCGGCGCGGGCTCTTTCGCCCTCAGCGACAGCGTCCCGCCTGACGGTGGAGCGATGGGACGTCCTTACTCCAACCTCCGCATCGCCGGCCGTCCGCCGCTCGCGCGGAACGGCGGCATGGTTCTGTTCCGCTGGGTGACGCCCGGCTATTTCCGGACCATGCAAATCCCGATTCTGTCGGGACGGGCCTTTGAAGAACGGGACCGTGCCTCCGGCCCTTCACCGGTGATCTTAAGTGCAAGTCTCGCGCGCCGCATGTTCGGAAACGAGGACCCGGTGGGGCAGCAGGTCGAACTGGATGTCGACGGCCGGTGGTCGCCGGTGGTGGGAGTGGCCGGGGACGCGAAAAACAACGGGCTCACCGAGGCCGGCGATCCCGAATATTACCGGCTGCGCATGAAGGATGCGGCGCAGTTCGGCCGAAGCGCCGTCGCGTTGTTTCGAACCAACCTCGACGCGGCGACGCTGGCGCGTTGGATCCGCAAACAGGTGGCTTCGCTCGATCCGGCGCTGCCGGTGACGGTGGAAACGATGCGGGACCATGTCGAGAAACTCCAGGACCGCCCGCGCTTCGTGGCGGGCCTGGTAAGCATCTTCGCTGCTACCGCGCTGTTGCTGGCCGCCGTGGGCCTGTTCGGCGTGCTGTCGTTCCTGGTAACCCAGCGGACGCGGGAGATCGGCGTGCGCATGGCGGTGGGCGCCAGGCCGGCGGACATCGCCCTGCAAATCCAGAAGCAAGCCGGCGTCTGGACGGGGCTCGGCCTCGCCGCCGGCCTGGCGGGCTCGCTGGCATTAGCACGCACCGTGAGAGGTTTGCTGTTCGAAGTGTCGCCCACCGACCCCAGATCGCTCGCCGCCGCCGTCGCCGTGTTGGTGGCCGTAGCGGCACTGGCGGCCTGGCTGCCGGCCCGCCGCGCCGCCCGTATCGATCCGGTTGTCGCCTTGCGCTGCGAGTAGCCTTTCCCGGCCGCTGCGATATCCTGTGGCTGTGAAAGCACTCGTGAAATCCCAATCCGAGCCCGGCCTTTGGCTCGAAGATATCCCCGAACCAACCATCGGTATCAACGACGTTCTTATCCGCATCGACCGCACCGGCATCTGCGGAACCGATCTTCACATTTACAATTGGGACGCCTGGGCGCAGAAGACCATTCCCGTCCCGATGGCCGTCGGTCACGAATTCGTAGGACGCATCGTCGAAGTGGGCGCCAACGTCACCGATTTCAAGGCCGGCGACGTGGTCAGCGGCGAAGGCCATGTCGTGTGCGGACGCTGCCGCAACTGTCTGGCCGGCCGCCGCCACCTGTGCGCCGACACCAAGGGCATCGGCGTGAACCGGCCCGGGGCGTTCGCCGAATACCTGGTGTTGCCCATGACCAACATCTGGCACCACTCGGAGGGCATCGACCTGGACGTCGCCTCCATCTTCGATCCGTTCGGCAACGCCGTGCACACCGCGCTGTCGTTTCCGGTGTTGGGCGAAGACGTGTTGGTCACCGGCGCCGGACCCATCGGCATCATGGCCGCCGCGGTGGCCCGGCACTCGGGCGCGCGCTTCGTGGTGATCACCGACGTCAATCCCTACCGGCTCGATCTGGCGAAGAAGGTCGGAGTGTCGATGGCGGTGGACGCGCGGACGAAGCGCCTGGGGGACGTGCAGAAAGAGCTGGGAATGAAGGAAGGCTTCGATGTGGGCCTGGAGATGTCTGGCAACCAGGCGGCCTTCCGCGAAATGCTCACCAACATGAGCCACGGAGCGAAGATAGCGATGCTCGGCATTCCGTCCGGCGAGATGGCCATCGACTGGAACGAGGTGATCTTCCAGATGCTGACCATCAAAGGCATCTACGGCCGCGAGATGTACGAGACCTGGTACAAAATGACGGTAATGTTGGAATCGGGCCTGGACATCAAGCCGGTAATCACGCACCGCTACCACTACACGGAATTTCAAAAAGGCTTCGAAGCCATGCGAACCGGCAACTGCGGCAAGGTGGTGCTGTACTGGCAGTAAAAGCCTAGGGCGATTTGTATGCTGGTATCCTGAAAGACGGCGGTGGAATGAACAGGCAAGAGTTCCGGGTGTTGGCTTTGGAGCGTATAGAGGACGCCAAAGTATTGCTGGACGCGAAGCGATACTCCGCCGCCCACTATATCGCCGGCTACGCGGTGGAATGTGCGCTGAAAGCTTGTATCGCGGGCAAGACACGTGAGGATGATTTCCCGCCCAAGGACGCGAACAGGTACTATACCCACAGTATTGAGCAGCTTTTGAAGTACGCCGATCTCGATGTTGAGTACGACCAACGGAAGAGGCTCGATGCCGATTTTGAAGCAAACGGAAAGCTCGCTGCGGACTGGAAGGAAGAAGCCCGGTATCAGACAATGGACCAACGGAAGGCTGAGGAGCTGCTTCGGGCGATCACTGACGACCAACACGGGTTACTGCGATGGCTAGAGGGTTACTGGTAAACGAATCCATCCAGGACGGCGCCACGCTGCTCCGAAAACTGGACGCGGAAGATTTCCCCGTGGAGAAGATGTTCAGGGTGAACCTTCCGGAAAGCGACATCTGGAAGCTGGTCATTGGCACGGACTTTGCCAGCCAACTCGGTGGCTTCGAATCCTACAAGAAGTTGGGCGCCATCCTGAGATCCATGGGCTTCGGTGCGTTTGATCTCGACGATATATCAATTCTGGAACCGACGTCAAGGCAACTGGCGGACCTGCTCTCAATCGCACGGCATTCCCCTCGACTGGCGAACGGACCGGAGTGGGTCATCTTGGAGGAAGCGATTGTCTACCGTTGGTATGGAGACAAACTTGTTGTCGAAGTCGAGCCGGATCTCAGTGCCGAAAAACTAACCGAGGTTTGGAAGTACGAACTTACACTCACCAACCAACCGATGCTTTTGTTCTTCGTCAAAGAGAATCGTGTGACGATCCGATTCCACCCCCAGCACGGTCCGCTAGGGGGCATCGACGAAATCTACCAGCCTTTCTGTATTGCGGTCCATCGCCGGCACCCTGGATACCGCATCAAACGGGCCGTATAGCTCTTAGGCGGCGCTTCGTCTGTAGTGTGCTGCGCTCTTTCCGGTATTGGAGCAGCATCTGATTGAGGTCGGAGACATCGGGGGCAACGGCTGTGATACCTTTTGCCAGAAGTTCCGCACCATCATTCCCGTCGAAGAAATCGGCCAGCTCCACATAGCTGGCGTTCTCTTTCGGAAGGCGGACATTGCGTCCGGCGTGCTTCGTTCGTTTCATCAGTCACGGGTTGAGCAAACGATACGCTCGGCGGGCTACTACCAGCTCTTCGTTCGTCGCCAGCACCATTACCTTGACTTTGGAATCCTGCGCCGAAATTATGCGGTCGCCCTGGCCTTGGGTATTCGCCGCTTGGTCCAGCTTCACTCCCAGAAACTCCAGGCCTCCCAGACAGGCGGCTCGCGTCGAGGCGGAATTTTCTCCAATGCCCCCCGTGAACGCGATGGCGTCCAGCCCTCCCATCGCCGCCGCGTAGGCCCCGATGTTCTTCTTTACTTCATAGTTGAAAACTTCCAGCGCGGCCGTCGCGTCACGATTGCCTTTGGCGGACGCTTCTTCCAGGTCGCGCACGTCTCCGCCGGCCAATCCCGAAATGCCTGCCAGCCCACCATTCTTTGCCAGTTGCCGGCGCACCTCTTGGGTGGACCACCCTTCCCGGTCCATCACGTACAACACCGCGAACACGTCCAGGTCCCCATGCCGCGCCGCATTCTCCAGCCCGGATTGCGGCGAAAAGCCCATCGTCGTGTCCACCGAGCGGCCATCCACAATCGCCGCCATCGAAGAACTGCCTCCCAGGTGGCAGCTCACCAGTCGAAAGCCTTCCTCCGGGCGGCCCAGAAACTCCGCGGCCCGGCCGGCGATGAAACGGTGCGACGCGCCGTGGAACCCATATTTCTGTACGCCGTGTTTCTCGAACCACTCCCGCGGGACTCCGTAGCGGCAGGCGAATTCGGGCATCTGCGCGTGGAACTCCGTTTCAAACGCCGCCACCAAAGGCACGCCCGGCATCTCCGCCCGGAAGGCGCGTATGGCTTCGAGGTAGATGGCGTTGTGCGCCGGAGCGGCGGGAAGGAATTGTTCCATGGCGCGCTCGACGTCGTCGTCCACCACGAACGTGCCGCGATAGCGCGGTCCGGCGTGCACCGCCTTGAATGCCACCGCGTGGATGGGAGCGCCTCCGGTGTCGATCTGGCGGATGGCCGCCTGGTAATCGTCCACGCGTTCCAGCCGGCCCCGCGCAAACACCTTTTCCGAAGGCATCTCGAACAACTGGTATTTGAGCGAGGTGGAACCGAGGTTTGGAGCAAGAATGTTCATTTGCCTGCCTATTTGGCGGGGTACTTCGCCGTGATGGACTTCAAGTTCTGCTGCGCCGGCGCCTGGTATGGCCCGGCGACGGCGGCGCACTGCCGGCTGAATTTCACCGCATCGGCAATGCGCCGGGTATCGGGCGGCGTCTTGTCGCCGAGTTTGTAGTTTGCCAGACCCAGGTAGAACAAGGTTTCCGCGTAAACCTGCCGATCGGTCTCGACCAGCGGCAGCGCCTCTCTCAACGCCTTATCCGCATCCAACCACTTGTCTTCGGTTGCGTAGGTAACCCCCGCCATCCATCCGGCAACCCCCGTCATCTGGTTCTTCTTCTGCTCCCAGGCCTCGGGCGAGACGCCTTCGGGAGCGGGCTTCGTTTTGAGAGACGAGATGATCTTCTCGGAATAATCGATGACCTTCTGCGGATCTTTCTTTTTCTGCATCAGGTCGCCGGCCACGGCCAGTAGCATGTCTTCGCTCGATTCGTCCGTTGCGAGCACCCGTTCCGCGAACTCGAGGGCCTGCTGCGTCTGGCCGGTCTGCTGCAGGCGGGTGAAATACGCTTGTCGGGCACGCCCGAGGTACTCGCTTTGGGGGTCCTGCTTTTCGAGAGTCTCATACAGGGTGGTGACCGCGGCAGGGTCCGACACCTTCGGGATGGCGGCATACAGGGCCCAGTCCGAATACTGGCTCACCTGCCGCGCGTAATCCACCTCGTTTTTCCACGCGTCCACCTGGTCTTCCGCCGCCGGCTTGGGCGCCGCCGTCTCTTTCTTCGCCATCGCAAAAGTCCGGCTCGCCAGCGACACAATGCGCGCGGCATCCACCGCGGCCACCGCGGACTTCAGACAGTTCAGCGAAATGTACAGGTTGTCCGGGGCCGTGCGAATGGCGTCGTCGCAAATGGCGAGCGCCTTCCCCGCGGCTTGGGTATCGACATAGAGCTGCAGTAACTGGGAATACACCGGGACGGCCCCGGGATGGTTCGGGTAAGTGTGCAGGAATGTCTCGCAGAGCGCGATTTTCCTGGCCACGTCGGGCTCCTGATCGATGGTCCGCAGCATCTGTCCTTCGGGCGTACTCAGGTCGATGGCGGCCTCCTGGGCAGACACCAACGAGGTCAACAGGGCAGACGCTAGCAACACGGGGAGCAGATAATTCCTCACGCCAATCTCCCGCCGCGAATCGGCTGTATTATTCTAAAACAGATCAGGTGAATCACCGGCGCGGGAAATCTACGGGGATCCCCATCATGCAGACTGCGCTCTTATTCCTGATGGCTGCCCTCGCCTCGGCAGCGGAGAGGGCTGCACTGGCGGGAACCTGGAACTGCACGTTGCTCGCGGAGAGCGGCGGCGAATTTAACTGGAGGTTCGAATTCAACCTCGAGGACGGTCTTTTGACCGGCACCGCCCGCGGCGAGACCGACGGCGCCCTCCTGACGGGGGTTGACCTGGATGGCCAGCGCCTCTCCCTCGTTTTGTCCACTGGGGAAGAGACCTATCGGATTGCCGCGAAATTGGACGGAGGAAGCCTGTCGGGCGAGTGGATTACAAGCGACAATCGAGGACGGATTCACGGCTTTCGGGAGTAGCCGGCGAAGCTACTTTTAAGGCGGATGAAATCCGAACCCCACCAGGCGCAAAGAACGGAAACCAGCGGGTTCCGTTTCGGAGGTGACAATTCATGATCCTGCCGACCACGTACATGACGACTCTTCTTCTGGCGGTCCTCTCGATGGTCTGTTGGGGCTCGTGGGCCAACACGCAAAAGATGACCGGAAGGTGGCGTTCCGAACTTTACTTCATTGACTTCGCGATTGGGGTTCTAATGGCGGCGATTGTGGCAGCCGCTACATTTGGAACCATTAGCGGCGGGTTCGTCGAGACCGACACCCTGATGCTTTCGGTTATGGATAACCTTTCCGTCGCCCGCCGAGTCAGCCTTGGGGCGGCTCTGTTGGCCGGCGGCGTATTCAACCTGGCGAACATGCTGCTGCTCGCCGGAATTGCGCTGGCGGGCATGTCGGTGGCATTCCCCTTCGCGATTGGAGTGGCGCTGGCGGCGGCCGTGGTGTGGAGCTACTTCCTCAACCCGGGCGCCAATCCGACGCTGCTGTTCAGCGGTGCGGGCGCCGTCGTCGCGGCTGTCGTCGCATCGGCGCTATCCTATCGCTCGCTCATCCTGGACAAGGCCGCGGCACCGCTGAAAGACGCTTCCAGCGGAAAACAGCCGGCGCCCACCACCGCGCGGCAAGCCTTCGTAGCGAGGCCCCCCAACCCGCGAGAACTACCGAAATCGACTTTCGGGAAAGCGATGCTGCTCAGCGTAATTTGCGGAGTGCTGATGAGTTGTTTCATGCCGCTGGTGGCGTTGAGTGAAAAGTCCGAGGTTGGTCTGGGCCCTTATACGGCGTGCCTGATCGTTGCCGTGGGTGTCGTGCTGTCGGCGCCGGTGATCGGCCTGGTGTTCATGAACCTGCCCGTGGAAGGACATCCAATCGGCTTCGGCGACTATTTCAAGAGGGGTCTGAAGAGACACCTGCTCGGCGTCGCTGGGGGATGCCTGTGGGGCACCGGCACGGCCGCATACTTCGTTGCCGTCACGGCGCCGAGAGTCACCGGTTTCAGGCCGGTGGTGGTCGAGGCTTTGGGCTACGGAGCAGCCCTGCTGGCTGCTTTGTGGGGCCTCGTGGTGTGGAAAGAATTCGCCGGAGCCCGACGGAAAACACTCGGCCTGGTGGTCGCGGTGTTCGTGCTTTTCGCTGCCGGGCTGGTGCTGATGGTGTCGGCCCGAAGCTGAGTGTCCACCTATTCCACCGGCGTCAAGCCGCCCAGAGCCCGCGTGACCTGCTCCAGCGCGTCTTTCGATGGCACACTGCCCTGCGCCATGGTGGCGCTTCCCCCGCCGCGGCCCCCGTGCGGCGCCAGCGCGGCGCGCAGCAGGTTTCCGGCATGCAGGCCGGAGCCCGCCGAACACGCCAGCAGCACGGAAGGCGGGGCATCGCTCGAAGCGCAGAACACGGCACCGGGCCGGGAAATAAAGCTCTGCGCCATGGCGCGGACTGCGTCGTCCAGCGGCTCCGCTTCGACGCGATGCAGGTGCCTTCGAAAACCGTCCGCTGCCGGAGAGGCGGCGTCGTAAAGTTCCGCGCCCAGGCGCGTCGCCAGTTCGCCGGCAAGGCGCCGGTTGGTCCGCTCCGCCTCGCGCAACCGCGCCTGTTGCTGGTCCACCAACGAAGGAACCTCTTCCAGCGAACAGGAGAAGACGCGGGCCACCTGCGTCAGTGCGTCGAAATCGGCCCGGGCGCGGCGCACCGCGCGGCCGCCGCACAGGAACTCCAGCCGCAGGTCGCCGCGGATTTTCTCGGTCTTCCGCAACAGCACCGGCCCGACCTCGCCGGTCGTGCGGACGTGTGTTCCTCCGCAGGCCGAGCGGTCCAGGGCGTCGATGGAAACGATTCGCAGCTCGCCCCCGCGCTCCGATGGTTTCCGCAACCCCTCGGCTTCGGCGGCGTCCACATAGCTCACCGACACCGGCCGGTTTTCAAAGACAACTTCGTTCGAGCGGCGTTCGGCCTCCAGCATCTGTTCGGCGGTCAAGGACGGCGTGCGAAGGTCGATGGTGGAAACTTCGCTGCCCAGGTGAAAGCTCACCGTCTCAAACCCGAACAGCTCCATCATCACCGCGGAAAGAAGGTGCTGGCCGGTATGTTGCTGCATGTGTTCGAAGCGCCGCGGCCAATCAATGCGACCCCGCAGTTCCCCGCTGGATTGGGCCAGCGGAGTCTCCAGCACGTGCCCGACGCGCTCGCCCTCGTCCAGCACGTCGACGACGGGACAGCCGGAGAGTTCCCCCAGGTCGTTCGGCTGGCCGCCGGAGGCGGGGTAGAAGCAGGTCTGGTCCAGGTACACCCGGAGTCCGCCGTCCGCCACCTCCACGGGGCGGGCGGCGAACTCCGTCAGGTAGGAATCGTCGTAGTACAGCCGCCGCGTCATTCAATAGCGACCTTGATATTGTTGGTGGCGACGCCGGGCATGGTGACTCCCAGCGGCACGGCATCGCCCGTTTCGGCGTTCAGCGGAATCTGGACATTGACTTGATACAGGCCGACGTAGCCCGGTGTCAGGCCCACAAACGGTGCTTCGAACGAGAGCGCCGGGTAGAAGGGAGTGGCATTGCCGAGAGTCACGTTGGGCTTCGGCAGGACGTAGAAATAGTCCGGCGGTACAATGGCGCCGGTAGTCACCGCCGGGCTGGTGGGGCCGAAGCCGATGGCGTACACCACAATCCAATCGCCGCGTTTCACCGGATGGCTGGCAAAACCGCGATCGCTGTAGCTGGACGGCATCGCGAAGGACCCGTCCGACAGGTTAACGGCAATTCCATAACCGTCGATGAACGGCAGCAGGCGGGGCTCGGCGACCACCACGTTTGCGCTGATTTTGTTCCCAAGTTGCCCATCGCGCTCCACCTGGATGATGACCTGCCCGGGGGCAGTCTGGTACGGCATCTGGAAGTTGATCTGCCCGTAGGCTACAAACCACAACGGCGCGGCGGTGCCATTCACCAGCACGCGCGTCGTCCCCAGCTTGGTCGGCAGTGGTTTGGTCTGGTCGGTGGCCGCCATCCCGTCTCCCAGCGTGAACTGGCTGCCGAACAGGGCGGTGATGGTTCCCTGCCCCAACGGCTCGTTGGCCGCGAAGGTCGCGTTGTTGACGGCGCCATGGAATGAAATGGTGGGCACCTTCTGCGCAACGATCTCCGCCGTCACCGGGATCTTTAGCGGCGAGTTGGCGGCGTTGCTGGCAATGGAGACTTCGCCCTGATACCAGCCCGGCTGCAGATTCTCCGACAGAACCTTCACGGTCACCAGTTGGGAGACATCGTCTTTACTTGCTTCCAGCCATCCGTCGCCCTGTTGCATGGTTACAGTAACATCGCCGAGTTCCAGGGTTCCCATGCCGACATTCGACAGCGACACATAGTTGAGCACCGGCGGGACTCCGGTGGACACACGGGTTTGAATCTGCGTTGTGCTGGCGTGCAGGATCGGGTCGGAAGTAACTGTCAAATTCACCGGAATCTGCCCGTTGTCATCCGCAACGGAGGACCCGGAGATATCCACCGAACCTTGATAGTCGCCGTCCGCCATGCCTTCCAGTTTGGTGACGGTGACGCCGGTGGGAATCGAGAAGTCGGTGCTTCCATGGCCGGGCATATCGAGCGCCAGCCAGTCTCCTCCCGTTTGTGTGGATACCTGGCCAGTCGGCGCGCCTTGAAAAGACAGTGGGGAGGACTGCGAGCCGCCGCTCGAGGGCAGGTAGAAATTCAACGCGGTCGGCAGAGAGCTGCCCACCTGCACGGTGACGGTGATGGTTTGCGGTGCATCCACGGTGTTCGGGTCGGAGACGGTGAGCATCGCGGTATACATCCCGCGGGCGAGCGACGCTGTCTGGAATGAGATCTCGATGGGTCTACAGTAGGTGTCCTGCTTGACGTCGTAGGGGCAGATTATCAGCGGCTTCACTACAGCGCCAACCCAGGTTTGATTCGAACTCACCGCGAGGTTCATCGAGCCGTCGCCTGCATTGTGGGCGTAAATGGCTTTTGAAGGAGCCACAGCCCCCACGGCTATCTGCAGCGGACCCACGGTGCTGGCGTTGAGCGTTAGTTTCGGCGCCGCTTGCAGAACAGTGGCAATGAACAGAGCAAGAGCTATCCGTAATGTCAATGATTTCATAGTTTCCTCCGTCAATCGCCCTGGAACCGTTTCCCCGTGGCCGGGAGCGGCGATCGATGCGGCAATGGCGCGGGATTACCGCAAGTTTAGCATGCTAGACCCACTCGAGGGCCTTCTTTTTGTAAGCCCAAATGTATGCCACCACCAGGATTCCGAGGAACACCGCGATCTCCCCGACCCCGAACCAGCCAAGCTGTTTATAGCGCACGGCCCAGGGATACAGAAAAATCGTTTCGACGTCGAAGATCACGAACAGGATGGCAATAATATAGAAGCGCACCGTATACCGGCCGCGCGAGCCGGATGCCGCCTTGATCCCGCACTCGTACGCCTCCATCTTCACCCCCGACGGAGCTGTCGGCCGGATGAGCTTGGCCACAAACAGCAGGACGATGGGGAGAAGTATGGCGAGCGCCAAGAAGAAAAACAGCGGCAGATAACCTTCCGGCATGTGGCCAATATATCATTTTCTCGCCGGCCCGAGCACTGGCCGGGCAGAGCGAGACCGTGTGGCGGGATAATATTGGAAGCATGCTGCGGACGATTCGGGAACAGATCGACACCATCTTCCAACGGGACCCCGCCGCCAAAAGCGTGATCGAGATTTTTCTCTGCTATCCCGGCTTCCACGCCATCCTGGCGCACCGCCTGGCCCACCGGCTTTACTGCTGGCGCGTGCCGCTGCTGCCGCGGTTGCTTTCGCAGGCCTCCCGTTTCTGGACCGGCATTGAGATTCATCCCGGGGCGCGCATCGGACGCCGCTTCTTCATCGACCACGGCATGGGCGTGGTCATCGGGGAAACGGCGGAAATCGGCGACGACGTACTGTTGTATCAGGGCGTGACGCTCGGCGGCACGGGCAAGGAGAAAGGCAAGCGCCATCCCACGCTGGGCGCCAACGTGGTGGTGGGCACCGGCGCCAAGGTTTTGGGAAACATCCGCATCGGCAACCACGTGAAGATCGGCGCTGGATCGGTGGTGGTGCGTCCGGTGCCCGACGATTGCACGGTGGTCGGCGTACCGGGCCGCATCGTACGGACGGGCACAGGAGCGATTCCGGAAGAGCCGCTGGATCACGGCAAGCTGCCCGATCCGGAAGGACAGGCCATCGACGAGCTGTCGCTGCGCATCGAGCGCCTGGAAGCGCAGTTGAAGTCGCTGCTGGAGGACCGCATCGCGGAAAGCACCCGCCACGAGCGATGACCGGGGGTCTTCTGGACGTTGCCGTTACACTGGCGGTGTTTAGAGCGTTGGTCTGGGAGTGTCTGTTCTTGGGATTGGCTTCGTTCTTCCGGACGGATACCGGCACGAATGCCGGTGGGACCTGACACAGCCAGAATGGCCGTGCCACTGCAGTCGCCGGTGTTGGTTTTGTTTTGTCAATTTGACCAGGGTTCCTGGTTGGCTTTGTTCCGGGGATTTGCGGCGTAGAGCGTCGGGTTGGGTTTATTTTGTCCCCGAACGCCGTGGCTGCCGGTGGGTTTGTTTTGTCAGGGCGGTTTGGGGCTGACGTGGGTTTGTTTCCGCAATTTGCGCGAGCGCGGGCGATGCGGATGGTACAAGCAAGGCGGGCACGACCGGCAGCAGCGGCACAGTGGACCGCGTCCCTAACGGTCGGCGCTCAGACGGCAGAACTGGCCGTATTGTGGGCTGGAAGGCGTGGCGGAGGCTGTTTTCGGCCAGCAGCTTCAGCTCGCTTTCGCTGAAACCGAATGCGGTGGCCGCCAGCTCGTATTCCTTCAGCAGGGTGGTGTGGAACATCGCAGGGTCGTCGGTGTTGAGCACGATGGGGACGCCGGCGTCGAACAGCTTTCTCAGCGGGTGCGCTTCCAACGACCGGACCACGCCCGTCGCCAGGTTGCTCGAGATGCAAACTTCGAGCGGAATGCCTTCGTCGCGCAGGCGGCGCTGCAGATCCCGGTCTTCCACCGCCCGGATGCCGTGTCCGATGCGCCCGGCGCCCAGGTCCAGCGCGGCGCGGATGGAGTCGGGCCCTCCCGTTTCGCCCGCGTGGGGCGCGATGCGCAGGCCGTGCGAGCGCGCATATTCGAAGCAGCCGGCAAACCAGTGGACCGGGCCGCGCAGCTCGTCGCCGCCGACCCCGAAACCGACCACTCCTTCGTCTTTCAGATCGACGGCCAACTCGGCCACCACCCGCGCCGCCACCGGACCGAAATGCCGCACGGCGTCGAAGATGAACCCCACGGGCAGCCCCGCTTCGTCACACTCGCGGCGGACCGCCCTGACAATGCCGTGCACGTCCTGCGCCCGCAGCGTCATCACCCCCACCGAGAGGTTGATCTCGGCATAGGTGACACCCTGCCGCTGGAGGCTCTCCAGCAGCCGGCGGGCGGCCAGGCTGTACGAAGCGGGACCGTTCAGATACCCGGTGACCCATTTGTAGCACTCGAGAAAACCGGGGAAGTCGTGGTAACAGTAACGCTGGCGAATCTGGTCGGGCGAGAGCCCGATGGAGGGATCAATTTCCCGCAGGGTTTCCGGCTCCACCGCGCCTTCCAGGTGCAGGTGCAACTCCGCTTTGTTCCATTCCTGAATCTTCCCGTCCATTCTTGCCATAATAACTGCGATGACACAGGCAGAGATTGAAGCCATTGCCGGCGGTTATCACGGCGACCCGTTCCGCGTTCTGGGACCGCACGCGGTGGAGGGCGCCGATGGGGATGCCGAGTGGGAGATCCGGACCTTTCAACCCCACGCCGAATCGGCCTCCGTCACGCTCGGCGGCGCCGGGGCCGGCGAACTGATCCCGATGGAGAAGGCGCATCCCTACGGCTTTTTCGTGGCCCGCGTCCCCCGCGCGCCGGGAGCCTATCGGCTGCGGTTGAAGCTTTACGACGGCGCCGAAACGGAGGTGGAAGACGCATACCGTTTCCCGCCGCAGCTCTCCGATTACGACATCTACCTGCACGCCGAAGGGACGCACAGCGCCATTTACGAGCGGATGGGCGCCCACCTGGTCAGCTCGGAGGGCGTGGAGGGAACCCGGTTCACGGTGTGGGCGCCGAATGCCGAGGTGGTTTGCATCTGCGGCGACTTCAACGATTGGGACACCCGCCGCCACCCCATGCGCCTGCGCAACAGCGGTATTTGGGAGCTGTTCGTACCCGGCGTCGGGGAAGGGACGGCTTACAAATACTACGTGCGTTCGCGGCACCAGGGTTATCGCCAGTTGAAAGCCGATCCCTACGGGTTCTATTCCGAGGCGCCTCCCAAATCGGCCTCCATCGTCTGGGACATTGACAAGTACCGGTGGAACGACCAGGAATGGATGGCGGCGCGCGGCCGTAAGGACTGGCTGAAACAGCCGGTCTCCGTCTACGAAGTTCACCTGGAGAGCTGGATGCGCGGGCCGAACAACGCAGCGCTCACTTACCGGGAGATGGCCGACCGGCTGGTGCCTTACGCGCAGCGGATGAATTACACGCACCTGGAATTGATGCCCGTCATGGAGCACCCGTTTTCCGGCTCGTGGGGCTACCAGGTCACCGGCTACTTCACGCCCACCGCGCGCTTCGGCGCGCCCGAGGACTTCATGTACCTGGTGGACCAGGCGCACCAGGCGGGAATCGGGGTGATTGTGGACTGGGTGCCCGCGCACTTCCCCAAGGACGCCCACGGGCTGGGCTATTTCGACGGAACGGCGCTCTACGAGCACGCCGACCCGCGCCGCGGCGAACACAAGGAATGGGGCACGCTGGTGTTCAACTTCGGCCGCAACGAGGTACGCTCGTTTCTCATCGGCAGCGCCCTGTTCTGGCTGAAGAAATACCACATGGATGGCTTGCGCGTGGACGCGGTGGCTTCCATGTTGTACCTGGACTACTCGCGGCAGCCCGGCGAGTGGATTCCGAACCAGTACGGCGGCAACGAAAACCTGGAGGCGATTGCCTTCCTGCGCCGGTTCAACGAGCTGGCGCACGAAGTGCCGGGCGCGCTCACCATCGCCGAGGAATCCACGGCGTTCTCCGGCGTCTCGCGTCCGGTTTACCTGAACGGCCTGGGGTTCACTCTGAAGTGGAACATGGGGTGGATGCACGACATGCTGGAATATTTCAGCAAGGATCCGATCTACCGCAAGTTCCATCACAACAACATCACCTTCAGCATGTTGTACGCCTTTACCGAGAACTTCCTGCTGCCCATTTCGCACGATGAAGTGGTGCACGGCAAGCGTTCGCTCATCGGAAAGATGCCGGGCGACGAATGGCAGCGGTTCGCGAACGTGCGGGCGTTTCTCGGTTACATGTACGGGCACCCCGGCAAGAAGCTGCTGTTTATGGGGAGCGAAATCGGGCAGTACGAGGAGTGGGATTCGGCGGCCAGCGTGCGCTGGGAGCTGCTGGAGTTCGATTACCACCGCAAACTGCAGGCCTATGCGGCGGAGCTGAACCGCATCTATCGCGAGGAGCCGGCGCTGCACCAGGTGGACTACCACTGGACCGGCTTCGAATGGGTGGATATTCACGACGTGGAAGGTTCGGTGATCTCGTTCCTTCGCCGCGCCGAATCGAGCGACGATTTTGTGCTGTTTGTGTGCAACTTCACCCCGCTGCCGCGGCAGGGCTACCGGATCGGCGTTCCCGAGCAGGGCTTCTATCGCGAGCTGCTGAATTCCGATTCGGAGCTGTTCGGCGGCAGCAACGTGGGCAATGGCGGAATGGTGAGCACCGACGACGTCCCGACGCACGGGCGGCCGTTCAGTCTCAGTCTCACGCTGCCGCCACTGGCCGTACTGGCCTTGAAACCGGCGCGCTAGCCGACTATGGCGGACCAACTTTATCTTTCCTACTGGATTCAGGCCGCGGACGCGAACCGGCCGCTGCGGTTGCTGGAGCTTTTTCTCAAGACGTTTCCCGTCTCGCGCCTGCGCCCCTCCGCGCTGCTGCGCGTTTACGCCATCAACTTCCAGGAAGCGGCGCTGACCGAACAGTACTTCGACGACATCACCACTCCGCAACCCCTGCTGGAGCTGGCCCGCAAATTTCAGGCGGACGATCAGGCCTGGCAGGTGGAGCTTTCGTGGGACATCTGGCAGTACCAGGAGGAGTGGCGTCTGGAGCCCGCGCGCGTCGCCGTCACGGTGTTCGGCGCCGCTTTCGAGCGGGAGGAAGGCGAGCACATTCTGCTGGAGCTTGGCGTGGACTCGCTGTTCCTGCCGCATCCCGACCTGGAAGCGAGCGCGAGGTTGATCGAATCCAATGTCCGCAGTCTGTTGCGCATGGTTCACGAAATGGACGAGAAACTGCCCATGGAGCGGCGCCGTTTGTGGACCGAGTCGGGCGAGAACTTCGCGGCGCGGCTGCGGAAATCTCTCGAGAATCTGCCGTAGCCGTTTGGCGCGGCCACTTCACGAAAGCAGTTCGGAGACCAGCTCGGTCAGCGCTTTTGCGGGAAACGGCTTGGCCAGAAAGCGCGCCCGCGGAAGCAGGGCTGGCGGCAGACTCTCGATCTGAAACGGATGGCCGCTGAAGAGAATCAGCCGAAGACCGGCATGGCCGGCAGCCAGTTTTACGGCCAGTTCATCTCCGGGCTGATCGGGCAGAGAGAGATCGACCACGGCCAGGTCGTAAGCGTCTTGCGCAAATGCCGCCAGGGCTTCGGCGGCATTCGAGGCCGTGCCAACAACGTGGCCCTGCCGCTCGAGGAATCTCCTGAGCAGCGCCTGCAGGGACTCTTCGTCGTCAACCACCAATATGCGTGCCACGGGTCTTCCCCTCCACGCGCCGCCGCTTACCACAGCGCCAGCGGTGTATCACCCGAGCTGTATGCCACACCCAACGAGGTAAACCATGTCTTGCGGTCGTAGCCGCCGATAATTTCGGACCGTGCAATGCCTCCGCCAACCGTCATGTGAAGTCCGCCAACGAGCCGGAAGCCGGTGCCGATGTGCGCGGAGACGTATCTGGATCTCCCGGCGTCCTGAAGGTAGGGAGTCAACTGGCTGGCGTAGACGCCAAGGTAAGTTGCCAGACGGTGAATTCCCAGGAAGTTATAGCCAAAATGCACCGAGTCATTACGGCCGCCGTACACCACGCCGTTGCCCGGTGACATACCCCGGAGGTATCCAAACTGGACGCCCGACCGCCGAAACGTTCCAGCGACCTCGACTTGGCCCCCTGCCTGGTACGTGGTTCCCTTTCCGATAGCGATGCTGGAAGTGGTGCCGAGAATTTGCGTCACGATCGGGTCCACCGGGACCAGCTTCAGATACTGCGCGGACATTCTGAAACCGCCGGCGCCCAGGCTAACGCTCCAGTTGCGGCCTAATTGGGTTGCCCAGCCAGCCATGGCGGACTCACCCATGTTCCAGCCGGACTCGCGCGTATACCAGGTGCGGCCAACTCCGAGAGCGACGAATATGGTCTGGTTGCGGCTGATGCGGTATGCCATGTCGCCCTGGCCGGACAGGCCTCGGGAATCAATCAATGTCGAGGAATGGCGCAAGGCGGAAGAACCCATCACCGCCCCGCTGAACGACAGGCGCGGGCCGACAATGTAGGTGACTGAGGCTCCGCCACTGGCGAAGATCCTGGAAGCGTCGAGGAAATCGTTTTCCGGGTACAGGCCGATGATACTTCTCCGGGCAAAATTGCCTGAAAGGGCGCCGCCAAAGCTGCCGGGTGTGTTCAAAGCAATGCTGTTGAATCCGATTCCCCGCCCGGCGGACACGCCGGTAAACAGGCCAACGGAGACGTGTCTGGAGACCCGGTTGGAGTAGTTGAGACCCAAATTCTGCTGGATGCCGTTCAAATAAGTGTTGCGGGTGACGTAGGAATAATCCGCGTGGTAGAAACCGGCCAATGCGCTTCTGGCCCACCGTTTATTGACGTAAACCCCGCCGCTGAAATTAGCGCCTCCGGAATCGAGGTTGATTGGCGCTCCTCCATATTCCGTCCCTACGGGAGACAGGTCGGAGGAATAGGTTGCGGCCGCACCCACATACCAGCGAAAACTCAAGGGGGGGCCATTGGACAACCCGCCATACTGTCCGGCTCCTCGACTCATGATGGCCGGGCCTGTGTAATCGCCTTGTGCCCAGCAGAAGCACGCACCCGCTAGTAGCACAAAGATCAGTCGAGATTTCAAGTTTCCTCCGAAACACATCTTACTGAAGCGGCGGCAATTCTCCAGAATTCCCCGGCAGTTCCGCCAACCAGCATCACGACCACAGGCCGTAGATTGCATCCTACCAAATCGCGGCCGGGGAGAGAATTACGCTCGCTCCCCGGACTTCCGGCGGCAGGAAGCAGCCGTTTGCCACCCGCACACTCCGGTCTAGCTGGCGGGCCCCAAAACTCTTCGGGGGCGGCTGGGGATATCATCAACAAGTATGAAAACGCACACCGAATACCATACCTTTAACACTCCCGAGCACAGGCAATACTTAAACATCACCGGCAAACTGGAGGACGCTCTCCGGAAGAGCGGCATCGCGGAGGGCATGATTCTGGTCTCGGCGATGCATATTACGGCCGGCGTCTGGGTAAACGACGCCGAGGACGGCCTGCTCGCCGATATCGATGAGTGGTTGGAGAAACTGGCGCCCTTCCGCGCCGACTACCGTCACCATCGCACCGGCGAAACCAACGGCGACTCGCACCTCAAGAGCCTGCTCGTGCACCACCAGGTAATCGTTCCAGTCACCGCCGGGAAACTGGATCTGGGACCCTGGCAACAGGTCTATTACGCCGAGTTCGACGGCCAGCGCCGGAAGCGGCTCATCATCAAAGTCATGGGAGAGTGAAAGGAACCGGCTCACCACGGCATTACCCGGTAGAACAGCGGCACGAGGAACCGTATCCGGCGAGCCGCTTGCGTTCCGGTTAGGAGGAGAAATGGCGCGTATCACCCTTTGCCTGCTGCTGGCGGCGGCCACGTCCGCCGCCGCGGCCGACCTGCCCGTGAAACAGGTGACGCTGTACAAGAATGGCGTCGGCCACTACGTCCGCGCCGGTGAAATTCCGGCCGGAGAAAGCGTGAGCCTGCAGTTCAGAACCGAGCAGATGAACGACATCCTGAAGACGCTCACGGTTTCGGCGCAGGGCGGCGGCGTCCGCGCCATCCGCTACGATTCGAGCGAGCCGCTCGCAAAGAAGCTCCAGGATTTCGGCTTCAAGGCTGGGGCGCAGCAATCCCTGGGCGAGTTTCTGGACCAGTTCAAAGGCGCGCGGATCGAGCTCCACGTGGGCAATGCAACCGTTGACGGGGTGATTTTGAGCGGCCGGCGCGTGGCGGCCACCCAGCAGCAGCCGGAACGCCAGGAAGTGCTGCTGATTCTCGACGGGGGCGAAATGCGCGCCGTCGACCTTTCCTCGGCCTCGTCGCTGCGATTCACGGACAGCTCGCTGCAGAAGAAACTGACCGATTATCTGGCCATCCTGGCAGGCGCCCGCAGCAACGAGCTGCGAAGCCTCACCGTGGAGGCGGAGGGCGCCGGCGCCCGGCAGGTGACGCTGAGCTACCTGGTGCCGTCGCCGGTGTGGAAATCCACTTACCGTCTGCTGCTGGGTGACAAAAACCAGGCCACGTTGGAAGGCTGGGCCATCGTGGACAACACCACCGGCGAGGATTGGAACAATGTCAGCCTGGCGATGATGAGCGGCCGGCCCGTCTCGTTCGTGATGGACCTGTACGAGCCGGAGTATCGGAACCGGCCAACGGCGGAGTTGCCGGAAGACCAGGCGGTTGCGCCGGAGCTGCACGGCGGCGTGGTTGGCGGCATCGAGGCGAGCGCCGCGCCGGCACCGCCGCCCGCGATGCGGGAAGTGCCGAGAATGGCGGCGCGCGCCGAAGAGATGCAGAGCGCGCAGGCAAAGGCGAGGGGGGGATTCGGCGGGAATGTCACGCGTCTCTCCGATACCGCTGGCGCAGCTTATTCGGTGGCTCCATCCACCGCCGCGCTGACGGCGGCCGCGCGGGAGGCGGGCGAACTTTTCGAGTACCGCGTCTCACAGCCGGTGACCATCCGCAAAGGGGAATCGGCCATGCTGCCCTTTACGCAGGGCGCCATCAGCGCGCGGCGCGTGGTGGTTTACTCCGACCCGTCATCTGAGAATCCTCGCAACGCGGCTGAAATTTCGAACAACACCGGCAAGACGCTGGACGGCGGTCCGATCGCCATTTACGACGCCGGCGCCTACGCGGGAGAGGCGCTGATGGAAACGCTGAAGAAGGACGACAAGCGGCTGGTCAGTTACGCGGTGGATCTCGGGACGCGGATCACGTCCCAGTTCGGCAGCCGCCGCACCGACGTTCGCGAAGTGCATTTCAGCCGCGGAATCCTGCACGCCAAGAGGGCGCAGGTACAAACCGTCACCTATACCATCCGGAACGTGGATGCCAAGGCGAAAACGCTGATCCTCGAACAGGCGGCGATTCCGGGCGCCGAGCTGACCGAGCCCAAGACAGCCGAGAAGACCGCCAACGCCTACCGGTTTGAAGTGGAGTTGGCTCCGAGCGGAAACACAACGTTTACCGCTGTGCAGGAATCGCCGGTCGATGAGAGCTATGCGGTGGCGAACCTGACCCCGGACGTTTTGATCGCCTACACCGCGAACAAGTCGCTCAGCGAGGCCGCGCGCAGCGCATTACAGCAACTGGCGGGGATGAAGCAGAAGATCGCCGCCGTCGACAAACAGGTCTCGCTGGCCAACGAAGACGTTCAGAGTCTCTCCCAGGACGAGAACCGGCTCCGCAGCAACATCAACACGCTAAACGGGGTGGCCGGCCAGCAGGACCAGGTGCAGAAGTATTCCACCGAGCTGGCCGCGCTGGAGGGCCGCATCGTCGGGCGGCGCGACCAACTGGCCAAGCTCCGCGACCAGAAAGCTGCGCTAGAATCGGAACTCAACGCCGTGGTTGAGAAGCTAGAGTTTTGAAGCTGGCACTGGTGGGCTACGGAAACGTGGGACGGGCTTTCGCCCGGCTCTTGAAAAAGAAACACGCTTTGTGTCCCGCGCGCATCGTGGCCATCCACACCGCCCGTCATGGAACGGCCTACCGGCCGAAGGGCCTCCCGTTGGCGCCGGTTTTCGGTCCGCCGGCGGCGACGATCGGTGATTTTCTCGACCGCTCGGGCGCCAGCCTGATGGTGGAGATTTCCTCGTTGAATCCGCTCACCGGCGAGCCGGCCATCGGCCATATCCGCGCCGCTTTCGAACGACGCATGCACGTGATTACCGCCAACAAGGGTCCGCTCGCGCACGCCTTCCGCTCCTTGCGCGAGCAGGCGCAGGAGGCCGGCGTGGAATTCCGCTTCGAACCCACGGTGATGGATGGCACGCCGGTGTTCAACCTGGTGCGCGAGTGCCTGCCCGGCGCCGGCATCACCGGCTTTGAGGGAGTCTTGAACTCGACCTCGTCGGTGGTGATTGAAGCCATGCGCCGCGGGCTGTCGCCGGAAGACGGCATCGCCGAAGCACGGCGCCGCGGAGTCACCGAAACCGACGTCTCCTTCGACCTGGAGGGATGGGATTCGGCCGCGAAGACGGCTCTGCTTGCCAACGTATTTTTCGATGCCGGCGTTACGCCCCTCCAGGTGGAACGAAAAGGCATCCGGGGCCTGACTCCGGAAAAGCTGGCCGCGCTGAACGCCAGCGGCAAGACGGTTCGGCTGGTAAGCCGCGCCCGGCTGTCGGGCGGCGGCGTGAGGATGCGGGTGCGTGCCGAAGTGCTCAACCTGCAGAGCTTTTTCGGATCGTTGACCGACACGACAAACGCCCTGCTCATTCACACCGAGCTGATGGGCAGCATCGGTACGTTCTCGATTTCGCCCTCCGTCGAGCAGACCGCCTACGGGGTGTTTTCGGACCTGTACTCGATTCTTTCGGCGCGTTCCCGCGGGTGAGCTTGGCGGCGGCCTCTTCGCGGGGTGCTATACTTCGCATTTTGAACAGCCGGACCGCGGCTGTGCAGGACTGGATGACTCCTGAACACCCCACCGTCCGCGACCCACGGCCAGCACCGCCGTCCGCACCGGCGGGCAGCACCAGGGCGTTGTTGTTCGGCGGTTTTCTGCTGGCGGCCATTATCGCCGGGCAGGGCCTCTACGCATCGCGGCTCAACCTGCTTTTCTACCAGCATTTCGGCCCGTTCTACGATTCGGCCGCCTACACCAACCAACTGGCCAATATCATGTACGCCACCCGGAACCTCGGCTCCTGGGCGGTGGTCAAGAGCCTTTTCGGCGAAAGCACATTAATTCTCCCGTGGCTGGAGGCCACCGTGCTGGCCCACTTTTTGCCGCCCACCCGGACGCTCGGCGTCTGGATGCAGGAAATCTGGATGTACGCGCTCGGCGCCAGCCTGTTTGTGTACCTGTTTCGATACCGCAAGGCGGGCTTCACCGCCTCGATCTGCCTGGTCCTGCCGTTTCTCTCCTTCTCCCAGGTTTACTACTTCAACGGCGGCATCCCCGATTTCCGGATGGACCTGTCGCTCTACGCCCTGCTGGCGCTTACCGCCACCTGGTACCTGGTGACGTATGAAACCGAAGCCTTCTGGCCCTGGCTGGTGACCGGCGTTGCGGCGCTGTTGTGCGTGCTCAACCGGGCGACGTCACCGGCCTACATGGCCTTTGTCTTCGGACCGCCTTACGCGCTGCGGCTGCTGACGTCCGCCAAGCCGGACCGGATGCGGGTGGCGCGCCACTCGCTGTGGGTGGGCGTGCCGGTGATCGCGATCTCGGGGCTTTATTTGTGGAGCAACTGGTCTTATATCCACTACTACTATTTCGTCTGGGGACCGGACCCCACCGCCAAGCTGCCGTTCCGGGAAGGCTTGAAGCATTTTGAATTCGCCTTTGTGAACGCCGGGCGCCTCACCGTCTACGCCTGCATGTCGCTCGGCCTGGTCACAATCCTGCGCCGGACGCTGGGCGCGATTCGCCACGGCGGGTGGAAGCAACTGGCGCTCTCGGTCGACGTCAAAACGGCCTGGTTCGGCATCGCGCCCCCGCTGCTGCTGGCTTTGAACGGCGCCGGCTTCAATCCCTTCGTCGCCATGCCGGCGGTGTTCGGCGGTCTGCTGTTCCTGATGGCGCCGCTACGCGGGCCGCTGCTCGAACTAAAAGCCAATTCCGCGGCCCACCTCGCCTGCGCGCTGATTGTTGCCGCGTGCCTGGTCAACGCAGCCTTCGGCGTGGATTCGCACGGCCGCCCGGAGGGCACCAACAGCAACATGGCGGCGCTCAAGGCCGCCGTCAACCTGATGCTTCAGGACGCCCGCGCGCGCGGCCTGAAGAAGGTGCAGTACGCCACCGCGCAGGATGCCTGGTTCGAAGCCATTCTGCTCAAGAACGTACTCTACTACGATTTTCACGGTATTGACGACGACGGCGGCGTTCTGCTGCCGCAGGGCGTCGTTTTCCGCTGCGATTATCACCCACGCTTCAGCGCATCCGCCGAGCTCAACTGGACCAAGGAATTACCCGGCACAACCGACGAGGAAAAGGTGGATTATCTGGCCAACCTCGCCAACCAAAAGGTCGACTACTTCTTTCTGCCGGACGATGCCACCATCCACAACCTGGAAACGTACTTCAAGAACAACTACATTAACAACAAAGTACGTCTCATCAAGAAGCGGGTGCTCGAAACCGGAGACTGGAAGCAGGTGGGCCCGCCGCTGGTCGCCGACCAATTCGAAACCGTATTGCTGTACGTCAACCAGGCCCGCGGAGGTAAGCCATCTCCCACAACCACCGAAACACGGCCGTAGAGGACCCGAAACCGGGCGCGGCGGTGCGCGCCGGCATGGCCGGGCTGGCCCTCGCCGTGGCGGCGCAAGGGGTCTACGCCACCTGGCTGAACCAGCTTTTCTACCGGCATTTCGCGCCTTTCAACGATTCGGCGGCCTATACCAATCAACTGGTACTGGTGATGGATACCGCCCAGCGGCAGGGCTGGTGGATCGCCCTGAAGGAAAACTACGCCAACGGCACCGTGCTGCTGCCCTGGTTGGAGGCCATCGTCCTGTCCCCGTTCGTCCAGCCCTCACGCATCCTGGGCGTGTGGATGCAGGAAGCGCTGATGCTGGCGCTGGCCTGCAGCTTGTTCTATTACTTCGTGCGTTTCCGGCGCGCCGGCCCGGCGCTGGCGCTGTGTCTCACCATTCCGTTCCTCTCTTTCCACGCGGTCTACTTCTACAACGGCGGCATCTCCGATTTCCGCATGGATCTCACGCTGTACATGCTGCTCGGGACTACCGCGGTGTGGTACCTGGCCACGTATGAAACGGATGCGAAGTGGCCCTGGGCGCTTACGGCGGCCGCGGCGCTGGTTACGATCCTCAGCCGCGCCACCGCCCCGGTGTACCTGGCTGCCATGTTCGGCCCGGTTTTCCTCGCCCGCCTGCTGTGGGCGGCGCCCGCGCGGCGAAGCTGGCTGGTGAAGCGCGCGGCGGCCGCGGCGGGCCCGGTAACCGCGCTGGGCGGCGTGTACCTGTGGAGCAAATGGGCCTACCTGCACTATTACTATTTCGTCTGGGGTCCGGACCCCATGGCCCATCTGCCCTTCCGCAAGGGGCTGGCCCACTTTCAGACCGCCATCGGCAGCGCCGGCGGCTGGGTTCTGCTGGCCGGCGCCATCACCTGGTGCGCCGTAGTGATCCCCACCGTGTTTAAATGCCGCGCCGCCAGGGACGTGTTACGAGTCGCCGCGCGAATTGATGGCAAATTGCTGTGGCTGGCCGCCGCGCCACCGTTGATGCTGGCTCTGGCGGGCGCCGGATTGAATCCCTTCGCCTCCATGCCGTTCGTCTTCGGAATGGTGATGTTTCTGGTGGCGCCGTTCAAAGGTCCGCTGCGAGCCAGTTACGGCACGGCGGCGCGAGCCGTGGCGGTGCTGCTGGTGGCGGCCGCGCTGTGGGATGCGGCGTTGGGCGTGAAGTGGCACACCCGTCCGCCCCAGTTCCACGCCAACATCGGCGCCTTCACCGAAGCCGTTCGCCTGATGAAACAGGACTCCGAAGCGCACGGCCGCAAAGTGGCGCGCTTCTCCACCGCGCACGTGGCGTCGTTCGAGGTTTACATGTTGCGCAACGTGCTGTTCTACGAATTTCACGGCCGGCCGAAAGACAACGGCGTCGTGACGCCCGACGGCATGTTCTACACGACGGAGCTGGGACGTCCGCTGACCGCCTCGACGAAGCTGAACTGGGAGCAGGATGTGCCCGGCGCAAGCGATGAAGAAAAATTACGCTGGATCGTGAATTCCGCGGACGCCAAGCTGGATTACTTCTTTTTCCCCGACGACCGATTGATTGCGGCGCTCGAAAGGCGGCAGGCTTTCAACTACATCAACACGCGCGTCGGCGAGATCAAGCGGCGGGTGCTGGCGACGGGTCAGTGGAAGCGCTTCGGACCGCCGCTCGAAGCGCGTCCGGACGAGGTGATCGAAATGTACGTGCACACGCCCGGCGGCGCCGGCGCTACAGCCCCACTTCCACCGGCAGCGCCAGCGGCGGCTCCAGCAAAAACTCCAGCGCCGACATCTCCGCCACCGCCTCCCGAATCGCCTGCTCGCTCGAATTCTCGACCGTAATCACAAACGGCAGATCGGTCTTGTTTTCACACGGCAGTTGGAGCACGGCGTCCAGGCTGATATTCTTTTTCGCCAGAATACCGCCCAGGGTGGCGATGATGCCGGGCCGGTCCACCACGCGGAAGCGCAGGTAATACGGTCTCCTCTGCAAAATGATGGGCAGCGGCAGGTATTCGCCCAGGCGCTCGTGCGCGTAAGGGGAAACGCGCTCGGGGCTGCCGAAGCGGATCTCGCGCGCCACCCGCATCAGGTCGCTCACCACCGCCACGCCGGTAGGCAGCGATCCCGCTCCGCGGCCGTAATAAAACGTGTCTTCTCCGTACTGGCCCAATACCCACACGGCGTTGTAGGCGCCATTCACGCTGGCGAGAATGGTGTCTTTCGGAACCAGCGCCGGCCGCACCGAGAGCAGCAGACCGTCGTGGGTCTGGTTGGCGGAACACAGCAGGCGAATGGTGTGGCCCAGCTTGTCGGCGTACTGAAAATCGACAGGAAGAATGCGCCGGATCCCTTCGGTATAAATGTCTTCCGGAATGATGCGTATGCCGAACGCCAGCGCCGCCAGCAACGCCAGCTTCGAGCGGGCGTCGTAGCCGTCCACGTCCGCGCTGGGGTCGATTTCGGCGTAGCCCAGGCGCTGCGCCTCCGCCAACACCTGGTCGAACGAAGTGCCCTTGGATTCGATCTCGGTAAGGATGTAGTTGCAGGTGCCGTTGAGGATACCGTAGAACGCCGTCACCCGGTCGCCGGAAATACCCTCGCGAAGCACGGCGTGAATGGGGATGCCGCCGCAGACACTGGCTTCCATGGCAAGATTGATGCCGCCCTTGATGGACCGGTCCCAGATCTCGGGTCCGTGGATGGCCATCAGTTCCTTGTTGGCGGTGACAACGGATTTCCCCTTTTCGATGGCCTCCAGCACGATGTCGTGAGCCACCGAGGTGCCGCCCACCAACTCGACGACGATATCGACATTCGGGTCGGCGACCACTTCGCGCCAGTCGGTGGTCCGCTTCACGCCGGCGACGGCGGCGGGAAGCTGCTTGGAATGGGCCGTGCGGCTGCAAACCGCGGTGACGTTCAGGTGGAATCCCAGTTTCAGAGCGATCTGCTCCGCGTTCTCGGCGAGAATTGTAAGCGTGCCGAGACCGACCCATCCGAGCCCGATGATTCCAACATTCACATCGCGCATAACCCGTTATGATAGCAATAGCGGAACCATGAAACGCTTGCTGAGCCCGATTCTTACTCTCCTGGCGGCAACCGCGATTGTGTGGCCCGTACTCTCACAAACCGGGGATCCGGAGCCGCGCCTCCCCAATGGCCGGTCGCAGTACGACGCAATTCTGCAGGAAGACTACCAGAAAAATCTCCAAGATCTGAACCGCATGGTGAAACTCACCGAAGAAGTTAAAATCGACCTGGAAAAGAATGATCGCTTCGTTCTGTCGATCGACTCCCTGAAGAAGCTCAGGGAAGTAGAGGACCTGTCGAAAAAAGTGCGGGGCCGAATGAAACGCCGATGAGCCGCGGCAGGATGACAAAGTTTCGCGGCGCGGTACCCCTGTGCGGCCTGGCGGCGGTTGCCCTTTCGCTGTTCGCGGTGGTGCCGCCCGCCGCCGGTCAGGACAATCCGATGCCGCTGACGCGCCGGGTGAAGGTGGGATCGAGCGAAGCGTACTACTTTTTCCCCTCGGCCGACAACAACGCGCCGCGGCCCGTGCTGGTTGTGGTGCCGGCGGCCGTCGATCCGCAGCGCGGCGCGGCGCTAAGCGCGTGGCGTCAAATGCAGGCGGGCGTCGAGCAAAAGGGCTGGCGATTGCTTATTCCCTCCAGTCCCAAGCTTCCCCTCTGGTCGGACTGGGGCGCTCTCGCCGTGCGGGAGATCATCGACCAAGAGTCGGACACCGGCGCCATCGATCGATCGCGCGTTTACCTGCTGGCGCTCGGCTCCGCCACGCCGGCCGCATTCTCGCTCGTCTCCCGCCTCCCGGACATGTGGGCCGCCGCCATCGCCGTCGAAGGCGATCCGAGACCCGCTATCGACAATGCGAGGCTGTTCGCCGCCAACGCCGCCGGCATACCCTTTTTGTGGGTGGCCAACGAGCAGACGCAGCAAACCCAGCAGTCCCTGATCGAGAAGCTCCGCCAGGCTTCGTTTCCGGTCGATATCACCAAGGCCGAGAACCTGAACCTCGGGCAGGTAATCGCCACCTTCGAAAACCGCCAGCGTCCGGAAGCGCCCGAGACAGTGGATTTCGAAACCGACAGCCTGCAGTTTTCGCGCTGCTACTGGGTGGAGATTACGGCGCTGGACGCCGGGCTCAGAAACGATGTGCTGGGAGAGTCGCGGGTGAAGCCGGGCTCGGGAGCGGCGCTCTCGATCGGGCCGTTCGGGTACAACCTGGCTGAACCCGGACCCGGAGTCGAAGTGAGCTGGCTTCCGCCGGACTATAAGGGCCCGTTGAAACTTCAGGACCGCATCGTCGCCATACGCGGCAAAGAAGTCGCCGACCCGCCCGCGTATCAGAAGATGATGGACGCCGAGGACGAGCCCGCCGATGCGGCCGTCACCGTCGAACGCGGCGGCCGCCGCATCCGGCTGGAAAACAGGATACTTCTTCCCAACCGCGTAATCCCGCCGACCGCCCGCGTGAAGGCGGAACGGACGTCCAAGCCGCCGGGCATTCAGATCGTCAGCCGGGGCGTCAGCGGCCTGCGGCTCCACATTCCGAAGGATTGGATTCCGGCGGCGGTGAACTGGAACGGACTCGACCAAGGCACGCTAAAGGCGGCGGGTTGTTGGGAAATGGCGCTGGTTGAAGACAGGGCCGCGGTCCCTTGCCCCGCGCCGCCGGCGAAATAAGCCGATGCTTAAGCTCTTCTCCAGTGCCAGCAGCGCAGAGCGCCGGCCGCTATGGGCTCCCACCACCTGCAGTCTGCTGGCGGTGGCCTTCTTCAGTTTGTTTGTCTTCTCCACAACCAACGGCAACATCGGCAACTGGGGCGACGATGTTCTGATCATTACCGAGTCCGCCGAACTGCATGGCGGTTATCTGCAAAACATGTGCGTCCGCGGCTTTCTGACGCCTTTCTACATCTGGGTCTACCGCATGGCTGGTTCCAGCGTCCTGGTGGATCACTGGTTCAGCTTCATCCTCTATATCGCCTGCGCTTTCGGGGGCTTCTTTCTTCTGCGCCGGCTGGCCGGC
>CAWEOG010000034.1:0-78111 GCA_963810595.1 Bryobacterales bacterium | reverse complement strand
ATGGTGTCGAAGCTCTGCTTGCGGTCCCACGGGCAGCCGTCGGGCGCACGCAGGCGGGCCATGATCTGAACCAGACGCTCGAACTTGCGGCCTGTCGAATCCATATTACTGTCCGGCATGATTTACTCGAGGCCGGGTGCGCCACGGCACGGATCGGGAGCCCGATTCGGAGAAAAGCGGGGATGGTGCGAACGGGGAGACTTGAACTCCCACGCCCTTTCGGGCGCCAGATCCTAAGTCTGGTGCGTCTGCCAATTCCGCCACGTTCGCACAGAATCGCTGGTTGGCCGGCTCGTTAAGCGGGTTGCGGCACGAGCCTGCCGGCACGGCAAACAACGATGCTAGCCGGCTGCGGACCTGGAAGCCGGGAACACCCTTTCCTGGCTGTATTTTAGCATCCGGCCGGCGGGGCGGCGCTGGAACACCGGCACGAATGCGGGTGGGACCTGACACAGCCGGAATGGCCGTGCCACTCATCAAGGTATCCATACCCCATGGGCCTGGTCCTGCCGTCGGGGATTCAACTGCGCCGCCTCAGTGAAACGGAAACGCTCCGCGCACCTGCTCCAGATCGATCCCCGTCACCGTCACCGGCCCCTCCGGCTTCAGTTCGATTTCGTATTCCCCTTCTTGCGGGATCACATCCGGCAGCCGCCCCTCGGCCAGCGCCCGAAGAAGCGGAAACGGATCGGACGAAAACCGTACCACGCGCGGTTGTCCGTCCAGCAGTGTATCCATCGCCGCCTTCTCGAATTCAAGTAACTTCGCCAACCGGGGCAGCCCCAGGTTCTTCGCTCGCAGGTAGCTGATGAAAGCCTCCGCCTCCGAAGCGGCGTACTGCCGTGGCGGCTCGTGGGTCCAGAAGTCCTCGAGAATGGCCCGAAATACATCGGGTGTCAGGGCCAGCATCATCAATCGACAACTCAGCCGGTAAACGCCAACCACCATGGATGCCCGGAATTCGTGGATCAAGTCACGCATCAGCGCGACTCCCTGGTCCGAGGCCAACTCCCGGGCGAGCGGCGTCACTGGAGGACCGCCAATTGCCAGGGCGCCTAGCGCGGCTTCCCATTCGGGGACGGTGGCGGCGGCTGGGCTCCACCTTGGTTCCGCGGATGGTCTCTTCTGTGGAATAGCGGCTCCCGGCCGTCTGAGTTGCCACAACTCCCTGACCCGCTCCATTTCCTTGCGCACGCCATCCAGCCCGAAACTCGGCAGGAAGGACGTGAACACTTCGAAGATGATGGCCTTCAGATTGGGTAAGTGCGGAACGATTTCGCGTGACAGGGCGAACAGTCGATCGGGTATCGCGCCGGAGTGAGCATCCAGCCAGTAGCCGCCCCACTCGAACCCTCCTGCGAGATGAATTTCCCACACCCGGTCGAGAGGAATCTGGTCTAGAAACTGCTGCACGCTCTGCCGGCCATTCCACTCGTTGGCGAAGACGTTGTGAAGATCCAGCAGAATGCCGCAATCCGCCCGTTCGACAAGTTCCGCCACAAACTCACCGTCCGGCATTTCGTCGGCGCGAGGCCGCAGGTAGTTCACTCCCGTCTCAACCGCTAAGGGAACCTCCACCGCCGTGGCAAGCCGACGGATTGCCTGATCGTAGACTTCGAGTCCGCCGGCGGTTTGGCGAGGGGGCAGGAAGAATCCCGTGAAGAAATCCGGTGTGAGATTGAACGCCAGGTGTTCGCTGGCCCAAGGTGCACCGAGCTTCCTCACGGTCTCGCGCAACAGCGGAAGCTGTTTGTCAGTGCCCGCAACGCTACCCCCCACCGGCGTCCCAATGCTGTGGACAAGTTTCCGGAACGGCAGACTGGCCAGGTGATCATCAACTTCAGGACGGACCAGGATGTCTCCCGGCCGGTCTGGCCGTTCCAGCCAAGTCGTCTGGGGCTCGATTTCGAGAACGTCTACAATTTCAGGATCGGTCTCGAAAAGGGGCTCCAGCCCCGAGGAATAAACGATTCCGACGCCGAGTTCCGGCAGGTCAGGGCCCGGATCAGCCTCCAAATTGCTGCGCCTCGACCTTCTCGTTTATACCGATGACCGGGAGTTCATTCTGATAGAGAACATCGAAGCCGGAGTGGCACGGACAGGGCCCCAGCGTGTGGATCACGGCGTCAACCGCTTTGAACACTTTGTCGATGTCGTAGCGGACGCCGCGAGCCAGCGACACAGTCGCAGTGCTCGCCCGGGGCGGCAGGGGTTGTGGATTGAGTTCACCGGCCACGGCGGCCAATGCGCCCTTGGCATCGATCACATAATCCCGTTCGAACGTGAAACGACAATCGGCGCCCGAAAAGCAATTTGGGCATCCCAGACGTTGCAGAAGGCTGCCGATAGTTTTTTTCAACGCATCCGGCTCGTAAGCGATTTTCGCCGGAAGACTGACCCGGACGGGTCCGCGCGCGCGGACCTTAGGTTCTCTTTCAACTGCAGTAGGCATAGTTTCCCCTCCAATACACTTTTCTCGCTGTTCCCGCTCTTGACAAACCCAGCCTGATCGTCTCAAGTAAGCAGACTGCTTCAAGTATACGGGTTGTCGGATACTTTACAAGTCCTTTCTGCGGGGTTTCGTGGGAATCAGTAAAGCAATGCCGCAGCCCGTCTGGTTGCAAACCGGGAACCGCGACCCCTGTCGGAACCGGGTTAATACTCACCCGATGGATGGGGATAGGCGCCAAGCGAAATCGGCGCACAACGGTGTCGAGGAAAATGGCCGGGTGGGGAAAGGCGTCGCTAATCGAAATTTTTTCTCACAGAGCTGGATACTGAAAGCTCTTGATATCGGGCGGCGGTTCTGCGAACGACGTCGCGCGGAGCAGCGCTTCCGAGCTGGTCTTTGGTATATCGAGTCGGCAGGAGATGTACAGGTTGTGCCGGAACCCGGCGGTGATTCCGGCGTGGCGTGGCGGGCCGGCGAGCCAAATGCTCGCCGGCCCCCCGGTTATCTACCCGACGCAAGTCCGTTGCGCGAGTTAGAAATAAAACCGCAACGAAAGCTGCAGGTTGCGCGCGTCGTTGGTCTTGCCGGTTACCTTTCCGAACGTTGAGGCGCTGTTCGGATTTCTGCCGGCGCCTCCCAGGTTCGGATGATTGAAGGCGTCGAACGCCTCGGCGCGGAACTGGAAGCCAAACCGCTCGTTGAGCGCGAACTTCTTGTACAAGCCGAGATTCCAGTTGTTGATGCCGGGGTCGTGGTAGAAATTGCGGCTGATCGGTCCGGTCACAAAGGTTCCCTTGGTTGGCGCCGTAAAGATCGGCGAGCCGTCGGGATTGGTGGTCTGGAACCAGAGACTCGGGTCCGCACTACCCCCAGCGGCGAAGTTGCCGAGAACCGCCGGGTCGCCGTTGACCGCCCACAACTGGCCCGTCCCGCCGCAGTCGTTGACGTTGCCGTCCACGCCCACACCGGCATAGTCGTTGTTCACGATCGCGCTGCACGCGGTGCCGGTCTGAAACTGCGTGATGCCGCTGATCTGCCAGCCGCCCAACAGCTTGGCGGCACGGCTCGTCTGCCCGCGGAAGAACGGCAGCTCGTACATGTAGTTGATCATCATGATGTGCGTGACATCGAACGAGGACAGCGCCCACAGGTTGTGCGCGTCGTAGGTGTTGGGTAGAATGTCCCGCTGATTGGACCCGTCATCCCAACTCCGGGAGTAGGTGTAGCTGGCGCCGAACATCAGCCCGTTGCTGAAGCGTCGGTTCCAGGTCAACTGCAGCCCGTTGTACATCGAGTTGGCGACATTCTGGCTTTCGCGGATCGAGTTGTAGCCCTGGTACGGGCGCAACGCGTCCAGATTCACCCCGGGATTCGCCGCTGTCACCGCCGTGGTCGGCTGGTTGATGTCCACCTCGCGCGGTAAGTGCAATCCGCGGCGCCCTACGTAGCCGATGCTGCCCACCGAGTTCCAGGGCAACTCGCGCTCCACCGTGATGTTCCAGGTCCAGGCCTCTGGATTCGCCTGGTTCTTGGGGTAAGTGGTAACCGTCAGCGGCAGCACGTTAGACGATGTCCCGCCCGGATTCTCCACGTTTCCGAAGCTGACATTGGCCGTCGGCTGGAACGGCGGATTGCCGCCCAGGAAGATCGAGTCGCTCACGCCCAGGCGCGTACTGAAGCGCCCGAGGCCGGTGCGAATCACCGTCTTGGGATCCAACTGGTAGGCAATTCCCAGGCGCGGCTGGATCATGCTGTATTGAACGTTCGAGTAATACGGGGGCACAGCGCCGCCGCGAAACAGGTAATCGTAGGTGCTCCCGCTAGCCTCCGGGAAGCGGCCCTTCGCCGAGTCCGGAAAACCGGTGCCCGGGATCACCATACCGTTGTATCGGTCGCCGGCGCCGATCGTGATTTGCCCCGTCTTCGGATCGACTGCCACTGCTTTGCTCGGATCGTAAAGCGACGGATCGAAAACAGACATGTTCCGCCACAGGGCCTCATACGGGAAGTTGACCGAATAGCGCAACCCGTAGGTGAGCGTGAGCTTCTGGTTCACCTTCCAGTTGTCCTGACCGAACGCCTCGATCAGGTTGCTGCGAAATAGGGTATAGGCGCGCTGGCCCAGCTCAGAATAGGTGTCGAACAGCCCCAGTGCGGCGTTGGCCGCCGCCACCCCGGTGGTCGGCTGTCCCGACCGGTTGTCGGTGAACGAGAATTGCCCGTTCTGGTTGTTCGTGCAGGTCGGGCAGGCATTCACGTTGATCTCATCGTTGTCGTTCTCGCCGGAACGCTCCCACGAGAAACCGAACTTCAGCGTGTGCGCGCCGCGAATCCAAGTGAAACTGTCCGACAGCGTGTAGATCGGGCCCGAGGAGTGTGACGGGTACGGCCCACCCGACAGCGTGTTGAAGTTCGTCACGGCGGCCGTCGGAATGCGCGTCGGAATCAGTTTGCCCTCGGGGAAGATGTACGGGTAGTTGATCCCTACCGTGGTGCGGTCCAGGAAGTGTGCCTCGTCCACCGGTATGTAGACGTCATCCAGGCTCACTGTCGCCAATACTTCGTTCACCATAGTCGGGCTGATCGTCCAGACGTAGTCCAACGAGTTGGTCTGGTTCGGCCGGTCAAAGTATTTCGGCGTCTCGGTCGGCGTGCCGTCCAGAGGCTGATACTCCCAGAACGTGTAATTCATCCGCCGGAACTGCAGCCGCTGCGTTTCGGTCACGTTAATGTCCACCGACAACGTGTCCTTGCGCTGGTTCTGAGGGTGCAGGGCGGTTACGTAGAAGTTGTTCCGCCCGTTTATCGGATTGTCGGCGAAGTTCGCCACTGGATAGGCCTTCAGAATGCCCAGACCGCTCTGGCTGATCATCGACTGCGGGATCACGTTGTTTTCGAAAGGCAAACTGTTGGTCGGGTTTTTGATCACAACCGACTTGCCACCGTAAAAGTAGTTGCTCGGGTTGAGCAACTCGCTGAAGTTTCCCTGCCGCATCAGGTCGCTCGGCACCGTCCAGTTCGCCGTGTCGGAGTAGCGGTACCGGACCCACTCCTGGCCCCAATACCAGAAGAACTTGTTCTTGTCCTTGTTGAACTTGCCGGGGATGTAGAACGGGCCGCCGATGTTGTAGCCGAACTGGTTGTAGTGGAATGGCGGCACGAAAGCAGTCGAGGCGTTCAGATTGCGGGTCCAGGTGTTCGCGTTCAGGGCGTCGTTGCGGAAGTATTCGTACGCCGCGCCGTGGAAATCCTGCCCGCCGCTCTTGGTCAAAATGCGGACCTGTGCGCCGGAGGTGCGGCCGTACTCAGGCGCGTAGTTGGCGGAGAGCACCTGGATCTCCTGGACCGAGTCCACGTCCGCCGAGCCGAGGCTGGTGCCATTCGCCCGTGTGCGGGTGGCAGGAGCGCCGTCGTAGGTGATGAGATTGTCGCGGTCCCGGGAACCGTTGAAATTGGAGGGGCCCAGCGAGAAACCGAAATTGAGGCTGGAGAGATTCCCGCCCCGCACGCCGGGAGCCAGGGCCGCCATGAAGATCGGGTTGCGGCCGTTCAGCTCCAGCGCGTCAATCTGTGTCCGGCTGACCGTCTGCTGGACCGACGCCGACTCGGTTTGCAGCGCGGCGGCGGTCGCCGACACCTGGACCGTTTCCGAAGCCGCGCCCAGCGTCAGCGAAGCATCCAGGATCAGAACCCCGCTCGGATTCAGTTTGTTTTCGCTGCTCTCGTACTTCTTGAACCCGGTGGCTTCCACCGTGATGGAATAAACCCCCGGCGGCACGTTGGTGATAACATAACGGCCCGCCTCGCTGGAGGTGACCTGGCGCTCCAGGCCGGTCTGGTTGCGGACCGTAATTTTTGCGCTTGGCACGGTGGCGCCGGAGGGGTCTTTCACATATCCCGTGATGGTGCCCAAGTCCGATTGCGCCCAGGCGGCTGCCGCGACAAGCAGCGCCAAAATGATCGTCCACAGTGTTCGTTTAGAGACAAACCTAGCCATCATTCCTCCTCGACACGGTGTTCCAGTGCGTCCCCAGGGATAAGTTGCTCATTTGGCAAACGCCGGACACCGCCTGTCCAAAAGCCAACTCCCAGATTCGACCGTTAGACCGACAGAGTAAGGACATAGGTTGACACAGGAAGACGACCTCACCCCCACTCCTCAGCCTTGCGCCCCGTGACTGCAAACGTGTGCAGCTAGTACTAGAACAGTATCCTAAGCCGCATCGGGGCAGCGAGTCAAGACAATTTTTCGTAACGATTCTATTTCTTCTTCGTTTTCTTCTTAACAGCGCTTGCCGGCTGCCCGAATTCGGGCTAATGTTCGCTTTGGCGGCTGCAGCATCTTTGCAGCGGGAGCGCAAAGCCGAAGGCGCGAAGTCCCGCCGCATCAACCGAAAAGCGCCTGATCGCCATTTCAAGCCATCCGCGCCCGAGGAATCGCACCACTCGGGAAATCTCCACTGGCCCGGGCAACAAGCCATTTGTGTTCAACAACTTGCCTGACACGAAGCCAGAGCTTTTATGCTCGTCGCAGGGGGCGTCCGGGGGGTATTGAGGGCTAACTGCTATGTCGGTCGTCCGTCGAAGTAAGGGCTCCTTCAAAAACCGGCGGTCGGTTGGGGAAAGGCGTCATGAATAGAAAGCCGAGAGCTCTTCCCAAACACCACAAATCTTCCCTTTCGCGTATGATATGATTCCGAGTTTCCAGTCCAATTATCCTTGGGCTTACACCGCGGTGAGTGACCGAATGCTGGAATTTTTAATTTCAGGCAGCGGTTCTGGGAAGCACCTCGCGCTGCACCGCGCTTCCGAGCTGATCTTCGGCCACATCCAGTTCGTAGGAGACCTGCAGGTTGAGCCAGAACCTGGCGGTGGTTCCGAAGCAACGTGCCTCTTGGGCTTCGGTTTTCGTCTCTTCCAGCGTCTTCCCAGATATCGTGCACTCCCATGATGCGCTTGCATAACCCCCCCCGCTCCCGATTCGCGGGGAACGCCGTCACCTCACGAATTCTCCGCCGTCTCCAGGTCCAGGCCACAAGCAAAAGGCGCGCCTCCTCTGTCTTGCCCAGCCCAACTGGAGTGAGGAACGGCAACGGCTGCTGTAACCAGGTGCAAGTGAGGCGATCCGCGCCGTTGTGATTGGAGGCTGCCTCCACACCTCCGTCAGTAGCACAAAGTTGGATTCAATAGACCGACTGCCACTCAACCGAACACAGGATTTCGGGAGTGGCCCTCCGGTGTGAAATGCAGCTCGGAGACGCCCGGGAAACGGCCGGGTGTACACTGATTTCAACCTTGTATGGCTAAAGGAAAAGCTAAGCGCGGTTTGGGCAAGCTGCGCTCTTTCTGGCTACGCACCAGTGACGGCCTCAATGCCGAACAGCTCTGGGCGCAGTTCCGGCGTGAAACTCGCACCAGCCTCAACCTTTACTCCGCCGAAACCGGACGCAACCTGCGCGAGGAGTGGTCCGGGCGAAGAGGCCGCCGCCGGGTCATAAAAGCAGTGGCGGGGGCGATGTACAACCGCCTCACGCCCGTTCGGCGCGTGTTATTTCTGCTGGCGCTGGTCCTGCTGGTGATTCCCACGTTTCAAAACTCCGCCGGCTCCGACGTGCACGTCTCCATTAATTCGACCCCCGCCGCTTTGATCTTCCTGGCGCTGCTGGTGCTCGAGTTGGCCGATCGGGTGGGCCTCAAGCGCGACCTGGAGATCGCTCGCGACATTCAGCGAATGCTGCTGCCCGAGAAGCCCCCCGCGCTCGCGGGTCTCGACATCGCTTTCGCCACGAAAGCGGCCAACACTGTCGCCGGCGATTACTATGACGCTTTTCTGCGGCCTAACACTGACGATTCCCGCCTGTTGCTGATCGTCGCCGACGTGGCGGGCAAGGGCATCCCGGCCGGGCTGTTGATGGCTGCCGTTCAGACCGGTTTCCACACCCTCGCGGCGGATCCCGTACCTCTCGATGAGCTGGCCGCCAGGCTCAATCGCTCCATGTGCGCGCGCAGCGGCGGCGGGCGGCATTTGATCACCGCCTTCATCGCGGAATTGGAGACCTCGACGCACTCACTGACCTGGGTGAACGCCGGCCACAACCCGCCAATCCTGCTCCGAAACGGTGGTGTGCAGGAGCACCTGTCAGATGGCGGACTCCCGCTCGGAGCGTTCCCGGTGTCCCGCTATGAGAGTGGGTCGACCGAACTCCATTCCGGAGATACCCTTTTTATTTACACGGATGGTGTGGTCGAAGCTCTGGATGAATCGGGCGCCGAGTACGGCGAGGACCGACTTAAAAAACTGGTGGCCGCGCTTGGAAATGCCGATGCGGCGGCCAGCCTGAGTCGGATTTTTGAATCCGTGGATGGGTTTGCCGGCGCCGCCCCTCAATACGACGACATCACCTGCCTGGTTCTGCGCGTCGTACCAGCGAGCTGATCAACCCGGTTGTCCCCTTCGCGCGCTGACGGATGGCGGGTGAGGCGGTGATCGGATGGTCGACAACGACGTTCCCGTCAACTGCTCTTCACGTCCGAGTGACCAACGGCAAATCAGATCCAAAGTTCGGAAGGGCAATTTCCGACATGTCGAACCTGAGGAAGTCGTGTGGCGATCAATCTAGCCAGTTGGCGGCAGATCATCCGTGACGCAAGGCCATCATCGGATCGACAGAAGTTGCGCGACGGGCCGGGATGTAACTGGCCGTCAATACCGTCAGGAGGATCAACCCCACCATTGACAGGTATGTCACGGGGTCGGTGGCCGAAATTCCAAACAGTTGGCTGGCCAGTGTCCGCGCCAGCACAGCTCCGCCGGCAATTCCGATGATGACACCTGCCAGGGCTAGACCGAGGCTGTCCTTCATCGTGAGTGAGAGCACGCGGGCACGACTCGCTCCCAGCGCCATTCGAATTCCGAACTCGCGAGTTCGTTGTGCAACCGCGTACGCCGCCAGTCCGTAGATGCCCCCCATCGCGAGCGCCAATGCAATTACAGCGAATATCAAAACCGGCAGTAGTCCGATGCGCCGCACGGCGACTGAATCCATCACCCGCTGGTCCATCGTCTTGACGTCGGCAACGGGCTGATTCTGGTCGACCTCCGCAATCGCGCGCCGCAGCGGCCCCACCAGCGCAAGGGGGTCACCGGTGGTGCGAGCCACAAGATACATGGATCGTCCATCGTTCCAGGGGGGAGCATACTCGAAGGCGGGCAGCACTGCTTGCGGCAGGTAAATCGTGCCGAAGGGAGGCCTACTTAGCCACAACTGGTTGTCTCCGAGCCCGGCGTTCTTCGTGTCATCCGAGACGCCGACGACAGTGCACCAGAGATCTGAGGGTGCCAGATGTACTCGCTTCCCGATCGGGTCGCTGCCTGAGAGAAATTCACGGGCGAATGTTCTATTTACGATGATCACCGGCGGCGCCCCCGCCTGGTTATCGCGGTCGGTAAACATCCGGCCTTGGAGCAGCCGGATCCCTAGGGCGTTGAGAAACCCTGGACTCACAAAGTACAGGGCCCTGACGTTCCAACCCTCACCTTCGCCTAGACGGTTTGGCCCAATCTTCGAATCTGCACGAAGATTGAATTCGGCGTGAGTTACACCCCGCCCGAGCGGAAGCTGGTTGGCGGCCCCAGCCTCTTTCACACCTGGTATACTTCCGATCCGCTCCAGGGCGCGCTGAAAGAACCTGGTGACCTGACCACTTTCGGCGTAAGAATACTCGGGCAAAGTGACTCGCGCCGTCAACAGGTGATCCGGCCGAAAACCCGGATCTACCGTGACCAGACGTACGAAGCTGTTCAGCAAAAGGCCCGCACAGATTAGAAGCATCAGTGAGAGAGCGACCTCACCAACAACCAAGCCATCGCGTAGCCAGTGTCGTGACGTGCCTGTAGATCCCCGGCCTCCGTCTTTAAATGCTGCCTCCAGATTGACCTGCGAGTTGCGAAACGCCGGGGCCAGGCCGAAAAGCAGGCCCGTCAGAATGGACAACGCTAACGCGAACCCGAGCACGTAAGGATCTATCGAAATCTCTTGGATGCGGGGAAGTCCCTTTGGCCGCGCATATACAAGGAGTGTCAAGAAGCATTGAGTCAAGGCCATACCGCCCACTCCACCGAGGAGAGCCAAGACCACGCTTTCCGTCAACATCTGCCTGAGCAGCCGCCACCGGCCCGCGCCCAGAGCGGCCCGTACGGCCATCTCTTTCCTCCGAACCGTGGCGCGGGCAAGCTGCAGGTTCGCCAGCGTGGAACACCCAATCAGCAGGACGCAGCCTACCGCACCGAATAGAGGAAACAGGACGGAACCCGCGTCGCCTACAACCTGCGTCTGCAGTGGCACAATTCCAGGCTTCATCCGGGAGAAGTCACCGGCAGCGGCGCGGGCGCGTGCGGCGATCGAGGCCAACTCCCCTTCAGCAGCTTTGCGTTGTACTCCGGGCGCCAGACGAGCGATGACGGAGAGTGAGTTCCCCAGCGGAGATGCTGAATCAATAACGAGCGGCAAGTACAAATCCGGACTTTCACCGGCGAACGTGAAAGAAGAAGGTAGGATTCCGATGACCACGTATGACTCGCCATTGAGACGGACCAGGGCCCCCACCCCCTGTGTGGGCGCCAGGCGCGTTCTCCAAAACCTGTCGCTGATGATGACCCTACGTAACTGGCCCGCGTCGAATTCGCTGCCGCTAAAGAGGCGCCCTCGCGCGGGCTTCACGCCCAAGACGGAGAAGAAATCGGCCGTGACGCGCAAGCTCACGAGTTCCTCAGGATTGCCCTGTCCCGAGAAATTCAGCGTTTGTCTCAAATAGGCGGCCATTCCAGAGAAGGAACGGCACCCTTCACGCCAGGCCAGGAAATCGGCCGGGGTTGCGTTGATTCCGCCTCCGGGAAAACGCCATTTCCAAACACTGACTAATCTATCGGGCGAGGGGTATGGCAAAGGACGAAGCAATACCGAATTGACCACGCTGAACAGGGCTACGGTGGCGCCGATGCCGACGGCCAACACGAGAGCCGCCGCCACAGTGAATCCAGAATTCCTGGCCAGTACTCGCAACGCGTAGCGGAGGTCCTGGATGAAATGCTCGATCGGAGCCACGCGGCGTTGTTCGCGGCACTCCTCCTTGACCTGCTCGACGCCCTCCATCGCACGCAGTGCGGCATAGCGTGCCTCGATCTGCGTTTTGCCGGCTGCGATCTCTTGTTTCATTCTCTGGTCCATGTGAAACTGCAATTCTTCCCGCAGTTCCCGCTCAACCTGTGAGCGCCGAAAAAGCGAACGCATCCTCAGCGGCAAAGTACAGAACCAGTGTTGACATTTCATTTGTCTCTCAGTCCTCCCGTAAGCGGGTTTCGTGTGAGATTGCGTTCTGGCTCCAGTTTGTGAAGTGCAGGATCGAGCGATCTATCGCTGACTTGCAGCACGTCGCCCGATACTTGCTTCAGGCGCTGGCTGGTTGCCCATTCTTGCAGCGGTTCCAGGACCACGATTCTTAACAGCAGGAGAGTCGAAATGCGTTGAACGAGAACGGAAGCTTCGCTCACGAGAGTTCCCTCGGTTACCGAGATCATACACCTCCAGGTTTCCGCGCGCAATCGTGTGTGGAGTCCGAACCGCCCGGGACGCCGTCCGGTCGACCTATCAGATGTGAGGTTCGGGATGGCCAGCCTGACCCGGCACGGACCCTCGTGAAACAGACACGAGGGGTTTTCCGTCGGGTGCTACCTCCAGGTCTGCGTCCGAATATCGTTCCGCGCCGGGTTAATCTATCCCCTTTGCCTATTGGAAACTACCGGTCCGTTCCAGCACAGACGGACTACGATCCAGGTCTTCCCGGGCCAATGGAGCCGCCAGACCATCACCAGGTGTTATTATCGTCTCGATAAGGGGGGGGCACCCCGTTCCATTCGACCACGCCTTCAGTCTTGCGGCGGAAGGCTCAACTCTGCCATACGGAGGCTCAGCATGCGGAGGCTTCGGAGAGTCCGCGTTCTGTGTGCGTTGTGTGTCCTCGTGGGTTTGGTGACGTCCCACCTGCCGGCCCAGGTAAACAATAAGAAAAGCCCGTGCGGCCAACCCCAAAAAGACCCGGAGACCGGGATCTTATTGATACCGTACGATGAGCCGCATTCACCTTGCTCGTATCCAACCCAGATCACTCTTTGGCGCTTGGTTGACGCCAATGGCATCGCTTTGGGGTACGCGGTGGACATCTGGGACCCGTGCGAAGGAGGGCTGTATCATCAAGACTTCCTCGCTCCCCAGGCCCAGAATGACGTCAACGATTTCCTGAAAGCGGTGTGCAACCCGGACACCGCTCCAGATTCCCCGGACTTTTCGCCTCGGCCGCTCGCAACAACCGCTTATTCGATGTCGCCTCGGCCGCTCGCGCTGACCCGTTTTTCGGCCACGGGAACCACCCCGGCCTGGCAAGCTTCGCAGAATGTCGTGTCGGGCGACTTCGACGGCGACGGCTTCGTCGATGACGCGTTCCCCAGTTTTACCGGGATTACGGTAGAGTTGCTGAACTCCGATTCGTCAGTGCGGAAGAGCGTCAGTCTGAGCCTCTCGTTTCACACGCACGATCCCAGTAACAGCAAGATGATCGCCGCGGATTTCAACGGCGACGGCAAGCTCGATCTGGCGCTGAGCAATGGAGGAAGCTATGGCTCGGATCCCGGCGGCGTCGTCATTCTGTTGGGCAATGGGGACGGAACGTTCCAGGCGCCCAAGACCATTCCGGCCGGCCCTAACCCCCTCGGGCTGGCAGCGGGGGATTTCAACGGCGACAAGAAAACCGACTTGGCCGCCGCGAGCCAATATACGTCCCAGGTCTCGGTGCTGTCGGGTAACGGCGACGGATCGTTCGCCGCGCCGGTGACGCATCAGACCGGGTCACAAGGCTTCCCCACCTCGATTCTCGCGCTGGATCTCAATGGCGATGGCCGCGACGACTTGGCCATCGCAAATTCAGGAAGTCCCTCCAGCATCTCGGTGCTGTTGAACACCGGCCAGGGCCTCGGCAGCGCGGAACTGACGACGCTGTCCGCCCCGGCCAGCTATCTCGCGGCCACCGATCTGAACCACGATGGCGTACCGGATTTGGTGGTTCCTTCCAGCGATGTAAACGCCATCACCGTGCTGACCGGACTGGGCAATGGAGCGTTTCAGACGCCGGCCTACTACGTCACCGGAAACGCGCCGGGGTCCATTGCATTTATGCCGCTGGACGATGGAAGCACTGTGCTGGCCACTCTGGATTCGAACACCGACGCCATGTGGCTCACGGAGGTTTCGCCCGAGGGCGTCGTGGGAGCGCCGGTGATGAATTTTGTGGTAGGCGGCGGCCAAGACATCGCGGCCGCCGACCTGAACGGAGACGGGCAGCCCGACGCAGTGATCGCCGGAGGGTCGAGCGATATTGTGGTCTCGCTGTCGAAGGACGGCGCGTTCTCCGCGCCCGCCGGGTATTCGGCCAATGGCGCTTCGCAGGCGGTTGCCATCGGCGATCTGAACAACGATCAGAAGCCGGACGTGATTGCCGCCGGAGGAGCGACCGTATCCACCCTGCTCGGCAATGGGAACGGGACTCTCAAGCCTGCGGTCAGCACCTCGGTGAATGAAGTGAGCAAAGGCTCTGAGACCATCGCGGTGGCGGATTTCAACCGCGACGGAAAGCTGGATGCCGCCGTGGCGGAAACGAGCGACGTGGCCCTGCTACTGGGCAACGGCGACGGGACCTTTCGGTCGCCTGCCCTGCTTCCCGTGGGCGGCCTCATGGCGCTGTCCGTCGACACCGGCGATTTTAACGGCGACGGGTACCCGGACCTCGCAGTGCTGGCCGCGGCACCCTATTCCGGCCAATTCTTCCCCGCCAGCTTGTACGTCTTCCGAGGCAAAGGAAATGGGACGTTCCAAAACGCAAGTGTCGTTCCGCTGCAGACCTACGGCGGTGACCATGGCGGCGTCGTCATCGGCGATTGGAACGGCGACGGAAAGACGGACATCGCGGCCGTCAGCAACGGCTATGGCAAAAACATCACGTGGGTGGTCGACGTGCTCCTGGGAGATGGCGCCGGCAACTTCAGCGAGCCGGCCCCGCCTCCCTCCACCGAGGAAGATCTTCCCAACTTGATTACAGCCGCGGACGTGAATGGGGACAGTTTTCCGGACCTGGTCATCGGACATTGCTGCGGCCAGACGGATGTGACGTACCTGATAGGGGCGGGCGATGGCACATTCTCCAGTGAGCAGCAGCTCCTTTCCGGAGCCTCGCCAAACGCTGTTGCGGTAACGGCGTTTGGTGGCCAGACGGGGTTCCTGTTTGCCGATGCTTCCGTGGGGGGGCTCGTGTCGGCGGGGTCGATGGTGGCTTTGGCCGTTGCTGCTCCCCTGGGCCCTCCCGCTTCCCCTTCACCCGCGATCACCGGCATCGGGTCGGCGGCCAGCGGCGTTATCCTGTCCGTCGCTCCGGAGTCGCTTGCGACCCTGGTCGGATCCAACCTTTCGACCGGTGCAGGCGAACCGCCGGGCGGCATCCCGGCCACGAGCTTGCTGGGCGCCACTGTCACCATCACCGATTCGAGCGGAGCGCAGGAGACCGCTCTGCTAACTTACGTCTCGCCGGTTCAGATCAACTTCCTGGTGCCGGCCGGGACAGCTATAGGGACCGCCCGGGTCACAGTCACGAACACCGCCGGCGCGCAGGGTAGCGCGAGCGTGCCCGTGGTGAACGTGGCGCCAGGCATCTTCCCGCTCAACCCTTCGAGCCTGGCCGCCGCCTTCGCGCTGATTGTTCAACCGGATGGCTCCTATAGTTACGCCAACGTGTTTCAGTTCGATTCGTCGAGCCAGTTGATCGCACTGCCGATCGATTTGAGCTCGGGCAAGGTGTACTTGGAACTATACGGGACCGGCATCCGCAACGCGAAGAGCGTGGCAGTGACGGTGGGCGGCCAGAGCGTGACAAAGCTGTTTTCCGGCCCGCAGGGCGGTTTCGAGGGACTCGATCAGGTCAACATCGGCCCGCTGCCGATGTCGCTGGCCGGTAGCGGGCATACTGACATCGTACTGACCGCCGACGGTAAAGCGGCCAACACGGTGAACGTGACATTTAAGTAGGCCAACCAGGCTCCTCCGGCGCGCACCCGCTTCTTTACAGTCGCGGCTTCAGCCGGCTCATCGGTGGAGCAGCGCCGGCCAGTTCTGCGTCACCACCAGATGGTCTCGCTCGAGGGTTGTCAGCCGGGGCAACAGGAACCGCTGTCCGTCGGCCGAGACGTCAAACGTAAACGGCTCTATTACCGGTGTCGTCGCCTCCACCTCGATATCGAACAACGCCACGGGCGAACCGATTTTCGGCTGCCCTGTCAGCGCGACAGGAACCGCGTACATCTTCCCATCCGCTCCCGCGTAGAATAATTCTCTTCCATCGCCGCGCCAACGTAAGTTGAGAGCCCCGTTGCGCGAGATGCGATACCGTTCTCCGCGCAGCCTGGGCTGCGGGTCCGCGCCGAACGCCTGTAAATAGACCTCGGGACGGCCCGCTTCGTCCGAGACAAACGCCAGCCAGCGGCTGTCCGGGGAGAAGGCGCCGCTGCTCTCCCGCGCCGGAGAATTCAGCAGCGGGTACAAGGAGCGCTTACCGGCCAGGTCTGCTACCCACAAGTCTCCCTGCTGCCGGCTTTGATAAGCCACGAAGCGGCCGTCGCGGGACCAGTCCGTCGGCACCTGGAGCTGATCCGGATGCGCTCCCGGAAACAGCGGTTTCCCATAATCGTCTTCGGTCGGGCTTCGCAGGACGAGCGTCGGCAAGTGGGTCACGATCACTCCCGAGTACACCAGCCGGCTCGAATCGGGTGACCAGGTTGTACCACCCGCCAGCTCTTCCGTAATGGGCCTGCACTTGCCGTTCGTCGAGTCAAAGATCCACACCCGCGCGTATCCGTCTTCCACGTTGTATAACTCGGCTACAACCTTTGTGCCGTCCGGCGACAAACGAAGATGATAGATACCCTGGTTTGCCGGACCAACGGTTCCCGTTGGACGCCCTAACCGATCCACCCAAGTGATCTGCGCGCGGCCCATGTGCGGCTGGTAGACCAGCACGCCATTGTTCGAGACCGAGAAGTCGGCTGCTCCGGAGGTGGCGAAGTGTTCCACATTGGCGGCCAAAGGAACCGGCTCGCCGGTCACCTGTAGCGCTTTGGCGTCGAAAGGCTGCGCCATCAAGTTGCCACCCTGGACATAGATGAGGTGCCCCTGGTCCGGATCGTTGGCGGAGGGCGCATACTCTACCCTTGAGTTCGCCCGGACTATCTCGCCGCGGGAGCCCGGATTTTCCCCCAAACGCGCCGCACGAACGATGCTGTTCTGTGCCCGATCGCCGAATGTAAGGCACAAGATGTGTTCTCCGTCAGGCAGCAGTTGAGGCCAGGGGCAGGGGTTGGGCAGTGGTTGGATATCACCTCCGACAACGGGAATCAAATAGCTCCTACGCCGGTTGCTCATCACCAACACGAGCTCGGGCGCGATTACCGTCCCGTAGATGGGCCGATTCTCGGCCCGGCTCGCACTTGAGAGAGTCGCCCCGTGGCGTCTCCCAGACGGAGGCTCCCTCCAACCGCGAAGAAGAGTCGTTTGCTGCCGGGTCCCCAGAACACCGTGTGAGCTCCGTCGGCGGCCGGGATTGGGTGAAGGGCCGTGTCGGCCAGATCCCGTCGCCAGGCGTGAAATTGACCGTCTCTTCCCCGGGCCGTGAAAACGAGAGTCCTGCCGTCCGGAGAGATGTCGAACCCATTTCGTGTGGCCGCCGGCTCCAGCCAGTATCCGGGAGGCGGCTCCACCGTGAACTGAACCGCCGCTCCAGCGGCCGGTGGGGCTGTTGCAGTGGCCATCCAATAAGCGACTGCCGACGCAGCCAATACGGCCAGTACCGCACCGGCGACCTTCCAGCGGGGCCAGTGCCGGCTTCGAGCTTCGGCCGGCTGGGCATCACCTCCAGCAGTTTCGACCGCGCCGGATTCCACCACCCGGGCAATAAACCGGTATCCGCGGCCGGGTACCGTCTCGATATAGCGCGGTTTGTCCGCCGAGTCTCCAAGAGTCTGGCGTACTTTGTTGATCGCGGTGTTGAGCCCCTGTTCAAAATCGACGAAGGTGTCCTCGCCCCAAAGCTGGCGCCGCAACTCCTCGCGCGTGACGACGTGGCCCGGCTTCCCCAGCAAGAGCTTGAGGATCTGCATCGGCTGGCCTGTCAGCTTGATGGGTATGCCGTGCTTCCGCAGCCTCTCCCCACTGGGATCCAGTTCAAACGGTCCAAACGTCACCGCACCCGGCATCGGTACTGCCTAGAGTATCAAAAGTGAATGCGCCTGGCTGCTTAGGCCGAGCTGGAAGTGCTTCTTCCTGTGATAGATCCGGATTGAGGCTGAATCTTGATCGCAAAACAACCTCCGGTCCATGGATCATTCCGAGTTGCGATGTTTTCCTTGTCCATGAGGTTCACGAACGTGAACCAATCCATCTTGAGGAGGAGCATTGATGTCTATCAGAAGCATACTCACTACGGCGCTGATCGCTTTTTTCTGTTTGCAGGCGCGCGCCGAGGTCCGCTGCAATCCGTACTCCGTGCGGGGAACCTACGCCATATCCTACCGGGGAAGTGTCTACCAATTTACAGAGGATGGCACGCCGGCGGCGGTTGCCCTTCCCGTCGTCTTGCTTGGGACCGCTTCGGTCAACCCCATATCAGGTGCGCTCAGCGGCTCCGGGAATGTGACCGTCGGTCCCCACACCATGACTCTCCAGTTCGCCGGGAGCGTCGAGCTGCGATCCAACTGCACGGCGACCGCGACGTATCTCCTCCAGCCGGAAGGCGCCCCGGCGCCAAGCCCTGTCCCAGTGGTCGAGGAGTGGGTGGTGCTGGATGGCGGGGATCGCATCAAGGTGATAGTCAAGAAGTTTCCGTTCGGCCAGCAGGTGACGCTTGGAACCTGGGAGCGCGTCGCACACCCATAAATCGCTTTGAGGAGACGCCAGATCCCAAGAATGAACCGGGCGGCCCAATTGGCTGTGAAGCCAGATCGGGCCGCCTGCACATCGTCGAAGACGTATCCTGAGGTTCGCCGGTTGTTGGCCCGTTGGATTCCGACTCTGCCGGTTAGGCGTCGCTCATGCCCAGGAGAACGCACATGGCTGAAGCGCCCGTTGCATAAGGTTGCTGCATCGTGCCCGGTGCGGTGTTATTGTCACCTGCAATTCTCTGCAACGTTGCGATGATAGTTGCGCGAGAGCACTGTAGCGCAAATGAGAACTGGGGTAAGCGCAGACGAGATCTACAGCTTGACCGCCCACTTTTGGCGTCCGAGGAAAATCGCAATCAACTCCAGCCGCCCCCGCCGGACCCGGTATGGGATGATGAAGGGCGTCTGGGCCACCACCAGTTCGCGTGTTCCGACCACCCGGCCGGGTCTGCCCATCTCCGGATGGGTTTGCAGAAGATCGACTGCCTTGAGAATGCGACTCGCGACCAGAGCCGCATTCTGCCGAGAGTCCTTTTCGATGTACTCTCGAAGGGAAACGAGGTGGCGTATCGCGCGGCGGGACCAGACGATCGTCATCGCGGAGCTTTCGTCTCACCCCGCTTTCCCCAGGATTTCAGCCATGTCGATACCTTTTCGTGGCTGACTCCCAGCCCGGAGTCCAACTCCGCGATGCCCGCCTGAAGCTCACCAAGCTGCCACTCTTCGGACTCGACGTAAACGGCAATCGCTTCTGCCGCAAGAAAGGACTTCGACCGCTTAGAGCGTTTTGCGAGCGCGTCTAAACGCTTCTTCGTTTCCGAGTCGATCCGCACTGAAAGCGTCTCTGTCATCGCTTGTACTCGCCTGCATACACGTTCGCACAAATCAAGTACCCCGCACGATCACCAGGCAAGATTCAGTTTGGCTGCGCCCATCGTCTCTTTGGAGAGGAAGCGCGTACCGGAGCGACGAAGCGACGAGGACGGCCTGCTGCGACGGGTTGGCGAAAATCATGAAAGTGGCAGACATTTGACGTCTTCGCTCGTTTTGCATTTCCTGCCACCGGTTCACCCAGCCCGCGACGCTCGCGCCGCAGGCGCCACGGATTGCCAGCCCAGGATTGCGCCACCCGGCGTTATCCTGGGTGACCGATCCGTCTTCCGAGAACCCCGTACGGGTTCCGGACTTCTTACTCAATCCCAAACATAGCGCGCGTCAAACACCACTCGACCGGCGTTGTGACCTGATGCCCCGCAAGGCATTCCGGAATTCTGACATTCGATTTAGCACCTGACGCGGCAACCCTGGCTGGAAATCCGAAGCGCCATTGGCGCAAGAAAGAAGATATTCCCAGTCGCCCGAACGCCGCTACCCGACAAATTGGACTGCAGCAAGCGCAAATAGATGGACCGGACGGCGGCGGTGAAGAACACCCATTGGCGGTTGGTTCCGCGCTGGGTGACTGAATAGGGCAATGCGGGCAGCACACATCTCGCGTTTCTTGGCATCCTATAACGATAGTGCCCACCACCGCCCGATCCACTCACTGATAAGCGAAATCTTGCGAAGTGGACGGAGCCGACTGGCTCTTTCGTCAATCTAGCCAACCAGTCGCTTCAGGCCGTCCTCTTCGCCTCTTGACTCCTCGATTCGTTCAAACTCTTCAGGCGTGATCTCGCTGACTGGCCACGCACCGGGTGCGACAATTGCAAGGCGATAGCTCATGTGCAGCGCTCCTAGTGAAGTGTCGGGCGGATATCGTGACATGTTCGTTCACAGCGACTCAACCGACCGGCCTCTGTTCCTATCCCCTCCGGCCACCAGGCGACGCCGCTGCTCGATGCCAGGCAAGCCGGCGACCAGGACGTCTGGAGCGCCCGGTTGGCTGGATCGATGAAGGTGCTAATCCGTTCTGTCCAATTGACCGATTGTGGCATTTTTGAGAATCTCAATCCAGCGTCCGAGCGTCGATTCCGACCCGTACCTTTCGCCCCGGACCCGATATCCGAGCCGTCTTCTCTGTCCCCCCGCTGAAGCGCATGCCCCGCTCCCCGCCAGCCTTTTCCCTGGGCTCCTTTTCCCGCCAAAACCCTTCCCGATTTGCGTACTTTGCGCCTTCGCGATCTTTGCGTGAGATGCCCTCATCGTCCCCGACGACAACCGCGCTAACCATCTGTACTACTAACAGCCGCTATTGTCGCCGGTCGCTACGATTCTGCAGAACCTGAGCATCGTGGTTTGGTTGCGGCCAAAGCCGCTCTGTGCCAAGCCAACCTGAAGCATGCGTTCGAGCGCGGGCTCGTCCCGCTTGATCCGAACGACGAACCCGTCGAAGTCCCGCTTCTGCGTGAGTGCGCGCACGGCAAACTCGCCGCCGGAAGAAAAGCTGCCATTGAGGGAAAATGAGAACGAGTGCATGGTAACACTGGATACATTGCGGCATGACAAAAGGGCCGAGATTGTCCGTCTTGCGAACGTTCACGGCTGCCGCAATGTCCGTGTGTTCGGATCGGTAGCTACTGGCGAAAACCGGCCGGATAGCGACGTGGATTTTCTCGTCGACCTGGAGGGTGGCCGAGGGTTGCTGGATCTCGGCGGATTGCTCTCAGACCTTCAGGAGTTGCTCGGAACCGAGGTTGACCTCGTCGAGTCCGGTTGCATCCACCCTTACATTCGCAGCCGGGTGCTGGCTGAGGCGGTACCCCTCTAATCCCATGCCTGCCAAAGATCCGCTGGTCTACGTGATGCACATCCGCGATTCCTGCCGCCGCATTGCCGAATACACGGTGGCGGGCGGACCGGACTGGCCAACCAAACCTCTGATCATGGATGCTGTGTGCCGCAACATCACGATCATTGGCGAGGCTGCCTGAAACCTGGATGAGGCCTTTCAGCGGTCACATCCGGAGATTCCCTGGTCAGCCCTCATCGGTGCTCGGAACATTGTCATGCACGCGTACGAATACCTGAAGCCACAGCTCATTCGCGATATGGCGGAGAGAGACGCTCCGGAGTTGCTGGCGCAGTGTCTTCGCGTTCTCGGTGAGGGCCAGGACTAATCCCCGCAGCGGCCCCACGCCAAACCCGAGTGACCATCAAACTGCAACTTTATCACCCGTCTTTTCAATTTCTTCCAATTTCATTCCTCCGAACCCCCGGGAGGCGCCCGCTACACTCGAAGCGAATAGGCATCTCTCCGAATCCACGGAAAGGATCCTCTCATGAACCTCTTTGTAAGGTCGTCCAAATCCTACGGCGCCGCCGCCGCGCGTCCCCAACCCGAGCCTCCAGTCGGTTCCCGGTCCCCCGTATCCGGCCCCCTTCCGGATGGTAACCAGCCACCTGGTTCGGCGTCCGTCGCCAAACTCGCCGCTAACCGCGCCAACGCCCTACACTCCACCGGCCCCAAAACCGACGAAGGCAAAGCCAGGACCGCCCGCAATGCGCTCAAACACGGCCTCGACTCGAAAGAAATCTTCATCGCCGCTGGCGAACAGGAAACCTTCGACCAGTTCCAAACCAACCTCGCCGCCGAAATCAAACCCGAAGGCGCCATCGAGCAGGACCTTTTCAACCAACTTCTCCACGCCGCCTGGAACCTCCGCCGCATCCGCATCCAGGAAACCGACATCCACGAAAAGGCTTCGGCCCTGATGATCAACCCCTACCTCGACGACAAGTACTCAGCCGCCCTTGACCGCCTCGCCAGGCACCAGGTCCGCATCGAACGCACCTACCACCGCGCTCTCCGCGAGTTACGCTCCCTCCAGACCAACCGCCACCTCGCCAACCGCCTCATGCTGCGCGGGGAACTGCCTGGCAATCCTCCTGCCCTGGCCGACTTACGAAAATCACCGGAACAAAGCCAACACCCGGCCGAAGCGCTGCGCTACACCCTGGCAATCGCGAAGAGATACGCCGCCCGCGGCCTCGATTTCCACCACATTGTCGAGGAGGAACTGAAAGGCCGCGCGACAAGTGTGGAACAGACCCGGTAGCGGCCAGGATTGCGTCCCTTCAGGAATTCGCGTAACCACGTTTCTGGCGGAGCAATGTCCGGATCTCAATCACCAATCGAGCGGACGCCGAGCCAAACAGATCGGATCTGGCTGTTGAACACCGCGCGCCGGTTCCGCGCTAACTTGGTAGCAAGATGACGACAACCCAACTGGAGAAAGCCACTTTGGCCGGCGGGTGCTTCTGGTGTCTGGAAGCGGTGTTCGATGAGATGGCCGGCGTCCACTCGGTGGAATCCGGCTACATGGGCGGCCACGTGCCCAACCCCTCCTACCAGGACGTTTGCACCGGGACTACCGGCCACGCCGAGGTTGTGCAGATCGCTTACGATCCCGCGGTAACCACTTACCGCGAATTGCTGGAAGTGTTTTTCGCCATCCACGACCCCACCACCCGCGACCGCCAGGGCAACGACGTCGGCTCGCAATACCGCTCCGCCATCTTCTTCCACACCGAGCAGCAGCGGCGCGAGGCCGAAGAAATGATTCGCGAGATCGATGCATCCGGCCTGTGGGGCCGCAGCGTCGTCACCGAGGTGCTGCCGGCCACCGAATTCTACCTCGCCGAAAATTATCACCAGGAATACTTCGCCCACAATCCGACGCAGCCCTACTGCACATACGTCGTGGCGCCCAAGGTCAAGAAATTCCGGCAGAAGTTCGTCGCGAAGCGAAAGTCCGCCCTGTAGATCGGTTTGGACATCAAAACCGGGCTCCCGCATAATTGTCTTGTCATGATCAATCGTCGTGAGTTTCTGGCCGGCACGGCCGTCGCGGCCGCCGCGCAGGGCGTCCAGCGTCCCAACATCCTACACATTCAGACCGACCAGCAGCAGTGGGCCACCATCGCCGGCCGCTCCGAGTGCAACACGCCGAACCTGAACCGCCTGGCCGCGCAAGGAATGCTGTTTGAGCGTTCCTACACGCCGTCGGCCGTGTGCTGCCCTTCGCGGGCCATGACGCTATCCGGCGCTTACCACTGGCACAACGGCGTCTACAACCAGATTCACTCGGCGCCCTCGGTGCATCGCGATCTCGATAAGGACGTGGTGCTGTATTCGCAGCGCCTGCACGACGCCGGCTATCACCAAGGATATGTCGGCAAGTGGCACGCTTCCTGGGTCAGGACGCCCGCCGATTTCGGATTCGACGAGCTGGCCGACGTCGCCGGATGCGATCCGCGGGCACTGAAGAAACTGGAACTCAATCCCGATCGGGTGGAGCGCCCCAAACAACAGTTGAAAGCCACTCCGGTGCGGATGTTCCGGTGGCCCGGCAGCGAGCCGTTCGTGATGTGGGGCTATCGGGAGGGCCCGGAGGAGGCGACACCCGAGGCCTACCGCACCGAGTGCGCGCTGCGGATGATGCGGCGCTTCGCCAAGGGCACCCAGCCGTGGCACCTGGAAGTGCAGTATGTCGAGCCGCACGACCCTTACATGCCGCTGAAAAAATACGTCGACCACTACGACGCCCGCTCCATCCCGGTTCCGCGGAGCTTCGCCGATCAATTCGAGAACAAGCCCGGCTTGCACCGCCGCGAGTCCGAAACGTGGGGGGCGATCACCGAAGCGGACTACCGGTCCGGCCGCGCGCACTACTACGCCTACACCGAACAGGTGGACGCGCAGATCGGGCGGCTGCTGGCGGCTCTGGAGGAAACCGGGCAGGCCGCCAACACGCTGGTGGTGTTCACCTCCGACCACGGAGACATGGTGGGCGCGCACCGGATGTGGATCAAGGGCTGGATCCCTTACGAAGAGTGCTACCGTATTCCGCTGGTGATCCGCTGGCCCGGCAAGATCAAGCCGGGCACGAAGTGCGGCCACCTGGTGCAGTTGCAGGACCTGGCGCACACCTATGTTGAGGTGGGCGGCGCCAAGCCCATGCCCTACCCCGACGGGCGCTCGCTGGTAAAATTGTTCGAAGATCCGCGGCGCACGGACTGGTCTGACGACATCTTGTGCGCCTACTACGGGGGCGAGTTCCTGTACACCCAGCGCATCGCCATCAACCAGCGGTACAAGTACGTGTTTAACGGCTTCGATTTCGACGAGCTGTACGATCTCGAAAAGGACCCAGACGAAATGCACAACGTCGTGGGAGACGCTGCTTACAGCGCCCGGGCCGACGACATGCGCGCCCGGATGTACGAAATGATGGATCGCTTCGAGGATCCATTCGGGGATATTAAAGCTAGAAACTCCATTGGAGATGCGCCAAACCGCTACGGCGGCCCGCGCTACCTCCCGAGAGGCAGGCGGCTGTGATGAAGAATCCGCGTATCCTCACCAGACGAGAATGGCTCGGCGTCTCCCTGGCGGCGTTGCCGGCCTGGAGCGCCGCGACCCCCGGCGGGCCCGTCATCGATACCCACATTCACATGTTCGCCGCGGACCAGAAGAGGTTCCCCTTCCATCCCAACGCGCCGTACCGGCCACAGCCCCAACCTTTGGAACCTTACGTCGAATTCGTGCGCCAGACTCGCATTGATCACGTCGTGTTGGTGCAGCCGGAACCTTACCAGGACGATCACCGCTACGTCGAGTACTGCTTTGCCCACGAGCCCACGCCGGGCTTTTTCAAAGGCACTTTTCTGTTCGATCCCATTCTGCCCGGGACACCGGCGCGCATGGAAGCGCTGGCGAGCAAGTATCCCGGCCGTTTCGTGGCGCTGCGAATTCACGAAGTGCGCGCCGCTGGGCTCGCCCCGTCGGCCGGCGGCCCGATTAAAGAGCGCGACCTGGAACACCCCGGCGTGAAAGCCACCCTGCGCAAATTAGGGGAGCTGAACATGGCGGTTCAGTTTCAATTGGTACCCTGTCACGCACCGGCGATCGGCAAACTGATAGCCGGGTTCCCCGGCCTGCCGGTAATCCTCGACCATTTCGGCCGGCCCGGCCAGGGGACCAAGGCGGAATATGCGGAAGTGCTGAAGCTGGCGCGGCATCCGCGGGCGGTGATGAAGTTTTCAGGCGTCGAGTATTTTTCAAAGCAGAAGCCGCCCCATCGCGACGCCGCACCGATTGTGCGGCAAGCGTTCGACGCATTCGGGCCGGACCGCATGATCTGGGGCGGCCTGGGCCACAGCATGGAAGAATTCAAGCGAGCAACGGAAACATTCGAAACCCTGCTCGGTTTCGCCTCGGAAGCGGACCGCGCCAAAATCCGCGGTCTGACGGCAATAAAACTTTGCCACCTACAGAAGGAATGAGGTTCTGTCGCGCAGGGTCTTCACGGGCCCTAGCTGTCATAATCGCAAACAAGAACTCCTACCTGGCGTCCTCAGAATCAATCTGCTGCAATGCCAGATGCAGCTTGGATACGAGATCGGGAAGGTCTGTAGCGATGATCTCTCCGAGGATATCGAGATCCACGGAATCGTATCCGTGAATCAGGCGGTTCCGAAGTCCGATGATTTCAAACCACGGAATGTCCGGAAGTTTTTCCCGCACTGATTGAGGTACGCGTCCCGCCGCCTCTCCAATCACTTCGACGAGGCGAATGAGCGCCGAGCTCAGTACCCGATCGGTCGCGATGTTTTCCCACGACCTCCCCCTGAGCCAACTCACTCGCTTCGCGAGCATGATCGAGCATGTCCCGGAGCGCAATTCGCGGTCCACGTCCGACATTCTGGTGCTCGCTTCGTCTAAAACCCGTTCCCGAAAGTGCGGGCTCAGAAACCCTGGTGTGTTTAGGTCTACCTTCCGCCCAAAGATCTCCGACAAGTCCGCCTCCATCCGGAAGAAAGAAAGACCGGGGACGTGGCCTGGTTCAAATTCCACCAGCACGTCGACATCGCTCTCTTTTCGAAAGTCGTCGCGGAGCACCGATCCGAACAGTGAAAGTTTTCGTATGTGGTTTTTCCGGCAGAAGGCCGCAATATCCCGTTGATTGACGGCAACTCTCGCCATAACCGTTCCCGTTCCATTTATTTTCGAACGAACCAGCCCGAGAGTTCCAGTCTCCTACAGCTCTTTCACCGCCTGCACCAGCTCGTTCACCGCTTTCTTGCCGTCGGCGAAGAACATCAGGGTGTTGTCGGCGGCGAACAGCGGGTTGGGGATGCCGGCGAAGCCGGGGCTCAGGCTGCGCTTGATCACCACCACCGTGCGCGCCTTGTCCACGTCGAGAATCGGCATGCCGGCGATGGGCGATGCGGATCGGTGCGCGCCACCGGGTTGACCACGTCGTTGGCGCCGATCACGATGGCCACGTCGGTCTGCGCGAAGGTGGGATTGATCTCGTCCATCTCCTTCAGCCTGTCGTAGGGCACGTTCGCTTCGGCCAGCAGCACGTTCATGTGCCCGGGCATGCGGCCGGCCACCGGGTGGATGGCGTACTCGACCGTCGATGCCGCGCGCCTCCAGCAGGTTCGGCCAGGTCGCGCACCGCATGCTGCGCCTGGGCCACCGCCATGCCGTAGCCCGGCACGATCACCACCCGCCGCGCGCTTTCGAGCAGCATGGCCACTTCCTCGGCGGAGGCGGCCTTCACCTTGCCGCCGTACACTCGTCGGCCGCCGGATCCTTGCTCGTCGCCGCCGAGCCCACGCCGCCGAACAGCACGTTGGCGCAGCGAGCGGTTCATGGCCTTGCACATGATCTGGGTGAGGATGATGCCCGAGGCGCCGACCAGCGAGCCGGCGATGATCAGCACGTTGTTGTTCAGGACGAAGCCGGTGGCCGCCGCCGCCAGGCCGGAATAGGAGTTCAGCAGCGAGATCACCACCGGCATGTCGGCGCCGCCGATGGGGATGGTCAGCAGCACGCCCAGCACCGAGGCCACCGCCACGAGCAGCCAGTACGGCCAGCCGGTTGCCGCCGGCGTCGACCACGTTCCAGACGCCGAAGCCCAGCGGCACCGGCTGCCAGCAGCGGCGTTGACGAACTGCTGGCCCGGGAAGACGACCGACCGCTTGCCCGATGATCACCTCCTGCAGCTTGCCGAAGGCGACCAGGCTGCCCCAGAAGGTCACCGCGCCGATCAGGCCGGAAGCCACCGTGGCAATCAGGAACTGGTTGTCGATTGCGCATCGCCCGCCCGGCACTTGCCGATGCGCATGTGCAGCTCGGCGCCGGCCACGATGAGCGACGCCCCGCCGCCGAAGCCGTTCAGCAGCGCCACCATCTGCGGCATCGCCGTCATCTGGATCTTCAGCGCCAGCAGCGCGCCGATACGCTGCCCACAGCCACGACCCGGCGATGATGACGTCCGAAGCCGACGATGCTCGCTGGTCGCGCCAGCGTCGCCACGATGGCCAGCAGCATGCCCAGAGCGCCCAAGCAGGTTGGCCGCGCACGGCCGTGCGCGGGTGCGCCAGCCCCTTCAGCCCGAGGATGAACAGCACCGCCGCCAGCAGGTAGATACGCAGGATTGACGATCGCGTTCGCGTCATGCGCGCCTCAGTCCTTCCTCTTGAACATCCCCAGCATGCGGTGCGTGACCAGAAAGCCGCCCACCACGTTGATCATGGCGAAAACCACGGCGACGAAGCCGAGAACGGTCGCCAGCGTGGTGTGCCCGGCGCCGGCGGCGATCAGCGCGCCGACAACCGTGATGCCCGAAATGGCGTTCGAGCCGGACATCAGCGGCGTGTGCAGCGTCGGCGGCACCTTGGTGATGACTTCCCAGCCGACGAAGATCGCCAGCACGAACACAGTGATCGAGATAACCAGAGTTTCCATTCGACCTCCTCGTGTGCGTGCCGGGTACGCCTGCCACTTGCCCGCACAGCAGTTCCAGAATCCGCGCGTGCGTCACCGCGCCGTCGCGGCGACCAGCCGTGTCCCCGTCACGATCTCATCGTTGTCCGCCCCGCCGTCCTTCTCCATCTTCAACAGGTGCAGCGAAAAACGTCGTGAGGTTGCGCGCGTACATCTGGCTGGCGTGGTAGGGCACGGTGGAGGGCACGTTCAGCGGGCCGAGGATGTGGACGCCGTGAGCGTAGACGTCCTCGCCCGGCCGCGTCAGCTCGCAGTTGCCGCCGCGCTCGGCCGCCAGGTCGACGATCACCGAGCCGGGCGGCATGGCCGCCACCATCTCCTCGGTGACCAGCACCGGGGCGCTGCTTCCCGGGTATCGCGGCGGTGGTGATGACGACGTCGCTTTCCGCGACGACGTGAGGCATCATCTCGCGCTGCTTGCGCGTAGAATTCCTCGTCCTGCGCCTTGGCGTAACCGCCGCTCGTCCTCGGCGGCGTGGGTGGTCAGCTCGAGCTCGACGAACTTGGCGCCCACGCTTTCCACCTGCGTCTTGACGGCCGGGCGCACGTCGTAGGCCTGCACCACCGCGCCCAAGCGCCGCGCGGTGGCGATCGCCTGCAGGCCGGCGACGCCCGCGCCGATGACGAACACGCGGGCCGGCGAGATGGTGCCGGCCGCCGTCATCAGCATCGGGAACATCTTGGGCAATCTGTTCGGCCGCCATCAGCACGGCTTTGTAGCCGGCGACGGTGGCCATGGAGGAAAGCACGTCCATGCTCTGCGCGCGGGTGATGCGCGGCATCAGCTCCAACGCATGCACGGTCACCCCTTTTTCGGCCAGCGCCGCCACCGCCTGCGGATAGTGCAGCGGGTCGAAGAACCCGATCAGCCGCTGGCCGGAGCGCAACAACTCCAGGTCCGCTGGCGGCGCTTCGGGATTGGCGCTGTAGCCGCGCACCTGAAAAATGGTGTCGCAGGATGGGAAGATTTCGGCGCGGTCCGCAACGATGCGCGCGCCTTTGCCGTACTCGCTGTCTTTATAGCCCGCCTCTTCGCCGGCGTCGCGCTCGATCAGAACCTCGCATTCGGCCTTGATCAACGGTGCAATCGACATGGGCACCAGCGCCACGCGGCGCTCTCCGGGGCATGTCTCTTTGGGAACCCCAATGCGTCGGTTTCCATCCATCCAATGAGCCTCCAGCGTTTTCACCACCGGCGTTTCCGTCGGCCACGCGATTCGACAGCATGGTCTTACACACAGATCGCCGATAGGGGGACAAACGATCCAGACTGTAAACGCATCCTAACACGACGAGCCGGGCGGAAGGCGGGAAACGCCCCGCTCGAAGAGGGCTCGGGTTGCCGGGGTGCGCGCGGCGGCCTCAATGCGCCGCCATTCCGCCGCTCGCGGGCTCCTTCCCCAAGGCGATCAGGTTGGCCAGAAGCTGGTAGGCGCCGACGGTTCCGGCCGGCAGTTGACGCCACAGCCCCAGACCGAGATAAATCCACCGTCCCTGGCCGTATTTCGCCTCGACGAACGACCCGAGTTGCACGCCTGGATTATCCGGGAAAGAGTCCACCATCGACACCAGGTCAACATACTTCGGGTCCTTCTCCCCCAGGAAATACAGACCCCGCTCCTGCACCCAACCGTCCCACGTGGCCGGGCCGATCTTATTGGGATAGTTGAACACAGGGTTGTCGGGCGCCAGTACTTTAACGGGCGCCGTCTCATCGGCTACGCGGCCCCTGCCCACCCGTGCGGGATACGGTCCGTATTCCGCCTGATTGAATTCCATCTTGTTGTACTGAACGATGAGCGTTCCGCCGCGTTTGACGTAGTCGAGCAGGCGGTTGTTGTAAGCGCGTAGATCCTCGCGGCGCTCGTAGGCGCGAACTCCGGTCATAATGACGTCGAATTTCGAGAGGTCGCCGAAGGCCAATTCGTCCTGGTCGATGAAAGTGAGCTTGGCGCCCAACTGCTGGATGGCCGGCGGCACCTGGTCGCCGACGCCGTTGATGTATCCGACGGCGACGTTGGGGGTGGTTTTCACGTCAACGATTTTCACCGCGATCTCGGCCGGTTTGATCACCTGCCGGCGCTCGACGTGCGGATATTCAATATCCTGATACCCGTCGGAGAACTTCCGATTGCCCGTCGCCGGAGACGTCACCACCGCGCGCAGAGTGTACTCACCGGCCCGCACCTCCGCCGGAGCGGTGACGGCAAAACGGGCTGGCAAAGATTCGTCTTCGCGGGTGAAGTTCAGCGGCACGCTGGCGGGCGCGGCTTTCCATCCCGCCGGCAGCTCGAGCCTCACCTCCGCCTGTGCTGCGCCTTTGGTACTGTTGGTAACCGAGACGTCGACCTCCCGCCCGACCGGTCTCGCCGCGCCCGCCGCCGAGGGCGCCGGGATTACCGCCAGCGACGGAGTAACCCTCAACGAGAAGTCCGGGACAACGCTCAATTCCATCCGTTTGTCCCCGAAATAGATGTCTTCCACGTAGCGATATTGAACCGGCAGCACTTTGGTCACCTCGACATTGCCCGCTTTTACGTGGAACGTTACGGCAAATGGCGTGGGGCGAAATGGAACGCCGAACGGCACATCCGGAGCGAAAATGTCGATGGCCGGGTTGGACGGGTGCGCCCAGTAATTGTCGGTGAAGTAAGGCGTCGTCAGTTTCGCGCCGTTGGGGACGTGCTCGTCGGCGGAACAGGTGTAGGCCTCATCCTTGGTCACCGTCTTCGGGGCGCAGCCGGCGGCGTCGTCGAAGCCGGCAATGCTGACGCCGGTCACGCTCACCGGAGTCGCGCCCCGGTTCATCGCCACCAACGAAACCCGCACCGGCTGGCCGGCGATCACCAGTCCGTCGTTGGCCACCGCATCGAACGACACGTCGTGCGCTGCCAGGACGGCATCCTCATAATCGCGTTCCTTATTCTTCAGCCGGAAATCAATTTCGTATCGCGCCGCCTCGGAGAGCGGCAGCGAGCCAAGCTGCGCGCGAAGCGCCCGCAAGGCCGCAAGACCAGCTTCAACAGGCGCCGCGGTGCCGGCGTCGTTGCCCGAATCGAACGCCTCCTGGGCGCGCTTCGCGTCGGCGGAAATGGCGGCCAGCCCGGCCGTCAACGCCTCGGGCGGATTGGGCCCGGCAAACCGGGCCAGCGTCGCCAGGCTGGTATCCACGCCGTCGAACATAGAAGTTTCCGTCTTGCCCTTCTCAGCGGGAATGGTGGTTTCGACAAGCTGATAAGCCCCGTGGAAGAACCCGCGTCCGCGGGAACCCGGAAGCGGCGGCACCCCGCCCATCCCCTGGCATTTGTGTTTGCTGTGCGCGTCGAAGCCGATCTCGGCGTAAGTGCGGCCGAGCAGCGTATCATAGGCTTCGGTGTCGGGGGTCACCCATCCCGGGCCACTACCACCGCCGCGGAAGCCGCCCGAAAAGTACAGCTTCATCGCCTGCCAGGGGCGCAGCCCTTCGCGGATCTGCTCGGGGAACTTCGAAGCGTCGCCGGCCGCGCGCCAGGCTTCGCGCGTCAGAACCGTGGTGGCTTCGTGGGCCCGGTCTCCGCCGCCGCCCTGAATGTTCATGGTGAGCACGACGTCGGGGCGGATGGTGCGAATCAGCCGCACGAAATCGCCCACAATCTCGTCGCGGCCCCACTTGCGAATCACCTCTTCCGGATCGAACGAGTAGCCAAAGTCGATGGCGCGGGTGAAGTACTGCTCGGCGCCATCCAGCCGGTGCGCCGCCAGCAGTTCGGAGGTGCGCAGTACGGCCATGTCGTGGAACAGTTCGGGGCCGATCTCGTTCTGTCCGCCGCCACCGCGCGTGGTCTGCACGTCGACGGCACGCAATCCCATGCCGTAGTTGAACAGGGCGTACAGCGCGTTGTGCTCGTCGTCGGGATGGGCCGCGGTCTGCATGAAGGTACCGGAGACGTTCAGTTTGCGAAGCGCCAGGCCGAGCGCGATGTGGCCGCTGTCGGTGGCCACCAGCGAAAAGTCCATGCGGTTCTGCGCCAGTACGCTGACATCTCCGGGGGCCGTAACCAGCAGCGCGAGGACAATGACGAAGGCGCCGGACGCAACGCTGAGCAGGCGTTTCATGCGTAGTCTCCTCTTTTCCGGTAGAAAATCCAGAAACAAGCAGCCGCCGAACCAATCCAAAAGTCCGGCTTATGGGAACAGGATAGCAGCCAGGGCCACCGGCGGGAATCTCACCTCCGACGCTCACTTGGCCGCCATGGCCATCGAACACCGGCCGGAACTCTGCTCCTCCGATACCGACTTTGCGAGATTCGCCGGCCTGAAGTGGCGCAATCCTCTGTCCTGAGTTCGTGGCGCTGTCAGTATTAGTCAGGGGTCACCCGGACTTTTCGGCGATTCCTGGGGTCACTGAATGACAGGTCGCCGTTTCTGTACGGCACAGTCCCTCAAGAACAGATTGATGAGGTTCTGATAGGGCATACCCAATTCAGCCGCCAGTTCCTTGAAGTAGTCGACTGCCGTAGCGTCGAGACGAATGGTGATCTGACGCTTGAGTCGATTGGCGTAAGGGTTCTTGCGGGACTGGGAAAAATCGTATTCTTTTCTCATCGGAACCGTCAGTACATTATTTTAGAAATATGGGTCAACGGCCAGGCAGACCCTCATTCCGTTGTCCGCAATCGATATTGCCGGACGGCGACGGAAAGCAAAACAGGGCACTGCCGGGTGTCGACGACGAGTTTGTCCGGATGATCGTAGGTGTGCAGTTCGTCCATGCCAACGTCGGTGTCGTTGGCGCCTACACTGGCGCCGAGCTGCGGCCAGTCAAGAAGCGCGATCGGGCACCCTGATGGTGATTGTCCATTCCAGTACTCGACAGACAGCTTCCAAGCCACTCGTTGACTCCAGCGATTAATTAAGGCCCTGGCAGAGTCAGAAGTCGCGCGAGCCAGGAAAAGCGCCACCTCCGTTCTTGCCGATCCAAGCGACAGGAACGGAGGTTAGCGCCAGCTTGACAGCTCTGTTTTCCGCCGAGCTCAGGCAAGGTCGTAGCGATCGAGGTTCATCACCTTGTTCCACGCAGCCACGAAGTCCTTCACAAACGCCTCCTTCGAGTCGTCACATGCATAGACTTCCGCGATGGCCCGGAGCTGGGAGTTCGAACCGAAGACAAGGTCGACACGGGTGCCGGTCCACTTGATTTCGCCCGTCGCGCGATCGCGCCCCTCATACACGCCTTCGGATGTAGAGGAGGGCTGCCACTTCGTATTCATGTCGAGCAGGTTGACGAAGAAATCATTCGTCAGCGTCCCGGGCCGGTTGGTGAAGACGCCGTGTTTGGACTGCCCGAAGTTCGCATTCAGGGCGCGCATGCCGCCGACGAGAACCGTCATCTCGGGGGCGGTCAGCGTCAGCAACTGCGCCCGATCCACCAGCAGCTCCTCCGCCGACTGGGGCTTTCCATTCCGGAGATAGTTGCGGAACCCGTCCGCGGTCGGCTCCAGTACGGCGAATGAGTGCACATCGGTCTGCTCCTGCGAAGCATCCGTGCGCCCCGGCGAGAAGGGAACCTTCACGTCGTGCCCGGCCTTTTTCGCCGCTTCCTCGACGGCCGCGCAGCCGCCCAGAACGATCAGGTCGGCCAGCGAGACCTTCTTCCCGCCGGACTGCGAGCTGTTGAAGTCCTTTTGGATCGCCTCCAGCGTTTCGAGGACCTTCGCCAGTTCGGCCGGCTGGTTCACTTCCCAATCCTTTTGCGGCGCGAGGCGAATGCGCGCCCCGTTCGCCCCACCGCGCTTGTCGGAGCCGCGGAACGTCGCCGCCGACGCCCAGGCCGTCGTGACCAGTTGGGAGATCGACAGTCCGGATGCGAGGATCTTGGCCTTCAGAGCGGCAATGTCCTGCTCCCCGATCAGTTCATGATCCACGGCGGGAACAGGGTCCTGCCACAGCTGGGGCTCCGTAGGAACGAGCGGGCCAAGGTACCGCGAGATCGGCCCCATGTCGCGGTGCGTCAGCTTGAACCACGCCTTGGCGAACGCGTCGGCGAACTCCTGCGGATTCTCGTGGAAGCGCCTCGAGATCGGCTCGTAGATCGGGTCCATCCTCAGGGAGAGGTCCGTCGTGAGCATGCACGGGGCGTGCCGCTTCGACGGATCGTGGGCATCCGGAACGGTGCCCGCCGCAGCCCCGTTCTTGGGAGTCCACTGGTACGCACCGGCCGGGCTCTTGGTGAGTTCCCATTCATAGCCGAACAGGTTTTCCAGGAAGTTGTTGCTCCACTTCGTCGGGGTGGTGGTCCATGCGCCCTCCAACCCGCTGCCGATCGTGTCGGTCGCCGTTGCCGCTGCCAAAGGTGTTCTTCCAGCCCAGGCCCTGCTCCTCGATGGGGGCGGCCTCGGGTTCGGGACCGACATACTTGGCCGCATCGGCGGCGCCGTGGGTTTTGCCGAACGTGTGCCCGCCGGCAATGAGCGCAACGGTCTCCTCGTCATTCATCGCCATGCGGGCGAAGGTCTCGCGGATATCCCGCGCCGCAGCGACCGGATCCGGCTTTCCATTGGGCCCTTCCGGATTCACGTAAATCAGGCCCATCTGAACGGCGGCGAGAGGATTCTCGAGTTCGACGATCGCCGGTGTAGCGCTCGTCCGCCAGCCACTTGCCCTCGGGCCCCCAGTAAATGTCCTCTTCCGGCTCCCAGACGTCCTCGCGCCCGCCGCCGAAACCGAAGGTCTTGAACCCCATCGACTCCAGGGCGACGTTGCCGGCGAGAATCATGAGGTCGGCCCAGGAGATCTTCCGGCCATACTTCTGCTTGATCGGCCAGAGCAGCCGGCGCGCCTTGTCGAGGTTCACGTTGTCCGGCCAGCTATTGAGGGGCGCAAATCGCTGTGTGCCGGAGCCCGCCCCGCCGCGGCCGTCGCCGATGCGGTACGTGCCGGCGCTGTGCCACGCCATACGAATGAAAAGCGGCCCATAGTGGCCAAAGTCGGCCGGCCACCAGTCCTGCGACGTCGTCATCAAGGCATGGAGGTCCTTGATCACGGCATCCAGGTCGAGGCTCTTGAATTCTTCGGCGTAATTGAACTCCTTGTCCATGGGATCGGACAGGGGGGAGTGCTGGTGCAGGATCTTCAGGTTCAGCTGATTCGGCCACCAGCCCGCATTCGTCGGGGCCCCGGCCACCGTGTGTCTGCGAGCGCCGTGCGCTACCGGGCACTTGCTTTCGGTTGACGATGTTTTGCTCCTGATTTTCGGGGACAGCCGCCCCCGCTCCAGTGGTGAGTTTTTTATCCATATGTTTGTCTTCCTTCGAATTAGTCAAAAAACTGTGATGAACTACGATCCCGTCCTGGCTTTCCCGTTCGTGCAATCGCCGCCGGCCGCGCGCCATTCATCCGCCATCCACACGCCTGCGAACCTAACGGGAAGCGTGCCGCGGAGCGCACTTCGTGCAGAGCCCCCGGAAAATGAGTTCGCATTCGCGAAGAATCCGCTTACCGAGGGAGCCCGAGGCGGGCCTGGGCACGTCGTACCACTCCATGTCCTCAACATTGCCGCAGCGGTCGCAGATGAAGTGGTGATGCCGCATGCCTTTCGCATCGAATCGCGCGGCGCGGCCCTCGACGGCCACTTCACGCACCAAACCCGCCTGCACCAAGTCCCGCAGATTGTTATAAGTCGTGGCCCTGGAAGAGCGCGGATCCACGCGATTCACGGCTTCGAAGATTTCCGCAGCCGTGGGATGCCCGTTGTGTTCCATCAGGAATGCCATCACGGCGTAGCGCTGCGGAGTGCACCGCAACCCGCTGCCCTCCAGGGACCGTTTAATCGCCTCGGCGTCCATCTATACTCTAGACTATATCTAATATGATATTTTGTCAAGAATGATATTTTATCAAAACTTGTGCTTGTGGCTGCTGCCGCGCGGAAGACTGGCGGATGCCGTATTGAGTATCCGTGTCGAGTGGCCGCCCTGTCACCCTTTCCGGGTCGAACGGCCCCGACGTTGGGCTGGCGGGGTTTTGAGACGGCCCGGTCGGTGGGCGACAGATTGGTGCGGAATCATGAGGCGTGATTTCCGACAATACGTCATTTCGGGGCTATGTTATCGGGGTAAGAGCGTGGCGTCGGCAAAAACAACCGAACAGCCTCAGCGACCATAAGCTGTGGCTTCCTGTTGCCTTCTGCCGGCAGTAAACCACAGCAGTAACGCGAATACGAAGCCCAGCGCACTCACGGCGCCGAAGAAGACCATCATCGGCTGGTAGCCGCCGGGGTTCAGTGCGCTTGCGCCTGCTCTGTCGTTGAGCCAGCCGGCTATCAGGTTGGCGCCGGCGATGCCGGCGTTCTGCACCACCCACATCAGGCCGAGCGCAGTGCCGAAGCGCGCGGGGGATACGAGCTTGCTGGTCAGCGGCCACATGACAGCCGGCACCAATGAGAAGCTCACACCGATCAGCACCGTGGCCACCCACAGGCTCCAGTGGGTCTCTGCCATGATGGCAATCGACACAGGCAGGAGGAGGGCTCCGAATGCCAGCATCGGCGCGTAGCGCCCGATCCTGTCGCACAACCATCCGAACGCCGGCGTGGCGAATATAGCGGCCAGGAAAACGTAACTATTTATCGCCCCTGCCGCCGCAAGCGTGAGACCGTGGGCGTGCTGGAAATACTTTATGGAGAATGTACTGCGGAATGCCAGAATTACCGCGTACCACAGCACGCACAGGATGAGCAGGAACCAGTAGGCCGTACCGAAACGCAACAGATCGCCGGGCACGAAGCGCTGGGCGGTATGGGGCTCACCGGCCCTCATATCGCCGCGCACCCTGCGGTCGATCCACCAATAGCCGATGGCCGCGGCGAACGACATTGCCGCAAACAACGTCGCGATGACGAGCGGCGCCTGCCAGCCTTGAGCGTAGGCGTGGGCGAACCACGACGGCGACATGTCCGCGGAGAACGATCCCGCGCGGCCAATAGCGAGGTTCAAGCCCATCGCCAACGCGAGGTTGCGGCCCGCGAAATACTGCGCGATCGCTGCGAGCGTAGAAATGTTGAATGTCTCCGCGCCGATGCCAAACAGCAGCCGGCCAGCGGCCATCCCGTCGAAGCCCGGGCTCAAGGCGGTGAGCGCAGCACCGGCGAAGCACACGGCCGTGGTCCACAGCATCACTGCGGGCCGCGCCGAAGCGATCGACGAGCACGCCGCCCACCAGGACTAGCACAACGTTCGGCAGGCTGTAGATCGCGTTGAGCATGCCGATCTGTGTGTCGCTGAAATCGCGCTGCCGATGCAACAAGTCGGCGACCGGGCCAATGGAGTCGTATACGTAAAAATTCCCGTAAGCCGCGGCGGTAACGAGCACGAATATCAGCCAAGCGATGCCCCGGCCTCGGGAATCGCCTTTAGTCGACGGAAGAAGCATGGACGCGAGTCTAGCACGAGGAGGACGGCTTCTATTTGGGGATGTCCCCGCAACGCGATGCTCTTTAAAAGCGGATGAGACGATTGTGCCCGTTGAGCTCCCGTGATGGCCATCCGGAAGTTGGCGCGCACAGCGGGCCAGCGCCGATTCGTTCGGGGGGTGCTCGTCGGATAAAGAGTTCGAGTCCACGCCGGGATCACTGTCAAGTGAGGGCCAATCCAGAAGAAACGGCCGAAATACCCGTAATGAGGTCAATCAGATGTAGTGAAGTCGAGAAGTTTCAGACTGGCTCGGCGCTGCTTGACGCGGCCGTTTGCGGGTCGGGCTGGCTGCTTCGCGTTTCTCGCTTCCGGTGCTCTTGACTTGGTCGAGTGCGGCTGGCCCGGAAGTCTCTTTCGGCCGCGATTTACTCCGGCGCCGGCGGTTGTTTGAGGATATCCGTTGCTTCGGCGGGCAGTTTGTCGGCGTGTGCCAGCATCAGACTCATCTTCCAGATTTCGTCTTCCGAGACCGATTGCTTGAACCCCGGCATGCCCGTAAGCCGAATGCCGTTTTCCACCTTCCAGTAGGTTTCGCCAACCGGATCGTCGGTGACGCCGTGGCCGCGAAACAGTTGCGGCGGCTTCGGAAACATTCCGTTCGCGACCGCGGTGGGCGATTGACCCGGCAATCCATGGCACACGGCACAGTTGCCCCGGTAGGCGCGGGCGCCATCGATGAGGTTTGCGTCGGTAAGGCTTACCGGCGACTGGCTGGGGGCTTCCTTGCGAATGCGGGCGTGCAAAGCCATTTGCGTAATGGTGCGTTCCAGTGGCAGAGGCGGCGCCGCGGTGGCCACCGGCGCAAAGCCGAGACTCAAATACAACCAGGCTCCCGCCGGAATCAGCACCAGTCCGATCAGCAGCCCCAGCAAGAATAGAAAGCTCGGTCTCTTCATGCTGCAAGCATAGCCGGTTTCGGCCGAGCCCGCTGGCCGTCTGCGATCCGGATTGACCTTTGGCGCGCGCCGCCATAGAGTAATTAACGCATGGCTGAAGACTCCGGCAACGGCGCGCTGCGCCGAATCCATATCACGCTTCCGGAAAAGACCGTCGAGGCCATCGATCGCGTGGCGCCGAAGGGCGACCGAAGCCGGCTCATCGAGTTGGCCATCACACACTACCTGGAGACCCTCGGCAAGACCCAGGCACAAAAGCTGCTGGCCGAGCAGCCGCGCCGCGCCGGCCGGCGGAAAAAAAGCGGGGCGGCGGAAGCGTGGCTGCCATTCGGCGAATAGCCCTGACGGCGGGCAGGCCGACTAGGCCTTCCGCGCGCGGAGCTCGAGGATCAGGCGCATCACCAGGTTCTCGATCTGGTCGCGCGCCTCCCGAATGGCCTTATCGCTCTTCCCCACCGGGTCGGCGACGTCCCACTCGACAACACGGCCGCGCACGGGTTTGGGAAGCGGGAAGCCGCTGATGTTCACGACGATGTCGTAACGGTCGAGCGGCATGATGTCGAAGGGCTTGGGGAACTGCTCGTCGAGGTCGATGTTCTTCTCAGCCATGGCCATCCGCGTCTGCGGAGCCACACCCCAGCCGGGCGCCAGGCCGGCGCTCTCGGGCTCGATGACATCTGCGCCGTAGGTGCGCGCGAATCCCTCCGCCATCTGGCTCCGGATGACGTTGCCAACACACACGAACAGGACGGTGACGCGAGCTCACTGTTTGAGTTTAGCCAGAAAGGCGCGGTGAATTCGAGGGTCGGTGGTGAGCTCCGGATGGAACGTGGCCACCAGGTGCCGTCCAAAATCCACCAGCACCGGGTCTCCGTTGTATTCGGCCAGCACCTCGCCTCCCTGGCCGACGCGGCGAATGATGGGCGCGCGGATGAAGACCGCCTCCAGCTCTTCGGCTCCCGGTTTCAATGGCGCGCCGCCGCCGTTGTTCATCGAATCGACCAGCCAGCGAAATCCCTCGCCGGGCAACAGCCTCACGATGCGGCTGTCGAGCTGGCGGCCGTAAGCGTTGCGTTCCACGGCCAAGTCGAGAAGTCCGAGGCTGTCCTGCGGCGGGTTCAGGACCTCGGAAGCCATCAGGATGACGCCGGCGCAGGTGCCGAAGATGGGATGCGCGGCGCCGTATCGCTGGAGCGGCTCGAACAGCTTCTCCTCACGAAGCAGCTTGAGCATGGTGGTGCTTTCGCCGCCGGGCAGCACCAGTGCCTCGGCCCGCTCCAATTCTCCGGCGGTGCGCACCAGAAAGGGATCCGCGCCGGCGCGCGCCAGTGCGCTGCGATGCGCTTCGTAATCGCCTTGCAGGGCGAGGATGCCGACACGAGGTTTCATGCGCTACCAGCCGCGGGTTTGCAGCAGCTCGCTCTCGGGCAGCTTGGAAACGTCGAGCCCGGGCATGGCGTCACCCAGCTCTTCGCTGGCCTCCAGCACTTTCAGCGGGTCGTCGTAATAAGTGGCGGCTTTCACGATCGCCCGCGCGCGCGTGGCCGGGTCGGACGACTTGAAGATGCCGGAACCGACGAAAACGGCTTCGGCGCCCAGCAGACGAACCAGCGCCGCGTCGGAGGGGGTGGCGATGCCGCCGGCGGAAAAGTTCGGCACCGGCAGTTTACCGTGTTCGGCCACGTATTCCACCAGCTCGAGCGGCGCTTGCAGCTTCTTCGATTCGGCCACCAGCTCTTCTCTTCCCAAAACCGTGAGCTGCTTCATCTCTTTGACGATGGTCCGCATGTGGCGCACCGCCTCGACGATGTTGCCGCTGCCGGCCTCGCCCTTGGTACGGATCATGGCCGCGCCTTCGGCGATGCGACGCAGCGCCTCGCCCAGGTTGCGGGCGCCGCACACGAAGGGGACCTTGAAATCGTGTTTGGCGATGTGGTGCTCCTCGTCGGCCGGGGTGAGCACTTCGCTTTCGTCGATGTAATCCACCTTCAGCGCCTCCAGCACGCGGGCTTCGGCGAAGTGGCCGATGCGGGCCTTGGCCATCACGGGAATGCTTACCGTGGCCATGATCTCGCGAATTTTCGAGATGGACGCCATGCGCGCCACCCCGCCCTCTTTGCGGATGTCGGCCGGAACTCTCTCGAGCGCCATCACGGCGCAAGCGCCGGCCGTTTCGGCGATCTTGGCCTGCTCGGCGTTGGTGACGTCCATGATGACGCCGCCTTTCAGCATTTCCGCCAGGCCAACCTTGAGACGAAACTCCTCATTCAGAAACATGACACTTCCTCCCAAACTCGATGTACTCGCGCCTTCCGCCCGGCTCACACCATCGCCGGCGCGGGATTCCAGCGGTTGGCGTCCCGCAGGCGTTCCAATTCCGCCTGCGCCACCCTGCCCAAAATCTCGATGCCGCTCCGGATATCGGCGGGCGGCAATCCCGCAAAACTCAGCCGCAACCCGCCGGGGTCGCGGCGGCTGACCTCAAAATAGCGGCCGGGAATGTAGGTGACCCCTTCCTGTTGCGCCTTGGGCAGCAGATCGGCCGCGTCCAGCGGCTCCGGAAGCCTGACCCACAGGTTCATGCCGCCCTCGGGCCGCGTGAAACGGCTGCCTTTGGGAAGCAAGTCCTCGCAGGCGCCCAGGACGGCGGAGAGCCGTTTTGCGCACGCCGCCACCACCCGTTGCCGGTGCGCTTCCAGCCGGCCCGATTCCGCGAACCGCAGCACCACCGCCTGCGCGAGCTGGCAGGAGTGCAAATCGGCCGTCTGCTTGGCATCCGCCAACCGCGCCAGCAGCGGGCCCGGCCCCAGGACCCAGCCGACGCGCAGTCCGGGAAAGGCGATCTTGGAGAAGCTGCGCAACAGAATCGTGTCGCCGCTCGGGTCCAACTGTCTCAGAGTCGGCAGATCCTCGCCTTTGTAGCGAAGGCCTCCGTAAATGTCGTTTTCCACCACCACCACCGCCGCCGCCCGCGCCAGGCGCAGCACCGCCTGCCGGGCGGGCAGAGGCAGGGAAACACCGGTCGGGTTCTGGAAGTTCGGAGTCACCACCAGCAGCCGGGGACGCTCGCGCCGGATGGCTTCCTCGAGAACATCGAGATCGATGCCGGCGCGGGCCCACTGGAATTCCCACCACCCGCGCGGCGGCCCGCAGGAAGACATTCTTCAGGCCGGGGTAGACGGGATCTTCGAGCAACACCGTTTCGCCGCGATTCACCAGCACGCGCTGCAGCAGGTCGATGGCCTGCTGGCAGCCGTTGGTGATGAGCACGTCGCCGCCGCGGGCCTCCTTGTTCCGTTCCGCCCGCCGCAGCAGGTAGCGGCGCAGCGGCGCATAGCCGCCCGGCGGACCCGAGTTGCAGGATGGCTCCGGCCTCGGCGCTTCGGATGACGTCGTCGCAGGTGCGCTGAAAATCTTCAATCGGAAACAGTTGGCCGGAGGGCCGCGAAGTGGCAAAGCTGATCCCCAGTTCGGACATGCGGGGCGGTGGCCGCCGGGGTATCGGCGCCGTCGTAGAGACGAAGAATCCGTTCCCAGTCCAAGCGCTCACGCGAGAGCAGCGCCGGACCTTCGACGTAGCTTCCCCGCCCCACGTGGCCGCGGATAAATCCTTCCGATTCCAAAAGTTCGTAGGCAGCCGACACAGTTGTCCGGTTTACTCCAAGCAGGCCAGCCAATTCCCGAGTTGGCGGCAGTTTCTCCCCCCGAAGCAGGACGCCAGATTCAATCGTACCCCTTATATGGCGGTATAACTGGCGATAAATCGGCTCGCCGCTGACGGTATCGACCTGTGGCAGGGAAAGCATGCCAATCCAGCCATTAACCTACCATATTGGACTGCCTGTAGCAACCGTTCGCGAGTTTTGGAGTAATCTATATGCCCAAGGACTGGATCAGGAGTGATGTCACAGGTAGCTTCGCATCCTTCGGCCGACCTTTGTACTGGTTGTTCTCATCGCGTTTGTTGGCGGCTTCCGCACTTTGGGCCGGCCAGAAGAAGAAGCACAAGAAAGACGATCCGGACTGGCTTGCGCTCGACGACGTTTCCCAGCAGGTGGCTGAAGTCTCCGTATCCCCCGCCTGCTCTCACCGTCGACACCGGCCGGCTGACGTTCCAGGTAAGCCCGATATCCACCAAGCGGCTGTTGTCCGATCAGACCGAAGTCGCGCTGAAGGATCTGCTGCAGAAGACAAAGCACGGGCGCATCGTGAAACTGCGGGCGTTCGTCGCCGGCACGGGCGACATTCGCACGGTTCAGAACACGGTGAGCGACATCTTTAACCAGAAGAAGATCCCCCTGCCGGTGCTGACCCTGGTTCAAGTAGGCGCGCTGCCATACCGCGACGCCGAGGTGGTGTTGGAAGCCACCACGCTTTCCAAGGACGTTGAAAATCCGCACGGGCTGGCGTTCATTTCGGGCCAACCGGCCGTGTCGGATGAACTCACTTTCCAGGTAGCCCCGCTGGCGGAGTTATCGGTAAAGAAAGTGGAGGCGGCGCTGGGCGCGGCGGGGCTGGACGCGAAGGACGCCCTGCGGGTCACCTGCTTTGTGAGCTCGGTCGACGATGCCTCGAAGGTGGTCGGCCTGCTGCAGCGTGAATTTCCAGGGGCGGCGCAAAACGTGGTTCAGATTCAGCGCGCGTCCCCCGTCAGCCTGGCCGAGTGCGAAGCGGTGGCCCGTCTGAAGACCGATCCACCGGAAACGGTGGTGCGCTTGAACCCTCGAGGAACTGGGGAATGCTCCCAGCTATTCGCAGGTGGTGCTGGTGAATACGCCACAACTGGTGCTTACCGGAGGCCAGTTGGCGTTCCGTTTTCAGGAAGAGGACGCCCGCCTGGCCTTCGAACGGCTGAACCATACGCTCGAGGCCGAGAAAACCACCACGCACAACATCGTGTGGCGAATATTTATCCGCTCTCCTCCACGATCGCGGACCTGGTGCGGAAGGTGAGGCCCGAATTCCTCGACCGCGACCGGCCGCCGGCCGTCACCATGCTGACGTTTCAGGGATTGCCGTCGATCGATGCATCCTTCTCGCTGGACGTGGTAGCGGTTCCGGGCCGGTAACCCAGCGACCCCTATTTCAGCTTGAGCCGGATTTTCCCCATCGGGCCGTCGTAAATCAGCTCCGCGGTCTTCACCTTCTTTGACGGCTTGGTGAACGGGAAGTAGAGAAAGCCCACGAACGGGGTAGTCGATTTCCCCCTCCGGCAGCGCCTGCGCGCTCACCGCCTCCCAAGGTTCGAGTTTGGGCGGAGCATTCGGCCGGTCGACGGTGGGGGCGCGCTCGACGGGTGGAGGCTGGCGCGCGCCCGGGTCGCCTGGCCAGCGCTCCTGGCGAGGCTGGCGGCCGCCGATGATTACGCCGGTGTCGCCGATGCCGCCGTAGCCGATGACGCGGGGCCCTGGATTCACCTCCGGGTATCGCACCGAACCAGCCGCCACCACCGACGGCGCCATCGCCAACAGGGTTTCCTTCCGCTTTCCGTTCAGTACCAGCGTGAAATTTCCGGCGGCCAGCTTCACGAAATGGCCCTTGTTGGGGAATATGGCGGCATCCACCACCAGATAGTCGTTAATGACGAATGCCTGGTCCCGGCCGAGGAAGTTGTGAGCCAGGTATTCAGCGCCTATCGAGGCCGTATCCATGACGGCGTGGTGGGGGAACTCCGTCGCCTTTTGCGCTCGACGGGCTCCTGCGCAGGTAAGAAGGCGGCCGCCACCACCAATAAGGTGGCGGGAACCAGCGCGTTGCTTGCCATCGTTCGATACCCCACGACTCTATCGGGCGTTTCTTTTCGACCGAGCCTTCTGACGGCTGCCAGATCGCAGGCGGTTTCTCCTTTTCGACCTTCGGTTCGGTTGCCGCCGGCGGCGCCCGCGAGAAGGCCGCGCACCTCCTCTTTAGTCAAGTTTCGGATTCGCCAATCGGCAGGCCGGCGATTTCGAGACCTCCGATGGAGGTGCGCACCAGCTTCAACACCTTGCTGCCAACCGCCTCCAGCATACGGCGTACCTGGCGGTTGCGGCCTTCGGTAATGGTGATTTCGAAAACCGTTTTGCCCCCGGCTTCGCGCAGATAACGCACCTCGGCGGGCCGCGTGGGGCCGTCTTTCAACTCGACGCCGCCGCGCAGCCGTTCAGGTCCTCTTCACTCAACCGGCTGGCGGCTTTCACCAAATAAGTTTTCGCGATCTTATATTCGGGATTGGCGATGCGCTCGGCGAATTGCGTGTCGTTGGTGAGCAGCAGCAACCGCTGGTATCCAGGTCGAGGCGGCCCACGGGGATGACTCGCTCTTTGATGTTTCAGAAGATCGTAGATGGTAGGGCGCCCCTGGGGGTCGCGGGCGGTGGTGAGGTAGCCTTTGGGCTTGTAGAAAAGAAGATAGATTTTGTGGCCTTCCCGCACCGGCCGGCCGTCCAGCGTCACCTGGTCGCGATCCGGATCGATCCAGCACTCGGCGTCGGTAACCCGCTTCCCGTTTACCTTGACGCGCCCAGCCGCAATCCATTGGCGCGCTTCGACGCGCGAGCCGAGACCCGCTTTTGAGATGACGCGCTCTATGGTTTTCTGCGATCGGGGGCTCGACTTTGGTATCGACTTAGGCACTGGTCCTCGTTTCCCGAATCCACTATTCGCTCAGCGATCCCGCCACCGCTCCGGCGTGAACTGCGGCGATAGCGTCCAATTTCTCAACGATCTCGGGGTCAATCTTCTCCACCGGGACAAAACGAGCCAACTCGTGGAAATTCTTTTTCGCCATCAGATTCGGGAGCCCGAGTGCGGCGTGAAACTTGCGGAATACCGGATCCAGGAATTCGTCGCTGGCCTTGATGTCCGCATCCCACGGCGAGCCCTTTCCCAGGATTTCCAGCGCCTCGGCTACTTCTCGAATAGCCACGTTCATCGCGTCGACTCTTCTTTCGACGTCCGCGGCCTCAAACAGCGGTCCCGTACTCACGAAGCCCGGCCCGGAACGAGCGAAGGAGTCGAGCACTTCCGGCATGCACACGTAATTCTCGAGTTCCCGCCGGCGCCACGTCAGGCCCATGCCGCGAAGGCTCTCCGGCAGCGCCTGCGCGAGACGATCGAATATGGCGATTCCTTTCAGGTTCGGGAAGGCGTCGCGCAGCCCATAGTAGTGTTCCGCGACTTTTTGCGGTTCGCGGCCTACATAGTGGACAAATGGTCTCTCCAGCGCTTCGATGGCCTTCTCGTGCTTCAGGACACGGGCGAACGCAAGAAGGCAGGCAAGATCGGTGGAACCCTCGAGGTAGAGTACCCAGCCCGTCTGCTCCGCCTGGTAGTAGTGCTCAAAACTAATGTCGCGCAGGGACTTCAACAATTGGCTGCCGCGGTCGTCGATCCTATGGGGCTTGCCGACAAATGCGACAACCACATCCTTGCCCGCCGCCTCGTTGAGCAGCACCTCGGAATGAGTTGCCGCTATAATCTGGTTGCCGTTGTCGACGGCGAAATCCGTGAGCAATTGGTAGATCTGGCGCTGTCGGAGGATTTCCAGATGCGCATCCGGTTCATCCAGCAGCAGCACCGTACCCGGGTTCGCCGTAATGTAGGCCAGCAACAGCAACGTCTGCTGAAGGCCCCGCCCGGCGGAGCTGAGATCGAGCCTCGCCTCTCGCTCGATGTACCCCATCTGGATCTCGCCGCGTTCCGGGATGTAGACAGGGTCCGTTAAGGTGGCACCGAACAGGCGCTGTATTTGCCCGGTGATCGAAACAAACTTCTGGGGCGTCTCAGTGAGGACCTTGTAGCAGAGGTTCCTGAGCACTTCGGCCGTGCGGCCTTCGCCAACCCGCACATTCACCGCGCCGGCGTCCAGGCGGGTTTCGTTGGCCGCCAACCCGGACATCGGCGGGAGAAACGCCAATTTTGCCGCATCGGCCTGAAGGGGCACCTCCATCCTGGCGGAAGGCGATGCCTCGCCGGTTCTCAGCGGGCGGCAGTAGAACGATTCCTCGTTCGCGAAGTAGAATTCGAACCCACACTGCCAGGAAACGGCATCAGTTACGCCTTCCACCAGAATGTCGATAAACACGTTCTTGGTGTCGGGACGGTCATCCATTCGTTTGACGTCGCGAACGTGCAGTCCGCGCCACAAGAGACTGGCCTCTGCAACAGGAAGCGAGATCAGATCGCGGCGATTGATCGTGACTCCGGGCCGCTTCTCCGGAGCTTCTTTCCCTTTTCGCTTTTCGTTCCATTTCCGAAGCCCGGCCTCCCACAGCGCGAGTGCCTGCAGCGCCGACGTCTTTCCGGAATTGTTCGGCCCGACAAATAGAACCGGGCTTCCCAGCTCGATATCGACATCCTCGAATCGCTTGAAATTCCTGATGCTGAGTCTCGTAAGCATGTCGGTCACTCCGGACGGCGAATAATACTCGGTATATTCCCGCTCCGATCCATCCGAATCATACACTGAGTCGGGCTCTGTGTTCCATGCGGGAAACGGCTATTCCCAGGCCTGCTGAGACGCACCCGATGCCGCGCGCCAGGAGGGCGCCCAGGCCAGGGCTGCCAGGCGCACCTGGATGTTGGTTTTGGTTGGGCGGATTTCGATGCTTTCGAACGGCTCGGTCAGCGGGTCCAGGGAACGAGACAGGTCCTGGATCTCGCGCTGGAAATCCTGCTCGAGCTGCTGCAACTGCTCTTCCAGGCGCTCCAGCGACTCTTCGGCTCGCTTCACGTCCCCGGTTTCCTTGGAAATGCGCCCCAGCGAACGCGCGCTGGTGGCGAAGCCGCGGGTTGCTTTGCGCCCCAGGAAGGCTCCCAGGAGGGTCGAGCCGATCGACAAGGCGCTCGCCACTTTCTGCTGTTGCGCCTGTTGTTGTTCGCGTTCCAGCGCCGCCCGCGCCCGGAAGATTCTGTCCTGCAACGCCGCTTGTGGACGGGCGTACTTCGCGCGCAGCTTGTCGGCCGCCTGGTCGCGCTGTTCGCGGGCGAGCTGGCCCAGGCGCACGCGGAAATCACCTTCCTTCTCGCCGGGCCGGGAGGTTTCTTTGAAAGTCGCGCTTTGGAAAAGCTCGAGCTTAAGATTCGCCGTAGCCCAGGTTACGAATTCGGAGCTCCATGACTTGTAACTCTTGGCTTGGGCGGCAACCGGCGGCAGCTCCGCGAAAGAGGCGCCGTCGCGCGGCTGGTCTTCCAGTTCTTCGAGCCGCAGCCCGGTTTCGCCGGCCTCGCCCCAGTTCACCGCGATCAAGTCGCCGGTAATAGCGGCAAGCACGCGGACTTCGTCGGCGCGGTCCACTTTCAGCTTCAGGTTGCTGTAGCGAACCACGGCGTCCACTAGAAAATGGGGTGCGTACAGTAATTCCCCGCCTGCCGTCCCGCCCGTTTTCACCGGAAGAAACCGTTGTGGAATGGCGGCCGGCAACACCGGTCGCGCTACTTCGGCCGCGGCGGAGGAGAGAGTGGGAGATTTCGCCGCCGCTGCCGACTGCTCAGCCGGCGCCGTTTTGCGCTCCGCCATCAATTGCCGGATCTGCGTCCGGGTGAGCGGCCCGGGCAGGTAAGACAGCGCCCACCGGGTCTCGAGCAGCGCCGGGCCGCTTTCATGCACGTTGTTCATCAGGAAGACGCGCTGTCCGAGGCCCGCTAGCAGCCGGTCCATCGTGCCCCGGTCGAACGTCGCGCCGGCAGTTGAAAGCGCCCCCTCCAATCCGTCCAGCAAGCGGTTCTTGTCGCGCTCGGTTTGCAGGCGGCCGATGAACCAGGTGCCCATGTTGGCCAGCGCCTTGTAATCCAGATCCACCGGGTTTTGCGTCGCCAGCACCACACCCAAACCAAAAGCGCGCGCCTGCTTGAGCAGCGTCATCAGAGGCTGCTTGGAGGGCGGGTTGGCCACCGGCGGCAGGTAGCCGAAGATCTCATCCATATAGAAGATGGCGCGCAGGCTGGTGGTGCCGGACTGCGAGCGCATCCAGCTTACGGTGTGGCCGAGCAGCAGCGACACAAAAAACATTCGTTCGGTGTCGCTCAGGTGCGCGATGGAGAAGATGGAGTGGCGCGGCTTGCCCTGCGGCGTGTACAGCATTTGGCCGATATCCAGCGGCTCGCCCTCCATCCAGGCTTCGAAGCCCGGCGAGGCCAGCAGGTTGTTCATCGCCATCGCCAGCGAAAATCGCTCTTTCGCCGGGTAGAACGATTCCACGTCGAGCACCCCCACGCGGTCGAAAGGCGGCTTTTGGACCCCCAGAATCAGGTTGGGGATGTCGAGGTCCTGGCCATTCCGCCAGGCGTGATCGAGCAGGTTGGAAAGCAGAACATGCTCGCGGCTTTCGAGCGGATTGGCGTCGATTCCGAGCAGGGCCAGAACGGAAGTCGCCGTCGCCGTGATGCGCTCGCGCAGCAGCTCGCGGTCGTCCATCACCTCCGGACCGGGCGCCGAAAAAGAACGCAAGGCCGACACCGCGACGCCCGCGTCGCTTCCCGGAGTGTAGATGGTGAAGTCGGCTGCCGCGCGCAACCGGCGGATGCGCTCACCATCCTGGTCCCACCGCTCCAGACCGTTGCGCCAGGTTTCCGACTGCGCGGCGGCGAATTGCTCGCGCGTAAGTCCTTTGACGCGGGCTTCGTCTTCATTCACCCACGGCAGAAAATCTTCGGGCCGTAAATCGGGAAACGTGAGCAGCAGGTTGGCCAGGTCGCCCTTGGGATCGATAATCAGCGCGGGAATCCCGTCGATGGCCGCCTCTTCCAGCAATCCGATGCACAGCCCGGTTTTGCCGCTGCCAGTCATCCCGACGCACATGGCGTGAGTTACCAGGTCTTTGGAGTCGTAAAGCAGCGGCGAAGCGACGCTCTTTCCGGTGGCGGGGTCGTACGGGCGCCCCAGGTAGAATACGCCCAGTTTTTCGTAATCCTGCATAGCCGCTGAGCTACCAGTCTAGCGTGAAGCGAGGCGACGCGCCGCTTGCCTACTCCGGTGAACAAAAAAGTCTTCCCGATTGGATATTTTAGTTAATATATAACTATTAGCATATGGAATTAAGTGAAACTTTCACATTTAACTCTTGACAAGACCGGGCTATAGCGCCATAAAATTAGCCGATTGGTGCAAAACGTTAAGAGCTAGTCTCTTCAGGGGAGATGATTATGCAAACTTTCCGTTCTTGCTGCGTAATCGCAATCGCGACGATATTCCTGGCGGGTTTACCCGCCGGATTTCTGTACGGCCAGGCGGTCAACGGCAGCCTGGTCGGAACCGTCACGGACGCTTCCAATGCCGTCGTCCCGTCCGCCAAGGTCACCGCCACGGAGATGAATACCGGCAGCAGCCGGAGCATGTTGACCAACGCGAGCGGCAACTACTCGTTTCCGCTGTTGGAGCCGGGCACCTACCGCGTGGCGGTGGAGCAAACCGGCTTCCGAACGGCGGTCAAAGAAGGTATTGACGTGCTCGTGAACACCACGGTGCGCGCCGACCTGGTGCTTCAGCCCGGCGCGGTGAACGAACAGGTCACCGTTACCGCCGAAGTACCCATGCTGCAAACCGACCGCGCCGACACCGGCCGCAAAATTGAAACCGTCCAACTGGCGAATATGCCGATGGGCTACAGCCGCAATTTCCAGTCGTTGATAAACCTGGTGCCCGGCGCCAATCGCGCCTGGCAGCCGCACTCGGAGTTCTTCAACTCGCAGGGGTCGCTTTCCACGCAGGTAGATGGCGTCAGCCGGTTGGGAAACAACCTGCAGTTCGAAGGTGTCGATAACAATGAGCGCACCGGCCTGCTCAGCATGCTGATTCCACCGGTTGAAGCGATAGAAACCGTTGACGTCAGCACCAGCAACTACGAGGCCGAGTTGGGACGCGCCGGCGGCGCCGTCACCAACATCATCCTGAAATCGGGCACCAACAACCTCCACGGCGGCGTCTATTATTTCCACTCCGACAGCGCGCTGGGCGCCCGCGACACTTTCCAACCCACCAAGCCGGTCACCACCTACAACTACTACGGTGGAAACATTGGCGGCCCCATCATCAAGAACCGCACCTTCTTCTTCGGCGACTTCCTGCAGATTAAAGATCGGCGCGGCGACGGCTACATCATCACCGTCCCCACCGACGACTTCCGCAACGGGAATTTCAGCGCCAACAACAACGGGGCGGTGGTCTACGACCCAGGCACCGGCAATCTCGATACTGGCGTGGGGCGCTTGCCGTTTAACAATAATACGATCCCGACTACTAGCATCAGCCCGATTGCACAGAAGCTTCTGGCGCTGGTGCCGCACACCAACCTCAGCAACAACATCACCAACAACTACGCCAGTTCCACCACGCGGAAAAAGGACACCAACTCGTTCGACATCAAGGTGGATCACCAGCAGACCGACAAGGACCGGTTCTCGGCGCGCTACAGCTTCCAGCGCCCGGTGGTGACCGATCCGGGCCGGTTCGGACTGGCCGGAGGCGGCGGCAAGGGCTTCGCCGCAACCGGCGTCAATCGCATGCAGAGCGCCGCGATCAACTATATCCGCCTGTTCTCCTCCACGCTGATTGCCGAGGCGCGCATCGGCATGGGCCGCTACAGCAATGTGGCCGAGAATCTGGATACCGGCACCAATGCGGCCGAGGCCATCGGCATCAAGGGTGTGAACCTGGACAACTGGTCGAGCGGCATCACCTCGATGAACATCAGCGGCTACCCGAATCCGTTGGTCGGCTATTCCGCCAGCCTGCCCTGGAACCGCGGCGAAACCAACATCGACTTCGTCAATAACTGGACCAAGGTACAGCGCAATCACACCATCAAATTCGGCGTGGACCTCAGGCGGCTCCGCGACGACCTGCTGCAAACCCAGGATGCCGGCGGCCCCCGCGGTGAGTATCAGTTCCGGGACAACCAGACGTCCACTCCGGGCGGCAAGGTTCTAGACCAGGTAAATGCCTTGGCCAGTTTCCTGCTAGACGTTCCCAACACGTTCCGGCGCGACCTGGCCATCACGTTCCCCACTTACCGCGCCTGGATGCTGTTTACCTATATTCAGGACAAGTGGCAGGTTTCCCCGAAGTTAACCCTCGATCTCGGCCTCCGGCACGACTTCTATCCGCCCGCCACGCCGCGGCTCCCGGGCGGATTCTCGAACTACGACCCGTCGAACAATACCTTCGTCGTGGCCGGCTACGGCAACAATCCGATGAACCTGGGCCGCAAGACGTTCTACACCAACTTTGCACCCCGGCTGGGCGTGGCCTACCGCTTCGACAGCAAGACGGTGCTGCGCGCGGGCTTCGGGATCAGTTGGATCCCCTTCCCGGACAACAAGTACGCCTGGGACGGCTACCCGGTGAAACAGAGCAACTCCTACACCTCGCTCGGCTCCTACGGCCAGGCGCTCCTGTCGCCGGGCGTGTATGGCGCCGATGTCGGTCGGGTTCCCGGCGCCGGCGGCGGCGGTAATTCCATCCAACGGCATTATCGACGCCGGCACCAGCTTCCTGCTTTCGTCGAATATCAACAGCCTCATTCCGCTGGACTATCGCGAGGGCTACATTGAAGCCTGGAACCTCGCGGTGCAGCGGCAGTTGCCGAGAAACTTCACCTTCGAGGCGGCCTATGTCGGCAACCACACGGTGCGCGCGCCCGTAACCTACAACATCAACGCTTCGTTTCTCTTCAATTCCGGCGCGAAAGGACGTCCGTTGTACCAGGAGTTCGGCAAGAACGCGGACGTCAATTACCGCTACGCCGGAATGAGCAACAATTACAACAGCTTGCAGGTAAAATTCGACCGCCGCTTCAGCGCTGGCCTGATGATAACCACGGCCTACACGTTCTCGAAAGCCATGGGCTATTCGGACGAAGACGGCGGCTTTTGGAATTACATCCAACAGACGCGCGCCTATTCCCGGCTGGGCTTCGACCGCACCCACAACTTTGTCCAGAGCTACATTTACGAGCTGCCGTTCGGCAAGAACAAGAAGTTCCTGCAGAGCGGCCCCGGGCGCTGGATTTTGGGCGACTGGCAGATCAGCGGCATATTGAGCCTGATGAGCGGACGGCCGTTGACCTTCAGCACCACCGTGAGTGCCAACACGCCGGGCTCCAGCATTACCCCAGACCAGACCGGGCCGGTCAGCATCCTGCACGGTGTTGCCGGGCCGGGGGGATCCGCACCGTGGTTTGATACCTCCTCCTTCAAGCAGCCGCTCGACGCCGACGGAAAGACGCCCCACTTCGGAAACATGGGACGCAACGACGTCAACGGCCCCGGCTTGGGCGACCTGGACCTTTCGCTGTTCCGCAAATTCCAACTCACCGAACGGATCAAGGGTGAGCTGCGGATCGACAGTACGAACGTCACCAACTCGCCGGCCTTCAACAACCCCAACACACAGGTAGGGAGCACGAACTTCGGTAAGATCACCAGCACATTGACTGGCCTGGTCTCCGGTGCGAGCACCGGCGGAACCGGTCCGCGCGGCATCCAGTTAGGAATCAAGCTCAACTTCTGAACCGGCCAATCGACCGTCGTGTTGCCCCCTCCACTCTCTCAAACGAGTGGCGGGGGCAACCTATTTGAAGCCGATACTCGGGCGTCGAAGCGCCGAAAATCTCGTGTTTCTCTAAGGATTGCGCGCTCGAAAAGGGATACCCCGGGAGCCGGAGGAATTTCCCTGCCCATCGACTGTACTAATATGTTAGTACTAGTGAATAATCATCCCCACTTCCGGCGCTGATGAAACCAAGTGCCAAATCCCCCCGCCTGGACGATTAAGGCTTGACAAGACTGTCCAATAGCCCCATAACATTAACTAGTCCTTATTATATATGAGGAACCAGTCTCTCCAGGGGAGATATCTATGCGAATTTTCCGTTCATGCTGCGTCATCGCTATCGCAGCGGTTTTTCTCACTAGCTTGCCCGGTGGTTTTCTGTACGGGCAGGCGGTCAACGGCAGCGTCGTCGGAACCGTCACGGACGCTTCCGGCGCTGTTGTCCCGGCCGCCAAAGTCACCATTACTGAAATGAACACCGGCATCAGCCGGAACATGCAAACCAACGCGAGCGGCAACTATACCTTTCCGCTGCTGGAGCCGGGCACCTACCGCGTGGCGGTGGAGCAAGCCGGCTTCCGCACGGCGGTCAAGGAGGGCATCGCCCTGCTCGTTAATACGACTGTGCGCGCCGACCTGGTGCTTCAGCCCGGCGCGGTGAACGAACAGGTCACCGTTACCGCCGAAGTACCCATGCTGCAGACCGACCGCGCCGACACCGGCCGCAAAATTGAAACCGTCCAACTGGCGAACATGCCGATGGGGTACAGCCGCAACTTCCAGGGGTTGCTGAACCTGGTGCCCGGCGCCAATCGCGCCTGGCAGCCGCACTCGGAGTTCTTCAACTCCCAGGGCTCGCTTTCCACCCAGGTAAACGGCGTCAGCCGGTTGGGAAACAACCTGCAGTTCGAGGGTGTCGACAACAACGAGCGCACCGGCCTGCTCAGCATGCTGATTCCGCCAATTGAAGCGCTGGAAACCGTTGACGTCAGCACCAGCAACTACGAAGCCGAGTTGGGACGCGCCGGCGGCGCCGTCACTAACATCATCCTGAAGTCGGGCACCAACGACCTCCACGGCGGGGTCTATTATTTCCACTCCGACAGCGCGCTGGGCGCCCGCGACACTTTCCAACCCACCAAGCCGGTCACCACTTACAACTACTACGGTGGAAACATTGGCGGCCCCATCATCAAGAACCGCACCTTCTTCTTCGGCGACTTCCTGCAGATTAAAGATCGGCGCGGCGACGGCTACATCATCACCGTCCCCACCGACGACTTCCGCAACGGGAATTTCAGCGCCAACAACAACGGGGCGGTGGTCTACGACCCAGGCACCGGCAATCTCGATACTGGCGTGGGGCGCTTGCCGTTTAACAATAATACGATCCCGACTACTAGCATCAGCCCGATTGCACAGAAGCTTCTGGCGCTGGTACCGCACACCAACCTCAGCAACAACATCACCAACAACTACGCCAGCTCCACCACGCGGAAAAAGGATACCAACTCGTTCGACTTGAAGGTGGATCACCAGCAGACCGACAAGGACCGGTTCTCGGCGCGCTACAGCTTCCAGCGCCCGGTGGTGACCGATCCGGGCCGGTTCGGGCTGGCCGGAGGCGGCGGCAAGGGCTTCGCCGCAACCGGAGTAAACCGCATGCAGAGCGCGGCCATCAATTACACCCGCTTGATTTCCTCCACGTTTATCGTCGAAGCGCGCGTCGGTGTAGGCCGATACAGCAACGTGGCTGAAAACCTGGATGCCGGCACCAAGGCCGCCGAAGCCGTCGGCATCAAGGGCGTGAATCTGGACCGCTGGTCGAGCGGCCTCACCTCGATGAACATCAGCGGCTACCCGAATCCGCTGGTAGGTTACTCCAACAGCCTGCCCTGGAACCGCGCCGAAACCAACATTGATTTCGTCAACAACTGGACCAAGGTACAGCGCAATCACACCATCAAATTCGGCGTGGACCTCAGGCGGCTACGCGACGACCTGCTGCAAACCCAGGATGCCGGCGGCCCCCGCGGTGAGTACCAGTTCCGGGATAACCAGACGTCCAGCCCGGGCGGCAAAGTAGTGGACCAGGTAAACGCGTTGGCCAGTTTCCTGCTGGACGTTCCTAATACGTTCCAGCGCGACCTGGCTCTCACGTTCCCCACTTACCGCGCCTGGATGCTGTTTACCTACATTCAGGACAAGTGGCAGGTTTCGCCAAAGCTGACTCTCGATCTCGGCCTCCGGCACGACTTCTATCCACCCGCCACACCGCGGCTGGCGGGCGGCTTCTCCAATTACGATCCGTCGAACAACACCTTCGTTGTCGCCGGCTACGGCAACAATCCGATGAACCTGGGCCGCAAGACGTTCTACACCAACTTTGCTCCCCGGCTGGGTGTGGCCTACCGCTTCGACGAGAAGACGGTGCTGCGCGCGGGCTTCGGAACCAGTTGGATTCCCTTCCCGGACAACAAGTACGCCTGGGACGGCTACCCGGTGAAACAGAGCAACAGCTATACATCGCTCGGCTCCTACGGCCAGGCGCTCCTGTCTCCGGGCGTATATGGGTCGATGTCGGTCGGGTTCCCGGCCCCGGCGGCGGCGGTGATTCCGTCCAACGGCATTATCGACGCCGGCACCTCACGGCTGCTTTCATCGAATATTGCCAGCCTCATTCCGCTGGACTATCGCGAAGGCTACATCGAGTCCTGGAACCTCGCGGTGCAGCGGCAGTTGCCGAGAAACTTCACCTTCGAGGCCGCTTATGTCGGCAACCACACGGTGCGGGCACCGGTAGCCTACAACATCAACGCGTCGTTTCTCTTCAATTCCGGCGCGGCCGGGCGCCCCTTGTACCAACAGTTCGGCAAGAACGCGGACGTCAACTACCGCTACGCCGGAATGAGTAACAACTACAACAGCATGCAGATGAAAGTCGACCGGCGCTTCAGCGGCGGCTTGATGATAACCACGGCGTACACTTTCTCGAAAGCCCTGGGCTATTCGCCGGAAGATGGCGGCTTGTGGAATTACATCCAGCAGCAGCGCAGCTATTCCCGGCTGGACTTTGACCGCACGCACAACTTTGTCCAGAGTTACCTTTACGAGCTGCCCTTCGGCAAGAACAAGAAGTTCCTGCAGAGCGGCCCCGGACGGTGGATTCTGGGCGACTGGCAGATCAGCGGCGTGTTCAGCCTGATGAGCGGACGGCCGATGACCTTCGGCACAACCGTGAATGCGAATACACCCGGCTCCAGCATTACCCCGGACCAGACCGGGCCGGTCACGATCCTGCACGGTGTGGCCGGGCCGGGCGGTTCCGCCCTGTGGTTTGACACTTCCTCCTTCAAGCAGCCGCTAGACGCGGATGGAAAGACGCCCCACTTCGGAAACATGGGTCGCAACGACGTCAACGGCCCCGGCTTGGGCAACCTGGACCTTTCGCTGTTCCGCAAGTTCCAGATCACCGAACGGATCAGGGGAGAACTACGGGCCGACAGCACAAACGTGACGAACTCGCCGGCCTTCAACAACCCGAATCTTACCTTCGGCAACACCGATTTCGGCAAAATCACCAGTACCTTGACCGGTTTGGTCGCCAATGCGGGCACCGGCGGCACCGGACCGCGCTCCATCCAGTTGGGCATCAAGCTCAACTTCTGACGCGGAATATTGTCAGTCCTCCTGCCCCCTCCATTCCCTTCGAGAGTGGAGGGGGCATTTTTCTGAAGCCGAAACTCGGGCGGCCCGGCATTCGCCCGCTACAATGATTACATGGAGCTTAAAGGCAAAAAGATCGCAGTTCTGGTCGACAACATGTATCAGGAGATGGAAGTCTGGTATCCGTACTTCCGTTTTCAGGAAGCGGGCGCCGAGATGGTGATGGTGGGCGCCAAAGCGGGTGAGAAATACACCAGCAAGATGGGCTACCCCGCCACCAGCGACATTAGCTACGAGCAGGCGCGCGCCAGCGATTTCGATGGCGTGGTGATTCCGGGCGGATTCGCTCCCGACCTGATTCGCCGCCACTCGAAAGCCAACCAGTTCGTGCATGACATGAACGCCGCCGGCAAGCTGGTGGCGGCCATCTGCCATGGCCTCTGGGTGCCGTGTTCGGCGGAAATTCTCAAGGGCCGGCGGGCAACCTGCTTCTTCGCCATCAAAGACGACGTCATCCATGCCGGCGCCCGGTATGAAGACGCCGAAGTGGTGGTGGACGGAAACCTGGTGACGTCGCGCAAGCCGGAAGATCTGCCGGCCTTCTGCCGGGCGTCGATCCAGGTGTTAGTGGGCCAGCCGGTCGCCGTCTGAACGGCGAGCACTCGATTCGGCGGGGACTACTGGGCCGGGAAGTATTTGTCCGGCTCCGGCACGGCTGCTCCGTCCTTGCGCGGCGACGATCCGGCAAACTTCACTTTTGATTGCGAGTCGTACATCACCGCCTGGCCTCCACCCATCGGGCCGGCATACTCGGCATGCATTTCCAGTTGGTGGCCCAGGAGGTTCAACTTGTCGACGGTGGCGGCGGGAATCCGGTTTTCGATCGCAACGTTGCAGCCCGCGAAATCCAGTTTGGTGAAGCGTGGGGCTTCCAGCGCCTGTTGTAGATTCATTCCGTGGTCCACCACGTTCGAGACGAACTGGGCGTGCGCCTGCGCCTGGTTCAGCCCGCCCATGATGCCGAAGCCGATGTGCAAGTTGTCCTTTTCCATATAGGCGGGAATGATGGTGTGGAAAGGACGCTTCCGGCCGGCAACCTGGTTGGGGTGCCCGGCCTCCATGGTGAACAGCGCGCCGCGGTTCTGCAAATGGAAGCCAAAGCCGTCCACCGCCACCCCCGATCCGAAGCTGAGGTAGAGACTCTGGATCAACGAGACGATGTTGCCGTCGCTGTCGATGGTGGAAAGATAAATGGTGTCCCCGGTGAAGGGAAGCGGGTTGCCCGGCGCGGCCTTGCAGTTGGCTTTCTTGAGATCGATGAGTTTCGCGCGCTCGCGGGCGTAGGGCTTCGAGATCAGTCCCGCAATGGGGACCTTGCCGAAGCGCGGATCGCCCAGGTAGCGCGCCAAGTCCTGGTAAGCCAGCTTCTGGGCCTCTATCTTAATGTGATAGGACTCCGGCGACAGCGGGCCGAATTCGCCCAGGGGAAACTGCTCCATCAGGTTCAGCATCTCGAGCGCCGCAAACCCCTGGCCGTTCGGGGGCAGCTCGTACACCTTCCAGCCGCGGTAGACGGTTTCGAGCGGCTCCACCCATTCCGGTTCGTACTGCTCCAGGTCGGCGGCGGCCATCGGGCCGTCCAGCTTTTTCTCCTTGGCCAGGATGGCGGCGCCGATGGGCCCCCGGTAAAACGCTTTCGATCCCTCCGAGGCGACCAGCCGGAGCGCCTTGGCCAGGTCGGGATTGCGAAAGACTTCACCCACCCTTGGCGGCCGTCCGTTCGGCAGAAACACCCGGCTGGCGTAATCGTCGCCGCGCAGCTTGGTTTCGTTTTCCGTCCACGCACCCTGGATGATCTCGGTCACCGGAAAGCCGTGTTCCGCGAAGTAGATGGCGGGCTGGAAAAGGTCGGCCCACGGCAGCTTGCCGAATTTCTGGTGAAGCTTTTCCCAGCCGGCCACGCAGCCGGGGACGGTGACGCTCCAGATGCCGCTCTGGGGCATCTTCTCGAAGCCTTTGTGCTTCAGCGCATCCAGGGTCATGGTTTGGGGGGACCACCCACTCGAGTTCAGTCCGCTGAGTGTACCGGTCTTTGCGTCGCGGTAGATTACGAACAGGTCCCCGCCCATTCCGTTGCTCATCGGTTCCACTACGTTCATCACCGCATTGGCGGCGATAGCGGCGTCGACGGCGTTGCCTCCGCGAGCCAGTACCATGGCGCCCGCTTGCGAGGCCAGCGTCTGGCTGGTGGCGACGATGCCCCGCTGGCTGATCACCATCGACCGCGCCTGCGAGCGCTCCTGCTCCGATGTCTGGAAGGGAAGCATCACCACGACGGCCACTCCAAGTGCAAAGAGTCTGTAGATGGGCATTGAATGGTCATTTTACAGGATTCAAACGGGGGCTGGTTCCCCCAGATTCCGCCACCTGGTGAGATTCGATGGGCCCGTCCGGGCCGTTTGGAGGCCGGATCGGCATGGCGGAGCCAAATCGACGTTTGGGGGGCATTTGCGGCAAACAAGATCAAGATGTCTGTTTTCATGCATTTGGCGACAGAACCGATGGCGGCGAGCCAACGGTCCAAAAAAAAATTTAAAAAAAGTTGCTATAGAGTTTCAGATCCTAGTCTCTTGTGTGTATAATTGAATCACTGATAAGTCGTCATCGACTGAATTGCATCCCCAGCGACGAGACCCAGCTCGTCGCAAGCCCCTCCGAAGAAGCCCTGCGGCCCAGACGCAGGGCTTCTTACCGTCTGGGGGCTATTTTTCCGGTTCCTGCCTTCTGACCTCAGAGCAGTGATATATCAGTTGCGTCCGGTGGAGCACGGATGAGTGAAAGTCCCCACGGTGGGTGTGAGTACTCACCCAATTCCGGCGCGAGACCCGGCGGACAAACCGGAAATCAACCACTTGCCGTCCATACAGGTTTGGCCCGTTGGATGCACCGTATTATGCAATTAAATAAGTCGTCATCGACTTGATAGCATCCCCAGCGGCTGGACCCAGCCAGCCGCTAGCCCCTCTGAGAGAAGCCCCGCGTTCCCAGACGCGGGGCTTCGTACTTTAGCCCTTCCGATCTCTGACTTAGCCGGCGGCTGCGTGCTAGCATAATCAAGTGTCAGGCTCCGGGCCTCGTGCAATGGGCAGCCGCAAACCCCGCCAGGTCCGGAAGGAAGCAACGGTAGTGGAAACGCTCGTGTGCCGCGGGTCACCCGGAGTCTGGCTAAGCAACGCGGCCGCCCGTGGCCGCCTCCCCGGCTTGTGAATCCAGCCCATGTACCAGGTAATCGCACGCAAATACCGGCCCCAGGGGTTTGAAGAACTCATCGGCCAGGAACACGTCAAGACGACGCTCGCCAACGCCATCACCCAGGGCCGCATCGCGCACGGCTACATCTTCGCCGGCCAGCGGGGCACCGGCAAAACGACGGTGGCGCGGATTCTGGCCCGTTGTCTGAACTGCGAGCAGGGCCCCACGGCGCATCCCTGCGGGGTGTGCGCCAGTTGCCGCGAAATTGCCGCCGGCAATTCGGTGGACGTGATCGAAATCGACGCCGCGTCGAACCGCGGCATCAACGAGATGCGCGAATTGCGGGAGAACGTCCGCTACCGCCCGGCCCGCGACAAGTTCAAGGTTTTTATCGTCGACGAAGCCCACCAGATTACCACCGAGGCATTCAACGCACTGTTGAAGACGCTCGAAGAGCCTCCGGAGTGGGTGGTTTTTCTGCTGTGCACCACCGAGGCCCACAAGATTCCCACCACCATCGCCTCCCGCTGCCAGCAGTTCAGCTTTCGCAGCGTGGAATTCGGCGAAGTCCTCGGCCGCCTGCGGTGGATTTGCGAGCAGGAGGGCATCGCCGCCGACGATGAAGCATTGGCCGTGCTCACGCAGGCCGGCGAAGGCAGTGTTCGCGATTCCCTTTCGGCCCTGGACCAGGCGATCGCCTGTTTCGGCGAAAAACTGCAGGGACCGGAAGTGCGGTCTCTGTTGGGCATGTTTTCGGTGGAATCGATGGGCCAGGTGAGCGAGGCGCTGACCCAGGGCGATGCCGCGCGGATGCTCGAAATTGTCGGTGAGCTGGAGCGCAACGGCAGGAACCTGCAGCACTTCTGCCGCGAGCTGTCGCGCTATTTCCGCAACCTGCTGGTGGCCAGAATCGCCGGCAGCGAAAGCCGGCTGATTGCCGCCACCGACGAAGAGAAGGCCCGCCTGGGTTCGATTGCGGCGGGTTTCTCGCAGGAGGACCTGTCGCGCTACCTGCACCTGACGCTCGACCTGTTCCGCCAATTGCAGTATTCGCTGCAGCCCCGTCTCCACCTGGAGTTGGGGCTGGTCCGGTTGGTTTACGCCGGGAAGCTGACCGCCATCGAAGATGTGCTGGCATCCATGGGCGGCGCCCCTGCGCCGGCAACTGGGACGCCTTCTTCGGGCAACCGGCCGCGGTCGGCGCCGGCTTCCGCCCCGCGTTCGTCTTCGCCGGCCGCCGAGGCGGAAGGACCTGGGGCGAACTGGAAACAGCGCTTGTACGAACACCTGCTGCAAAATCAGAAGACCTTCAGCGCCGACGCGGTGGAGCATTCCGAGATCGAGCTGGCCGGGAACGAATTGAAATTCACCGCCCCGAATGAGTTCCTGTTCGCACTCAGTTGCAGCGACGTCGAGAAGGCGGTGCAGCAGCTCGCGGGCCGACCTCTGAAGTGCAGTTTCACGGCGTCCGCGGGAGCAGTCGAGAAACCGGCGCTGCAAACACGCGCGAATGACGAGATTACCGAGCGCGCCTTGGCCGATCCGGCCGTCCGGCGGTTCCGCGAGCTGTTTCCGGACAGCCAGGTGCGCGGCGTCCGCGACCTGCGCGGCTAGCCCCGGCAGGTGCGCGCCGGTGCGGCGCGATTCCGTTTACTGGTACAGTCTTTCAAGGAGCATTCACATGAAAATGCCGGGTGGCGGTAACATGCAGGCCATGCTGAAGCAGGCGCAGCAGATGCAGCAGAAGCTGCAGGAAGAGATTGCGGCCATTCGCGTCGAGGCTTCGGCGGGCGGCGGCATGGTGACCGTCAAGATGGACGGACAGAAGAACTGCCTCGGCGTCACCATCGATCCCGAAGTGGCTGGCGACGTGGAGATGCTGCAGGATATGGTGATGGCCGCCTACAACGAAGCCGTAAAGAAAGTGGACGCCGAGTCGCAGTCGAAAATGGGCGGAATGCTGAGCGGGATGGGACTGCCGCCCGGCCTGTTCTAAGATCCGCTTAACTGCCGGGACCATTTCATGCCGGACCTTGCGCAACCTCTCGCACAGCTCATCGACGAATTGAAGCGGCTGCCGGGCATCGGCCAGAAGTCGGCGCAACGCATCGCGTTTCACGTGTTGCGGCACGATCGCGAGGAAGTCGCCCGCCTGGCTCAGGCCATGCTGGACGTCAAAGACAAGCTGGGCCTGTGCGCGCGCTGCAACAACATCAGCGATGGCGAGCTGTGCGTTTACTGCCGCGACCCCAACCGCGACGGTGGTGTGATCTGCGTCGTCGAGGAGCCGCCGAACATCCTGCCCATCGAAACCACGCGCGAATTCAACGGGCGCTATCACGTGCTGCACGGGGCTATTTCTCCGCTGCGCGCCATCGGGCCGGAACAGTTGCGCATCAAGAACCTGCTCGAGCGGCTGGAGAGCGGCGAGGCGACTGAGATCATCCTGGCCACCAACCCGACGGTTGAAGGCGAGGCCACGGCGGTCTACCTCTCGCGCCTGTTGAAACCGCTGGGACTCCGGGTGACGCGCATCGCCATGGGGATCCCGGTGGGCAGCGACCTGGATTTCGCCGACGAGGTGACCATGTCCAAGTCGCTCGAAAACCGCCGAGAGATGTAGCGTGCCTTTCCCGCGCCGCTCGCCTTCCGCACTTGTCGGATTGCCTGGAATTATCCTGGTGCACTGGAATGCGGGGGAGGCCGAGGAGCGCGCGGCAACCCTGCGTTCGGCCGGATTCGAGGTGAAGACCTTCTGGTCGGCCAGCGACCCCGAATGGCGGCGCTTCCGCGACCATCCTCCGTCGGCCTTTGTCATCGACCTCAGCCGCCTGCCGTCGCAAGGCCGCGCCCTGGCCACCGCTTTCCGCCAGCAGAAAGGTACTCGCGCCGTCCCGTTGGTGTTTGCCGGAGGCGCGCCCGAAAAGGTGGAACAGACCCGCAAACTGCTGCCCGACGCCACCTATACCGACTGGTCAAAAATCAGCGCCGCACTGGCCGGCGCGCTGGCCGCTCCGCCGGCCAGGCCGGTGGTGCCCGGCACGATGCAGGGGTATTCGGGCACGCCGCTCCCCAAAAAGCTGGGCATCCGCGAAGGCGGCGTGGTGGCATTGGCCGGCGCGCCGGAAGGGTTCGAGGAGAAGCTACAACCGCTCGCGGATGGCGTCGCCGTCAAGCGTCAACTGCGCGGGCGGGCGGACCACATCCTGCTGTTCGTGAAATCCAAGGCCGCGCTCGAGACCAGGTTCCCCGCGGCGGCGAAATGCCTGGCCGCCAAAGGCGGGCTGTGGATTGTGTGGCCCAAGAAGGCGTCCGGCGTGGTGACCGACATATCGGAAACCCACGTGCGGCGTTACGGATTGGCCAACGGGTTCGTGGATTACAAGATCTGCGCGGTGGATGAAACCTGGTCGGGTTTGCTGTTCGCCCGGCGCGCGCCGGGAAAGAAGTAACCGGGCCGCCGGTTTAACAATAATCCGCTGAAACATGTGTAAACTTGTAACAGTTTACAACTACAACTTCTCAAAATAGGATTTCCCGCTTCAAATTTATATTACAGACAGGAAAGGAACATTCGTTTACACTTGTATACCAAGTGTAAGATTTTAAAAGACTTAAACTTAAGAATCCGAAGCGGTATGGAATGAAAAATGCTCCGGGTAAGTGGACAAAATCCATCTCGGGCGGGAACCGCGCGAACTGCCGCGGTTTTCGCATAGAACAAGAACATTCGAGGAGCATATGAACAAAACATTAATGTTGGCAGCCGTCGTTGTCTTGCTGTTGGCATTGTCGCCGTCGCCGGTTCTTGGGCAGGCCACGGACGGCAACATTACAGGAACCGTTCTCGATGCGTCGAGCGCCGTAATCCCCAACGCCAGCGTGCAGCTTGAAAACACTGCGACCGGTGTGAAGCACGATACGAAGACGGACACTTCCGGCGTTTACCGCTTCAACAACATCCTGGTCGGAACGTATCGAATCACGGCCAAGGCGGAAGGATTTACCGCCGCAACGCTCGAAAACGTGGACGTGGTGCTGAACCGCACCACCACGGCCAACCTGACTCTGGCGGTGGGGGCGGTAGCGACCCAAGTGGAAGTTTCCGAGGCGTCGGCTCTGATCGACACCACCACGGCCACAATCGGTTCGTCGTTCGAGTCGAAGAGGCGGTTTATAATCCCGCGTCCCTGTTGCCGCTGGGCGTCTACAACCTGGCGCTGATGAGCGCCGGCGTCGCCAGCAGCGGCGGGGTCGGGTTGGGGGAAGGCCCTTCGGTAGGCGGCCAGCGCCCCCGCAACAACAGTTTCACTATCGAGGGCGTGGACAACAACCGCAAAGATGTCACCGGCGCCAACATTCGCGTTCCGAACGAGGCGATTGCGGAGTTTTCGGTTTTGCAGAACCAGTTCAACGCCGAGTTCGGCCACTCCACCGGCGGCCAGTTCAATGCCGTTCTGCGGAGTGGAACCAACCAGATTCACGGCTCCCTTTACGAAGACTTCCAGAATCGCAATTTGAACGCGGTCGACCAGGCCGACGCCCGCAGCGGGTTCCGGTCGAACCCGCGCTACGACCAGAACGTGCTGGGCGGCTCGGTGGGCGGCCCGATTATCAAGAACAAGCTGTTTTACTACGGCTTGATGGAGTACAACCCGTACGGCGCGGCTGCCGCTCCCGGAAGCGTGATTTACGCGCCAACCTCCGCGGGCTGGAGATGCTCGACCAGTTGTCCGCCCAGGGCCAAATCTCGCAAGACCAATTACGACGTATTGAAACAGTACCTGCCCACGGCGGCAACGGCTGACGGACCGGGCACAACGGTGCTGGGCCACGAAATCCCGACCGGCGGCCTCTCGTTTACCTTCCCCTCCTACACCAACACGTACACCTGGCTCACCAGCATCGACTACAACCCCAGCGAACGGGACCAGATGCGGTTTCGCTACATCTCCTCGCGGACGGACGGCATCGACCCCAACGCGTCGCCCGCCTTGCCGGCCTTCTCAGGCACCCGCCAGACTCGTCAGAGAATGTATACGCTGTCTGAGTTCCATACCTTTTCGCCCACGCTGACCAACGAGCTGCGCCTGGCCTACGCCAAGTACTCCGATTCGATCCCGACGGGCGACTTCACGTTCCCCGGCCTGGACATGTTCCCCAACATCCAGATTGAGCAGGACCTGAATCTGCAGCTTGGCCCCTATCCCGAAGCCCCGCAGTCCGGCTCGCAGAACACCTACCAATTGGTCGACAATATCACCTGGATACGGGGTCACCACACGATTAAAGCGGGCATCGATACCCGCCGGTACATCGCGCCGACGACCTTCATTCAGCGGCTGCGTGGCGACTACGACTACTCGACCCTCGAGCGTTACCTGACCGACCAGGGGCCCGACCTGCTGGCGCAGCGCAACCTGGGCGGCCGGCCGTACTGGGGCAACTCCTGGGACTTCTACTGGTTCCTCCAGGACGAGTGGAAGATCCGCAACAACATTACGCTTTCCGCCGGCATCCGTTATGAGTACAAGGGCATACCTCACGACGACACACTGCAAACACTGAACTCGGTGTCGAACGTTCCGGGTGTGCTGGAATTCAACGCGCCCCAGGCCCAGAAAAAGAACTTCGCGCCGCGCCTGGGCTTGACCTATTCGCCCGGCACGTCTGGTAAGACGGTGTTCCGCGCCGGCTTCGGCATGGCTTACGATGTCTACTTCGACAACCTGGGAACGCTGTCGAAGCCGCCGCAACTGGAGACCACAGTGGCGCTTCCCACTCCCGTCGCCCAGCAGAACTTCCTGGCAAACGGCGGCATCACCGGCGGCACCGGCGACACCAGCAGCATGACGCCAGCGGATTGGCGCATGGCAACCGGCACCTACATCTACGACCAGCACCTGCCGTACTCCATCAACTGGTCGTTCGGAGTGGAGCACGTGTTCGCTCAGGACTACACGGTCAACGTACGCTACTTGGGCACCCGCGGGGTGAGGCTGTTCACGCAGAGCATCATTAATCTTCAGCCCACCATCACCCGGAGCACTCCCTGCCCGCGTACCTGCAGGCGCCTTCTCAGGCCGCACTCGACGCCTTGACGCTGACGCAGGACCAGTTGTTCAACGAAGAGAATAACGGCGCGTTGTACCTGCCCGAGTTCCTGAACAACGACTTCACCAACTTTGTCTTCGGGTTTCCGAACCGCGGCAACTCCATCTACCACGGCCTGGCCCTGGAGGTGACGCGCCGCTTCTCGAATGGGGTCCTGTTCAAAGGCGCCTACACGTTCAGCCACAACATCGACGATTCCACCGCCGACCTGTTCTCGACGCTGCTCTCGCCACGCCGCCCGCAGGACTTCCAGAACATGCGGGCGGAGCGGTCATCGTCGTTCCTCGACCGCCGCCAACGGTTCACCTTTACGCTCCTGTACGAAGCGCCGTGGTTCAAAGACCAACCCAACTGGTTCATGAAGAACCTGGTGGGAAACTGGGTGGCCAGCGGAACCTACACCGCCGAATCGCCGCAGTACGCCACCGTGCAAAGCGGGCTGGATTCGAACCTGAACGGCGATTCCGCGGGCGACCGCGTCATCGTCAATCCGAACGGCGTTGCCGGCACCGGCAGCGACATTTCCGAACTCACTAACAGCAACGGCGATGTGGTCGCCTACCTGGCGACCACATCGCCGTTGCTGCTGGTGAGTTCGGAGATGTCACTGCCCGTGCCGGCGACGCCGTTTGGATGACGATGACGCGGTCGCCCGCCGAATCGCCGTTCAAGTTCGAATCCAGCCCGCTTTGGACTGTGGCGTACTGCGGCGATTCGGCGGTGTAGGTTCCGCTGGCCACCCAGTTGCCCACCATGTTCTTCATGAACCAATTGGGATGGTCTCCTGAACCACGGCGATTCGTATAGGGCCGTGAAGGTGAACCGTTGGCGGCGATCAAGGAACGACGACGACCGCCCGGCCCGCATGTTCTGGAAGCCCTCCGGCCGGCGTGGCGAGAGCAGCGTCGAGTACAGGTCGGCGGTGGAATCGTCGATGTTATGGCTGAACGTGTAGGCGCCTTTGAACAGGAAGCCATTCGAGAGCGCCGCGTCACCTCCATCGCCAGGCCGTGATAGATGGAGTTGCCGCGGTTCGGGAACCCGAAGACCGCGTTGGTGAAGTCGTTGTTCAGGAACTCGGGCAGGTACAGCGCGCCGTTATTCTCTTCGTTGAACAACTGGTCCTGCGTCAGCGTCAAGCCGTCGAGTGCGGCCGGAGACGGCGCCTGCAGGGAGCTGGGAGGGAGTGGTCCGGAGTGATGGTGGGCTGCAGGTTGATGATGCTCTGCGTGAACAGCCTCACCCCGGGGGTACCCAGGTAGTGCACGTTGATGGTGTAATCCTGAGCGAACACGTGTCCACTCCGAACGACCAGTTGATCGAATACTGCAGGTGCTGGTCGTAGATATAGGTCGCAGTTGCCATGCGCCAATCCGCTGGCGTCATGCTGCTGGTGTCGCCGGTGCCGTCGGTGATGCCACCGTTGGCAAGGAAGTTCTGCTGGGCAATCGGGAGTGGAGCCGCTGTGCTCCAGTTGCGGCGGCTTCGACAGCGTGCCCAGGTTATCGAAGTAGACGTCGTAAGCCATGCCGAAGCCGGCGCGGAACACCGTCTTTCCGGACGTGCAGGGGGAATAGGTCAAGCCCAGGCGCGGCGCGAAGTTCTTTTCTGGGCCTGGGGCGCGTTGAATTCCAGCACACCGGAAATGTTCTACACCGATTCAGTGCTTGCAGTGTCTCGTCATGAGGTATGCCCTTGTACACATAACGAATTCCGGCGGTAAGGGTAAGTTGTTGCGGATCTTCCACTCGTCCTGGAGGAACCAGTAGAAGTCCCAGGAATTGCCCCAGTACGGCCGGCCGCCAAGGTTGCGCTGCGCCAACACGTCGGGCCCCTGGTCGGTCAGGTAAAGCTCGAGAGTCGAGTAGCCGTAGTCGCCGCGCAGCCGCTGAATGAAGGTTGTCGGCGCGATGTACCGGCGGCTATTTATTCCGGCCTTGATCGTCTGGTGACCGCGTATCCAGGTGATATTGTCTACCAATTGGTAGGTATTCTGCGAGCCGGACTGCGGGGCTTCCGGATACGGCCCCAGTTGCAGGTTCAGGTCCTGCTCAATCTGGATGTTGGGGAACATATCCAGGCCGGGGAACGAGAAATCGCCGTCGGGATCGAATCGGAGTACTTGGCATAGGCCGGCGCAACTCGTTGGTCAGCACCGGCGAAAGGTATGGAACTCAGAGAACGTATACATTCTCTGACGAGTCTGGCGGGTGCCTGAGAAGGCCGGCAAGGCGGGCGATGCGTTGGGGTCGATCGCCGTCCGTTTTCGAGGAGATGTAGCGAAACCGCATCTGGTCCCGTTCGCTGGGGTTGTAGTCGATGCTGGTGCCAGCCAGGTGTACGTGTTGGTGTAGGAGGGGAAGGTAAACGAGAGGCCGCCGGTCGGGATTTCGTGGCCCAGCACCGTTGTGCCCGGTCCGTCAGCCGTTGCCGCCGTGGGCAGGTACTGTTTCAATACGTCGTAATTGGTCTTGGAGATTTGGCCCTGGGCGGACAACTGGTCGAGCATGCTCCAGCCCGCGGAGGTTGGCGCGTAAATCACGCTTCCGGGAGCGGCAGCCGCGCCGTACGGGTTGTACTCCATCAAGCCGTAGTAAAACAGCTTGTTCTTGATAATCGGGCCGCCCACCGAGCCGCCCAGCACGTTCTGGTCGTAGCGCGGGTTCGACCGGAACCCGCTGCGGGCGTCGGCCTGGTCGACCGCGTTCAAATTGCGATTCTGGAAGTCTTCGTAAAGGGAGCCGTGAATCTGGTTGGTTCCACTCCGCAGAACGGCATTGAACTGGCCGCCGGTGGAGTGGCCGAACTCGGCGTTGAACTGGTTCTGCAAAACCGAAAACTCCGCAATCGCCTCGTTCGGAACGCGAATGTTGGCGCCGGTGACATCTTTGCGGTTGTTGTCCACGCCCTCGATAGTGAAACTGTTGTTGCGGGGGCGCTGGCCGCCTACCGAAGGGCCTTCTCCCAACCCGACCCCGCCGCTGCTGGCGACGCCGGCGCTCATTAGCGCCAGGTTGTAGACGCCCAGCGGCAACAGGGACGCGGGATTATAAACCGCCTCTTTCGACTCGAACGACGAACCGATTGTGGCCGTGGTGGTGTCGATCAGAGCCGACGCCTCGGAAACTTCCACTTGGGTCGCTACCGCCCCCACCGCCAGAGTCAGGTTGGCCGTGGTGGTGCGGTTCAGCACCACGTCCACGTTTTCGAGCGTTGCGGCGGTAAACCCTTCCGCCTTGGCCGTGATTCGATACGTTCCGACCAGGATGTTGTTGAAGCGGTAAACGCCGGAAGTGTCCGTCTTCGTATCGTGCTTCACACCGGTCGCAGTGTTTTCAAGCTGCACGCTGGCGTTGGGGATTACGGCGCTCGACGCATCGAGAACGGTTCCTGTAATGTTGCCGTCCGTGGCCTGCCCGAGAACCGGCGACGGCGACAATGCCAACAGCAAGACAACGACGGCTGCCAACATTAATGTTTTGTTCATATGCTCCTCGAATGTTCTTGTTCTATGCGAAAACCGCGGCAGTTCGCGCGGTTCCCGCCCGAGATGGATTTTGTCCACTTACCCGGAGCATTTTTCATTCCATACCGCTTCGGATTCTTAAGTTTAAGTCTTTTAAAATCTTACACTTGGTATACAAGTGTAAACGAATGTTCCTTTCCTGTCTGTAATATAAATTTGGAGTGGGAAATCCTATTTTGAGAAGTTGTAGTTGTAAACTGTTACAAGTTTACATATGTTTCAGCGGATTATTGTTAAACCGGCGGCCCGGTTACTTCTTTCCCGGCGCGCGCCGGGCGAACAGCAAACCCGACCAGGTTTCATCCACCGCGCAGATCTTGTAATCCACGAACCCGTTGGCCAATCCGTAACGCCGCACGTGGGTTTCCGATATGTCGGTCACCACGCCGGACGCCTTCTTGGGCCACACAATCCACAGCCCGCCTTTGGCGGCCAGGCATTTCGCCGCTGCGGGGAACCTGGTCTCGAGCGCGGCCTTGGATTTCACGAACAGCAGGATGTGGTCCGCCCGCCCGCGTAGTTGACGCTTGACGGCGACGCCATCCGCGAGTGGTTGGAGCTTCTCCTCGAACCCTTCCGGCGCGCCGGCCAATGCCACCACGCCGCCTTCGCGGATGCCCAGCTTTTTGGGGAGCGGAGTGCCCGAATACCCCTGCATCGTGCCGGGCACCACCGGCCTGGCCGGCGGAGCGGCCAGCGCGCCGGCCAGTGCGGCGCTGATTTTTGACCAGTCGGTATAGGTGGCGTCGGGCAGCAGTTTGCGGGTCTGTTCCACCTTTTCGGGCGCGCCTCCGGCAAACACCAACGGGACGGCGCGAGTACCTTTCTGCTGGCGGAAAGCGGTGGCCAGGGCGCGGCCTTGCGACGGCAGGCGGCTGAGGTCGATGACGAAGGCCGAGGGGGGATGGTCGCGGAAGCGCCGCCAGGCGGGGTCGCTGGTCGACCAGAAGGTCTTCACCTCGAATCCGGCCGAACGCAGGGTCGCCGCGCGCTCCTCGGCCTCCCCCGCATTCCAGTGCACCAGGATAATTCCAGGCATACGCTACATCTCTCGGCGGTTCTCGAGCGACTTCGACATGGTCACCTCGTCGGCGAAATCCAGGTCGCTGCCCACCGGGATCCCCATGGCGATGCGCGTCACCCGGAGTCCCAGCGGTTTCAACAGGCGCGAGAGGTAGACCGCCGTGGCCTCGCCTTCAACCGTCGGGTTGGTGGCCAGGATGATCTCAGTCGCCTCGCCGCTCTCCAGCCGCTCGAGCAGGTTCTTGATGCGCAACTGTTCCGGCCCGATGGCGCGCAGCGGAGAAATAGCCCCGTGCAGCACGTGATAGCGCCCGTTGAATTCGCGCGTGGTTTCGATGGGCAGGATGTTCGGCGGCTCCTCGACGACGCAGATCACACCACCGTCGCGGTTGGGGTCGCGGCAGTAAACGCACAGCTCGCCATCGCTGATGTTGTTGCAGCGCGCGCACAGGCCCAGCTTGTCTTTGACGTCCAGCATGGCCTGAGCCAGGCGGGCGACTTCCTCGCGATCGTGCCGCAACACGTGAAACGCGATGCGTTGCGCCGACTTCTGGCCGATGCCCGGCAGCCGCTTCAATTCGTCGATGAGCTGTGCGAGAGGTTGCGCAAGGTCCGGCATGAAATGGTCCCGGCAGTTAAGCGGATCTTAGAACAGGCCGGGCGGCAGTCCCATCCCGCTCAGCATTCCGCCCATTTTCGACTGCGACTCGGCGTCCACTTTCTTTACGGCTTCGTTGTAGGCGGCCATCACCATATCCTGCAGCATCTCCACGTCGCCAGCCACTTCGGGATCGATGGTGACGCCGAGGCAGTTCTTCTGACCGTCCATCTTGACGGTCACCATGCCGCCGCCCGCCGAAGCCTCGACGCGAATGGCCGCAATCTCTTCCTGCAGCTTCTGCTGCATCTGCTGCGCCTGCTTCAGCATGGCCTGCATGTTACCGCCACCCGGCATTTTCATGTGAATGCTCCTTGAAAGACTGTACCAGTAAACGGAATCGCGCCGCACCGGCGCGCACCTGCCGGGGCTAGCCGCGCAGGTCGCGGACGCCGCGCACCTGGCTGTCCGGAAACAGCTCGCGGAACCGCCGGACGGCCGGATCGGCCAAGGCGCGCTCGGTAATCTCGTCATTCGCGCGTGTTTGCGGCGCCGGTTTCTCGACTGCTCCCGCGGACGCCGTGAAACTGGCACTTCAGAGGTTTGCCCGCGAGCTGCTGCACCGCCTTCTCGACGTCGCTGCAACTGAGTGCGAACAGGAACTCATTCGGGGCGGTGAATTTCAATTCGTTCCCGGCCAGCTCGATCTCGGAATGCTCCACCGCGTCGGCGCTGAAGGTCTTCTGATTTTGCAGCAGGTGTTCGTACAAGCGCTGTTTCCAGTTCGCCCCGAGGTCCTTCCGCCTCGGCGGCCGGCGAAGACGAACGCGGGGTGGAAGCCGGCGCCGACCGCGGCCGGTTGCCCGAAGAAGGCGTCCCAGTTGCCGGCGCAGGGGCGCCGCCCATGGATGCCAGCACATCTTCGATGGCGGTCAGCTTCCCGGCGTAAACCAACCGCACCAGCCCCAACTCCAGGTGGAGACGGGGCTGCAGCGAATACTGCAATTGGCGGAACAGGTCGAGCGTCAGGTGCAGGTAGCGCGACAGGTCCTCCTGCGAGAAACCCGCCGCAATCGAACCCAGGCGGGCCTTCTCTTCGTCGGTGGCGGCAATCAGCCGGCTTTCGCTGCCGGCGATTCTGGCCACCAGCAGGTTGCGGAAATAGCGCGACAGCTCGCGGCAGAAGTGCTGCAGGTTCCTGCCGTTGCGCTCCAGCTCACCGACAATTTCGAGCATCCGCGCGGCATCGCCCTGGGTCAGCGCCTCGCTCACCTGGCCCATCGACTCCACCGAAAACATGCCCAACAGAGACCGCACTTCCGGTCCCTGCAGTTTTTCGCCGAAACAGGCGATCGCCTGGTCCAGGGCCGAAAGGGAATCGCGAACACTGCCCTCGCCGGCCTGCGTGAGCACGGCCAATGCTTCATCGTCGGCGGCGATGCCCTCCTGCTCGCAAATCCACCGCAGGCGGCCGAGGACTTCGCCGAATTCCACGCTGCGAAAGCTGAACTGCTGGCAGCGCGAGGCGATGGTGGTGGGAATCTTGTGGGCCTCGGTGGTGCACAGCAGAAAACCACCCACTCCGGAGGCTCTTCGAGCGTCTTCAACAGTGCGTTGAATGCCTCGGTGGTAATCTGGTGGGCTTCGTCGACGATAAAAACCTTGAACTTGTCGCGGGCCGGGCGGTAGCGGACGTTCTCCCGCAATTCGCGCATCTCGTTGATGCCGCGGTTCGACGCGGCGTCGATTTCGATCACGTCCACCGAGTTGCCGGCGGCGATTTCCGGCAACTGGCGCACACCCCGCAGGGATGCGCCGTGGGGCCCTGACGCAGTTCAGGCAACGGGCCAGAATCCGCGCCACCGTCGTCTTGCCGGTGCCCCGCTGGCCGGCGAAGATGTAGCCGTGCGCGATGCGGCTCCTGGGTGATGGCGTTGGCGAGCGTCGTCTTGACGTGTTCCTGGCCGATGAGTTCGTCAAACCCCTGGGGCCGGTATTTGCGGGCGATTACCTGGTACATGGGCGGATTCACAAGCCGGGGAGGCGGCCACGGGCGGCCGCGTTGCTTAGCCAGACCCCGGGTGACCCGCGGCACACGAGCTTTTCCACTACCGTTGCTTCCTTCCGGACCTGGCGGGGTTTGCGGCTGCCCATTGCACGAGGCCCGGAGCCTGACACTTGATTATGCTAGCACGCAGCCGCCGGCTAAGTCAGAGATCGGAAGGGCTAAAGTATGAAGCCCCGCGTCTGGGAACGCGGGGCTTCTCTCAGAGGGGCTAGCGGCTAGCTGGGTCTAGCCGCTGGGGATGCTATCAAGTCGATGACGACTTATTTAATTGCATAATATGGTGCATCCAACGGGCCAAACCTGTATGGACGGCAAGTGGTTGATTTCCGGTTTGTCCGCCGGGTCCCGCGCCGAAATTGGGTGAGTACTCACACCCACCGTGGGGACTTTCACCCATCCGTGCTCCACCAAATGCAACTGATATATCACTGCTCGGAGGGCAGAAGGCAGGAACCGGAAAAATAGCCCCCAGACGGTAAGAAGCCCTGCGTCTGGGCCGCAGGGCTTCTTCGGAGGGGCTTGCGACGAGCTGGGTCTCGTCGCTGGGGATGCAATTCAGTCGATGACGACTTATCAGTGATTTAATTATACACACAAGAGACTAGGATCTGAAACTCTATAGCAACTTTTTTTAAATTTTTTTTTGGACCGTTGGCTCGCCGCCATCGGCTCTGTCGCCAAATGCATGAAAACAGACATCTTGATCTTGTTTGCCGCAAATGCCCCCCCAATGTCGATTTGGCTCCGCCATGCCGATCCGGCCTCCAAACGGCCCGGACGGGCCCATCGAATCTCACCAGGTGGCGGAATCTGAGGGAACCAGCCCCCGTTTGAATCCTGTAAAATGACCATTCAATGCCCATCTACAGACTCTTTGCACTTGGAGTGGCCGTCGTGGTGATGCTTCCCTTCCAGACATCGGAGCAGGAGCGCTCGCAGGCGCGGTCGATGGTGATCAGCCAGCGGGGCATCGTCGCCACCAGCCAGACGCTGGCCTCGCAAGCGGGCGCCATGGTACTGGCTCGCGGAGGCAACGCCGTCGACGCCGCTATCGCCGCCAATGCGGTGATGAACGTAGTGGAACCGATGAGCAACGGAATGGGCGGGGACCTGTTCGTACTCTACCGCGACGCAAAGACCGGTACACTCAGCGGACTGAACTCGAGTGGGTGGTCCCCCCAAACCATGACCCTGGATGCGCTGAAGCACAAAGGCTTCGAGAAGATGCCCCAGAGCGGCATCTGGAGCGTGACCGTCCCCGGCTGCGTGGCTGGCTGGGAAAAGCTTCACCAGAAATTCGGCAAGCTGCCGTGGGCCGACCTTTTCCAGCCCGCCATCTACTTCGCGGAACACGGCTTTCCGGTGACCGAGATCATCCAGGGTGCGTGGACGGAAAACGAAACCAAGCTGCGCGGCGACGATTACGCCAGCCGGGTGTTTCTGCCGAACGGACGGCCGCCAAGGGTGGGTGAAGTCTTTCGCAATCCCGACCTGGCCAAGGCGCTCCGGCTGGTCGCCTCGGAGGGATCGAAAGCGTTTTACCGGGGGCCCATCGGCGCCGCCATCCTGGCCAAGGAGAAAAAGCTGGACGGCCCGATGGCCGCCGCCGACCTGGAGCAGTACGAACCGGAATGGGTGGAGCCACTCGAAACCGTCTACCGCGGCTGGAAGGTGTACGAGCTGCCCCCGAACGGCCAGGGGTTTGCGGCGCTCGAGATGCTGAACCTGATGGAGCAGTTCCCCTGGGCGAATTCGGCCCGCTGTCGCCGGAGTCCTATCACATTAAGATAGAGGCCCAGAAGCTGGCTTACCAGGACTTGGCGCGCTACCTGGGCGATCCGCGCTTCGGCAAGGTCCCCATTGCGGGACTGATCTCGAAGGCCTACGCCCACGAGCCGCGAAACTTATCGACCTCAAGAAAGCCAACTGCAAGGCTGCGCCGGGCAACCCGCTTCCCTTCACCGGGGACACCATTTATCTTTCCACCATCGACAGCGACGGCAACATCGTCTCGTTGATCCAGAGTCTCTACCTCAGCTTCGGATCGGGGGTGGCGGTGGACGGCTTTGGCTTCCATTTGCAGAACCGCGGCGCGCTGTTCACCATGGAGGCCGGGCACCCCAACCAGGTTGCCGGCCGGAAGCGTCCTTTCCACACCATCATTCCCGCCTACATGGAAAAGGACGACTTGCACATCGGCTTCGGCATCATGGGCGGGCTGAACCAGGCGCAGGCGCACGCCCAGTTCGTCTCGAACGTGGTGGACCACGGAATGAATCTACAACAGGCGCTGGAAGCCCCGCGCTTCACCAAACTGGATTTCGCGGGCTGCAACGTTGCGATCGAAAACCGGATTCCCGCCGCCACCGTCGACAAGTTGAACCTCCTGGGCCACCAACTGGAAATGCATGCCGAGTATGCCGGCCCGATGGGTGGAGGCCAGGCGGTAATGTACGACTCGCAATCAAAAGTGAAGTTTGCCGGATCGTCGCCGCGCAAGGACGGAGCAGCCGTGCCGGAGCCGGACAAATACTTCCCGGCCCAATAGGCCTCGCCGGATCGAGTGCTCGCCGTTCAGACGGCGACCGGCTGGCCCACTAACACCTGGATCGACGCCCGGCAGAAGGCCGGCAGATCTTCCGGCTTGCGCGACGTCACCAGGTTTCCGTCCACCACCACTTCGGCGTCTTCATACCGGGCGCCGGCATGGATGACGTCGTCTTTGATGGCGAAGAAGCAGGTTGCCCGCCGGCCCTTGAGAATTTCCGCCGAACACGGCACCCAGAGGCCATGGCAGATGGCCGCCACCAGCTTGCCGGCGGCGTTCATGTCATGCACGAACTGGTTGGCTTTCGAGTGGCGGCGAATCAGGTCGGGAGCGAATCCGCCCGGAATCACCACGCCATCGAAATCGCTGGCGCGCGCCTGCTCGTAGCTAATGTCGCTGGTAGCGGGGTAGCCCATCTTGCTGGTGTATTTCTCACCCGCTTTGGCGCCCACCATCACCATCTCGGCGCCCGCTTCCTGAAAACGGAAGTACGGATACCAGACTTCCATCTCCTGATACATATTGTCGACCAGAACTGCGATCTTTTTGCCTTTAAGCTCCATGTAATCATTGTAGCGGGCGAATGCCGGGCCGCCCGAGTTTCGGCTTCAGAAAAATGCCCCCTCCACTCTCGAAGGGAATGGAGGGGGCAGGAGGACTGACAATATTCCGCGTCAGAAGTTGAGCTTGATGCCCAACCGGATGGAGCGCGGTCCGGTGCCGCCGGTGCCCGCATTGGCGACCAAACCGGTCAAGGTACTGGTGATTTTGCCGAAATCGGTGTTGCCGAAGGTAAGATTCGGGTTGTTGAAGGCCGGCGAGTTCGTCACGTTTGTGCTGTCGGCCCGTAGTTCTCCCCTGATCCGTTCGGTGATCTGGAACTTGCGGAACAGCGAAAGGTCCAGGTTGCCCAAGCCGGGGCCGTTGACGTCGTTGCGACCCACGTTTCCAAGTGGGGCGTCTTTCCATCCGCGTCTAGCGGCTGCTTGAAGGAGGAAGTGTCAAACCACAGGGCGGAACCGCCCGGCCCGGCCACACCGTGCAGGATCGTGACCGGCCCGGTCTGGTCCGGGGTAATGCTGGAGCCGGGTGTATTCGCATTCACGGTTGTGCCGAAGGTCATCGGCCGTCCGCTCATCAGGCTGAACACGCCGCTGATCTGCCAGTCGCCCAGAATCCACCGTCCGGGGCCGCTCTGCAGGAACTTCTTGTTCTTGCCGAAGGGCAGCTCGTAAAGGTCCGGCAATAAAGTTGTGCGTGCGGTCAAAGTCCAGCCGGGAATAGCTGCGCTGCTGCTGGATGTAATTCCACAAGCCGCCATCTTCCGGCGAATAGCCCAGGGCTTTCGAGAAAGTGTACGCCGTGGTTATCATCAAGCCGCCGCTGAAGCGCCGGTCGACTTTCATCTGCATGCTGTTGTAGTTGTTACTCATTCCGGCGAGGAGTTGACGTCCGCGTTCTTGCCGAACTGTTGGTACAAGGGGGCGCCCGGCCGCGCCGGAATTGAAGAGAAACGACGCGTTGATGTTGTAGGCTACCGGTGCCCGCACCGTGTGGTTGCCGACATAAGCGGCCTCGAAGGTGTGTTTTCTTCGGCAACTGCCGCTGCACCGCGAGGTTCCAGGACTCGATGTAGCCTTCGCGATAGTCCAGCGGAATGAGGCTGGCAATATTCGATGAAAGCAGCCGTGATTTGTGCCGGCGTCGATAATGCCGTTGGACGGAATCACCGCCGCCGCCGGGGCCGGGAACCCGACCGACATCGACCCATATACGCCCGGAGACAGGAGCGCCTGGCCGTAGGAGCCGAGCGATGTATAGCTGTTCGCTCTGTTTCACCGGGTAGCCGTCCCAGGCGTACTTGTTGTCCGGGAAGGGAATCCCAACTGGTTCCGAAGCCCGCGCGCAGCACCGTCTTCTCGTCGAAGCGGTAGGCCACACCCAGCCGGGGAGCAAGTTGGTGTAGAACGTCTTGCGGCCCAGGTTCATCGGATTGTTGCCGTAGCCGGCGACAACGAAAATGTTGTTCGACGGATCGTAATTGGAGAAGCCGCCCGCCAGCCGCGGTGTGGCGGGTGGATAGAAGTCGTGCCGGAGGCCGAGATCGAAATAGAGTCAGCTTTGGCTAGTCTGCCACTTGTCCTGAATGTAGGTAAACAGCATCCAGGCGCGGTAAGTGGGGAACGTGAGAGCCAGGTCGCGCTGGAACGTATTAGGAACG
>CAWEOG010000033.1:0-22094 GCA_963810595.1 Bryobacterales bacterium | reverse complement strand
ACGGTTACCGAGAAAGTTCTCCGCCTCGCGATCGCCCACACCGAACTTCACGACGGCTACGTTGATTTCCGCGAGCGGCACATTCCCCTGGATTTGAAAGGGGAACAACTGCAAGCCGCTCTCGATTACGATTTCGACATTCCTTGTTACCGCGGAAGCCTGAACTTCCACCGGGTGAATTTCGATTACAGCCCGCTCGAACCGCTGCTCGTTCGACCTGGCGACGGAGGTGGCGATCGAAGGCAAACGGATCGTTGTCAGCAAGATGCGGCTTGGCCTCGAGAAGTCGGAAATCCTGGTTGATGGAGTGATCCCGGTAGTCGACCCCTACGCTGTGGAAATGAACGTGAAGGGAAACCTCTCGGTGGCGGAGATTGCCCCGATTTTCAAGGCTCCTATCGAACGCACTGGTAGCGCGACGCTGGTCGGACGTGTTTTCGCTTCCCGCGGTTCCAGCGTGCGCTTCGAAGGAAACCTTTCGGCATCCGGCCTCGGATACCGCCGCAACAAGCTGCGCCTGGTGGATGTCGGCCTGCGGACGGCTATCGAAGCGACGCCCGCGATGCTGCGGGCGAACGACATCCACGTCCGGGCGCTGCAGGGCGAATTCCTCGGCTCGCTCGAGCTTCAACACTACCGGGATCTGCACCTGCGGGGCAGCGTCAGGCTTCCAGTTGCAGGACTTGGTGGAATTGACCAGTCCTCAACAATTGCGCCTGCGTGGAACCGTATCCGGCGAGGTGGAAATTACCGGCGATGTCGGTGGCGCGGGTATCCGGAACACCGTTGTCTCGGCCGACCTGAAAGTGGCGCGGGGCGCGGAGCAGCAGCCGGTGGGGTTACGGCCGCCGCACAGCGATTTGCCGGTGGACGGAGAATTGCGCTTCAAGTGGCTGGAGAATGGCAACTCGGTCCAAATCGAGCCCTCCTTCGTGGTGGTCAACGAGACCCATCTCAATTTCTCGGGGACACTCGGAGAGAACCTCCAGGTGGGCCTGCTGTCGCACGACCTGACGGACTTCCTGCCGCTGGTGGATATCGCCGGTGGAGAGGCGCCGGCGACGCTTCCGGTTTCCATTCGAAACGGCCAGGCCCGCTTCGATGGCAGCGTGACCGGTCCGCTCACGAACCCCCGGGTCAACGGGCGCGTCAGCCTCAGAAATGCGCTGGTGCGCAACTTCGAGGTGGATTCGGTAACCGCCGATGTGCACCTGACCGAATCCCTGTTTGACGCGCCCGGCATCCTGATTCAGAAGGACGAGACCCGTGTGGCGGGAGATGTCCGGCTTACGCTCGAACATTGGAGGAACACTCCCAACAGCCAGATCGCCGCCGACCTCCAGATTCGAGCCGCGCCTATCGGAGAACTTCTTTCCGAAGGGGGCGCCGAAGCGGACGTGGACGGGTTGCTGGGCGGTACCGTGCGGATTCGGGGCAACCTGGGCGCGCCCCAGATTTCGGCCGACCTCAACGCCCAGAATGTGCGATTTTCCGGAGAGCATTTCGATCAGGCCTCGTTGCACTTCGACCTGGATTCGTCGCGCCCCCAGCGTGTGGCGGGAGTATTGAATCTGGACCTGACCCGATTCGATTTCAGCGGCTCCTACAACCACCCGGAGCGCGATTTCCGCACCGGTATTCTGAATTTCTCCGTGGAAGGCAAAGGGTATCCGATCGACACCCTGAGCAGCGTCCGAGAGCTGGATGCAACTCTTTCCGGCTACGCTTCCGTTTCGCTCGAGGGCGCGATCCGCATCGACCACGACACCGTGTTACCCCAGCGCCTGGATGGCCAGATTGTTCTCGATCACGCGAAAATCCATGGACGCAGCCTCGACCGGCTGGAAGTTTCGGCCACCACCCGCAACCACACCATCACGCTTTCGACGAACGTCGCGCTCGGCCACACCGCGGCACGGGGAACCGCCGAGATTCTCCTGGAGCGAAACTATCCGACGAGCTGCCACCTGAGTTTTTCCGGCGTCCAGCTTGAAGAGCTGATCGATCTGGCATCGAACAAAAGTAGCAGCGAGGCGGCGACGGACAAGAAGGCGGACAGCCAGGTCGCCGAAACGCCGACTTTTGCCGGCAGCTTCAATGCCGAGGTGGATTACGCGTTTCCCCTGCGCCACTTCGGCCAGGGCAGCGGACGGCTGACCGTGACCGACCTGGTAATGCGGCCGCGACAGTCGGCGCTACCGGCTTCGAGCAACGCCAGCGAAATTCGCCTGACGAATAACGGCCCCCTGGTGATGGATGTCACGACGAAGTCCGTTCGCATCCGGCAGGCGCGATTCTCCGGTACCGATACCGACCTGGAGGTGAGCGGCGCTTACGTGGTCGGCAGCAAGACTCCCTGGGACCTGAAGCTGGCTGGCCAGGCGAATCTGGCGGTGCTGAGTTCAGTCCGGCCCGACCTGCTGGCCGGCGGCAGCTCCACCATCAACGCCACCTTGCGCGGCGCGCTGGAATCGCCGCAGCTCAGCGGCCAGATGGATTTGAAAAACGCTTCCTTTTACCTGGCCGAATCTCCGGTGGGCATCGACCAGGTGAACGGCGCCATCCGGTTCAGCCAGAATCGGGCGGTGGTCGAGAAACTGACCGGCAAGTCGGGCGGCGGTGACATCGAGCTGAGCGGCTTCATCGGCTTTAGCGGAAATCGCGCCGTCTATCACTTGCTCTCGAAGGCCACCAATGTGCGTGTCCGCTATCCCCCCGGATTCAGCACCACCATGGACGCGTCGCTGAACCTGACCGGCACCCGCGAGCGCAGCCTGCTCGCCGGCACGGTGACGCTGGTACGCAGCAGCTTCAGCAGCGAGGGCGACGCCAGCAGCCTGTTGAAGCAGTCCTCCGGCCCCGTAACGGTACCCGTTTCCGGCAATGCTTTCCTGCAGGGTCTGCAGTTCGACGTCCGCGTCAATGCGCGCCCCGAAACCTCAGTTCACCATGAGCCTGGTGCGCGATGTGTCGTTGAGCGCCGATCTGCATCTCCGGGGCAGCCCGTCCAAGCCGATTCTGCTGGGCCGCATTTCGGTGGGGCAGGGCGAAATTGAATTCTTCGGCAACCGCTACACCATTACCCGGGGCGAGATTTCCTTCTATAACACGGCTACCATCGAGCCGATACTCGACCTGGACGTGGAAACCCGCGTCCGCGGCGTCACCGTCAACATCAACCTGGCCGGCCCGTTCAATAAACTGAATATCAGCTACCGTTCCGACCCGCCCCTGCAGTCGCAGGAGATTGTCGCGTTGCTCACGGTGGGGCGCACGCCCGGGTCGGCGGCCTTCAACGGCTACGCCTCCTCCTCGTCGACCACCTCCGGCAGCCCGCTGCAGATGGGCCCGGCGGGGCTTCTCGGCCAGGCCCTGACAACTCCATTCTCCAATCGGCTGGAGCGTTTCTTCGGCGTCAGCCGCATTAAGATCGACCCCACGGTTACCGGCGTCGACAACGTTCCGGAGGCACACCTGACAATCGAACAGCAGATTTCGCGCGACATCACGCTTACCTATTCCACCAATCTCAGCCGAACCCAACAGCAGTTGATCCGGCTGCAGTGGGATCTCAGCCGGCAGCTTTCCGTGGTCGCGGTCCGGGATGAGTACGGCTCGTTCGGCGTCGACTTCTTCGTTCGCAAGCGTTTCTGATTCGACGCTGCGCCGGAGCAGGTGCATTGAACTTCGAAAAAAAACGCCGCGAGATGGTTGAAGGCCAACTGGCCCGGCGCGGCATTGTCGACCAGCGGGTGCTGGAAGCGATGGCATCCATTCCACGGGAGGAGTTCGTTGCGGAGGGATTTCGCCACCATGCCTACGGCGACGAACCCTTGTCCATCGGCCACCGGCAAACCATCTCGCAGCCTTACATGACGGCGTTGATGGCCCAGTCGCTGGAGCTGAAGGGCACGGAAAAGGTGCTCGAAGTCGGCGCCGGCTCGGGATACCACGCCGCCGTGCTGGCCCGTCTTTCGCGCGAGGTGATCTCGGTGGAGCTGGTGCCCGAGCTGGTGGACCTGGCGCGCGCCAATCTGGCTCGCTGCGGCGTGGAAAACGTCTCGGTGGTTTTGGGGGACGGGTCTTTGGGCTATGCGGACGAGCAGCCCTACGATGCAATTTCCGTGGCTGCCGCGTCGCCCGGCGTGCCGGCGGCGCTGATCGAGCAGCTCGCCGAGGGGGGCCGGCTGGTAATTCCCGTAGGCGGGCGCCTCGAGCAGGATTTACGGGTCATCAGTCGCCGCGGGGGCGAGCTGTATCCCCGCACCGTGGCCGCCTGCCGCTTCGTGCCACTGGTGGGCGCCGCCGGCTGGCCCGACGAGGGGCCCGATTGAGGCGTTATGTTTTTGTACGCTCGGGTACGTTGGCCAGCACCAATTCCATGGCCCTCAGTAACTCTTCAATTCGGATCGGTTTGGCCACATAGCCGTCCATCCCCGCCGCGAGACAGAGATCCTCGTCGCCCTGCAGCGCGTTGGCCGTGCACGCCAGGATAGGAGTGTGCGCGCCCTTCTGGCGTTCCAATCCCCGGATCTCGCGCGCCGCCTGGTATCCATCCATTACCGGCATCTGCACGTCCATTAAGACCAGGTCGAAGCTGCCCTGCCGCCAAGCCTCCACGGCGGACCTGCCGTCCTCGACCTCTACCACCTTCATCCCGTGTTTCTGCAGCAGTCGGGTTGCCAGCATCAGATTTACCGCATTGTCTTCGGCCAGCAAGACGCGGAGACCCTCGAGGGACGCCGTGTTTGGCGTGAAGCCGGTGGGGTTGACCTGTTCGGGAATGCCGGAAACCAGGCCAAATTCGGCGGTGAATTGGAAGCAACTTCCCCGGCCCTCTTCGCTTTCCACCCAAATGGCGCCGCCCATCTGCTCGACCAGGCCCCGGCAGATGGCCAACCCCAGCCCCGTTCCACCGTAGTGCCGGGTGATGGAGCCGTCGGCCTGCTCGAAAGGTCTGAAAATGATTTCGCTCTTGGACTTCGGAATCCCCATCCCGGTGTCCCGGACGGCGAACCGATAAACGATTCGGCCGGAGGAGGCGGCCGTTTGCGGTTGGCTATCCACCTCGATCCGCACCCCGCCCGTGAACGTGAATTTCAGTGCGTTTCCCACCAGGTTCACTAAAATCTGGCGCAAACGTGCCGGGTCTCCCTCAACCCACGGATGCACTTCGGCGGCAACCTGGGCGATCAGCGCCAGGCCCTTCTCGCGGGCGCTGAACTGAAACAGCTTGACGACCTCGCCCACGCACTCCCTCAGGGCGAATTTTTGGCGATCGAGGGTCAGGTGGCCGGCCTCGATTTTCGAGAAGTCGAGGATGTCGTTCAACAGCGTCAGCAGCCCCTCGGCGGAGCGGTGGGATACGTCCAGATACTCCCTTTGCTCGTCGTTGAGGTCGGTTTCGAGCGCCAGCTGAATCATCCCCATAACGCCGTTCATCGGCGTGCGGATCTCGTGGCTCATGTTCGCCAGGAAATCGCTTTTGACACGGCTGACGCGTTCCGCTCTCTCTTTCGCCTCAGCCAGTTCTGCCGTGCGCGCGCTGATGGCTGCCTCGAGGGCGCGCTGCCGTGCCAGCATCAGGCCGAGCCACCACTTCCACAGCACGCCGATGATGCAGCCGAGCAGAAGGATCCCCATCCCGATCGCCCACCAAGTCTGCCACCAGGGAGGGTACACCGTGAACTGGAACGCCGCCCGGCCTGCCGGAAGAAAGCCGTACCGGCGCACCGCTTCCACTTCGAACGAATATTGGCCGGCCGGCAGCTTGGGATACTGCACCTGTCGTTGGTCGGTGGTCAGCCACGCGTCGTCCAGCCCCCTCATGCGGTAGCGGTAGCTCACCCCGTCCTCGTACCGGAAGTTGAGCGTGCTGAATTCCGCCGAGAAAGCCGCCCCGCGAAAGGGCACAGCCGCCGCCTGGTTGGCATTCCGCACCTGTCCCCCCAGTTCCACTTTGGTGAAAACGGTGCGCAGGGTCTCGCGCCGCGGCTTGCCGGACGGCGGCAGGAAATGGGCGAGTCCGCCGCTGGTGCCGATCCACACGCCTCCGTCGGCGTCCGGGAACATTCCGTTGGTGTCGCAATCCTCGTGCACCAATCCGGAATCTTTGCCATAGTGGGTCCACTCCGTTCCGCGCAAAACATCCACGCCTGCGTCGGTGCCCGCCCACAACCAGCCCCTGGAATCGACGCCGATCGAATACACCTTGTTCGAGTTCAACCCGCTCCGTTGGTCGAAATTCTCGACCGTCAACTTGTTTGCGTGGAAGGTCAGGCGAGAGATTCCCTGAGGTTCGGTGTAAGCCACCCAGTAGCAATCGCGACCCACGGCGCCCGCCAAAACCCCCACGCCGGCCAGTCCGTCGGCGACTCCAAAGCGGCGCCACCGGCCGTGGTCGTAGAGCAGCACGCCTCGCGAAGATGGAATCCAGAGCCGGCCAAGCTCGTCGGCGGCTGCCTGGTAAAACAACTCGCCCGGAGTCCCGCCGGGAACTTCCACTCGCTGGAACCGGGGGTGCGAGGCGGGTGGAGGGCTTCGGAACAGTCCTCCCCTCGCGCTCACCCAGAGTGCGCCCTCGGCGTCCTCGAAAATGCCCTGAAAAAGCGGCTCCGTCAGACCCGATTCCGGCCCGAAGGATGCTAACATGCGCCCCGAGGTATCGAAGCGCACCAAACGGCCGGGGCTCGTTCCCACCCAGACGCTTCCGTCGCGGCCCATGCCAATCGTCCGCACACGCGCACCCGGCAAACCGGTTCGCGGGGTGCTGTGACGCCACACCGCGCTTCCCTTTCGAAGCAGGCTGACACCGCCGCTCGTCCCAACCCAGAGGCCCCCGTCGCGGTCGCGCCGGACTGCCCAGACAGTGTCGTTCCGAAGCCCGGAGCTCTTGGTCCACGATTCCCACTCGCCGTAGCCGAGCCACCGCTGTACTCCCACTCCTCGGGCCGCCAGCCAGACAGAGCCTTCCGGGTCCACATACAACGCCGCCACGGACGCGTTTCCCGGGTCGGCTGTCTGGGAAACTAACTCGAACCGGCGACCGTTCATAACCGCCAGTCCCTCATCTGTCGGTGCCGCCACCCGGCCGTCGGGGAGCAACTGGAGCCTGGCGGCAGCGACGTTGGAAGGCGGAAGGTACTTGTCGACCGGAATCGCTGTCCCGGAACCTTTGCGCCACAAGTAGAGCCGGCGAACGCTCCGGATCCAGGTATTCCCGCCGGGATCTACCAGGAAACTGCCCCACGCATCGGGCGGAAGACCGAGCCGGGGACCGGGCGCTGTTACGGCCCCGGTCCGATCCAGGCGGCAGGCGTCTTCCCCGCACCCGAACCAGATCGTGCCGTCGTTTTGAATCTGGACGCCGCTCGAAGGCTTACGGCTGATCCACTTTTCGTGGAAGCCTCCCGCCCGGTCCCTTTCCAGGCGCAGCAGGCCCGCCGTTGAGGCGGCATACAACCGTCCCGCCCGATCCACCGCCAGGCCCGAATCGCTGGCGATCTCCAACGGCACGCTGGTCCGGATCGCTTCCACTCGGTCGGCTCGGGCCAGGGCGAGTCCCGCGTTGGTGCCCACCCAGACCGATCCGTCAGGCGCCGCGGCGACCGCCTGCACATCCAGGCTGTCCAGAGTTTTCAGGCTGCCAACCTGTTGAAAACTTCTTCCGTCATAACGATATAGACCGGATTGCGTCCCTACCCAGACATAGCCTTCGGTGTCCTCGGTGATGCTGTTGAGGGCGACGTTCTTGAGCCCGTAATCCTGCCCGTAGGTTTTGAAGGAATAGCTTTGGGCAGCCGCGCTGATGGCGGCACACAGGGCGAGAATGACGGCCCCGGCGGCGGCCCGCCGCATTCGGCCGTGTTTCGACACCGGTCCGATGGGGAAAGACATATGTGCTTGTCATCTCTATCGGATGGGAAGGCCCGCCCCATGACACTCAGAGCCCAGATTCGCTAACGTGTGGACGAGGAGGAAGGCATGCACCCGGCAGGCCGAACTCCCGTCCCGACGATGCTGGTCGAGTATGCACCTGCACGGCCGTCCGAGGCGAGTGTCCAGGCTTGGATTCTCTCTTCAGATTTCACCAATCAATAATCTCGATCTGTTACTCTTAAAATGTTAGTTTTGAGCATTCAAATCGGCCCCAGCGACCGGACAGCAGGGGTTCCCGGCACACGAAACTTAGTCGAAGGCAGTTGTGCGTCATTCCTCGAACCAAGCACTGTTTTAAACGTTTGAGAAGGGTTTTCAACGTCATGAAGCGTCTAGGAATCATCTGGCTTTGTGTATTAACGTTGGCTGCTTCTGGCGCGCTGTTCGCGCAAGCAGTCGCAGGACTCGGTGGAATTTCGGGCACCGTACGCGATACCTCGGGAGCGGCGGTCCCGGGGGCGACGGTTGTCGTTACAAACGAGTTGAAAGGCATCCGGCGGTCTCTTCAGACCACGGATGCGGGTATCTTCGCGGCGCCGGCGCTGGTACCGTCCACCGGCTACTCGCTCAGCGTCACGAAAGAAGGATTCGCGGGTTGGGAAGTAAAGGATTTCGAGATTCTGGTCGGCCAGACCGTCGACTTTCGGGTCGAAATGCAGGTGGGGACGACGCGCACCGTAGTGCAGGTGACCGCCGAGGCGCCACTCGTCGAGGAGAATAAAACCGGCGTTTCGCAAGTGGTTGAAAAAGCGCAGATCGACGATCTGCCCATCAACGGCCGGCGCGCCGATACGTTTGTTCTGCTCACGCCGGCTGTTACCGACGACGGTACTTTCGGGCTGGTGAGCTTCCGAGGCATCGCCGCAGGTAACGCATTCCTTACCGACGGCAACGACACCACCGAGAGCTTCTATAACGAAAACGCCGGTCGGACGCGCATCTCGACACAGATTTCACAGGACGCGGTTCAGGAGTTCCAGGTTCTTTCAAACGGCTTCTCGGCCGAGTTCGGCCGTGCCATGGGCGGCGTCATTAACACGGTCACGCGCAGCGGCTCCAACGATGTCCACGGCACCGCGTATTGGTACTTCCGCAACCGCACCTTGAATGCCGCCGACCGCTATGCCAACGGCATCAACATGCCCGAATGGCGTCACCAGGCGGGCGCCAGCATCGGCGGGCCGCTGATCAAGGACAAGCTCTTCTACTTCGCCAACTACGAAATGGTGAAGCGGAACTTCCCGGCCCTCAACCGGATCATCAACACCAATTTCACCGATACCGCCGGCAACATCAAATCCAGCGCCTGCACGGCCACCGCGGAGCAATGCGCCACCGCCATCGACTTCATTTCCCGGCAGAACAACGTGCTGGTACCCCGCGACGTGAATTCCTACATGGGCTTCGCCAAGCTCGACTGGCGGCCGACCGAGCGCAATTCTTTCAGCTTCAGCGCCAACGTGATGCACTGGCGGTCGCTGCATGGGATTCAGACGCAGGCGGTGCTCACCGGCGGCGCGGCCGTCGGCGATAACGGCAACTCCACCGTGGAAACACGTTACGGAAAGGCGTCGTGGACCTCCATCCCCACCAACTCGAGCGTCAACGAACTCCGTTTCGGATGGTTCAAAGACCGTCTGTCCGACCCGGCCTCGAGCGATCTGTTTCCGGCCGAAACCGGGCCCCTGTACATCTCACTGGCGGGCTCCACGATCGGCGCCTCGCGCGGCTATCCGAGAACTCTCCCCAGTGAGCAGCGGTTCCAACTGGTGGACAACTATAGCTGGACCGTGGGGGCACATTCGGTGAAATTTGGCGTCGACTTCGCAACTACCGAAGACTACATCGACCAGATCTACAACCGGGCCGGCGCATACTCCTATTCCTCGCTGACGAATTTCGCGAAGGACTTCTCCGGCAATACCACCGGCGTGAAGAGTTACTCCAACTTCCAGCAGGCCTTCGGGAATGCTGTCCAGGACTTCAACACCAGGGACATTGCCTTCTACGCCCAGGATGTCTGGAAGCTCTCCAGGAAATTCACGTTCAACTATGGCATTCGCTACGAACATACGTTCATTCCGCAGCCGTGGATGACGAATGCCGACTACCCGCGGACCGAAACCATCCCCTCGCCGACGAAAAACTTCTCGCCGCGCGTGAGTTTCTCTTACGCCGTAAACGAAAAAACCGTGGTGCGCGCCGGTTATGGCATTTTCTGGGCGCGCTTCCCCGGCAACGGTCTGGATACGCTGCTGCTCGGCAACGGCCAGTTCCAGCCCGCCATCTACGTCACGCCATCGACGGCCGGATCGCCGGTTTTTCCGGGTACTTTCGCCAGCGGCGCGGGTTTGCCGGGCGGCACCGTGAACCTGTCCTACGCTTCCTCCGATTTCCACAATCCATACACCCAGCAGGGCACCCTCGCGATCGAACGCCAAATCGGCGCCGATCTCGGTCTGACGGTGAGCTACATCTGGAGCCGCGGCATCGGCCTGTGGACGCAACGCGACGTGAACCTGGCCGACCCGACAACCAGCGGCACCTATACCATCCTGGACGCCGGCGGGAATACCGTGGGTTCCTATACGACGCCGTTGTTCACCAAAAAGCTGGACAGCCGTTACGGCAAGATCCTGATGGTCGAAAACGGCGGGCAGTCCTGGTACAACGGTCTCAGCGTGCAGCTTCGCAAGCGCATGTCGCGCGGCTTGTTCGGGAGCGTTTCCTACACCTGGTCGCACGCCATTGACGACGGCGACGAGCAAGGCGCCAGTTGGAACATCGGGTGGAACTACAACAACGCCACCTATAACGGCAACTACGCGCTCGACAAAGGCAGCTCCACGCTCGACCAGCGCCACCGGCTGGTGATCAACTTCCTGTGGGCCCCGACGTTCACTTCCAGCACTTCCAAAGCGGCCCGCTACCTGGTGAACGGATGGGAGCTGTCTTCCATCACCACGCTGGCCTCGGCTCATCCGACCTCGGCGACGGTAAACGTCAGCGGCACGCAGTTCACCGGCGTCTCCCTGGTGTACACCACAATGAATGGTTCGGGCGGTTGGACCCGGGTGCCGTTCTGGCCGGTCAACAGCCTCGACATCGACCAGGTTTACCGGGTGGATGCCCGCCTGGCGCGCAAACTGCCCATCAGCGAGCGCGTCAACGCAAGCCTCATGTTTGAAGCGTTCAACCTGTTCAACATCATCAGCAACACCGGCATCAGCACCCAGGCTTACGTCGCCAGCGGTGGCGTGCTGAAGCCGACCACCGGCCTCGGCGTGGGCACCGCCTCGCAGGGCTTCCCCGACGGAACCAACGCCCGCCGCATGCAAGTGGCGCTGCGGTTCACATTCTAGGCCCGCTATCGGGCGAGTTTGATAAAAGGGGCAGGTACCCTCGCGGCCTGCCCCTTTGTGTGTCCGGGCCTCCGTTCGCCTCACCTTCCGGCTGGTAGACTGAAGAACGCATTGGAGGTGGAGATGAGAAAAGTAACTTGTTTCTTTTTGGCCATGCTTCTCTACACGCCGTTGCTGGCGGCGCAGACGAAGAAAGTGGTGCTCACGACGCGGGGTACATGGTACTCGCCGATCGGACCGGCGGAACTCGCCGAGTTGCGGGCGGCGGCGCCGTCGATCAACCTGGTTGCCCCCGAGCCGGGTGAGTTGATGGCTGAGCTGGCGGACGCGGACGGCGTTATCGGCACCATCAATCCGCAGATGATCCGGGCTGCGAAGAAGCTGAAGTGGGTGCAGGTTGGTTCGGCGGGCGTCGAGAACTTTCTCTCACCGGAGATGAAGAACAGCCCCATTGTGCTGACCAACTGCAGGATCGTGCAGGGTCCGGAAATCGCCGATCACGCCTTCGCGCTGCTGCTCGCCTTGACGCGGGACCTCTACCGCATCATTCCGCGACGCACCAACGAAGAGTGGACGACACGGGAATACCGGCCGCTCGAACTCCGCGGCCGCACCGCCGTGGTGGTGGGAGTGGGGGGAATTGGGACGCAAATCGCGATCCGCGCCCAGGCTTTCGGGATGCAAGTGATTGCCGTCGACCCGCGCGATATACCCCTGGAACCGTTTATTCTCAAGTCCGTTCCGCCCAGCCGGCTGGATTCCGTGTTGCCGGAAGCCGACGTGGTCTTCATCTCGGCCCCCTCCACACCGGCTACCCAGAAGATGTTTCAGGCCCGGCAATTCTCGCTGATGAAGCCGAATTCCTACTTTATTGCCGTATCCCGCGGCAAGTTGTACGACGCCGACGCCCTGGCGGATGCGCTGGCCTCCAAGCACCTGGCCGGGGCGGGATTGGACGTCACCGATCCGGAGCCGCTTCCCAAGGGGCATCCGCTCTGGAAGATGGAAAACGTGGTCATCACGCCGCACATCGCCGGCCGATCGAACGGCGAAAGCGCGCGCTACCTGGCGCTGTACAGGGAGAACCTGCGCCGCTTCGCCGCCGGTGAGCCGCTCGAGAACGTCGTCGACAAGGAGAAGGGTTACTAGGTTCACCCGGCTGCGCGCCGCCGCCGCGCCGGGAAAACCTGGGATAGTGATGGTTATGGCGCAAGACACGGGCAATTATCAGGCGCTTCTGGTGCTTTCTTTCGGCGGCCCGGAAAAGAATGAAGACGTCGTTCCGTTTCTCGAAAACGTCTTGCGCGGCCGGAACGTCCCCCGCGAGCGGATGTTGGAGGTGGCCCGCAATTATTATCAATTCGGCGGCAAGAGCCCGATCAACGAACAGAACCGCGCTCTGATCGATGCGGTGCGGGCCGAACTGGCGGCGCACGGTCCCGATCTGCCCGTTTACTGGGGAAACCGAAACTGGCACCCGTACCTCGCCGATGCGCTCAGCCAGATGGCCGCCGACGGAGTGCGGCAGGCGCTGGTATTCATCACTTCGGCCTATAGCTCGTATTCGAGTTGCCGCCAGTACCTGGACGACCTCGACGCGGCGCGGGCCAAAGTGGGGCCGGATGCTCCGGAGTGCCACCGGCTGCGCCCGTTTTTCAATCATCCCGGCTTCGCCGGCCCGCTGATCGAACGGTTGAAGGAGGCCCGTTGCAGGTTTCCCGGCCCTCGCCGCGCCGGAGTGCCGGTTCTGTTTACCGCCCACAGTGTGCCCATCGTTATGGCCCAGAACAGCAGCTATCTGCCACAACTGGAAGAAGTGGCCCGGCTGGTGGCGGAGGGCGTGGACAACCCGAATTACCGCCTGGTCTTTCAGAGCCGCAGCGGGCCGCCCTCGCAACCGTGGCTCGAGCCCGACGTGAACGACGCCTTGCGCGAGCTGGCCGCAACCGGCGCGCGCGAGGTGATTGTGGCGCCCATCGGCTTCATCTCAGACCATATGGAGGTGAAATACGACCTCGATACGCAGGCCGCCGAGACCGCGGCGGGCCTGGGGCTGGAGATGGTTCGCGCGGGCACAGTGGGAGTCCATCCGGACTTCATCCGAATGATTCGAGAGTTAATTCTGGAACGCATCAGCCGTTCCGCACCGCGCCGCTCTTTGGGCCGGATGCCCCCGGCGCCCGACTTCTGCCAGCCGGGCTGCTGCCCTCACCCGCACCGTCTGACGTGAGAGAATAACCTGCGAAATGAACCCGGCACTCTTACTTCGCCCCCGTTTGTTGCTGGCCGCTGTTGTGTTGCTGGCGGGATGCGGACCGAAGCCTGCGCCGAAGCGCCCGGCGTACGTACCGCCGGAAGACGCTCCCACCTTCCAGGTGCGGTTTGTAACGAACAAGGGCGTGTTTGTGGTCGAGGTGCACCGCGACTGGGCGCCGATCGGCGTCCAGCGCTTTCGCGAGCTGGTCAGAACCGGGTTCTTTAACGATTCGCGCTTTTTCCGGGTGGTTCGCAATTACGTGGTGCAGTTCGGTCTCTCCGGCCGCCCGTCGGTCGATCGTCTGATGAGCGGTTCGCGCATCCCTGACGACCCCGTTAAACAGAGCAATACCCGCGGCACCATCACTTTCGCCACTTCCGGCCCGCTCGGGCGCACCTGCCAGGTCTTCATCAACCTGAGTAACAACCGGGACCTGGACAAGGAGGGTTTTGCACCCTTCGGACAGGTTACTGAGGGCATGGACAAAGTGGTGGACCGCATCTGGTCCGCTTACGGAGACTGGCCGCCGGCCGGCAAGGGCCCCGATCAGCAGCAGATTTTGCGCGAAGGAAACCAGTACCTCGACCAGAACTTCCCGCGTCTCGACCGGATTGTGAGAGCCGTGTTCGTCGAGGAAGAGCCCGCGCCATCCCCGAAGTGAGGTCGGCCGGGCTCAGCCGCCCAGCTTTCCCTGCCATTCCGGCACGTGTCCGTCCAGGTAGGCGCCCAGTTGCGAAGCCGAGCAGCGCAGGCCGACGAAGAACGGACCGAACAGGGCATACACGGCGCTTACTTCGTCGAAACGCATTTCGTAGATCAGTTTTTTGAATATTTTGGGGTCGTCCGCGAAAAGATCGACACCCCACTCCCAGTCGTCGAAGCCGATGGAACCGGATATTATCTGCTTTACCTCGCCGGCGTAGCGGCGGCCGATCATCCCGTGATCGTGCATCATCCGGCGGCGGTCTTCCATCCTCTCCATGTACCAGTTCTTCGCCTCGCCCCGCTTGCGATCCATGGGGTAAAAACAGATATAGCGGGCCGCGGGAACCCGCGGGTGGAGCCGCGGCGCCATGGCACGCGCCTGCGTGGCGAGCGTTTCCTCGGCCGCCTTGTTCCAGCCCTCGGTGAACGGTTCGACACCTTCCTGCTCGAGCCGCGTGTAGAGCTTGGCTGAAGATTCGTACAAGCCCAGCTCCACCACCGACAAGAACGAGTCGTCCATTTCGAGAAACTCGCTAAGCCGCAGCTTCCCTATTTCGAGCTCCGCCTCAAGCAGCTTCTCGAAGTCTTCGCGGAAATGAACCAGCAGCAAGTCGCCCTTGCCGCCCAGGAGCGAGTAGCACGCGCTCTCGCCGCTTCCACGGACTTCCATGGCGCCCAAAACGCCGGCGGCTTCTTCGACGATCTCCCGCTGCTCGCTTTCGTCCAACTCGCGCCAGCCGGACCAATCCACCCGGAACATCTGGTGTAAGAGGCTCGAGCCGTCAGCAGTGAGCGGAACGGCGGGAAGCGGCGGTTTCTGTATCGGTTCGGATTGATTCATGCGTTGGATTCCTTCGGGTGTTCTCGAATTTCGCTGGGCAATTCCGCCGCCACGCCAAAGCGCCGAGCCGCGCAGACTTATTCGCGGGCGCGGGCAGGCGAGCCAGTATCGTCGGGGCCGGATTGACCACGGCAGGCAAATCGGGCTTGCTTCGTTCATTATCTCCGAATTCACGGCTCTCAGCCGCTGGGCCGTGAGCGGAGCTTCTCCATTCCTGCAACGATGGCCAGCCCGCCCGCGATTAACAGGTAAGTGCCGGGCTCCGGCACTGGCATCGCGGGTGGACCCGGCGGCGGCGGAGTAGGCGGCCCCGGCGGGCCTGGCGGTTGCGCTGGGGGTACCTCACTTCCCCCTCGTGGAAGCACGCCGACAACCGGCGCGGCGATTACAGGAAGCCATGGAAGAACGCCTCCGCCGCCGGCTTCCGGAACTCCCGCCGGTATCTCTGCGACTTCCGCGGGCTCGGAAGGAAACACCGCGGGCGGCACGGGGCCGGGAACTTCCGCAAAGCCTGGCAGGGACTCGAACGGAACCTCGAGCACCGGGGCATTCATGACCTCCTCGGTGGGCTCTTCGGCTGCCACCGGGGTCATTGGGGCTTCTGAGATGCGGTTGCCGCAGCGGGCGCGGATTTGATTGTTGCCGTCGGAAAGGACCTTCTCCCCCTTCTTCAGCACGATCTTCCTCTTCGTCCAGTAAATCCTGCCCGCCTTCCGGTAGGAAACATGAACAGCGCGGTCGCGATCGAGGAATACGGTGCGCAGCGAGGCCAGGCGGACCGGAAGATAGTGGCGGCTCACCACCGGGTCGAGGGCCGCCGCGCGCAATGCTTCCTCGGCATTTCTCACGCCTCCGGGGACGATCGAATAGGGGAAGATCCGGCCCAGCGTACGCTCGGCTCCCGGTAGAATCCACGATTCGACGACCGCGACAGGCCCGCCGAATCGCGACCCGCCGGCCGAGCCGGCCGGATCGCGCCTTCGCACACGGCCCCGAAGGAGGTATGGCAGCAGAACACTGAGCAGGACGAGGATCGCCGAGATTGCCAGCCAGCTTGGCTTGACAGCGCGCCGGCGCCGTCTTCGCCTGCCATGAGAGTGAGCCACAGTGTTAACCGGTTGGACGAAGTCGCGCAGTTAGTAAGTATGCTAACTGCTGGCGATCATGTTAGCCTGCGAGGGATAAATTCGAAACAGCGTGCCGTACCCCTACCGGCGTGTTGGCACGCCGCCCTGCTGAGGATTCGAGGACGGGCTCCGCGCGGGTACCGGAACTCAAAACGCGGCGCCAGCCGCACTTCGGAAGGGTAGCGGTAAGCCGCTTGGGAGATACACGGCCAGCCGGCCGCGGCTTTCCCCGCCGCGCCTGCCAGTCCGGTGGTTATGGGGAATTGGTACCAACGTCGAGCTCGAGTGGGGAGCCTGCCGGTACCACGACAAACACATCGCGGTATACGCGTCTTCGTGGCGCCACTCTGCCGGTGCGGCCCTGTCCGGCGACGCAAACCCCCGGTGCCCGCTTCCGTATCCGTCTCGACACAGAGCGACACGAGGGTCCGACCCGTTCACCGCCTTACGGCATCGGCGCCAGGCCTTTGCGGATGGCAAACGCCACCAGCTCAGCCGTGCGGTGTATGCCCAGGGCCTGCATCAGGTTCGCCCGGTGGACGGCCACCGTGTTCGGGCTCAGATTCAACAAGGAGGCGATCTCCCGGGTGGACTTGCCCTGTGCAATCAACTGCAGAACCTGCCGCTCCCGTTGGGTCAGCTTGTCGAGCTCGTCCTCCTCGGTGCCGTCGGGAAGACTGATGCCCGGCGAAAAATAACGGCGTCCCGCGGCCACTTCGCGCACGCCGGCAACCAGGTCCAGCTCGATGGCGTTCTTCAGCATGTAGCCGGTTGCACCTGCCGCCAAGGCGTTGCGCACATAGTTGGCATCGGAGTACATGCTCAAGACCAGGATGGTGGTCTCCGAACGGCGCTTTTTAATTTCCATGGTGGCCTGCACTCCGTCCATGTCCGGCATGTACAAGTCCATTACCACGACATCCGGTGAGATTCGCTCCACCAGTTCGACGGCTTCCTGGCCATTGGAGGCTTCGCCCACGATCTCGATGTCCGGGTCGTCCTCCAGGATCCTGCGAAAGCCGCGTCGTACCAGGACGTGATCGTCTGCCAACAATACACGGATTTTTTCGTTCATATCGTTTCTTCTTTCTCGAGGGGAACTCGCAAAATAATGCGTGTTCCGCCTTGGCGCGGACGTTCAAACTCGATCGACCCACCCACCAGCTCGGCTCGTTCCCGCATCGCGATCAGGCCAAGGCCGTGGTTTGAAGCGGTTGTCGAGAGCCCGACTCCATGCTCTTCCACTTCGATGCGGAGCCATTTCTTTGAGAACTTCGCCCGCACTGAGGCTTCCTTGACGCGAGCGTGTTTCGCGATGTTGTTCAGGGCTTCCTGAACAATTCGAAACACATGAATCGAGGTCTGGTCGGAAACCTCGCCGGCCTCACCCTCTTTCTCCAGCAGAACGGTGATGCCGGTCTGCCTTTGAAACTGATCAATGTGCCCCTCAATGGCTTTCTCCAGGCCGTAGTCATCGAGCAGCGTGGGACGAAGCGCGTGAGAGAGCGAACGCACTTTGCCCAGGCTCTCCTGTGCGATCTCCCGCACCTCCAACAGATCTCTGCTGAAAAGAGAGTCCTTCGGCAGATCCATCTTTTCGGCGCGAAGCAGCAGGGCGCCGATCGCCGTCAGGATCTGGCCGAATTCGTCGTGCAGTTCGCGCGACACCGAGCGCAGAATGTCTTCCTGCACGGTGAACAGCCGCGCGGCCAGCACCCGGCGCTGTTCCGACAATGTTACCAACTGCTCGAACAGCCGCCGGTTGGCCCGGATCAGATGGCTTCCGCTGAGGCCCATCATAATCAGCATTGCCACCAGAAAGAAATACAGGTTTCGCTCTACTTCCACGTAAATGCTTTGAATGCGGCCCGCGGCCGCCGCATTCTCCTGGTGGTTCTGCACCAGCAGGGCTGAAATCCTGACATTGATGGCCCGCTGGCTCGGCTGCAGGCGGTTTGCAATCAACCGGCGGGCTTCGTCGACTTTCCCTTGCCCCAGAACTCCGAACATAGCGTCCACGCCAACCCAGAAGTCGTTCACCAACTGCATCAGCCGGCGCTGCCTGCCCTGGGCTCTCACTGCCGGAGCGAGCTCTTGCTCCTGTTGAAGCGCGTCGTCCAGGTCCGAATGGATCTGTCGAAAGTCGCTTTGCACTTCCGGCAAAGAACGCACGTCGCTGCCGTCGCGCAGATCGCGCAGCGACTGCGACAGCGAGTTCAGATTGTTTTGTATCCGCAAAAGCTGCAGCGAGTCGCGCCGGTTGCGGTCGACGATGTCGGTCTGCAGCACACGCAGCCGGGTAATCTGGTTCCGCGCGTACCAGAAGAAGACACACACGGCGGCCAGTGCTACGCCCAGCCCAAACAGCAACCGGGGCGTTGGCGACTTCGGATTCATGATTCCGCCCTCTCGAAAAACGGAACGCGGCTTCGGCTCGATTTCAGCAGCTTGCGTTCTTCGTTCTTCCGTCGCGACCGGAACATCTGCCATTGCCGTTCCCATCAACTGGCGGCGGGACTGCTATACTCATCCGTTCGGATGATCCCCATGTCTACAAACAACCCGCTGCTCGCGATTCGCTTCCCAATAGCGTTCGATCAGATCGGCGCCGGCCACGTGAAACCGGCTATCGGTCTGCTGATCGAAGAGGCGAGGCGCAATGTCAACGCCATCGCCGCCCTCAAGGGGCCGCTGAGTTACGAGAATACTCTCCAGGCGCTAGATTGTTCCACAAACAAGCTGGACTTCGCAATCGGAGTGGTACGGCACCTGGAATCCGTCGTCACCACACCCGAGCTTCGAGCCGTCTACAACGAGGTCCAGCCGGCGGTCAGCGAGTTTTATACTTCCATCCCGCTCGACGCCGGTTTGTGGAGTGTTTTGAGCCGCTTCCGCCAGACCCCGGAGGCTCTGGGCCTGGAGGGAGTGCGAAAGCGATATCTCGACAAAACCATTGATTCCTTCCGCCGCCATGGAGCCGAGCTGGACGAGGCCGGTAAGCAGCGGCTGCGGGAAATTGATGTCGAGCTGACGAAAGCCACCACCCGGTTCGGCCAGAACGTGCTGGACGCCACAGCGGCGTTCGAACTGCTGATTACCGTCGAATCGGAGCTGGCGGGCCTGCCGCCGTCGGCGGTGGAGGCCGCCCGCCACAGCGCCCAGTCCAAGGGGCTGGATGGATGGCGGTTTACCCTGCACGCTCCTAGTCTCACCGCGGTCCTCACTTACATGGACAACCCGGCCATTCGCGAAAAGCTGTACCTCGCCAGTAACATGCGCGCCTGGCGTGACAACTACGATAACACTGAACTCGTCCTGAGAATTCTGGATTTACGCCGAAAGAAGGCAGAGTTACTCGGCTATGGCAATTTCGCCGACTTCGTGCTGGAAGATCGGATGGCAAAGAGCGGCCGGCGCGCCTGGGACTTTCTGAAGGAGCTGGACGCGAAGACCCGCCCTGCTTTTGTGCGCGAAACTGCCGGGCTTCTGGCCTTCCGGCGCGAGATCGAGGGCCCCGATGCGCCCGAGCTGGCCCCCTGGGATGTCGCCTACTACGCCGAAAAGCAGCGGGCGGCGCGTTTTAATTTCAGCGAAGAGGACTTGCGTCCCTATTTTCCACTGGAGAGCGTTCTCAACGGCATGTTCGAAACCGTGGGGCGGCTGTACGGCGTCCGCGTGGAACAGGTAGCCGGAATGCCCGCCTGGCACGAGGACGTAAACTACTATCGCATTCTCGATGAAACCGGCGCCGAGATTGCGGGTTTCTACGCCGACTGGTTTCCGCGGGACACCAAGCGGGGCGGCGCCTGGATGGACGCTTTCTACACCGGCCTTCCCACCCCGGGCGGATGGGAGCCGCATGTGGGCCTGATGTGCGGGAACCTGACTCCGCCGGTGGGCGGCAAGCCGTCCTTGCTGACACATCGCGAAGTGGAGACCATCTGGCACGAGTTTGGACACCTGCTGCACCACGCCCTCAGCCGCGTGGAGGTACGCGGCCTGGCCGGCACCAGCGTGGCTTGGGACTTCGTTGAGCTGCCCTCGCAGATTATGGAGAACTGGTGTTGGGAGCGGTCGGCCCTGGATCTGTTCGCCCGGCATTACCAGACCGGCCAGCCCATCCCCGAGGACCTTTTCCGGAAAATGCTGGCCGCCCGTACGTTCCGCGCCGCCACCGCCCAGATGCGCCAGCTTGGTTTCGGATACCTCGATTTCGCCCTCCACATGGAGTACTCGCCGGAGACCGATGGCGACGTCGTGGCTTACGGCCGGCGCATTATCAGTGATTTCTCTACGGCGCCGCTGCCGGAATCCCACGCTATGATCAACAGCTTCCTGCATCTGTTCTCCAGCCCGGTGGGATACGGCGCGGGCTACTATTCCTACAAGTGGGCGGAGGTGCTGGACGCCGACGCATTTTCCCGGTTTCGTCGTGAGGGTATCTTCAATCCTCGGACCGGCAAGGACTTCCGGGAGAGAATCCTGGCCCGGGGCGACAGCGCCGATCCGGCCGTTTTATACCGCGACTTCATGGGGCGCGATCCGGACGTTACCGCGCTACTGGAACGGGCAGGGCTGGCGGAGGTGGGCCAGGATGGACGGAATTGACCGGTCCTTCTTAGTACCTCTGTCTCCTGCTAACGCCTTAGGCCTCATACCCGTTTTACATAGGCAACCCAGTGCTTCCCCCTGCGCCAGCAGCGCATTCTCCCAATGGTCCCGGCGTCGAATACCTGTTAGGTTCAAGGCATGTTCCACGTCCGGACCATATTCCCGGAATGGAGGGAGGCCGAGTCAGCGACTCATCCGTCTGTCCCGACCCACCTACAGGTGAAGAACGCCTGTAACCTGTTTGGCCGGTTTTTTGCCAATCGGCCCATGCAGTTCCGGGGACGTCTGGACTTTGTCGCCGAGGAGAGACTGGAACTGGAATGGATGACCGGAGCCGGTGGAGGCGCGTTTGCCGCCCTTTACGCATCCGGTGACCCGGTTTCCATGTCCATGTTGTTCCCTGACGAGCTGAGCGACTCCGACCGGGAGGCGCTGAACCAGACTGGGCGTAAACTCCTGGAACCCATTCTTGAAGCCGACACCGAGCGATTAATGCTGGGGCCAAGTTACCCTTTAATGGTCACGCTGCTGGTACCCGGGCGCGACGACCTCCGTGAAATCCTGGATATACTGCATGTCGCGCTGGCAACGTACTACTTCGGAAGGGTAGCCGCCTTGCGGGTCGAATGCGCGCGCGAGTCGGTCCCTCCTCACCGCCTCTCCCGGGTAATTGAGTGGGACCTGAACGCTTGAGTTCCGAGACCCCCCTATTGGCGTTTTGACTACCGCTGGCCCGGCGCTGGCGGCAGATTCTAAAGATTTCCAGCTTCGTTAGAAATGGCCAGCCACGGGCAGGTAATGTTGTTGAACAGGAACGTGGTCCGGGCGGATTTCAGCTCCGAGGGCGCCAGCACCATTCAATAGCTTTCCCGGAGCCCGGATTCTTGCTAGGGTGGTGTAAAAATATACGGGATTCCACCGATTAATAACTTGGTGGTTTCACTGAGAGGATGGCACCTCTCGTGTTTCTCCGGACGGCCGTTTTACGACTTGGATTTTCAGGCGCTGGAGCTCGGGCGAAGTGAACACGACGCGTAAGCGAATATCATTCTGCATCGTCTTGCTGGTGCTGTTCCAGCTTGGCCTTCCTGCGTCGCAAGCTCGCGACGGCTCGGCGAAGATAGATTCTCGCGCCAGCCGGCGCGCGCTGGAACACGGACTGGCGTTGGAAAATGCAGGCTCGCTGGTTGACGCCTACAAAGCGTATGGCGAAGCGGTCTGTTCGATCCGACCGATCCGGACTGCCGCAAACA
>CAWEOG010000032.1:0-16682 GCA_963810595.1 Bryobacterales bacterium | reverse complement strand
GACGTCTGATGGACTCTGAGCGATGGCGACGCGTAGACGAGGTGCTGCAGACGGTCCTCGACCTGCCATCGGCCGAGCGCGAGGATGCCCTGAGATCGGCCTGCGCCGGCGATGACGACCTCGAGCGCGAAGTCCGCTCACTGTTCCCCTCCGACCGTCGCGCGGCTGGTTTTCTGGACTGTCCCGCCGTCGAGGTCGCCGCGCGAACGCTGGCCTCTGCGAACCGCGCCCCCGGCATCCTTCCCGGTCAGGCCATCTCGCATTACCGGATTGTGGCGCAACTGGGCCGCGGCGGCATGGGTCAGGTCTACCGCGCCGAGGATTTGCGGCTTCGCCGCAGTGTGGCGCTCAAGTTCCTGTCCGACGACTTCGCCCGCGACCCGCAGGTCCTGAACCGCTTCCGGCGAGAAGCTCAAGCGGCCTCGGCTCTGAACCACCCGAACATCTGTACGATTTACGACATCGGCGAACAGGATGGCCGGCCGTTCATCGTGATGGAGCATCTCGAAGGCGCGAGCCTGAGGGATCGCCTGGGCGCCGGAAGACTCGACGAAAGCGCCGCCATCTCCCTCGCCATCGAGATCGCCGACGGATTGGAAGCTGCGCACAGGGCGGGCATCGTCCATCGCGACATCAAGCCGGCGAACATTCTAATCTCGGCGGCCGGTCATGCCAAGATCCTCGATTTCGGTCTGGCCCAACTCGCCAGCGATGAACAGATGACTCATCCCGGCGCCGTGGTCGGAACCGCGCGGTACATGTCGCCCGAGCAGGCCCGCGGAGAGCCGGCCGACGCGCGGTCGGACCTCTACTCGTTCGGCCTCGTGCTGCACGAAATGGCGACCGGCGCGCGTTCATCGTCGGGAATGGAGCGTATCGTATCGAGATGCCTCGAGCAGGCACCGGAGAAGCGCTACACCCGCGCGGCTGAAATCGCCGCCGCCCTTCGCCGGCTGCAGTCCGGCGGGAGCCGGACATCCAGGCAGAAACTTCTGATGGCCGCGACCGTGCTGGTAATTGTCGCCGGCGCAGCCGCCGCGTACTTCCGGCCGCGCCCTTCTCCGAAGCTCACCGATAAAGACACCATCGTCCTCGCCGAGTTCGACAACAAGACCGGCGACCCGGTCTTCGACGGATCGATCCGGCAGGGACTGGTGGTGGAACTCGGGCAGTCGCCGTTCCTCAGCATCGTCTCGGACGAGCGCATTCGCCACACGCTCCAACTCATGGGCCGGGATGCCGGCGCGCGCCTCACGCCGGAACTGGCCCGCGAAATCTGCGAACGCACCGGCAGCGCAGCGGTGGTGGAGGGCTCCATTGCAGCGCTTGGCAGCCAGTACGTCCTCGGCTTTCGCGCCCGGAATTGCAGCGACGGAGACGATCTGTACGCCGAACAGGTGCAGGCATCGAGGAAGGAGGACGTGATCAACCTCCTGCACCAGGTTGCGAGCCGTTTCCGCACCCGCGCCGGAGAGTCGCTGGCCACCGTCCGGGAGCACTCGCTTTCCATCAGTGAGGCGACCACCACATCGCTTGAGGCCTGGAAAGCCTATAGCGAAGCGCTGCGCTCCGCATTCAGCCCAAGCACGATGCCGCTGGTGAAGCGGGCCATCGAAATCGACCCCGAGTTCGCCATGGCTCATGCGTTTCTGGGTCGCATTTACGCCGACAACTGGGAGTCCGGTCTGGCCGAGAAGAGTTTCCGCCGAGCTTACGAACTACGGCAGCGGACAAGCGATCGGGAACGGTTTTTCATTTCGGCGAACTACGAATACCAGGTCGTGAGGGATCTTCACAAGGCCACACAGACCTGCGAACTGTGGGCAACCGCCTATCCTCGCGACCCGGAAGTTCGTGCGCTTCTTTCCGTCATCAATCAGAGCTTCGGCAAGTACCAAACCGCAGCCGAGAACGGCGGCAAGGCCATCGAACTCGATCCCTACTTTATCCCCGGCTATCTGAATCTCGGCTGGGCATATGTCCTGCTCGACCGTCCGGACGATGCGCTCAAGGTCCTCGCACTCGCTCGAGGGCGCAAGCTCGAAGCCGGCGAAATGCTCATCATGCGGTACTACATCGCGTTCCTGAAAGACGACCAGGCCGGCATGCGACAGGCGGTCGCACAAGCATCGCAGCGGCCGGACGCAGAGGACTGGATGTTTCACGCGCAGTCGGGCGTCCTTGCCTGGTCGGGAGAACTGCAGCAGGCCCGCAAACTCTCGCGCAGGGCTGTGGAGCTGGCCCGCCAGGCCAATAATCGCGAACGCGCCGCGATGTACGAAGCCGGCGAATCGGTTCGCGAGGCCTTCTTCGGGAACGCGGCTGAAGCCAAGCGGGCGGCGGCGGCGGCGCTTGCGCTATCCGACACGCGGGATGTGAAATGGGGCGCGGCGCTGTCCTTCGCCCTCGCCGGAGACTTCGCCAAATCCGCCGCGCTCACCTTCGTACTGGAGAAGAGATTCCCCGAGGATACTGATGTCCAGTTCGCCTATGTGCCGATGCTGAGAGCCCTGGCAAGCATCCACAACGGCCGGCCCCGGCAAGCCCTCGAGGTATTGCAGACCGCCGCCCCGTTCGACCTTGCCATCACCGGCAGTTGGTCCGGCTTCTTTGGGAACCTGTATCCGCCTTACATTCGCGGCGTAGCGCTGCTGGCCGACCACCAGCCGGCCGAGGCCGCCGCCGAATTTGAAAAGGTTCTCCAACACCCCGGCATCGCATTCAGCGATCCGGTCGTCGCCGTCGCCCGCGTGCAATTAGCCAGGGCCTACCGAGCCGCCGGACAGCTCGCCATGGCGAAGGCCGCCTATCAGGACTTTCTCGCCCGCTGGAAGCAGGCCGACCCGCAAACTCCACTGCTCAAGCACGCCGCCGCCGAGTACGCCCGCCTCGACTAATCGGTTGTCGATTCCTCGTTCGGCTGTCCGCGCACTGGAGAGTGGTGCCTGATTCCCCCCTGAAAAATATTGGCGGGAATCCCTGTCCGGTCTCGCTTGTGTCACCGGAGAGGAAAAACCCAAATGAAAAAGTTCTCAACAAAGACCGCAACCGTGAGTTGGTTCATCTCTTATGCGGTCTGTCTCTCGGCCGCGGGACTGGCACACGCTCAGAACAGCTGCATCGACACACCGGAAGGCCGTATTTGCACCCTCACGCAAGAGCTTCGCCAAGGCGTGTTGGTACCCGTCGATACCCAGCGTGAGCGTGGGCTTGTGACCGTCGCGAGCGGTTGTAGCGGAACGCTGGTGAACCGATTCTGGGTGCTGACGGCGGACCACTGCGTCACAAGCACCGGGACAATCAATGGCCCATCGGCAGCGTTAACCGCTCTGCCGATCACCGCCGCATGGTCGACGAGGGCGCCTGTTCCCACCCGTTTGGTCCGCAACTGGGGCGCCAGCGGCCTGGATGTGGCCCTGATCTTCCTCGGCGCAGGAGATTTCGGTCAGGCCGACATTCAACTGTTGTTTGTGGGCGACGTGGAAAACGGCATGACGCTGACCAAATACGGTCGCGGCATCTTCGAGTATGCCAGCCCCGGCCCACCACCCGTACCCGCGCAGAGCGATGGCCGCTACCGCAGTGCCGTCTTTACCCTGTCAGGCGCGAGTGCCACTACATACACGCTCGGCGTCAACAGTGCAGGCCAGGTTGGTGAGGGCGGCGATAGTGGCGGACCTGCATTGTGACCGGTCCCAATGGTGTAGGCCTGGGTATTGCGGGTGTGCAATCGACTTGCGTTGCCTCCGGCCGCGTGCCAGGTAAGCCAACGCGTTGGATCTGGGTGACCGGAATCACGAGCTGTAATAGCGCCCCCATCTCCACCATTCGCTGGGACATTCTGCAGATCGTCCAGGAAGGGATGAACCCGTGCCCGAGCCTGTCGCCGGGATGCGCGATCTCAGTAGTGCAGCGCCAGGTGGATGGAAAGCTCTGGGTGTGGGACGGCCGCACACCGTGCGCCGGCGCCGCATGCCCCGGGTGGACGCTCATCGACACCGACTCACGAACGCAGGACATCGCTGCATCCAACAATTCACTTTTTCTTCGCCAGACTGATGGGAAGGTGTGGAAATGGTACGGTCGCACGCCGTGCACCGCCGCCGCGTGCCCCGGGTGGGGCCTCATCGATTCGAACCCGCGCACAGCCGGGATCGCCGCCGGAGGAGACACGCTCTACCAGCGCCACGTGGACGGCAAGGTGTGGAAGTGGGATGGTAGTACCCCATGTACTGGCGCTGCGTGCGCCGGCTGGACCCTTATCGACACGAACCCGCGGACCGCGGAGATCGTCGCCGGCGGGAACACACTCTACCAGCGCCACGTGGACGGCAAGGTGTGGAAGTGGGACGGACACACGCCCTGCAGCGGCACCGCGTGCCCGGGCTGGATTCTCATCGACTCAGACGCGCACACTCAGGAGATCGCTGTTGGGGGAGAAACGCTTTTCCTGCGCCAGGACGACGGAAAACTGTGGAAGTGGGACGGACACACGCCCTGCAGCGGCGCCGCATGCCCCGGCTGGATTCTCATCAACTCAGACGCGCGCACGCGGGAGATCGCTGCCGGAGGAGGCACGCTCTTCATGCGCCAGGATGACGGAAAACTGTGGAAGTGGGACGGACACACGCCCTGCAGCGGCACCGCGTGCCCCGGCTGGATTCTCATCAACTCAGACGCGCGTACGCGGGAGATCGCTGCCGGAGGAGGCACGCTCTTCATGCGCCAGGACGGCGGAAAACTGTGGAAGTGGGATGGACACACGCCCTGCAGCGGCACCGCATGCCCCGGCTGGATTCTCATCAACGCAGACCCCCGCACGCAGGCGATTGTGTCCTTCGGCCCTATTCCTGTAAAGGGGAGGTAAACCGGATTGTGGCCTACGTCGAAGAGAACCCCGTTTCAGAGTTGGCCTTGGTCCAGCGCAACACGGGCAAGCTAAAGCATGCCCCACCTCAACCCGGCAGGTTTGCTCTTTGGGAGAATCAGTCGTGATATAAATGCGCGTGGGAGCGCTCAAATCATGAACCGACGATCCTTCATCGCATTATCGGGCGCCGTTGCCGCTCCGGTGCCCTCATTCTCCGCTTCTGCCGGCTTTCAACTCGGTTGCGTCACGTACAACCTCCTCCGGGATATGGATCTCGAGACCCTGATCAAAACCCTCGAGAGCGCCGGGCTCGCCGCCGTTGAACTGCGAACCGGTCATAAACACGGTGTCGAACCGGCGCTGACTGCCGAACAACGCGCGTCAGTACGCGAACGCTTCCAGCGGTCCAAAATCAGGCTTCTGAGCTACGGCACAACCTGCGAGTTCCAATCGCCCGACGAGGCCGTGCGTCGCGAACAGATCGACCTCGGCAAATCTTTCGTAGACCTCGCCCACGATACCGGAGCCCTCGGGGTTAAGGTGCGCCCCAACGGACTGCCAGCGGGCGTTCCCTATGCGACGACGATTCGGAACATCGCCGGTGGCCTGCGCGAACTCGGCACGTACGCACAATCGAAGGGCGTTGAGATTTGGATGGAAGTCCATGGCCGCCAGACGCAGGAGCCCAAGACATCCGCCGAAATTCTGCATACGGCCAACCATTCAAACGTGGGCGCCTGCTGGAACTCGAACCCGACCGACGTTGCGGACGGCACCGTCAGGCAAAGCTTTGCACTTCTCGGCCCGTTCGTCCGCAGCGTCCACATAAACGAACTGTACACTGGCTACCCTTACCGCGAGTTATTCGGCCTCCTGCGCAAATCGGGCTACTCTCGATACACCCTTGCGGAAGTCGCCGAAAGCAAGGAACCCGAGCGCTTCCTTAGGTACTACAAGGCCCTGTGGCAGGAATTGAATTCGTGAACGAGGGCGCCGCGGACGGAGCGGTCAGTGATAAGATTTCCTCGATGTTCCGTCTTCTCAGCATCGCTCTCATCAGTCTGGTTGCCTGCCTCGATCCGTCCATGGCCCAGACTCCGTCCGCCCCGCGCCCGGCGCGTCCAACACCGCCCACTCGCGATCCCCATACTCCCGGTTTCGTCACGGCAAAAGAACTGCCAGACGGCGTCAATGCTCCGGCCGACGCCGACGGAAACTTCATCCTCGGCCCCACCCACCATCCCGCGCCGGAGATGGCAGTGCAGGAAGGCGTGCCGCAGGGAGCCGTCTATACCTTCACCATGGAATCGGCGGACAGCAAGATCTACCGCGGCATCGCGCGCGAACCCGGCACCTTTGGAAAGCCCGATCCCAACGACCCCGCCAAATTGATCGTCACTACCAGTCACCCCGCTCCGTATACCCGCCGCGTGGCGGTCTATGTCCCTAAGCAATATGTGCCCGGCACAGCCGCCCCGTTTATCGTCGGGGCCGATGGACCGGACCGGCTGTTGTTCACCGCCCTCGACAACCTGATCGCCGAACAGCGGGTGCCGGTCATGATCGCCATCTCCATCAGCAACGGCAGCGGCGACGCTCAGGGCAGCGAACGCGGCCTCGAATACGACACGATGTCCGGCCGCTACGCGGAGTTTGTCGAGACGGAGGTGCTGCCCCTCGTCGAGAAGCAATACCACGTGAAACTGACCAGGGATCCCGATGGCCGGGCGACCATGGGCGGCAGCTCCGGCGGCTCGTGTGCCCTGATTATGGCGTGGTATCACCCGGAGCTGTATCACCGCGTTCTCACCTACTCGGGAACCTATGTGAACCAGCAGTGGCCATCCAGTCCCGAGACACCCCATGGCGCATGGGAGTTCCATGAACACCTCATCCCCAACAATCCGGCCAAACCGCTGCGCATCTGGATGGAGGTGGGCGACCGCGACCTTCTCAATCCGAATGTCATGCGCGACAACATGCACGACTGGGTCCTCGCCAACGAGAACATGGCCAGAGTACTGGCCGCCAAGGGCTATCATTATCAGTTCGTATTCGCGCGCAACGCCGGCCACACAGACCGCGCCGTGAAACAGCAGACCCTGCCCGAGGCTCTGGAATATCTATGGCACGGGTACGGCGGCGGTTCGAAGAAATGATCGGAGCGGGCGCGGAGACCTTGGGCCCCAGGCGCACGTGCGCAAAGCCCGGCTACGATGCTAGTATAAAAAAGCATATGGACCGTACACGGCGCATGCAGAGCGGTAATATCACGACGTCGGTGCGAAACCGTGTGCCAGGGCAGGGTCAAGGGGTGTCTGGCACAAATCCAGCACAAAACGAAAACCGCGCCCGTTCGATTGCTTGCAGGTAGTTGACAAAAAGGGGACGCCACCCTAGCTCAGTTGGTAGAGCGGCTGATTCGTAATCAGCAGGTCGCCGGTTCGATCCCGGCGGGTGGCTCCATGTTTTCAATCACTTACAGGCTAATTCAGATTGGTACGAGCCGGTTTGGTAGCAACGCTGGTAGCAACGGGCTGTTCCGGCATGTTCGAGAGTCCCGTGAGTAGAGCATCCATGGTATCGGCCGCGGCGCACTTGGCCTCGCGATAAACGTGCTGGTACACGTTCTGCGTGAGCCGGATGTCTGAGTGTCCGACGATCTCCGCAATCACCTTCAGCGGCACGCCTTGGGCGCCAAGCAAAGAGATGCAGGCGTGCCGCAAATCGTGAAAGCGCTGCTTTGGCAATTTGGCGGCGGCCACCAGGGCGTTGAACTCCTTCAGGATTTTCCGATCATCAATCGGCGTGCCGATAGTGCTGGTGAAGACGTGGCCAGTCTCGTGCCATCGGGAGCCAGCGAGCGCGTGTTCCTGCTGCTGGCGCTCGCGGTGGGCCTTTAGGCTGGTGACGCAGGTCGCGGGCAGGTGGATCGTCCGCCGCGATTTCTCGGACTTCGGCGGCAGTAGCACAAGTCGGCCCTTCTTCTCACCGGGCGCCTTGACGCGCTGTAGGGTATGCCGGACGACGATCTCCGCTTTGTCGAGGTCGACATCCTGCCAGCGGAGCGCGCTGCACTCGCCGGAGCGGAGGCCCACTGCGAGGGCGGACGTGAAGAGCGTCTCCAGCCGATGCCCCATCGCGGCTTTCAGGAAGCGGCCAGCCTGTTCCGGGGTAAACGGGGAGGACTTGTGCTTCTCTGCCTTCGGGGGTGTCGCCAGCTCGGCCACATTGCGCACGACCAGGTCTCCCTTGAGTGCTTCATTCAGGGCAATCCGGAGTACGACCCGCAGATACTTCACCAGGGCCGCGGAGTTGCCGGCTTTGAGCTTCTCGTTGAAGAACTGCTGCACACGCTGAAGTGTCAATTTCGATAGCGGTACGTCCTTCAGGCCTGGCACTACATCAAGTTTCCTTTTCTTCCATTCCTCCGGCGGAACCGTCTTCGCCAGGTGGTTGCGTACCATCTGCTCGTAGGAGCGGTACGTCTTCGGGCGTACGGATGCCCTAACGGTATTCTCGAGCCATCCCGCCAGGAAATCGCCCACGGTCAGTTTTCCCGGTTTGATGTTAATGCCGCGGGCGCGGTCGCGCAGGGCCGCAGTGAGATCCTCGGCTACCTCGTGCCGGGTAGCGCCCGTGAAGATCAGACGATCGCGGATGCGCTTTCCATCGGCGCCAATCTTCCAGCCGACCATTACGGCGGCGCGCCAGCGGCCATCATTCATGTGGTAGATGCTGCCTTCAGAGTTGCCGCGTTTTCGATTTGGCATCGGCTTCCTCCCGGCTGCCGGTCCTCTTGGCGGCCCGTGCCTTTCGCTTTCGATCTCGCCACGCACAGGTCTTCGAACAATACAACTGTTGGTACGCATTACTCACAAATGGCATGTCGCAATTGGTGCAGTAGCGAAACAGCGCTCCAAGGGCTAAGTCTTCAAGGGCCATCTTGGCAAGTATCGATAGCAGAGACGGAAATACCCACCGCTGACGAACCCCTGCCGTCGAGATAAACGCCTCCTGGGCTATTGGCGCAATTAACCCATTCAGGAACGCAATCGCCTTTTCTTGCGCTATGATGCGGCCGAGATCAGAACCCGGTGCCAGGGGTTCAATTGCCTGTTGCAAAACGAGGGCGTGGCGAACGAAAACAGGCACGGGTTCGGCATATACGTGCCAGAACTCCTCTGAAAGAGGGCATGGATACCGATACTCGCGACGGGTACGCACCGGAACCGAAGGGAAGAAATGACCCCACGTTTCCTCAATGCCCTCAAGAGCCACGGATTGTTGGCCGTCGCTAAATTGTTCGTCGGACTGAAGGAGTACCTCTGGTTCCGCCGCCAAACCCCTCCCCATTTCGTACGACAATCCGGACGTCCATCGTCCGTTCGCTCGCGAGTAGGTCGTGACCTCCCACTTAGCCATGAACCGTCCGCCGCTAATTCGCCGGGGATGAACGGTGCACCGTTGAGCGACGTGCGGCAGAACGCCGAGCAGCCCATATCGATTGCACCAATTCAGAATGGCAGCACTCTCGGCTTCTCGCTTCTCGGCATCACGCGGATACCGCTTCCAAGTGTCGATTTCAGATTCGATCGACGCAGGCCAACTTGTTTGGCCCTCTCGGAGTGGTGCGTGCGCAATTCCCGCTCTGGGCGTAAACTTCATCATGGGCTTGCCGCGCGATCTGGAGATCGAGACAAGTTGGGCGTACTCCCATGGGTAGTGGAGATAATCGACACCGAGTTGCTTCAGCATGGCCAGAATACCTTGGTATAGCGGCTGCACCGACGAATCGATGCGGCTGCGATGTTGCTCCTCCCAAGGATCGAATTGCCGGAGTTCGGCTCCGGGTGCAGGCTGGATGTAGTTATCCTTGATCTCGTAGCGGTCAAACTTCCACCAAACTGTCTTCGAGAGCCCTGAAATCGTCGAAGTCGCCATCTGCTCACTCTGTCCCGCCATTTTCCAGTTGTGGCTGGAACCAGTTTCAGCGTATCACTTAGACATGGAGCGTACAAGCAAAATCGCTATGGACCAAACAGAACGGCTCTTACTGAAAGCTGACGAAGTTGCGCGGCGCCTCTCTCTCGGGCGCGCCACGGTGTACCTGATGATGGCATCCGGTGAGCTGCCAACCTTCCGGAAGGGCCGCGCGGTGCGGGTGCCCGCGCGCGCATTGGAGCAGTGGATCGAACGGCAGACGGTTTCGGGAGACGCCGCCTAGATGCATGATGCGGCCTCAGGAGCGGCGCCGCCGCGCGCGGGTGTGGGGATACCGGATCTGAAGTGGGTTAACCGACGCCTTCCAATCGCCGAGAACGGCGTCAAACCCCAGTCGAAAACGGAACAGAACCCTCCTACACATGGCTTTACGGTATGAGCGGCTTCACTATCGGGGAACCGTTCAACCCATATAGACGCTTCACGGGTATCTTCATTCCGGAGGCGGTCTGTAAAGACTTGGAGTTGTCGCTTGGCGCGAAGGTGATCTACGGCCGGCTGTGCCGTTATGCCGGGGAAGACGGTAAAGCATATCCTTCTGTCCCGACGTTGGGCCACCAGATCGGCCTCAGCGGAAAGCAGGCGCGCCGATACATCCGTGAACTCGAAAAGCGAGAACTCATCAGGGCGGAGCGGGTGAACGGCAAGCAGAGCAATTACGTGTTTCTCTGGCATGCGATCTTTGAGAACTGCGCCAGAAAAGCACCCTTCCCGGAAACTGGTAATCCCATAAATTGGAGCGGTGCCCCTCCCATAGATGGGACTCCCGAAAACGGGAGCCAAAGAGAGTCAGTTCCTTCAAGAGAGCCAGCTAACGAGAGGACCACGAAAGACACAGACTGTCCGCCGAAGAATCGCAAGAAGCGCGATTCATCGCCGGACGGTATGGCGGCTTGTCCTTCAAAGTGCAAGCAGTATCCGAACCTGCGTGAACTAATGGCGAAGTACATGTCCGATGATCCAAGCAGGATGCCAGAAGATTACCCGTCTGATCGGATGGTGGTCGAAACGGTAAACGCCGCGACTTTAGGAGCGGGCTATACAGTGCCCGAGACGGACGTATTGAAGTGCCTTCAGTACCTCTACAACGAGCGGAGGCTCCAGCCCGGAACGAAGGCCGGCCCTCGGCACTTTTCGTGGTTCCCTACCGTCGTGCAGGACTACTTTGCCCGAAAGCGCGCCCGGGAGGAGGTGGCGAATCCAATCGGCCATCACGAGTGGCAGGAGCGCAACGAATCACGCGAGGAGCGGGAGGAACGCGAAAGGCGGCATGTGGCATTCGACACACTAGATGAACAGGCTGGAAATGCCATTCAGGATCGACGGTGAATAGATGAAGCGCGACTCGCGACGAGAAGGGAACCCCACAGCGCAACGCACGGACTCTGGGGGGTAGGGGGTCGAAAAGCCTCAACCAACGGCCGCAGCGACCCGATGCAAGCCGTCTGCGAAAATCCGCGAAATTGAATTGCGCGCGCCGTGGTTTTCCGATGGCAGGGATAGGGGACCCCGCGCCATCGATTCGCGCGTTAGAGGACGCGTTACGATGAAAGGTCAATCGAGCAAGCGAGGCGGCAAGGCGATTCGCGCCCTTCAGAAAGCGGCGCGGTACGCGAACATGGAACCGCATCGCGGCACCGTGGATGTGATCCTGAACCGTATGGAGGTCGAGCGGGCCGAGGCGGTGGCGGACGCTATGCTGAAGCCGTCCGGCGAACTAGTTGCAGGTGCCGGCGAAGTTGTCCATGTCGATTCCACTGACCCGGAAGTATCGCGATTGGTGCTTGCGAACACGATCCGGGAACCGAACATGATCAGCGTGGACGCTTCTGAGCAACGGATGGAAGCGGCGGCGGAGGTCGGAGTCTTGGAAGCCGCGGTAGATGCGGCGGAATCCGCACGGGCCGGGAACTCCCTAGAGAAGATGCTCTGTCACCAGATGGCGGCGGCTCACCACGCGGCGATGAAGCTGATGGCGCGCGGTATTGATTCGCGGATGCCACCCGTGGAAATGGCACGGCTGACGAACGCGGCGGCGCGCATGATGGACACCTACCAAGCGGCGTTTCTTGCTCTCCAGAAGATCCGAACCGGCGGCAAACAGACGGTGGTTGTTCAGCACGTTCGAGTGTCTGAAGGCGGGCAAGCCGTAATCGCCGGAAGCGTGAAGGCCGGGGGCTACAAAGGGCGGGAAGGTGAGGGGAAATGAGCAATGAACCCCAAGAGCCGCGGCGCGGATGGCTGAAGAACGGGAACCCGCCGGGGGACTTCACGAGTGCGCCACGATGCGGAGCGAAGACCCGGCACGGGACGCCTTGCCAGTGTCCAGCGATGGCAAACGGACGTTGCCGACTTCACGGCGGACTGAGCACGGGGCCGAAGACAGCGGATGGAATCGAGCGAATCCGGCGGGCCGTGACGAAGCACGGCTACTACTCGAAGACGGCAAAGGATGAACGGCGGCAGGGCCGCGCTGAACTCCGGGCATTGCGGGAGGCCATCGCAGTACTGGACACAATGGAGAAAGGCCGAAATGCGCCCCTGTCATGACAGACGCCCTATTTGGCGGTCCTCGACGCCAATCTCAGAACAATACGGCTGCAATCTTGAACGTGAAGAGGTAGTTCTTCCCCGTCCCATTGATTTCGAGCGGCATGTAAATACTGAAGGACTTATCCTTCAAGGACGCACCAAGAGGCGCGCGGGGGAAAATGTAGCGAGTGCTCCATCCGCCGTACTGCCCCGGTGTGTAGTACACATTGTCTGCGGGTACAATCGAATCCACAACCTTTGCGGTGGGCGGGACCACTGTGGGCGGCTTGCTCGAATTGGCGTCAGTGTACTTCACGCCTTCATGCGTGACGCTGTGGGAAGTGCCTTGGGGGTCGATGAACGAAACTTGATTCCAGTCAATCTTAATGGGGCCGTCAGTCTTGTTTTGGAGAGCAAACCCTACGGAGGTGCTCGCCAAGCTGAACACAATTGCGATATTGGCATCCTCCACAGACAGAGATTCGCTCTCCGTCGGCTTCGTCAGTTGCAGGCGAAAGGTAGTGTCTATCTCGCCACCCTTGTAGACTATTCGGAACGCCCCGTCCGGCGTGCCATTCAGGAACACCGGGGTGCTCAAGGATGGCAGGTCCGAGAGTGGCTTCGCGATTCCGGGCGCGATCTGAACATAGCTCAACGGCACTCGTTCCACAACGGCACCGCCAGAGTTCAGGAACTGACCTTCGAAGTTAGCGACTCTCCATGTCTTCGTCGTTCCGTTGAGGGCCACACCGTCAAGTTTCAGCGACACGGTATACCTGAATTGGGGATCTTGCTCCAAAACCAAGTTTCGGAACGAAAAAGGCCCGATCTCTGTCTGTACATCCTGGTCCGGGAGCGCAACCGATGTGGGCGCCCGGCCTGGTTTTGGCTTCTTCTTCTGGGCTGCCTCAGTGGGAACAAGCGCGATACAGAAAAGGAGAATCACAAGACCCAAAAGTCTGCTAATCATAGCAGCCCCATTGTAAGCGAAATCTTCGTGGCGTGTAAGTTAGCCTGCGGAGTGCTTCTTCTTCGCCTTGCGCGCGGCAACTGCGGCGGCGGAAGCCTTCTTCGCGCGGGCGGTGCGTCCCTCTGGAGTCATGGTTTCAAGGGAACGCTTTCCCGCCGATCCTTCCGCCCTTAAAGGGGACCAGTGACAAGAGCAGGGGTCCTTCTGGCAAGGTTTCCGCTTGCGGACGGTATGCTGGCACGATACCGCTAGCTATGGGGTCCAAAACCGGGTTTACGGTTAACGGTTTGCAACCACACGAAGGCCAATAAAGGCGGGCCTTTCGCGGTGTTCACAGGTTGACAAAGTAGGATGTTTTACAGGTTGACACGTTTACAAGAGGACGCCCAGGGGGGACTTGATTTCGGAAGGACCCCTGGCCGCGGAACCGTGGGGCTGTTCGTCATATACGCGGCCATAATCAGAATTCTGACCAGTGGCGAGAAAGAGATTCAATTTTGGGAATTTACAAAACTTTGGTCCCGCAATGGTCGGCAATCCGGCGAGTCTGGATATTTTGATGGCCCCTTCCCTGTAGGCAAGTTGTTTAGATTCAATCGTAATACTATTTCTTCAGAATTGGTATTGACAAAAACACAAAACAGGCGCATTCTCTAGTTATGACGAAGGCTCATGCGTACCTCAGGGTTTCCGGTAAAGGGCAGGTGGAAGGCGACGGCTTCACCCGCCAGTTGAAAGCCATCCGCGAGTATGCGGCGGCGCACGATATGAAAATCGTGAACGTCTACCGGGAGGAGGGCGTGAGCGGCACGAAGGAATCAGCGGACCGGCCGGCGTGGTCCGAACTCATGACGGCGCTGCACTCCAACGGCGTTCGCATGGTCATCATTGAGAAACTGGATCGGTTGGCCCGCGACTTGATGGTACAGGAAACCATCATCGCGGACCTTCGGAAGCACGGCTTTGAGCTGGTGAGCGTGGCGGAACCGGACTTGATGGCGAACGATCCCACGCGCATCCTAGTACGGCAGATGATGGGAGCGGTGGCACAATATGAAAAATCTCAGATCGTGCTGAAACTCCGCGGGGCTCGGATGCGGAAGCGTGCGAAGGAGGGCCGTTGTGAAGGGCGGAAACCCTTCGGCTTCTATCAAGGCGAGGCAGCGATTTTGGAGCGGGCGAGAGCACTTCGAGCCGAAGGCCTGGGCTTCGACCGCATTGCTGCGCGAATGAACGAGGAAGGTGTCCCGACTCGAACTGGCAAACAGTGGCACGGAGTGGTGGTGAATCGGCTTCTTACCGGCAGACGTTGAGGGTTCAATACATCTACCTCTGCCGTTCATGCCGTAGTAGTACCGTGATATTCTCAACCGCACAGGTGAGTGGAACGCATTAATGACCTCAGCGGATGAAACTATTCGCAGGATTAACAAAGCCTATGCCGGACTGCTCCGCGATATTCGAACCCGGCATCCGGTTTTCGAGCGGACCGCGCTGAGCCCCGAAGAAGAACTGGCCTTCGCAAAAAGTTCCGGTGGGCTCATGATACCGACCGAAATTGGCGCAGTCACGTCCTTCCAATATAGCTGTTTCGTAGCCGTACGAGACGTGCATCAGTTTTGGGAAACGAATAGCGTCGCGTACCTTGACGCCCTCCGCACGTCGGAAAGTCTGAAGCTCACAACCGATCTTGATCCAGATCCACACCTGCTTCTCTATTTCGATACCGTCACGGTCCACGATCCTCTGCCAGCTTGTAGGATTCTGCCTGATCCGGGCCAGATGTCCCTTTTCGCCCTTCGTCACCTCAACAAAACTGCGCGCCTACTGCCTCTCTTAGAAGCGGACACAGATGTACCCTTGATTGCCTTCATACCGATTGGTCGAGGAGTCTGGAATCAGTTTCGAAGGTCCGACAGAAATCCCAGCGCACAGGATCATGCAGGCGTAGAGCATCGTATAGACCCCGTTGTTTACGGCGAGAACCTCGCTATGCAGTTTTTGCAACGTATCGCACAAAGCGGCATTAATGCGGGCAGCACACGAGAATGGCTACGTTTAGCCGGACGCGGTAGCGTAAGGATTCATGAGATACTTCGCCCAGATGCGGTGTTACATCTACTTCAAGATGAACACATCAAATTAGGATTGCACCTTGCTCCTGTTCAGGAACTGTTGGAGGCCCTGCAGGGGCAGCGATCACAAGTCTCCAGCGAAACTTTCGCAGCGTTGATCTCGTGTATTTTCATTGTCTTCACAAATATTGCGCTATTGGAAACGTCAGCATTTATGGTCGGCTCTGATCCCTTAATGGTTCCGGAACTATATGGACTTAAACTCGAACTCGACGGCCGAGAAGCGGCTGAGCGGTATCACCTAGAGGAAGAACAGGTTGCGGCATTCTGCGTTTCGAGCAGTGATTTTGAAGCAGTGTCAACAGATGCGGACTCAATCATAGCCTTTCGCGAGGATGGGGGGCCAAAAGTCCTGCGAGATGCGCTACGTGAACAGAGAACTAGGATTAGACATTCACGTCTGGAGGGCTTGGAAAAGGCTGTCAACGGATTTACTGACGCACTTCGACTGCGGCTCGACGCGCACGCCGACGAGATTCAGCAGATGGAAGCTGAGCATGACCACATTCGCCGTAGTTTCGTTCCCAGGCTGAAGCGAATGGGTGTCATGATCGCCTTGAACGCACTGGTTCCGTCGCCCCTGAGTATCCCTTTGTCTTTTTTTCTTTCAGCGCCTACCATTCTCGACCTGCACAACGATCGAAAGCGGATGCGACAGATTGAGGGAGAAATCAAATCTATGCGCAATCGACCGATATGCGTATTCGAGCGCGCGCTGGGGCCTGGACGTCCTGTATTCCGGTGGCCCTGGTTACTGTCCTGACGCAAACGCCTTGTTGCAGCACAATCTCATGCGCAGGAGATCGGCTTAGGGCTCGTAGCTTTGCCAGGCATTTTCAATCAGCTAGCCGGAAAATTTGGTAGCAACGCTGGTAGCAACGCCGTTCGTCTAGCACCGTATATAGCGTATTCTGGCGTCTAGCCGCATTCCCAAGTAGTTGATAATAGACGCCAGCGGAAACGGTAGACACCTATAGTGTCAATTCGTAATCAGCAGGTCGCCGGTTCAACCCCGGCGGGTGGCTCCATCCTAATCAATCAGTTCCGATCCGACGCACTTACGAGTTGGCTCCAATTCGTTAGCGTTTCTGAACTTCTGGGTTTCTTCTTCATGCTAGAGCCGCCCGCCGATGCCAGGCCTCAAGCGGTCGCTTGCGCCAAAGAACGCCAT
>CAWEOG010000031.1:0-76877 GCA_963810595.1 Bryobacterales bacterium | reverse complement strand
AGCCGAGATTCAGTCGGACATGAACTCGCCGGTCGGTGCGCTCGGATTCTCAGCCGCCCACGGTGCCCGGCGGTCTCACGGCCACTCCCATCAGTGTGAGCCAAATCAATCTGAACTGGACCGCATCCACCGATAATGTTGGAGTGACCGGATACCTGGTTGAGAGCTGCCAGGGCGTTGGATGTGCAAATTTCACCCAGATTGGTACGGCGTCGTCTACATCCTACAGTTCTACCGGCCTCGCTCTCGGCACAAGCTACAACTATCGCATCCGCGCCACTGACGCTGCCGGCAACGTTAGCGGCTACTCCTCTGTGGCAACCGCTGTGACTCCGGCCTCCGACACGACGCCTCCCACTGCGCCCAGCAACCTCACCGCCACGCCGGTCAATTCGTCCCAGATTAACCTAGCTTGGACGGCATCTACCGACGCTGGCGGGATTCACGGCTATTCCGTTGAGCGCTGTATGACAACGTCTTGCACGTTCGCCGTCATCGCGCCTTACGTGACGAGCACCACTTACAACGACACCGGTTTGAGTGCGGGCGTGAGTTACAGCTACCGCGTAAGGGCGAGCGATACGGCTGGCAACTTGAGTGATTATTCGAACGTTGCCACCGCTTCCACGCCGCCTGCCGACACCCAGGCGCCGACTACGCCCACCAACCTGACGGCCACCCCGGCCAGCGGCACACAAATCAACCTGAGCTGGACGGCATCTACTGATGATGTGGCGGTAACCGCCTACCTGCTGGAGCGCTGCCAGGGCAGCGGCTGTTCGTCGTTTACCCAAATTGCCTCGGTCGGCGACGTCACGTACAGCGATTCCGGCCTGAGCGCCGGTACGAGTTATACCTACCGTGTCCGCGCGACCGACGCTGCGGGCAATCTCAGCGACTACTCCACGTCAGTCAGCGCCACAACTACGGCGCTGCCTCCGGGTCTGGTTGCCGCCTATGGATTCTCCGAAGGATCCGGAACCACAACGGCAGACGCTTCGGGCAACGGCCTCAACGGAACTCTGCAGGGCGCCACCTGGACCACCTCCGGTCACGATGGAAACGGCTTGAGTTTTAACGGCACTAACAGCTACGTGGACCTCGGCACATTGAGTGCGTTTCCTTTGACCTCGAGTGCGACGTGGAGCGCGTGGGTCTTCCCAACGGGAAATCCGTCCGATGACGGCCAGATCATCGCGAAATCAAGTGGCAGCGACGGTTGGCAACTGAAGACGACGCCGGATACGGGTGTCCGCACCTTCGGCATTGCAGTGTCGAATGGTTCGAGCGAGCGTGCAACGATACAGCCATACCGTACTGTCCCTGAACACGTGGTATTACGTGGCTGGCGTATACAACGCCACAAGCCAATCATTGGATATATATATCAACGGGGTGCTGGACGACGGCACGTTGACCGGCACGGTTCCGCCTACGCAGAACAACCCTGCCTCCATCAATGTCAATATTGGGCGGCGCCAGGGCGGGTACTACTTCATCGGCACCATCGACGACGTTCGGGTCTATGACCGCGCCCTCTCGCCAGCAGAAATTCTAGCCGACATGAACACTCCCGTAGGTTCCGCTCCTGACACTCCAGCGGTCAGCTTGAGCAATACGACGGCTTCGTTCGGTAACCAGGCAACGGGTACTACGAGCACGGCCCAGCCGGTAACGATGACCAATTCCGGCACTCAGTCTCTCGCCATCGCGAGTATCGTCGTCACCGGTGCAAACAGTGGTGATTTTGCTCAAACCAACGATTGCTCGACAACCCTTGCGCCCGCCGCGAGTTGTACGATCAGCATAGCGTTTACTCCAACCACGACAGGAAGCAGGAGCGCGATGGTCACCATAACGAACAATGCGCCCACCAGTCCACAGACCATCTCGCTTACTGGAACCGGCACCGGCTTTGAAGTAAGTCCCAAAGTAACCGTGCTGACGTCAACATTAACCCAGCAATTCACGACGTTGAATGGAAGCGGGACCGTCACTTGGCTCGTCGACAACGTGGTCGGGGGATCGGGGGCCTCGGGCACGATCACCACGACAGGACTGTATTCACCTCCCACCACCGCTGGGAGCCACACCGTGACGGCCACCACGTCTACCTCACAGACGGCCAGCGCGACCGTGTACATTTCCAACTACGCCGGGACGTTCACGATGCACAACGACAACTTCCCGGACCGGGGCGAATCTTAACGAAACAGTTCTGACACCCGCTAACGTCAACTCCTCCCAGTTCGGTAAGCAGTTCTCCTACTCGATCCGATGGCATCGTCCCATGCGTCGCCTCTCTATGTCGCCAACGTGAACATAGGCGGTGGTTCGCACAACGTCGTCTATGTCGCCACCGAACATGACACGGTTTATGCCTTCGACGCCGATGGGCGAAGTACCTCCCCACTTTGGCAGGTGAGTTTCATCAATCCGGCTGCCGGTATCACTACCGTTCCAGCAGCAGACACAGGCGAAACCGGCGACATCTTTCCCGAAATCGGCATAACCAGCACCCCTGTTATAGACGTTGCATCGGGCACGATCTATGTCGTCGCCAAGACCAAAGAGGTTTCAGGTGGCTCCACGAATTATCGTCACCGCCTGCATGCCCTGGACCTCAGGACGGGGGCGGAAAAGTTTGGGGGGCCGGTCATTCTTCAGGCTAGCGTGACGGGAACGGGTGCAGGCTCGGCAGGTGGCGTTCTGAAGTTTAACTCTCTAAGGGAGAACCAGCGGCCCGCTTTACTGCTGAGCAATGGCGTCATCTATATGGCGTTTGCCAGCCACGGGGATCAAGCGCCCTATCACGGCTGGGTGCTCGGTTATGACGCAACGACATTACAGCAGACCATGGCGTACTGCGATTCCCCGAATGGATCGCAATCTGGAATCTGGCAAAGCGGGCTGGGACCATCTGCGGACTCCGCGGGAAATGTGTATTTCATGAGCGGCAATGGTACCTTCAACGCGGATACCGGGGGTACCGAGTATGGTGACAGCATCATTAAAGCTTAGCCCTAATGGCTCCGTGACCGACTACTTCACTCCTAAGGACCAGTCGACCATGGATTCCAACAACTGGGATTTGTCGTCTAGTGGTGCGATGCTCTTGCCAGACCAGACAGGTTCGAGACCTCACCTGCTTGTGGGCGGGGGCAAGACAGGAACAATTTACTTGGTCGACCGTGACAACATGGGGCACTTTACCAGTAACGACAGCCAGGTTGTTCAGGAACTAACCGACATCTTTCCGAATGGCACGCCTGAGCCCGGTAATTACTCAGCGCCCGTATACTACAATGGAACGGTTTATTTCGGGCCCATCAACGACCGGCTGCAGGCGTTCCAAATGAACAATGGTCTACTTAGTACAACGCCAACGTCTACGTCGGCGAGCATCTACTCTTATCCGGGAGCCGTCTTTGCAGTGTCAGCGAACGGCAGTTCAAATGGGATACTATGGGCCATCCAACGGAATGACTCAGCGACGGCTGAACCCAGCACCAATGCGGCCACGCTCCGAGCCTATTCGGCCGCCAACTTGTCGAACGAACTCTACAACAGCGCTCAAGCTGGTGCACGAGATAACTTCGGTCCGGCCGCAAAGTTCACGATTCCCCTCGTCGCCAATGGCAGAGTCTACGTCCTCAGCCAGGGCCAATTGACCGCCTTCGGGTTGCTGCCGTAGAACTACATGATCTGCTAGGGCGGCATGTAGACATTGCTGCCCTTCCGAAAGCTGGCGGCGGGGGCGCCCGGCGCACCTCGCGGGGGGGCAAAGTGCCGCTTATCCAGGCCGCCGCAAGGCCCGGTGCATCGAAATCGCCGCCGTTTTCGCTGCCGTACTTGAGCGAGAGACCAGAACCGGCGCAACGAGATCGCGCTCGAACGACCGACGGTAATCTTGTTCGTCTTGTCCGTCTTGCGCTGTCCCGTACGATTCTGGTTAAATGAAACCAATCTGGGTCCTCCATGCGAACTGCAATTCAGCGATTACTCCAAACGTGCTGTCCAATGCCTGCATCCACCTTTTAGCGTGCTAACCGCCATCGCCACACTTCTGGTCGGCACGGCATGGCTCACCTTTTTTGCGCCACAACCCGTATTTGCCCAGTCGTCTGGACTTGTCGCTGCCTATTCGTTTAACGAGGGCACTGGTGCGACCGCTGCAGACGTTTCCGGGAACGGCATCGCCGGCACAATCTCCGGGGCTACTTGGACGACCGCTGGCAAGTACGGGAATGCCCTCTCGTTCAATGGCGTCAACAGTTATGTCGATCTTGGCAACCCCGCCTCGCTAACTCTGACGGGAAGCATGACTTGGAGCGCCTGGATCTACGCTGTCGCAGATCCGCCGGATGACGGTCAAATAGTTGCCAAGTCCGACAACGTCCTCCGGATGGCAGCTCAAAACTAGTCCGGACACCGGTCCTCGCACATTCGGTGTAGCAGTCTCCGCGAACAGCAGCAGCCGCGTCCAGCGCTACAGCAACACCGTCCTGGCTCTCAATACGTGGTACTTTGTCGCAGGGGTTTACGACGCCAACGCCAGGACGCTTGACATCTACGTCAACGGAGTGCTGGACGACGGGGTTTTATCCGGGACAGTGCCGTCCTCGCAGTACACACCGGACACGAACATCAATATCGGCAGGAGGTCGGGGGGCCTCTACTTCAACGGCACCATCGATGAAGTGCGCATTTACGATCGTGCACTCACGCAAGCTGAAATTCAGTCGGACATGAACACGCCGATCGGAAGCGCGGCCGCAGACACGCAGCCGCCGATTGCGCCCAGTAATCTGACGGCGGCTGCGGCAAGCCCCAACCAAATCAATCTGAGTTGGACAGCCTCGACGGATAACGACGCTGTGACCGGTTATCGTGTAGAGCGCTGCCAGAACGCCGGCTGCATCAACTTTGCGGAAATCGCGACGGCCTCAGACACAACTTTCGACGACACGGGATTAACGGCGGGAACCGATTATACCTATCGAGTGCTGGCTACAGATGCGGCTGGCAACCGGAGCTCGTACTCGAACGTCGCTGGCGCGACGACACCAGCGACGCTTGCCGGACTGGTAGCTGCCTACGCGTTCGACGAAGGCAGCGGCGCCACCGCAACAGATGCCTCCGGCAACGGTGCCAATGGGACCATCGCTGGGGCTTCCTGGACCACCGGCAAGTACGGGAATGCCCTGTCGTTCAATGGCGTTAACAGTTATGTCGATCTTGGCAACCCCGCTTCGCTAAATCTGACGGGAAGCATGACTTGGAGCGCCTGGATCTACGCTGTCGCAAATCCGCCGGATGACGGTCAAATAGTTGCGAAGTCCGACAACGTCTCCGGATGGCAGCTCAAGACGAGTTCGGATGCCGGTCCTCGCACATTCGGTGTAGCAGTTTCCCGGGACAGCAACAGCCGCGTCCAGCGCTACAGCAACACCGTCCTGACTCTCAATACTTGGTACTTTGTCGCAGGGGTTTACGACGCCAACGCCCGGACGCTTGACATCTACGTCAACGGAGCGCTCGACGATGGAGTTTTATCCGGGACAGTCCCGTCCTCGCAGTACACACCGGATACAAACATCAATATTGGCAGGAGGTCCGGGGGGCTCTACTTTAACGGCATCATCGATCAAGTCCGGGTCTACAACCGCGCTCTCACGCAAGCCGAAGTACAAGATGACATGAATACCCCGATCGGGATTGCGACGCCGGATACGCAGGCTCCCACTCCTCCCGGCAATCTGGCCGCAGCAGTCAGTGGCAGCCAGATCAATTTGAACTGGACCGCCTCGACGGACAACGTTGGGGTATCGGGCTATCTAGTTGAGCGGTGTCACGGCGTTGGTTGCTCAAACTTCGTGCAGATTGCGACACCTGCGACGACAACCTTTAGCGATCCTAATCTAACCGTAGGCAGCTACAGCTACAGGGTACGCGCGGCAGATGTCGCAGGGAACCTGAGTGCGTATTCGAACATAGCCAGCGGATCGATTCCGGACACTCAACCGCCGACCGATCCAAGTGGTTTGTCGGCATCACCGATTAGCGCCAGCCAGATCGATCTAAACTGGACCGCCTCAACGGACGATGTCGCCGTGACCCAATATTCGGTCGAGCGCTGCCAGGGTACCGGGTGTAGTGCTTTCACGCAAGTTGGGACGTCTTCCGCAGCGGCTTTTAGCGATCGGGGCCTGTCGAGTGGTACAGCATACAGCTATCGCGTGCGGGCAACGGATGCAGCCGGCAACTTCAGCGGATATTCAAACACGGCCGGTGCAACGACATCACCGCCGAGCGGTGGGCTGCTGGCCGGATACGCGTTCGACGAAGGGGCGGGATCGACCATAACGGATCTATCCGGGAATAACATTACCGGTACGGTATTCAACACAATCTGGACCACCGGCAAATATGGGGGCGCCTTATCTTTTAACGGCGCTGGCAGTTATATCGACCTTGGCAATCCGACTGCACTCCAGCTTACAGGAAGCATGACCTGGAGCGCGTGGATCTATGCGGCGGCAGATCCGCCGGACGACGGCCAGATAGTCGCCAAGTCGAACGATGCGTCGGGATGGCAGTTCAAGACTAGCCCCGATACTGGAGTTGAGACGTTTGCGATCGCGGTGTCGCCGAGCTCGGGTGGCCGTGTTCAAAGGTACAGCAACACGATCCGCGCGTTGAACACCTGGTACTACGTGGCGGGTGTGTACAACGCTTCGGCGCAGACTCTGGACATTTATGTCAATGGACAGCTAGACAACGGTGTAATATCCGGGACAGCGCCGGCAGCCCAAGCAACTCCTGCGGTCAACGTGAATATCGGACGGAGAACCGGAGGAAACGGCTACTACTTCAACGGCGTCATCGATAATCTTCGAATCTACGACCGGGCACTCTCGCAAGCTGAGATTCAGAGCGATATGAATACGCCGCTGGGAGTAGCTCCAGATTCACAACCGCCGACGGCGCCCAGTAATCTTGCCGCTACTCCCATCAGCTCGAGCCAGATTGATCTGAGCTGGAGCGCGTCGACCGACGACGTCGGGGTGACCGGATACCTGGTTGAGAGTTGCCAGGGTGTTGGATGTGCAAACTTCACCCAGATCGGGACTGCGCCGTCCGCATCTTTCAGCTCTACTGGCTTGGCGCTCGGCACCAGTTATAGTTACCGGGTTCGCGCCACGGACGCGGCCGGCAATCTCAGCGATTACTCGACCGTGGCGATCGCGGTGACTCCTGCGCCGGACACCACACCCCCCTCCGCACCAAGTAATCTTACCGCTACCGCAGTCAACTCTTCCCAAATCACCCTGACCTGGACTGCATCGACCGACGCGGGTGGTCTTCACGGCTATTCGATTGAACGCTGCTTGACGGACTCGTGTACTTTTTCCGTCATCTCGCCCTACGTCACGAGCATAACGTTCAACGACACGGGGCTGGGCGCCGGGGTGAGCTATAGCTATCGCGTGCAGGCCAGCGATTCGGCAGGCAACCTCAGCGCTTACTCGAACATTGCTACGGCCTCAACGCCGGCTGTGGACACCCAGGCGCCGACGGCGCCCACCAACCCCTCCGCCACTGCCGTTGGCGGAAATCAGATTGACGTAAGCTGGGCAGCGTCGACGGACGATATTGCTGTGACGTCGTACCTCCTGGAACGCTGTCAGGGTAATAGCTGTACTTCATTTGCACAAATCGCTTCTGTTGGCAATCTGACCTACAGCGATTCGGGCCTGAGTGCCGGCGTCAGCTACACCTACCGTGTCCGCGCTACCGATGCTGCGGGCAATCTAAGCGCCTATTCGCCGGAAGTTTCCGCCACGACTCCGGCCGTTACTCCCGGTTTGATCGCCGCCTACGGATTCTCCGAGGGTTCCGGCACGACGACCGCGGACGCTTCCGGCAACGGCTTGACCGGGTCGCTTCAGAACACCACGTGGACGACCTTGGGTAAGGATGGAAACGCCCTAAACTTCAACGGTACGAGCAGCTTTGTCGACCTTGGTACCCTGAGTTCATTCCCGATGACGTCGAGTTCAACCTGGAGTGCGTGGGTCTTCCCGACGGGGAACCCGCCCGATGACGGCCAGATTATCGCGAAATCCAGTGGCAACGACGGCTGGCAACTCAAGACGACACCGGATACAGGAGCCCGCACCTTCGGCGTCGCGGTGTCGAATGGTTCGGGCGAAGTGCAACGATACAGCAACACCGTTCTATCCCTCAATAGGTGGTACTATGTTGCCGGCGTGTACAACGCTGCAAGCCAGACGTTGGATATCTACGTCAATGGAGTGCTGGATAACGGCGCGTTGGTCGGTACGGTTCCGGCTGCACAAAGCAACCCGGCATCCGTCAATGTGAATATTGGGCGACGCCAAGGCGGGTACTACTTTATCGGCACTATCGACGACGTCAGGGTTTACAGCCGTGCCCTCTCGCAAGCTGAGATTCAGGCTGACATGATCACACCGGTGGGTACCGCACCTAACGCTCCGGGCGTCAGTCTGACCAGCACGACGGCTTCGTTCGGTAGTCAGGCAACGGGTACGACGAGCCCTGCTCAACCTGTAATGATGACCAACTCCGGTACCCAAGATCTTGCCATCGCAAACATCGTCATAACCGGAGCTAATAGCGGTGACTTTTCGCAAACGAACGATTGTCCGCCGACCTTGGCGCCTTCCGCAGACTGTACGATCGGCATGACGTTCACCCCGACAACGACGGGGACTAGAAGCGCTTTTGTCACCATCACGGACAATGCGCCCGACAGTCCGCAGACCATCTCGCTGACCGGAAACGGCACGGGGTTTGCGGTCAGCCCCAAAGTGACCGTGCTGACATCGACGTTGACCCAGCAATTCACGGTGGAAAACGGGAGCGGGGCGGTGACGTGGTCGGTCGACGGAGTGTCGGGAGGTTCGGCGACCTCGGGCACGATTACCTCAGCCGGACTGTATACTCCGCCTGCCGCGGCCGGAAATCACACGGTCACCGCGAGGACATCGACGTCTCAGACGGCTAGCGCAACCGTCTATGTATCCAACTACGCGGGAACCTTCACCAGGCACAATGACAACTTCCGAACCGGTGTGAATTCCAACGAAACGGTTCTGACGCGTGCCAACGTCGACTTTTCTCAGTTCGGCAAGCAGTTCTCCTATCCGACCGACGGGATCTCGCACGCTTCGCCGCTGTACGTGGCCAACGTGGACATCCCTGGGAGTGGACGGCACAACGTGGTTTATGTCGCCACCGAGCATGACAGTGTCTATGCATTCGACGCCGATGGACGAAGCACCACCCCGCTCTGGCATGTGAGCTTCATCAACCCTACGGCTGGCATCACGACTGTTCCAGCCGTGGACACGGGCGAAACCGGCGACATTAACCCGGAAATCGGAATCACCAGCACGCCGGTTATTGACCCTGCGTCGGGAACGCTTTACGTGGTGGCCAAAACCAAAGAAGTCTCTGGCGGTTCAACGAAGTACTATCACCGTTTGCACGCAATTGACTTGGCGACGGGGGCGGAGAAGTTCGGAGGCCCAGTCGCGCTTCAGGCCAGCGTGTCGGGGACGGGCGCTGGTTCGACAGGCGGCGTTTTGCCATTCGATGCGCTCCGCGAGAATCAGCGGCCCGCGTTGCTGCTAAGCAACGGAGTCATCTACATCGCATTTGCAGGTCATGGCGATCAGCCTCCCTATCATGGCTGGGTGCTAGGGTATGACGCGACCACGCTGCAGCGGACGATGGCCTATTGTGTTTCGCCGAACGGTTCGCAATCTGGAATCTGGCAGAGCGGCATGGGACTGTCGGCCGATTCGGCCGGCAATGTGTACTTCATGACTGCCAACGGAACCTTCAACGCCGATACCGGTGGAACCGAGTATGGTGACAGCTTCATAAAGCTAAACCCCAGCGGGACCGTGGTCGATTACTTTACCCCGAAAGACCAGTCGGTGATGGATTCCTATAATTGGGACTTGTCGTCGTCCGGCCCAATGCTTCTACCCGACCAACAAGGTTTGAGGCCTCACCTGCTTGTCAGCGCGGGCAAAATAGGGGGAATCTATCTGATCGACCGTGACAACATGGGGCACTTCACCAGTGATGATAGCCAGGTTGTTCAGAGCATACCCGATATCTTCCCGAACGGCACTCCTGAACCAGGCAACTACTCGTCTCCGGTATACTTCAATGGAACAGTTTATTTTGGGCCCATCAATGACCGGATACAAGCCTTCCAGTTGAGCAACGGTCTGCTCACCACAACGCCGACTTCCGAATCGGCCATCGTTTACCCCTACCCGGGGGCTGTCTTTGCGGCATCTTCGAACGGCAGCTCAAACGGCGTCTTGTGGGCCATCCAGCGGAATGAGTCAGCAATCGCGGAGCCCGGAAATAACCCCGCCATACTCCGGGCGTATTCGACCGACGACTTGTCCACGGAGCTGTACAATAGCACCCAGGCGGGTGCCAGAGACGCCCTGGGGCCAGCGGCGAAGTTTACCGTCCCCCTCGTCGCAAACGGAAGAGTATACGTCCTCAGCCAAGGGGAGCTGACGGCCTTTGGTCTATTGCCATAAAAATGCATGAAAAGACAGAACAACGGGAACGAGTTGAGATCTAGCCGTGGAGTGTGGGCAATTACTGTCGCAGTGTGCTGCGGGATTTTCATCGGCCGTGGCGCGCTCGGCCAACAGCCTCCGCCGGAGAAGCTTGTTTTTGATCTGGTCGCCCAACTCGCCGGTCCTGATAACTCCCGGACGTCGGCAAAGACGGGCGACCAACCGGTCCAGATCCGCGCCGCTGACTACAGTCTGAACTACGCCCGGCGAAATTTCGCGCCTGTGATGCAAGGGGCCGTCGCGATTGGCGACATGAACGGCGATGGGGCGCCCGACCTCTTTGTCGCCGGCGCTGGCCGGCTCAACCTCCTTCTCCAGGGCAACGGGGATGGCAGATTTCGAGACATTACTGGCCCGGCCGGAGTTGCCGGACCGGAGGACAGCCTGTCCGCAGCATTTAGCGACTACGACAAGAGCGGCCGGCAGAGTCTTTTTGTCGCGGGTGTCGGCGGCGTCACGCTCTACCACAATGATGGCAACAACTCGTTTTCTCAGATAACGCAGAAGGCAGGGCTTCAAATGGCGCCCGGCATTCTTTGTACGGGGGTCGCCCTAGGTGACTTGGATGGTGACGGTCTTCCAGACCTCGTCGTCGCTGCCTACACAAACCTGGACCACCCACCATCGAAGCCCGTCTTCACCTTCCCGAACGACTTCGCTGGGATCGGCAGCAGATTGTACCGGAACAATGGAGACGGCACATTTACCGATGTTACCGAGTCCGCTGGTCTGGGTGAGAATCCTGGCCGCGCTCGCAAAGCGGTTCTTGCGGATTTCAACGGCGACCAGCGCCTCGACATCGTGCTGCTTCGAGACGACAAGCCCCCGGTTTTGTATTTGAATCGTGGTGGGTGGAAGTTTGTGGATGCAACGTGGGAGGCGGGCGACGATCTCACAACCCATGCCTTTTTTGAGGGCGCGGCGGAAGACTTCAATCGCGACGGCAAGATGGATCTGGTGCTTTGGTCCAGTCACAGTTTCCGAGTTCTGATCAACGATGGGCATGCCGTGTTTGAACGGGTGGGTACGAAGAGTCTGCCGGAACCGGTGATCAGCCTGTTCGGTTTTCGGGGATTGGCGGCCGATCTGGATGGCGACGGATTCGACGATTTGGTGACTGTAGACCAAAAGGGACGTCTCCGAGCATTTGGGATCCAAAGCGATGCCTTCCACGAGGTATCGCTTGCACTACCGCCCGGCTTCGAAGACAGTTATCTATTTCCCTTGCGTTTGGGAGAGCCTCGAAGAACTTACCTTCTAGCGTTTCCGCAGGACGGGCGTATCGCGCTGCTTGGAATGAAGGCCGACGAAGGCGCAAAATGAAAATTACCCGGGCTCAGACCTCAGGCCTCATTCATTCTGTGGTTGAGGTAACGCCGCCTCAAGTAGACTGAGGCAAGGCATATCCCGGCGGACACGGTAGAATTTTATCAGATGAGCCAGCGTCTTCTTTCTCGCAACCTGTACTTCCTCCTGTTTTGGATCGCGTCGCTTCTGTTCTACAGGCATGGCGTGGGTGCTCTCGTATCCTTGGCCTGGAACGATGATCACTACACGCACATCGTCTTCATCCCTTTCATCTGCCTGGGTTTAATCTATTTCGAGTCGAGGACAGTCTTCAACGATGTTCACTTTCACCCTCGGGTAAGCTTACCGTTGGCAGCTCTCGGAGGGGGCCTGTATTGCGTGGCGGAATGGTGGTCTGCACCTCTTGGGCAGTACGGCAGCCTATCGCTGGAAGCGTCCGCAATCATCGTTACGTGGATTGCTGGATTCGTTTTTTTCTATGGCACGGCGTGCGCCAAAGCAGCTTCATTTCCACTTTCACTTCTGCTGCTGGCAATCCCACTCCCACCCTCGCTGATTGCAGTCGTTGAAGTCGCTCTGCAGAAGGGCTCTGCAGAGGTGACCTACGTGATTTTCAAACTCGCTGGAACTCCCGTATTCAGAGAGGGCCTCATATTCTCACTCCCTGGGGTAACCATAGAGGTTGCGCAGGAGTGCAGCGGCATCCGTGCAGCCATCGCTCTTTTCATCACGGGTCTATTACTCAGTCACCTGTTTCTCCGGTCCACCTGGCGGAGGGGCGTTTTAGTCATTCTCACTGTCCCAATAGCCATTTTCAAGAATGCCCTGCGCATCGCCATCCTCTCCTGGCTTGGAGCTTATGTGTCGCGGGACTACCTTCTCGGCAATCTACATCACCGAGGCGGACCGCTTTTTTCCCTCTTGTCCCTGGCCCTTCTGCTGCCTGCGCTGTGGTTGCTTCGGCGCAGCGAGACCAGGAGGCCATGGAATAACGATTTGAGGACACGCGGGCGAGGTCTGCCCCGCCCGCGTCCGAAGAGTCGTACTATTGGTTGATCTCGTCGTCCTTCGCATTGATGGCGAGAGTCACAACATTGCTTCCAACGTCACGACCACCCGGCAGAGTTAGTTGCAGCCGCAGTGGCACAGCATCGCCAAACGCTGCGTGGTCCGGGACCTTGGCTACTACCCGCCAGAGACCGGGCGACAGTGGCGTCACCGACTGAGCCGATGTCACCGATTCTCCAATCACGACTTGCACCTCCTCGGGTCTGGCCTGCGCTTCCACTCCGAGGCCAGTTGCGAGGATCGAAATAAGATCCTTTCGCAGAGCCGGCTGGCTCGGCAGTTGTGCCTTCCGCATCGTGACCACCTGGTCAGTTCCACCCAACAGCACCAGCCCTTGACCGCTGCCGGTGCCATCCAGCGAAAACACGCCAGGCGCTGCTTCCGCCATCACAGAATCAAGCACGTTGGAAGACCGGCTGCCTCTGTAGGCTTGGATACTCAGAGGTGTTCCGGGGATTAGGTCAGGGCACTGGAATGTGATCTCCTTGGGAGAACTATCAACCACTGCGACGAATTCCTGGTTCACAGAAACCTGGACTGCTTCCCCAGCCTGATCCACGCCGAGGCCCACGCCTTGCAGAGTGGCCAGAGAGCCTGGACTGCAAGCCTGTTCAGGGTTGTGGGTGACACTGTGGAGCACTTTTTTGAGAACCGGTTCGCCGGAAACCACGTCCACTGACACTTTGGCAGTTGCGGATTGGCCGATGGCGTTGGTCGCCGTGAACGAGATCGGGTAAGAACCGAACGGCACGCCGCGCGGAGTCCAGGTGAACTCTCCTCGGACGCTGTCGAAACTGGCTCCGGCCGGCAATTCCGCCGTCGTCAGTGCGACTGGCAGATTCTCAGGGTCCTGCGCCGACACCAGGAATTGCACCGACTCGCCGTCTACCGAAGTCTGCGCCGTGGGCACGTCCACTGAGAGCGCGTTGGCGGTTCCTTTGACAATCGATACGGTCGTGTTGACCGTGACCCTGGACAATTTGGCCGTTATGGTCACGGATGTTGGTTTGGCGTTGGACTTGGTTGTGGCAAGGAAACTGATAGCCGATTGGCCGGCTCGCACGACAACCTGGCTGGGCACGCTGAGGTACTTGCTCGAATCGGAAACGCGGACCGAGGTGTCCGTTCCAGCGGCAGAGGTGAGGGCTAGCTGACACGTGGTCGATTGACCGGCCGGAATGCTGGTTGGGGCGCAGGAGATCGAGGAGAGACTCACGGAGCTAGGTTGCAGCGTTAGGGTAACGTTCTTCGAGGTCCCGTTGTAGGTAGCCGTGACCTGCGCGCTCGTCTGGCTCGTAACGGCTGAAGCGCTGGCATCAAACGATGCTGATGTCGCTCCGGCCGGTACTGCAACATTGGCGGGAACAGATAGGCTCTGGCTGTTGTCAGACAGAGTCACGACTAGCCCCCCGTTCGGTGCGGATGAGGTCAAGTACACTGTACAGGTACCCGACCCGGGGGTGGAGATCGTCGTAGGAGCACACGACAATGCAGTCAACTGTGTAGACGGCTGCACCGTTACCGTCGTCGTAACTGCCGGCGACCCTGTCGCTGTAATTGTTACCGGTTGGCTTGACGCGACCGAACCGGCAGTCGCTTGGAATAGCACACTGGCGACCCCGCCGGGCACCGTCACCGACGGGGGCACAGTCAGAGCCGCAGGGTTGCTCGAAGCCAGCGCGACAGCGTAGCCACCGCTCGGGGCCGTTTTCGTCAGAGAGACGGTGCAGGCCGTCGACCCGCCCGAGGATATCTCCGAGGGCGAGCAGGCGACCGACGAAAGCACAGCCGGTGCCACCAAGCTCAGCGTTGCCGTGCGGGACACGCCCGGCGTAGGTGGCGCTCAGTTGCGCAGTGGCATCCAGGACGATCTGTCCCACGGTGGCCGTGAAGCTTTTCGTCGTCTGTCCCGCAGCAACTATCACCGATGCCGGCACTGTGACATTGGCATTGTTGCTTACCAGGGTCACCGTGACGCCGCCGCTGGTAGCGGCCAGCGTCAGAGCAACCGAGCAAGAGGAAGTCCCGGGAGCGTTCACCGAGGTGGGCGAACAACTAAGGCCACTCAACTGGGGCAATGGGCTGACAGTGATGGAAGCCGTCTTACTCGTCCCACCCGCCGAGGCTGTAACCACCGCCGTGGTCGATGTGGCCACCGAACCAGCAGTGGCCTGGAAGGTCGCGCTGGCGGCCCCGGCTGGGACAGTGACCAAACCCGGCACGGTCAAAGCAGGATTATCGCTCGACACGGCGACCGCCGTGCCGCCGTTGGAGGCGACTTGTGTCAGGGTTCCGGTACAGGTGGCGGAAGCGCCAGCAGAAAGCGATAGCGGGGTGCAAACGAGTGATGACATAGCCGGACTGGGCAGCGGCGGTGGCGCTGAACCACTAACCGGTGTGTTCATGTCCACTTGGATCTCCCCTTCGCTCAGAGCACGATTGTAAACCCGAACTTCGTCGATCACTCCATTGAAGTAAAACCCACCTGCCCTTGTTCCGATCGTCACATTTGTGTTCGGGGTGGACTGCGAAGAAGGCACGGTCCCCCGCAGGGTACCGTTGTCAAGTGCTCCGTTGACGTAAATATCGAGAGTGCGGGCTGACGCATTATAAACGCCAGCAACATAGTACCAAGTGTTCAAGGAACGAACGGTATTGCTGTAACGTTGCGTGTGCGTTGTGCCATTTTCTGAAATGGCGATGCCAAATGTGTGAGGTCCGGTGTCTGGGCTGCTCTTAAATTGCCAACCGTTTGTGTCATCGGATTTAGCAATGATCTGACCGTCATCGGGGGGGTCTGCAGCGGCATATACCCAAGCGCTCCAGGTCATGCTCCCTGTAAGTTGAAGCGAGGCCGGGTTGCCGAGGTCGACGTAACTGCTAGTGCCGTTAAAGGACAGAGCTTTCCCGTACTTGCCGTTGGTCCAGGATGCGCCGACGAGGGTTCCATCGGCACCGTTGCCTGACGTATCGCTTACCGTGGTACCGCTGCCCTCGTCGAATGAGTAGGCAGCCACCAGCCCCACAGGTTGAGGGTTTGTGCTCTGAACCATTACAACAGTCGTAACTGCCGGCGAACCCGAGGCCGTAATCGTCACTGGCTGGCTCGACGTCACCGAACCGGCAGTAGCCTGGAAGCTGGCGCTGATCGTGCCGCCGAGGATGGTGACCGAGGCAGGCAACGACAGGGCGGTGGGGTCGCTCGAACTTAGCGTGGCAAGGTGCCCGCCGCTCGGTGCTGTCTTCGTCATCGAGACCGTGCAGGTCGTCGACCCGCCCGCAGATACCATCGAAGGCGAACAAGCAACCGACGAAAGTATCGCCGGCGCCACCAAGCTCAGCATTGCCGATCGCGACACCCCCGCGTAGGTTGCGGTCAGTTGCGCGGTACTATCCGAGTTGATTTGCCCGACGCTGGCCGTAAAGCCCGCTGTCGTCTGCCCCGCTGCAACCGTTACCGAGGCCGGCGCCGTGACGTTGGCGTTGCCGCTGGTAAGCGCCACCGTGACACCACCGCTGGGAGCCGCCAGTGTCAAGGCAACCGAGCACGAGGAAGTTCCGGGTGCGTCCACCGAGGTGGGCGTGCAATTCAGAGCACTCAACTGCGCCAATGAGGTAACGCTGATCGAAGCCGTCTTACTGGTGCTCCCCGCCGTGGCCGTAACCACCGCCGTCGTCGAAGCAGACACCAATCCTGCAGTGGCCTGGAAAGTCGCGCTAGTAGCGCCTGCCGGGATAGTAACCGAAGCCGGCACCGGCAGAGCGGTCGAGTCGCTCGAACTCAACGATGCAATGAAGCCGCCGTTTGGCACTGCTTTCGTCGTAGCGACCGTACAGGTCGTCGTCCCGCCTGCAGAGATTGTCGAGGGCGAACAAGCAACCGACGATAACACCGGCGGCGCCACCAAGCTAAGCGTTGCCGTGCGCGATACCCCCGCGTAGGTCGCGCTCAGTTGCGCGCTGGCATCCACCGTGATCTGCCCTACGTTGGCCGCAAAAGCCGCCGTCGTCTGTCCCGCTGCAACCGTAATCGAGGCCGGCACCGTGACGTTGGCGCTGCCGCTCGTCAGCGCCACCGTGAGGCCCCCGCTGGGAGCGGCCAGCGTCAAGACAACCGAGCAGGAGGAAGTCCCGGGAGCGTTCACCGAGGTGGGTGTGCAATTCAGAGCACTCAACTGCGGCACTGGGCTGACGGTGATGGTAGAGGTCTTGCTGGTACCCCCCGCCGAAGCCGTGACCACGGACGTAGTCGAAGTGGTCACCGAACCTGCGTTGGCCGCGAAAGTCCTGCTGGTGGCCCCGGCCAACACCGTGACCGAAGCTGGGACGGTCAATGCACTATCGCTGCTCGAAACGCTGACCGCCGTGCCTCCGATCGGAGCGCCTTGCGTGAGAGTTGCAGTGCAGGTTGCGGAAGTTCCTGGCGTAAGTGATGTCGGGCTGCAGGCGAGCGAAGACACCGCCGGCGCCGACGGCAGTACGGCCTGTACCGTACCCCCTGTTGCCGACAACGGCATCGAATAGCCGGCAAGCGTCGAGGCCAACGCTCCGGTGATCTGAATCGGCCGGTCAGCATTAGAAGAACTGCTACTGAGGGTCGCGTTCACCACCGCAACGACACCATCGCCCAGAGTGTTGCCGTTCATGCCCCACACCAGGCAGGTGGTAACCGCGTTGGTCGTGCTGCAGGCAACCGATTTGCCGGCCGCCGATGCAATGGGGCCCACACTTACGGCTATCGCGCTGAAATCATTGGTGCTATAGTTCAAGCTGAACTGCAAGTTCGCGGGTTGCCCACCTGTTGCCGTGTTCGAAAGAGAGAGGTTCAGCGCGACCAGTGAACCGGGTAATCCCGATCCGGAAGACAGAACAAGCGCCGGGCTCTGGCAGAGCGCAACCGATGAGAAAAGCAAGCTCAGGGCCGAGATATAGACTAGGCCGTTGAGTTTGGCAGTGAGCTTGCAATTGGGGGGTAGGCAACGCAACATTATAAAAACCTCTAATGAGACCGTAAAATCTAAAATTGGACCAAAAGTCTCAGTACTTCTAGCAGTCTCAGTACCAAACATCGGCAGCGCAGAGATATCACTGTTTGGAAGTTGATTGGATACCCTGACGGAAAAAGAACTGCGTGCAGACGGGAAGGACACCTACCACCCCTAGAGCCGCCTCTTACGCCGTGGCATTTGGGATTGCGTTGGGCCCTGGAGGCAACGAGCGCGCGGTCCTGGCCCTGACTTGGCTGCCGCCCAAGGCGCCAAAAGTCTTGAAACGTACTGGCCTGTCAGTAATCTCGAGGATGCGCATGCCTCGGATGACCAGCTTGTGCTCTTGCCCAGTGGCGGTGGACCCAGCGTCGGCGAACGTCGCACAGGCGCGGCGTTCGCGAGGACAAGACAGGCCATCCTCGCCGAAATCCTCCCATTTGAAATCCGGGGCTGCATCTTCGCCCGCCATGCCGTGGGTTAATGGACGGCCAGATTTTACTGCCCTGGAGATTGAGAAGTTTTTACACGAGCAGGTCCAAAAGTTCCTTCTTGCAGGACTGAATAGTAGCGAGGTGGCGCAAAATGCAACTTTCCATCCGGCGCCAGTCTGTCCAAAAGGGGAATCGTAGACATTGATATCAATATCGTAAATACTGCTTTTCGACTCTCACTTCTGTACGAGTTGAACAGGAAGCCGGACTGGGATTTCTAACACCATCTCCACGTCCACTGCGACTCCATTGCTGGTCGCTGGCCGAAATTCCCACGTTTTTACGTCTTGGATCGCGCTCTCCGACAGGCCCTTGTCCATTCTGCCCATTGGATTTACGGACTCCAGCTTGCCATCCTTGCCCAGCACCGCCCGTAGCCTCACCCAACCTTCCTCTTTGCTGTTCTGATTATTTGGGGCGCGGGAGTATTGGTCCTCGTACTTTTTGTAGGGAAACGGGGGGCGCACCTGCGGAACGCTGTCGGCGGACTCGCCCTGGACGGCAAACCACACTATCCAATCGCCTAAGTACTCGGGCAAGTCGGGCCGAGGGACTACCAGCGTATAGACAACACGGCCTTGGAAAACGGACTCGATCGTCGCGGGAAGCGTCCTTGCCGAAGGGCGCAAGGGGGCGGAAGTTGTTGTCGCATAGGGCGGAGCGGCCATCTCGAACCGAACTTTTGACTGCGGTATCGAGACTCGGGGGGCAGGAGGAACAGCGCCCGATCCCGACCCTACAACTGCAACACCAGGAATGCGTGGTGTATCCGCCCGCGCCGTCTCTCCGCTCGAAGGTTCTCCAAGTTTCGGGGCTTGTGAGAACTCGCCCGGAAGATTGCCTTTGGGGATGGAGGAAACCGTGGGGTCTGGCTGCAGGCCAACCACGGCCAAGTCTTGCTGTCCACCAGTCCCGGGAGCAATCGCCGGGGGTAATTGCTCGATTATTTCCTTTCCTCCCACGCCACCACGACCGGTCCCGCTTCCGCTAGTCTCCGGAGGCGGCTGGAACGGTCTTGTCGGAAGTTTCCCCTTAAAGCCTGCCAACTCCTCTTGAGCTGCCTTATCTATCAAGGAACCTGACGGTAGGCCGTGCCGCCCTGTTTCCAACATTTTGGACATCGGCTCGATTACCGGTTCCTGCCTTGGCGCCTCGAGAAGAGGCGGACGGGCGGGCGGAGTGAACTTCCGCGGGGGAGGCGGAGGCGCAGCCCGGGGCACCTGGGAGAAGGCAGAATCTCCTTTTGGCAAGGCGGCTCCCCTTACGTCCACCTTCGGCAAAGGTATCGTTCGCGGCTGCTCGCCGCTGCTTCCGGAGACCGTACGAGGGATTTCGAATCTTCTCGCAGGTGCCCGCAACGTAATGATATTTGGGGCCTGGACTTCCGTTTTGAGCTCAGCATTGGTCTCCGGCTGCCAGATGTGTTGCTTTTTGGAGAGCGGCCGCGGTGATTGCACAATCACTACCGTACGCTCACTTTTTATTCTTCCTTGCGGTTCCGGAGTCTTCCCAATTCGTTCGACGGGAGCTATCTTCGGTAATTCCGGCTCATAAAGTGGTTTCTGCTCCAGAGACTTCTCCCTTCGTAGCGAAGTCATCGTCACAACGTAGTTCAACTGGCGAGTCTCCATGCTTGGTAGCCATTGCAGCTCTTCCAGGGCCGGAGGTAAACCAAAGACCAAAACGTGCGCGACGGCCGACAAGAGGAATGCGAACCGGCGCGGTCGAAATGGCGACCGGTCCTTTCTTTTGAGCCGTCGGAGCTGTACCCTCGCTTGGAGCTTCATCGGTTTGAATTTTCCCGCCCGACCACCATACTGCCTATAATCTCATACGGATTGTCCATGTCGGAATCGAAGAACGAAAGCACCGCCATGTAGCCCATGACGAAGACGGTCGCCGAAGGGCAGCTCAGCAGTGTATTCATCAGGAGCGGCGGAAGGAACCGTGGTGAACCGGGGCCTTGGTCATGTGGCAGTTGAGGAGGTCTCCTCGGCAGGGGCGCGGTAGCCACGCTGCGTCACTCTCAGGTGGGGGTCAGCCTCAGAAACGGAGAGCTGCACTGGAGAGCCTTTGTCGTCGTGCCACGAAGGCTCTCCTGGAATAATTCCGCTTTCGTTGTTGCGAGCCGGCGTTTCAACCTCTGAGTTGCCGGCCTGTACAATCCGTCTGCCAATCACCGCCGGTGGGCGCAGTCGGGAAGGGGGAGTCTCGCGATAGCATCTCGTGGGTTAAACTAGTCTGTGGCATGTCAAGCGTAAGGATTGCCTACTGCGGCTGCCGGCGGTTTTTTCCAAATATGCTGAAGTAATCGCTATTTAGTGCGCTTATCAACGCGACCCCACTGACTTCAGGAAAGTGTTCTTTCTCGATCTGGCTTTTGGGGACAACGGATCAGGAGATTCCATGAACATTGATTTGCGGGCTGATCTGAACGCATTGCAGGATCGAGGTGTTAGAGTCGTCGATCCAAGACAGACCTACCTGGATGACGATGTCAAGCTCGATCGAATTCATCCAGGCGTTGTTCTTCACCCGGGAACTCGTTTGCTTGGTGCCCGGACATTTCTGGGCCCCGGAGCCAAGATCGGAATCGAAGGCCCGGCAGTCCTTCAAGATACGGTCGTCGGCGCCAATGTCGAGATCGGGAGTGGATATCTGTCGGGATCCGTGCTGCTGCGTGATTCACGAGTCGGGCCGAACGCGTACCTCCGGCCCGGCTGCCTGCTGGAAGAAGAGGCTTCTACCGGTCATGCCGTTGGGCTAAAGCACACGATCCTGATGAGCTTCATTACTTTGGGATCCCTGATAAACTTCTGCGACGGGCTGATTTCCGGTGGCACATCACGGCGGGACCATTCAGAGGTGGGAAGCGGTTTTATACACTTTAACTACACGCCGTGGGGAAAGGGAGATAAGGCAACGCCTTCTTTGGTCGGTGATGTTGCGCGGGGAGCGCTATTAAGGGAACCGCGGATTTTTCTGGGTGGGCTGAGCGGGCTGGTCGGTCCGCAGAAGGTCGGTTTCGGGTCGCTCACCGTGGCGGGCCAAGTCATCAGGAAAGAGATCGCTCCACATCGTCTGGTCTGCGAGATCCCGAAGCCAGTTGACAAACCGTTCGACAGGGATAAGCTGAATGACCCCGCGCCGGTAATAAAGGCAAATCTCGAGTACATTGGACAATTGCTAGCCTTGCAGGCCTGGTACCGGGATGTCCGGCTGGCAAGAATACCGTCGGCTCCGGAATACCAGCATCTATACATTGTCGCTTCGGAGGCGACGGCGCTGCTTTCGATCTGCATCGAGGAACGAATCGGAAAACTGCAAGAACTTTTTGACGCCCGCCAGCTTGGGAAGCTACGTCTCAGTTCTAGAAATCCATCGTGCCCGTTGCAGATAGATTCGGCGGTAGCCTACATCGATCACGTCCAATGGGTCAGGAGCCTGTCAGAGGACGATGTGCAGCGATGTATCACCTGGCTTCAGTCGATCGTGGACAGCGTCGAAGCATCCTAACTAGCATAAAGAGCGCCAACTGGCGGTCGGCGTGGCGGCGTGAGGTTGGAGCAGGGGAAGCGGGATGAGCCGACCCATGCCACCAGCCACGCTACCCCAGCGGCCATCGCGACCACCACGATCGTGCCATAAAGCCTTCGTGTTGTCCCGGAAAACACTTCTCATTCTTTGGCATCTCCGGGAAAGCTATTACTGATAGATCGTCCTGGGACGTCTGGGTTCCAATTCCTTTCCGGCCGGAGGTGGCTAGTGACACGGCATGCCAAAGCGATGTTTGCGGGCCTGCTACTTGTGGTCGTAGCCGCGCCCGCCCAACTGATCGACCACAACCGGCCCGAGACCCACGAATCGATCACCGAACACTTCAAGTACGGATCCATCGGCGCCGAGGAGCGTGCCGGTATTCCGCTGTGAATCTGGGTTGTTCTGCCCGATCTGTTTCCCCAATACCTGCCCGCGCGCCCCGGAAACGGCTATGCGCGATTCGGTCTCATCTTCGAGCCCGGCAAACAACGTCCCATCGGCGCCAGCCTCCGCGAACGCCAGATTCCGATGGTCGGCCTCAATTGCGCGGCCTGCCATACGGGGACCGTGCGCGAAAGCCCTGGCGGGCCGCGCCGCATCATCCTTGGAATGCCTGCGCACCAGTTCGACTTGCAGAGCTACCAGCGATTCCTCTTCGCCTGCATCCGCGATAGCGGCTTCACCGCCGAGCGTGTTTTACCGGCGATCGAAAAAGCCAATCCCAACATGAGCTGGATTGAAAGGCTCATCTACAAGTAGTTTGTCATCCCCCGCACCAAGGAGCAGGGCATGCAACTCGCCCAGAGCTTCACCTGGTTTGACCGGCGCCCGCCCCAGGGTCCCGGCCGCGTCGACACCTTCAACCCTTACAAAGTTTTCTTCGGTTTTAACATGGCCGCCGACACAAGCATCGGCACCGCCGACCTACCGCCGCTGTTCGACCAGAAAAGCCGCGAGGGCCTCCAACTCCACTGGGACGGCAACAACGATTCCGTAACGGAGCGCAACAAGAGCGCCGCCATCGGTGCGGGCGCATCGGAGGACTCGCTCGACCTGCCCGCGATGAAGCGCATCGAGGATTGGATCTGGACCCTGAAGCCGCCGTCCTTCCCAGCCGAGCGCGTCGACACTGCCAAAGCCGAAGCCGGCGGCGCTCTCTACGCCCGCTACTGCGCCTCCTGCCACCAGATCGGCGGCGAACACACGGGGCATGTAATCCCCCTCGCCGAGATCGGTACGGACCCCGAGCGCGTCAACTCGTTCACTCCGGCGCTGGCCGTGAAGATGAACACTCTCGGCCAGGGCCGCCCCTGGAAGTTCACTCACTTTCGTAAAACCAACGGATACGCGGCGATGCCCCTCGACGGGGTGTGGTTGCGGGCTCCCTACCTGCACAACGGGTCGGTGCCAACGCTGCGCGATCTGCTCACCAGGCCGGAAGATCGCCCTACCGTCTTCTGGCGCGGTTACGACGTGTACGACTGGGCGAACGTGGGCTTCGTTTCCACAGGTCCGGAGGCCGAACACGAAGGCTTCCGCTTCGACACTTCGGTGCGCGGCAACTCGAACTCCGGTCACGCCTACGGCACGGATCTGAAGCCGGCGGAGAAGGATCAACTGATCGAGTACCTGAAGACACGCTGAGGCCCGCGGCGGGATCCCGGTCGTCGCGCGTGGTGTCAAGTTCTATTTTCGCGGTACTGACCCTCGGTGGAGTAAGATGCCTGAGGGGAGGGGAGCTGGCCAAACGCTCGCAGTCTGTCTGGGCCTCCACGGCGGGGCACCTGGGAAGTGCTGCTCCGCGCCCTCTGCAATCCCCGTTTTCAGCGTTCGCTGGAGGGCTGACCATTCCGCTGCCGCAACCACTGGGATTCCCGGTTGGGGCGGCGGCCGAACTCTCGGAGGAGGCAAGATGCTTACAAGCGACTGGGAAAAGCGCAATCCTGCATACGATTTCGTCATCGTCGGTTCGGGCTACGGAGGAGCGGTCGCGGCTGCGCGACTCGCCACGGCCAACCTTGGCGCGAAGCCATCCATCTGCGTGCTGGAACGAGGGAAGGAGTGGCCCGCCGGAAGTTTCCCGGACACACTCGACCGCTACACCGCCGAAACGCGCAGTTCCGCGAATCCGCTTGGCCTTTATGAAACGCTGCAATACCGTGACATCTCCGTGCTCAAGGGCAATGGGCTCGGCGGCACATCGCTCATCAATTCCAACGTCGCGCTGATTCCGGAACCGGATATCTTCCAGCGAGCCGGCTGGCCGCGCTCAGTCAGTCGCGAAGTGCTGATGCCCTACTACCAGCGGGCCCGACAGATGCTCGGAGTTACTCCGCACCCGCGCGCCAGGCAGATGGTGAAATTCCAGGCGCTCGATCAGTCGGCACGCGCCGTCGGTGCGAACGCCGAACCGGCGGACATCGCCGTGAACTTCACCACCGACGGCGAAAACGAATTCGGGGTTCCCGCTAAACCCTGCATTGATTGCGGCGACTGCACTACCGGCTGCAACGTCGGCGCGAAGAACACGCTGGCGATGAACTACCTTCCGCTCGCCAGGCGCAATGGCGCTGAAATCTACACCCAGGTCGAAGTCGAGTGGATCGAAAAGCTGGAAGGCGGCTGGCGCATCCATGGCAAGCGCGTCGAGGGGGCACTCGGCAAATCGAAGTTCACGATGGATGCCGCCAACGTCATCCTCGCCGCGGGATCTATCAATACGACGGAGATCCTCATGCGTTCGGAGACGCATGGCCTGAAGGTGTCTCCCCGTCTCGGGTCGAACTTCAGCGGCAACGGCGATTTCTACGCCATCGCCTACAACGGCGACACGCCCATCCAAAGCCTCGGCTTCGGCAACCACCCTTCGAGTGACGGCGCGAAGGTTCCCCCCGGGCCCACTGTGGTCGGGACAGCCCGGTGCAACGCCGCCGCCCAGCCCGTGGATCGCTTCCTGGTGCAGGACATGGCTTTCCCTTCCATGTTCGTGACCGCCGCCCAGATCGCTTTCGCGGCGATGGCGGGGCGAGACACCGACGCCGGCGATGAGAACCAGGAGCGCCGCCGCATCCTCGCCGACCTGTCCCAGCGTGCGCCCTACTCGCCCGATGGCGCGCTGTTTCATTCCACCGTCTTCCTGGTCACCGGCAGGGACGAAGCTCGCGGTTCCATGGTCTTCGAAGCCCCCTGGTGGGATCCGGATGGCCGCATGAGTGTCGTCTGGGATGACGCCGGACGCCAGCCCCGATTTCGCCACATCAACAACCAGCTTTCGCAGATGGCCCAGGCGCTCGGCGCCCGGTTTATCGAAAACGCCTTCTGGAGCACTTTCAACCTCCGCCGCCTGGTGACCTTTCATCCCCTGGGCGGCTGTCCCGTCGGGGAAGACTACCTGGAGGGCGCGGTGGATGAATTCGGCCGTGTCTTTTCCGGCGACGGCTCGGTGCACGACGGGTTGTTCGTGGCGGACGGCGCACTTATCCCCGCCGCCCTCGGAGCCAACCCGATGCTCACTATCTCGGCGCTCTCCGAGCGCATCACGGAACGCAAGATCGAGCAACTTCAAGGCAACGAGTATCCCAGGCCTCCAGTTTCCGTAGGGGCATCGGGCATTGATCCCGACTCGATGGTTGGCGTACCAGACGCCGAACTGGAAAAGCTGTTTCGCCGCACGGAAACTCTCCCCATCGATACCATGATCAACCGCGGCGCCCTGCGCATTGATCTTGCCAAACACCGCATCTTCAACGATGCCAATTGGAAGGGATTCCTGCCCAAAGGGCTGCCTCTCGGCGAGATGGCCGCGCGGCTGTTCACCGGCTATTACAAACGATTCTGGAAGGATGGCGACAAGTACCTTGGTGAAACACGTTATCTCGACGGGCGCATTCCGTTGGGACATCTGCTTGAAGAGATCACCATCACCCGGCGGACCGGCGACTTGGACCCTGGCCGATACGTCCTCCTGCACTACACGGATCCGCCTTTCAGCTTCCTCTACTACGACATCATGAAGGTGATCAACGAAGAGCTCATACTCTACCGGGGCTACACAGGCCAGTATCCGAAAGGCGTGCGAGGCTGGACCGCGCCGCTACTCCGCGGCTATAGCTTCGACCAGATGTCCGCCGACGATCACCGCCAACTGTACGGCTCAGGCCGCGCGCCCACTCCCTCCGAGATGGAAGGTGTCTGGCGCATGGACGCCGTCGCCAACGCCAATCACGCCTCGGGCATTGCCTACCTCCACTTTGAGAACAAACCCGATGGCCGCCTGGAAAGCCGTTACCAGTTGCTCGGTTTGTTCGAAGGTCTGGTGATGCCATCCTTCCTGAACAACCACTTCCAGCTTCACGATTTCACGCCGTTTCACGACGAAATCCGGCTGCTCGACCGCGACTTGTTAATCGGCCGGTGGGTGACCGACCTCCCGGATGGCATCGCCCGGCTACTGCCGGCGGCATCGGCTGGCCTGCTCCATACCCTCGATTCGGAAGATGGGGGCAGACAGTTCGGCTTTTTCTACACCCTGACGCGCACCACGGAAAGTGAACTGCCAAAGACCCAGCTCGCCGACCAGTTCCTCGACCTCCAGCTTCCGGAAGGCATCGGCATGACCTTCGACGAAGAAATGGACGGGTGGCTGCTCGACGGCTTCGTTCCCGAAGGCGCCGGGCACGACGCGGACCAGGCCATCGCGGAGAAGGCCGCCGCCAAAGCCACACCGGAGGACGCGTCCGCCTGTCGCTTCCAACTTCACCTCACCGTGGACGATCTCAACCAGTTCATCGACGGCGTCGAACACCTGGCCAGGGCCTCCGGCTCCATCGAGTTCGGCCAGTGGGAGAAGGGCGGACCAAAAACCTTCCACATCGACGAGCGCGCCAGCCGCTTTCATTGCCTGCGCATCAACCCGGCAAGCGGCGAGGCGGAAATGGTCTATCACCTGGAGTTCGAAACGCCGGAGCGGCAGCGCTACCTCTTCGACGGCCGAAAATACATGCAGAAAGACGAGGGCGGGGGCATTCGCGGCGTCCGCGAAGTGCTCGATGACTATACCACGTTGTTCGTTCGCCTCTACCAGCTCGACCACGGATCGCCGGTTCCGCGGGCTTCTGGCATTCTCAAGTTCCGCACCTTCGAAAACGCCGCCGCGGTTAACAACCTCGCCGGCTTCGTCGCCTCATTCCACATCACCGGCACGAACGATGCGGTGCTCCAGGGCCAGGCGCGCATGCGCTTCCTGGCTTTCACTTCACGCTTCATTCAGTTTGAATACGACCCGCTTTCCCCGGATATCGGCGCTCTCCGCGAGGATGTGGGGGCTGCGGTCGCGCGCGGGGCCGAGACACCGGACTTTTTCAGTTCGCAGCCGACCGTCGAACTGCAATCCGTACTTCGCGAGGCTCCGACGCTGCCGCTCAAGAGCCTGCTCAACACCGGCGAGGTCCGCATCGACTTCGAAAAACGCCGCATCTTCCGCGACTCTTTCTGGAAGGGTTCGTTCGCCGAGGACAACCTGCTCGGGTGGGAGGAACGAGTCCGCACGGCCATGCCCGGCGGGGGTGCGGAGCAACTCGGAGCCCTGTTCGCGGGCGGGAGTTTCTGGAAACGCTTCGACCGCATCGAGAACGGCATGGCACGGGGGCATGTCGTCAATTACGAGATTGAGTGGCTTCCCGGGGACCCAGAAGTCCGCGAGATCGCGTATCCCAACGACAGCCGCCGCTACTTCAAGAAGAACGACCACATCCTGCTGCTGAACTACCTCAACGAGCCCTATCGCCTGGTGTACGACACCATCAAGGTGATCGACGACCAGAACGCCCTCGGCGTGATGCACCTCGGAGACTTCCCTAATGGCATGGAATTCGCCACCTTCGTCATGGCGCGCAACAACTACCCCTTCGAGAAGATGGCCCTCGAAGATCACCATCTGTTGTTCCAACACCAGCGCGCCCGCAAACCCACCGCGGCCGAACTTGCCGGCGACTGGACCGGCTATCTGGTCTTCCTGGGACGGCCGAACGTCAGCCTGCTGAACCAGGCCAATCCGGCGGCCCTTCACGTATCCTTCCGGCAGAGCGGCGCGACGGTGACGGGCCGCTACCGCTTCGGTCCCGACCTCGGAATCCTCAGCCCCGAGTTTCCAATCCAGGGCGGCATCGAGGCCCTGCAACAAGACACTCGAATGCTCGACGAAAGGACGCTGTTGGGCCGCTGGACCGCGGGCGATCTCGCGCCCGGTCTCGTCGTGGCGTTGCAGGATTGCCTGGAAACCGGGGCCGGCCTTCCAGCCTTCTACTGGCTGTTGACCCGCCAGCAATGACGCACGCGAAGCTGGTGTAAACTCCCGCTGGAGTACTCTCGAACGACGCGGCCCGCCATTCGTATTCGGACGCTTCAAACGCAGCAACCACTACACCTTCACGATGCTCCGCAGGACGCCATGCCCTGGAGGAGTGTAGGGTCTGCGGCATAAGGCAGCGGCTCCCGGGTGGCCGATCACTTCTTCCTTCTCGGGATCGCAATTCATTTTGCGGACCTTGGAATCCCGTTGACCGACTTGAAACTGCCACCAAACATTGAGTGGCCGAGAGAGATGACAATTTTGCGACGCCGCAATCTGGTGCCACCTCTCGCTGAGTAGTTGGGGATCTTCTATCGCTCACAGAATGCATTACAATGAGCGATAGGAATTGTTTCAATCGCTCATGACCTGGAACTGGCAAAAACCGGACTGGCCTCACTTCTCTTGGGACAAAACCCGTCTGGAAGAGGCGGAAGGTCAGTTCCTGCTGGAGGCCGGTGTATTCGTGGGTACGTTCAAGCATCTCGGCAAGGACGATAGCGAACTCCTCACGATTGAGGCAATGAGCATGGAAGCCCTGGCGACCTCGGAGATCGAGGGTGAGGTTCTCGATCGTGCGAGCGTCCAGTCCTCCCTCCGGGAACAGCTCGGATTTTCCACAGAAGACCGGCGGGTTGGACCGGCGGAACAAGGAATCGCCCGGATGATGGTCGATTTATATCGTCGCTTCGATGAGCCGCTTTCCGACGAGATATTGTTCGCATGGAACCGCATGCTGGTTCAGGGTAGGCGAGATCTGAAGGACATTGGCCGCTATCGGACCGATGTCGAGGCCATGCAGGTGGTGTCCGGGGTGGTGTATGCACCGAAAGTCCATTTTGAAGCGCCACCTTCATCGGCGATGCCGCGAGAAATGGCAGGTTTCGTCAAGTGGTTTAATAACACGGCACCCGGAGGTGACGACCCGCTGCCAGGCCTGACGAGAGCGGGTATAGCCCATCTTTACTTTGTTTCCATTCATCCCTTTGAGGACGGAAACGGACGGATTGCACGGGCGCTCGCAGAAAAGGCGCTGGCGCAGACTCCGCGTCAACCGACACTCATCGCATTGGCAGCCACCATCCTTGCCAAGCGGAAGGCGTACTACGAGGCACTCGAAGCGGCTAACAAGGACAACGAAATCACAACGTGGCTTTCCTGGTTCGCGGCAACGGCGATTGAAGCTCAGCGGCGAACCGTCGCGCTGGTCGAGTTTCTCATCGACAAGACGCGCCTGCTCGATCGTCTGCGCGGCGAGATCAACAGCCGCCAGGAGAAGGCACTGCTCCGCATGCTGCGAGAAGGACCCGAAGGATTCAAGGGCGGTTTGAGTGCCGGAAACTACGCGACAATTACCGGTGCATCGCCGGCAACGACAACGCGCGACCTCGCCGACTTGGTGGGAAAGGGGGCGCTCGTCCGTGTCGGGGAACGGCGTCACGCGCGTTATCATCTCGCCATTCCCTTACGGCCGGTAGTGCCGGCTGCAACTGAGAAGGGCCTATAGGATCGCCTCCGTATTTCGACAAGCAGGGCGCGACGGAGCGCCATAGCGTCTCGTCTTCCTTCGCTGCGGCACATCGCAGTCCCAGGCGTAGTTCTTGAACCCTGTAGATGTTCGCTCCTAAGTCGGAGTTTTGCCTTGCGAAGAGAGGTGCCAAGGGATTCTTTCGGCAGAGGCGGATGTGAGTGTAGGCGGTGGCCAGGGACGGAATCGCACAGCACTATACGGATCTCCCGTTAGCGGTGATCCCTCAGTCAGTGACAAGCAACGCCGCTTCTTTCGTTTGCTTCGACTTGATGCCATCACGGGGAGGGTTGGAAAGAGGTGGCTATGGCGCATTCTGCTTTGTCCGCAACGCTTCCCACCGAAGAGGAAGCCGGACTCGCGAAAGAAACCAGCCGGGTGCTGGCGTCGCGTCTGAAAGAGGGCGCTGCAATGAAACTGCGCATCGTCGACGACGATTCCGGACAGGCGACGATGAAACTCCCCGCACCGGCGGTTGGCCTCCTGCTGCGCATTCTGGAAGAAATGGCCCGCGGCAATGCCGTGACCATCATTTCGGTTCACACGGAGCTGACGACACAGGAAGCGGCGGACATGCTGCACATCTCGCGACCGTCGCTGATCCAATTGCTTGACGGTGGCAAGATCGAATACAGACGCGTGGGCACGCACCGCCGCGTCCGATTTCAGGCACTGCTGAAATACAAGCGCCAGATGGATGAACAGCGGCGGGCCGCGCTTCGGGAACTGGCCGAATACGACCAACAACTTGGTATCTGAACGGTGGGCAGTGTTACAACTTTCTATGACGCGGACGTGCTGTATGGCTCACAGTTGGGCAATTTCCTGATGCACCTGGCCTTGACAGGGCTGTTTCGCGCGAAATGGTCGGCCGGTGTGCACGAGGAATGGATGACCAGGTTTGCTGCGCAACCGTCCGGATCTGACACGCGAGAAGCTGGAGCGGACCCGGATACTCATGGATAAACATGCAGAGGATGCGCTCGTCACCGGCTACGAAGACTTGATCGAGGGTCTGCGTCTGCCCGATCCGAATGACTGGCATGTGCTGGCCGCTGCCATTCGCGGGTGCGCGGACGTCATAGTCACTCGGAACGTGCGCGACTTTCCCGCCGATGTGCTCAGCCCGTTCGGTATCGAGGCGCAGCATCCGGATGAGTTCGTCGTGCATTTCTCGACCTCGCCCCAGGATTGGTTGTTGATGCGGCGCGGCTTCATCGTGAAAGCCTGAAGAATCCCGCAAAGACTGCGGAGGAATACCTGGAGATGCTCGAGGCGGAAGGGTTGACCGAAACCGTGGCGATTCTCCGCGATTACCTGATCGGCGGCCGCGAACCGGGCTCAGAGTTTTCCTGACGCCTTGTGCTCACGCTACAACTCTTGGCGCCCTTCGGGCGCGTCACTTTGCCCCCAACCGGGATAGTGCAAGTGCCACTTGCACAAACGGCATGCCACTCTACCGACTTCTGAAGGGTAACCAATAGCAACAGATCTGTTCGGGGAAGACCCGAGTGTGGTGCAAATGGTGGCCAGGGACGGGATCGAACCGCCGACACGCGGATTTTCAGTCCGCTGCTCTACCAACTGAGCTACCTGGCCGAAACCACGAGTATACCAAACGGCGTCGTCAGGCGGGCTGCAGCGACTCCAACGCCTTGCCCGTTTCTTCCAGCACATCGGCGTGCAGGCTGTTGCCGTGGGCGTCCATGGTGACGATGGCCGCGAAGCCGTTCACCTTCAGATGCCACATCGCTTCCGGTACGCCGAATTCCATCAGGTTTACACCTAACACTTTCTCCACGGTTCGCGCGTAGACCTGCGCCGCTCCGCCGATGGCGTGCAGATACACACCGCCGTGCTCGGCGAGCGCCGCCAACGTTTTCGGCCCCATGCCGCCTTTGCCGATCACCGCGCGCACCCCGTAGCGCTTCATGATCTCGCCCTGGTAGGGCTCCTCGCGAATGCTGGTGGTGGGGCCCGCCGCCTTCACCTTCCACTCGTCGCCTTCCTTTAACATCACCGGCCCGCAGTGGTAGATGATGGCGCCGTTCAAATCCACCGGCGGCGCGTTCTTCATCAGGTAGGCGTGGACGGCGTCCCGGCCGGTGTACATCTCGCCGTTGATCAGCACCACGTCGCCCACCTTCAGCGCGCGCACCTGCTGCTTCGGTAATGGGCGGGGTGAGCACCACTTCGCGGCCCGAGAGCGCCACACCCACTTCCCGCGCCATGCGTTCCACCGGCCGCGACGGGTCGCGGTAAAGCCATTGGGTGATGGCGCCGCTCTCCGCGTCCAGCCGGACACCCAGACGCCGGAAGGCCCAGCACTCGTAGGCCACCGAGACGAAGAAACTGGCCGGCAGGCGGTTGGCGGCCGTGATCTTGCAGCCGATGAGCGAGGACCTTGCCGCCGAAGCCCATGGCGCCGACGCCGAGCCGGTTGGCCTCGTCCATGATCTGCGCTTCGAGTTTGGCCAGCACCGGATTGGGGTTGGTGTCGTCCAGCGTGCGCAAAAGCTGGAACTTCGCCAGCTCGTAGCCGTGGGCCCGGTCGCTGCCGATGCACACGCCGAGCGCGCCCGGCGCGCAGCCCTGGCCCTGTGCCTGCCACACCGCGTGCAGGATGCACTTGCGGACGCCCTCGAGGTTGCGGTCGGCGCGGCCCAGATGGTCGAGGATGCAGGGCACCGAGTACTGGATGTTCTTGTTCTCGCAGCCGCCGCCCTTCAAGATGAGCTTCACTTCGATCTCGTCCTGCTCCCACTGCTCGAAGTGAAACACCGGAGTCTCTTCGCCCAGGTTGTCGCCGCTGTTGCTGCCGGTGAGCGAATCGACAGAATTCGGGCGCAGCTTTCCGCGACGCGTGGCCTCCCGAACGGCGGCGCGCGCGGCTCTTTTGAACTCCAACTGGTTCACCCCGACGGGCGTATGAACGACGAAGGTGGGCATGCCGGTGTCCTGGCAGATGGGCGCTTCATCGTCGAGCGCCATGTCGATGTTGGAGGCGATAATTTGCAGCGCCTGCTGCGACTGCGTTGCCGGCTGCTCCGATTCCATCGTCATTCCCATCGCCGCCCGCACGTCCGGCGGCAGGTTGGTGGATGTCTGCGTTATCAATTCAAGAAGACTGCTTTCGAGAAATTCCATGAATATACTCCTGTTCTGCCACATCCGCCCCGCACTTTCTATGTTAGCTTGATCCGGATCTGGGCCTTCTGTCCCGGGCGAACCACCGGCGAAGCGTTCTGAAAATCGACGATAACACTGTTCGCTTGAACCTCGCGCAGGGTGCCCGGGACCGGTTGCGGTGCATCGCCCGGAAAAACCAGGACAGGGTCGCCGGCCCGCAGCAATGGCCCCAGTTCTTTCGGCACCGTGGCCGACACCTCCAGCGCGTTCAGGTCGGAGGCGATGGTGAACACGTCCGGGACTTCGACCGAAACCGGGTCGCCCTGGTGAAAACGGCCGGCGACCAGCACGCCGTTCACGGGCGAAAGAATCTCGGAGCTTTCCAGCCCCTGGCGGGTGAGCTCCAGGTTGTTTTGCAGGTCCTCGAATTGTGCGCGGGCGGTATCCATCTCGCGCCGAAGGTCCTCGACACGTTGCCGGGCGACGTCGGCCAGCTTCTGGGCCGACTCGTACTCGGCCTTGGCGGTATCGTACTCTTCCCGCGCGCGGTCGGCGGCGTTGCGCGATCCGGCGCCCCGGCTCAGCAGCATCTGTGCCCGGTCGTTGGCGCGCTGGGCCTTCGAAAGCTCGCCGCGCGAGCGCGACGCGTCAGCGGCGGTGCGGGACGCCTCCAGGCGTGCCGAGGCGAGCGTCGACTCAAGCGTGTTGATCCGGTCCTGGGCGCGGGCGAGGTCGCTCTCGCCGCTTTTCAACTGCTGGTTGAGAGAGTCGTTGTGCATCTGGGCCAGAAGCTGGCCCTGGGTCACATCCTGGCCCACCTCAACGGCGACGTAATCCATCACGCCGTCCATCGGCGCCGGGACGAGGACTACGTTTTGCGCCTGGATGATTCCCGTCAGCGTGACTTCGCTGCCCGGCTGGTAGGAGACGGCGGGCTTCGGCGGTGGGGCCGGCCGGGGTTCGTGTGGCTTATTCCTGAGGTAAAAGAAGGCTCCCGCGGCCGCTATTGCCACCGCCGCCGCCGCCCCACCGCCACGTGCCTGCCGCGCATAACAAGATGTTACCTCGGCCCGGCGTCGGCGGACGGCTGGCATTGGGAAAAGACAATTCGATATACTGCTCAAAGTCTGAACGCTGAAGCGCCGGAAAGAAATTATGGGCGAATTTAGGCTCGGTGACGACGTCGATGATTACTGTGTGCGGTGCAAGCGCGTGACAAACCACGCCATCGTCTCGCTGGATGGCCCGGAGCCCGCCAAGGTGCGGTGCCGCACGTGCTACTCGGACCACGACTACCGGAAGTGCGAAATTCCGCTAACCAAGAAAGAAGCCGCCAAGAAGGAGCTGTTCGACGCCGTACTGCGCACTTCGCCCGGGGCCGCCAACGGCGAGCCGGAAAAGAAAGCTAACACCCGGAAAAAGTAGGGCGCTGGTCCGTCCACCTAAAGGTGGACGTCGTGCTTGAGCTCCTCCAGCACTTTTTCCCTCTGCTCGGACGCCAGGTCTTTCTCCATTCTCCGCAGCGCGTAGCCGACAATGTCGCGATGGTGCAGCGCGGGACCCAGGCAGTCGTGATCGGCGAGCTGCAGCCACATCTGATGCAGGAGGTCCAGGTCTTCGGGCCACAGGCGCGGCGGGTGAGGTCCCAGGTCGACGAAACGGGAAGTTCCATCGAAATCCACAATCTCGAGTGAAAAGCTCTGCTTCGGCTCGGGCAGCTTCTCCCAGGCCAGGCCGATGAGCTGGGCCAACTCTTCCGGCTTCATATTCGGCGAGAGTCCCAGCACCAGGCGGCTGGCTTTCAGCTCCACCGCGGTCCGCACCATGGCGATGAAAGGTTCGGCCGACGGGACCACCAGCAGATCGACAGGCTTGCCCTCTTTTTCGGCGGCCTCGACGACGTGCGAGAACAACTCCTGTTCATAGTCGGTGAAGATCTGGTCGTCGGCCAGGTCATACTCGCCGACGCCCGCGTCGAGGTTGCGCACGGTCATCACCACGATGTCGTGCCGGCGCAGATTGGTTTTGTGCAGCACCTTCAACAGAGGCGTAAGGCGCACGTAATTTCTCACCGCCACCAGGATGCAGCCGGGGCGGAGGGCCAGCTTCGGCACCGCAGCCTCGTCATGCAGAACGATGTTGAATTCTTCGAGCGAGGGGTCGGTTTTCTTGGCGCGGCGCGCATTCCACTTGTCGGAGATGATGAACAGCACCATCAGCACCAGGGTGAACGAGAGGCCGTAGATGGTGGCGATCTTCTTGGTGAACAGGTTGGCAATCGCCACCAGCAGCAGCATCAACGTGGTGGCGGCCAGCCCGATGGGCAATTCAATCTTGCCAACGTGGAGGTTGAGGGGTGTCTTGTATTCCTGGTCGTGACGCTGGAAGCGCAACGCCAGCACGCCGATGCCTTTCAGGGTGAAGCTCCAGACCACGCCGAAGGCGTACGCCTCTCCCAACAGGAACACGTCGCCCATGCTGAACAAGATGGTGGCAAGCTGCAACAGCGCGATCAGGTCGATGATCCGGCTGGTGGTTCCGAACTTGCGGTGCGGTCGGCGGAACCAGGTGAGCAAAACCCCGTCTTCGGCCACGCGGTTCAAAATACCGTTAGCGCCGATGAGGGAGGTATTCACCGCCCCCGACAAAATGAGGATGCCGACGATGACCACGAAAACATGGAAGGCCAGCTTGAGAAGAGGGGGGCCGATGAGGCTCATCGACAGTCCGCCGATCAGGTTGTCGTAGTATTGAGGCCGGACGTTGTCGGGGATGATCATCACCGCGAAAAAGCTGATCAGGCCGGTGCTGATCATGGCGTAAATGCACACCATGTTGCCGGTGATGATCAGGTTCTTCATCTTCGGAGCGGCGATTTCCCGGTACACCTGGGCGAGTGTTTCGAAGCCGCTCATAGCCAGCAGCGAGTGGCCGAAGGCGATCAGCAGGCCGACGCCGGCAAGCGTGGGCCAAATGGTGCCTTCCAGCCAGCCCAGCGATTCGCTGGTAAAGTGCGTCTGCAAGCTGTGTTGGGTCGGCAGCGGGGGCAGGTGTACTCCCTTCTGGAACAGCAGCGTGAGCGGACACCAGATGAGCAGAATCGCCACCATGACGGATGTGATCTGCATGATACGCAGCGCCTTGCCGCTGGATTCGTGGATGCCCTTGACGTTTTCCCACCAGAAGTAGACGGTGACCAGGACGCCGAAGCCCATGGCGAACAAGTTCGGATCCACGCGCTGGGTGTAGTGGATGAGCCCGAGGAACTCGTTGACGAGGCGGCCCAGATACTGGCCGGCGCTAACGGAGCTGATGGGGCCGGTCAGGATGTAGTCCACCACCAGGGCGGAAACGGAAAGCTTGGCCATGAAGGGGCCAAGGCTGTTCCTGACCACCACGTAGACGCCGCCTCGAACGAACATGCCGCAGCTTTCCAGGTAAATGGAACGTACCGCGAAGCTGAAGACCATCACGCCCATCACTACCCAGGGGGCGGACGGCCCGATGCTCTTCTCGGCGATGCCGCCGACATAGAACATGGTGGAGGCAAGGTCGCTGAGCACGATGGCGGCGGCGCGCCAGAATGAGATAAAGGCCAGCGCAACCGTGGTGGCAACCACCACCCGCGTGGTCTTGGATTGCTGATCCGCAAAGGAATCCATAATTTACGCCGGCTTTCGGCGCCGAACGCCACACCGCCGCCTTGTTCTATTCTACGAGCAGGATGCCCACCCCGGACGAACACCGTGAAGCCGCCAGAGCAGTAGCGATCCACTTACGCAGAAGTGGGTTTCAGGCATTCTTCGTCGGTGGTTGTGTTCGAGACCAGCTACTTGGCCGGGCGGTCAAGGATTACGACGTTTCGACAGACGCCACTCCTTCGCAAGTTATACCACTGTTTTCCAGCTCACGTCTGGTGGGGGCGCACTTCGGGGTGGTGATCGTTCACCAGGGCGGCTACGATTTCGAAGTGGCGACCTTCCGCAGCGACCACGCATACCACGATGGCCGGCGCCCGCAAGCGGTCTCGTTTGAAACCGATCCCCGCCGCGACGTGTTGCGGCGCGATTTCACCGTCAACGCCTTGATGGAAGATCCCGAAACCGGAGAAATCCTGGATTACACCGGCGGGCGCCGCGACCTGGAGCTGCGCCTGATCCGGGCGGTGGGCGACGCCGCCGAGCGTTTCCGGGAAGATCACCTGCGCATGTTACGCGCCGTCCGCTTCGCCGCCCGGCTGGATTTTCGCATCGAGGCCGCCACGCTCGGGGCCATCCGCCTGCACGCGGCCAGCATCGGCCGCATCGCCCCCGAACGGGTACGCGACGAGCTGGTTCGCATACTCACCGAAGGCGGCGCCCGGCAGGGATTTGAATTCCTGGACGAGTGCGGTCTGCTCGATCGGATTCTGCCGGAAGTGAGCGCCATGAAAGGCGTGCCGCAGCCGCCGGAATTCCACCCGGAAGGCGACGTCTGGACGCACACGCTGCTATTGCTCGAAGGCTTGCGGCAGCCTACGGCGGCGGTGGCGCTGGGCGCGCTGCTGCATGACGTCGGCAAACCGCCTACCTACCGTGTGGCCGAGCGCATCCGCTTTGACGGCCACGACGAGCTGGGCGCGAAGATGGCGGTTCGGATTCTGGAGCGCCTGCGATTTTCCAACGACGAGATCGGACAGGTGGAAGCGCTGGTGCGCAATCACATGCGCTTCGGCCACGTACACCAGATGCGTTCGAGCACGCTGAAGCGATTCCTGCGGATGGACCGCTTCGAGGAACACCTGGAGTTGCACCGCCTGGATTGCCAGGCCAGCCATCGCTCGCTGGCCAATTACGATTTCTGCCGCGAGAAGCTGGCCGAACTGCCGGCCGAGGTGCTGCGCCCCGTGCGCCTGGTGACCGGCGACGACCTGAAGGCCGAGGGATATCCCGAAGGTCCGCTGTACCGGCAGATTCTGGATGCGGTTGAGGAGGCGCAGCTCAACAACCGGCTGGCCACGCGGGAACAGGCGCTGGCCTTTCTCAAGCGGGAGTTTCCGATCGAAGCGCCCCGGTGGATGAGCGCCGTCAGAGCTTCTGGAAGAGCCTCGGAACCACCATCCAGCGAAGCAGTGCGCGGGGCCGCGGACCCAGCACTTCAATGTCTATCCGGACCATGGATCCCTTCTTCAGGTCGATGGTGAGCGACGGCGCGTCCAGCAGATAAGCGATGAAGGTGCTGAGAAGCGGCTCGTGACCGGAGATCAGAACGCGGTCTTTGTTTTTGTGGGTGCGGAGCTGGCTCCACACGTCTTCGGGAGACGACAGCGGCGTAAGAGCCCGCGTTTCGACGACGTCGCCCTGGTAACCGAAAATCGAAGCGGCGACGGCGGCGGTTTCCCGGGCACGCCGGTAGGGGCTGGACAGGATCAAATCCGGTGAAACACCGGCCCGACGCAGGGCCTTCAAAGCCTCCCGAAGTTTCTTTTTTCCTTCGGCCGTCAAGGCCCGGTCGGCATCGGACTGTCCGGGCTTCCCGTCTTCGGCGATGCCGTGTCGAAGAATGTAGAGTTCCATCTTTGTCTGGTCCCGGCTACTCCCATTCTGTCATACTGTAGATCTTTGATAGTAGTGAGCTTAGACGTACTGTGTCTACCCACCGTCAACGACTGGAGCAGGCTGCCGCGGTACTGGCATTCCTGCTTGCGGTAGCGCCGCTGGTCTCCATCGCGGCCGCCAATATCCTGCTGGGAGCGGCGCTGGCGGTGATGTTGGCGGCGCGTGTCCGATGGCGCATCCCACCCGTTTGGCTACCCTTATCCCTGTTCATGCTGGGGACGCTGGTGTCCTTGTTCTTGAGTGCCAACCCCGTTGGCGGTCTCCCGCAGATAAAGAAGTTCTACGTCCTGCTGACGTTGCCGGTGGTCTATACCGCTCTGCGTGGCCAGCGGATCCACCGCCGCCTGCTGGCGGCGTGGGGGGCGGCCGCGGTAGCGGCGGCGGGAGTGAGCTTTGTTCAGTTCGCCCTGAAGTATATCGCCGCCAGGCAGGCGGGGGAGGCCTTCTACCCGTACTACGTGGTCCAGCGGACTACCGGATTCATGAGCCACTGGATGACCTTCGGCGGTCTCCAAATGATGGTTTTCCTGATGCTGGCGGCCTATGCCTTTTGGCCTTCCGGCGGGGCGAATTCCCGTTGGTACGCCGCGGCGGGCGCGGCGATTGTTGGCGGCTCGATTGTGATTGGCCTCACCCGCGGCGTCTGGATGGGGTGTTTCCTCGGCGGACTGTACCTGATCTGGTGCTGGAAAAAGAAATGGCTGCTGATGGTGCCGGTGGTGGCGCTGGTGGTGGTGGTGGCTTCGCCGGACGCCGTACGCGAGCGGCTTCATTCTTTTGTCGCGCCGCAGGGGAACCTCGATTCGAACCAGTTCCGCATCGTCACCGCCCGCACCGGCATCGAGATGATTAAGGCGCATCCCTGGTTCGGCGTGGGACCCATGCGGGTGGGACCCGAGTTCCGCCAGTTCGTGCCCGCCGATATCCCGCGCCCGCTTCCGGTGGGCTACTACGAACACCTTCACAATATCTATCTGCAATACGCCGCCGAGCGCGGGCTTCCCACCATGCTGGCGATGATGTGGATGCTGGGAATGATTCTGCTCGATTTTCACCGGGCGCTGCGGCGCGCCGGGCCTCCGGCCGGCGACGTCGTCTGGGTGTTGCGAGGCGCCATCGCGGCGATCGTCGCCATTCTGGTGGAGGGGATGGTGGAGTACAATCTCGGCGACAGCGAAGTGTTGTTCCTGTTTCTCGTCATCGTCTGCTGCGGCTACCTGGTAATGGAACAACGGGCTCGTCCGCTCGAATACGCAGGGGTGGCGGTCTCCGCGAAACCACCGACGCCGGACTTCAGCGCTGGCGCCGCCATACCGCTCGATGAAGAAGGCGGCAATGGCTGAGCCATTGGAGGGAAGGGAAATCCTGGTGGTGGGCGGCTCGGGCGGCTTGGGCTCCGCGTGCGTGGAGCTGCTGGCGCGCGAAGGAGCGAAACTGGTGGTCGCCTACCGCGCAAACCGCGCGCGGGCGGAACGGCTCGAAGCGCTGGCCCGGCTGGAGCAGGCCGACATCTCCCTTCCGGCCGACCGAAAGCGGCTCCTGGACGGGTGCCCGGGCCTTTACGGCCTGGTGGTCTATTCCGGCGAACCGGCCCGAGTGAGCGACCCTTCCGGGTTGGAGGAGGCGCTGCGACGCTCCCACGAAGTCAACTTCCTGGCGCCCATCCTGCTGGCGCGAGAGGCGGCGGCACGAATGCAGACCAACGGCACCGCGGGCGCGATCGTCCTGTTTTCCACCATGCAGGCAGTCGCGCTGTTTCCGAACTCCAGCGCCTACGCCGCGCCCAAGGCGTCGCTGATTCACGCCGCCCGCATTCTGGCCAGGGAGTGCCGCGGGAAGGCCGACATTCGCGTCAACGTCGTGTGCCCCGGTGTGAACCGGGCGGGCATGGCCGAAGCCAGCATCGCCTCCGGCAAGTATGACCGCTACCTGCGTGAAAACGTGGTCGCCCGCTTCGGGCGGGCGGAAGACACGGCGCGCGCCGTGCGGTTCTTCCTCGAGCCGGACAACTATGTCACCGGGCAGGTGCTGACGGTGGATGGCGGTCTCACCTTGTAGTCCGGCTGGGGAAGTGATTCAGGCCTCTTGGTAGGAATTCGCGGCCGTTTCGGAGAAATCCAAAGCGGTGCTTTTACCGGCGGCGGTCTGGTGAATCGTTCCGGACGCCGTGGGCGAAACCCACTGGCACAGGGCGGCTCTGAGGGCTTCCGGTTGCACCGGCTTGCTGAGATAGTCGTCCATTCCGGAATCCAGGCAGCGCTCGCGGTCGCCGGCGAAGGCGTTGGCGGTAAGGGCGACGATGGGCGTACGGGCCGCCGCGCCGTCCAGCGTCCGAATCCGCCGGGTTGCTTCGAAGCCATCCATTTGGGGCATCTGACAGTCCATTACGATAAGGTCGAACGGCTGCCGCGACGCCAGCTCCACGGCGGCCAACCCGGTTTCGGCCACCGACACCTGGCAGCCCAGTTTCTCGAGTAACCGGCCCACCACCTTCTGGTTCATGCGATTGTCTTCGGCCAGCAGAACGGAAGTGGTTCCGGTCGGCAGGTCGATTTGTGCCGGCCTGGCTCCGCACGGAAGAATCTGGTAGCTGGGCGGCAGCGGGTTGCCGAGGGCCGCCTCGAGCGTCGAGATCAGTTCCGCGCGCCTCACCGGGGTAGGCACCACCAGCAGCGGCTGGCCCCCGGGGCGATTCGTCGGGCTGGGAGGCGGAGCGCCTATATAGACGACGCCGACCCCGTCCGAGAAACCGGATTCCAGGATCTCTCTCCACTCCTCCTGGACGTGTCGATGGCCCGGTGGCGGCGCGACGATCAGAACGCGGCACTCCCGGATCGTTCGCAGCGCCTCCTCCGGCGTTGCAGCGACCGTGACCGTGGCGCCGGTATGGGCGGCATACCGATGCAGAATCGCTGAGCGCGAAGCGTGCGGATCGACCAATAGAACCGGAACTCCTTCCAGGCATCGCGTCTTGGATGAGCCGTTCTCAAGACTGCGGGAGCACCGCTCCATGGGCGCCGAAAACCAGAATCTGCTGCCCACGCCGGGTGTGCTCTCGAAGCCGATCTGGCCGCCCAGCAACCCCACCAGTTCTTTGCTGATGGCCAATCCGAGTCCGGCTCCCCCATGGCGGCGGGTTGAAGTTCCGTCGGCTTGCGTGAAAGCATTGAACAGCCGGTCGCGGATGGCGGGCGGAATCCCGATTCCGGTATCCGCGACTTCGAAACGAATCACCGACGTCCTGCCGTCGTCCTGCACCAGGATGGCCTTCAGCAACACCTCTCCTTTTTCGGTGAATTTCACCGCGTTGCCGAGAAGGTTCAAAAGAACCTGCCGGACTCGCACCGGGTCTCCCCGCAGCGAACCCGGGATTTTCGCATTGATGTCGATGTTGAGTTCCAGTCCCTTGGCGTGGGCAAGACCGGCGGCAATCTCGCCGGCCGACTCCACGGTTTCCACCACCGGGAAGTCGGTTTTCTGCAGCGTCAGCCTGCCCGCTTCGATTTTGGAGAAGTCGAGCAGGTCGTTGATCAGCGCGAGCAATATCTTTCCGCTGTCGCGCAAGGTATTGACCAGTTCCCTCTGTTCGCCGGAGAGCTCGGTTGCCTGCAACAGGCAGGCGGCGCCGATGACGGCGTTGAGCGGTGTTCGAATTTCGTGGCTGGTATTAGCCAAGAACTGCAATTTCAGGTTGGATGCCTGGATGGCCGAATCGCGGGCCACGGCGAGCTGCTTCTCGACCTGTTGCCTTTCCTGGATCTCACGCGAAAGGCGCTGGTTCGCCGCGGTCAGCTCCGCCGTTCTGTCGCGCACCAGTTCGCGGATACGGACATTCCGGCAGGTCACCGAACAGGTGTAGACGGCAGCCAGCAGGATCAGGACGAGTGGAGCGAGCAACCCAAACAAATCCCGAAACTGAACCGGTGCGCTGGTCAGAAGGACGAACTCCGGGTTGTTCCAGACGGCGGCGGCGCAAACGCAAACTGCGAGCGTACCTGCGAGCGCCAAGGTGAGGACAACCGGAACACGGAAGGATCGCAGTTCGGAACACGGCAGTGGTTCTCGGAGGTTGCCGCGGGCGGACACCCGCAAAATTCGACGGACCAGCCGCATCCCTTTGACCAGGCGCCGTTTGATTGTATGTGGGCGGTGCTTCACGCAATCTTCCTTCGAGCTGTGAATGCGCCGGCGGCCGGTTGATGCCCCGCCACAGCCTGGCGCGTCTCGTGGTTGAGGACCCTCGCCTTCGGCCTTCGCCGGCCGGAGGGCGAAGGCGCCACCACTTTCCTGCTTATCGGCAAGATTCTCGGAAGGTTAGGGCTATTTTCCATCCGCTTCGCGCCACTGCTCCCGGCAGCCACGCGGCAGCAACCCGGCTGGTCCTCGCCTTGGCTCCGGCCCTGCAAGACGGTGAAAATCCTATGTATAATGAAATGGCGCCTGCAGGAATGGCTGGTGTCTTCGTCCGGCTGCTACAATCCTCCGGAGCCTGAACGAATCGATCCCCAACGATATGTTTGACTCGTTATCGGAAAAGCTGCAGAGGGTCTTCAAGAACCTCCGTGGCGAGGGAAAACTTACGGCCGAGAATATGGAAGCGGCGCTCAAGGAAATCCGCGTCGCTTTGCTCGAGGCCGACGTGCATTTCCGCGTGGTCAAGCAGTTTATGGAAGGGGTGAAGGCAAAAGCCATGGGGCAGGAGGTTCTGACCTCCTTTTCTCCCGCCCAGCAGGTTGTCAAGATCGTCCGGGACGAATTGATCGCGGTGCTGGGCACGCATCCCTCACGGCTGCGCTTCGCCAATACGCCGCCGACCGTAATCCTGATCGCCGGCCTGCAAGGTTCCGGGAAAACCACCACCACCGGCAAGCTGGCCCGGTTTCTGGCGACCAAGGAAGGCCATTTCCCGCTGGTGGTATCGGTGGATGTGTATCGCCCGGCGGCACGCAAGCAGTTAAGCGTGATCGCAAGGGACATCCGGATTCCGGTCTACGAAGGCCTGCCCGAAGAGAAGACGCCGGCCGAGCTGGCCCGTTCGGCGCGCCGCGAGGCCGTCCAGACCGGCCGCGACGTGGTTTTGGTGGATACCGCCGGCCGTCTGCACATCGACGAGGAGCTGATGGCCGAGCTGCAACAGTTGAAGGAGCTGCTCGAGCCCACCGAAATCCTGTTCGTGGCCGACTCCATGACCGGCCAGGACGCCGTCAAAAGCGCCGCCGAGTTCCACCAGCGCCTCGGAATCACCGGTGTTGTGCTCACCAAGATGGATGGCGATGCTCGTGGGGGCGCCGCACTGTCCATCCGCCACGTCACCGGGCAGCCGCTGAAGTTTGTCGGCCTGGGCGAAAAACCGGATGCCCTCGAAGCCTTCCACCCCGACCGCATGGCTTCGCGCATTCTGGGCATGGGCGATATGCTTTCGCTGATCGAGAAGGTGGAAGAAAACATCGACCAGAAAAAGGCCGAGGAGATGCAGCGAAAGCTCATCACCAACGAGTTCACGCTGGCGGACTTTCGCGATCAGCTCCGGCAGTTGCGCAAGCTGGGGCCGCTCGAATCGCTGCTCGGGATGATGCCCAACATCGGGCCCATCAAGGGTTTGAAGAATCTCCAGGTGGATGAAAAGGAGATCACCCGGGTGGTGGCGATTGTGGATTCCATGACGCCCAAGGAACGGAATAATCACATGATTATCAATGGCACGCGGCGCCGGCGCATCGCGCGCGGCAGCGGCACCACCGTTCAGGAAGTCAATCAGCTCTTGAAGCAGTACGCGCAAGCGCGCAAAATGATGAAGAGTTTCACCGGCGGGATGCTTGGCAAGAAGTTGGGCAAAATGAAGCTGCCGCCGTTTCTGGAGGGGCGCATGTAGTGGATGCGCGCGCGGCCGGTTTCGGCCGGCCCGGCGGTAACGGGAAACGGCCCCACCGCCTGGAGTTTCGGGCGCAATTTTCGAAGGAGCAGCGAAGTCTATGGTAATGATTCGACTGGCGCGTTTTGGCGCCAAGAAAAAGCCGACGTATCGGTTGGTGGTGATCGAGAAAACCCGCGCCCGCGACAGCCGCGCGCTGGAAGTGGTCGGCCACTACAACCCGGTGACCCATCCCGCCCAGGTTGTGCTCGATCACGAGCGCATCGAACACTGGGTGAACCAGGGAGCGCAGTTGTCGGACACCGTTCGGCGTCTGGTGAAAGCCAATCCGGCCCCGGTGGCCGAGCCGGTCGCCTGACGGGCTGCTGGCTCCGCGCCCGCACTTCGGCGGGCGACGCGGACCCTTTACATTCCGTCCGGGTGCCCACAGCCCCGGGACGGCCGGTGCAATTCCATCATCCATCTCCGGAGCACGGACTGAAATGCTATGATCGACTCAGAACGGGAGGTCCTCGGATGGCTGGGATGAAAGAACTCGTTGAGGACATCGCGAAAGCTCTGGTGGACATTCCAGAAGACGTGAAAGTACGGGAAGTAGAAGGCGAACAAGTGACTGTGCTGGAACTCCGCGTTCATCCAACCGATCTTGGAAAAGTGATTGGAAAGCAGGGGCGGACAGCTCGGTCCATCCGTACGCTTCTCGGCGCCGCGGGCATGAAGTTGAACCGGCGCTTCACACTGGAAATCCTCGAGTAGCGGTTTAAGGAGCAGTTGGTAACCCGGTGCGCTCTGGCAACGTTTCACGCGCGGTGGGCGACTCCGAGTGGGTGACGATTGCCGGGATTGTCCGCACGCGCGGCGTCAAAGGGGAGCTGTATGCGGTAGCGTACAACCCCGACGCCGGACGCTACAGCGATCTGCGCCGCGTGGTGGTTTTTCCGCGGGACGGCGTGGGTGGCTCCCAGGGCCGCAAGCTGGAAGTGGAATCGGTCCGCTGGATTCAGCAGCGGCTGGTAATGAAGTTTCGCGGCGTCGATTCGATGAACGACGCTGAGCCGCTGGTGGGTGGCGAAGTTTGCATACCGGAATCGGAGCGGCCGTTACTCGCAGACGGCGAGTTTTACGTTTCGGATCTGGCCGGCTGTGAGGTGGTCGACCGAAAATCGGGCCGCACGCTGGGCACCGTTTCGAACGTTAGGGAAGCGGCCGGCGCCGTGACGCTCGAGCTGGCCGGCGGCGAGCGGGGAACCGAAGAGCTCCTGATCCCTTTCAACCGGGCCATTTGCGTGGTCATCAATGTGGCCGCCCGCCGGATTGAGGCGGATCTGCCGGATGGTTTGTTGGAGTTGAACCGCTCATGAAGTTTCATGTGCTCACGATTTTTCCGGAGTTCTTCCGGGGACCGTTCGAGCACGGGGTGGTGGCCAGGGCGCGGCAGAGCGGCCGGGTCGAAATTCGCATTCACGATCTTCGGGATTGGACTTTCGACCGGCACCGCACGGTGGACGACCGGCCTTTTGGAGGCGCCGAAGGAATGGTGCTGAAGGCCGACCCGGTTTTCCGGGCGGTGGAGAGCCTGTTTCCGGAGCGCGAGGCCAGCCGCCGGCGGGTGCTGGTGCTGTCGGCCTCGGGACGGAAGTTCAACCAGCGCGATGCCCGGCGCCTGAGCGGACTTGAGGAAGTGCTGCTGGTGTGCGGCCGTTACGAGGGCATCGACGAACGCGTGGCTGAGCATCTGGCAGATGAAGAGATTTCGATCGGCGACTATGTGCTGAGCGGCGGCGAACTGGCAGCCGCCATCGTGGTCGATACGGTGGCGCGGCTGCTGGACGGGGTTCTCGGCAACCAGGCCTCGTCGGTGCGGGAATCGTTCCGCGACGAGGTTGAGACGGCGGCGCTCGATTGTCCCCAGTACACGCGGCCCGCCGAGTATCGCGGCTGGCGCGTGCCGGAGGCGCTGGTGGCCGGCAACCACGCCGAAATCGAGCGTTGGCGCCGGCAGGCGGCGAGAGACAAGACGGCTCGCAACCGGCCCGATCTCCTCGATCGTGTTCCGCCGCAGTAAGGCAGGGCATAGTGGGAACAGGTTATCGTTAAGTAAGGAATTTCTAACATGACACATCCAGCGTTGGTGAAGGTTTTGAACAAGTACAAGCGGGATGATATCCCCGAGTTTCGTCCGGGCGATACCATTCGGGTGCACGTCCGCATCCGTGAAGGCGACAAAGAGCGCCTGCAGGTTTTCGAAGGCACCGTCATCGCCCGCAACAACAGCGGAATGGGAGAAACCATCACCGTGCGGAAAATCAGTTTCGGCCAGGGCGTCGAGCGCATCTTCCCGTTGCAGGCGCCGGTAATCGATCACATCGACCTGGTGAGGACGGGCAAGGTGCGGCGCGCCAAGCTGTATTATCTGCGTAAGCTGCGCGGGAAGGCCGCCCGTTTGAAAGAAAGACAGCAGTAGGATACGCCGGATTCGCTTCCGTATCGTGGCGCGGCAAAAAAAAGATCGGAAAGCGGGAGTCCGCTGCGATTCCCGGCTGGAGCGGGAGTTGCACCAGCGCGGCTTCGCCCGGGTTGCCGGCGCCGATGAGGCCGGCCGCGGTTCGCTGTTCGGGCCCGTATTCGCGGCGGCCGTGGTGCTGGATGGCGGACGGCCGATCGCCGGGCTGGCGGACAGCAAGACGCTGGACGCCGCCGAGCGCGAGCGGCTGGCGAATCTGATCCGGGAGCGGGCGGCCGGGTGGGCCGTCGCCGCCTCCGACGCCGGCGAGATCGATCGCCTCAACATCTACGAGGCCTCCCGGCTGGCAATGCGCCGCGCCGTTGAGAGCCTGGACCCTGCGCCGGACTATCTGCTGGTGGACGCAATGCGGTTGAATTGCGCGCTGCCGCAGCAGGGCATCGTGCGCGGCGATGCGCGGGTGCGCTGCATCGCCGCCGCCTCCATTCTGGCCAAGGTTTCCCGCGACGCCTGCCTGGAGGCCTGGGCCTCCATCTATCCGGAGTACGGCCTGGAACGTCATAAAGGATATGCCACGCGCGAGCACTTAGAGGCGCTGGCGCGGCTGGGTCCCACCCCGTTGCACCGGCTCAGTTACCGTCCGGTGCGGAGAAGGGACGCCTTTTGCGGCGCCGTTACGCCGCCCCCGGACGGCCAGCGGCTGTTATTTGCGTGTGGGGGAATGAGTTGATGACGCAGCAACCCCAGCCGGGGCTCGAAAACAACGGCTATCCCCCGGACCAGACGCCCTCCGAGGAAGGTCCCCGAAACCTTTGGGTGTACAAGCTGGGCGCGTTATTGTTTGCCATCCTTTGCTTTGAGCTGGGGGCGTTCCTGCTGGTCTTCCCCTGGCTGGAGAATTGGGATTCCAACCTCATCCTCTCGCTTTGGCCCAGCCTGCGCCCGGTTTGGATGAGCCCGTACTTTCGCGGCGCCCTCAGCGGCGTCGGTTTGCTGAACTTTTACATCTCGGCCACCGAGATCCTGAGCCTCCGCCGTTTTGCCAGGCCGGCCGGCCAATCCCAGACGGGAGTAGATTCGGTAGAATAGTCAGTAGCAAACCCGAACTGGCCGGCCCGGCGGTGCGGCTTGCCGGAGATGAGCGATTTTGGCCCAATCATCAAGTGAGACGAATGCAGTGAAGCAGAGCGGACTCGGCACGCCCGAGGCGGCCACCGGCGCGGGCGGCGCCGCGCGGCGGAAAAAACAGCCCGACCCCCCGCGCGGAACGATCGCCGAATGGACGGTGACCATCCTGCTGCTGCTGTTCGGCACCACCACGCTGGTGCAGGCATTCGTCATCCCCACCGGTTCCATGGAAGACACCCTGCTGATTGGAGACCACCTGCTGGTGGACAAGCTGGCCTACGCGCCCGCGGGGCCCATCAGCCAGCACTTCTTGCCCTACGATCCGATAAAGCGCGGCGATATCATCGTCTTCCGCTACCCGGTGGACATCCGGCAGACCTTCGTCAAGCGGGTGATCGGCGTTCCGGGAGACCGCATTCACCTGGTCGACAAGCAGGTCTATCTGAACGGACAGAAACTGGACGAGCCGTACAAATACAACAAGCTCCCCTACTTCGACTCCTACCGCGACGATTTCCCCACGGAAACCAACACCCGTGTCGACGAACGTGCCGTCGACATGCTGGAAAACGACGTGAAAAACGGGGAAGTGGTGGTTCCGCCCAACTGTTATTTCGCCATGGGAGACAATCGCGACTCATCGCTCGACAGCCGCTATTGGGGCTTCGTTCCGCGGGAAAATATCATCGGCAAGCCGCTGATTATCTATTGGTCTTTCGATGCTCCCACCGAGGCGCTGGTGAATTCCTCCATCAGTCCTTCGCACTTGCTCGACATCGCGACGCACTTTTTCACCAAGACACGCTGGAACCGGACGTTCATGCTCATCCGGGGCTACCCCATCCCGAACAACGCGTCCAAAAACTAATCCGCCGGTCCCGGCGATTCTTTGTCGCTGATCTCTTCGGGGATTTCGATGCGGTATTCTTTCATTTTCCGGTACACGGTTGTCTTCGCCACGCCCAGCAATTCCGCCGCCCGCGAGCGATTACCTCCCGACAGGTTCAGAACTTCCAAAATGGCCCGGCGCTCGGCCTCCTGGAGATAGCTCAGCCGCGGCGCTTCCTGAGCGGCGCTTTGCGGCGGGCGAATATTGGGCGGCAGGTGGTAGGGCTCGATGAGGTTTCCGGTGGCCGCCGCCAGAGCGTGGATGACGCAGTTTTCGAGTTCGCGTACGTTGCCCGGCCAATCGTAACGGAGCAGGTGCGTGAGGGCGTCCCCTCCGAACGTGACCGGCTCTTTGCGGTCGGTCGAGTGGCGCTCGAGCAGGTGCTGCGCCAGCATGGGGATATCGCTCTTCCGGCTGCGCAGGGTGGGGGCCTCGACGCGGTGCACGTTCAGACGAAAATAAAAATCCTTACGGAACTTTCCCGAGTCGAGCATCTGCTCCAGGTCGGCGTTGGTGGCCGCCACCACCCGCGCTCGAAACGGGATGGTGCCGTCGCCGCCGACCGGCCGGAAGGTGCGGTCCTGCAGCACGCGCAACAGCTTCACCTGGAGGTCTGGAGGCAGTTCGCCGGTCTCGTCGAAAAACACCGTCCCGTCGGCGGCTTCCGCCAACAGCCCGGTGCGGTTCTGCACGGCGCTGGTGAAAGCGCCTTTTACGTGTCCGAACAGCTCGCTCTCGATGACGTTGGCGTTGATTCCGCCGCAATCCACCACCACAAACGGCTTCTCTTTCCTCGGGCTCAACTGGTGCACCGCGCGGGCGATCAACTCCTTGCCGGTTCCACTCTCCCCGGTGATCAGAACGGTTTCGGGCCGGGGAGCCACGCGCAGGATATGCCGGTACAGCTCCTGCATGCGGAGCGAGCTGCCCACCAGGCCGCTGAATTGCGCGTTGCCCTCGAGCAGGGCGCGGAACGGCTGGTTCACCTCGCGCAAGCGTTGCTGTTCGAAGATATCGCGGACCAGGCCCAGCAACTGGTCGCCGTCGAAAGGCTTTTCGATGTAGTCGTAGGCGCCGCCGCGCATTGCTTCAACCGCGGTCCGAACCGATGCATTGCCGGTAATGATGACAGCGTCGATGCCCGAATCCCCGGGTTTGATCCTGGCGAGCAGATCCAGGCCCGTCATGCCGGGCATACAGAGGTCGAGCAGCACCAATGCCACTTCGCCGCCGTCGAGGACCGCCACGGCGCTATCCCCATCCGGCGCCTGAAGCACACGGTAACCCGCTTCCGAGAGGATCTCGGCGCAGTAGTTGCGGATGCCCTCCTCATCGTCGACAATCAAAACCGCGGGCCTTTTCATGGCCGGAACCGCCTTCCTTGCCCACCGGTGACTGCCCCCCTCGCCTACTTCTATTACACACCGAGATCGCGTCCGGCGATACCGATTTATTCCCTCGAAGATGTCCGCGGCCGTTCTCGCTTCCCATTGGAACCCGGTTTGCAAAGCAACCGGATGGAGTCATTCTTGAAGGGACGTCTCTCTCATTACGAATATCAGTGCCTGGTAGACCAGGCGCCCGTGATGATCTGGCGCTCCGGCCGGGACGGCCTGCACGATTACTTTAACGAGCGCTGGCTATCCTTTCGGCGGCGAAGCATGGAGCAGGAGGCCGGGGACGGCTGGCGGGAGGGTGTGTACCCCGAAGACAGGAGTCGCTGCCAGGCTGGCTATCGAGAGGCGTTCGAGCGCCGGGAGGCCTTCGAGATGCGCTACCGCCTGCTTCGCGGAGATGGCGAATTCCGCTGGGTTCGCGACCACGGCGCCCCTTACTTCAGTGCCTCTGGAGAGTTCCAGGGCTACATCGGCAGTTGCACCGAGATCGCTGTCGAAGCCTCGGCGGCGCCCGGCGCAGCCCTGGCAACAGACCTCGACGGCATCTACGGCGTTCTGCCTATCTGCTGCGTTTGCAAGAAGATCCGGGACGAACAAGGCGAGTGGGAGAAACTGGAGACGTATATCAGCCGGCATTCGAAGGCGGATTTCAGCCACGGGCTGTGTCCGGATTGCCTTAAAGTCGCCTACCGCAGGGAGGAAACCGAAAACGGTATCAGAATGCTACCCGGCAAGCCGGCGAAGTAGCAATCTGAAGAAGCGGACGAGCCGGCGCTGAACTCTGGTGGGGAAGCTGCCTTCCGGAGCCGCTACAATGTCTGCTTGCGGTCTCGCACACCAACCCGTATCCGAATCGAGTACGCCATTGCGCGGATCGCCATGGGCCTGGTTGGCCGGCTGCCCCGTTCGGCGTCGTTGGCGTTGGCGCGGGCCTGCCTCGCCGTGGTAGACCGCCTGGTTCCCCGTTGGCGCAACGTCGCCCGGCGCAACCTGGAATTCGCGTACCCCGAGCTTTCCGCCGGCGACCGGGAGCGCATCGTTGACGGCGTGTTTGTTTCGTTGGCCCGGCTGGCGGCCACCGCCGCCAGGTTTCCCCGCATTGACCGGGGGAATATCCAGCGCTGGATTCGCTACCAGGATTACCATCACTTCGAGAACGCGTTGCGCCTCGGCAAGGGAGTGCTGTTTGCCACCGCGCACCTGGGCAACTGGGAGCTTAGCGCTTATGCCCACGCGTTTATGACGGCCCCGATGCACGTGGTGGTGCGGCCCCTGGACAACCCCTTACTCGACGCCTGGGTGGCCCGCGTGCGCGCCGGCTCGGGCAATCGGGTGATCGGCAAGAAGCAGTTCGCGCGGTCGATCTTGAAAGCACTCCAGGCGAACGAAGCCGTGGGAATTCTGATCGACCAGAACACCGGACTCGACGAAGGCGTTTTTGTCGACTTCTTCGGCCGGCCGGCGTGTTCGAGCCCGTTGTTCGCCAGGCTGGCCGCCCGCAGCGGCGCGGCTGTCGTCCCCGGCTTTGCCATCTGGTCGGAAACCGAGCGGCGCTACGTCCTTCGATTTTATCCGCCGGTGGAAATGACCGGCGATGCGATCGAAGACACGCGACGCACGCAGCGCGCGGTGGAACAGGCCGTCCGCGAGTACCCGGACCAGTGGCTGTGGATTCATCGCCGCTGGAAAACCCGGCCACCCGGCGAACCGCCGCTGTATTGAAAAGCATCCGGCGGGAAAGGCCGCCGGCGGCCCGTCGGCTATACTGGTGACTGTCCCACGCCAATCTCCAAATGAAAGCGGAACCCGCAATTCTGGAGGCCTCCTCGGGCCGGTCGCGCCGGAGTCTTTTCGGCCCGGGCCTGCTGGCGCTCGCTCTGTTTTCAATGGGCCATTTCAGCGTGGATATGTATTCGAGCGCGCTCAGTGTGTTCCAGCCTCTGCTGGGCAGCCGGCTGGGACTTTCTTTCTCCCAGGCCGGATGGCTGGCCGGCGTGCTGGTTTTCTCGTCTTCGGTGACGCAGCCGCTCTACGGGTATCTTTCCGACCGTTTCCAGTCGCGTCTTTTTTCCGCTCTGGCGCCGGCCGCCGCGGCGGTGTTCCTGACCCTGGTCGGGTTGGCCACGGGCTATGCATGGGCCATGCTGGCGGTGCTGGTGGGCGGCGCCGGAATCTCTTCGTTTCACCCGCAGGCCGCGGCGCGGGCCACCGCCGCCATCGATCGCAACAAGGGGCGCTGGATGGCCGTCTTCATCAGCGCCGGCACGCTCGGCGTCGGGTTCGGACCCCTGTACTTCTCGTTTCTGGTGGAACACGTCAACCTCCGTTACCTCCCTTGGGCCGCGCTGCCCGGAGTTCTGATGTCGGTGTTGCTGTTCACCGCCATGCCGCGGACCACCTGGAGCGCCGGGGCCATCGGGACAAAATTCGATTTCGCCCCGCTGCGGGCCTTCTGGAAGCCGCTGGCTCTGCTCTACTTGTTGGTTTTCATCCGCTCCATCGTACAGGTCACCTTCACCCAGTTTCTGCCGCTCTATCTGAGCCGGGAACGAGGCCTGGGGATTGAACGCGCCGCTCTTGCGCTAACCATTTTTTTGACCGCCGGCGCACTCGGCGGCTTTGCCGGGGGGCACTTGGCGGACCGCTTTGGCGGGCGCCGCATCATACTCATTTCGATGATTGGCAGCGTGCCGTTCCTGTTGGCGTTTCTGTTCGGTCCCGCTTCGATCGGCCTGGTGAGCCTGGGCCTGGGAGGATTGATCCTGCTGTTTGCGATTCCGGTCAACGTGGTGATTGCACAGAACCTGGTGCCGTCGCAGGCGGGGACCGTCTCGGCGTTGATGATGGGGTTCGCCTGGGGCACCGCCGGCCTGGTCTTCATCCCGCTCACCGGGTGGCTTTCCGACCACTACTCGCTGCACACCGCCCTCTCCGCCGTCGCGCTGTTCCCGCTCGCCGGATATGCTCTAAGCTGGAAATTGCCCAAGGACGAATAGCATGAGTGCGACGCCGAATGCCGTTTGCCTGCTCAGCGGGGGTCTGGACTCTTCCACCTGCCTGGCCTACGCCCGCCGCCAGGGCTTTGCCTGCCATGCCCTGTCGTTCGACTACGGGCAGCGGCACCGTGTGGAGCTGAAGGCGGCCGGCCGGCTGGCCGCCTCGCTGGGCGCCGCGCGCCATCTGGTGGTGCCCGTCAACCTGCGCCTGTTCGGCGGCTCGGCGCTCACCGCCGAAATCGATGTTCCCAAGGGCCGCGGCCTGGACGAAATGTCGGCCGGAATTCCGATTACCTACGTTCCCGCCCGAAACACCGTATTTCTGTCCTTCGCCCTGGCTTGGGCCGAGGTGCTCGGAGCCGCCGACATTTTCATCGGAGTGAACGCCCTGGACTATTCCGGCTACCCCGACTGCCGTCCCGAGTTCATCCACGCCTTCGAGCAGTTGGCCAACCTGGCCACGCGCTCGGGGGTGGAAGGCGCCGTTCATTTCACCGTGCATACTCCGCTCATCCGGCTGTCCAAGGCCGAAATCATCAAGCTCGCCCTGGATTTGGGCGTCGACTTGAGTCTCACTCACAGTTGTTACGACCCGTCGCCCGAGGGCCTCCCTTGCGGAGCCTGCGATTCCTGCCTGCTGCGCGCCAAAGGATTCGCCCAAGCGGGCGTCGCCGATCCGTTAGTGACGAGGTCGCAGACATGATCCGGATTGCCGAAATTTTCGTCTCGATTCAAGGCGAAGGAATGCTGGCGGGAGTTCCGTCGGTGTTCATTCGCACCAGCGGGTGCAACCTGCGCTGCGTCTGGTGCGACACTCCTTATACCTCCTGGGAGCCGGAAGGCGAGGACATGCATCTCGGCCCCATCCTCGGCAAGGTGCGGAACCACTGGAGCATCCATCACGCCGTGGTCACCGGCGGCGAGCCGATGCTCCAGCAGGAGTTGCCGCTGTTCACCCGGCGCCTGAAGGATCTCGAAAAGCACATCACCATTGAAACGGCGGGAACCGTGTTCCAGACCCTCGACTGCGACCTGATGAGCATCTCACCCAAACTCTCGAACTCCACTCCGCTGCGCCGCGACGGCGGCAAACGCGCCGCGCAGCACGATCAGATGCGAATTAACAAAGAGGTGCTGGCGCGCTTGATGGCCGACTACGAACACCAGCTCAAATTTGTCATCATGCGCCCGGAAGACCTGCAGGAAGTGCTGCCGCTGGTGGAAGAGCTGAAAGCCGAGCCGGCGCGGGTGCTGCTGATGCCCGAAGGAGTGGACGCACAGACGCTTTGGGATCGCGCGCAATGGCTGGTGGAGGCCTGCAAATATCACGGGTTCCGCTACTGCCCGCGGCTGCACATTGATCTGTTCGGCAACAAACGGGGGGTGTAAGCCGGCAGGGGGAGCGGGCCGGGTGCGGTCCCGCGGTATTCCTTACGTCGAACTCCGCAGAATCCCCTAAGGTTTCCGTCCGACTACGCCGATGAGAATAGTGAGAAAAGTTGGAGGACTGCGGGGTGAGTTTTTCGGTTGGCGAAATACGACTGCCCCACGCCAACGCGTGGGCGCGATCGCATTCGACGGAAACCACCGGTTCTTCCAGCCTATCTCACGAAACGAGCCAGATTAGCCATCACGAGGCGGGAAGGGCTGGCGTGACCGCTGTACCCCCACACCGGCTCTTCCATTTTTGTCTGGCGCGGAGCCGGGGACGGTGACCGGACAACGAAACCGCAGACGCCGGCAGTGCCAAGCAGCTAAGCCGGTCGCTGCGATTTGAAAGTCTTAGGGGAAGCCGCTGAGTAGATCTAAAGTGGTCCCCTAATTGTCTTGTCTTCCGACCTGGCAATATCTTGGACCTGAGGGCCAGAATATGCTGAGGGGATTCGTCATCTGTCCGGACCAGGAGCTCAGAGAGCGGATCGAGAGTGTTTTGACCGAGCTTGGTCAAGTGGCAATCCTCCGCGTAATGGACCGCTACGTCAGCGACCAGGAACTCAGCCGTTACATTCGCGCCTATGCTCCGGAAGTGATATTTCTAAGCATCGAATCCATGTCCCGGGCCTTCGAAATGGTGCAAACCATCGAACGCGACACACCGGGAGTTCAGGTGGTGGCGTTGCATCGCTCCTGCGATCCGCAGACCCTGCTGGAAGTCATGCGCGCCGGGATTCGCGAGTTTCTGGCCCCCCCGTTTCAGCACCAGGTAATTTATGAGGCCCTCGGCCGGCTGCAGGAAATCATCGAGAAGAACCCGCCGGAGATCGAGACCGCCGACAATATTTTCGCCTTCCTCCCCTCCAAGGCGGGAGTTGGAACCACCACGACTGCCGTCAACACCGCTTTCGCGCTGGCCAGCAAGCTGAACTTGAAGGGCCTGATGATGGACATGGACTTGGGCAACGGCATCGTGCGTTTCATGCTCAAGCTTTCCAACTTGCATTCCATCGTCGACGCAGTGGAGCATGTTCTGGACATGGACATCAACCTGTGGCCTCAGTTGGTCACCAATTTGGGGACGCTCGACATTCTGCACGCCGGCCATATCGACCCTGACTTCCGAATCGAAGCTACGCAAATGCGCCACCTGATGGATTTCGCCCGGCGCAATTACCAGTTTGTTTCGGTCGATCTTTCCGGCAATCTGGAACGGTACTCCCTTGAGGTGATGCACGAGGCCAAACGGATCTTTCTGGTGTGCACACCCGAGATTCCATCGCTGCATCTGGCGCGCGAGAAATTGAGCTACCTGGAAAAACTCGACCTGGCCGATCGGGTCTCGATTGTCCTCAATCGGGTTCACCGGAGAAGCCTCATCTCGCCCGATCAAGTGCGCGAATTGCTGGGCATTCCGGTGGTGATGATTCTGCCGAACGATTACCAGGGTGTGCACCGCTCGCTCCAGGCCGCGAAACCGGTGGAGTCGGATTCTGAATTGGGGAAGAAGTACCTCGAAATGGCACACCTGATGCAACAGAAGCCGGGGAAAAAACCCAAGTCGTCCAACAGCAAGTTCGTGTCTTATTTTTCCGTTCTGCCCGGCCGCTACGGCAACAACTTAGAGCCGAAGAAATCCGCCAGTTAGCCGCGACGTTCGGTGCCTAATCGACGCCGGCCTGTTCCCGATCGATTTCGTTGGTCGCGTGCTTCGGCGGAAGTTGCAGAATCTGGTAGTTTTCCGGTGTGAATTCCACCACCCGCACCTGGCCGCGCGGGCCGATGGTGCCAATCTGCTGCCCATTCCACTTCACTTCCAGCCCGCCGGCGTTGCCCACCAGCATCCGTGCTTGGCTGTTTCCGGTGAAGGAGCGCTGGCTGCGCGGCTCCAGCAATCCGACGAACAGCGTCGTGCCATCTCCGGTGACGCGGACCCAGGTGGCTTCGAGAGCTCGAACGGTAACCCGGATGGGGGCGAAGACATCGCCGTTGTCCTGCGAATAGGAAGCGTTCGACGCCGCCGCGAGTGACTCCTGCCCGGCCTGCTGGTCAGCGGGCTGCGCGCTGCCGGCGGTTTCGCTGGCAGCCGGGACGGAAGGAGTGGTGGACTTGCCCGGTGGCGCGGGCGCGTTGGCGGTTGCTTCACGGCTCACGGTAACAACCGGTTGATTCAGGTATCGTTGCCAGCCGGCATAAATCAGCCCGCAAACTGCAACCACCGCGACGAAGGAGAACAGTGCCAGCGCCCAGCGGCGATAATCGGGCGCGGAAACCTTGTGGCCGTCGACGGCCGTCATGCGTGGCACTTCGATCGGGGACTTGTGAATTTCCAGAGTTGGTGGTGTCGCCAACTCCGATGCCGCCAGAGCCTCGGCGATCTTCCCGCAGTCCCGCGGATCGGCGAGGTCGAGGAAGTCCGCGTACTGGCGCACGAATGCCTTGTAGAAGAAGGCCCCGGGGAGTTGGGAGGCATCATCGGCTTCGATTGCCGCTAAATACCGGGTTGAGATACGGAGATCGTTCGCGACACGGTCGAGATCGAGCCCCCGGCCCTCCCTGGCGGCACGTAGGATTTGCCCGACGGTTTTCATACCAACCGAATACGTTACGTACAGAAGCTATAATACTACAGTTGCACCAGATTTCATGCGGCGAAGGAATTTCGGTGGTGGTGGTCAACTGGAACCGCCGGGATCTTTTGCATAAATGTCTCGAATCGCTTGTCCAGCAAGCACTTACGCCGAATGAGGTGATTGTCGTAGACAACGGAAGTGAAGACGGATCGGCCGAAATGGTGGAGCGGGAGTTCGCCGAAACCGGCCTGTTGCCGGTACGGCTCATCCGGAACCAAACCAACCGGGGCTTCTGCGCGGCCAACAATCAGGGCATTTTTACCGCGTCGTCCGGGTTCGTGGCGCTGTTGAACAACGACGCGCTGGCCGATACCGGTTGGCTACTCCATTTGCAGCGGGCTTTCGAGGGCCGGCCGGATATTGGCATGGCGGCCTCCAAAGTCCTGTCCTATGACGACCCGCGGCGAATCGACAAGGCCGGACACCTGATATATCCGGATGGGCAGAATCGGGGCCGGGGATCGGGCGAACTGGACCGCGGTCAGTATGATAGCGTGGAAGAGGTCCTCTGGCCCGACGGGTGCGCCGCCATGTACCGGCGTGCCATGCTGTTGGAGATTGGTGGTTTTGACGAGGACTTCTTTGCTTACGGCGACGATGCCGAACTCGGATTGCGTGCCCGCATCTGCGGTTGGAAGTGCCTGTATATGCCCCAGGCCGTGGTGCGGCACCGGGTTGGGTCGACGCTCGGCAGGTTTGCCGGCCGGCGGCTGGAGCTTATTGAGAGAAATCGCGTACTGCTGGCGGCGAAACACTTCCCCGGGAGCCTTCTGTGGCTAAACGGAATCTTTTACCTCGCGAGAATCGCCGCCGGGATCCTGGCGGGGGCGAAAGGGAGGGGGGAAGTAACTCATCACCAGGGGCTGCGGGGCAAGATTCGGATCGCGGTCTCACTGGTGAAGGGCGATCTGCAGGCACTGCGGATGTTGCCGTCGATGTTACGCAAACGCAGGCAACTCCGGCTCAAGCGCAAACTGACTCCCCAACAGGTGCGGCAGTTGATCTGGCGGAACCGCATCACTCTGAAGCAGCTCTCCGAACAGACCGTCTAGAAAGGGCTGCCACCGCTCGCGGAGCGCCCTATCTGGCGGGCAGCAACGGCTCGGGTCTTCTCCAACCCCACCACGAGTCCGTCGCCTCCGTCCTTGCCGGCGTCGCGGAATCCTCGAGAGGTGGATGAAAGCTGCCCGGCCTGCGATGGCCGGGAGGTGCGCACGCTGTTCCGCGCCACCGACCGGCTCTTCCGGACCACCGACCGCGAGTTTCTGATTGTCGAGTGCGCCCGCTGCCGGCTGGTTCGCCTGTATCCCCAGCCGACGCCTCTCGAGCTCAAGGAATACTATCCCGACGGATTTTGGTGTGCGACCGGAACCGAGCAGACGGATTTCCTCTTGGAATCCTATTGGCGGCTGGTGCAGTGGGATCACGTCAGGTTCGTCAAACAGGCGCTGGAACACGCCGGCGAGGCGGGCGCCATTTTGGATGTCGGCTGCGGCGGCGGCCTGCTGTTGAAGTCCCTGAGAAGCACGGGGCGCCCCATGGCGGGACTGGATTTCTCGCTGGACGCGGCGACGGTGGCCTGGGGAACAAACCGGGTGCCCGCGGTTTGCGCCAAGCTGTCGCAAGCGCCTTTCCGCCCGGAAAGCTGCGCGCTGATCACAATGCTGAATGTGCTGGAACACCTGTACGACCCGGTCTCCTACCTGGAAAGCGCCCGAGAGATCCTCAAGCCGGATGGCCGGCTGGTGGTGCAGGTTCCGAACGCCGCCTGCTGGCAATTCCTGTTCTTCGGGGAGGCCTGGAGCGGGGTGGGCGTGCCGCGGCACGTGATTTTGTTCAAGGACCGGGACCTGTTCGCTTTGCTGGACCATTGCGGCTTCGAAATCGTCCGCAAGAAGTACTTTTCGCTGCGCGACAATCCGGCCGGCTTCGCTTCGAGTCTGGCTGTGTCGCTCGATCCGGTGGCGCGGCGCCTACGGAAAGTAAAGGAAACGCCGCGAGTCAAACTGTTGAAAGATCTTCTTCACTTTGGTCTCACGCTGGTGGCGCTGCCGTTTACTCTTCTCGAAGCGGCCTGCCACGCGGGATCGACCATCCTGGTTGAGGCGCGCAGGAAGAAGTGAAAAACGCCGCCGCAAGACGCCGCAAGCCTGCCTTTCTTAGCCGCCGGGCGCAGTACTTCGAGCAGCGCGTCGAGCAGTCCATCGAAAAATTCTCGCGTGAACTGTCGGACGCGTCGCTGGTGCTGTTTGCAGGCTCCGGCGAGGGGCTCTACAAACCGATTTTCGGGCAGCACCGCTATGTCGGCATCGATCTCGCGCTGGCCGATGCCACCCGCGACTACGGTTCGGTGGACGCCCTGGTCGATCTGGCCCACCTTCCGTTCGCCGGCGAGCGCTTTGACGCCAGTCTGAGCGTGGCGACGCTGGAGCACGCGCCCGAGCCGTTCGAAGTCGTGGCCGAGATTTTCCGCACGCTTCGCCCCGGCGGCCGCCTGCTGGTTGCGGTGCCGCACGAATGGGAGGTCCATCTGCACCCGCACGACTATTTCCGTTTCACGCGGTACGGTATCCGGCACCTGCTCGAACGTGCCGGCTTCGTCGAAATCCGGGTGCTGGCGGTGGGTGGACTGTTCCGGCTGCTCTCCCGCCGGCTGTTCCAGGTGACACGTTATTTTCGTGGTTTGTGGTACCCGCTGGTGGTGGTTGTCCTGGCGCCGGCCGCGCTCATCGCCCCGCTGTTCGACAGCCTCGACCGCGGCCGCGATTTTACACTGGGATATATATGTACAGCACGAAAGCCGGATTCGGCATAATTGCCGCCCTGCTTGTTTCGACCGCCGCCTGCGCGGCCGACTTCACCGGTGCCGGTGCGCTCGAATTGACGCGCCGGTTGGTGGCGCTGGGTCCGCGGCCGTGTGGCTCGGCCGCTCACAAGAGAATGCAGGCGCTGATCAAAGCGGAATTATCGAAGCTGAAATGCCAGATTTCCGACGACACTTTCACGGCCTCCACGCCGGTGGGGCCCATCGTCATGGACAACATCATCGCGCGCTTCCCGGGAACCTCCACCACTGCGGTGGCCGTTACCGGCCACTACGACACCAAGGTGTTTTCCGGCTTCCGGTTCGTCGGCGCCAACGACGGAGGCTCTTCGGCGGGCCTGCTGCTCGAGCTGGCCAAGGCCGCTTCCGGCAAACCGCGCAACAACGAACTGCTGCTGGTGTGGTTTGACGGCGAAGAAGCCGTTAAAGAGTGGTCGGATACGGATGGCGTTTACGGCAGCCGCCACCTGGCCGATAAATGGGAGAAAGACGGCACGCTGCGCCGGCTGAAGGCGCTGATCAACGTGGACATGATCGGCGACAAGGATCTGGAGATCCTGTCCGATTTCAACTCGTCCGCGGATCTGCGGGGCCTGGTGTGGAGCGTCGCCCGCAATCTCGGCTACGGCCGGTTTTTCGGCAACCTCGGCACCGCCATGGAAGACGACCACATGCCGTTTATCAAGAAAGGCGTAACGGCACTCGATTTGATCGACTTCGACTACGGCCCGAACAACTCCTGGTGGCACACTGCCGCGGACACCATGGACAAACTCAGCCCGAACAGCCTATGGGTGGTGGGTCAAGTGGTAATGGAAACCTTGAAGCAACTGGACCGGCAGTGATTCTTCAGGCGGCGGAGCTCGACGCATCCACCGTTTTCCACGAGCCGGTTCCGACCAGCCACCCTCTTGCGGGTGAATTCGAGCCCCGACTGCCAAGGAGGATGCTTGATTCACCACGGCGCCGCCGCCTGACCACGCCCCCGCTCGTATCGGGTTTTGTTCCACGTAGGCAACCGCTTGGAGCGCACAAATAAAAGCGCTCCTGCCACAGGTGCCGGCACCGTCGCCGCTTGAAATTCACCGCCCGCGAGTAATCCGCCAGCAAGCGGCCGAACACCTTGGCCAGACTGCTCTCGTGCTCCGGCACGGCCACCACGTGGACGTCATTCGTCATCAGGCAGTAGACCGGAACCCGCAGACGGTAGCCCTCGGCGTCGAGTTGCACCGCCCGGTCGACGGTTTCTTCCAGTATGCGTAAAAGCTCTGGTGTGATTTCTTCCTGGCGCGCTACGGCCGCTTCGACCGCTGCTCGTGCAAACCTTCCGGTAGCTCTCTCGAACTGATTCAGGATTTCGGCTGTTTCCATCGGCATTTTTCGTGCAGCCACAATTCTTCCCTCCATTCTCTTACGGCCATTGCCATTGTCATATGCCAAAATGTCTTCAGCCGATGACAGCGAAACATACGTGGACATTCAAGGGCCGGCTTCGTCCGCGGGCATTCGGAGGGAGGGGTTCACATCTCGCCTGCCAGCGCTTGAAGGAGGCCGTCACCGAGATCAAAAAGGTCACCAGAACAGATCTGGAACGGATTTGGCGGTGCCTGACCGTCAGTACAGGCAACGATATACGTATGTCATTCAGTAAAGCCTTCCCGATGCCATATTCCTTTGGCTGCAGCGTACCCTATAATGGCATTAACTGTTGGTTCAACCCAAAGTCATCTACCAAAATGAGCCGCCACCTCACGATTGACAAAGCAGGCCGCGTCGTCATCCCCGAGCCGTTGAGGGAAAAGCTGCATTTCGAACCCGGCGACTCACTGGAAATGGACAGCGCCGCGGAGCGGTGTGGCAGCCGTCACTGCGCCAACTGGGCGGCCAGGCTGGCGGAGGCTATGTACTCCAGCCTCTGGATGGCGGTTGCTTTTCCGGTGTTCTCGTCCACGGTGATCTTTACCGCGTGCAGTTCAGGCATGCCTTTGGCCGCTTCCATCCGCACTGGCAGGCCGGTGAGGAAACGACGGATCATCGGGATCCTTCTTCACGCCGATGATGGAATCGTAGGGACCGGTCATTCCGGCATCGGTCTGGTAGGCGGTGCCGCCGGGCAGAATGCGCGAATCGGCGGTGGGAACGTGAGTGTGCGTCCCGATCAACGCCGAGACGCTGGCCGTCGAGATACCAGCCGAGCGCCATTTTTTCGCTGGTGACTTCGGCGTGGAAATCCACGAAGCGCACCTTGACGTCCGGCGGGCAGCGACGCAAGCAACTGATCGGCCTTGCGGAACGGGCAGTCGATGTTGGGAAGAAACGTTCGGCCCTGCAGGTTCATTACGGCGCAGTGCACGCCGTTTCGCGCGCGGGTGACGAACAGGCCGGCGCCCGGCAGTTCGCCGGGATAGTTCGCGGGACGCAGCAGCCGTTCGCGGCGCGGCAGGAAATCGTAGATCTCCTTCTTGTCCCAGATGTGATTGCCGGTGGTGAGCACGTCGAGCCCCAGCGAGAAGCAGCTCGTCGGCGACCGAAGGCGTGATGCCAAATCCGCCGGCGGCATTTTCGGCGTTGGCCATGGCCAGGTCGATGTTCTCGCGGGAAATAATTTCCTGCAAGTGCGCTTCGACAAGGCGCCGCCCGACGGAGGCGAATATGTCCCCGATAAAGAGAATGTTCATGCGCGCTGACCCACAGATGGGACGCGGGACAAACTGAGGATTTCGGAGCGCCCCACTCGGCCGTCAGACCCCTTTTCGACCCCTTATCTGATAAGGGGGAGTCTCCCGAGCGCCTTCAGGCTTCTCCAACGCGGGGTTGCCGCGGGAGCATGCTCACCAGCGCATACCACGAGGCAGACTCCAAAATTCAGACTGTTGGATCGAATTTTGGAGGTCTTGATACCTGCGTCGCAGCAGCGCTCCGAATTCCACAGGATACCGCAAACGGGAAGTTTTGTGGAGAAAAAACCAGTCCACTCAACTGCGGCCCACGCCTGACCGCCGCGACGTCGCCGCCGCACGTGTGCCACTGGACATTCGACGTGTCCCTATCTGCGGGAAACCGCCTGCGCCGGCATGCACGCAGTTACGGCCGGACGGGGTCAGGCTGCATAGAGCAACCTGCCCTCCCGAAGAATTGTGGATGGCAAGGAGGCTTTGAGGTGGGTCCGCTTATCGAAGTCGCCTCGGGTCCAAACCAGAACGTCCTTCGCGATCCCCAAGTCCTTGAGTGCCCGGTAAGCCGTCCGGCAGCGCTTCAGTTCCGCGGGAGCGTCGTCGGAGACGAGGACCATGAAGTCGTAGTCGCTGTCCGGCCCAGCATCCCCGCGAGCCACGGATCCAAAGAGATAGATGCGCTGGGGCGCGTAGGCCCGGACCAGCCGGCGGACCACCTCACTGAGGACGGGGTCGTCCCCGGAGGGTGGAGTGAAAACCGGACCCTTCATCGTGGCCATTATCGCTACTACAAGTTTGCCACAGACACCGGACCCGGTCACGACTTGATGAGGCCTCTGCCGACCAATCGTGCGACGAGAGTCCAGGCCCCGCACGCTATACTGGGACAATATGCGGGGGCCCGAAATCCTGGAGTGGCGCGCGCTGGGGCGGCGCCAGAAACTGCCGGTCCACCTGATTCTTTTCGTGACAGATCACTGCAACGCGAAATGCGGCACGTGTTTCTACTGGCAGAACCTCAACCAGGGGGAGTCGCTCGCTCCGGATCATATTGAAAACATTTCCCGATCGCTGGGGAAACTGGTGCTGGCTGGATATCTCCGGCGGAGAGCCGTTCCTGCGAAAAGACCTGGCCTGGATCTGCCACAAGTTCGTCGACGCGAACGGCGCCCGCTTTCTGAACATCCCGACCAACGCGATCCAGACGGACGTGGTGGCCCGCATCGTCGGCGAAATTCTCGCCCCCGGCCGCGATTTTCGGTTGAATATCGCCATCTCGCTCGACGGCGTCGGTGAAAACCACGACCGCGTCCGGGGTGTCCCGGGCAATTACAAAAGAGCGGTGGCGACGCTCGAGCGTCTGAGCGAGATGCGCGCCTCCGATCCGCGCCTGGCGCTCAGCGTTGTCACCACCGTGATGGCGCATAACATCGACGACGTGAAGCGCCTGCTCGACCTCGGCGTCAGCCAGTGGAAGCTCGATTACCACAGTCTGAACGTGCTTCGCGGAACGCCGATGGACCCCTCACTCGCGCCGCCCACCGCGGCCCAGTTCGCAGAGGTCGCGAAACTCCAGTTGGACCATTGCCGCCGCTACTTCAACGGCCGCTACGGAACGCTGGGCGGATGGATGGCCTCCGCCGGCCGTTCCATCCTGAACCGCTACTACCTGCGTGAACTGGAAGGGCGCCCCAAAGACATCGCCTGCAACGCCGGGAAAGTGAGCTGCGTCATCGACGCCAACGGCGACGTGTATTTCTGCGAGCTGCTGAAGAAGGTGGGCAACCTCAAGGACTATAATTGGAATTTCGAACGGCTCTGGTACGACTTCGAGGCCGGCGCGCTGCGCCAGCGAGTCCGCCGCTGCCATTGCACTCACGAATGCTTCCATACAAAGAACCTGATCTTCAGCCCCTTGCGGTTGCTGTAGCACCCTCCGGAGGAGCGCCGGGTGTTTGAACCCCAGTTCCGGAAACGTGTCGAGCCGCTGGTGCCGCGCTTCGTGCTGCGGTTGATCGACCCGTTCCACACTTTGTTGCGGCGCCGAATCGCTGAAACGGCAGCCACTCTTGGGCCGGGATCGATGGTCCTCGACGCCGGCGCCGGCGAGTGCCCGCACGCGGCGTTGTTCCCGAACACGCGCTACTACACGCTCGACCGGGGAATCGGCGACGTCCGCTGGGATTACTCGCGAATCGGCGTCGTCGGCGACGCCCACGCGCTTCCGTTCGCCTCGGGGACGTTCGACGCGGTCGTCAACATCCAGGTGTTGGAGCATCTTCAGGAACCGGGCGTCGCCATTCAGGAATTCGCGCGCGTGCTGAAGCCCGGCGGGCGGCTCATCCTGAGCACGGTGATGGACTGGGAGATCCACCAGCACCCGAACGATTTCTTTCGCTTCACCCGCTACGGATTAGCCTACCTGTTCGAGCGCGCCGGCCTGCGAGTGGTGCGCATCGAAGCCTTGGGCGGGTTTTTCTGGCTGCTGGCCGCCCGCATCATGAACCTTTTGAGTTTCTTCCAAAAAGGCTGGCGCTGGCTGCTGTTCTGGCCGTTGGCGCCGTTTGCCGGCGTGCTTGCCCCGGCCACCTTATACTTCCTCGATCCGCTCGATAAGAAGCGCGATTATACGCTGGGCTACTTCACGGTCTCGGAGCGCGATGGCGGTTGAATCGTCGGTTGTCATCATCACCCTCGATCGCCCGGCGCTGCTGGCGCAGGCGCTGGCCAGCCTGGAGGCGCAGAGCCGGCAGCCCGCCGAGGTGGTGGTGATCGACAATGGACCTTCGGAGGAGACGGCCCAGGTGGTCCGGACGTTCAGCTCGAGCCTGGCGGTGCGCCGCGTCGAGGAAACGCGCCGGGGGTTCGGACACGCCCGAAACTGTGGACTCCGGGAGGCTCGAGGGAAGATCCTGGTGTCGATGGACGACGACTGCCGTGCCGCGCCGGACTGGATGGCCAACCTGCTGGCGCCGCTCGAAGCCGGGGAAGCGGAAATGGTGGGCGGCTCCCGGACCTGCGGCACCAAGGGATTGCCGGCACGCCTGGATTACCTGGCGACCGACGCTCCGGTGCTGCATCCGGCGCTGCCGCGGGGCTACGTACCGGCGCTTTCCACCTCGAACCTGGCGATGTGGCACTGCGTCGCCGAGCGCGTCGGCGAATTCGACGCGACGCTCGCCACCTGCGAGGACCGCGACTTCTGCCGCCGCGCCCGCGCGCACGGATTTCGCATTCTTTTCGAGCCCTCCGCGCGGGTCGAGCACCAGCCGCCCGTTAAGACCTTCGCCGATTACCTGAAACGCATGGTGCGGTACGGATTGGGTACATCGCAGTACTTCCTGCGCCATCCCCGGCAGGAGAAACTGGCCCGGTTGCTACCCGCCGCGCCGGCGCTCCGGCTGGCGCTCTGGCCGTTTCTGGCGGCGCTCGGCACCGGATACCTGGCCTGGAAGAACTGGCCGCGCCGCCCCGACGCCGCGCTGCTCAGCCCCTTGCTGTTCGTGGGACAGCTTGGCTGGCACTGGGGCGGTTACCTGGCCGCCCGCGAGGAGAGAAAGCATTGCTAGACCGCCGCATCGTGCGCTTTGCGCGCCGCCTGATTCCCGGATTCGTGCAGGACCAGATCAACCCGTTCGACCGATTCATGCTTCGCGCCGTGGAACGATTCGCATCGGGGTTGCCGGAGGGCGGGATGGTTCTCGACGCAGGTGCCGGACAGGCGCAGTACAAGCCGGTGTTCACCGGCGCCGGCCTTCGGTATCTGGCCATCGACCTGGGAGTGGGCGAGCCGGATTGGCGGTACGCGGCCATCGATGCGCTCGCGAACACCGAAGATCTGCCGTTTCCCGCGGGTACGTTCGACGGCGTGCTGAGCCTGGCGGTGCTGGAGCACAGCCCGCGGCCGCGCAAGGTGGTGCACGAGCTGAGCGCCGCGTTGCGCACCGGCGGACAACTGCTGATCGTGGTCCCCACCATGTGGGAAGAGCACCAGATGCCCAACGATTTTTACCGTTTTACCCGGCACGGCATCGCCCGGCTGCTGGCGGAAGCGGGCTTTGAAATGGTCGATCAGTACCCCATCGGAGGCTACTTCTGGTTTATGGGGCGGAAGTCCATTGACATTCTCGAGTTCTTTCAGCGGACGCCGCGCTGGATTCTCTGGCCCCTGCTGGCGATCCCCTTCGGTTTCGTGATTCCAGCCATCTGCCGCCATTTGGACTGGCTCGACGAGGACAAGTTCTACACCATCGGCCAAGTCTGCCTGGCGCGCAAGGTGGGTCCGGCGGAGACTCCCAACGGATCGGGGATTCTCCCGTAAAAATACCGTCCCGCTGCCCCGGCGTCAGACGGACGTGACCGAGGGCTGGTGGCGCACCGGACACTTCACCGAATTCGCAAGAAAGCACAGCCGATTGGCCTCGACGTTCAGCGCCTCCACCTCCGCGATGCGGTCCCGGGCGGTGATCACAATGTCGGGACGCAGCACGACTTCGGTGAAAGCTCCCGAGCCGTCGGGGTTTTCCAGCATCGTTCCCGACGCCCGATCCACATAGGAGACGACCACGATCCCGGCGTCCGCGCACAGATGCAGCATCCAAAGCATGTGGCATGCCGACAGGGCGGCCACGAACAATTCCTCCGGGTTATAGCGCTTGGAATCGCCTCGAAATGCGGCGTCGGAAGAGCAGGGGATGGGAGTGAGCTTGCCGGGCGCGGCAACTTCATGGTCGCGCTTGTAGCCACGGTAGCCGGCCGTGCCGGCGCCGGTGTTGCCGGTCCAGGACGTGACGACCGAGTAATGATGCGTCATCGCTCATCCGGCAAGATGGCTTCCCAGTGCGCCCTCGACATCGACGGGCCCCAGTTGCTCGCCGCTGTTCATTCGCTTGAGCAGCCCTTCGATGATCTCCTTGGCTTCATCCTTGCCGTAGTTCTTCAGAAACCCGTCAAAGAAATGCTCCCCCGCCACCGCGTGGTTGATTTCGGTTTCTTTGTTGTGATCCTGAAGCTCAGTGAAATAGACAACCCGGAACTTGCCGCTGTACTGGGTGTCGCGGTAAATCTCGAACATTGTCTTGTCGGACTCGAAGGCCATGAAATAGACGGTAGCACAAAGTGGTACGGTATTCCGCGACGCCCCGAAGCTCTACCACCACCACTCGGGTAGCTCGCTGCCTGCCGGACGTTCCACGATGCTGATCTTGACCGGCAGCGACGGCTGGCCGTCGAACCATAGGGTCACCGGAACCGCGTCACCGGTGGCGACGAAGCTGGAGATTGGGACGTTTACGGCATAGACCCCAGGCTGGGCGTCGATGGGCACCACCTGGGAAGCTTTCTCCGAATCATCGCCAAAGCTGATTCGGAAGCGGCTGACATCGAGCACCGGAGCATCGTCACCGGGGACGACTGGTACCAGATTCGCGGCCTGGATGAGGATGAACGAGTTCTTTAAAGCCGGGTGGTCCGCGTCGAGGGGCGTGCCATCGCTGTGGCGGATGGAAGCAATCACCGGAGGCTGGCGGTCGATCTGAACGCTGAGAGGCGGGAGGTCCGTGTCGCCGAGCCGCGCCGCCAGGACGGCCGGGCCCTGTGGCAGCTCGTCCGGCAGCCGGATGAGAATCGAATCCGGCTGGATCTCCTCAATTGTCGCAGCCAGGCCGCCGACAGTGATACTCAGATTGGTCGGATCGGCGGTATCCAGATTCCGGGCCGGTATCCTGACGCGGGCGCCTGCGTAGAGGATGGGCTGTCCGCTGTCCTCATTCAGCATTTGCGAGGACAGGGCGGGGGCGCCCTCCTGGCCGTTCTCCACGCTGACGCCAAGCGGCAGGCTTACCAAATTGAGCCCCGACAGCACCGTTAGCGAATACTGGCCCGGCTGGGCAAACGGCGACACCGAGACGTTCGCCATCAGAGTACCCGTCGAGGTCACCCAGGAGCGCTCCACAAAAATGTCGCTGCTGCTGAAACCGACGGAGACAGCACCCTGCACGAAGTCCGTATTCACTCCATCGATCTCCACCAACTGCTCGGTGCCGGTTTCGAGGGTCGCCGGCGTAATGGAGAGCGAGGAAGGCGGACGGTCGCCATACTGCACCACGGGCGCGTCGGCGCCCTGGATGAACAGGGAGCTCTGCCTGTCGGAATTCAGCGCCACCACTCGGGCGGCATGTCCGCTGACGGCGGGCGGAACCCGTACCGACATCGTACCGTCTCCAACCGACAGAACCTGCGCGTTCGCGCCGTCGAAAAGAATGCGGGTCGAAGCGTTCAGGTTCGTACCGGTGACGGTAGCCGTCGGCTGCCCTTCACCCGGCGGATCGAGCGTCACCGAGGTCACCACCGGCGGTTGATTCGAGACCAGCCGGAAGGCATCGGGAAGGACATAGCTGTCTCCCGGCACGGAAATCATCAGGTGCCTGCCGCCGTTTCCGCCCAGCGGATAGGGCAAAATGTAGGTCTGCAGGAAATCTGGAGCCGGCGGATAGGGACCGACCGTATAGTCCAGAACGGAGTCGCCGCCATTCAGCACCCTCAGCTTCAGCCCGTCGGTGACGTGTCCGTTATTCATCAGGCCGGCGCCGGTGGCAAGCAGGAAGCCGTAACCCACCGTGCGGTTGAAGAATCCCCCCTTGATCGGCTCGCGGCTATAGAAACTATAAGTCTGTACGGAATGGACTGGCTCAGAGTCTCGGGGAGTAACCTCGAAATTCACATTGTCGAGAACATCGCCCTCGTGCAGGTTTACCACGTTGGTGGACGACCCGTAGAACTGAAGAGCGAAATTAGGACCAGGCGGGACGGGGTCGCCGTTTTCATCCAGAGGGAATACCACGTTCGCGGGACTTACCTCGCCATACACCGGCGGCGGCAGCGGATGGACGTAAATGTAATAGTATCCCGGAGGCAAACCCTGCAGTTGGTAGGTGCCGTCGGGGAGCGTCAGCGTGCTGACCGGGGAGCGCACGGTACCGATGGCGACCACCGACGCCAGGTGAACGCCTTCCCCGTTCAGCGTCACCCGCCCGCTGATGGTTGCCTGACGGCGCGGAAAGTTGGCGGCGGGGTAGAGCAGGGAAACGCCGACTTGGTCGTCGGTGTCGATCGGATGCGCTTTGGAGGTGGCCCGGGTGATTTGGGTGGACATCACCGACGATGTGAGAGTGTGCTGCAGGCCCAGGGTATGACCAATCTCGTGCACCGCCGTTAGGAAGAACTGCTCGCCATACGAAGGTTGCTGCGACAGGTCCTTGCTGAACTTCACCACGGCGCGCTGGACCGGGACGAATGGGCCTTGCGGGCCCTCCACCACCTCGGTGCGTACCGTCGGCCCTCCCAGGGCGATGAGGCCGGGGGGCATTTCTTCAAACACGATATCGATGCTCGGAGTGGATTGCGGCGCGTTGATGTCGCGGAAACCTCCGAACTGCAGTCGAAGCTGGCTGGTGTCCACGGAGTTCCAAACCGACGCCGCGGCGTTGATTTCACTGACCACCGACTGCAGGCTGTCGCCGTCGGCCAACGTTTCCAGGCCGTCGAGTGAGAGGAAATACTGGACCGTGTTGGAGGGCAGAGCTCGCAGATCGAACTTCTCAGGCATGGCCACCATCTGGCCATCGACATTGCGATAGTGCAGGTAGTGGAAATAGCCGGGAGCCGCGCCGCACAACGCGAGCATCAGTGCCAAGCCTGCAAGTCTGTTTCCCAAACTGCTTCGACTTACCATGCCCGTTCCTCTCCTCCGGAGCTAGCGCGCGGCGGCCGCCAGGACGGTTTTGATGCGTCCCGCCAGTTGGTCCAAACGCAGCCGCAGGGCGACGCCGCTGGCCGGAGCCCCGTTCTGGTTCACAATCGCGGCCTTGATCTCGGGACGGTCGACGTACTGGACCCCGTCGGCCCCCGTGTTCAACTCGAAAAGCCCTTGCGACAAGCCGATGATCTGTGTGACGCCGTTCGATCCGGTCCACAGAAAGAAGATGTACTCTTTATTCAACTCGAGCGAGGGTACCCCCGAAAACGTCTGCCGGAGCGTGGCCGTGGTCCCACCCGGCAGCACCACGTCGATCCGCCTGGCCGGTGTGCCCTTCCATTGCTCCTCGACGTTCAGGTGAAACTGGGTGTAAATCATGGTGTCCTGGGTTAACGTCGATCTCCCGATGACCTGTGCCCGGACAATCGCCGTGGATTTCTGGATCATCTCGTCGAGCGACAATTCCTGGAGCGTGGTGGCGGTAGCGCAAAGGGCCAACGCCAAAAGTACCGGGAAGAGCGTGAGTCTTCGCATGATTTTCCCTGTCCCAACCTCATAAGCAGTTCGAATACCAGTAGAAGCGCTCCTGATTTCAAGAGCTTAGGAGAGCGGAAGGGCGGCCGGGTGTAGCGCTTCGACACGCTTGTGGCCGTATCTGTCCCGGCCCTGGCGGCCACCGGTGGGCGGCTAGTTTCCCGGAGCCAGGTATTTGCGGGCCGCCTCGACGTCGGGGGCGAATTGGAAGACCGTGTCCAACCGGGTGACCCGAAAGCCTTCGCGGACGTAGCCGGCGGCGCCCGCCAGGCACATCCGGCCGCCCGCCTGCATCACCACGTTCAGGGCGTAAATGAAGCGGCCAATGCCGGTGCTATCGATGTGGGTGACGGCGCTGAGGTCGAAAATGAAGCGGCGATGGCCTTGGGCTATGAGCTCCGGCATCAGGGTCTCGACGCGCTGGCTCTCGGTGCCGAGCATCATCTTGCCGGCGAGCCTGATGAGGACAATGCCGGCCTCCGCTTCCTGGTGATCGATGGTAAACTGCCCTGGCGCCTGTTTCATCTCTGTCCCACCGCCAATGATACCTTGTCCGGTTTGCCGTGTTCACCTTCCCGCCGTCTTTTTCACCCCGGCGGGGCGCGTTTCCCGTGCCGAGGCCAGCGTCAGCCGGATATAGCCCGCCGCCGCGCGATAGCGGACCTTGGCGTTTTTATCGGCCAGCAGCGGGACCAATTGGTCGCGCAGATCCACCAGGTTATCCTGTGAGATCATTTGCGCCGCCATGGCCCGTACCGTCCAGTCATCGTCGCCCAGGGCTTTCTCGAGCCGTCTTTTGCCGGCTGCCGTGTGCTCGTTGTCGAGCAGCAACAGGGCCGTGGCGCGAGCCGACAGGTCCGATTCCGAGAACAGCATGGTAAGCGCGGAATATCCTTCTCCCAGCCCCGGCACCGGCACGAATCCGATTCCGCGGCGGACGGCGAACAGGAAGGCGGACTTCGGCGTCTTCATCTGCCGCAGGGTGTCGCGCATTTTACTCTCAAGAATGCCGGAGCTGGCTTTCGTCTCTTTTGCCCAAACATCTTCGAGTACCAAAGTGCCCGATTTGCGTCCCATCCCGTGCAGCGCCTTCGCCTCGGCAAACACAGCCTCGGGAACCTGGTCTTTCTTGAGATCGGCTTCGAGCGGCGCGATGCTGCGCGGGTCTTTCCACTCTCCCAACGTGGAAATCACCGCCAGCCGGACCGGAACGTCCGGGTCCTCGAGGTGGTCGAGCAGCAGGTCGAGCAACTCGCGGTCGCGTCCCGCCAGGCTGCAAGCGACCACCGCCTGCAAGCGTTCTTGAGGATCCTTTTGCTGTAAGGCGGTCTTCAGGATTTCGAGCGAGCGCTGGTATGCCGGGCGGGGGGCCGGCTGGGCGTGAACAGCCGCCCCGAACGTCACCAGCAGGACGGCACTTACCACGGAAGGCGCGGCAACTTGGTCTCGCAATGTCCTCATGTAGTTTCGGATGCTGGGAGCGTCCGCAGGATCTCCCATTTCGCAACGCTTTTATTATCGTCCCGCCATGCCAGGGCCGCCACCCGGAACGCACCCGCCGGTGTTCCTGTCTGCCTGCCTGGCCACGGTGATAGGATTGGGGTTGCCGTTCACGGCAGTACAGCGATGTTAAGAACCGGTTTGAACCCCTACGGCTTGACTTATTATCTAGGCCTGCAAGGTCAAGGGACGCCACTCGCCAATCCGAACGGTCGCGGCTTGGCCGGCTTCATCGAGATTGGAATCGAGCTCGGCGCCAAGACCTTGGAGATTCACAACGCCTGGCTCGTCGACATGACCGATGACGAACTGCGGCAACTGGGCGAGCGTTTGAAAGGTCTTGGCATGCAGCCGGTAATCAGCCTCGGGCCGCCGATGGAACGCGTGGAGACCGCGCTGCGCTCGGCGGCGGGAGTAGGAGCCAAGGTGGTGCGCCTGGGTTTGACCCCCGTACTGTGTGGTGCCCGCGCCGAGGCCGGCCCGGCCTGGAATGAACTCGTGGCGTACGTCCGCGCGCACGCTGCGCGAGTTCGGACCGCGCGCCGCCGGGATGGGCTTATGGCTGGCCATCGAAGACCACCAGGATTTCGGCAGCCAGGAGCTTCTGGACTTCTGTACGGAGGCCGGCGAAGGCGTGGGAATCTGCCTGGACACCGGCAATGCCTTGGCGGTGGGCGAGGAGCCGGTGGAGTTTGCGCAACGCGTGGCGCCCATGCTGCGGCACCTGCACTTGAAAGACTATAACCCGCAGTGGACTGACGAGGGATACCGGCTGGTGAGGTGCGCCATCGGAGACGGCGCGGTGCCCTTTGCCCGAATCGCGGCCGTCCTGGCGGAGCATCACGCGGAACTCACCGCATCGCTCGAGCCCGGCGCGCTGGATGTACGCCACATCCGGCTGTTCCGTCCCGAGTGGTGGACGGGATATGCGCCGCGCACTGCGGCGGAACTGGGTCCGTGCCTGACGGCTGCACGACGTGCGCGGCTGGAGGAATCAGCGGACTGGCGTACACCCTGGGAGCGGCGGGAGAAGCCGGAAGCGATCGTCCGGTACGAACTGGACATGATCCGGCGTAGCGCGGCCAACATGCGGTCCATCGGCCTCATGTAATTGCGGGAGGAAGAAGCAGAATGCCTGTGCAAGAGGATTTGCGAGGGAAAACCGCCCTGGTGACCGGTTCCGGCCGGGGCCTGGGCTTCGCCATTGCAGACCGCCTGGCCCAGCTCGGCGCCGATGTCGCAGTGCACGATCTGAATTGGGAATCCCCGGCTCGCTACGGGGAGTTCGCAGACCTCGGGCTGGCGGCGGCAAAGATCGGCAGCCACGGCGTGCGCACCGTGGCGGTGACGGGCAACATCGGCGACCCGGAATCCGTCAGACAGATAGCCGCCAAGGTGAAGGCCGAACTCGGCCCGGTGAACGTGCTGGTGAACTGCGCCGGCGGTGACGTGGGCGCCTCGGGCGGCAAGCCGAACCCGAACACGGCGCTGGGTATCTCTTACGAAGACGTTCAGGTGCTGGTGAATAACAACCTGGTGGGAACCATGCTGGTGTGCCAGGCGATCTGCCCGGAGATGGTCGAACGCGGTGAGGATCGGTGATCAATATTGCCTCGGCGGCGGCGCACTTCGGCACTTCGCCGGAAGTTGTCTATTCCACGCTGAAGGCGGCGGTGGTGCACTACACGCGGTGCCTGGCGTTCGAGCTTCGTGCTTCCGGCGTGCGGGTGAATGGCGTGAGCCCGGGAATGACGAAAACGGCCCGGTTCGTGTCCACGCGCAAGGTGGATCCGGCGATGATGGAGGCGGGAAAATCGCTGATGCGCTACGCGGAGCCGGCCGAGATCGCCGATGTGGTGGCGTTCCTGGCCCTGCCGGCCAGCCGCTTCGTGCACGGGCAGATTCTGCGAGTGGACGGCGGCATGACGCTGTACGCCGGCTGAGCCGGCCCTGGTGCCCGGCTACCGCGGAAAGTTCCGCATTGGCATCCACACATGCCCCGTGTTGAGCCCCTTTCCTGAAACTTGACGTTCAGCCATCTGGCCAGTGGACCTGATCGTAAACGCTGCGCCGTTCATCGCGGGTAATGTGCTGCCGCGTCGGAGGCGCGTGTCGGACCAGCCCTGAAGACAGGCCTTAATGTCATCCCGGATCGCCTGGACCTGGATGCCTTGGATAGATGCGGATGTCAGCCACCTCAACCCGGCTTTGGCGCGCGGGATTCCACTTTGCGGAACGGGTTCACGATCTTCACGCCGCGGACTTTGCGCCCGTGCTGGAGGTCCTCGCTGAGAAGGCTGTCACAGCCGCCCAGAATTGCCGCGCTGACAATGAGAGAATCCCACCACGACAAGGAATCGTGTTGGTGAAGGTCGATGGCGGTATCGACGAGTTCGCGGCTGGATTGGACATGCCAGAGCGGCTCAATCAGCGTGCGGTAGACCGAGGCTGCTTGCTCGATGCCAAGAGGGACCGCTGCTTTGCGGAGCACGACGTTGAACCATTCCTGCACCACCTGATAGCTCAGACATCCATCGCCGGATTGGTGGGCGTTTGCGATCCATTGCTGCGCCACGGCTTGTTTGCCGGGATCGGTGGGATCAATCGCGTAAACCAGCAGGTTGGTGTCGAGAAAGAACTTACCGCTCATTGCGCTCGTCACGTGTGAAACGGCGGCCGGCTCGGAACTGCCGGACGGCCTCCGCTGTGCGTCGAACATCTTCGGGCGACAAACGAACCGGCCGGGCATAACTGGCAAGCCACTCCCGAAACAGATTGTTGAGGGTCGTGTTTTCAGCTTCCGCTCGCCGGCGCCCACTCTCAATGAGCGCTTCGTCCGCACTCAGGGTGATGTTCTTCATAAGTATAGTGTACACGACTCGTGCGCACGAAGGTGGCGGCTGGCGTGTTGACAAACGGGTTGCCGTCGAGTGGCCGCGGCCGGCTGCCGGCATTGCGTCCGGGCCGCTCAGGTTGAAGCGAGCCGTGGGTATCCAGAACTTTATTTCACAGGCAGTGGGGCGAGCGATCTTCCCGGGGTCGCCTTTCGGCACACTCGGCCCAGCCAAACTCGCCACTTCGCCGTCAGGGAGGACCTACGGGCCTGATTGGAATACGACATAATGGCGCAAGTCAAATCCGCATCAATTCGTTCAGCTCAGCCGTTACTACGCACCGGTTGAGGAAGCCGAATTCGCCCAACTCGGCCACTTCGCGGGCAGCGTCGAGAAAACCGGTCATTGCGGCGCGATAGAGAGAAGTGGCCAGACTGATGCGCCTCACTCCAGCCGCGGCGAGGTCAGCCACCGAGAATGACTTCCCTTTGATGCCCACCATAAAATTGAACGGCTTTTCTTGGGTGACACTCATAAAGAGAAGTCTAACGAACCTGGGGGATCGCGGAACGGCGATGTCCAGTACGCGACTCGTTCGGTCTGCTCCCGCCTTGTCGCCAAGCGTAGACCTTCCCGCCCGGAGAAGGGCGCTCTCGGAACGTTCGCGGGCCAGCGGGAATTCCTGCCCCCAAAGGTTTAAACACTCCCAGCCCGTCGAAACGAGCTCGATGTGCATCGGCTACAGTCGTACGGGTCGACCTCTCACGGCTAGATCAGTTCCTCGGTGCGGAAGAAGAACGCCAGTTCGGTGGCCGCGGTTTCGGGGGCGTCGGAGCCGTGGACCGCGTTGCGCTCGATGTTCGTGCCGAACTTCTTGCGGACGGTGCCCGGCTCGGCTTTGTCGGGATTGGTGGCGCCCATCACTTCCCGCCACTTCAGGATGGCGTCCTCGCGCTCGAGCGCCATCACGACGATGGGGCCTTCGGTCATGAATTTCACCAGCGCCGGGAAGAACGGCTTGTCTTTGTGCACGGCGTAGAAGCCTTCTGCCTGGGCCGTGGCGAGCCTGCTCATTCTCATGGCGCGGATTACGAATCCGGCCTCTTCCACCATCGCCACGATGGCGCCCGTGTGGCGCGCCGCGACGGCGTCCGGCTTGACGATTGCTAAAGTTCGCTGCATGGGATTCCTATAACCTGTCCTGGATTCTCGCTCCGATTTCCGCGGGAGATTCGCACACGGTGATGCCGGCGGCGCGCATGGCCGCGATCTTGCTCCAATTTCT
>CAWEOG010000030.1:0-24436 GCA_963810595.1 Bryobacterales bacterium | reverse complement strand
GGAGAATCCGCGCCTGGGCCGGCTGGACGCGTATCAGTCGATTCTGTTCGCCGCGGGCCATTTTGAGCGACACTATCTGCAGATGAAGGAAATAATGACCAATCCCGGTTTCCCGAAGAACTGAGAGAATCGGAAGGAATCTCCAATCCTATGACGGCGAAAGCGCAGGATTCCTCTCCGGCAGGTTCCCTCCGGCAACTCCTTTTCGCGGAGCGGCGCCAGTGGTTGGTGCTGGCATTCTTTCTTGCCACCGGATGCTTCCTGTATACCTGGTTCACCACCGAGGGAAACTGGAACCTGTTTTACAACGAGCCTTTCACCGATTTCTACGACGCCCTGGCCCATAGTCTCTGGCACGGGCGGATGGACGTGCCCCGGGCGGCCATCAGCGGCGAGGAATTCAAACACGACGGCAAGAGTTACGGGTATTTCGGACCGGCCCCCGCGCTTCCGCGCATGATTCTGGATGTGATCATTCCCCCGATGTACGGCAGGTGGAGCCGCATCTCGATGATTGCCGGAGGCTTCGTGCACATCCTGCTTGCAGCGGCCATTCTGTTGCGGCTCGGCTGCTCGTTGAAGAGGCCGCTGGCGGTGTTTTACCTCGCCAGTGTCACGGCCGGCAGTACGTTGATGTTCCTTACCGTGCGGTCGTTCATCTACCATGAGGCGCTGATGTGGGCCTCGGCGCTGGCCATGGCCGCGGCCTATTGCGCCATCAACTTCGTATTGCAGCCATCTACTCGTTACGCCTGGGGGACCGCCATCTTCGCGGTGCTCGCCAGTTGGACCCGGGTGACGGTGGGAGGCGCGGCTACACTGATCTGTCTCACGCTGTTAGTCCGTGCCCGCCAGAACTATCTGGAGCGGATGCGAACGTGGCGGCCGGAGAAGACCAAACCGGCAAAGGGCAAGAATCGGCCTCCTGCCGCCACCCCGCCGCCCCTCGCCGAGTACCGAAAGCAGCGTCTGATTCTGCTGGGCGGCATGGTTGTGTTCTTCGGCTCGTTTGTAGGCATGAATTATGTCCGGTTTGGCACCTTCCTCGACAGCATGCCAATTCAGATGTGTGTGGGATACCCGCCGGAGAGGTTAGCTCGCATCGGCGGACATATGCTCCACCCCGAGTTCGCGCCCAAACTGGCCTACGAACTACTCTCCCCGACCTCGCTCCGGTTTCGGCCCTCGTTCCCCTGGATCACCTTCGACAGGACCGACGACTGGGTCCCGTGGCCGGTTGGATTCGATTACATCGAGCCCTATGCAGGCGTGCTGGCCACCGCCCCGGGCCTGGCGATTCTGTCCGTTTTGGGGCTGATTTGGGGAGTCCGTCTGCTGCCCCACTCGGCCTGCCTGCGCGAGTTGACGCTGTTCCTGATTCTGGCTTTATTCCCGCTGCTCTGTTTTCCGACGGTGTCCGAGCGCTACCTCCACGATATATTCCCCTTTCTGGCGGTGGGCGGCGCGTTTGGGGTGAAGTGGTTTCAATCCGGCAGCCCGTTCCGCTTTCGACGTGCCGCCGTCGCGCTGATATCGTTGCTGCTAGTGTGGTCGATTCCGGTAAACTTCTCGCTCTCCTGATCTCTCAAAGAGAGAATGCGTGGGGAGTGCAGGAGAACGCTAAACAGCGATACCGGAACTTTCAGACCAAAATCGACTCATTGTTTCACCCGCCGGCGAAGCCTTGAGGACCGCTCGTCCGGTTCCAAGCCACCCACCACGCGACCGCCGTCCAGGCGGGAATTGCCCCGCTTGAAACGGGCATCATTTTATCGGGCGGGCTGGTTCAGTTTGTTGAGTATTCCCTCGACGTAGCTCCGCGTTTCGGGGATATTCGGCAGATCACCCGCGGAATCCACCCGCGAGGGCCCGGCGTTGTAGGCGCCCAGGGCCAGCCGTAGATCTCCACCGTAGCGGTCCAGCAGCATCCGCAGGTATTGCGCACCGCCGGAAACGTTCTTCTGGGGGTCGAACGGATCGTCCACGTTGAAGTAGGCCGCCGTCGCGGGCATTAACTGCATGAGCCCGAGAGCGCCCGCCGGCGAGATGGCGCAGGGGTAGCGGCCGGATTCCTGATCGATCAACGCCTTCAACAGGTTGGCCGGCAGATTGTTGTTTCTGGAACTCCCAGCCACCATCTGATCCAGCCGGCCGGGGGACATCGGTTCGCAGGGCAGCACCGGAGGGTAGACCGCGGCCTTGGCTGAGGGCAAATCCGCGCCGGCCTTCGACAGAATATGCGGCCAGTCCACCGTGAAGAACGGCTCGCCGGGCATTTCCTGCGAGCTCTCCACCTGTTTCCGAACCGATTCCACCTGCCGGGCCAGGGCCGATTTGCCGGTGGGCTGCTGTCGCATCCAAACTGCTTCCGCCGTCTTCTGCGCGCGGTCGAGCACCGCCTGTTGGCGGGCGAGCGACGCCTTCATCCGGTCGAGCGCCGTCTTCGGTTGGAACTCGGTAGTGGCTTCCGGGCCGGGCGCCGGGAATGCTTCGCCGCCGGCGGGCTCGAGCGGCTTTGGTTTGCGGTCGGGAGGCTGTTGCGCCGAAACCGCCAGCGTCAGGAAGGAGAGCATTGCGCCCAGGATGATCGTCGACCTCACACCAGCCCCATCGGCCAGTGGCGGCGCCCTCTTCACGGATTAAGATATCCCGCTTATCACGTTCGAATCCCGGTGGTAGCATTTCGATGTTGGCGCCACGCGGCCCCGGGGCGCCTGTCTCAGCGCTTCAACTGTTCCAGCAAGTCAACCGCACGTGCGACGTCCTGCCGCCAGGTGTCCGGGTCGGTCCCCTCGCGCTCGATGTTCAGCGTGCCGCGATAGCCGATGGCGCGCAACTTGGCGATGAAGCGTCCAAAATCGACCGAACCCTTACCCAGCGGCTGCTCGGAGCCCAGCGCGTCGGGCTGGCCGGCGGGCGGCAGGTCGCCGTCCTTGGCGTGAACGCTCACGACGTCCGGAGCGAGAACTCCGACAGCTTCGATCGGATCGCCTGAAGCGTACAGCAGCATGTTGGCGGGATCGAAGTTGATCTTCAGGTTGTCGCGCCCACAGTCCTTCAGAAACTCCAGCAGGATGTGCGCCGGTTCCTGGCCGGTTTCGAGAGCAAAGCTCTGACCGTGCCGGGCGGCGTGGTCCGAGACGCGCCGAACCATTTCGCGAACCGCGAGATAGTCCGGATGCCGGGTGTCTTCCGGCACAAAGCCGATGTGGCAGGCGATGGAGCCCACCCCGATTGCGGCGGCGAAATCGCTCACCTCCAGCGTTCGCCGTTCGCGTTCCTCGCGGGTTTCGGGCGGGATGAACCCGACCGTGCGGCGTACCGTGGGGACGTCGGCGTAATCCTCTCCGATGTAGGCGCAGAACACCGTCACCAGCGTGAAGTGGCGCTGCCCGGCCGCGGCTTTCCACCGAGCGGCAGCCCCGGCCAGAGGATAGTCGCCGGGGATGCCGAGCTGGCCGCAACGCACGCCGAGGCTTTTCACCTCGTCGAGGGTAGCCGCCGGGTCGCGCCCGGCCCAGAACATCACGCCCACTTCCAGATCGTTCAGCGGTTGCATTTCAGCATTTCTCCCCGGACTCCCGTCAGGCGGCGCGCTTCAGCATCGGACGGATGGCCAGGTTCAACAGAACCATCAGCGCCGACGCCCCGGGAATGATCAGTAGCGCGGTGCCCAGGTTGGCCGAATCCTGGCCGGCGATCGAGCCGATAATCGGCGAGCTGACCGCCAGCCCGATCCAACCGCTGGTGATGACGATGCCCATGGCGCTGGCGGTCATTTTCGGGAACGCGTCGCCCACCATGGCGAGGGTGGTGGGAAACACCGGGGCCATCGCCAAGCCGGCGCAGAAGACGGCGATCCACGCAACCGTGGGATCGCCGGTCTGGAGCATCAGATACGTCGTGATCACCATGAGAATGGCGGCCACCATCGTTACCGTAACCGAGGCGACTTTGATCAGCACGCGCGCCACCACCACGCGCCCCACCAGCAACCCGAGCGCGAAACCGAGCGAGAGGATGTTCAGCGCAGTCTGCTTGGGGACGCCGCGGGAGATCAGGTAGGAAGAGAGCCAGTTCCAGACGCCCACTTCGCAGGCGACGTACAGGAAAAGAAAGAACGCCAGCATGTATAGAAGCGGCCGTTTCAATACCCGTCCCGCCTCGGCGGCGCTGACGCCTTGTCCCGGGATGGGAGCCGGCATTCTGGTGCCGGCGTGGAGAATCAGGGTGACCGCCGTGAGAATGGCCGCCAGATAGCACAGCCGGACCGTATCCCCGCCCAGGAAGTTCGCCGCGATGAACGGCGTCGCCAGTCCCCCGAGGCCAAAGAAAAGGTTCAGCAGGTTCAGCACCGAGGCGCGCCGCGATTCGCCGATGTCGCTGGCCAGCGCATTGGCGGCTGTGACGATGACGCCCCCCCCGAAACCGAGAACCAGCAAGTCGGTCAAGATCAGTCCGTAAGTGTGCACATTCGGCAGCACGAACAGCGCAACCGCGATCAGACCGAGCCCCAGTACCAGGGCGGACTTCTTGCCCTTGGCATCGATCAGCGGCCCCACCGACACCGAGGCGATCACCAGGCCGAGCGCCTGCGCCAGGGCAACGTTGCCCTTTTGGACGGGCGTGAGATCGAGCGTCGGCATGATGGTGCCGAGCATGGCGGCGATGACGCCGTAAACGAAAATCGCCAGGATGGCGGCGAGAATAAGATAGCTAGCCTTGACTTGTGACATAGAGGTAAGTATGTCGAAGATCTCGTTCCGCCGCCAGTGGCTGGCGCGGGGTTATTGCGATTATTTGGTCCGGTTGTCCAGGGCGATCCACTGGCCCTTCCGTTCCCTTGCCGCCTCGAGATATCGCATCAGCTTGACGGCGGCGGCGGATTGCTCCGGCGGACACCGGTCCGGGGTGCGATGGTGCAGGCAGCACTCCAAGAAGTACTGAATCTCGGCGCGGTAGCCGTCGCACTCTTCGAGGGGCAAAGCCTGCGATTCGCCATCCACGCCGTAGAAGGTGGGCGCGCCGCCGGAAGAATGATAGTCGACCGTGCCGCGATCTCCTACGAGAGTATACTCCATCGAAAACGGGTAGGCCTTGGGGTGGTGCCAGCCCCCGGTGACGGTGACACTGCCGATTTCCGGGTAGCGCAATTCGGCCACGATGGTGTCAATGCCTTTGCCGAGATCCGTGTAACCGGTGGCCGCGACCGCCTGCGGCCAGCCAAATAGCCACAGGCACTGGTCGACGTCGTGGATCATCAGGTCGAAGACACCCCCGCCGCTTTGGGCGGGGTCCGATAACCAGGGGCTCCACGCGGGCGCGGCGCAGCGGCGGCGGAACAGCGCGCCGCGCAGCGTACCCAGCCGGCCCGTTCGAACGGTCTCCGCAAGCGCGACATAGGCCGGAGAGAAGCGCAGGACTTGAGCGGCCATCAGAACCCGGCCGGAATTGCGGGCTTCCGCAATCATCCGGTCGGTCTCCTCGCCGGTGAGCCCCATCGGCTTTTCCACCAAAACGTGCTTGCCGGCACGAAGCGCGGCAATGGCGGCCGGGGCGTGGAGGTGGGTGGGCAGGCAGATGTCCACCGCCTCGACGTCCGGGTGATGAATCGCGGCAAGGTAGTCGTCATAGACGCGGATGCCGGAGAGGTCGAGGGTGCCCCCGGGCCCTCCCAGATTGCCTTGATTTACCGGCAAATTCCCGTCAGGATCGAGCGGCTCGTTGCTGGCGACGGCAACCACCTCCGCGTGCGGAGTTTCCCGCAGCGCCGCCAGGTGCGTACTGCCCATGAAACCCAACCCGACCACCGCCAGTTTCATAGAAGATCCTCGTGGGCCGAAATGTCTCGCACCATGGTACACCGGCGTCCCCGGCGCACGCGTGCCGGCCGGTTTGAAATCTACCCAGGGAATGAAGAACTTATCGTCATCTGCCGATAGCATGGCTGTGGACGTTGCGTCCGAGGAGCGATTCCTGTCGGCTTTGATGGTGGAAATTCAGAGACGTCTCCGGCGAACCGCACAAGTGGCGTTCGCGTGCCTGCTGCTGGCCTTGAGCGGAGCCTACCCGCAGGCACGGACGACTGCTCAGACTGGCCTGCCTACCCTGACGCGCATCCGGGACGTTCGCTCGCTGAGCGAAACGGAGGCTCGCAAGCACTACCCGGTGCACCTTCGCGGAGTGGTCACCTACGCGGACATCGACGACGTGTTTTTGCAGGCAGGCGAGAATGCCATCTGGCTCGAATGGCCCAAAACGGCGGCACGTCCCAAGTCCGGGCAAGTTCTCGATGTGCAAGGGTTTACAACCCAGGAAGATTTCGCGCCCGACGTTACGCCGGTGGATTGGCACGTGGTTGGGACCGCTCCGTTACCCGCTCCGCAGCACCCCACCTTCGAGGAAATCGCCTCCACGGCCTTTGACGCCCACTGGATAGAGGTGGAAGGCACGGTTCGGACCGCCGAGATCGTGAGCTTTTCAGACACCCGTCTTCACCTGGTTGTGGCGGTGGCAGGGGGTCGCCTGGTTGTGGAGGTTCCCACCCAGAGCAGCGTTCCTCCGGGTCTGGTGGATTCGAGGATTCGAGTGCAAGGCGCGTGCGGGACGCTGTTTAACAGCCAGAACCAACTTTATGGAGCTGTACTCCGTGTGCCGAACGTGGCCAATATTCAGGTGATCAAGGCGGGTCCGCCAGATCCTTTCGCGCAAGCGCCAAGACCCATAACGCGGGTGCAACGCTTCACAATCGCCGGTATGACCAGCCACCGTAACCGGGTGCGAGGCGTGGTGACAGCCTCTGTTACGGACTCGGCTTTCTACGTTTCGGACGGTTCTGGCAGCGTCTACGTTGAAGCTGCGCAAGCCGTCGCGCTGCGGCCGGGCGACCGGGTGGACGTCGTTGGCTTTCCAGGCATTGTCGATTCCCGGCCGGCCCTGGAGGATTCCGTTTTGCGGCGCACGGGTAGGAGCACCCTTCCGAAAGCTCCTCTGCTGACCGCTGCCGAGGCGCTTGAAAAAGGCCAGGACTCGAGAATCAGTATCGAAGGCACGCTGACCGGCACTTCGTTTATGCCCGGAGAGATGGTGCTGATGCTCCGTCAAGGCGACCAGATATTTCCAGCGGTCTTCCGGGATCCGAGCGTCAGACCGAGCCTGGAACCGCTGCGCGACGGCAGCGTACTGCGCGTCACCGGCATCTGCCTGGTGGAACGGGCGGCCGACGGATCCCCTCGTTCGCTTCGGATGCAGGTCTCCTCGCCACAGGACGTCGTTGTCGTCAAAGCAGCTCCGTGGCTGAACGCCGAGCGGGAAATGTCAATGTTGGGAACGTTGGCACTCGCTGTGCTTATCGTGCTGGGCTGGGTGGTGGTCCTGCGACGCCATGTCCGGAGGACGACTGAGATCATCCGGGCGACTTTCGAATCGGCCGCGGACGGGATCGCGGTGGTCAGCTCGGACGACGAGATCGTCACTTTCAACCTCAAGTTCGCGGAAATGTGGGACGTTCCCCGGGCCATTCTGGAGGCGCGGCACGGAAGGGCGCTAAAAGGCCATTTGGCGGATTTGGTCAAGCAGCCTGTTGAGTGGCTGAAGAGTTCGGCGCCGGTCCGCGAGGGCCTCGAGGTGCAAACCGATGACGTCATCGAACTGAAAGACGGGCGGGTGTTCGCGGTCCACTGGGAGCCGCTCCGCGCCGGCACGAAAACGGAAGGCACGGTTTGGGGCTTCCGCGACATCTCCGACCGCCAGCGGTTCGAAGCCGAGCTGCAGAAAGCCAAGGAAGCGGCGGAGGCGGGAAGCCGCGCCAAGAGCGAATTTCTCGCCAACATGAGTCACGAGATTCGAACACCGATCAACGGTGTTGTCGGCCTCACCGATCTGGTTCTGGATACCGAGCTGACACCCGAGCAGCGCGAGTATCTCTCGATGGTTAAGGCCTCCGCGGACTCGTTGCTGAAGATCATCAACGACATTCTGGACTTCTCCAAAATCGAAGCCGGCCAGCTGGACATGGAGGAAGTCAATTTCAACCCGCGCAACATCCTGGAAGAGGTCGTGAAGAACTTTGCCTTGCAGGCCGGCCAACACGGTTTGGAGCTGGCGTGCTATGTGGAGCCAGAAGTGCCAGAGATGTTGCGCGGCGACCCGACGCGCCTCCGTCAGGTGCTCAACAACCTGGTCGGCAACGCGCTGAAGTTTACGCTGCGGGGAGAGATTGTCGTCGAGGCCGCTGTCGTCAGCCGGAACGCCGCGAGCGCAGTTCTGGAATTCACGGTGCGTGACACGGGAATTGGCGTCGCTCCCGAGAAGCAGCGCGCGATCTTCGGAGCTTTTTCCCAGGCAGACAGCTCCACCACACGCAAGTACGGAGGAACCGGCTTGGGGCTTACCGTCTCCTCGAGCCTGGTCCAACGGATGGGCGGCAAGATCTGGCTGGAGAGCGAGGTCGGCCGCGGCAGCACGTTTCATTTCACGGTGTGTCTCGCACTGCCCGCGGAAGGGAAAGCCCCGGTGCAGCCTTCCGAGACTCGCCTGAGTGGGCTGGTGACCTTGGTGGTGGACGACAACGCGACCAACCGCCGCATTCTGGAACATACGTTTCGCAACTGGGGCATGGAAGTGACGGCGGCAGGCAGCGCGGCGGCGGCCATGGACGCGCTCGAGCGGGCCACTCGCGAGGAAAGGACGTTCGGCTTGATTGTCACCGACGCCCACATGCCGGAAGTGGACGGTTTCGCGCTGGTGGAGCGCGTCAAACAGGATACGCGCTTCCGCGACATTCCCATCATGATGCTCACTTCCGCGGGGCGGCGTGAGGACGCCATCCGCTGCAGCGATTTGCAGGTTACTACGTGTCTCGCCAAGCCAGTGATCCGCTCGCAGCTTCGGCAAGCCGTGCTGGCGACGTTCGACCGCCCCAAAACCTTGGCGGACACCGGCCCGGCGCCACAGAAAGCCGTCCAGCACGCTCCCGCCGGTGCGAAGCTCCGGATTCTGCTGGCAGAGGACAATCGTGTCAACCAGGCGGTTACCAGCCTGCTGTTGGAGCGGCACGGCCACGCGGTGAGGGTGGTCTCCAACGGCCATGAGGTTCTGGCGGCGCTCGATCAATCGAACTTCGATCTGGTTTTGATGGACGTCCAGATGCCCGAGATGGATGGCATCGAAGCGACGGCCGCAATCCGGGTGCGGGAAAAAGCGAGCGGTTCCCACATCCCGATCATTGCCATCACCGCGTACGCGTTAAAGGGCGACGAGGAGCGCTGCCTGAAGGCGGGCATGGACGGTTACGTAGCAAAACCAATCAGCGCCGAGGACCTGTTTCGGGCAGTCGATTAATTCGCCCTGGTCCCGACCGATTAGCCCACCCTCGACCTACTTCAACCTGGCGCCGGCCCAGAGAATCGCGTTTCTCACCAGCTTTTGATAGTTCGGGTTGCGGTGCGCCTCCTCGCCGTGTCCCAATTGAATTACCACTACACGCGACTTTTGGTAGGGACTGATCCAGGCCACCGGACCGTCGCTGGTGGGGTCGTCGGTGCGTAGCAGGATCGTGTTTTTGGGAGAGATCGCCAGGCCCTTGTAAGTTTCGTCGGTGATGTCGAACGCGCCGATGCCGTCGAGAACGGGGTGCTTCGCGACGGGCTCGATTCGCAGCTCGACGCCGTGTTTGTAGCCGGGTTGGGAACGGTCGCGATTGGGGTCGGGCCGGACACCCGAGACTTCGCTCCAGTACCAATCCCAGTCGCTGTAGTCGAACACCGCGTGATGCAGAATCACCAGCCCCTTGCCGGCCTCGAGAAATTCTCGCAGGTTCTTCTTACCCTGCTCACCGATCTCCCCGGATTGAACCATGTCGTACAGCACCAGCACGTCGGCGCGGCTGCGAAGATCGCTCGCGAAGGGGCCGGGGTGCGGGTACAGATTGACGCCGAAGTCCGGGTGCTCGAACACGCGATAGAAGCTCATGGGATAGTCGTGGCCACCGGTTACCAGCAGTATGCGGAGCGGGGCCGCCGCCGGGTCTTGCGCGGCAAGGCCGCCAACGAAGAATAACAGGCAGAGGAACAGTAGAAATGCTCGCCTCATGACCACACCATCAGACGACAGGCCTCGCCGGGTTGTCAACTCCAAGGCGCGGCCTTGCCGGCGCCGGAGTAGACGTTATACTGAAGACGTTTCAGACCATGAGCGGAAATAGGCGCGATCTTCACCGGGCCAAACTGCGGCGCGATCGAATCCGGCGCGAGAAACATGCCCAGCGGACACGGATGTCGGCGGCGCCGGCGGCCGAAAAGATGCCGGAGTTCAACCATCCGTACGCCGCCGAGCGTCACCTGCGTGAAATGCAGGCTCTGCTGGAGGGCGGCGGGTTTGAAGACCTCGAGCAGGCCAAGCTGAGGATGGCGGAGCTGGCGCGCGAAGGGCGTTTGAACGAGGCCGCGGATGCCCGGATGGCCGGCGATCCCCGGTGGCGGGCCCAGGAACTGGCCTACGAAGCCATGGAAAGCGACAGCTTCGAGGAAGCGGTGCGGCTGGTCGACGAGGCTCTCGAGCTGGACCCCGATTGCACCGACGCGCAGCGTTTGATGGTGTCGGTCTCGGCCACTTCGCTCGAAAGCCGGCTCCAGCGCATTCGCGAGGTGGTGGCCAAGGCTGAGCGAAATCTGGGAGAGGCCTTCTTCGAAGAACACAAGGGCCACTTCTGGGGCACGATGTCCACCCGGCCCTACATGCGCGCCATGCGCGAGTTGGGCGAGCTGCTGGCCGAGACGGAGCGGCCCGCGGAGGCCATCCAGGTGTACGAGCGGATGCTCGAGCTGAATGAGAACGACAACCAGGGAGTGCGGCATCCCTTGCTGGGCCTGTACCTGATAACCGGCGCGCTTGAGAAGTTCAACCAGCTTGTCGCGCGCAGCCCGCAATCGGAGGAGTTTTCCGCGACGTATGCCTGGGCCAGGGTGCTGGAGCGCTGGCTTTCCGGAGAAACGGAGTCGGCGGAAGCCGCCTTGACCAGGGCGCGGAAAGTTAATCCTTTCGCCGAGCGATACCTGTCCGGACGGGTTCCAATCCCCAACGAAGGCCCCTCCTATTACAAGCCCGGCGACGAAACAGAAGCGCAGGTGTGCGCCGTGGAGCTGGGGCCGGCGTGGCGGCGGCACGATGGCGCGCGACAGTGGTTGCGCGCGCAGAGGTAGCGGCAAATCGCGTGCGAGACGAGCATGGATGTAGCAGCCAACAGAACAGTTCCTCTTCTGGACTTGACGGCGCAGCACGCGCTTATTGGCGAGGAAGTGCTCGAAGCCGTGCGGCGCGTGGCAGCGAGCCAGCATTTCATCCTCGGTGAAGAAGTGCGGGAGCTGGAAGAGGAGATGGCGTCCTATTGCGGAACCCGGCACGCCATCGGTTGCGCCTCCGGCTCGGACGCGTTGCTGCTGGCCTTGATGGCGCTGGGAATCGGAGCCGGCGACGAAGTGTTGACGGTGCCGTTTACCTTCTTCGCGACCGCGGGATCCATTGCGCGGCTGGGCGCGCGGCCGGTATTCGCCGACATTCGTGAAGACACGTTCAACCTGGACCCGGAAAAGGCGGAGGCGGCGCTGGCCGCGCACCCGCGCATCCGCGCGGTGATTCCGGTACACCTGTTCGGCGCGTGCGCCGACATGGATGCGATTCATGCGGCGGCCGGCGCGCGCCACGTCCCGGTGATCGAAGACGCGGCGCAGGCCATTGGCGCCGAATACAACGGGCGGCGCGCCGGCGGTATGGGTGCGATAGGCTGCTTCAGCTTTTTTCCCACCAAGAACCTGGGCGCATACGGCGACGGCGGCATGCTCACCACCAACGACGCGGAGCTGGCCCGGAAACTGGCGGCGCTGCGGGTCCACGGCGAGAAGACCCGCTATTATCACCAGTGGGTGGGAATCAATTCGCGGCTGGACGCCCTGCAGGCGGCGGTGCTGCGCGTCAAGCTGCGGCACCTGGACGGCTGGAGCCAGCGTCGCGGCCACAACGCCGGCAGGTATGGCGAATTGCTGGCCGGCCTGGAGCCCGGGGTGGCGGCGCCCGCGGTGGCGCCGCACACCACCCGGCACGTCTGGAACCAGTTCACCATCCGCTGCCGGCGCCGCGACGAACTGCAAGCCTGGCTGGCGGAAAGCGGGGTCGGCACGGCGATCTATTACCCTTTGCCGCTGCACCTGCAAGAGTGCTTTGGCTACCTGGGATACCGCGAGGGCGACTTCCCGGTCAGCGAGAAAGTTGCCCGGGAATGCCTGTCACTTCCTGTTTATCCGGAGCTGGCCGCTGAGGATCTGGAGTATGTGGCGGATGCAATCCGCCTCTTCCGCAACAAGGAACGGGAGTCGATAGTCTAGCTCCCGTAACTGCGACTCCCGTCACGATTTCCCGCGGCGTCAATCCTTGGGAGCGACTGATGGATTCAAAGTTCTGCTTGTTTTTCGGACTGGTGCTGGCCGCTACCCTTCACGCCGAAACGGGCTACAACGCGTGGCTCAGATACGAGGCGCTGGATGGCGGCGCGCGCAGCCAGTATCGGGAAGCCATGCCGCCGGTGGTCGTCGCGTTTGGCAGTTCCAGCGTGATGGAGAGTGCGCGGTGGGAACTGATCCGCGGGATTCGTGGCATGTTAGGCAGAACGTTGCGCGTGGAGTCCCGGCTGCCGCGGGAAAACGCAATTCTGCTGGGGACGCTGGACGAGATGCGGCGCGCGGCGCCCCAACTGCAGCTTGCCGCGCGAACTTTCCACCGACGGCTACTGGCTGAAGACGGCCGCGGGCGGGCGGGCTGCGCTACACGGTGATCACCGCGGCGAACGATCGCGGGGTGCTCTATGGCGTTTTCGCCCTGCTGCGGAAAATCGGACTGGGCGAGCCCGTCGGCGAGTTGGATGAAAAGCAGACGCCTTACGCTCCCCTGCGGTGGGTAAACCAGTGGGATAATCTCGATGGCTCGATTGAGCGCGGTTATGGCGGTCGCTCCATTTTCTGGGAGGACTCGCACGCGCGGGACGACCTCAGCCGTGTCGGCGATTACGGCCGCCTGCTGGCGTCGCTCGGCATCAACGGCTGCGCCATCAACAACGTCAACGCCAACCCACGCTCTACTTGCTTCCGATTTCCTGCCTCAGGTGGACGCGCATCGCCGCCGCGTTCCGGCCGTGGGGCGTCCAGACGGTGCTGTCGGTGGACTTCGGCAGTCCGAAGACGCTGGGCGGGCTGGACACCTTCGATCCGCTCGATCCCCGCGTTATCGAATGGTGGAAGGCCAAAGCAGACGAGATCTACCGTGCGGTTCCCGACCTGGGCGGCTTCGTCCTGAAGGCGGATTCCGAAGGCCGCGTGGGCCCCTCGGTCTACGGAAGAACGCACGCGGATGCCGCCAACGTGGTGGCCCGGGCGCTTCAGCCGCATGGCGGCCTGATTTTCTACCGGGGCTTTGTCTACGACCACCACATGGACTGGCGCAATCTGAAAAACGATCGCGCCCGCGCGGCTTACGACAATTTCCACCCGCTCGACGGGAAGTTCGACGACAACGTCGTGATTCAGATCAAGAACGGCCCCATCGACTTTCAGGTGCGCGAGCCGGCGTCTCCGCTGTTCGGCGCGCTGGAAAAGACCAACCAGGCGATCGAACTGCAAATCACCCAGGAGTACACGGGCCAGGCCCGGCACATGGTGTACCTGGTGCCGATGTGGAAAGAGGCGCTCGATTTCGACATGCACGCCCGCGGCGCGGGCACACCCGTCAAAGCGCTGGTGGCCGGCAAGGTTTTCAAGCGCCCTACCGGCGGCTTTGTGGGCGTCGCCAACGTGGGGCTGGACGAGAACTGGTTGGGCAATCACCTCTCCATGGCGAATCTATACGGCTTCGGCCGCCTGGCGTGGAACCCCGATCTGAGCTGCGCGGCGCATCGTCGAGGAATGGACGCGCCTGACCTTCGGCGACAATCCGAAAACGATCGAGACCATCGCCGGAATGCAGCTCAGCTCCTGGCGCACTTATGAAAACTACACCGGGCCCCTCGGATTGCAGACGCTCACCAACATCACCGGCGACCACTACGGCGTGGCCGTGGAAGCGTCCGAACGCAACGGCTGGGGCCAGTGGCACCGCGCCGACGAGAAAGGCGTGGGCATGGATCGGACCGTGGCCACCGGCACCGGCTTCATCGGCCAATACCGCCCCGCCGTGGCCCGTGTATACGAGTCGCTCGATACCTGCCCCGACGATTTGCTGGTGTTCTTCCATCACGTCCCGTACACCTACAAGCTGCACTCAGGCAAAACCGTCATCCAGTACCTTTACGATTCCCACTACGCCGGAGCGGATGCCGTGGACGGATACGTGAAGGAGTGGAAGTCCCTCAAAGGCCATATCGACGAGCGGCGCTTCCACGAAGTGCTGGCGCAACTGGAGTATCAGGCGGGCCAGGCCCAGGTTTGGCGCGATGCCGTGACAGGCTGGTTCCTGCGGGCCTCCGGCATTCCCGATACGCAGGGCCGGGTGGGCGTTTACCCCGGGCGCTTCGAGGCGGAGTCGATGACGCTGGAAGGCTACGCACCGAAAGACGTCACGCCGTGGGAAGCGGCCTCCGGCGGCAAGGATGTCGAGTGCACCGCGCGGGAATGCAACGCCAGCTCTGCGCTATGAGGGGGCGGCCGGATGGTACACGCTCAACGTTCGGTACTTCGACCTGAACAGCGGTGTCTCGCGCTTTCGGCTTTGGGTGGGCGACCAGCTTATTGACGAATGGAGCGCCGCCGACCACCTGCCGGCGCGGCGCCTGGACGCCTCGGCATCGGTGCTTCGTGTGGCGCCCGGAATCGCGCTGCGTCCGGGGGATGAGATCCGCATCGAAGGTGTACCCGACGGGAGCGAACCGGCCGCCATCGATTACATTGAAATCCAATCCGACAAGGAATGAGCGCGCTCTACTTGTCGTGCTCTTCGTGGTAGTCCTGTTCGGTGTTGACGGCCCAGACGTTGTCTTTCCCGGTGACGCCGGCGGCGATGTTGTCTACCACGATCATGGCGGTGAGCATGGAGTGGTCCTGGTTATTGTACTTGTGCATTCCGTTGCGCCCCACCAGATAGAGGTTGCTCAAGCCGTCAACGTAGCTTCGGATTTCGTCGAACCGCGCGTAGGTTCCAAAATACGCCGGGTAAGTTTTCTCCATGCGGATGACCGTCGCATCCAGCACCTCGGCGGGATCGAGGATGCCCAGCCGCTCCATTTCCTCGGTGGCCAGCGCGATCAACTGCTCGTCCGAGCGCGCCCACAGATCGTCGCCTTTGCTGCAGAAGTACTCCAGTCCGATCCAGGTTTTTTCCGGATCGCGCACCAGGTACGGGCTCCAGTTGTTGAAAACCTGCATGCGGCCCACCTGCACGTCCGCCTCCTGGATGTAGATCCAGTTGTCCTTGATACGCACCCTGCCGCCTTCGGCCGCGTCGGTAAGCTTGAGCCGGTTCGAGAGCAGTCCTACGGTGATGAAGTCGCGATAAACCAGACCATCGGCCACCTCGCGAACGGCGGGCGGAACGGCCGGATCCAGGCACCCGATCAACTCCTTGACGGGCATAGTTGACAGAAAGAAATCGGCCTCAAAGCGCCTTCTCTCGCCGGTGGCGGCGTGGACGGCATCGGCGGCGACGACACGGTTCCCCTGGTGGTGAAGCCCGACCACCGACCAGTTGGTCATCACCGTGCCGCCTTTGGCTTCAACGATGCGAGCCACCTCTTCCCACATTTGCCCGGGGCCATACTTCGGGTAAAGGAAGCGTTGAATCAGGGAGGTTTCCGTTTCCTTCTGGGCGAGGTCGTCCTTTTTCGAGAAAAGTGAGCGCAGAATGTGTTGGAGCGTTCGAAGAATGGAGAGGCCCTTGACTCTCTGCGCGCCCCATTCCGCGCCGATCTCGCTGCAGGCTACGCCCCAGACTTTTTCCGTGTAGGACTTGAAAAACGTGCGGTAGAGCTGGCGGCCGAAGCGGTTGATGAAGAACTGTTCCAGGTTCTGTTCGTGGCGAATGGGAAACAGCAGGCTGCGCAGGTAGCTGAGTCCGAACCGGGCCGTTCTGTACAAACCGAGGTTTCGTATGGTGCCGGCGCCGAGCGAGAGCGGATAGTCGAACAACCTGCGCTGGAAATAGATCCTGCTCTTGCGGTTGCGTACCAGCATCACCAGGTCGCCGGAGGCCGCGTCGGCGCTGCGGGCAGCCGGGATCTCGCGGCTCTGATTGCGGTAAGCGATGCGCACGGCTCCAGCATCCCGCGCCTCGAGCGGCATGATTTGAAGCCACCAGTTCATTACCCGGTCGGACTTCGAAAAGAAGCGGTGGCCGCCGATATCAATCCGGTTACCCTTGTAGTTGACGGTGCGGGAGATCCCTCCAAGACAGTCAGACCGTTCGAGCACAATTGGCACCACGTCGGTGCGGGAGAGAAATTCGTAGGCAGCGGTCAAACCTGCCGGACCTGCGCCAATGATGAGTGCCAGACGGCTCATGTGGGGGGAATACGGGAATCAAGCCAATTAGTGTAGCATCGAAGGCATTGTAGAGTGGGGTATTGCGAAGCGAGGCGATCCGGGTAGTGGCAGACGACGCGGCCGACAAAACGGCTTTTTGGCAGCGCGCCGTGGATGCGGCCGTACTGTGGTTTTTCTACGTCGTTTTCACCTGCGGCGTTCAGGGGCTGCGAATCGTCCGTGGCGGGAAAAAGCGCAATGCGTAACGTACTTTCCGTCGACGTCGAAGATTACTTTCATCCGAGCGAGACGCAACTCGCCGTCGGCTCGGCGGATTGGGAACGGATGCCGAGCCGGGTGGAGGGGTCGACCAGACGGGTATTGGAGCTGCTCGAAAGACACCACACCAAAGCCACGTTTTTCGTCCTGGGCTGGGTGGCCGAGCGGAACCCGAAGCTGATCCGCGCGATCCGGGAGAGCGGGCACGAGGTGGCCTGCCACAGCTACTCGCACCAGTTGATCTACGAGCTGACGCCCGAACAGTTCCGGCAGGACACCCTCCGGGCCAATGCGGCCATCGAGGACGCCTGCGGAGAATCTCCACGCGTGTACCGTGCGCCGAGCTATTCGATTACGGCGAACTCGCTGTGGGCGCTGGAAATTCTGGCGGAGTTGGGTTTCACGCACGATTCCAGCATTTATCCGGTCCGGCACGACCGTTACGGCATCCCCGGATTCGGACGCCACGCGCAGCACATCGAAACCGCCAGCGGCGCCATCCTGGAGGTGCCGCCGGCGACGGTCGCGCTTGCCCGCGGCAACTATACGCCGGTTGGCGGAGGTGGGTATCTGCGGCTGTTGCCCTACCGCTACACGGCGGCGGGCATCCGGCGAATCAATCGCGCCGACGGCCAGCCGGCGTGTGTCTATCTACACCCCTGGGAGTTCGACCCCGAGCAGCCGCGCTTGATTTCGGGCGCCATCGGGCGCTGGCGCAGTTACATCGGGCTGCGGGGCATGGAGAAGAAAGTGGGGCGGCTGCTGCGGGATTTCCAATTCGACACCTTGTCGAGCGTGTATCCGGGCCAGTGAGTCGAAAGACACCAGCAAACAGCATGGGTTTGGAAGTTCGCTATTTTGAGGATCGAGACGCTCCCGCCTGGGACGAATTCGTCACCGGGCATCCGTGTGGCACCCCGCTCCACCTGGTGGCCTGGAAGAAGACAATCGAGAGCGTTTTCCGCTACAAACCGTACTACCTGATGGCCACCGAGGCGGGCCAGACGCGCGGCGTGCTGCCGCTGTTTCTGGTTAAGAACCTGTTGATGGGCAAGGTGCTGCTGTCGACTCCCTTTGCCGTGTACGGCGGCATCCTGGCCGCATGCGGCGAAGCCAGGCAGGCGCTGGCCGCGCGCGCGGCGGAGTTGGCCCGGACGCTCGGGGTGGAGTATCTGGAATTGCGCAACGCCAGCGCGGAACAGGCGGCGGGCTTCACCGTCGTCTCCCGCTACGTGACGTTCCAACAGCAGGTGGGGCCGGACGAGCAGGCGGTATTGAAGTCCATCCCGCGGAAAACCCGCGCCGCCGTGAGGAAAGGCATCGACGCCGGCCTGGCAACCCGCATCGGCCGCGACCTGGCAGAAGTTCGAAGATCTGTACCACCGCAGCCTGCGGCGGCTGGGAACTCCGAGCTTTCCTTCCCGCTACTTCCGGAAGCTGCTTGAGCACTTCGGCTCGCAGGTGGACGTGCGCGAGGTGGTGCACGAGGGCAAGGTAATGGCGGCGGTCCTGAGTTTTCACTTCCGCGACCGGATTCTGCCCTACTACGGCGCCTCCGACCCGGCGTTCCTCCGCTACCAGCCGAACAACTTCATGTACTACGACATGATGCGCTGGGCGGGACAACACGGCTACCGCGTGTTCGACTTCGGCAGAAGCAAGAAAGAGGGCAGCGGCTCGTACGACTTCAAGGCGCACTGGGGAATGCAAATGACCGAACTGCCCTACGAAGTGCTGCTGGTGAAGCGCCGGGAATTGCCCAATTTTTCGCCCAACAACCCCAAATTTCAGGCGGCCATCCGGGTGTGGCAGCGGATGCCGCTGGCGGTGACCAGAACTCTTGGTCCTTTCTTCGTGAGGTTGGTACCATAGCCTTGAAACAGGCCCCAAGCGCAGGCGGATAGCTCAACGGTAGAGCGCCTCTCTTACACGGAGGAGGTTGCACGGTTCAATTCCTGCTCCGCCTACCATCGCACTTTCAGTTCTTGCCGGCAATCCAGGCGTCGTACATCTTCTGCAGCGCCGCCTGGTCCATCTTGGAATGCACCACCACACGGTAGCGCAGGTGGACGCTCTGGCCCGGATTCAACGTCGTGGTACGCTCCGGCGCGGAAGGATCGTAAGCGTGATCGGCGAATGGGTTGGCCGCCAGCAGGCCGTAGTCGCGCGCGTGCCAGCGCGAGGGGTGGTGGTAGCTGGTAGGGTGCTCGAAGATGACGATGCCGAGCGGCTGCCCGTCCAAGGTGCCGCTGTAATCGACCCAGTCGGCCTTCTTCCCCCAGACGTTCTTCATGCCCGTTTCCCCGTGCGAATTCAGAATCACGCCGCCCCCCAGTTTCTCGGTCAGCTTGTCGGCCACCCGGATGCCGAAGGCGCCGTCCTTGTCGTCGGCAAAAACCGCCTTCTCGACGGCGGTCGAGCGTGGCGTCGAAATCAATGATGCGCAGCGTCGGGTTCGAATAGAACGTCATGGTGCGGTTCTCGGTGAGGACTTTCTGACCCTTGGGACCAATCCAGTCGATCGTCGCGTGCAGCGACCCGGATTTCTTGCCGCTGCTCACCACCTTGACGTCCGTGGCCACCATCTTGCCGGCATTCGCCCGGTGATAGGAGAACTCGTTTTCCCAGAAGTTGATCTTGTCCACGTCGATGTAGCCCAACCACATTCCACGGTGGTGCTGGTGGTCGTGGGTTTCGCCCGCAACTTCTACCATCGGGTACTGCCGCGTGACAATGACGCCCGAAGCCGAGCGAATGGGGGAAAAGTAAGGTTTCGCCACGTCGGTGCTGTAATGAAAAACCCCGAATGGCTTGCCGTCGATTTCCACGGCAACCTGGGCGGCGCCCTTGGTCAGCGTCACCTGGCCAAACGCCGGAAGAGCGGCCGCAACAGCCGCCACCGCCAGCCATCGCGCGAAGACATGGAATTCCTTGGTGTGTCGCACTGGGCGAATCCTCCTGTCTAGTTTAATGATTGCACCGCTCCGGTGAAATGCACGCGACGGGGCGCCGCGTGCCGCTGCCCGGCATAATATCATTTTTGGCGCCTGCGACGATTGTGGAGCGCCTCACCGAGGGTGGTCAGCAGACCAGGTCCTGGCGCTCGATCTGGAAGTTCTCCAGGCGGCCCAGTACGGTGAGCCCGATTTTGTCGGGTCGGAAGAAATCGTTGGCTACCTCAAGAACTTGATCGGCCGTAACCTCCTCGATGGCATCCAGCATTTCGTCGATGGAATAGAAGCGCCCGAAGTAGATTTCCTGCCGCGCCAGGTTGCTCATCCGGCTGGAGGTGGACTCCAGGCCCAGCACCAGCGAGCCCTTGAGGTGGTCTTTCGCGCGCCGCAGTTCTTCCTCGCCCACCGGCTGCTCGCGGATCTCGCGGAGCTCGTGCATCACCGAATCGATCAGACGCCGGGTGGTCTCGATGGAAGTGCCCGCGTAAACCGCCAGGTATCCGGTGTCGCGGTACATGTTGAGGTCCGACATCACGGCGTAGGCCAGCCCCTGCCGTTCGCGGATGTTTTGGAACAGACGCGAGCTCATGCCACCACCCAGTATGGTGTTCAGGATGAAGCAGGCATACCGGCGGTCGTGCGCCAGCGGATAGGAGGGCGTTCCCAGATAAACGTGCACCTGGTGCAGCGAGCGCTTGTTCCGCAGTTCGATCAGGGCGTGGGTGCGCGGCGTGGGCTGGGCCGGCAAAGGGCCGGGACTGCGCATCGCGCCGAAGGCTTTTTGGGCCAGCGCCACGAATTCGTCGTGCCGCACGTTGCCGGCCGCGGTCAGGACGATGTTCGAGGGAATATAAAACCGGTTGTGGAACTCGCGGAGCCTGGTGCTTTCGAAACTCCGGATGCTCTTACGGGTGCCGATGATGGAGCGCCCCAACGCATGGCTCTTCCAGAAATTCCGTACGAACAGTTCGTGAACCAGGTACTCGGGGTTGTCGAAGTCCATCTTCAGCTCTTCCAGAATGACGCCTTTCTCCTTTTCGATGTCCTCGTCCCGGAACACCGGATGAAGGATCATGTCGGCCACCACGTCGAAGGCCAGTTCCAGGTGCTGGTCGAGCACCTTGGCGGTGAACCCCGTCAGCTCCTTGCCGGTGAACGCGTCCAGGTGGCCGCCGATGGAATCCGTAACCCGGGCGATGTCCTCCGCCGACCGCGTCCCGGTGCCCTGAAAGAGCATGTGCTCGATAAAATGCGAGATCCCATTCTCACTGGCGCTCTCGTGGCGGGAGCCGGTCGCAATCCAGACCCCCGTTGATATAGATCGCACGTGGGGGATGAATTCCGTTACCACCCGCATTCCGTTGTCCAGCCGGGTGCGGCAGATGTCCCTCGGGATGTTCGTGTCCGTACTCATGAAATGGAAGCAATGCTCCTCAAATAGCATTCGCCGGGAAGATGCGGTACAGCCCGAAACAAAGAGCAGTACCATGGCGGCAAGTGGCGCTCGGTCCCTCTGGTTTTAGTGTACCCCGTCTCGCCGGCGGAGCGCGCCGTAAAAGGGAATCGGGCTAGACTGAGGTCATCAGCCATGGCCGGAGCACTGCTGGGGATGGATATCGCCGACTTGAAGGAGGCCCTGGGCCCGCGGGAGCCCCCGTTCCGAGCCCGCCAGGTCTACGAAGCTCTTTATCGCGAAAGGGTTCGCAAAATCGACGAGGCCACCTCCCTGCCCGCCTCGCTGCGCCAGCGGTTGAAGAGCGAGCTGCCTTTGGGGTGGCCGGAAGAGGCCGCCCGCTTCGACTCGGTGGACGGAACCCGCCGCTACCTGCTTCGCCTCGACGACGGGAAAGCCGTCGAGGCGGTGGTGATGCCCGAGGACGGCCGCGACACCCTTTGCATCTCCAGCCAGGTGGGCTGCCCGGTGAACTGCAAGTTCTGTCTAACGGCGCTGCTCGGATTGGAGCGCAATCTGACCGCCGGAGAAATCCTGGGCCAGGTACTGCACCTGGCTGCGGAAAGCGGGCTTCGGCCGACCGAGCGCCGTCTGAACATCGTGGTGATGGGGCAGGGAGAGCCGCTGCTGAATCTCGACAACCTGGCCAAAGCCTGCCGCATCCTCTCCGATGAAAGGGGGTTGGGGATTTCTCCGCGCCGCGTCACCGTTTCCACCTCCGGCCTGACGCCTCAAATTCGGGAGTTCGCCCGGTTTCCGGACGCCTGGCGGCCGAAGCTGGCGATTTCCTTGAACGCTTCCACCGAGCACCAGCGCCGGGCCCTCATGCCGATCACCCGGAAATACCATCTCGCCGATCTGCTGGAGCTGTGCCGCCAGTATCGGCTGCGGAGCTGGGAAAGCCTGACCTTCGAATACGTATTATTGAAAGACGTGAACGACTCGGAGGCCGATGCGCGGCGGGTGGCCAAACACCTGGACGGGTTGCGGGCCAAGGTCAACCTGATCGCTCTGAATCCCGGGCCGGGAATCGACTTCGAGACTCCGCCCGACGAAAGACTGCTCGCGTTTCAGGCGATCGTCCGCCGGCGCCTTCCCTGTTTCATTCGCAAGCCGCGCGGGCGCGACGTGTATGCAGCTTGCGGGCAATTGAAACGCATGTCGGAGGCGCCCTCCGGCCTTCACAGCTTGGAAACGCGCCGCAGCGTGTAAGCTTCGGGACGCACGGTGCTGTGCTCGAGCTTGCGCCAGTCGTCGGAAACGTGGATCAGTTTTCCGCTGACGTGATTAGAGCGGTCGGAGGCCAGAAACAGAGCCAGGTGAATCTGCTTTTCCGGAGCGATGCCGCCGGTGGTGCGCACGCGCATGGCGTCCTGCGCGTCGCGCCAGCCGGCGCGGTCGCCGGCGTTCACGATTTCATCGGTCATGCTGGTGTAGGTGCCTCCCGGCTCGATGCAGTTGACCTGAATATTGAATTCCCGCACCTCCTCGGCAAGCGTTTCGACGAGTCGCACGACACCGGCTTTGGAGGCGGCGTAGGCGGAGAAACTGGGGCGGGCTTCCTCGGCGCCGGCGCCACTTAGGACGATGATCTTTCCCGACCGCCGCTCGATCATTTGGGGCAGCACGGCCCTGCAGGCGTGCATGACGCCAACCAGGTTGGTGGTGATTGCGTCCGTCCACTGTTTGGGGTTGCACTCGGCCAAAGGGCCGATGGGGCCCTGGACGGCGGCCGAGCAGATCAACGCGTGAACGGCGCCGAATTGAATGCGCATGCGCTCAACCGCCGCCTGCGTCTGCTCATAATCGCGCACGTCGGCGCGAAGGCGAAGCGAAGCGCCGCCGGCATGTTCAATTTCGAGATCGGCCAGATCGAGCTCGGCCCGGCTTCGAGCCAGCAGACCGACGCGGGCTCCGGCCGCCGCAAAGCCCAGCGCGAGCCGCTTTCCGATGCCGCGGCCGGCGCCGGTGATCAAAACACCCTTTTCCTTCAGACTGCGCACGAGATCTTCTTGGCTCCCGAGCAACAAGGGTAATACAAAAGGCAGCGGATCGGCTATCAGCATAAAGACCTCCTCGCGGAAGTGCCGGCGGTACAACCCGGCGCCCGGCGATCGGCGAGGGGACATACGGGTTTAAACCGGATGAGAACACTTGTCGGCGTATAGTACTTCGTCGGAGCGCTGCACCAGGTTTTCCGTGCTGTCTCCTTCGCGATATTCGGCCACACCGGAACTCAGGCCCAGGCAAAGCTTGAACCGGCCACTCTTCAGCTCCACCAGGTATTCCCCCGAAAGGGACTCCACGAAGTGCCTGGCGCGGCGGGAGGCTTCTTCAAACGAACGCACCAGAACGACGACAAACTCATCCCCGCCCCATCGGCCAACCAGTTCATCGTCGCGAACCATGCCACGCAACCTGTGCGCGAACGCGCGCAGGATCTGGTCGCCAGCCGTGTGCCCATGGGTGTCGTTAATGCGTTTAAAGCGGTTCAGGTCGAGCAGCACCAGGCAGAATTTTCTTTTCCCTTCCATCAGGCCCGATATCATTCTCTCGGTGGCCCGCCGGTTGGCGAGGCCGGTGAGCGCATCGGTGAGCGCCTCCTTTTCGACCACATCGAGGCGCTGCTGCAACTCCGATTTCTCGTCTTCGAGACGGACGATGATGTCGTGGCTCTGCCGGATCATGTGCTGCAGATTGCCGCGCAGCGCGTTGACGTTGCGCGAAATGCCGGAATGAACGGCGCCCAGGTCGCGCAACCGGCCCAACGATTCAATGTCGTCGGCGGTTTTGTTCAGACACTTGTCATAGTGCTGGGAGTGCTGGGAGATGGATTGCACGGCGTCGTCCAGCGAGGACATCGCGTTTCGGAATCCGGGCTGAAGATCTTCGATGTACTGCGCAAGCAACTTCGAGATGCGGCCCAGCTCCCGGCGCACCAGGCGGCGTGTCTCATCCACCAGTTCGGGCGTCGGATCCGCCAGCAGAAGCCGGTGGGTCTCGCGCAGAATTTGCAGGCTGTCCGACATCCGCGGCGGATCCACGCGAGCGCATTGCTCCTCCACCGCCTCCAGGGTCTCCCCGCAGCATTGCAGCGCGCGCTCCAATAATAAGGACGTTCGCTCCAATACGTCCATGCTGCGTTTCAGCGAAATCAGCTCCACGTTTCTGAGGCACTCCCTGCTTCTTCATATCGTTTCGGAATTAGAAATTCATAGTTAAGCCGGCGTTTTGCCTGCACCAGCGCCAGCAAT
>CAWEOG010000029.1:0-158467 GCA_963810595.1 Bryobacterales bacterium | reverse complement strand
GGCCTGGTTCTAACTCTGAGTATATCGGCGCTGTTGTTCGCGGGCAAGGATGACAAACTGCAACCTTTCCGCCCGGCGCCCGCTTCGTCTTATGCATCCAAACAGACCGTCGGCAAGGTGACCATCGCCGCCATGCCATACGAAAGCGACGCGCAGACCCAAGAAGCGTTCGGCAAGGTAAACCCTAACCAGTATGGCGTGTTGCCAATCCTGGTGGTGATCCAGAACGACAGCGAAGAGGCGCTGCGGCTGGCCGACATGAAGGTGGCATATCAGATGCGCGGTGGCACCAGCCTCGAGCCGACCCCCCCGGAAGATGTGCCCTACGTGGTGCCCCCCAAAAGGCCTCCAACGGTCGAGTTTCCGTCCCCGTTACCCAAAATCGGGCCGAGGAAAAAGAAGAATCCTCTTTCCGAATGGGGGATCGAAGGCAGAGCCTTTCGGGCGCAGATGATTCCGCCCGGCGAATCGGCGTCCGGTTTTTTCTATTTCCAGACGCGTCATCAGAGGGAATCATCATTGTATATCAACGGCATTCGCGAAGCGGCGACGGGCAAACAGCTCTTCTACTTCGAAATCCCCCTGACTACCGAACCGAAGCCATAGCCGGCGCGGGGCTTCACGATTCGCGAAACTTTCATCATTTCGTTAAGAAACCGCAGCCGTGGCCTGGTGTAAGTGACACAGGGCGGCTTTAGCCGCACCCAAACGACGCTCCGGGCTGTTTCGGCCCACCCTCGACAACATTCTCGGCAGGCCGCTACCGCCTCCGCTCGGACTGGCGCTCGAACGCGCCGTCGGCCTGGAACGCGTCGATGACCTGTATGGCAAGGTGGCGTCCGACTCCGCCGCTGGCAGGTTTCTTGAGACGTTTCTCGGAAAGCTCGGCATCGAGTGGCTGGTTTCGCCGGAAGACCTGGCGTGCGCCCCCCGGTCGGGCGCGGTGGTGGTGGACTTGGCGACCACCGGCCGCCGCGCCCTCGAAAGACAAATGAGCAAGCAGGAAGCGCGGGCGTATTGCGCGTTCCATCGGGCTATCTGATCGCTTCCCCGCGTAACCGGCAGGCATTCCTCGAAAGTATCCGACTGTGACAAACTAAGGGGTTCATGGGCCAGCCGAAACCGGTAATCAGTGGTTTTGCCGCCGAAGCCGCGGAGGTCGCCAGGCTTCTGGCAAAAGGCCAGTCGAAGTCGGCCCTCGACTCGGCCAAGCAAATCCATAAGCGCCACGGCACCGCGGAATCGGAATCGTTGCTGGTGGACGCCTACGCCGCCCGCGCCCGCTCGCTGGTCGAGCAGCAGTTGATTGAAGAAGCAGAGGCGCTACTGGCCATGGCGCGCGCGAAGTATCCCAAGGCCGCCTCGCGGCTGGCGTCGTCTGAGACCGCCATGCCTCTTGTGGGTACGCGTCTGTCGGAACTGGTGCGGCCGCTCGCCGATCCGGACCTCGCGCCTGAAAAGCGCGGCGCCATCGAGGCGGCGTTGCGCGCGGGGCTCACCGATCCAGCCGAACTTTCGCGCGTGACCAGCCTGCCTTCGGAGCATCCCTTGCGGCTGGGCGCCGCCGCACTGACAAGGGCCTTCCAGGCGGCCACCAGCGGCCCGGTGAGCGAGGAGGCTCTGGCGCTGCGCGGAAATCTCGCGGCGCAGCCCGCTGGCAGCCTGGAAGCCGCTGGTACGGGCCATCGCCTGCTTCTACCGGCACGACGACGAAGGGTGCCGGCGGAACCTGGAAGCGATCGACGCGAACTCGGTTCCGGCGCGCCTGGCGCCGGCAATGCGAGCCATGCTGGAGGGGCGCGACGGCGGCCCGCTCGGCCTTCAGGTGGGAGGCCGCCTGGATGAGCTGCGCGGCTCGCTGGAGCGGCTGGAGGAATCGTTTGCCGGCGAGCACCAGAAGAAGACTCTCGCGCGCATCGCCGAAACGGTGGCATTGGCGCGCCGCGACTGCAACGGAATTCTCGCCGAGCTGCGGCAGCGGATTGCGGTGCGAAGCATTCTGGCCGACATGCCGCCCGGCGCCCTCCACGCGGCGATGGGGGGCCCGCCAGCGAGTGGAGCCCGCCTATGTCTGGCGGTCGCCCGCGCTTTTGAAGCCACCGGCGAAGAGGGCCCGCTAGGAGCCTGCCTGTCCTGGGAGGAGTTCCGCCGGGCCGCGGTGAGGGAGGCGTGGTTTCCCGACAAAGGCCCGGAGGTGGCCCTGCTGTACCTGCACATGGCGGAGTTGGCGGACGACATCTTCGAGGAAGAAAGAGCCATGGCCCACAGCACCACCTTGGCCTCGGCTCGCCAGGAACTGGCGGAAGGGCTCGATCCGGCGTTTGCCGATATGTCGTTTCTTTGGCCCGAGTGGCTTTACGAGACGGCCTGTTCCCTGGACCCCAGGGCCGAGTGGTTCGAGAAATGGCTGGCCTGGTCCCGCGAGGAAGAGGGCCCCAAAGGCGCCGAGAAGGTGGCTAACGCGTGGCATCGAAGCCTGCCGGACGACCCGCGTCCCCTGCTGTTGCTGATGGAGTACGCCGAGTCGAGGAACTCGTTGAAAAAGGCGTTAGGCTACCTGGCGCGGGCGGAAGCACTGGATGGCCTGAACCCCCAAGTACGCCGCGCGCGGCCAAGGCTGCACATCCAGTGCGCCATCCGGCAGTTGCGGCAGCGTAAACCGCGGCTGGCTTTACGCGAGCTGGAGGCGTTGGCGAAGGTGCCGCAGGCGAACGAGGGCGACCGTCCGGCGTTCGCGGCATCGCTGCGGTCGCTAGCCTGCCGCGCGGCGGGCGATGCGCCGGGCGCCGAGGAGGCGGCGCGGGAGGTGGCCCGCATTTTGGGAAGCGATCGCGCCGCGAACATTGCCCTGGCCGCCGCCGGCTCCCTGGTCGGCATGGAGGCATCGTTACCGCGCGATGGGGGCAAGCAGGGCGGAGGCTGGGTGGAAGCCATCGGCCGTGTCAACGCGATGGTGCACGACTTTGGATACAGGGTGAGGGTGCCCGACGACCTGAAAAGCGCTGTCGAATGGGAATTTCGTGACGGCGTCGCGGCCAGCGAGGCGGTGATTGAAGCGGCGGGAAAAGCGGCGCTGGTGCAGGGCTGGAACGAAGTCGCTTTTCTGGCGTCGGCGGCCGGATTCAAGAAAGGGCACGAGGGGGAACCGCGTTTCCTGATGCTGCGGGCGCAGGCGCTGCCGGATTGGGAAGAAGAGCGCCGCGACGCCTGTCTGGCGGCGGCCATCGCGCTGGCGCGACAACGCCAGGACACAGCCCTGACCGCCGAAGCGGTGGAACTGCGGCGGCGCTACAGCTCTTTCTACGACCTCGGTATGGCCGGGCCCGAAGATGAATTGACCCCGAAAGGACTCATCCGGGTGCTGGAATTCGAGCGAAACGCCAAATTGCCTCCCACAAAAGTCACTCGAGGCTGGGAAGAAGACGGATATCGACCCGCTCGCAGGCCGCGCCGGCGCCGCAAGAAAGCCCGCTTCGTCCCACCGGAACAAGGAGCGCTGTTTTGATGGAAACAACCTTCCAAGACGACCCGCGCGAAGTTCTTGGAATCGGCCCGGAAGCGGGAGACGAGGAAATTCGCGCCGCGTACCTGAAAAAGGTAAAAGAGAACCCGCCGGACACCGCGCCCCGCGAGTTCGAGCGGGTGCGCGACGCCTACGAGATTCTCCGCGACCCGCGCCGCCGAATGCAGCAGTTACTGTTTTCGGGCGACCCGATGCCGCCGCTGGTGCAAGTGATCGATGGCCAGCGCGCCCCGAGACGCTTCACCGGACCGAAGCCCTGGCTGGCCGCGCTGAAGGAGAAATGACGTTTGCCCGACCGAGATGAAATCCTGCGCCGCTTTGAAAACTGGCTGGACCAGGCGCTGGCCGCCGAAGAGGCTCCGCGCGGGATCCCCGAGGAAATTCTTGCGGCCGAGGCTTCCCTTCGAAGGCGACATCGATCTCTACGCCGTCGAAGCGGCGCTCACCTCGCTGACCCACGAAATCAAGCTCCAGGGCCGGAGTTTCAAGCAACTTCAGGAAACCGTGGCCCCGGTTGCCGAAATGGTGGAGCCCCTCGCCGAGCTGATGGCCGAGGCGCGCCGCCAGGCCGAGGAGCGGGTGCTCAAGGAAGTGCTGGAGGCGTTGCTGGACATTCGCGACCGGCTGACCCGCGGCGCGCTGACGGCCCGTGCCACCGGCGAGAGTATCGGCCGCGGCACCTGGATCGAACGGATTCGCGGAACCGGCATCGCCCGCGCTCGCGAAGCGGTCGCCGCGCTCGGCGAGGCGTCCAGCCTTACTTCGGAGTACACTGCCGAGGTGCTCGAGCGTTTCGAAGTGCGCGAGATTCCCTGCCTCGGCGAGATGTTCGACCCGGCCAGGATGCACGCCGTCGCCACCGAGCCGGCCGCGGACGCCGCCGAGGGCGTGGTGGTGGAGGTCTTTCGCCCCGGCTACGAGTGGAAAGGACAGGTGTACCGCCCGGCCCAGGTGAAGGTAGCGCGGCGGTAGGGGGAACGGATGAGCGATCGAGAACTGGTAGTGGGAATCGATCTTGGAACCACGAATTCCGAAATCGCCGCGCACGTTGGCGGGCGGGTGCGGGTTCTGGGTCCGGAGCCGCAGATGCTGCCGTCCTGCGTCGGGTTGTCCCCGGCGGGTGAGCTGCTGGTGGGCGAGGAAGCCCGGCGCCAGCAACTGCTCTATCCCGAGCGCACGGTGCGCAGCATCAAGCGCATGATGGGCCGCGACGAGACTGTCTCGCTCGGCGACAAGCGCTTCACTCCCCAGGAAATCTCGGCCTTGATCCTGAAACAACTGGCCGAGTGGGCGAGGCGCGAGCTGGAACGTCCGGTATCGAAAGCCGTCATCACCGTGCCGGCCTATTTTTCCGATTCCCAACGCAACGCCACGCGCGAGGCGGGCGCGCTGGCGGGCCTGGAGGTGGTGCGCATCCTCAACGAGCCCACCGCCGCGAGCCTGGCGTACGGCTTCGGTGACGGCAGGCGCCGCACCGTTATGGTGTACGACCTGGGCGGCGGAACCTTCGACGTGTCCATCGTGACCGTCGAGGGCGACGTCACCGAGGTGCTGGCCAGCCACGGTAACAATCGCCTGGGCGGCGATGACTTCGACGACCTGCTGTTCGAGCGCCTGGCACGGGAATTCGAGCAGCGCCACGGCATCGATATCCGGCGGGACCAGGCGCTGGCCGCCTCGAGGGTCCGCTGGGCGGCCGAAGAGGCCAAGAAGAAACTCAGCTTCGAGCCTTACGCCCGCGTGCGGGAAGAGGCGCTGGCGATGAAAGACGGCGCGCCTCTTCACCTGGATGTCGAGATCTCCCGCGACGAATACGAAACCATGATCCGGCCGCTGGTGGATTCGACGCTGGACAGCGTTTCGAAGGCGCTCCACGACGCCGGAAAGCTGGCACGCGAGCTGGACGCGATTGTGCTGGTGGGCGGCTCGACGCGCACCCCGCTGGTGGCCCGGCTGCTCACCGAAACCACCGGCCTCGAACCCTTGCAGGACGTGCATCCGGACCTTTCGGTGGCGCTCGGCGCCGGCGTGCTTGCCTCGCGTCTGGAAGGGCACAGCGTCGACCGGGTGCTGGTTGACGTCTCGCCGTATTCGTTCGGCCCGTCGTTTGTCGGCCTGCGGGGCGGAATGCCTTACCCCTACTGCTACAAACCCGTCATCCGCCGTAACACGCCGCTGCCGCTGACGCGCACCGAGAGGTACTACACCGTCGAGCCCGGACAATCGTCCGTCGAAGTGGCAATTTTTCAGGGCGACGACGACGACGCGTTGAAGAACATCCCGGTGGGGCGATTCCATATCGACGGTCTGCGCGATTCCGACGAGCTGAACGAAGTGCTCTGCAAGATGACTCTCGACCTGGACGGCATCCTGCACGTCACGGCCATCGAAAAGGAGACGGGCAGGTCGAAGCACATCACCATCCGGAACGCCTTTGCCGTCAAGAGTCCCGAAGAAATTGCGGCGGCGCGCAAACGGCTGGAAGGACTGTTTTCCTCGCGCGCCGGCGGTTACGAACCGGACGAAGAGGAGCCGGAGGCCCTGGAAGCCGCCCCGCTGGAGGAGCAGGCGGCGCAGGAACTGCCCGGCTTCGCCGAGGCGAAGAAGTTGATGGAGCGGTCGCGCGGCCTGCTGGGCAAAATGCACCCGGAAGACGTCGAGGAAGCTATCGGGCTGCACGAACGCATCGCCGTGGCCGCATCCGAGCGCGACGCCGAGGGGCTGGAGCGGGCCACCGCGGCGCTGCGCGAGCTGCTGTTCTTTTTGGAGGGCCAGTAGTGGGCTGCCCGGTCTGCAATGCGAGCTTTCGCGGCGCCGCCACCTGTTCCCGCTGCGGCGCCGGACTGGGTCCCTTGATGGCGATTGCGGTTCACGCCTGGCGCCTGAGAGAGGCCGCCCGCGTGGCGTTCGAGACCGAAGATTTCGCTCGCGCCCACGTCCTGGCGAAGCAAGCCCAGGCGCTGCACTTCACCGCCGCGGGCCGGGGGCTGGAAATCGTGGCCGGGTGGGCCGCGGCCGTCACACCAGCACGGTGAGCGTCGATTCGGTCCGTTCCACTTTGCGGTACAGCGTGTCGCGTTCGAAGGGCTCGCGGCCCGCCTCGCGAATCAGTCGCAACAGTTCGCCCCGCCGCAAGCCCTTGCGACGTCTGGGCGCCGGCGTCGTGGTAGATCTTCTCTTCCACCACCGTGCCGTCGATGTCGTCGGCGCCGAAGCGCTGGGCGACTCTGCGCGATGCGCGGCGTCATCATTACCCAATACGCCTTGATGTGCGGAATGTTGTCGAGCAGCAGACGGGCCACCGCGATGTTCTTCAAATCCAGGAAACCGGTGGTCTTCGGGATGTGCTGGAGCGGCGTATTGTCGGGGTGAAAGGCCAGCGGGATGTAAGTGACGAAGCCGCCGGTCTCGTCCTGCAAGTGAGCGGAGCCGAACAGGTGATCGACGCGGTCCTCCTCGTTCTCGATGTGGCCGTAGAGCATGGTGCAGTTGGACTTGATGCCCCATTCGGTGGGCGGCGCGCGCCACCTCCAGCCACTCGCCGCCGTCGATCTTGTGATCGCAGATGATACGGCGCACGCGCTCGCTGAAGATCTCCGCGCCGCCGCCGGGCAGCGAATCCATGCCCGCATCCTTCAGCCGTCGCAGCACCTCTGCGTAACTGATCTTGCCGCGCTTTGGCCAGGTAGGCGATCTCCACCATGGTGAAGGCCTTCAGATGCACCTTCGGGAAGCGCTGCTTCAGCCCGCGGAGCATTCGCAATACCAGTCGAGGTCAAGCTCGGGATGCAGGCCGCCGACGATGTGAAACTCGGTGATGGCTTCCGACCAGCCTTCCCCGGCGCGATGCCAGATCTCTTCCTGGCTCCAGGTGTAGGCGCGCGGGTCCTTGGCGCGTTTGCCGAACGCACACAGGCGGCAACTGGCCACGCACACGTCGGTGGGATTGATGTGGCGGTTGACGTTGAAATAGGTAATGTTCCCGTGCAGGCGCTCGCGCACCAGGTTGGCCAGGTAGCCGACCGCAAGCAGGTCGGCGGTGCGGAACAGCAGCAGCCCGTCGTCGTAGCTCAGCCGCTCGCCCGCCAGCACCTTATCGAAAATCGGGACCAGCCGCGTGTCGTCGATAATCGGCTGCAGTTTCATGCTCCCCTCAATCCTACCAGTGTAGCCCCACGGACCCGGACGAATAGACGAAGATGTCGGCGGCCCAAAACAGGAAGAATAGCACGCTGACGTAACCGTTGATGGTGAAGAAGGCTGCGTCCACTCTGGATAAATCATCTGCTTTCACAAGCTTGTGTTCATAGGCCAGCAGCAGCGTCACGGCCGCGACTCCCACCAAACTGAGCGGCCCGAGGTGAAACACCAGTACCAGCGCCACCAGACACACCAGCATTCCCAAGTGGAACAGCCGCGCCACCCACAGGGCGCCGGCTATGCCCAGACGTCGCGGGAGGCTGAAGAGCCCTTCGCCCACGTCGAAGGCGTAGTCCTGGCAGGAGTAGATGATGTCAAAACCCGCGGTCCACAGGGTGACCGCCGCGGTCAGCCAGAGGATGCGGGGGTCTAGACCGCCTTCGACGGCAATCCACGCCGCCGAAGGGGCCAGCCCCAGACGAAAGTCCCAGGACAAGGTGCGAAAACGAAGTGAAGCGCTTGGTGAAGGAATAAAAGAACAGGACGAAAAGCGCCACCGGGGCCAGCCAGAAACACAAGCGGATTCAACATTCGCGCGGCAATCAGAAAGACCGCGCAGGATACGGCGACAAAGCCCCAGGCAAACCGGCGGGAAAGCGCGCCGGTGGGCAGATGGCGCTGGCTAGTGCGCGGGTTGCGGGCGTCGATGTCCTGATCGAGCAAACGGTTGAAAGCCATGGCGGCCGAACGGGCGCCCACCATCGCCACCACAATCCAACCCACTTTCCACAGCAGGTCGGGCTGATGGAAACCGCCCTCGCGCAAGGCCAGCAACGCACCCGTCAGCGCAAAGGGAAGAGCAAACACGGAGTGCTCGAACTTGATCATTTCGAGCGTCAGCACGAGCCGGCGGAGAAAGGCTGCTGGCATGTGGTCGTCCGACTTCCGCCGGGGGCCGGAGTGCATTCGAGCGTGGTTCTGGTTACCATTCTATTTCATGCGTCTCTCACGCCTCGTTATTCTCTTCGCGCCCTTGCTGGCGCTGGCCGCCGGAAGCTGCGGCGGCGGCACCGAGACCCTGTCGAGCGCCGATGTCAATACGTGCCCGCTGATATTCGCCAATGGCCATACATCCGCGTCGAGGAGATGATTCAACCCATCGACGTGCTGCGTGGCCTGAAATATCGCGAAAGCCTGCCCGAAGATCGTGGGATGTTATTCTTTCACGGGCAGGAATACTCTTTCGGATACAAAACGTACGAGGTGAGGTTTCCGCTGGATATCGTCTGGATGAACGCGAAGCACGTCGTGGTGGAGATCGCGGAAAACGTGCCCCCGTGCCCGGGCCCCAGCGAAGCGGCGTGCCCCACCTACGGCGGCAATGAGATGTCGCAATTCGTGCTCGAGCTGCCCGCAGGCACGGTGAAGAAACAACATGTCGCCGTCGGCGATAACATCCAATTCTAGGGGACCGGGACATGGATCGCAGTCAACTGAAAGAACTTTTGGAGCAGGTGCGTACCGGCGCCGTGGACGTGGACCGGGCGCTCGAACAGGCTCCGCCACATGCCCTTCGAAGACCTGGGCTTCGCGAAGGTGGACCATCACCGCGAACTGCGGCACGGAATGCCCGAGGTGGTCTTCGGCGTCGGAAAGACGGCGGACCAGGTGGTGGCCATCTGCCTTGCGGCTGCTGGAACAGTCTTCGAACCTGCTGGCCACCCGTACGACGGCCGAGGTCGCCGAGCGCATCCGGGCCGAGTATCCGGAAACCGAGTATTTTCCGGCCTGCGGGGCGGTGCGCGTGTGGCGCGACCGGCAACCTCGCGGCCAAGGCAAGATCGTAATTGTCTGCGCCGGTACCAGCGACATCCCGGTAGCCGAAGAAGCCCGGGTCACCGTGGAAGTGATGGGCAACCAGGTGGAAACCCTCTTCGACGTCGGCGTGGCCGGCATCCACCGTTTGCTTGGAAACAGCGACCGGCTGGTGGAGGCCAAAGTGGTGGTGGTGTGCGCCGGCATGGAAGGTGCCTTGCCCAGCGTGGTGGGTGGGCTGGTTTCCTGTCCCGTGATCGGTGTCCCCACCAGCGTGGGCTACGGCGCCAGTTTCAAGGGCCTGGCGGCACTGCTGGCCATGTTAAACAGTTGCTCGAGCAACGTCTCGGTGGTGAACATCGACAACGGGTTTGGCGGCGGCTATGTCGCCAGTCTGATCAACCGGGCTTGAGCGGGAGCCGCTCCCGACAGGAACGCCAGGAAGCCGCGCCTTCAGGCAAAACTGCCGACGGCCTGGGCCTTCATCGCTTCGGCAGCCACGTAAAAGCCAAATAGCGGGCTGGGTTCGCCACGTCCCCAACGGTTCATCTTCCACTGCACGCGAAGAAAATTCACATCCGCGTGTTGAGCCAGGTCGAGCATGATGCTGTAAGTGCCGCAATAAAACTTCTGGGGGAGCGCGAGCAAAGGTTTGGTCCCCCAATTCTTCCCGTCGGGCGATCCCCACACGGAGATGTCCAGACTCTGCTGTTCGATGGTGCGTGTGATACCTAACGTCAAAAGAAGAACGCCACCGCCCACTCGTTCTAATGGGAACGCAGGGCCTGTGCCGTCTTCCCGAGCCAGAATTTCCGGCTGCAAGAAGGTTGGAAGCATGATCACCTCCAGTATCGCGCGTTACGGCCTTGGCTCGCTCGCGCTGCCCGTCTGCCTCAGGCTGCAGGCGGCTTCGCCAAAAGGCCGAGGCGATCTCCTGCTGCTTTCAGAGTCTCATATTTCTTGCAAAAACAGAAGCGAATTAAACCGGCGCCACCGGTTTTTTCCTTGGCGAAGAAACTGGACCCAGGCACCGCCGCAACACCTATCTTTTCTAACAGATGACGAACAAATGACAGATCATCGGAAAAACCGGAATTTGAAATACATGACATGATATAGTTCGCGCTGCCGGGCGCGTAGCAGTCCAGATCCGCTCTCCGGAGTATCTCCAGTATCCAGTCGCGCCGTTGGCCGTAATCCCCGGCCAGTTTCTGGTAGTAAGTGTCGGGCAATGAAAGAGCTGTTACACCCGCCTCCTGCAGGGGACCGCCGCGCCCACGGTGAGAAAGTCGTAAACTTTCCGAATCGATCCGGTAAGATCGGGGGCGGCGATGACCCAACCCACTCTCCAGCCGGTAGCTGAATAAGTCTTACTCATGCTGGTGACCAGCACCGAGCGTTCGCTCAGGCCGGGCAGCGTGATGGCTGGGCCTGTTCATGGAAATCGGCCTTGACGATTCAAAAGTAACGTGTTTCGCGGTCCGGCAGGGCTCACTTTGAACTTAGCCGGGCGCTTTCCGACGTATCGTACAGGGTACGGTAGATGTCGGCGTTGCGGAGGACGATCTGGACATACTCCCTGGTCTGGCTGAAAGGGATGGTCTCGATGTACTCGGCCTGCTCGCGGAATTTTCCCCAGGTAAGCCAATCCGCGGCGCGTCTGGGGCCGGCGTTATAAGAGGCTAGAACGGCCTCCACTTTGTCGTCCAGGGAGTCGGCCAGCGTTTTGAAGTAGTGGGTGCCGAGGCGCAGGTTCAAATCCGGCTGGTAGAGCGCTGCCGCCGAAAAGCGCCGCACTCCCAGCGTTCGGCTCAATTGCCTTCCGGTGGTGTACATAATCTGCGTCAGGCCGCGCGCCTTGGCCACCGAGATGGCTTTGGGGTTGAACTCCGATTCCTGCCGGATCAGCCCGGCGAGCAAATACAGATCGATGGAATTCCGGCTGGTGTATTTTTCCATCAGATCGCGATAAGGCATCGGGAACGCAAGGTGCCAGAATTCGTCGGGCGCCGAATCGGGCCTGACGTGGAGGTAGTTCGGCACCAGACCTTTGATGTAGCGGATGGCGCGGTCGGGCAATCCCTGGCGAGAGGCGGAACGTGCCAGCTCGAGCGCGGCGACCTGTGGCTGCATGTCGTTGCGCGCGCCGAATCGCAACTCTTGCTCGGCGTAGTCGGCGAGACCGGCTCGGTTGAGCAAATCGGCCCTGTCCAGCCGCTTCCGTCCGGAGGGCGTGGGGGTAAAATCCAGGGCCTTTTCCCGCGAGCTCAGAGCCAGGCTTTTGAGAAATACTCCGGTGTCGGCCGCCGGTTTGGCGGACAGCACCTCGCGACTCTCCAGGCGACGCCGGGCCAACATCGCGTAGAAGTGATTCGGGAAAAGCTTGACGATTTCGTCGAAGTAGCGGTGCGCGGCGCCGAAATTGTGGCTGTATTCGTCGAGACGGCCCAGGAAGTACAGGGCCGCCGGACCCTTTTCGGAATCGGGGAAGCGCTTCAGATGGTCGCGGAGCAGTTCGCCGGCGTTGGCGGCGCGATTCAGGTAGGCGTTCCAAACCACCTTCCAATGGCAATAGGCGGCATCCGGGTCGCCGGGAAATCCATCCGCGCAGGCGGTGTAGAAAGGCACGTATCCGTCGGCGTCGTTTCGTAGCAGGTAGTGGTTTCCCGCCGCCACCAGCGCCTCGCGGCGCCACGGCGAATGCGCGTGTTTGCGCTCGAGTTCACCGAGCAATGCCGGCAGTTCCTTGTCCCGGCCGAGACGTCGGCACAATTCCACCAGGTAGTACAAGCGTTCCGCCTCGAGTTCCGGATCGGAGACATCGAGCCCAGACAGGTATTTGTACGCCTGCGGATAGCGGCCTTCGCGATAAGACGCGCCGCCCAGCCCGAGTTGCGCGCGTTCGCGATCCACTCCGCCCACCAGCGGGATGACGTCGGCGAACTCCTTGCGGGCGTCCTGGTAGCGGCGCGTGTCCACCAGTTTCTCCCCGCGCTCCAGCAGCGAAGCGGGAGGCACGGGAGGATAGGTCGCGCCGAGCGAGGCCTTTAAACGCTCCAGTGCCCGGCCGGCCGCAACGGCCTCCGGCGAAACGGGGAACTGGTAGTAGACGCGCTGGTTGTAGTAGGCCGCGGACACCCGGTCGCCAGCTTTCTCGAATGCCTGGGCGAGCAGCGCCTGGCCGGCCGGCCGCGGCAACCGGTCGAGGTTCTTTCGCAACAGGGCCACCGCCTCGACCGCTGCGCCCGATTCCAGGTGGCACTGCGCCGCCAGCAAAACCGCCTGAGCGAAGAACGGAGAAACTCCGGGCTGGCCGACCACCGGCGCGAGCGACTTCAGCGCGGCGTCGTATCGCTTCGACTGAAATTCGGCGGAAGCGGTCCACCAGGCAAGGTAATCCGCAAGCTGGGGAAGCCGGGCGGAGGCGGCATCCAGGTTCTTTACGGACGAGTCGAACTCGCCTCGCTCCAGGTCGGCGACACCCAAGGCCATCGACGCCAGCGCGCCCTCCACCGCTCCCGCATGGGCGCGGGCGTAACGTTCGACCGGGGTTCGCCTGGCCGGCGTTGGCTTGTCGCGATACGCCTGCACCAAGCCGTCCAGGCTCTGCGGGCGCAAGGGCACCACGGCGGCCAACAGCAGCAAAATCACGGGCGCGCCGGCGGCCGCGAACCCGCGGCGCCTCGCTCCGTTATCCAAGCGGGCCCGGATAGTCCGGTCCCAAAAGCGATCCATCGTCATTAGCCAAAGTCTTCACAATCTCCAGGTGGAGATAGTCCACCATCGACGCGCAGGAGGCCAGGTATTGCTCGCGGTAGGATTCGCGGCTGCGTTCGATATCCTCCCGCAAACAATCATACAGGTTCCGTTCCGCGCGCCCCCGCTTCACCTGGTCCGATTTGTAGAGGCGCATCTCCGCCACCTGCACGCGGGCGAAGCGTTGCGCGCGCAAATGCAGATCCTGGTCCGCGCGCGAAAGCGCCGACCAGTCCGGAGCGCCGTCCGACTTGGGTGGAAGCGAGATGCTGACCAGCCCGGCCGGCAGTGTGGACGCCGCCGCCGGCTTCGCCGTGTGGCGGGAATCGAACGCCGCCCCGGCCAGCGAGCAGAGTAATTCCATGGCGTTCACGTCGACCGGGAAGTCATCGCCCTCGGCCAGCACCAGCGCTACCACACTGGATGCTGCGGAGCCGAGCCTGGCGGCAACCGGAAACAGGTAAACCTTCCCTTCTTCCGGCGCATGCGTACCAAGCGCCGCCGCCAAAGATTCGCCCAACTCGCCGGGCCGTTTCATGGCCACCACCGTGTCCTTCGATTCCACGGCGTTGGCCAGGGCCGCGGCGTCACGCAGATAAAATTCCTTGCCTCCGAGCTGCGACTGCAGATTTTCCGAGGCGGGTTTGGAAGCTTCGAACCGATAATGATGCGGCGTCACGCCGAGCAGCACGGCCCGCTCGCAGAATTCGGCCACCGCTTCCAGCACCACCGTGCCGAATTCCCCGAAGTTCTCCGCCTGGCTGAAATGCCGCGCGTTCCGGTTGAGCACTTCCGTAAGCTCGCGGCGAGACAGGTCTTTCGCCAGGGTCACCGCGGCTTCGACACTGGACCTCACGCGCTCGTTCACCGCGTGCTGAATCTTCGCTTCCAGCTCGCTTGAGAGGTCTTCAAACCGCTCGCGGAACACCCGATCGAGATGCTCCCCCCAGCCGGCCGCCAGTTGCTCGTGCGCCCGCTCCACTTGCAACTGCCAGGCGGCGGCGAGCTGATCGCGGGCGGTTTGCCCGGCCTGCTCGAGAGCGGCTCGCAAGGTGAAAACAACGGCCGGTTTTGGTGGTGATTCCTGCATTCGGAGGCGCCTCGCCGGACAGCCCGGACTGCGGATCGAGCGCGAATCGCGCTCTGCAGCCATTCTAACTTAGGATACCCGGTCTTCAAGTCCGGGAAAAACATTCCGGCCGGGAATTGTCATGGCGACGGAAGCGGCGGCGCTATCTCAGGCGCGTTGTATCGGGCCCGGGCGCGGACGGGCCCTTTCGCGGGACCAGCCAGGAAGACAGCCGCAGGGGCCGCTCTTCGGCCAGCAGCGAGATCTCCAGGTGGCCGTCCGGCTGTACCCGGCCCGAGCCGGAGAAAGCCGAGGCGCCCAGTTCCGCCTGCAACCCGGCCAGGCGGACGATGGGCGTGCCGCGTGGGGCGGTCACCGTAAAGCCCCCGAACACATCGTGAAGCATCACGGTTTCTGGCGCTTTCAAGTGGCGGTCGTCTTCCGGGGATGGGGTCGCCTTGCCGGCGCCCGCGTCTCTCGGCAGAACGCTCATTTCCAGGCCCCGGGCTTCGATGGTCCCATTGCACTTCAGACTCTGAGGCAGTTGGTTGCCGCTGCCGGCGGCACGCAGATCGAATTCCGCGCTCAGCTTGCCGGCCGGGGTCTCGATGTCTTCGATGTAGCCGGGAAGGTTGTATTCGGGGCCCGCCGCGCCAAAGCCGACATCCAGCGAGCCGAACAGGCGCCCGCCCCTGAGGTTGGCCCGCAGGTCTCGTAAGGCAATGTTCTCGCCGTTCCAGGTCAGGTTGCTTCGGACGTTGGTGGCGGTGAGCGGGCCGACGGACAGTTCTCCGATGCCGAGCGAGCCTTCCAGATGACGGCTTCGCAGCCATCCGGGAAGCGGCTGGCGGGCGAACCGGAACGTCCGGGACAAAAAACTCTCAGGTCGGCTGGAAAATTCCAGCAGGCGCTCGAGGCTGGCGAAGCTGACGCTGGCAAAGTGGACGTCCACCCGGGCCTGGGGGACCACCACACCGCCGGCGCCCGGCAGATCGGTGTAGCTGAAGCCGGCGGTAAACTCGAGGCCGTGTGCCTCGCCTGTGGCTTTTGCAAGGTGGAACGACCCCGGCGATAACGTGATTTGCGCATCCTGGATGGCCACCGGCCCGGCAACGCCTTCCACGTTTACCAGCGCATTCATCAGCCGGAAAGCCCCAGTCCACGAACCGGGGACGTCGCCCTGGCGGCGGTACCGGAGCGAACCCGCCAGTGTGCCTTCCGTGCAGCGGTCCAAAAAGGGAATGGCCTGGTTGTCCGCGCTGGCCGCGGCGTTCTTGAGCTCGCCCAGTGAAAGGCGCGGAGTCTTCACCTGGACATCGACGTAGTATTCGGTGGGACGCCAGGCCGCCTGGAGGGCAACGGAATCGCCTTTGCCCGTCGCGAGATTGGTCTCCTCGATGTCCATCTCATTGCCGGAAAACACCATGTTCACATCGCCTTCCCAGGTTTGGCCGGACCCTCCGAAGGAGATTTTGCCCCCGTTGAGATCCATGCGTCCCTGCAAGCCGTTGGGGGGCGAATAGCCGATCACGCCCGAAACTTTCCCGTTGACGCTGAGCCCGGCGGGCACCGTCACGCCAACACGGCCGAGAGTGTCGAGCGCCGATTGGGCGGCGACGTCGCGGAGGCTGAACAATGAAGCCCATTTCACATCGCGCAGCAGGTCCCATGCGCGCACGCGAAACGACAGCGGCAGCTTCGTCCCTTTCGGATCGAGAGTTTCCACCACCACCGAATCCGAAGCCGCATCGAAGCTGCCCCGGTAGTCGAGCGTCCACGTCTCGGCTTGAAACGGGAGCCAGCTCGACCCGTGCAGACCGTCGAAGCGAAATTGTCCCTTTAGCTGCAACTGGCTCAACGGACCGGTGAGGCGCCCGTAAGAGGCCACCCGTCCTTGCAGTCCGAAATCGTTGCCGGCCACCGCCTGCACCAGCTCCGCCACCAACCCGCGCTCGAGGACGAGGTCGAGATCGAGCGTTCCGCCGTCGACTCCACCGGGACGCCAGTATCCGTCCGCCGAAAGCGTGCCGAACCCTTTCACGGTGTGGTCTGTCCGGGAAGGCTGGCCTTCAAAACTAATGGCCACGCTGCCGTCGCCCTGCGCGGTGAGATCGAGATCGACATTCTGGAGAAAGAACGACGACTTGACTTCGCCGAACTTGAAATTCAGCCGGCCGTCCCGGATCTTGATACCTGGCCGGCCGCCCGGCCTCGCCTGCGCGGGCTGGCCCTCGCGGAAAAAGCGCCGCACGTTCCAGTCGCCGCCCTCTCGCTTGACCAGGTTGATGCTTGGATCTTCAAGCGACAATTCGGAAAATTCGATTTCGCCCTTCAGCAGACTTGCCAGGCGGAGGTAAGCGGTGAGAGTGGTGACGTAGGCAAGCGGCTCGGGGCCGATGGCCGGGTCGTCGTCGATCACCGCGTCTTCCAGCTCAAAGCCGGGGCGCGGCAGCAGAACGTAGTGTGCCGCCCCGATTCGTACCTCGCGGTTCAAGGCACGGCGCAGACCTCCTTCGATGGGGCCGCGCAGGTAGTCGGCCGGCATGTTGGGGACAACCACGAACGCGAACACCAGCAGCAGGACCACCGCGAAAAAAATCGGCCAGCGAAAACGCCGGAACTTCATGGGAGTGTTTCCGAATCGAGGAGACGCTGGTAATCCGCCGCGTTGTCGATGTCCCGATGGATGCCGGCGTCTTGCACATCCACGTACAGCGTCTCGTCCAAATGGCGGTGAATGACATCGCTGGCCCGGCCCCCGCGCGGAAGCGACAGGAACTCCGCGAACAACTCGCGCCGCACGCCGACCGGGTGCCCGCGTTTGCCTTCGAAGCGCGGAATCACCAGCAGCGAATCGCTCTTTTCCCTGGCGAGAGATGCCAGCCCGCCGGCCACGCGGCGCACCGTCGCGGGCGCGACGGCGGGAAAGTCGACGGGGCAGAAGATGACGCCCGCCGACGTCGCGTCGAGCGCCAGCAGGCCGCATTGCAGGCTGCTGAGCTGTCCGTCCTTGGGAGAGGGATTTTCCACCACCCTCGCCCGGGCAAGCAGCCGCGAGTGCTCCCGGATGCTCGCGGCGTGGTAGCCCAGCACCACAACCACCGGAGAGCAATGGGCGAGCAAGATGTGCAGCAGACGGTCCAGGAACGAATCGCCCTGATAGGGAAGCAGCGCCTTGGGGTGTCCCATGCGCTCCGAGGCCCCGGCGGCCAGTATCAGACCGGCGACATTCTTGTTGGGGGACTTCACTTCAACAGCGCCTTCTCCCCGGCGGCCAGGATGGACATCGACAGGTTCCTCCAGCCCGATTCGCACCGCCGGCGAACGGCGATCATCTCCGCCACCACCGAGATCGCGATCTCTTCCGGAGTGACTGCGCCGATCTCCAGCCCCATGGGCGCGAAAACGCGCTCCAGCGCCTGGCGCGGAATGCCGTCCTTCTCGAGCTCCTTCACGACGCCGATCACTTTCCGCTTGCTGCCGATCATGGCGATGTAGCCGCCGCCGTGTTCCACCGCCAGGCGCAGCACGCGCATGTCGTCGCGGTGCCCGCGGGTGACGATGATGATAAAGCTCGAGGACGTGATGGAAAGCTGCGGAAAGATCTCTTCGTATTCGCCGGCGAAGATTTCATCGGCGCCGGGAAACCGGTCGCGGTTGGCGAAGCTCTCCCGGTCGTCGATAATCACCGTCCCGAAGCCGGCCAGCCCGGCCACCTGCGCCAGGCCCTTTGAAATGTGGCCTGCGCCGAAGATGAACGCCCGCGGCTGGGGTAAAACCGGTTCCACGAACACCTCCAGTTGCCCGCCGCAAATCAAGCCATTGTCGTAGGCCGCGTCCTGGTTCAGAGCGAACGTCAGCCGGCGGGGTTTTTCTTCTTCCATCACTTCGCGGGCGGCGTTCCACACCTCCGCCTCCACGCAGCCGCCCCCGATGGTACCCGCCATGGAGCCGTCCTCGCGCACCAGCAGTTTCGCCGATTCGTAGCTCGGTATCGAGCCGCGAACCTGTACGATGGTGGCCAGGGCGCACTTCTGCCCTCGCCCGGCGAAGCCGCACGATCTCCTCGAATAAGTCCATTCGCTCGGATTATAACGTGAACTGGCGCCCGGTACGATACTGTAGCCCAGGCAGGGAAGGCCCAGGACGGATTGTGCTATCCTCGCGGGTTCCATGGCTCACCCATTTGTTTCCAGCGGACTGGCGCTTTTGTTTGATATCGATGGCGTCCTGATCCAATCGAATGACATCCACACGCAGGCGTGGGAGAAATACCTCCATTTGCACGGCATTCCGGTGGACGTTCGCGCCATCTACCACCGCATGCACGGCCGCAGAAATGACGAAATCGTCCGGGATTTTTTCGGTGACAGCCTTTCCGTGGAACAGATCGACAGGCACGGGGCGGACAAAGAGGCTTTGTACCGGCAGTTGATGCTGGCGGAGTTCGATGCGCACGTGACGGCGGGAGTGATGGAGTTTCTGGAGAAGGTGCGGGGGGTGCCGGCCGCCGTGGTTTCAAACGCCGAACCGGCCAACGTCGACTTTGTCTTGGACCGTGGCGGTTTTCGCTCCTATTTCCAGGTAATCGTGGATGGGCACCAGGTGGAATGCCCCAAACCGTCTCCCGAAATCTACCTGAAAGCGGCCGGGGAACTGCACGTTGATCCTCGAGATTGCATCGTTTTTGAGGACTCGTTCTCGGGCGTCCAGGCGGCGCGAAGCGCGGGTGCGCGCGTCGTCGGAATCAATGTTGACGACGCCGTGCGCCCCGACGTGGATCTGAACATACCGGATTTTCATTCGCCGGAACTGATCCCGTGGCTGAAATCGGTTGCGACCCGGCCGATAACCGGCAGGAAACCCCAAGGCAACGGCCGCCGTCCCCACTTTCAGGCGACTCCCCATTCGGCGGGGCGCCGTTTCGTGACAATATGAAAGAGACCAGGAGGTTCGACGATGCGGTTCATGCTGGCGGCTCTGGTGTTCCCTCTGGCGGCCGGGTGCTCGCTGTTCGCCGCCAAGGACTATAACGGCCCGGTGCCGCCGAAACCCGATATCCCCTACCTTCTGCACGCCAGCAAGCTGGTGGAGCCTGAAGTCACCACCGCCATGGAAAAGGACGAGAAGAAGGTGTCGGTGGCCACGGTTGCCGGCGCCGCCTCTCCGGTAAGGACACCTCTTCCCGAACCCATCTTCATCTATAAGAGCCAGAACATTCAGCCGCAACGGTTGCAGATGTTCAAGATGCAGGTGAAGGGCGACGAGCGGCGCGTCGAGTTCGCCAACGAGGGGAGTAAGAAGTCTGACAGCTCGCGCCCGGTGATCCTGATGATGAACAGGCTGGGCCCCGATCTGTACCGCATCGAAGTCAACGAACCCATCGACGACGGGCAATACTGCATCTCGCCGAGCGGCGCGCAAACCGCCTTCTGCTTCGAGATCTACTAGAAGGACCCCGATTCCGCCAAACCGCCGCTCGCCGCTCCACCACTCCGCGGCATATTGTAAGGTGGAGTAGTTTGCGATTGAATTCCTGAGAGGTTTTTCCGTGAGATATGTATCTGCGGTTCTGATGGGCGCCTTCCTGCTGCCTGTGTGGGCTTCGGCACAGGGCCCCGAGATCAGTGGGGAAAGGATGCGGGCCGACGTCAAGTTTCTGGCAAGCGACCTGCTGGAAGGTCGCGGCGTGGGCACGCGCGGCGGCGATCTGTCGGAAGAGTACATTGCCGCCCAGTTTGCCATTGCCGGCGCCAAGCCGGCGGGCGACAACGGCACTTACTTCCAGGAGGTGCCGCTGCTGGGCGTCGAATCGCGGCCGGAAAGTACGCTCACCGTCACCGGCAAGGGTCAGACGCTGGCTCTCCGCTGGCTGGACGATTACGTGGGTGGCACAGACCGTCAGAAGGCGACCGTGGACTTCGATGGCGACGCTATCTTTGTCGGCCACGGCATCACCGCGCCGGAATACAAATGGGACGACTTTAAAGGCGTCGATGTAAAAGGAAAGGTTCTGGTGCTGTTTACCAACGAACCGCAGGGCGACGACAAGCTGTTCGGCGGAAAGGCCCTGACTTACTACGGGCGTTGGAGTTACAAGTACGAAGAGGCGTTGCGCCGCGGCGCCGCCGCGGTAATCATTATTCACACCACTCCCACCGCAGGCTATGGCTGGCCGGTGGTGCGCAGTTCCTGGGGAGGCGAGCGGCCGCAAGTTCGCCTGAAGGCGGGCGAGACCGGCCTGGCGCTGGCAGCGTGGGTAACCGAAGCAGCGGGGGCGAAGATACTGGCGCTGGCTGGCAAGAGCGTTGATGAGCTGTTGGCCGCGGCGGACCGCCCCGACTTCCGGCCCATTCCCCTCGGCCTCCGCGTGAAGGGTTCCATCCTCTCGAAGATCAGGACCATCCAAACGCGCAACGTCGTCGCCAGGATTGACGGCAGCGACCCCGACCTGGCAGGCCAGGCGGTAGTGCTCTCCGCGCATCACGACCATCTGGGCATCGGCTCCCCGGTGAACGGAGATAGTATTTACAACGGCGCGGTCGACAACGCCACCGGCTGCGCCATCCTTCTCGAAATGGCCAGGGCCTGGGCAGCCTTACCCAAAAAGCCGCGCCGCAGCGCTCTATTTTGTCTCCGTCACCGCGGAGGAAAGCGGCCTGCTCGGCTCCCAATACTTCGCCGACAATCCGCCCATTCCCGACGGCAAAATCGCCGCCGCTTTCAACTTCGACGGCTTCTACCCGTTTGGCCGCACCACCGACATCGTGGTTGACGGCGCCGACCGCACCACGCTGTGGAACATGGTGCGCGACGACGCCGCGCGCTTGAACCTGGACATCAAGCCCGATCCGCATCCCGAGCAGGGCAGCTATTTCCGCAGCGACCATTTCTCGTTCGCCAAGGCCGGCATCCCGGCGTTTTCCATCGCCATGGGCTCCACCTTCGCCGGAAAGCCGGCCGGCGCCGGCGAGGAGATCTTTCGCGACTACAACAGCAAACATTATCATCAGCCGTCCGACGAGTATAAAGACGACTGGGATTTCTCGGGCCTGGAGATGATCGCCCGGGTCGGGCTGCTATTCGCAACCGATGCGGCAAACGTCGATTCCCTGCCTACCTGGAAAGCCGGCGATCCTTATTTGAAGGTTCGCCAGGCAAGCATTCAGTAGGCTCGCAACAGCCGCTTCGCTTCAGGCCACCAGGTTGTAGATGCCGACGAAGGGCGCTCCCTCGTTCAGCTCCTCAAACCGCGCGATGGCCGCGGTAAGGTGGGGTGTCTTCAAATGCCTGTCCAGATGGGCTTTGCTCTCCCACTCTTCGACGAAGGTGAAGTCGTCCGGATTCTCGCTGTTCTGAAGCAATTCGTAGGCGATGCAGCCGGATTCCTGGCGGGTGGGCGGCACCAGGCCGGCCAGCATCTGTTTCAATTCCTCCCGCTTTCCCGGCTTAGCGTCAAAGCGGGCGACCACGCGAATAGACATAAGGACTATTCCTCCTCGGGAACCCAATATAACAATCTCTCCCAGGTGTGTGGTTTGCGGCGGCACGAAAGAAGGCGTCCTGCCCGGACTAAGGCCGGTTCCGGGCAGGACTATGAGGGAAGGGGGCTTAACGTTGCTGGTAGTTGGGAGGCCCCCACCGGCAACGAAAGCAAATGACAGTCCAAACGGCACCCTCGACCAATCTGTTCAAAACAAAGAGTCGGCCGGTGACGTGGCTGTACATTTCGGGCGACAGTGCCAGCCTGTGGTGACAATCCGGCACACCCCTGGCGCCGGACAGCCGATTGCTTATTCGACATCCGATCTGGCACTCGATAGAATTTGTCTTTACCGCTTACTGATGGCGGCGCATACCACCTGCCATCAGACGGTTGGACTCTATATCCGTTTTTGGTAAGAAGGGACTGCCATGAAAAAGATGACCTTTGGTGTGATTGTGGGCAACCGCGGGTTCTTTCCGGATCACCTGGCCAAGTCCGGCCGGGAAGAGATGCTCTCGGTTCTGTCGGGCGCCGGGCACGATGCCGTCGTCCTGGGGCCGGAAGATTCCAAGCACGGCGCCGTCGAAACGCGCGCCGAGGCCCGCAAAGTGCGCCGACCTGTTTCCGCGCCAATCGCGACCGCATCGATGGCATCATCGTGACGCTGCCGAATTTCGGCGACGAGCGCGGCATCGCCGAAACGCTCCGCCTGGCCGAGTTGAACGTCCCCGTGCTGGTGCAGGCCACGCCCGACAGCGCCGCCAAGATGACCATCGCAGACCGCCGCGACAGCTTCTGTGGCAAAATGTCGGCCTGCAACAACCTGACGCAGTACGGCATCCCGTATTCGCTAACGAAGCTGCACACCGTGGCGCCCGAGTTCGCCGGCATTCGCCAAGGACCTGGAGTGGTTTGCCGCTGTCTGCCGCGTGTGCCAACGGGCTGCGCAAGTGCCGTGTCGGCTCCATCGGCGCCCGGCCCGCCGGCTTTCAACACCGTCCGCTACAGCGAGAAGCTGCTGGAAGGCGCCAGGCATCGACGTGGACACCATCGACCTCTCGGAGATCTTTGGCCGCATCGAGCGGCTGAAGGACAACGACGACGCCGTGCAGGCGAAGCTGGCCGCCATCAAGGGCTATGTTACCACCCAGGGCGTGCCTGCCGAGGCGCTGCATCAAGATGGCGAAGCTGGGCGCGGTGATCGAAAGCTGGATGAAGGCGAACGAAATCACCGTCAGCGCGGTGCAGTGCTGGACGTCGATGGAAGAGTTCTTCGGCGTAGTGCCCTGCACGGTCATGAGCATGATGAGCGACAACCTGATTCCCAGCGCCTGCGAGGTGGATGTCTGCGGCGTGGTGGGCATGTACGCCATGGCGCTGGCCTCCGGAACGCCCAGCGCGCTGCTCGACTGGAACAACAACTACGGCGAAGACCCCGACAAGGCCGTGTGCTTCCATTGCAGCAACCTGCCGAAGCATTTCTTCAAGGATGTCCGCATGGATTATCCAGGAGATCATCGCCGGCACGGTGGGCAAGGCGAACACCTTCGGCACCTGCGTGGGCCGCGTGAAGAGCGGGCCGATGACCTATGCCCGGTTCTCCACCAGCGATCACGAAGGCGTCATCGCCGGCTACGTGGGCGAGGGCCGCTTCACCGACGATCCGCTGGAGACGTTCGGCGGCGCCGGCGTGGTGGAGATTCCGCAGCTGCAGCAGCTGCTGCGCTACATCTGCGAGAACGGCTTCGAGCACCACGTGGCGGCCAACTTCTCGGAGGTGGCGGGGGCATCTACGAAGCCGCCGACAAGTACCTGGGCTGGGACATGTACTGGCACCAGGGCTGAAAGAGCTGTTGCCTGCTGGATGCCGGGTGACCCAAAACGGAAATCCCCGTCTAAAGGAAGAGGATTCTCACTGTGCTCACTTCCATCTGGCGCGATCTGCGATACGCGCTGCGGACGCTGAGACGCAATCCCGGCTTCGCGGCGGTCTCGGTGCTGGCCCTGGCGTTGGGGATCGGGGCGAACACCGCCATCTTCACGGTAGTCAACTCGGTGCTGCTGCAGCCGCTGCACTACGCGAAACCGCAACAACTGGTGGTGGTGCGCGAGCGGAACCTGAAGGCGGGGTTCCCGCAGTTTTCGCTCTCGCCGGGCAACTACCTGGACTTTCGCGATCACAACCACACCTTTGCGGGGATCGCGGCGTTTGGCGGCGCCGGGTATAACCTGGCGGGAGGGTCGCAGCCCGAGCGCTTGCGCGGGGCGCGCGTCACCACCGACCTCTTCCAGGTGCTCGGCCGCACCCCTATCCTTGGACGGACGTTCACCCCGCAGGAAGGCCAGTTGGGGTCGCAGCACGTCGCAGTCCTCAGCTACGCACTCTGGCAGCGGCGCTTCGGCGGCAACCGCAACGTGCTCGGCCAGACGTTGAAGCTGAGCGATGAGTTGTACACCGTCGTGGGTGTGATGCCCGCCGACTTTCAGTTCCCCAGCCGCACGGAGATCTGGACGCCGCTCGCCATGGACACGCGCAATTGGCAGCAGCGCGGCGGCCATTACCTGGGCGGCATCGGGCGGCTCAAGGACGGCCAGACGCTGGCGGCCGCGCAGACCGATCTGAACCGCATCGCGGCACGCGCGGAGCAGCAATTCCCTGCCACCAATTCGGGCTGGGACACCACTCTGCAGAGCCTGCGGGACGCCGCGGTGGGTAGGGTGCGGCCGGCGATTGTTATCCTGGCCCTGGCAGTGGGGTTCGTGCTGCTGATCGCGTGTGTAAATCTGGCGAACCTGTTGCTCTCGCGGTCGGCGGCGCGGCGGCGGGAGATCGGAGTGCGCGTGTCCCTGGGAGCAGGGCGGGCGAGGCTGATTCGCCAACTGCTCACCGAGAGCGTGCTGTTAGGGATACTGGGCGCGGCGTTCGGCGTGATCGTTGCCAAAGTGGGGACGGCACTGCTGGTGAACCTGAGCCCGAACATTCTGCCGCGTGCCAGTGAGATCGCGCTGGATGCGCGCGCGCTGGGGTTCACGGTGGCGATCGGAGTGGTGACCGGGTTGCTGTTCGGACTGGCGCCGGCGCTCCACCTGGCGAACAGCGACCTGACGGCGGCGCTGCGCGAAGGCAGCCGCGGCAATACCATCGGGTTCCGGCGCAACCGGCTGCGCAGCGTGCTGGTGGTGGGCGAAGTGGCGCTGGCGCTCGTGTTGCTCTCGGGCGCGGGGCTGCTGATGCGCAGTTTTTATCGACTGCAGGCGGTGGACACGGGCTTCGACCCGCACAACGTGCTCACCTTCCACACCAACCTTCCGGACGCGGCGTACAAGACTGACGAGCAGCGGGCGAGCTTTTACCGGCGCGCGCTGGAGAAGTTGCGCGCCATCCCCGGCGTGACGGCCGCAGGCGCGGCGCAGATCTTCCCGCTCTCGGGCGACGACTACATCCTGACCTTCGAACAGATCGGCAAGCCGCCGGTGCCGGTGGGCAACGAGCCGAGCGCCGCTTACTACGCGTCGACGCCCGGGTACTTCGCCTCGCTGCGCATTCCGCTGAAGGCGGGGCGCGACTTCACCGACCACGACGACGCGGGCGCGCCGCCGGTGGCGATCGTCAGCGAGACCATGGCGCGGCAGTTCTATCACGACGAGAATCCGCTGGGGCAGCAGATCCGCATGGGGAACGGGACCAAACCCGCGGAGATCGTGGGAATTGTGGGCGACGTGCGGGATGAGGAAATAGAGTCGATGGGACGGCCGGCGGTGTACGAGCCGGCGGCGCAGGTGCCGTTCCAGTCGATGTACTTCTCGCTGCGCAGCGCGGGCGATCCGACCGCGCTGGTAAGCAGCGTGCGCGAGGCGATCCGCGGCCTCGATCCGGAACTGCCGCTGGATGCGGTGGGGACAGTGGACGCGCTGGTGGCCAGCTCGCTCTCGCAGCGTCGGTTCGCGATGTTGCTGATGGCGGTGTTCGCGGGGCTCGCGCTGGTGCTGGCGATGGTGGGCATCTACGGGGTGATCTCTTACTCGGTGACGCAGGCTACGCAGGAGATCGGCATTCGCATGGCGCTCGGCGCGCAACGTTCCCATGTGCTACGGATTGTTTTCGGGTATGCCGGCGTGCTGCTCGGCGCGGGGTTGGCGGCGGGTGTGGGGATTGCGCTGGCTACCGGCCGGCTGCTGGCAACGCAGCTCTACGAGGTGAAGCCGGGGGACCCGATGACGCTGGCACTGGTGGCGGCGGCGCTGTTGGCGACGGGGATGGCGGCGTGTGCCATTCCGGCGTGGCGCGCTATGCGGGTGGATCCGCTGGTGGCGCTGCGGGTGGAGTGACGGAAGGCATTGTCCACCGCTCAGGCCTTCTGGCCGTAGGTCGCCGTGGGGCCGTGCTTGCGGAAATAATGCTTGTCGTGCTGCGCGCGGCCCAGTTCCGGCGCCGCCGCGTTGATCGTCACCGTAAGGCAGGCGATACGGGCGATCTCTTCCAGAATCACGGCGCTCTCGGCGGCCGCGGTGGCGTTCTTGCCCCAGGCGAAGGGGCCGTGCCCGGCCACCAGGATGCCGGGCGACGATAAGGCATCCATTCCGCGAAGCCGTTTGACGATGGCCACCCCCGTATTGGCTTCGTAAGCGCTCTCGATTTCGGCGTCCGAGAGCGGAGCGGTGATGGGCACGCCGCCGTGGAAGTAATCGGCGTGGGTGGTGCCGAAGCACGGAATCTCCCTGCCGGACTGCGCCCAGGCGGTGGCGTAGCCGGAATGGGTGTGCACCACGCCGCCGATCTCGGCGAACGCGCGGTACAGCGCGAGATGCGTCGGCAGGTCGGACGAGGGCCGCAGCTTGCCCTCGACGATCTTGCCGTCCAGGTCGGAAATCACCAGGTCTTCCGGCGTCATCTGCTCGAACGCCACGCCGCTCGGTTTAATCGCCACCAGCCGGGTCTCCGGATCGATTCCGCTGGCGTTGCCAAACGTGTAGATCACCAGGTGGCGCCTGGCCAGCTCCAGGTTGGCTTCGAGAACTTCTTCGCGTAGTTGTTTCAGCATCATGAGACAGCCACGATTGTACACCAGCCGCCGGCGGCGCCCGGCTGCCCGCGATTGTAGGCTGAAAGGTTCGAGGCCTGGGGTGCTTCTCGATCTCCGCTTTGGCGTTCGCCTGCTGGCACGGAGTCCCGAGTTCGCCGTCGCGGCAGTGTTGTTCGCGTTGCCGCCGGCGTTGCGGTCGCTCGGCGGCGTACGTTACATGAAGTAGTCTTTGACCTTGTCGAAGATGCCGCGGTCTTCGGGCTCGTTTTCAGCCGGCAGGGTTTCGTGGAGCTGTTCGAACAGCTTGCGCTGCTCCCGGCTGAGTTTCTTGGGTACCTGAACCTGGATGTGAACGTGAATGTCGCCCCGGCCGTTGCTGTTTAGAAACGGGACGCCTTTGCCGCGAATGCGGACCGTGTCACCAGCCTGCGTTCCCTCGGGCACTCTCACCGTTTCGAGCCCGTCGAAAGTAAGCACGTTCACCTCCGTGCCGAGTGCCGCCTGCGCAACGTTTATCGGCACCTTGCAGTGCAGGTCGTTCTCGTGGCGTTGGAAGATAGGATGGTCCTTCACCCGCAGGACAACGTACAAGTCCCCGTTCGGACCGCCGTTCGCGCCCGGCTGGCCTTTGCCCGAAACGCGCACGCGGGTATTGGTGTCCACTCCGGCCGGAATCTTGATTTTGATCTGGTCCTTGACCGTGAGATAGGCTTCCCCCTTGCACTCGGGGCAGGGCTTGCGAATCAGCTTGCCGCGCCCGTTGCACTGGTTGCAGGGCCTCCGAATGGAAAGAAAGCTCTGTTGATAGACCACCTCGCCGCGCCCGTTGCAGATGGAGCAGGTGACCAGGCCACCGTTCGGGTCGGCGCCGGTGCCGTCGCAGCGCCGGCACATCTCCAGGCGCGGCACCTGAATTTCCGCCTCCATGCCGCGCAGCGCGTCTTCCAGGTTGATTTCCAGGTCGTAGCGAACATCGTCTCCGCGCTGCGCGCGGCTGCGGCGGCGGCTTCCGCCTCCACCAAACAGATCGCCGAAACCGAAGAAGTCGCCGAAGATGTCGCTGAAATCGGCGAAGGCGTTGGGATCGAAGCCCTGCGCGGCGCTGGAGGCGCTCACACCCGCGTGGCCGTAACGGTCGTAAGCGGCGCGCTTCTGAGCATCGCTCAAAACGCTGTAGGCTTCGGCCGCCTCTTTGAATTTTTCCTCGGCGCCGCCGTCGCCCGGGTTGCGATCGGGATGGAATTTAAGCGCCATCTTTCGGTAGGCGCTTTTCAATTCCTGCTCGCTGCAGCCCCGCTCAACGCCGAGGGTTTCGTAGTAATCTCGTTTGCTCACTCGGATTTAGCCGGATGCACGGCCACTTTTACGCGCGCTGGCCGCAGCAACCGCCCCTTGAAGTTGTAGCCCTTTTGATATTCGGCAAGAACCTCGTGATCTTTATGGTCCTTGGTGTAGGTCATGTCGATGGCTTCGTGAATGTTCGGATCGAAAGTCTTGCCGGCGGCCTCCACCGGCTCCAGACCGAGCTTGCGCAGCGTGTCCAGCATCCGCTGCTGAATCAGGCGCATCCCCGCGGCGTAGTTCTCATCGGCGGTTTCCACCGCCAAGGCGCGCTCGAAGTCGTCGAGAATAGGGAGAATTTCTCTCACGCTGTCCATCGCGGCGTATTCCAGCAATTCGGTCTTTTCGCGATTGACCCGCCGGCGGAAATTCTCAAACTCAGCCTGGCGCCGCTGCAATAAATCGCGCAGCTCCGCCTTCTCGGCCGCAAGACGGTCGCGCGCCTCGGCCAGCTCTCCCAATCGCGAGGCGGCGCTCTCGAGAACCGCCCGATCGATCGGCACGGCGCCGGCCGCCGGGTCCTCGGAATCCTCCAGAGGGTCCTGCCCTCCGGCCTCGGACGTATCCGATTCCAGGTCTGGTCTTTCCTGTTCGTCCATAGAACTCTTCACAGACTCAGCGTAGCAGAAGTTTTCGGATTGTTTGCCAGACAGGCCGGGCCGCCGCGTCAACGCGCAAGACGCCCCCCGAAGTCTCAGCGGACCAGGGCCCGCTCCCTCTATTTTTGCATGATGCGGGTTCGGACTGCAGGTGCTCCGGGGGCGTGGTAGGTTATGGAAGATGCCTCGACTGCGTGTCTGCTCCACCCGCGACCTGCCGCCCGGGAGCCTGCTGGAAGCCGGCGCGGGTGGAACGGAAGTGGTGGTATGCAACGTGGGCGGCGTACTCCATGCCTTCGAAAACGAATGCCCGCATGCCGGCGGCCCGCTCGGGCAGGGCGCTCTTCACGGCCACCACATCGTCTGCCCCTTCCACGCCTGGGAATTCGATTGCCGCACCGGCGAGTACGATTACAACTCCGCGGTCCGGCTCCAACGCTATCCTGTGGAAGTGAAGGATGACGAAGTCTTCGTCCTGGTCGATTAAGTGCCGGAACTTCCCGAAGTCGAAACCGTAGTCCGTTCTCTCGCGCCGCGGCTCCCCGGCCGGACCATCGTACGGGCGGAATTCCGCTCGCGCTTCGTGGTTCCGCAGGGTTTCGAACCACTGCGCGCGGCGGTGGAAGGGCGTACCGTACAGGGCATAGCGCGCCGCGCCAAGTTCATTCTGCTTTCTCTCGACGACGGCATGTTGTCCATCCACCTCGGCATGACCGGGAAGCTGTTGATGAATGCGGCGGAGACCCCTTACACCCGAGCGGTCTTTCACCTGGATCGCGGCGTTTTGTTGTTCGACGACGTCCGGCAATTCGGCAAGATCGAGTGGGCCCCGGCGCTGCCGGCGCGCGTGGCCAGGTTGGGGCCGGAGCCGTTATCGATCCGCTTTGAAGAGTTCTTCGCCTCGCTGCGCCGCCGGCGCGCACGCCTGAAACCGCTGCTTTTGAACCAGGCGTTCCTCGGCGGTGTCGGCAATATTTATGCCGATGAGGCGCTGTTCCAGGCGCGCATCCATCCGCTGGCGATGTCCAGCCGGCTGAGCAGGCAGCGGGCGCTCCGGCTGCACGCGGCTATCGTGAAAATCCTGGAACAGGCCATCGCCCACCACGGTTCCTCCATTTCCGATTACGTCGACGCCGAAGGGCAACCCGGCAGCTTTCAGTTGCTGCACCAGGTCTACGGGCGCGGCGGAGAACCCTGCCGGATTTGCGGTACACCGGTGCGGCGCATCGTGGTATCGCAGCGGGGAACCCATTACTGTCCCAAGTGCCAGCGCGCCTGAAGCCATCATGAAGTCGCACCGCGGAAAAGGAATGCTGGTTACCGACTTCGACGGCACCATGACCGCTGTCGATTTCTTCGAGCTCGCCGTGAGCCGCTTTCTGCTGCCCGGCACGCCCGACTACTGGGCGCTGTACCTTCGCGGCGAGATCACCCACTTTGAGGCCATGCGGCAAATCTACTCGCACCTCGACTGCGAAGAGAAAGACCTGCAACAGGCGGCCGATGACATGCAGCCGGACCCGCAAATCCCCGCGGCCCTGGCGCAACTGCGGGATGCCGGCTGGGAAGTAACCGTTGTTTCCAACGGGAGCCACTGGTATATCGACCGGATATTCGCGAAGATGGGTGTCCGCGTTCCGGTGCACTCCAACCCGGGCCGGTTTGAAAAAGGAAAGGGATTGTTGTTGGAGCTTCCGGTGGATTCCCCGTTCTTCGCCCCGGAAGACGGCATCGATAAGTCCGCCGTAGTTCGCTCCGCGCTGGCCGAATACGAAACTGTCGCCTTTGCCGGAAACGGCCCGCCCGACCTGGCACCCGCGCAGTTGGTGGAACCCGGCTACCGTTTTGCGAAGGGCTGGCTGGCCGACAATCTGCGTCAGAGAAGCATCCCATTTCAGCCATTCCGCTGCTGGAGCGAAGTAGCAGGCGACCTAATCGGCTCACCCTAACGGAGTGCTGGGTGGCGGAAGAGAAATCAAGCAGTGGAAGGCCTTACTATTCCACGAACAGCGCGGTTTTATCGTCTATTCTTCAGAACTTCGATGGCCCCAAGCTTCCAGACGAGGCTCTAAGGGTGGTGCCGAGGGCGTCCGTCGTCAAGCCATGCCGGCAGGTGGCTGAGCGTGGCCTCCGGTCCTCGGCGGTGGCTTGGACGTGTCCGAACCCGGAGGTTTCACAATGCGTACGATGCACCGTAGAGTTGAATTCAGGCTGTATGCCATCGGATCAATAGTCGCGATGATGCTGGCTTCGTCGGAAGCTGGCGTCTGCCAACGACTGTCGCCAAAAGCGGAGCAGGAGACTTTTGCCGACGTCTTCCTCTCGGGACGGCCCTATCCCAAGTGGAGCGGTCCGTTCCTGCTTGTCTGGTACGACGTACTCGCCGCGGACCCCGGGGAGAATCTGGTGATCTATCGCAAGGACGGGCGTGTGGCGGCGAAGATGAGGCTGTGGTTCCCGGACGCCTCTGAGGTCTCGATTCATGATGTTGCCGCGTCGCGCGGAGGTATGTTGGCAGCGGTTGGCGGCGCGTACGAGAATACGGGCCCGGTGGCCGGATTCCTAGCCCTGATCTCCAGCACCGGGCAGATCACAGACGTAATCCACACGGCGCCGCTTCTCCCGGCGGGTGTGGTCTTTGGCGCCGATGACAGCCTGTGGATCGTGGGTGGCCAGATCGGGCCAGGGGGCAGGTGGAGTACCGCGCCGGAGCACTTCATGCTTCAGCATTACACCGCAGGCGGCAAACTCGTGGCTCTGGCTCTGCCGTCGTCCGCCTGGCGATGCACGATGCCCCCCGCCGGCCCGGGAGTCCAGTTGCTTACCTCTCGGGACCGGATCGTCGTTCTCTCGGAAACCTGTTGGGAGTGGGCTGAACTCACGGCGAAAGGCGAGTTCATCGCACTCCGGCCGCTTCCCGACATGCTATCGTCCGGCGCGAAGCCCGACCGGCTGATGTGGAGCGCTGCGATGACCCCGGATGGCCGCATTGTTGTGGACCTCGGTGCACCGGGGCTATACAGCCTTTCGCCTCATAGCGACGTCTGGCAGCGGGTCGAAGTCGGCGCGGATCGGGCCGATATGCTGGGCGGCGACGGTGAATCGCTGGTCTTCCATGGCGGGAACGGCCAGGTTTTCCACGCGACTGTGCGCGAATAACATTTCTCCGCACCGGCATCGTTAGAACAAAAAGCCCGCGCTATGGTCCGGTTTCCTCTCCCCGGACCCAGCCGGCTCGCGCTTGACTTCCCGCTGAAAGCATTCCAGCATTGACTAATAGCCTTCTGGGTTTACGCCGGCATCAAAACTGTGATTTTGCGCTGCGGCCTTCCCTGCTAGCTGGCTTCCAGGCTGGCGGTGTGCGCGCAAGCGCGCGTGGGAACGATCTCCGCGGTTGTTTCAGACGGCCTCCAGGATTGCGAATGAACCGGAGCGCCGCAAAGGCGAGGAACTGCTTGTCATGGACCCTATGTTTCTGCCCGATGTGGAGAATCACCCGGAGCCCGGGCCGTATGCGGAGCTGATCCGCATGATGCAGGCGAAAGGCGCCGAGTATCCGCAGATCTGGCATCTTTTTGCTTACCGTCCTTCCGCCACCGACCACCTGGCGCACTTCACGCAGGCGATCATGCGCGGGCCGGCGCCCATCAGCCCCGGCATCCGCGAGCTGATTGCGGCCTTTACGTCGTACCGGAACGATTGCCCGTTTTGACTGAAGTCCCACGCCGCAGTTGCGGCGGAACTTCTGGGAAGTGAAGAGCTGGTCTGGAGCGTGTTGAAGGACCTGGAGGGCTCGCCCCTTGGCGAGAAGGAGAAAGCCCTGTTCCGTTTCGTCGACAAGGTGAACCGCCAGTCGCCGCAAATTACTGCCGCGGACATCGAGCCATTGTATGCTGCCGGCTGGAGCGACGAAGCCATCTACTTCGCCATCACCGTCTGCGCCATGTTCAACTTCTTCAACCGTTGGATCGACGCGACCGGCGTGCACGCCCTTTCCGAGGAGGCGCACCGGGAAGGCGGAAAGAGAACCGCCCTGCACGGGTATGTCCGCGAATAGCATGACGGCGCACCCGGACCGCGAGAGCCAACTCTCGTACCCCGGCTGGCGTGTGGTTCTGGCGGCCTTTTCCGGCGTGATGGTGAGCTTCGGCTCGCTGCTGGTGTTCACCTTCGCCGTGTTTTTGAAGCCGCTGTGCGCGCAGTTCGACTGGTCGCGCGAGGCGGTTTCGGCGGCTTTCGGGTTTGCGGCGCTGACGGTGGCAGTCTGCTCTCCTCCACTGGGCCACCTGCTCGACCGCTACGGGCCGCGGCGCATCATCCTGCCCTGCATGGCCGTCTTCGGACTGGCGTTCGGCTCGCTCGGCCTGCTTACCGGCCACCTGGCGCACCTGTACGCGATGTTCGTCCTGCTGGGCGTGGTGGGCAACGGAACCACCCAGATGGGCTACTCCCGCGCCGTGTCGAGCTGGTTCGACCGGCGCCGGGGAACCGCGCTGGCGCTGGTGATGGCGGGCTCCGGAACGGGTTCGATTCTCCTTCCGCCGCTGGCCCAGATGATGATCGACACCCACGGCTGGAGGTCCGCCTACATGGTGTTGGGCGGCCTGGTGCTGCTGTTGGGAATCCCACTGACTGCCGTCTTCGTCCGCGAGCGCCCGGCCGAACGCAGCCAGCCGGCCATGACAGCGGAGGGCTGCACCGCCGCCGAAGGCATCCGCACCCGCCCATTCTGGATCCTGATTGCGATGCTGTTTCTCAACTCGGTCAGCGTCAACGGCGCCATCACGCACCTTTCCGCGCTGCTCACCGACCGGGGCGCCGGCACCGCCCAGGCCGCGCTGGCGCTCTCCGTATTGGGCGGCGCCAGCCTGGCCGGCAGGCTGTTGACGGGCCACTTCCTCGACCGCTTCTTCGGCCCGCGCGTGGCCCTGGTTCTGCTGGGGATTACCGCCTGCGGCATCGGCGTGCTGTCGGTGGCGTCATCGGCGCTCACCGGAATCGCCGCCGCCGGCTTGATCGGCATCGGAATGGGGGCCGAGGCCGACATCACACCCTACCTGCTGACGCGCTACTTCGGATTACGCGCCTTCTCCACGCTGTATGGCTTTTCCTGGACGGCGTATGCCATCGCCGGAGGGATCGGGCCGGTACTGATGGGGAGAGCCTTTGATGCTACCGGATCTTACCAGACGTTCCTGCTGGGCCTTTCGCTGGTGGCGGGGCTCGCCGCCGCCTGATGCTGTTTATGCCCGCTTACGAGAATGCGTCCAAACCGCTTGCCGACTCCGTCCCGGCCGCCGGCTGAGGACGCGGCCCGTCAGGCCTCCTGCCAGTTCCGCCGCTCGATGAAAGTGGGGGGCTCGTACGTCTGGCCTTCGTCCAGGCGCTTCTCCTCGCGGCTGGTGCTCCAGCACAGCAAAGGCCCGAGGACCGACGCCGCCAGGCGGGCTTTCATTCCGAATTCGTGCTCGATGTCCTTGCGTACCTGGCGCACGCTCTTGCTGATGGCTTCATTCACTTCGCGCAGCCTGCGCTCCATCGCCCACAGGGCGCCGGCGTAAGCGCTCTTCAGGCTGACCACCTCCCAATTGATGCGATCGCGCACGCGCGGATCGGGGTGGTTGTGGTAGCGGCGCCAAAGGTTCAGCGTGGTCCGGCAGATGCGATAGATGCTGGGGCCGTTGCGCTCGAAGTCGCGCAGGAACGCCCAATCCAGGAATTTCTTGGACTCGTCCCGGCTGATGGCCGCGTGCTGGAAGTTGAACTTCCACTGGCCGTGGATGTCGGCCAGGTCCACGTTGTCGAGCATCCGCCCCTCGTCCTTCATCTGGTAGTAGAGCGGCGTGCCGGGCACCGGCGTGTACAGCATGAACTGGTGAAAATCGGTGTTGTGCCGGATGGCGTATTCGATCTCTTCGCCAATGTTTTCCGGCGTGTGGTGCTCCAGACCCACGATGGTGGAACCGAGCGTGCGAATGCCGTTTTCCCGCATCGCCTTGGTAAGCTGCAGGGTGTCGGTGCCGGCCAGCTTCGAGTAGCTGGAATGGGGCGATTCCAAACCCAGCCAGACCCACGAGATGCCCAGCTCCACCAGTTCTTCCATGTGTACTGCTTGATCGCGTTGGCCGAGGAGAACACGTAGAACGCCCAGGCGCGGTTGTTCTGCTTCATGCGCTCGAGCAGCGCCATCACGCGCTTGCGCTGCAGCAGGAAGTTTTCGTCCATCACGAAGAACGAGCGCACGCCGATCTTGGTCGCCATCTCGTCCATCACGTCGTAAAGTTCCTCGCCGGAATTGTAAAAATTCTGGAATTTCCCCTTGCCGCCAAAGAACGAAGACGTGGTGCAGAAATTGCACCCCATCGGACAGCCGACCGACGGAATGATGGTGGCGGCGGTTTGCCCCGAGCGCTTCGGCATTTTCAGACCCATCACGCGCAAGTCGAACCCGGAAACGATCTCGGGGTGCACGATGGGCGCGTTGGGGTCCTCACCCAGGTAGGATCGCATCCACGAAATGCCATCCCCCTTCACGATGTGGTCGGCCTCAATCATGTTTTCGAGCCCGGGGATGGCCGCCACGTGGCCGCCCACCACAATCGTGGCCTGGGGCAATATCTCCCGAACCAGGCGGCACATCTCGCGCACTTTGCCGACGTTCACGATGATGCTCGAAATGCCGACAATGTCGTAGGAGTTGCTGCGCAGCTCTTCGATGAAACGTTCGCGAGTGGGGAAATCGAGCACCGCGCACGGCGCGGAAATGTTGTGCTGGATCATCATAATGCCCCACGAACGGTGGAACATCCTCAGCGAAAACGCGCCCTGCGCGCGTGTCACCTGGTTGTGATACAGCTCCATCGGATTGATCGAACGGCTGCCGAACTCATCGTCCTGCGCGTACGGACCGAAGACCGAAGAGAGAAGAACCCGTGCCTGGGCCCCCTTGGGATGGGTTTTCATGGAAACAGTACAGCCCCTCTCAATAGTGGACAAAAGAGTGCTTATACCCTTAGCTTCCAAGTTTAGCAGTTTCGCTGAGAACCGGCGATGGGTAAATCACCGGCACGGGGCGCAAAAATACGCCTGAGCGAAGCGCGCACGTACGCAGGCGCGAACCAACGCCGAGCCAGCACGCCGCCAGCCGTACTACAATCAGATTCACAACGAAAACGGCATGAAAGTCTCTGTTATTATTCCGGCAGCGGGCTTGGGCACCCGCATGCGCCCGCTGGCGGCGGAATCGACGGGCACCAGCCGCAAGCAGTTCATGCTGCTCGACGGTCTCCCTATCCTGCTGCATACCGTCAGAAAGTTCGCTTCCTGTCCGGTGGTGAGCGAGATCGTGGTGGCGTTGCGTCTCGAAGACATGGACTGGGTGGACGAGATGTTCCGCAAGGACAATCTTCCGGTGCCGGTGCGGCTGGTGGAGGGGGGCGATTCGCGCCAGCATTCGGTGGCAAACGCGCTGGATACGCTGGCCGACGACGTGGACATCGTCGCGGTACACGACGCGGTGCGTCCGTTTGTCGACGTCCAGACCATCGAAGCCGTCATCCGCTCGGCCGCCGACACGGGCGCTGCCATCGTCGGCATAGCCCCGGTCGATACGGTCAAACAGGTCCACTTGCATCGCATCGAAGGCACCCTGAACCGCGAACGCCTGGTGCTGGCCCAGACTCCCCAGGCTTTCCGGCTCGACCTGCTACGAGAGGCATTTTCGAGGGCGTCTGCCGAAGGATTCTGGGGCACCGACGAGAGCAGCCTGGTGGAGCGGCTGGAACAGACGGGGGTGAGCGTCGTGCCGGGCAGCGACCGTAACATCAAGATCACCAAGCCCTCCGATATCCAATTGGCCCAGCTTATCCTGGCCGAAGAAGCGGGAAGGTAGGGTCCTTTGAGCGCCGACGGGTTGGAATACCGCACCGGTCTGGGCTGGGACAACCATCGAATCGCCGAAGGGCGCCCGCTGATTCTGGGGGGGATTGCGATCCCGTCCACGTTCGGCCTGGAAGGCCACTCCGACGCCGATGTTCTTGTCCACGCCATCACCGACGCCATGCTGGGCGCGGCGGCGCTGGGCGACATCGGGATGCACTTCCCCGATAGCGATCCGCGTTGGAAAGGCGCCAGCTCGCTGCTTTTCCTGCGCTCGGCGCTCGGCTTGGTCCGCCAGGCCGGATACCGGATCGTCAACGTCGATTCCAGCGTGATCCTGGAGCGGCCGAAGCTGAAGGACTTCCGCCAGGCCATCCGCCAGTCTTTGTCGGAAGCCCTCGAGCTGCCCCTCGACCGGGTCTCGGTGAAGTTCAAGACCGCCGAGAAGGTGGGTCCGGTGGGCGAGGGCCGGTCCGCCGAGGCGCAGGCCATCGTCACCCTGGCAAAAACTATCCTCCCCGATTGACAAAAGTATCTGTTCGGTCGAGCTGTTTCCACCGATAAGAAGAGTGGGCGCTCGCAAGTCGCCTTCCGGGCGAATGTCGCGCCCCGCGGCGAATGACTGAAACCTACCTGCGGTGTCTCGACATCGTAATAGGTAAGGGCAGGGGGCGAGCCATTTATGGAGCAGCAATCCGAAGATGGCCTTCCAGGCGAGGCAAACACCGTCGCAACCGCCGACGGCGGCCGCAAGATCATTCTGAATTTCCCGACCTTGGAACAAGCAGCCCAGCTATTGAATCCCTGGCGCGACAGCGCCAGCCGCGCTCGAGCCATCTCCAATCTCCACCAGGCGCTGATGACCGCCGGGCTGAACCTGGAGATCCGCGTCAATGGGCGGTCGATGGCGGAGCTGGGCACCGAATTAATGCGTGGCGCGCTGCTGACGCTGCTGCGCTTGAATCCGACGGGGGCCAAGCAGCCATTGCCTGTCGGAAGGTAAAATTGTAGGAGTGGAATGCGACGCGGGGCGCAGGCCGGCCCGCTCTCCCGCCGAGCGACGATTTCACCCCGTTTTCACACCCTCTTGACCGGGACGTCAGGATACCGTAAGATTTCTCCAACCAGAGGCTTCCCCAAGCCAGCGCGTAACGCCGCGGCGATGGCGCAAGCACCCGGGGAGCCTGGGAGTGCGTCGGGCGCCGGATGGCGCATCTTTTGGTGATAGAGTGGAGTGCGGAATGGAGCAACAGCTTTCTCCCAGAAACGCTGAGATTCTCGATGCCATCGTCCAGTCGTACATCGAGACGGGCGAGCCTGTCGCTTCGCGCGCCATTTCGCGGCGGCGCCGCGACCATCTGAGCCCGGCCTCCATCCGGAACTCGATGGCCGACCTGGTGGAAATGGGATATCTGTTACAGCCCCATACCTCCGCCGGGCGCGTTCCCACCGAAAAGGCTTTTCGTTCTTATGTCAGCCGATTGACCGGAAGCCGCGTGTTGGCGGTAGATCTGGATCGCCTGCGCGATGAGCTGAAAGAGATCCCCACGCTCGGCGAGCGGATGGAGCGTTCCACCCAAATGCTTACCGAGATGACCCGCAATGTCGGGCTTGCGGCGGCAATTCCCACCTCCAGCCAAACGCTCGATCAGATCGAATTGCTGAGCCTCGGCGGACACCGCGTGCTGATGATTGTGGTTACCCGCGACCACGCCGCCCACAACCAGGTGGTCCTGCTCGACGAGCCGATCACCCAGGACGAGCTGGCTTCCATCCGCAACTACGTCAATCAGAATTTCAGTGGCTGGGTGCTTAGCGCCATCCGCACCGAGCTGTTGGCCCGTTTGAACGAAGAGAGCGCCTCCTACGACCGCCTCATGCGCCGGCTGCTGTTCTTCTACGAAAAGGGCTTGCTCGACCTGGGCATGACGCCCCAGGTTTACATGGAAGGCACCTTCAACCTGATGGCGGTGGACCTGCATCTGACCCGCGAGAAGATGCGCGAGCTGTTCCACGCGCTCGAAGAGAAGAAGCGCATCCTGCAGATGCTCGACGTGTTCTTCGAGCAGCCTTCGAGCCAGGTGAACGTCCAGGTGGGGCTGGGCGATTTCCATCCTTCGCTGCGCGACTTTTCCCTCATCGGTGTGTCGCTGCTTTTGTCGGGCGGTTTGTCGGCGAAAGTGGCCGTGCTGGGGCCCATGCGCATGAACTATCCGAAGGTAATCGCGGCGGTCAACTGGGTGGGGGGAGCCTTCCGCAGCCTGCCCGTCTGAGAATCCGGCTATCATCCAAAAGAAAACGGCGCCCGGTGGTCAATCGGTCAAACCACGACGCGTAAGCCAAGGTGCGTGACGAACGGATCAAAATCCCTGTCGTCGTGCAGTAAGACATATCCGCTCTCGATGCATCGCGTCGCAATCACCGTATAGATGGTCTTGCGAACCGTCACGCCCGCCTTGCGCAGCGCACGGAAGTTTTTTGCCGCTTGAATTGCGATTTCCTGGCCGCCCAACTCCACCACCTTCAGCGAGGTCAACATCTTCCTGGCTACGTTGAAGTCCCGTTCGTCTGCGAATCCTTGCAGGACCTCCGTCAGAATCAAGTCTCCAATCGCCAAAGGCTCGTGGCCAAGTAGCCGGTCGAGCTTTTCGGTCTGCGGCGTGATGGTTCCCTTGAAATAACCGATCCACACGCTGGAATCGACGAGAATCAACGGTCGCTCCGCATCGCCTTGAGATCTCCCTGCCAATCCAGCTTGCCGCGCAGCCGGCGAATCTCGGCCTGTTTACTCAAGCGCAACAAGGTCTTCAGGCCCAGTTCAACGGCCTCGCGTTTGGTCTTCAGGCCGGTTGAGCGAAGCGTGTCCAGCATGAGTTTGTCGTCAATCACGATGTTCGTCCGCATCGATGTGTATCCTGATAACAAAGTACACACGTCGCGGAAGTGAGTTACCAGGCCCGCGGTTGGGCACTCCTGGCAGCGCTTTCAACCGGAAGGGGTTTGTGGAGTTCTGGCCAGATGATGGTCCAGGCCCAGCTTGAACCGGATGCGGTCGATTTCCTGAATCGGTTTGAGGAATTCCGCTTCCTCCAGCGGCCAAAGTTGCGCCGGCGGAGCTTTCGAACCGCAGCGCAGCAGCAGGCAGTTCACCGCCCGCCGCGCGGCTTCATTGGCCGCTTCCATGCAGGCGATATCGGTGTAGGTGCGTACGTAGTCCGAAGCCACGAAGAAATTCCCCAGCTCCACCTGGGCCTCCGGCCGATACCGCAGCGATCCCGCGGTGTTGATCAGCAGCGGCTCGGCGTTGGCGGCCTCGCCCGGGTTGGGAAACTCGATATCCGGGATCGAGGAACCAGGCAACCAGGTTCGCGTCGTTAATCGGCGCGGCCCCGCTGTCGTTCAAGTGCTGTTTGAGTTCGGTCCACACTTCCTCTTTGATCTCCTCGGCGGTGCATTCCCGCGCGGGCTTGCCCGACACCACGCCGGGCGCCTCCCACTCGGAAATGTCCACCGAGAGAATTCCCCGAACGGCGCCGTCACCGTACTGCGACAGGTCCACGTTGGTCCAGAACTGCCGCTGCGAGATGGAGGTCAGCGCCCACGGCGAATCGAGGTAGATCACATGCCCGTTCGCCAGCGGTTCGTCCTTGCTGAGATAGAACTGGATTCCGTTCATCCACCGGGTTTTCAGCTTATCCAGGTTGGCCAGCGACGGCGCCGCCCGTTTCAGGCCGTCGGTCATCAGCGCGGCCATCACCTCCACCGGCAAGGCCGCAATGTAGAAATCCGCGGTGACCCGCGAACGCCCGGAGGCGCTCTCCAACATTGCTCCGGTCACTCGCGCTCCATCGGTTTCGATTTCGACCACCCGATTTCCCGGGTGGAATTCCACGCCGAGTGTTTCAAGGTGCCGGGTCCAGGGATAGATCCAGACATCGTTGGTCGGGCCCGACAGCAGGCGGTCGAACACGCGGTCCGGCGACATCAGGCCATACAGCAACTGCAGTTGCGTGCAGCCCACCGTCCGCGTGCTGCTCTCTTCAGCCCGCATGGCGACCAGCGAGCGCGTCAGGCCCTGGCCCAGATAGGCCTGATAGGTCTTCGACATCCGCGGCGCCGCGATGAAATCCCACCAGGGGATGTTTTCAAACTCGGCCAGCCGCCGCTCGGGGCAGCTTGTGGCCACAATCAACAGCCGGCTGATAAAGTAACTCAACTCCTCCAGCGGAACACCGAGAGGCGTGAAAAGCTCCAGCAGAAACGCCTGAAAGTCTTCCAGTGTTTTCGGGCAGCGCGCCACCCACGTTATTTCGGTCTGCCCGGCCCGCGCCAGCAGGATGCGGGTGGCCACGCTGAGGTTGTCGAACGTGCTTCCGTGGGCGCCATAGGGAGTACGGCGCATGGTGTCGGTGATGTGTTTGTAGAAACCCGGGAAGAATCGGAAACCGTGCTCGCCGGGAAGCGGTTTGCGGCCGTCCGCGCCCGAATTCGGCACTGAAATGCTGCGGGCCTTGCCGCCCAGCACCGGCTTACGTTCGTAGACCCTTACGTCGAAGCCGCGTTCGGCGAGTTCATGAGCCGCGCTGAGCCCCGCAACCCCTCCGCCCAGAACGGCCACCGTGTGGCGCATTCCGCTATTCTACGGCATCTGGAACACACCTGCCCGCGCCGGATCGTACGGAAAAACGGAGGCGGCAGGTCCAATCTGATTCAGGCCTCGGACCCAAACGAAACTCCAGTCCCCGTACGCGGCCCGTTGGGGCTGCCATTCGGGTAGCCACGGGTGGAGTTTGCGGAACCCGTAGTAGCCGCGCAAAGCAAACAACCCAGTAGCGGGTTGTACTCTCGGGAGCGAGACCCGGCCGGATCTCCACGCTTTCCTGGTACTACCAATGGCTGCTTACTCTGAAAAAAGCGACGATTCTGGAGAACCGGGGAGCCGTCTTTTAGTTGCGGCCAAAGCCGCGCCGTATCTCTTGTCGCGACTCTCCCATCGAGGAGCCTATGGCAATAATATGCCTAATATACTAGGCAAACTGCTTGCATACAGAACAATTGCCTAATATACTAGGCATATGTTTGACTTGGCATTCGTGGGCAGCCAGATCGCCACGCGGCGCAAAGCCCTCAAACTCAGCCAGACCGCGCTGTCGCGCAAGGCCGGTATCAGCCGCGCCACGCTCGACGCCCTTGAGAACGGACGGGCCGGGGAGATGGGCTTTTCCAAACTCACCAGGCTGCTTGCCGCGCTTGGCCTCGAGCTGACGCTGCAGACGGCCGGCTCGCACCGCCCGACCCTGGACGAGCTGCTCGAAGAGGATCGCAATGATCAAAGTATGGACCGACGCGGCTGAGGCCGGGTTGCTCGACCGTCACGGCGAGCGCGGCAGCACGTTCGCCTACCTGCCGGAAACGCCGGCGGCCCGCGCCGTCTCCGTCACGATGCCTGTGCGCCTTCCCTCCTGGAGCATGACCTTTGGTCTCGCCCCCATCTTCGAGATGAATCTGCCCGAAGGGTTCCTGCGCGAGCGCATCCGCCTTGCTTTCGCCAAAGCTACCGGCGCCTTTGACGAATTCGATCTGCTTTCGGTCGTAGGCCGCTCACAAATTGGTCGCATCCGCTATACCGGCGCCAAGGAGCAGATGGACGAAGCTGTGCCGTTTCAGTCGGTCGACGAAATTCTGGAACGCAGGCGCGGCGGCGAGCTGTTTCGCCACCTGCTGGAGAAGTTCGCGTCCTTCTCCGGCATCAGCGGTGTACAGCCCAAGATCCTCGTGCGCGACGAAAACGCCTTCGCTGAAATGGAGCATACCGGCCACCGGCTTTCGCAGAGCTACAAGGGTGCGACACACATCGTGAAGCTGTGGGAGCCAAACGAGTACCCGCAGTTGGCAGCCAACGAGTACTTCTGTCTCATGGCTGCTCGCAAGTGCGGACTCGACGTGCCTCCCTATCGCCTCGCCGAAGACGGCATGGCGCTGGTCATCGATCGCTTCGACCTGCGCATGGACGGGACCTATCGAGGGTTCGAGGACTTCTGCGCTCTCAACGCCCGCAGGACCGACGAAAAATATCGAGGCAGCTACGAAACCTCGGTGATGAGGCGATTCGGGCAGTTCGCGAACTCTACGCATGTCAACGAGGACCTGGAGAAGCTCTTCACTCTGATTGCGCTTAACTGCGCGCTTCGCAACGGCGACGCGCACCTGAAGAATTTTGGGATCGTCTATGACGACGTTCAAGGCGAAGCACGGCTCGCACCGGTCTACGATCTCGTGACGACGTCCGTGTACCTTTCGAACGACAGCCTGGCTCTGACCCTGAACGGTACGACCAAGTGGCCGACGGCAAAAGAACTCAGGAAGCTCGGCGAGACGCGAGCGGGCGGCACCCCCGCGAAAATCAGACGGATTCTCGAACGCATCGAGGAAGCGATTCGGGAAACCGCGAAAGAAGTCACTTCCTACACCAAGCATCATCCGGAGTTCGCCGGGATTGGACAACGTTTGCTACAAGAGTGGGAAAGCGGTTCGGCCACCTCGCTACGCAGCTAACAGTGATTAAGGTTCCGGACACATGGGTTACACTCCCTCGTTCGCAAAGAGGCGGGAAGTGGGATGCCATGGAAGGAAAGCTCCGTTATGGACGAACGAATGCGTTTTGTGATCCCGCTCAGAGACGGAGAGAGCATGGCTGCCCGTGCCGGGAATGGGGAGGCGGCCAGATGTATACTGATGGCGAGTCGGGCAGCCAAAATGGCAATTCTGGTCAAGACGGCCGGCAAGCCCGCGAAGCTTCGATTAAAGGTGGGCCGGGCGCCGATCGGCGGGAATCGCAACGACGTGTCTTTCGTAACATTGGAGGTCCTGGATCAGTCAGGAGAGGTGGTTCCCGATGCGGTTGTGAGGCCGAAGGGCGGCAGCGGGAGCGCGGCCGTGCGCGCCGAGGCCGCGGGATTGAGCCCGGCCAGCGTGGTGGTGCACGTGGGTTGAGGATATCCAGGGCTCTGAAAAATGATGAAGGTGCGTATTATGCGGAACAACATATTACCGATGGCGTGTCTTTTTTGTCTCTCGGCATTTTTGCTAGCCGCGCAAAGCGGATCGGAGACGCTGAGATCCCCGGACTCGAAGCTGGAGATCACCTTCGAGACTTATGTGATGCCACCGCCCAGGATGCCGGCACAGCCCGGCGGCGGACAACGGCGGGCGCCCGAGGAGCCGAAGCTCTCCGCCGAAGGTGGCCAGCTCACCTATCGAGTCTCCTACAATGGCAAGCCGGTGCTGCTTTCCTCCCAGCTTGGGCTGGAGCTTCAGGGCATGCCGGTGTTGGGCAGCGCGGTGAAGATCGTTTCAGCAGACCGCACGCAAACCGACGAGACCTACCGGCTGGTGGTCGGCAAGAACAACCCCGTGAGGGACCACTACAACGCCCTGCGGCTGACCCTGAAGGAGACCGCCATGGGAGGCCGCAGCCTGGTGATGGAAGCGCGCGCCTATGACGACGGGGTGGCGTTCCGTTACGTGGTACCCGAGCAGCCACTGACACGGATGCGAGAGTTCCGGCTGGTGCGGGAACTGACGGATTTCCACTTCGCCAAGGACGCCACGGCGTATCCGCTGTACCGGAACAGCCCTCGAACAAGCTACGAGGGCGACTGGGTGAAAACTCATTTGATGCGTTTCCTTCCAGACAAGCTGGTCGGCCTGCCACTACTGACGGAGGTGCCAGGAGCCGCGTGGCTGGCGATTGCCGAGGCGGACCTCGAGGGATACGCAGGCATGTACCTGGTCAACCGGACGGCAGACGTCTATAACTCCACCACCACGCTCGGGACGTACCTGTCGCCCAGCCTCGATGAGCCGGGACTCGCCGTGAGCGGTCTTCTGCCCCACCATTCCGCGTGGCGCGTGCTCATGATTGCGGACCACCCGGGGCGGCTGGTGGAATCGAACATCATTCTCAACTTGAGCCCGCCGTGCGCCATCGCCGACACAAGCTGGATCAAGGCCGGCAAATCAGCGTGGTCGTGGTGGTCGGGGAACAGCGCCACGGGCGCCGGTTTCCCGGGCGGCATGAACACGCAGACGATGAAGTACTACACGGACTTCGCGGCGAGTGCCGGGCTGGAGTACATGCTGGTGGACGGCGGCTGGTCGCGGTTCAACGACATACTGACGACGAGCCCTCAGATCGACATGCCGGAGATCATCCGCTACGCGAACAGCAAAAACGTGAAGGTGTGGGTGTGGCTGCACTGGACTTCGGCGGAGCGGCAGATGGTGGACGCTTTCCCGCTCTATGAAAAGTGGGGCATCGTCGGCGTGAAGATCGACTTCATGGACAGCAACGACCAGCGGATGGTGGACTTCTACTATCGGACGGCGAAGCTGGCAGCGAAGCATCACCTGATGATCGATTTTCACGGGGCGTATCCGCCGACGGGGCTGCGGCGCACCTATCCCAACGTGATGACTTACGAAGCGATTCTGGGGCTGGAGTACAACAAGTGGAGCGCGCTGCCCGATCCGGACCACAACACGATGATTCCGTTCACGCGCATGCTGGCAGGCCCGATGGACTACACACCTGGGGGATTCGACAACACCACCAAGGCGGATTTTGTCCCACAGAACAGGGACCCGCAGGTAATGGGGACGCGGGCCCACCAGTTGGCGTTGTATGTGGTTCTGGAGAGCCCTCTGCAGATGGTGTCGGACCGGCCCGGGGCGTACACCAATCAGCCTGCCTTCGAGTTCATCAAGGCGGTCCCGGCCACGTGGGATGAGACACGGATGCTGAGCGGGGCGGTTGGCGAGCATGCGGTGATCGCGCGGCGCCACGGGAAAGATTGGTACCTGGGTGCCATCACGAACTGGTCGCCGAGACAGCTCGAGATACCGCTCGCGTTCCTGGGTCCGGGGCAGTTCACGGCCGAGGTCTACGCTGACGCGGCGGACGCCGCGACGGCGCCTAAGCACGTAACGATCGAGAAGAGAAACGTCACCGCCGACACGAAACTCAAGCTGGACATGGCGCCTGGCGGTGGGTGCGCCATTCGATTCCGGCCGGCGAGTTAGCACCGGACTGGGGCGGGCCTGCAGCAGGAGGCGGGCCCGCCCCCGGCGGCCAACAGAAGCGACACTGTCTTCGGACGGCAGCCGCCATCCTGGTCGATCTCGCCCAGTTCGCTTTTCTGGCCGCTCGCTCCCATCGCACGGTGGCGGCATGAGGCCGGGATGTAATGGTTGCGGAGCACACGGGTCCGCCGCGAACCTTGATGCCCCTGCGAAACGTGACGGCTTCGATGCGTGTGATCTTCACTCAGCGTAGACCCTTCTGTTCCCGGTCGCCGAGGTTGAAGTTGACACCATCGGCACGCAGCCTTGCTTGAAGCTCCGGAACCTTCAAGTCGCGTGGGACGACGTTCTTCCGGGAGGACAGCGCAGCCGCCACCCCCGCGGCATGACCGGTGGCCATGCAGTTGCCCATGCTCTTCCCTGCGGCAGCCCCGGTGTGCGTAGCCGAGATGCAACGCCCGCCGATCAGCAGGCCGTCCAGTTTCTCCGGCAGGATCGAACGGTAGGGCACGTCGTGGATCAACATGCTGGTGAATTGCGCGCCCCTTTCCCCACCCGGATCCAGGAACCCGCTTCGCCAGGCGATGGCGTCCTCGAAGGTTCGACCCTTCTTAGCGTCTTCTTCGGTAAGGATGTACACGCCCTTCACGCGGCGGGTCTCGCGGACGCTGACCTGCGGTCCCCCGGCGGCCCACTCAATCTGTTTCAGCGCAGGGTCTTCCGACTCACGAATTGCCTGCACCATCTGAAGAGCCTGGCGGCGGCTGTCGCATTCCGCTTTGGAGCGGGCGACGGGATCGGTCGCGTCGATCCGTCCCATGTCCGAAGTTCCGGCGTGATTGATCCAATAGTTGGTGCGGCTGTTGGCGACCGGCTCGATTTCGAAAAATCCGGAAGTGATGAGCGGGTACTTCTTGCGCCCGTTGCGAATGGCTTTCTCGATGTCCGCCGGCTTGGTCCGGGCCGGATCGACGTTGCTCAGCGCGACGGCCAGAGTCATGGGCATGAGCGCGTCCGGCTGCGTCATGGTCTCCGCCCCTGCGTAGTAGGCGACGTCCGCATCGCCGGTGCAATCGACCACAGTTTTCGCCTGCACCCTCATGAGCCCGCGCTTGGTTCCAAGCACGACACCGGTGATCCGGTTCCGCTGAACCACCGCCTCCACGGCGCGTGCGTGAACCAGATAGCGCGTGCCGGCAGCCTCCAATGCGTCCAGGATGGCGACCTTCATGTACTCGACGTTGCACCAGATCTCGTGGACCCCGACTCGAATGGCGGCATCGCCGTATGCCTGGATTTTCTCGATCACCAGTTCGTGAATGGCAGAGCGCGGCTTGCCGCCGGGCCGCATTTGATTCGGCTGCATTCCGAGAGCCCAGGATGCCACGCCGCCGAAGAACGAGTGGTTCTCAACAAGCAGCGTCTTCGCGCCCGTCCGCGCGGCGCCCAACGCGGCCCCAATGCCCGCCGTCCCACCGCCCACTACCAGCACATCCACGGTATCGAGCACGGGGTATTTCGAGGCGGCCTGTGCCGCCGCTCTCGCGCTTCCCCCCGTCGCCACCGTTCCCGCAGCCAAAAAGCCTCGTCTAGTTACCGCCGTCTTCGGTTTCATCTCGTCTCCTCAGGTATTTGACTTCATCAAAGGATACATCGGATATGCCGACCTCTTGACCAGAATATCCTTTCTTGGACTTCCGGCCAGCGTGAGCGTAGCACGGAGGACTTGCCCGGAACGCGACTGCCTCTTCGAGGACGACTTTCGGAAGGATGTCAAGGCCGTGGGCACCCGGGAAGTCCTTTCGGCTCCGCGTTCTCCCAGGCGGTGCGCCTACGTGGAACCCGCGATCGGCACCCTCCGCCGCCAGTTCCCGGACCACATGATCGTCTTCCAAGAAGCCTCGCTGTGTCGGCATGTTAAATGTGTGTGCACTGCGTGTCTGGACTGCGTGCTCTTCCTGTGGAATCGACCGCAGACCTGCCACGATCAGGCTCGCTGGATGCCCAAGGCCAATTATCACCGTCGTCCTCCGAGCCCACCAGAACCGCGGAGCGCAAGGACCGCCGTTCACCCGCCGGGGCCGAGCTACTTGACGTATCCGCGTTCCCGATAATACTTCATCGCTCCGGGGTGCATCGGGATCACCTTGCTTACAGCGACCGTTCCCGGATCGTAATACCACGGTTCGAGCTGCACCTGAAACAACTGGCGATGCTCATCCAGCGCCTTGGCGACGGCGTAAGCAAAATCGTCCGGCGCATCGTCGCGAACGTAGATGAAATGATTGGGCCTCATCACCGTCGGAATGGGGCGATCTACTCCACGGAACAGCGCCAGGGGCACGGTGGCCCGTTGATACCCCGGCTCCTCGGCCAGCCTGGCGATCAGCGGCGCCTCGAAGTTCAGAAACACAAGATCGTTCAATTGGCTGGCCTCGTACCACGACCTCTGCTCCGGCGTGTTCGCCAGCAGGCCGGTCCCGATGAACACGTCTGCCGTGGCGCGCATCTCACGCGAAGCTTTGGACGGCATGATGCCGCCGCCTTTGGCTTTCAAATCTTCGACTTTGATTCCGTAGTAATCGAAGATGATCTGGTTGTTCCCGACAATCCAGGTCGGCTGGGTGCGGTCTTTGATCTGCCTCAGATTGGTGATCCCGGACCTTTTGCTTGCCGCGGCCAGCATATAGGTGGAGGTCCTGATCACCGCAACCACACGGTAATTGCGCCGTTGCTTGCCATCGCTCGCGTAGGGTCCAGTACCGTTCCACGCATTGATCAGGTTGGACTCGCTGGTGGCGCTGATGTCCGGCACGGCGTCCGGAGGTGGCTCCACGTACTCCGGATTGTCGAACGCCCCGGGAGGCGTCACCGGCTTGGTTTTGTCTCCCATCTCGCGCGGCCCGTAGCTCGACCAGCAGACCCAACAGATGTTCGTCTGGTAGCCGTAAAAGCTGAGCGCGTCAGCCGTCACTTTTGCCAGAATGCCCCAGGGGCACGCCTTACAGGCGCCCGCGAAGACCGGCTTCTTGGCGGCGATGGTGGCCGAAACTCCTGCCCTGGCGCCATCGTCCGGCGCTTGAGCGCGCCCAGGTTCGAGTACAGCCGCCGACGCAAGTATAAGAAGCCCAACGAAGATTCGATTCATTACACGCATAAACTCCCCTTCCCCGCATCCTCGCAATCGAATCCATCGAGGACCGGAGCCTCCAGAATACGCCGAAGTCAGCGGCCACGCCTGACGATAGTCGCCTCCACGATCCCGCCAGGCGCCGGATCGGTAAGCGGCCAAGTCAATCGGCTCGGCTCTATTTCACGAAAACTTCGCCGGGCTTCTACGAGGATCCCGAAACCACCAATAAGAGGATTAAGCTGTTCTACATGCCCTGCGGTACCGAGGATCCGCGCATGCCGTTCCAGAAGAAGGCGATTGCGGACTTCCGGAGCCGCAAGATCGACGTCGCGTTCGCGTCGTTTGAAGGAGGACACGAATGGAAGGTGTGGCGGCACTCGCTGGCCGATTTGGCGGCCAGGCTATTCAGGTAGGAAAAGGAGACGGCGCGACGACCGTCTCGTTCAGGAGGGAATTATGCGAATCAAATTGTTGATGTTGGCGGTGCTTCTGGCGCTGCCTGTATTTGGCGGGATGCAGGAGCCGATTAAAGTGGATGGCGGCCTGATCTCCGGCACGCCGGGATGGGCATGGGGAGTCCGCGAGTATCTCGGTATTCCCTTCGCGGCGCCGCCGGTCGGCAACTTGAGATGGCGTCCGCCGCAGCCGGTTGTACCCTGGAAAGGCGTCCGCGCGGCAGACCGCTTTTCTCCAGCCTGCATGCAGCGGATGCAGAGCCCCAACAGCAGCTCGTGGAACCGCGGCCTCATCGACCTTAGCGAGGATTGCCTGTATCTGAATGTTTGGACGCCGGCGTCGTCGGCGAGCGAGCGGCTTCCCGTTCTGGTGTGGATCTACGGCGGCGGGGGCGTCTCCGGGTCCACCGCCGAACCCATCTACGATGGCAACGCTCTAGCGAAGAAGGGTGTGGTGGTGGTGAGCGCCAACTACCGGGTGAACATTTTTGGCTGGTATGCGCATCCGGAGTTGACCAAGGAATCCCCGCATCACTCCTCCGGCAATTATGGGGCGCTGGACCAGGTTGCCGCGCTCGAGTGGGTGCGTAGGAACATCGCGCAGTTCGGCGGGGACCCGAACAAGGTCACGATGTTCGGCGAGTCGGGAGGATGCCGCAGCGTCAACTGGCTGGCCGCGTCCCCGCTGGTCAAGGGCTTGGTCAGGGGCGCCATCGCCGAATCGCACACCGTCTTCGGTCGGATGATGACGCTCTCTGAAGCCCAGAACCTGGGTGCGCAGTTCGCCAAGGAGATGGGAAAACCTTCGCTGGCGGCGTTGCGAGCCACGCCCGCACAAGAGCTGCTGGAGGCCTCCCTTAAGTCAACGGCCGCGACCAACGGCGCAATCGTGGATGGCTGGTTTCTGCCGCAGGACATTTACACCATTTACTCGCAGGGGAAGCAGAACGACGTCGTACTGATTACCGGCGTGACAAACGATGAGGGCGGACGCATCGCCGTCGTCGGCGCCCCTGGCGCCCGCCGGGCCGGGGGCGGTGGCCGCGGAGCCGCTCCGAGCACGCTGAGTACGTGGACGGACTGGGTCAAGCGAACCTTCGGCTCCCGCGCGGCCGAGATAATGAAGCTCTATCCGGCGAAGAACGATGCCGATGCCGCCAGGGCCTATCACGACGTCTACCGCGATATCAACTTCGCCGGGCACCGCACCTGGGCGAAACTCCAGTCAACTACGGGAAAGTCGCCGGTCTATCTCTATAATTTCAGCCATGTTCCCCCCAGCCCCAAGGGCAACGGGAACAATCCAGCGGCCTCGGTGGGCGCGGTCCATTTCTCAGAGGTCATTTACGTTTTCAATAACCTGCGCATGAAGGACTACCCGTGGACCAGCATTGACCGCCAGGTTGCCGACAATTTGTCGTCCTACTGGACGAATTTCACCAAGAACCTCAATCCCAACGGACCGGGGCTCACCAACTGGCCCGTCTACAATCCGAAGGACGAGTATTGGATGAACTTCGGGGACACCTACCGGATGGAGCGGTTCAATTCGGCCGGCGTGGACGTGATCTCCGCCGTTCAGGAGGAACTTCGGCGGGCGCGCTGAGTGGATCGGTCGGGGACGGGGACAATCACAGGGGAGCGACTACGATTCGCCTTCGAGTTAAGTGCCTGTCCTGCGCAAAAGCTCTATACGACCCACGATCGCGTTTCCCTGACGTTCTGTAACGTGCAATCCTGAGCGTTTATGCCAGTCTCATCCATCTGCCTTGCCGCGCTGCGACACTCTCTTCGGACGGCAGCCGCCATCCTGGCCGATCTCGCCCGGTTCGCTTTTCCGGCCGCTCGCTCCCATGGCGCGGTGGCGGCATGAGGCTCGGATGTAATGGTTGCGGAACACAGCGGCGAAGACGAAAGCCGTCGACTTTGACTGTGTATTTACACGGGTTGAGGTCCGGTGCGCCACGTAAAGGAGAGCTATGAATAGACGCCACTTTCTCATGAGTTCGGCGGCGGCCACCGCCGCCGTCCCCCTGTCCGTCGTCGTGTCGAGCCCGCTTGTTTCAAGAGCCGCCCCGGCAGCCGGCGAGCCGGGAGTCGCCGTCCTGCTCGTCGATACGGACAAGGTCATGGCTCCCATCGACAAGCGGATCTACGGCCACTTCCTCGAGCACATCAACCACTCGGTGGTCGACGGGCTGTTCGCCGAGCAGATTCGCGGCCGCGGGTTCGAGGGCAAGGACTTCGACACCTACTGGGAGTCTTTCTCGGAGGGCGGCAGCGTCGGGATTGCGGATGTCGCGTTCGAGAACGGGAACAGGAGCGTGCGCCTCCACGTCGAGGGCGGCCGCGCCGGCATCCGGCAGGGTCGCCTCTACGTCGCCGCGGGGCAAAAGTACGACGGCTCGCTGTGGGTCAGGCCGGAGCAAGGCTCCCCGCGGTTGACCCTCAGCGTCAAAAGCTCCAGGGGCGACCCGATCGCGTCGGTGCCGCTCGCGCTCACGGGCGCGGGCTGGCAGGAGGTGGGCTATGCGTTCTCCAGTCCCGTGCGGGATACGCAAGCCACGCTGGAGATCGCGGCGGCCGGCAGGGGAACGCTACTGCTCGACTACGTCTCGATGATGCGCGCGGACGTCCGTCGCGACGGCATGCTGCGCCCCGACCTGGTCGAGGCCCTGCGAGATCTCGCTCCCCCCTTCATCCGTTGGCCCGGGGGCTCCTTTGCTTCCATCTACAAGTGGAAAGACGGCATCGGCCCGCAGGTCTCGCGCCGCTACCACCCCAACACGATCTGGGGCGGCTACTCGGACTACTACGGCTTCGGGACGGAGGAGTTCATGCATCTCTGCCGGAAGCTCGACACCCAGCCCCTGGTCGTGCTGGCGGCCACCGGCACCGACTCCGAACAGGTTCAGTACGCCATGGACTGGGTCCACTACCTGAACGACCCGCCGTCGACCGAACTGGGGCGGCTGCGGGCGTCCAACGGGCACCCCGCCCCCTACGGCGTCCGCTACTTCCAAATCGACAACGAGCCCATGAACCACGGTCTGACGCCGGAGCAGTACGCCGGGATCGTCAACGTCTACGGCAGCCGGTTGCGGACCATCGCTCCCGAAGCGCGAATCGTGGCCTGCGGACAGAAGCGCTCCAACGACATGGACTGGAGCCAGAAGCTCATCGACCTCGCCGGAAACAACTTCGACGTCCTCGGAGTTCACAACTACGAGTACGAGCCCGAGAACTTCGAGACCGGGCTGCGTCGCATCCGCGACTACCTCGGGAAGCTGCGGGATTACGTCCACGCGTCGGCGCACCCGCACATCCAGATCGGCGTCCTGGAATGGAACCTCGCACGCACCTACGATTGGCGGGCCGGACTCCACGCCGCCGGCAGCCTGATCCTGTACGAAGAGCTCAGCCCCGATCTGGCGATGAGCTGCCCGGCCCTGCTCCTGCGAAACACGACGGACGATCCCACCTGGACGGCGCTCATCTACCACGACCACGTCTCCTGGTTCCCGGGGTCGGCCTACGTGGTCGAGAAGCTCTTTCGCGAGCACTACGCGGAACGCTACCTCGCCTCCACCAGCGGCACCTTCCGGGACATTCCCAACCGCGAGACCTTCTTCCAGGAGATCGCGACCATGAAGCCGGAAGCCTGGCAGCCCGGCACCGTAGACGCCATCGCTACCGCGAGCGCCGACGGCCGCCGGATCGTAATCAAGGCCGTCAACTACGAAGCCAAGCGAAACACCCTGCTCCTGCGGCTCCAGGGCGCCGGCGTTCCCGAGAAGGCTGTGGCGACGTTGCACACGCTCAGCGCCGGGCTGATGGATTCCGCGTCCCTCGATCATCCGGATGCGATCGCCCCGCTGAGTAGAACGCTGGCTTACGCCAAGGACCTCACCGTGGACCTGGACCCCTACACGGTTGCCGTGGTCGAGATCCGGGCGGAATGATGTCGCGGGCCCCTCAGGAGAGCGGAGGGCAGAAGAACTGAGGGGAGACCGGATTGCCCGAGAATACGAGAATCCGTGACCGTCCCGGTTTGTAGATTGCCGGGCGACCAGCTTCAATACACTTTCCGGGTGCGCTCCTCGATTAGAATCGCGGTAGCGCTGAAACACCGAACTGGATGGTGGCGGCTGCGTGGATCACCATGTATCCGAGCTAGTGGAAATACCAGGACGCCGCGACTCCCAAGCAACCAGGCAGGCTCCCGCCTTTTTTTCGAAGGATTAGGAAGCCGACACCCGACTCGAGCCCATCGGGCTGAAATTACATGGTCGTAGACAACTCACTACAATGGAGGTCGTCATGGAGAAATCTGACCGCTCCGTCTATACGCCCTTGGACTTCCAGGAGTGGAGAGCGAGTAATTCACTTTCTCTCACACCCAAATTTCAACGGCGGGGTGTCTGGAAGCCGGCTGCCCGATTGTACTTTATTAATACGCTTCTCAGAGGCCTCCCCGTTTAGCCAATCTATATCAGACAGACTCAGTCCCCAGAGCGCAACCGCATCATTCGTGAGGTGGTAGACGGGCAGCAGCGAATCTCGGCCGTTTTGGACTTCTTGGAAGGGGATTATCGGCTGTCCCGCACCCTCAAGGCAGACTGGGCTGGAAAAACCTTTGATAAATTGGGCACAAACGAACGGGACCGCATCGGAACTTACTCGTTCTCTGTTGAAATTTTTCACGGAACATCGGATCTCGAAGTCCTAGAGATCTTTTCTCGCTTGAATACCTACAGCGTCCCTCTCAACTCCCAAGAGCTGCGGAATGGCCGCTTTTTCGGCCGGTTTAAGCAAACGGCGTACCATCTTGCGTACGAACACCTGGAGTTCTGGCGGCTCCGTCAGATATTCACAGAGCAGAACATTGCCAGAATGATGGAGGTGGAGTTCGTAAGCGAAGTGCTAATTGCCTTCTCAAATGGGATGCAGGACAAGAAGAAGTCGTATCCATACCTTCTATGGCGAATACGACGAGACGTTCCCTCAGCAAAGTCAACTGGAGAAGCGATTTCGCGAAGTTCTCGATGACATTAACGAATCCCTGGGAGATCAGTTGCCTGAGACGGTTTTCAAGCGGACACCCCTATTGTACACTTTGTTCTGCGCGATCTATCATCGCAGGCACGGCCTACCTGGCGTCAACTTGCCGACTCCAAGACGGCCTCTGACCCGAGATGAGCGAATTCCAGTTCAGGATTTAGAGTCGTTTTCGGTGAAGGTCGATTTAGCCCGTGGTGGGGCGAAGTGCCCAAGACATATCGCAGACCTTCGTTACAGCATCCCTCAGGCAGACCGACAACATCAGGCCACGCATTGATCGGTTCAAGGCACTATAAACGCCGCTTTCCTAAGTCCGGTGACGAGGAGAATGCCCAATTTGGAGTACAGGAAGAGCACCGATTTGTCGATGCCCTCGAGGTCTCCGCATTGGTGAGTTGGCGCAGCTCGAGGCTCAGGTTGGTTCGAAAACGCGCGCCAGCCTCCATCCCGTTCGCCTCGAAGCGCTGTACGAAATGGCCTATCTGAGGGTATTTTTGGCTTGGGAGGCCTTCCTCGGTCGGTATTCTCATTGAGATACCTCTGCGGGTACTCGTCGACGCACGGCCTGGCAACTCCGGTAGGCAGAACGAGTTTCCTGGCTACCCTCGCCAGCGCGGAGCAAGCCGTTCTTGCCGGCGACCACGTATTTTGGCACAATCCGACAAGAGTGGTGGCGCGCTGTCAGGTGTTTTTTAGTGCGTGCCCAGTTGAAGTGATGCCTTAGAAACAGAGTTGCCCCTCCACACTTGCGCCATCCGACTGGCGTTACTCATGCTCAGATTGATTCGAGCCGGACTTTGTCTTCCGCAATGGCTCTTGCCGGGAAACGCTACCGGGGACGCGAGGCCAGAAGCGTATCTCAGCGATTTAGACGGAGGTGTTACTCCGCCGACATGCTGTTTTGAACGACTCACTATGAACTCGATTCAACTGGGGACTCAAATCGCCTGGGATCTGACCCTCTTGATTCTCAGTGACCGCGCCATTTCGACTGTGAAAAGGGGACAGGGGCCCTGCCTGGTTTTCCGGAATTGCTGAACAGCACCACAGGATGTTGTGGGCCGTGCTGGCTACACCTCCTTCGACCGCGATCCGGCGATGTGACAGATCTTGCAGCGATTTCCGAAAGCCACGATTTATCATCGAACTGGCACCCTGACACAATCCGGCCGCAAGAAAGGGGCCCAGCCCTTCCGAGACTGCTCCCATAAGGCAATCGTCCGGCCATCGGGTGGCATCGCACGACGGCGGGCTGCACCCCTTCCGCTGCGTACAGGACGCCTTGCGGTCGTTAAGAAAAAGTAGTATATTTTTTCTTAATTGACAGCGCGGGTCGGCCGATGCAAACCATGCGGGATCGGATAGTTGCGAGGATCGAGCGGCTGGGCGAGGGGAAGGCCTTTTCGGCAAAGGACTTCCTCGACATCGCCAGCCGGACGACGATCGATGTGACCCTCGCACAACTGGCTCTCGATGGAAGGATCCGCCGTCTCCGGCGCGGCCTCTATGACATGCCCAAGGTTAACCTTTCGCTCGGTGGGAAACTGAGCCGGACATCGACGAGGCGGCGCGCGCGCTCGCCAGAAAGCAACGATGGAAGATCGTGCCCGAGGGCGCTTGGGCGGCCAATCTCCTCGGCCTCTCGACTCAAGTACCGGCCAAGATCATTTACCTACCGATGGCCCGAATCAGGAAGTGCCGATCGGACGGCGCACGATTCATTCAAGCACGCCAGGCCGAAAGCGATGGCCGGGCTTGAGGGTAAGTTCGCGCTGGCCGTTCAGGCGCTGCGCCATATTGGCAAGGAAAGTGTCGGGCCGCGCGAGATCGAGACGTTGCGCGCGGCGCTCACCCCGGCGGAGAAACGCAAGCTCGTGAAGGATACGCGGTTCAGCGTCGACTGGATCTACGAAGTGGCGAAAGGATCGCGGAGAAGGCCGTGTGAACGGGATCGCCCGTATGCCCGCCGGCGAGCGCGCTCAGGTGTTCGCCGAAACAGCGGATCGCAAGGGGCTGCCGGAAGCCATCATTGAAAAGGATTTCTGGGTCTGTTGGGTCCTGCACAGCTCTTTACGATTGAGGCGCTCTCGGGCCGGCTTCTCTTCAAGGGCGGGACATCGCTGTCCAAGATCTTCCACGCCATATATCGGTTCTCTGAAGACATCGATCTGGCCGTGGACTACCAGCGCTGGGCTTTGCGGGCGCGCGGGACCCCAGGCGCGAGGACATCTCAAAGACGAGACGCGCCGCCATCCTCGCCGAAATGATGACCGCATGTCAGCGCTATATCGGCGGCGAATTCCTCACTGAACTGAAGGCGCGGTGCCAAACGATCCTGGGCCCCACTGGAAGCTGGGGCCTTGAGGTCAGCGAACAAGACGAGAACGTGGTTCGATTTCGGTATCCTGCGGCCGCCGCCAAGATCCTTACCTACGTCGCTCCTCAGGTGGTGCTTGAGCTGGGAACCCACGCGGAATTTGTGCCGCACGACCGCTTCACGATCCGCTCCTTCGTCGGGGAGGAGTTTCCCAATCTCATTCCGGACAACGATATCGGCGTCGTTGCACTACTCGCCAGGCGAACCTTCTGGGAGAAGGCGACCATCCTTCACGCGGAATACCATCGGCCGCCGGCGAAGCCGCTCCCCAACCGATATTCGCGGCACTACTATGACGTTGCCATGCTGGCAAGGGGGCCGATCCGGGCGAGGCTCTCGCTGACATGGCGCTCCTTGCACAGGTTGTAGGCACAAGGAGACGTTCTATCCTTCGGCCTGGGCTCAGTACGCCCAGGCGACGCCCGGAAGTCTCCGCTTGCTGCCAGCATAGACCCGCCGGGCAGCCTTGGAACGGGACTACGGCAATATGGGCGTGATGATCTTTGGCTCATCCCCTGCCCTTCGGCAGGATCATGGAAACACTGGCGACACTTGAACAGGAAATAAACCGATGAAGACGCTCTCAGGGGAGGCTTTGGCGGAGTGCTGCGGCCTGTGATCCAAGACGGATTTTCGTGAAAAAGGGGACCACGAGGCCCTGCCTGGTTTTCCGGAATTGCTGAACAGCACCACAAGATGTTGTGGGACGTGCTGGCTCCGCATTCTTCTGACCGCGATCCGGCGATGTGACAGATCTGGCAACTCAAACCACAAACTCACACAACTTATCATCGAGTTGGCACCCTACACAATCGACCGCAAAAAAAAGCCCTTGTGTCCCCCTTTTCGCTGAACGCTTTCGTCGAGGCAAGCCCGCAAGAGTGCGCACCGGTCACTCGACGAGGCGATGCTTCAGGCAGCGGTCTTTTTGCGGCGGCGGGCCGCCCAGACCAGTCCACAGGGACAGAATCGCCAGGGAAAACGTGGAGGGCTCGGGTACGTCGGTCGCGTTCACGAATCTCACGTCATCGATCCCAAAGACATCGGTGGTATTCCCGGCGAGCGTCACAGAGGACAATCTGTTTTCCAGGGTCCGTGAAGCCGAAGAACTGAACATTCGCGACGCCCGCTCGCGGCCTCCGATAAGCTGAAACGTCTGCGATGTCCCATCGTCAAACACGATTGTGGGGATCGGACTCCCTTGATTCACGCCGGTGAAGTAGGCGCCGAAGGCGACGATGGGAGTCGTGAAGTTGAAGACGGCGTTGTTGCTCGGAGTCACCGGAACTGAAACGCAGCGTGTTCGAACCGCTGGGCGTCGTGTTGTATCCAGCGGGTTCCGACCCGTCTGTCGAAAAAATGCCATTGAAGGAATCCGGACTCGTAGGCGTGTACGGCGTACCAAGATGCCAGGTCCAAGACCGTCGCCGGGGAGGCGACTTCCTGGTCCTCGAAGTCGATTACCTGGAAGGATCCCAGACCCCCCGCATCGGCTAGAAAGGCATTCAATGCAGCCGAGGAGGACGGATTGGCAACGCCCGGACCGACGTCATCTACGGCGGTATACAAATGATAGAGGCCCGGGCCGAGAGGGCTGACGAAGCGAACATTCCAATGACCAAGAACCGCGAACTCGGATGCAACATGAAGTAAAGTCGAAGGGGACTTGAGAGTTCTAAGTAGTTGAAGAACTGGAGCCACCCGCCGGGGTCGAACCGGCGGCCTGCTGATTACGAAGTACTGTCATCCTCCGCAGTCCGTTCCTCTTTTCTTTCAGTCACTCAGACTGAAACTCGATCAAAGCAACTGGCGTAGTCGGCGGCTCTGATACCTCGAGTATGAGGCACGAAACCTCTACGTGCTGGCCTTTTGTGGTGCAATCGGCAACCCAGACACGTCCACGAACGTCTCCTAGTCCAGCATCAGGAACTCCGCAAGGATGCCAACCTGCCACGAGAGGCAAGGTGGATGGCCGGATTAGATCCCGGCGATGTGGGCGGCATGAACCGTCAACCAATCTCGACCTAGATGCGCTGAGGAGTAGCCAAAGATGCCCCAAGGCGCTGCATATCCGATTTCCCTCTTGCTTGAACGTCTGATTTGGGACCACGGCCCGACCCTTGCTGAGTTCGTCGCAAGGCTCGGCTACCGCAATATCGAACGGGGGCTTCGTCGCCTGGAACCGTGGCTGACGCAAGGGGAAGGCTATCCACGCATTATTCAGCAGGTCAAATCCGCATTCCCCTCCGTTGCCGTTGAACTGAGGCTAAGTGTCGAGGCCACCGTCGAGATTCGGCGTGTCGAGGCTCGACGGTCGTGGCACGAAAGCTGTGAAGCGGAGGCGGCGACCTTCAATCCGTTCATCTATTGCCAGGGTGAACGGACGGTGCCAAGTGGCCTCTGCGTTTTCGGGTTTACGGGAGGACATCAGCGCTGGACGACTATCGAGATTCCGAACCCGATCTTGGATCTTCCCCTCGGGGAACAGTTATCTGCTTTGCCAGCACTGATGAGGTCGTACATTTGGGAGTACGAGGGGCACGTCCCTTTTTTCGGTATGTTGCGATACTTCAAGTTCGTGCGGGCCATTGACCACTACGTCTACGACCGGAGCGCAACGTTGATCGGGATGGTGCCTGAACCTTTCCCGCCAGGCGAGTTGATCTGTTCATCGGACGAATGCCGATAGCCGTGCACGACATCACCGGGGAGGAAAATCGTGAAGACCACTGAGTGGGCAAAGCCGGGAAAGGACCGAAGATCCGCGCCATAGGAATCGAGCTCGTCGGACCAGGACGAGGATCTCGATGTGCGGAATTTATCGTCTCGACTTGGCGGGACACCGCAAACTCGTCACCTGCAAGCACTGTCTCCGGTTGCTGAAGAAAGCGGACGCCGGGATCAAGTCTGCTTCAACGGAGACTCAGGACATGGAAATGTTACGCTACTTCGTGTGTTGTTGCGGGTGCAGTCTCGACACCAAGTGCCTGGAGACCCTCGTTCTTGGAGGAGAGTTTCGTAAAGAGAATTGAACGCGGCGATTTCCGCAGTCAGCGGCTCTACGAACTCCAGGTTGAATTTCTAGGTGGTTTGAAATGGATGAACTGGAGCCACCTGCCGGGGTCGAACCGGCGACCGCTAAGTGGACGGTACGACGGGTTCGCTAAGACCTCGTAAGTGGCAGACAGCTCTGTGCTCTTGGCTGATTTTGAGACCTTTGGGAATCAGGATCCCGTCCCCGCGCCCCAATTCCCGACTGTACTCCGCACTCGACTGCAGTTGGAGGCAAATCCGCCGCCGAATCCGGACCAATCCCGCTGGCCAGATGAGGGCTCCTCCGCCAACCGTCCACTTTTCTTGAGCGACGAGGCTCTTCCGCCAACGGGCCACGGGCCACGGAACACGGACCACACTTGTTGATCGGTCTCCGGTACCCGGTCCCCGTCCCCGGTCCCAAGTTCCCGGTCCCCTTTTCCCGGTTCCTGCGCCCACTCCCACCGCAACCAGCCCGCAGCAGGCCAACTAGCCCCCTGGTGGAAACAAAAGAACCTGCCTCGATGATTGCCTTGGATGCGGTTCGCAGCAGGAGTATCCGATTGCCTCAGCGTGCGTGCTGGTGCGGATCACCCATGCCTTCGAGGCCGCGGCAAAGACGGAGTTCCAACTTCGGGCCTCCATTCTAGCGCACGGCATCCACGCCAAGTGCTATGCGGTCGGCGGCATGGTTGGCGCCATCCTGCGAATCTTTTCGTAATCATCGAGGGATGGCGAATGGCTTTTCGCAGGCGATAACCGATGCTGTGGTGCGCCGCCTCGCCGGCGCAAAGTCCTATCAGCGGGGACTGGACTACTTCTCCCACGGCCACGTCGAATCGGTGGAAGAGACCGCCGACGGCATCCGCGCGCTCGTGCGCGGGAATCAGGATTTCACCGTTACTCTGACGGCCGACGAGGGCGTGCTCGATTACTCCTGCAATTGTCCTGTCGGCGGTGACGGCGCCTTCTGCAAACACTGCGTGGCGGCCGCCCTCGCCTGGCTGAACCGGGTGGCGGACCGGGCAAAGCCGTCGGCGCGTCGCAAGACCAAGGAAGTCACTCTGGCTGATGCCGGCAGGAGCCTCCGGGATGAAGACAAAGAGACCCTGGTGAGGATGATGCTCGATTGGGCGAAGGATGACGAGCGCCTCCACGAACGGCTAATTCTCTACGCTGCCCGCCGTTCAGGGGCCGACACCGGCGCCGCCACAGTCCGGCGGGCGTTTGAGAAGGCGGTTCGAGTCTACGATTTCGTGCACTACCGCGAGGCATCTGGCTGGGCGCGCGGCGTGGACGACGCCATTGATTCGGTCGAGCAGTTGCTGAACGATGGCCAGGCCGCCGCGGTTATCGAGTTGTGCGAGTCGGCTCTCCAGTCGCTGTTGGGCGCCATCCAGGCGGTGGATGATTCCGACGGCCACTTCAGTGTGCTGCGGGACCGGCTGCAGGATATCCACTACCGGGCGTGCCAGGAGGCCCGGCCCGATCCGGCGGAATTGGCCAGGCGGCTCTTTCAGTGGGAGTTGCACAGCGACTTCGATGTGTTCTACGGGGCGGCCGCGCGATACGCGAAAATCCTTGGGGCCAAGGGCATGAAGGTCTACCGGGAGTTGGCCGAAGCCGAATGGGAAAAGGTGCCAGCGCGAACCGCCAGGCATGAGCGGTCCGAGTGGGGCCGGTACTTCCGCATCACGCACATCATGGAATCGTTGGCACGGGCGTCGGGCAATATCGACGAACTCGTTGCCGTGATGAGCGGGACCTGTCGAGCGCGTACGCCTACCTGAGGATCGCCGAGGTCTATCGCGAGGCCCGCCAGCACGACAAGGCGCTCCTTTGGGCGGAAAGGGGACTGAAGGCGTTCCCCGAACGCACCGATGCCCGGCTGCGTGAGTTCGCCGCTGAGGAGTATCACCGCCGCCGCCGTCACGATGACGCTATGAAGCTTATGTGGGCCGAGTTCTCGGAGCAGCCGTTTCTGGAGACTTACAAAACCCTGGAGAAGCATGCGAAAAAGGCGGGCGCCTGGCCGGAGTGGCGGGAGCGCGCGCTGGCCGAGATCCGGGTGCGGATTGCGAAGGCCAAGGAAAAGGCACGCGGTCAGGCCCGGCCCCGTTGGTTGCATGCCGACGACCATCATTCCGTCCTGGTGGAGATCTTCCTGTATGAACGCAACGCCGAAGATGCCTGGATCGAAGCCTGTGTGGGAGGATGCTCGGACAGCCTGTGGCTCCGGCTGGCCGCGAACCGGGAGCAGGAACACCCCGAAGATTCCGCGCCCATCTATTTGAAGTATGCCGAGGCCGGCGTCGCCGCCACCAGCAACGGCCGGTACGAGGAGCCCGTTAGCCTGCTCGCGAAGGCGGCGGCTGTCATGAAGCGTCTGGACCGCAGCGCGGAGTTTGTGCGCCATCTGGAAGCGCTGCGCGCGAAATACAAGATCAAGCGTAACTTCATCGAGCTGGTGGAGCAGAAACGGAAATCGCTGTACCTCACCTAGCTATGCAGATTCCAGGAGCAGCTTGGGCAGCGACGGCACCCATTTCGCCAATCTGTGAACGAGAGCCGCGTAGGGTATCCCGCGAGCCGTTGCCTGGCCGCGCAGCTTCTCTTCCAGCAGATCGCGATTGAGATGAAACTGGTGAACCAGGAACTGTTCGGGCGTGAGCACATCGATGTCGTATGGCTCCACGGACTCTGCGGGGAAGTGCTTCACGTTCTCCGTGAGGATAGCATGCGCGCCGGTGCGGACAGCGGCCGCCAGCACGTGGCGGTCTTTCTTATCGTTGGTCATCAATTCAACCAGGTCGGCGTAGCCGGAGACGCAGGCATCCTCGAATGCGGTCTGCATGGCCGTGATCCGCCGCTCCGCCTGGGTGTCGCTGTACTGCATCCTGAGAAGCACCCGGCGCAGTTCCTCAAGAATGCCGGCGCTCCAGCGTGGCACGTAGAACGCCGGATCCTCGGCCAGCCGCAAGAGTGTGTCGCACAGCGGCATCGGAGCAAGAACGCAGGTATCGAGGACTACGACGAATGCGTTAGTCTGCGTGATCATCAGGCGGTTCCCGGTCGTAGAGGCCTTCCTCGGCTTCCGCGCGGGTCAGGTCGTCCAAAATCCGCTGCCGCTTGCCGTCGCGTTGCATCTTGTACGCCAGCACATCCCGTACGTAGATGCGCCGGTGCGTGCCCACCATGTGAAAGGGGATCTCGCCCTTCTCCAGTTGTCCGATGAGAAACTGGCGCGACACGCCGAGCATGCGGGCCGCCTCCACCGTGGTCAGTTGAGCGTCGTTGTGCACGATGGCTACCGACTGGCCCTCGTACAGCCCTGCGATCAGCTTCACCAGGAACTCGTACAGCGAGGCGGGCAGGCTCTGCCCCCTACCGTCGGGCCCGACCAGCTTTGCGCGGCTGCGCTGGATCTTCTGATAGAGTTCCAGGACCTGCCGCTGATCGCTCTCCGACAAGGCGATGGGCGATTGTATCTTCTCTTTATGGGGCATGGTTCCCTCTACTGCTATAGACGCAACAGATGACACAAATGCTACAAGTGGCACAATCAGTATATCTGAGGTTCAGCCTTCCCATAACAGATATCTCCGCGCGTGAACACGGCTCCTGGCAAGCTATTGAAAGCGAAAGGGATTCATGCATTGACAGTTGATTGGCCAAGTGGACGGCCTGGTACGACGAGTTTGCTATAACCTCGAACGTGGCAGACAGCTCTGTTCTTTTGGCTGATTTTGAGACCTTTGGGAATCAGGATCCGGTCCCCGCGCCCCAATTTCCGGCTGTACTCCGCACTCGACTGTTCTTCGGAGGCAAATCCGCCGCCGAATCCGGACCAATCCCGCTGGCCAGATGAGGGCTCCTCCGCCAACCGTCCACTTTTCTTGAGCGACGAGGCTCTTCCTCCAACGGGCCACGGACCACGGAACACGGACCACACTTGTTGATCGGTACCCGGTCCCCATCGCGATTGCCCCTGCCCGCCGTCAGTAAACGACGAAGGTTCGTCCTCCAACCGTCCACCGTCCACTGTCAACCGTCCCCTTTTCTTGAGCGCCCGAATCTATCGCCATTGCCAACAGTTTTGCCGCCAGATCTTCGGGTGACCGCAAAGCCGGGGCGTCGCCCGGCTGGCCATCCTGGTATCCTTAGAATTGCGAGGGCGAACGTCATGACTATCGCGGCCAAGTACGAGGATGGAGTCTTCAAGCCGCTGGAAGAAGTGAAGCTCACCGAGGGCACCAGGGTCGAGGTGCACGTCGCCGAGCAGCCCGCGCCAAAGCCGCGAAAGTCGGTTCGCGACCTGCCGATCTTCGGCATGTGGGCCGACCGTGACGACATCCCCGACGGCGTGACGTACGTCAACCGCCTGCGAGAGCCTCGCTTCTGATTCGTACACCGGTCCTCGATGCCCTACCATGTCCTCGATGCGCTGATCGCCGCCACCGCCATCGAGAACAGCTTAACGCTGGTCTCGAAGAATCGAAAGCACTTCCAGATGATCAGCGAACTGGCTCTGGAAGTTCCGAATTACTGAGCACCTGCTAACGGCGCGCCAAACCGGTTGACCGTGGCACCTGATACCGGGACACTCTGACCCGGTATCCACGGCAACATCGAAGGCGAGAAAAACCTGCCTGATTTTACACCCCCTTTTCCCGGTCTTTGCGCCCACCACAGCTTTCCCATTTTGCGAACTTGGCGCCTTAGCGCCTTGGCGAGAGGTCCCCTCCCAAAAGCCCGGGTGACAACAAAATCTCAACTGGATCACCCGTCTATTCAACCTCTTCCAGCCCAACTGCTCAAAGAACCAGGGAGCCGCCCGCTACACTCAAAGCGAAAAGGCATCCTCCCGAACCCGAAAAGGATCCCCTCATGAACCTCTCTTCTCGGTCCGAAAACTCCGACGGCGCCGCCGCCGTCCGTCCCCAAACCGAGCCGCCCATCGGTCTCCAGTCCCCGGCACCACGTCCACCGTTCTCAATCGATGAAGGTTCTTCCACAAACCGGCAACCGGCCACCGACCACCGGCCAAGTTCGGCCTCCGCCCGGCTCGCCGCCAACCGCGCCAACGCCCAACGCTCCACCGGCCCCAAAACCGATGAAGGCAAAGCCAAGGTCGCCCGCAACGCCCTCAAACACGGCCTCGATTCGAAAGAAATCTTCATCGCCCCCGGCGAGCAGGAACACTTCGACCAATTCCAGGCCGACCTCGCCGCCGAAATCAACCCCGAAGGCGCCCTCGAACAGAATCTCTTCAATCAAATCCTTCACGCCGCCTGGAATCTGCGCCGCGTCCGCATCCAGGAAAGGGAAGTCCACGAAACCGCCTCGGCCCAGATGATCAACCCCTTTCTCGACGACAAGTTCTCCGCCGCCCTCGATCGCTTGGCCAAACACCAGGTCCGCATCGAGCGCACCTACCACCGCGCCCTCCGCGAGCTGCGCTCGCTCCAGACCAACCGCCACCTCGCGAACCGCCTGATGCTGCGCGGCGACCTGCCCGGCAAACCGCCGGCTCTGGCCGACTTACGAAAATCTCCGGAACAAAGCCAACACCCGGCCGAAGCGCTGCGCTACACCCTGGCAATCGCGAAAAGATACGCCGCCCGAGGTCTCGATTTCCACCAGATTGTCGAGGAGGAATTGAAAGACCGAGCCAAAAGTGCGGAACAAACCCAATAGAGGCCAACCGAAACGGAGACAGGCACCGCGAATGTCCTGCCCCCAGAATGGCCACCCTCTGTTTCATGTCTTATTTGCCGGCCGCCACAGCCCGTAAAACGTTCCCGCGATTCCTCCCGCGATGAATCCCAGCGGACCGGTGACAAAAATCCCCAGCAGCGGTCCCTGATTTGCGTCCGGCGCAAAGATCATTGGACCGAAAAAGCCGCCGCAGAAACCGATTGCCCCGATAACGACGGCCCACCGTAGGGCGGTTGTGAAGACGCCCCGGCCCGGTGCCTCGGATTGCTTCCAGGCACACCAGCTTGCGAGCGCTGCGGTCAGCAGGGCCAAGTCTGTCGCCAGCCAGGATGCGCTTTCCGAAATGATTTGCGCAAAACAGAACCAGTAGGAAACGAAATACACGGCCAGGGAAGCGAAAACGGAAATGGCAATTCTTGCGAAGACCGGCATGGCGCCCTCTACGAAAAAATGATCCTGCTCGTTACACGCATCTCATCAACACACGGCACGCTATGAGACGACGAAAGATAAGGCTTTTTGCGGTTGAAGTGTTTGTTCGAAGGCCTGAACAGATCCCCCGTGACGGCACCTCCCGCCACAAATAAATCATATCCGACTCCGTTTGTGAATCTGAAATTATCAGCGTTCTTCGGTGGATCGTTTCTATCTTCCGGGTGGGCTGTAAAACAGCAGGATTCCGGTGCCGATTCGCTCTTCCGGCTTCAGGCGCTCGGGCCAGAACTGGAAGCTGGAATCGTAGACGTAGCGGGTGCCGCCGAACAGTCCGTACTTCATCGGCGTGAGGCTCACCGCGTTCCAGCCGGGCCTGGGTCCGTCCAACTCCAGCGGATGGATCACCGGGAAGCCGTACAGCTCTCTGAGATCTCCGGGCGCGTACTGGTTGAAATAGACCTCTTGGGCGCCCAGCTCTTTCAACCTGCGGCCCAGGCGCTTCACGTCCTGGCCCCAGTCCAGATCGGAGTCCACCAGAAACGCTTCCGGCTTACTGCCGGCGATCCGGTTGAAATATCCCAGATAGTCGGGATGAGCCGCCAGCGAGCTAGCGGCCATCCACACGAATGCGAACCCGATCGTGTATAGCGCGAGGTTGTGACGGCTGGGGCGGCGCAACCACCACACCGCCGCGCAAGCACCCGCCACCGCCAGTGCAAGAAATACCGGCAGCACATGCCGCGTGCCGATTTTGATTTGCGTGAAAAACGAAGAGAAAATCAGGATTCCCAGGACCGCGGCCGGCATCATCCATCCCCGGCCGCCAAACAGTTTTCGCGAAAACAGCAGCACCAGTCCCGGCAGACCCAGCGCCAGCAGCGGAAGAGGCGCCTTGACTCCCAGAGCGACGATGTAGAAGTAAGGCCACCCGACCGTGCTGGTGGCTCCGAGAAGATAGGTCAGATGGCCCGTGGCGTTGTGCTTCTGAACCTCCCGGACGCCGCTGAACAGCTCGGGGGCGGGCACCGGAAAAGAAAAACTCGCGGTCTTGCCGAAAGAAAACAGATAGCCGGCCCAGATGACGAAGGCCCCGATCACGATCGCCAGCGGCAACTGGCCGGCGCGGGGCGCCACCAGCCGGGCGAGCCGTTTCCACGGGAGGCGCTCGATAGAGAGCCCCACCAGCAGGCCGACCGCAGCGATGGACGGGAGGAACGCCAGGGTGGAAAACTTCGCCAGAACCGCCAGCCCGGTGGATGCGCCAAAGGCGGCCGAGCGCCACCAGGCCGGCTGTTCCAGCCAGCGCCAGCCGGTGTAAAGGGCCAGCAAAAGCATGGCCGTCAAGCCCATGTCGGTGGTGGCGAGTCCGGCATGTGCCAGAACGGTGGGCGTCATGCTTGCCAGGAACACCGCGAGCACCGCTGTCGAAGCCGAGCCGGAAATCCAGCGCGTACACTGGAACACGAGCCAGCAGGCGATCCAGAAGAACGGGAGTGTGCCGGCGCGGGCCAGCGCCAGGGTGGTGCCGACGTTGCCCTGACCTGCCAGGATGGCTAGTCCTTCGTCCCACATGGAGTTCTTCCCCCAGCCGTGGGCGCCGAAGATTCTCGGCAGAAGCGCGACCATGACGCGGGTCAGGGGCGGGTGCTGCGTTTCGTAAGTGTAGATGTGGTGCTCGATCCACTGCATGCCGCAGGCGATGTGCGCCGGTTCATCGAAGGTGTGGCTGAACGTCCAGTAGGTGGAAACAATGCGGACCGTTCCGAGCAGGACCAGCCCGGCCGCCATCCACACCGCGTATCGCTCCAAAAAGATTTCGCAGCGGGTCCACAGCGCGGAAGGCGCAGCGCTCTGGCTGGACTGTCTGGAAACGGGGCGAGCTGTTTTGGCACGTTTCGCCATAGGATCGGAGAGTTTCAATCATAGCGAAATCCGCCGTGTTTGGCGGAGTTTCGAACCTGGCGCGGGTTTCAAAGGAGTGCAAGGGTCCGAGCGCGAAAGCGTGTGGCAGCCGTGTAGGATCCGAGCCTGCGGGCAACGCATTTCCGAACACTCCGGTGGCACGGACATCCTGTCTGTGTCAGGTCCCACCGGCATCCGTGCCGGTGTCTTTCCGCCAAAGCACCTCCAAATCCCGCGGGGTAGACACCGATCGGCGGAATCTGAAAGCAGCTCTTGACGAGCTGACACGGGCACGCTGAAATCTTGCGTTCTGAAGTCCTCGGCAGTTCAGCCAGAACGTTCGGGAGACCCGCACGAAACCCACCAGACACCCAGGTTGGCTAAAATGTGCACAGGGCGGCTTTAGCCGCAGCCAAACGACACTCCGGGCGTCCTAACAAAATCGTCGCGTCGTGCGAAGATAGTAGCGGCTTGTAAGACAGGCAATCCATCTCTGGGACGGTCCTCGAATGTTCTTCCTTGTTCTGGCCCTCACCGCACAGCTCCTGCCGCAATCGGCCGGCGTACCGAACCGCCAGCCCCAGCTCGCGGTGAATGGGAATCGGGTGATGCTCTGCTACGGCGCAGGCAACCGGATCTACTTTGCGGACTCCATCGACCAGGGGAAATCCTGGAGCAGGCCCGTGCTGGTGTCCACCGAGGAGAAGCTGATGCTGGGGATGCGCCGCGGCCCGAGGATCGCCGCAACCTCCAAAGCCATTGTCATTTCAGCCATCGTTACCGACAAGCGCCACGGCGCGGCCGGCGACCTGGTGGCATGGCGTTCCACCGATGGCGGGAAAACCTGGTCCTCCGGACGAAGGGTCAACGATGTTCCCAGCTCCGCCCGAGAAGGACTTCAAGGAATGGCCGCGGGCGAAAACAACCTGGTTTTTGTGGCGTGGCTGGACGATCGTTCGGGAAGTAAGCAGGTGTACGGTTCCGTGTCTCGCGACGGCGGCGCTTCCTGGTCGCCGAATCGCTTGGTTTACAAAGCGCCGTCGGGCCCGGTCTGCGAATGCTGCCACCCCAGTGCCGCCATTGATGCCCAGGGCCGCATCTACGTCATGTTCCGCAACTTGCTGGAGGGGCATCGGGATATGTACCTGGTGCGGTCCGAGGACGGCGGCAGAAGTTTCGGCTCTGCCGTCAAGCAGGGTTCGGGCACATGGAAGCTCAACGCTTGTCCGATGGACGGAGGCTCGCTGCGAATCGACAACCAGGGGAGGCCGATCACCGTGTGGCGGCGCGAGGAGGAAGTGTACCTCTCCGAGGATTCCGGTCCGGAACATCATCTCGGTCACGGCAAGCAGCCCGTTCTGGCAGTAACCGGTCGGGGCGTCTATACCGCCTGGACAGACGGCATGGCACTGCAGGTGGTTGCGCCAGGAGAGAAGATTGCCAGAACAGTGGCGCCGAAGGCCGCCTATCCTTCCATGGTTGCTCTCCCAAATGGGAGGGTGCTCCTGGCATGGGAGCAGAACGGTACCGTCGCCATGAAGACTCTGCAGTAGCCCCCGAAAGGAACCACGCTGCAATGCCAGCGAAGGAAAGCTGCGGTGCCAGTTCCGACGGCGAGGGCCTTACAAATCGTCGGGCCGCAATCCCGTGTGCTTCGCGATGCGGCGTAGAATCTTGCGGCAGTTCGGCATGTTTGATCCGGTCGGCGATAACTTCGATGGCCAGTCTTTCCGTGTTGCTGGTGGCCTCCTCGCGCGTCTGCCCATAGGTCATGACGCCGGGCAGTTCCAGCGCCCCGGCAATCCACCGGCCGTCATCTTCCCTGTCGATTTCAATGGAAAGGTGCGCCCCTTCATTCCAAGCCCGGCCGCATACCACACGTTCAACCTGTAACTTATCAGTGGCGGAAGTGGTGGGCCCTGTAGGATTCGAACCTACGACCAACGGATTATGAGTCCGCTGCACTAACCGCTGTGCTAAGGGCCCGGGAATTGAATGGCGCCGAATTCGCCTTCCTTGAATTTACAACAGTCTGCGGCGGAAGTGCCGCAGCTTGGCCGCCCGGCGGGCGTTTGTCCGTCCCACGCCATACAATGGTGCTATGGGCGATTCATTGACTATTGCCGGACGGGAGTTTCGCTCCCGGTTGCTGATCGGCACCGGCAAGTACCGCAGCTTTCAGGAGATGGTGCGCTGCCACGAGGCCTCGGGAGCGGAGGTGGTTACCGTCGCAGTGCGGCGCGTTAACCTTTCCGATAAATCCAAGGAGTCGATGCTCGATTTCATCGACCGCTCGAAATACTTCATCCTTCCCAATACCGCCGGCTGCTATACCGCCGACGAAGCCATTCGAACCGCGCGCCTGTCCCGGGAAGTGGGGCTGTCGAATTGGGTGAAACTCGAAGTCATCGGCGATGAGAAGACGCTGTTTCCGGATAATGCCGGGCTGGTGGAGGCCACCCGCGTTCTCACCGGCGAAGGCTTCGTCGTCCTGCCCTACACCAACGACGACCTGGTGAATGCACGCCGGCTGATTGACGCCGGGGCCGCCGCCGTCATGCCGCTGGCCGCCCCCATCGGCTCGGGCATGGGCATCCAGAACTTTGCCACGCTCCGCATCATGCGCGAAATGATTACCCAGGTGCCGCTGATTGTGGACGCCGGCGTGGGTACTGCCAGCGACGTCGCCGTGGCTTTGGAAATGGGCTTCGACGGGGTGCTGCTCAACACCGCCGTGGCCGCCGCCGACAACCCCGAAAAGATGGCCACCGCCATGAAACTGGGTGTCGAGGCCGGACGCCTGGCCTTTGAAGCCGGCCGCATGCCGCGCAAGCTCTACGCCTCAGCCAGCAGCCCGCTGGCGGGCGTGGTGCGCTAAATCCCCGGGACCTGCTAGCTCTGCTTTCGGTCCCGGAAGGCTTTCAGGCTGATCACACCCTCGGGCAGGTTATTTTCGTCGACTTGCGGGTTTTCCACCGGCGGCCCTGAAATGAACCGGCGTTCTCCGAAGTGTTCCTTGATCCAGTACGCCAGATGGTTCTTGCCCTTCACTTCGCCGACTTCGCCCTTCGGCGTGAAGATGAAAATGCGGTCGTCGGTATAGTCGTCGGCGTATTGCATCTCGGCGCCGTGCTGCACCATGTCGCAGCCGATCATCTCGTTCACCTTGTCCTGCACCTTGATGAGGCGCGGGCCGCGATTGTGTCGCTGGCCCAGCAGGGTCTCGATGGACGCCAGGTTCGCCGTCTCATGGCCGGGAACGACGATGTCGTACAGATCGTAGTCCCCGTGAATGTATAGGCCGTTGAGCATCAGGCAACCATAGTGAATCGACCGCCGGTTCTCGTCCAGACGGTAGCCCCGCGGCTTGTGGAACATCATGTCGTCCCAATAGTTGGTGGTCGACCGCAGCTTTTCGGGCGGGAAGGCTTGTGGCTGCAACCGCGGGCTGGTCACCAGACCGGCTGTACGATAGACTCCGACGTCCACCTTGGCGGTCTTGGCCTTGCAGTTGATGGGCTTTGGCGCGTAGCCTGGCCGCGTGATGTACTTCAACGACGCCGGGTTGGTGTCGCGCACCAGAATCCACAAGTTCTCTTCAACGGCGACTTGCTGAAAGACCTGCCCGTCCTGTTCGCGCATATTTCCCCTCCCCTACGCTTCAGCGCGGGCTGGAGCGCACTGGTTTGCCCCCAGTATAGGAATTCGGGCGCTCGAGTTCAATCGCCTCCTGGGACGTCGAACATGCAGCCCCGCGCTCCCTGATACAATGTCGGGTTACACGAATAACCTTTGTGCCCTCTCCGCTGGAGGCTTGAGTGAAGACTTTTGCGACGATCTTGTGCTACTTCGCCTACCTTTTCCACCTACTGTTGGCGCTCTTTGTCGCCGGCCTTTCGCTGGTGGCCCTGCTGTCGGGTTTCACCGACTTACATGTCGGCATGCTTCCGTTCCCCGCCCAATCGCTGCCGGTCTGGCTGCTGGTGTTCAGCCTGATCGGACTGATTTCCACGCTCCTGGCGTTTCGCGGAAAGCTGAGGGCGGTGTTCCTGGTGTACGCGCTGGTGGTCTTTGCGCTGCTGGTTTACGGCTACTTCCTGTCCCACTACATCTTCTCGGGACCGCAGGAGGCGACGCGCGCGGCCTGGATTACATTCGGCGCCCTGGTGAGCTTCGTCGGCGCCCTGATGCAATTCCAGCGTCCCAGGAGGACCCTATAATTCGCAGGCGAGGCTGCGACTGGCGCCTTGCTACTGGCTCGCCTGTGCTTTTTTCCGGTACCACTCGCGCAGCGTGAAGAAGGCCTGTTTTTTCTCTCCGCGGTCGCTGATGAGCCCTTTGCGGTTGAAGAAATCCTGAATGCCGGCCAGGGGGCGGCGGGGCGAACGGAAATCCACCAGAATCCACGGCGTGGTTCCCCGCAGGAAGGGGATCCGGTCGAGCATCTTCACCTGGTGCTCGTAGATTGACCGCTGGTAGTCCTCGGTCCAGCGCGTCCCGGCGTCGCCCCGGTAGCCAAACAGGGCGCCGCCTCCGAATTCGCTGAACACCAGCGGCTTTTTGTACTTCATCTCCCAGTGGACCGTATCCATTTTCTCCGGCGGCCCGTCGTACCAGCCCATATATTCGTTGCACCCCACCACATCCAGTACCTCGCCGAGCGGATCGTCGATTACCTGGGTGGTGTCGCCCTCATAGTGACGTTCGAGGGCGGCGGTGACCAGCCGGGTGTCATCGAGCCGCTTGGCCTCGGCCACCAGCGTCTTCAGGAACCGAAGCCGCGGCTCGGTGACCGGCGTCTCGTTCGACACCGACCACAGAATCACCGACGCGCGGTTCTTGTCGCGCTCGATCATTTCGGCCAACTGCCGCTGGGCGTTGGCCAGCGTGTCTCTGTTTTCCCATTCGATGGTCCAGTAAACGGGAATCTCCTCCCACAGCATAATGCCCATCTCATCGGCGGTGCGCGGCATGTACTCGGTGTGCGGATAGTGCGCCAGGCGCGCGAAATTGCCGTCGAGCTCTTTCACCCAGCCAAGCAACGTCCGGGCATCGGCGGCGGTAACACCGCGCGAGGCTCGCAGGGGCGCTTCCCCGTGAATACTGATGCCGCGCAAAAAAACCGATTTGCCGTCCACCAGCAGGTCGTAATCGCGGGTTGCTACCGTCCGGAACCCAATACGGTCCCGCACTTCGTCGCCCGCGCCCGAGACGGCGACATCGTAGAGCTTGGGAGCCTCGGCCGACCACAAAGTCAGGTTGGCGTCGAACGCCGCCCGCGCCACCCCGTCCGCACCGGCAACGGCATCCACCGCCACGCCGGCCTCCGGGATTCGCACGGTCACCTTGCCGCCGGCTGCCGCCTCGCCATCCAGCCACACGGTGGCTTCCACTTTCGAAGTGCTGCCCTTGGCCAGGCGGAGCCAGTAGTCGGAAACAAACGTGCCGGGTGTCTCGATCAGCGAGACGCTGCGCGTCAAGCCGCCGTAGTTCCACCAGTCCGTATTCACCGTCGGGACGCCGTCGCGCCGCCGCTTGTCGTCCACCCGGACGATGAGGAAGTTCCCTTTGGGCTTCACCAGCTTGGTGATCTCGAACTGGAAGGGAGTAAAGCCGCCTTCATGCTCGCCCAGCTTGGCGCCGTTCAGCCAGGCGATGGCGTGATAATTGGCCGCGCCGAAGTACACGAACAGCCGCTTGCCAGCCGGTAGCGCGTAGTCGAAGTCGCGCTTGTACCAGACGCTGCCTTCGTACAGGAACAACTCCGGCCTCTGGGTGTTCCAGTCGCCGGGGACCTGGAGGGTGGGCGAACGGTCAAAGTCGTATTCCACCAGGTCGCTTTTGGACGCGGGCTGCTGGTTGGCCGCGAAGCCGCCGTTGGCCAGCGGCTGATAACGGTAATCGTAGTAGCCGACGTCGTAGGGATCGACGACGGTGTGCCAGGCGCCGTCGAGACTGGTGGCGGTGCGGCTGGAGGGGTTTTGGATGATTCGCGTGGATTCCGCGGCCGACAGCGAGGCCGCCGCGGCAATAACCGCAAGGATCGAATAGAGCCGTTTCATAAAACCAACCTTTCGGGATCAGCGGGGGGCCGGTTCGAAGTTCTTTCCTTCGAGATCCCCAATTATCTTACGCGCCTCGCCGGGCACTGGAACCGCCTGATTGCGGTTGTAGTCGAGCAAAACCAGGGTGGAATCGGCAGTCGCCGCCAGGGCGTCGAGATTCATGCTCACAATGCTGTGTTCCATCCGCATGCTGCTGTTGCCGATGCGGGTTACTCGTGCCCCCACTTGAATGACGTCGGGGTAGTTGAGCGGCCGCTTGTAGTCGCAATGAATGCTGGCGAGAATCGGCCCCACGCCTTCGGGCGGCAGCTTCGGCCATTGGGCGATGCGGCACAGGTATTCCACGCGCGCGGTTTCGCACCAGCGCAGATACACCAGGTTGTTCACGTGCCCGAAGGCATCCTGGTCGCCCCACAATACGGGAAGGGTAAGGACAACCGAAAATTCGGCCAGCAGCGGATGACGATCGTTCATGGACTGGCGCTCTCTTTGAATCGAACTGCGGAAGCCGGGGCGGAGGTTCGCGCCATCGGTCTCCGATTGCCAAGTTTAACAAGCGCGCTCTCCTCTCCGCCGCATGAGACGAAGCAACCTGGCCGCCCCGAAACAGAACTGCGCGACGATCTTTTTGATTTCTTTTTGATTTCCCCGGCCGAATAGGAACAGGAGAGCTGGTTTATTCGTCTGTTGGGATGGATGAACCTCTTCCCCATGCGCTATTCTGCGGGTAGACAGGATACGGGCCGCCCTTGCGAGGTTCCGGCATGATCTCAATGCGTGGTCTTCGGTGGCTGGTGATGGCAGCGGTGCTCGCCTCCTGTCCCGCACCGGCTTCGACAACACGGCCCTCAAACCCGTGGGTGCCCGCGCTGGCTGTCAAGTACAAGGAAATGGGCTGGCAAGTGGGCCACTTCGAAAGCCGGATCGCCGGTGGGGAAGTGGGCTACCTGCTCTTCCTGCCGCCGGGCTATCGTGCGTCGCAGACCCGGCGCTACCCCGTGCTGTACTGGCTCCACGGCCTCAGCAGCTCACCGGCCGCGGCCTCTCAAATATCCTCGTTCCTTGCCGCCGACCTGCGCGCGGGGCGCGGGCCGGAGATGATCATCGTCTCCTGCGTCGATCCGACCAGGCGCTCCATGTGGACGGATTCGAAAGACGGGCGCTATCGGGTGGAGTCGGTCATCGTCGAGGAACTAATCCCTTACATCGACAGCCACTACCGCACCATTCCCACCCGGCAGGGGCGCGGCGTGGAGGGCTATTCGATGGGCGGCTACGGAGCGGCCTATCTCGGTTTCAAATACCCGGACCTGTTTGGCAGCGTCTCGATGCTCGGCGCTGCCCTGTACCATCCCGCCGATCTGCGGGACCGCCGCCGGCGCATCTTCGCGGACGTCTTCGGAGGAGACCTGGCCTACGCCCGCGCGCAGTCGCCCTGGCAGATAGTCAGCCGGAACGCGGCACGCATCCGGGGAAGAACGCGGATTCGGTTGTACGTGGGGGAGAAAGACCGGTTCCGCCAGACCGATGAAAATTTCCATAAGCTGCTGGGAGAATTGGGCATCCAGCACGAGTTCGGCGTAGTCCCGCACAGCGCGCACAGCGCCAGGGAGTTCTTCGCGGATTTTCCGGGAGATTTTCTGGCCTTCGATCGGATGGCCTTCGCGCCGGCAGAGCGACAGGCACAGTTCAAAACAACCGCCGCCCTCCAGCATAAGGCGTCTCTGGCGCCGAAGCGCGCCGTGCACGCTTCCCAAAGTCCCCTATCGCGTCCGGGCCTGACGCTGCGACTACGGTGACGAATTCGTTATTTTGAGCCGGGTGCGGAATCCGCCGATTCGGCGGGTGCGTCGGTTTTTTGCTCCGGCTTGGCATAGTAGCCGGTGCGGGTGCGGACTTCCAGACTTCGGTTGTTGGTACGAACCTCTACCTGCCGGAACTCGCCTTCGAAATCCAGGTTTTTGGGCGTATAGGCGATGGTGTACTGGTTGCGGATATCCTTGGCCACCTTCAAGGCGATCTCCTGCACCTCGGCAAGGTCCTCCGGGAAGTACGCCACACCGCCCGAGGCCCTGGTGAGAGCGCCCAGTGCCCGCTGCGCGCGCTTGCGGTCGCGGCTCGACTCGTCGCTTAAAATGCCGATGGCGTACAGCAGCACCTCGTCCTCGTGCAGCTTCTGAACCAGCTTTTCCAGCGTCATCATACTGGTGTTGTCGTTGCCATCGGTTATCACCAGCAGAACTTTCTTGTCCTTCTTTCCCTCTTCCTTCAGATAGTCCAGCGAGACGCTTAGCGCATCCCGCATCGCCGTGCCACCCTTGGAATCAATACGCGAGATGCCTTCTTCCATCCGGGAAAGCTCGTTGGTCATGGGAACGTCCAGGAAGAAGTCGTCGTTGAAATTCACGATAAAGACCTCGTCGTGCGGATTGGAGGCCCTCACCAGCGCCAGCGAGGCGGCTTCCACTTTGGCCCGTTTGTCGCGCATGCTGCCGCTGTTGTCGATGATGATACCGAGCGAGATCGGGATGTCCTCGCGGCGGAACAGCCGGATGTCCTGCTGCTGATTGTTCTCGAAGACCTTGAAGTCGTCCTTGTTCAGGTTGGTGACCAGATTCCCCTTCTTGTCCACCACGCTGCAATGGAGCACCACCAGCCGGGTTTCGGAGTGGAAAGTGGGAGCGGCTTCCTGGGCGGCCGCGGAACCGGCCAGCAGGCCCAAAACGGACAGCAAGCCTGCCGCGACTCTATTGCGAAGGTGCATAATATCCTCGGCGCCAGGCCGCTCGAAGCGGGGGCAACCCCCGCGGCTGGTTCAATTTCACCTGGACTTTCCTGTATTTGCCGTCCCGCGCCTTGTTGGTGGGCGAATAGCCGAGCACATATTGACTTCGAAGCTCCACCCCGATTTTGGCGGCGACGTCGGGAAGATCGTTCAAGTTCTCGATGGAGAAGTTGTGCCCCCCTGTCTGCTCGGTCAGCTCACCCAGAAGACTGGGGCCGGCCAGCTCCTCGGGCGTGCGCCCGCGTCCGCCCATCGGTTCGTAGATACCCATGGCGTAGATCTGCACGTCGGCCTCACGGACCAGATTCTTGATGTCGCTTTCAGTATAGCGGCTGGAATTGTCCCCGCCGTCCGAGAGAATGAGAATGGCCCGGCGCGGGTTTCTCGCCTTGTGCATTTCGTGGATCGCCATATAGACTGCGTCCAATAACGCGGTGCGGCCCTTCGATTCGGTGAACGTCAGCCGGTTCTGGATCTCGGCGACGTTGGAAGTGAAGGACATCACCATCTGAGGCCGGTCGTTGAACTGGATCAGAAAGAACTCATCCCTGGGATTCGCGGTTTTGAAGAACTGCGCGGCCGCCAGGCGGGCCTTGGCAAGCTTGCTGCCCATGCTGCCGCTCGCGTCGAACACCAGACCGACCGAAAGCGGCGCATCCTCGCTGGCGAAGTACTTGATCTTCTGCTCGACGCCGTCCTCGTACAGCCGGAAGTGCTCAGCCTCCATACCGGTGACGACCTGCTGGAGCGGAGTGGTTACCGTGACCGGGATGAGGACCAGGTCGGTATCGACCCGGATGTCCGTTTCTCGGTGGGCAAGAGAGTCATCGCCTGCCTTCGGTTCCGCTCCGGCGGGAGCGCGGGGGGTGATATTCACGCGCGGCTCGGGCCCCTGTTTCGGCGGGGCCACGGAAGCGTCCGAAGGCGGACCCGCACCCGATTCGACTTCATCCGGAAGCAGGGCGGCGCCGGCCGGACTCAAGAGAAGAACGGGCCACAGGACACATCCCGCCGCGATCAGAGAACACGCCGCGATGGACCTAGTCTTCGTCATCGCCAGCCCTCCGGATCGAGTTCCCAAGGCCATTATAGCATCGCCTTTTTTTGTGCTATCATCGATCGTGCCGCCGAAAGTTCTGGGAGTTATCCCTGCCCGGTTCGCATCCTCTCGATTCCCCGGTAAGCCTCTCGCCCTCATCGCCGGCAAAAGCATGCTCGAGCGCGTCTACGAGCGCGCCGCGATGGCAACTTACCTGGCGAAGATCGTCATCGCCACCGACGACGAGAGAATTTACGCCGAGGCCCGGCGATTCGGCGCTCCGGTGCGCATGACACGCCCGGACCATCCCTCCGGCACCGACCGGGTGGCGGAAGTGGCATCGGCCGAGAGCCATCAGTTGGTGGTGAACATCCAGGGTGACGAGCCGCTCATCGATCCCGGCGCCATCGACGCTGCCGTCCTATCTCTGTTAGATGACGATTCTCCGCCGATGGCCACCTTAAAAAAGAAAATCGAAGATCCGGCCGAACTGGCGAACCCGAATGTCGTCAAGGTGGTTACCGGCCTGGATGGCAACGCGATTTATTTTTCCCGTTGCGCGGTCCCGTACACCCGAGGCGAGGCGGCTGTCCGGTTCAAGCACATCGGCCTTTACGTTTACCGGCGGGATTTTCTGCTCGGCTACTCCGGGCTGCGAGTCGGCCCGCTCGAGCGGGCGGAGAAGCTGGAGCAGTTGCGCGCTCTCGAAAACGGTTTCGCAATTCGCGTGGTCGAGACCGCTTATGAATCGCTCGGCGTCGACACCCCCGACGATCTCGAAAGGGTCTCGAAACTTTTTGACAAATCGGCTGTACTGGTTCAGGTCGATCCATAGACTGGCATGGCAAAGTATATATTCGTTACCGGCGGAGTTGTTTCATCACTCGGAAAAGGCATCGCGGCGGCCTCCATCGGGTGCCTGCTCGAAAGCCGCGGGCTGCGCGTCACGCTGCAGAAATTCGATCCCTATCTGAACGTCGATCCCGGGACGATGAGTCCGTTTCAGCACGGGGAGGTTTTTGTTACCGACGACGGCGCCGAGACCGACCTCGACCTCGGCCACTACGAGCGGTTTACCCACGCCCGTCTGACGCAGGCCAATAATTTCACCTCCGGACGCATCTACGAGCGCATCATCGCCCGCGAGCGCCGGGGCGACTATCTCGGCAAGACCGTGCAGGTGATTCCTCACGTGACCAACGAGATCAAGGCCGCCATCCGGAAAGTGGCGGACGACGTGGATGTGGTGATCGTCGAAATCGGCGGCACGGTGGGCGACATCGAATCGCTGCCGTTTCTCGAAGCCATCCGCCAGTGGCGCCACGAGCACGGGCGAGAGAACGTCCTGTTCGTGCACGTCACGCTGGTACCCTGGATCAACGCCGCCGAGGAGTTGAAGACCAAGCCCACCCAGCACAGCGTCAAGGAGCTGCGCGCCATCGGTATCCAGCCCGACATGCTGGTGTGCCGGTCCGAGCGCCCGCTGCCGGACGACGTCAAAGAGAAGATCGCCCTGTTCTGCGACGTCCGGAAAGAATCCGTCATCGGCGCCGTGGACGTTTCGAGCGTGTATGAATGCCCGCTGCTGTTCGCCGCCGAGCGGGTGGACGAGATCATTCTCGATCAGTTCCGGATCGAAGCCGCCCCGCGCGACCTGGCGCGCTGGTCCGAGATGCTGCGACCGTCTCAAGAATCCGAGCGACGAAGTCGATATCGCGCTGGTGGGCAAATACGTCGAGTACGCCGATTCCTACAAGAGTCTCAAGGAGGCGCTGCTGCACGGCGGCCTCGCCCATCACTTGAAAGTGAACGTGGTGTGGACCGAGGCCGAGGATCTCGAGTGGCCCTCGTGCCGTGAAACGCTGTCCCGCTTCGACGGCATTCTGGTGCCGGGCGGATTCGGCAAACGGGGCGTCGAGGGCATGATTACCGCCATCCGGTGCGCCCGCGAAGACGATATTCCATACTTCGGCATCTGCCTCGGCATGCAGACCATGGTGATCGAGTTCGCCCGCAACGCCTGCGGACTGGCCAACGCCAACTCCACCGAGTTCGATCCGGCGACGCCCGACCGCGTCATCTACAAGCTGCGCGAATTGAAGGGCGTCGACGAACTGGGCGGCACCATGCGCCTGGGCGCCTACCCTTGCCAGCTCTTCGATGGTTCGTTCGCCCGCCAGGCCTACGCGAAGCCGGAGATCAGCGAACGGCACCGCCACCGTTACGAATTCAACCGCGAGTACGAAAAGACCCTGGCCGGATGGCGGCCTGCGGCTGGCCGGCCAGACGCCGGACGGCACCTACGTGGAGATCTGCGAGATTCCCGGCAAACGCTGGTTCCTGGGCTGCCAGTTCCACCCGGAATTCAAATCCAAGCCAATGGAGCCGCACCCGCTGTTTTGCGCCTTCATCAGCGCTTCCTACAGTTACCGGCTGACACGCCTCAAACGGCAGTCCACGCCGCTGTTTGAACAGGAGCAGACCACCTTCTCCCATGCGGATTGAACTCCGGCCCGGCTGGACGATCGGCGGCGGCGCGCCGATTTCCCTGATCGCGGGGCCCTGCGTCATCGAAAGCGAAGAGCATGTCCACATGCTGGCGGCCGAGATACGCCGGCGCGTGGGCCGGTTCGTGTTCAAGGCGTCGTTCGACAAGGCCAACCGCAGCAGCGTCTCGTCATTCCGCGGCCCCGGTCTGAAGGAGGGATTACGCATCCTGGCCGGTCTGAGGAAGGACGGCTATACGGTGTTGACCGATATTCATGAGCCGGAGCAGGCCGCGCCGGCCGCCGAGGCGGTGGACATTCTGCAGATTCCGGCGTTTCTGTGCCGCCAGACGGACCTCCTGCTGGCGGCTGGCCGAACCGGCCGCATCGTCAACATAAAAAAGGGACAATTTGTCGCTCCTCAGGACATTCGGCTGGCCGCCGAAAAGGTCGTCTCCACCGGCAACGACAAGGTGATGTTGACCGAGCGCGGCAGCGCATTCGGCTACAACAACCTGGTAGTGGACATGCGGGGGCTGGCGATGATGCGCCAGACCGGTTGGCCGGTGGTTTTCGACGCTACCCACAGCGTTCAACTGCCCGGAGGACAGGGCGCGGTGTCGGGCGGTCAGCCGGAATTTATCGCCCCGCTGGCGCGCGCCGCCGTTGCCGCCGGGGTCGACGGCGTCTTTGTGGAGGTTCACGACAACCCGAGCCGGGCCCTTTCCGACGGGCCAAACTCGCTGCCTCTCGAGAAGCTGGAGGCATTTTGGCTCCGGCTCACCGCAATTGACGCTTTGGTGCGCGAACAAGGCGCCCTCGATCCGCTCGAAGGGTCCGTTCGGAAATAACCGATCCGCTTTCTGACGAATATCGGTCGGATCTTCCGGCTTGAGCGCCGGCGCAACTGAGGCAGGGTGTGGGTAGGCCGCCTCCTTTACAGTCAGCGGCCGGGTACGGGCGGCGGCGTCCGTCCCGGCCGGCCTGCCGCCCCTTCAGCGCCCGGCGCCAAAGAGTAGACCACAAAGCGGGCGTTTCGGTAGACCGCCGGCTCGTCCTTCATCGGTTGCCCCGGCGGAGCTACCAGGTAGTCGATCCCCAACCGGCGGTATCGCTCCGGATCGTCCGGATGCCAGTGCATCACGTCCGCCTGCTGCCAGCGGTCCCACCATTCCAGGGCGAATTCGCGTAAGTAGTTAATCTGTCCGCCGCCTTTCCAGTCCACGTATACCGCCCGCCGGGCGATGGCCCGGAACATCGCCGGCTCGAGCGACCGGCCAAATCCGGGAAACAGGAATACGGCATTCCGGCCGGTGTTGTTTTCCGCCCAGCGTGAAAGCTGGTAAAGCGCGGGCGGGGGCGGACCGGGGTAGTCCGTAGCCTGGCCCCACGCCGGAATCGACAGAAACGGAGCCGCCAGCGCCGCGGCGAGAAGACCGGCGGGCAAAAGGCCGGCGCGGTTTCCAAAGCGGGACGCCAGCGTTGCCAGCGCCGCGAGCAGGGCCAGCAGCAGCAGGCGCCCGGCCTCGGAGGGGTTGCTCCACGCCTCCAGGAACATCTGCTGGACCGGAAAATTCAGCGCCGGCGCCAGCGCCGGAAGGAACCAAAGGAACGCTTCTCGCCAGCGCCCTTTGTCGGCGGCGGCGACTCCCGCGATGGCGCACCCAACCACGGCGAATACCACCACAAACAGGCAGGCGCGGGCCGGCTGAAGCGCGGGCATGATGCCCCATTTGAGAACGTTCAGCAGCAAATAGGTCAGGGGCAGCGACAGCAGGCCGATGGCGGGCAGTCCCCAGGCGAACCATGCCGCCCCGGCGTTGAGCGATTTCCGGATGCGCAGCCACGCGACGGAGCCGGCGGCCGCTAGCAGCAGGTAGTTCCAAAAGACGCCGGGCGCCCAGGTGTCGATCCAGTTGTAGGAGGCTCGCACGCGCTCGGCCTGCTCGATGATCGGATCGATTCTCCAGAAGAACCTCAGCGGCTCGCGCTCGCCGGTCTGAATGTGGGCGGCGACGACGAGCAGCGCCACCGACAGAACCGGCGGCAGCACTGCGCGGATGGCGGCGGCGGCGGTGAGCGGCGTCCGGCCGCGAAAGCGCCAGGCCATCCATAGCACGTAGACCGCCCAGAACGGAAGCGACGTGGGAGGGTGATACAGTGTGGCCAGGACACCGGCCAAACCGCAGGCCAGCGGCTTTTCTGCAGCGGCCAGGCCGGCGGCAAACAAAAGCAGGGTGACGGCAAAACCGCGCGGCACCGGTTCGTATTCGAAGATCAGCACGGTTGGACCGCCGATGACGGCGCCGAGCGAAAAGCAGGCCGCCACCAGCGCCGCCATTCGCTGCCGCAAGCCGCAACTGGCGGCAATCTTCCAGACGCCCCAAATCCCCAGGATGCGGAACAGAATCTGCTGCAGGTAGAGCACCCAGCGCAAATCCAGCCCGGTCAGATTGCGCAGCGCGAGCGTTACCTCGTCGTAGATGGTGTAGGTGACGTGGGGGCGGGTTGCCACCAGGTCGCGCGCCAGCAGTGCCGGGTTCGAGAGATGTTCGAAGATTGGAACGTAGATCAGCGTGTCCGACTGAAGCCAGGTATGGCCGGGATACCACAGGAAGCCGGCCAGCCCCAGAGCCGTCGCGCCCAGAGCGGCGGGAACATAGCTTCTCATTGCCGAAGCAGGGTCTTGGCCATCTGGAGGCGGGCCCACTCCCTTTTGGGATTCAGGTCGAGAGAACGCTGGAGCGCCTTCTGCGATTCCTCGAAGCGCTTCTCGCGGCGAAGCGCCACTCCCATCCAGGCCCAGGCGTCAGCGTTGTCGGGGTCGAGATCGATGGCCTTCTGAAAATCCGCGATAGCCAGGTTGACGCCCCCTCCCAGCATTTCGGGCAGATAGAAATTCCCCACCCCGTGGCTGAGCCAGTTGTTGGATGAGCGAGGATCCAGCTCGATCGCCTTGTTCACCGAATCCAGGGCGCATTGGCCGTACTTCAGCCCGGCCAGGACATTGGCGGGAATCACCTGGCCGCAGAGCGCACCGAGCACTCGATGAAACTCCGCCCGCCCGGGCGAGAGCGCCACCGCTTTTCTGGCCCACGGAATTCCGCTTTCGGCGGCTTCGCGGGCCTTCTCCTTGTCCAGAAGTTCCAGGTTCACCTCGGCCAGGTAATGCAGGCCCAACGCGGCGTCGTACTGGGCGTCGGCATCGTTCGGGTGCTTTGCCGCGCGCGCGGCGAGATCTCGCGCCAGGCGGCCCAACTCCTCCCGATCCTGGGCGTCCCGCGCTTTGAGCACGGGCTTGAGGTCGGCCGCCCCGGCGAGCGAAACGGCCAGCAACACCGCGATCGTTGCGAGTCGCATCATCCCCATTTTACAGGGCCGCCACCCGGCGGTTGACGGTCAGGAACGAAATGCCGAGAAGCGTCAGCACGGCGCCGTTCAAGGCGATCACCAGGGGGGCGGAAAACAGTGGAACCAGCGTGCCGGTCAACAGGTTGCCGATGGGCATGCCCCCGCGGAAGGCTACGTTGTAGACGCTCATCACGCGGCCGCGCATTTCGTTGGCGGTCTGCAGTTGCATCAACGAGATGAACAGCGAGAATACGGCCACCTGCAAAGCGCCGTTCAGGAACAACACCACGCAGCTCAGGGACAGAATTTTGGAAAGCGCGAAGCCGGCGGTGGTGGCCCCGAGGACGCACAGGAAAATCAGGGCCGGAAGGCCCAGACGCCTGGCGCGCCCCATGGTCGCCACCAGCAGGGCTCCAAACACCGAACCGGCCCCGGAAACCGAGAGCAGCAGCGTAAACGTATCGGCGTTGCCGTGAAGCACGTCCCGGGCGAAGACCGGCAGGAAGATGATCGTCGGCACGCCGAAGACCGCCGAGAAGAACGCCAGGGCGATCATGGACTCCATGGCCCCGTGTTTCCGGATGAAGGAAATGCCCTGCTTCATGCTTTGGAGAATCGTGTCGGAGGAACGCGCCGGGTTGTAGCGCGCGCTCACCACGATGAGGGCGGCAATCACCGCGATGAACGAGAGCCCGTTCAACGAAAAGCACCAGGTGGCTCCCAGCTTGCTCATCGCCAGGCCGCCCACCATCGGGCCGATCACTCGGGCCAGATTGAACTGAATGGAGTTCATGGCGATCGCGTTCGGCAGATCGTCCCGCTCGACCAGCGCCGGCAGCAGAGCTTGGTAAGCCGGTCCGCCGAACGCCTGGCCGACGCCCGAGCAGAACGACAGCACCAGAATATGCCATACGTGGACGGCGCCGAGAGCCAGCAACGCGGCCAGGATAAAGGCGGAAGTCATCTGGATTACCTGGGAGCAAATGAGCAGAATTCGCCGATCGAAGCGGTCGGCGACGACGCCGCCTACCAGCGAGAGCAGGAAAATGGGGATCTCACCCAGGAATGCATCCAAACCCAGCAGAAACGCCGAACCGGACAGGTCGAGAACCAGCCAGGCCTGGGCGAGCTTTTGCATCCAGGTACCGATGCTGGAAGTGCACGCCCCGAACCACAGCACGCGAAAATCGCGGGAATGGAATGCGCGAAACGTCCGGCTTAGCAATAGGTGGTGCCTCAGGGAAGCGGGCGCTGCCGGGCGACGATATGGCAGATGTTGCCGTCAAGGTCCTCGAACCACGCCAGCCGGTTGCCCTGGTTTTCCAGAGGCTCGCTGGTGACTTTCACACCCCGCTGTTTCAGCTCGGCGTAGGCGGCGTCAAACTGGTCCACCGCAATCGCCAGGTGACGCAGCCCCGGAGTTTTCGGTGAAAAGGAGGGCGCCGCTCCCTCGGCCGGGATGATCTCCAGCATCATTCCGTTGGGAGCCTTTACGAAATAGAAAACGTCGTAGTTGTAGTTGATGACGAAGCCGAGTTTCTCGACGTACCACTCCGCCAGCCGTTTCGGATCCGGCGAAGCGATGGCTGTGTGTTCGATTCCGGTGAACATAAGCCCAATTCTATCAGGGCCGGCGATGGCGGCGCGCAGCCTGGCGGGATGCCACGCGCGTCAGCGCCCCAGCTTTTCCTGCACCCGCGCGCCGAACTTCCGGACGTTGACGATGAAGCGTTCGTGCGTGCCTTCGCCGATCTTCTCGCGCTCGTCCCAGGCCTCTACACGGAACAGAATGCGGCGATCGTTAATTTCCACCACTTCAGCCGAAAAGCGCACGTGCATCCCGATGGGGGTGGCGGCCAGATGGCGAACGTTCAGGTTGGTTCCAACGCTGTCGTAGCCTTCCTCCAGGTGAGGCAGAAGCGCGTCGCGGGCGGTGATTTCCATGTAGGCTATCATCCAGGGCGTGGAGAGCACCCGAGCATCGTCGTAATCCATGAAGTCGATCGCGACTTCCGGGCTGACCAGGATCCGCTTCTCGCCGCGGAGGCCTATCGGAATGGTTTTCATAGGCTTTATGGTACTCCAGCCGGCCCCCCGGCCCGCAGTCATCCAGCCGGCGGCCGCGATGTCACGCAGAGATGGTCCGTTGCATCGTAGAATAGTATGTACGCCTTGATTTTTCGGCTAGGTCAATTTGTCTTGTAATCCTGTTTGGGCCCACTACCCTATCCGAAATGTGGCAAGCGGGATGTATCGGGCTGTTGCCGCATTGGTTCTCGTAAAATGACGTTCGCTCGACGAAAGATAAAGCTGTGTACCGTCTCGGCTTCGTTGCTCCTGGGGCTGCTGATGCTGTCGGGCTGCGAGCCGGACTATGAGACCGGCCCGCCGGTTCCTTACACCGGCCCAGCCGCCGACGTGCTGTACAAGTACCTGGAAAACATGAAGAACCGCCCGGTGCGCGGCTACAAGATGGAGGTGCGCTTCGACGGCGAGTTGCCGGATATGAAGAAGCAGGGCACCCTGGTGGCCTCCCGCATTGTCACCCCCGACGGTCAGGTCCATTACTCGGTGACCAGTTACGAAGGGGACAACACGGTCAAGAAGGACGTCATTTTCCGGTTCATGACGGCGGAGGCAAAGGCCCGCCACGACGACGGCGATGTGCTGAGTATCAGCCCCAATAACTACGTTTTCAAATACAAGGGCGTGACGGCCGTGGACGGCGTTCAGGCAGAGTTGTTCCAGGTGACCCCCCGGCGCAAGAACCCAGGGCTGTTCAAGGGCACCATTCTGATTAACGCATCCACCTATCTTCCCCTGCGCGAAATAGGCCGATTTGTTGCCTCGCCGTCGGTGTTCCTGAAGCGGATCGAATTCGTACGCGACTATACGGTGGTGGACGGCGTCGCCTTCGCCAGCTTCCTCATGAGCCGAATCGACACGCGAGTGTGGGGACCGGCCATTCTCCAGGTGAAGTACTTGAGTATCAAGCCCTTGAAAGAAGGCGAGCAATCGCCTCCTGCCACCTCCACCGGTTTCAACTCCAAGCCTGCCGCGACAGCCGGCAAGCATACCCGGCCCAAGGGATCGACGGACAACTGACCGGTTCCGGGCGGGCCGCAGCCTTACCGGTCCGCAAACCGGTATAGCAGGATTCCGTAGCCCACGCCCGCCTCGTCGCCGCTTTTCGCCACCTGGAACGCCATGTACTTGCCGTCGGTGGAAATAACCGGGTTGGACGCCTTTCCGCCCTCGTAGTCGTTGAAATGGGTAAGGCGGATGAAGTTCTTCCCGGTGCCGTCGAGCGCCAGCTTCCAGATGTCGATGTTGCCGGACTTGCCGGGAACGTTCATCAGCACCGCCTGGCGGTCGCTTTCCACACAGGTGTGCAGCCCGTCGGGGAAGATGCCCTCCACCTCGTTGTAGCCCCCGATCGACGCCGATTGATTCACCGCCTTGCCGGTTTCCAGGTCGAGCGTCCAGACGCTGGCGTTGCCTTCGGGCTCGTAACAGGTGAAGGTCATTTTGCGGTCGTTGTCGAAGAAGTCCTGGGGTTCGAGGCCGCAGCTCCGGTCGGGGCTCTCGTGCACGACGTGTTTGTTCTTCAGCGCCGCGCTCCGCCCGGACACCTCGACATCCGCGACAACAATGCGCGAAGCGCCCGCCGGGATCGAGGGGTCGAAGGTGTGGTTGAGCGCATAGGCGATCTTCATCGACTTCTTCGAGATGGCGGCGCCCTCGCTCATCTTCTGGCCCAGCTTCACCGGCTTCGCCCCCGGCTGCCTGGAGAGAAACCAGAGCTCGTTGTCGCGGCTGCGGCTGATCTTCACGTTTTCAAAGTGGTCGGGCCCGATGAGAATATAGTCGCCGGTCGAGAGGTGCATGACGCGAAGAAACACCGCGCCCGGCACATTGCAGGTGAGGCATCGAATTTGCCGGTTTTTGAGGTCGATGACAAAGGCGTCCCCAAAGCTCTTATCCATGAAGGCGACGCGTTGGTTGTCGGGCGAAAAGTCGGCTCGCTCGCCAAAATGCGTAATGACCTCGATATTCGACGGTATATGATCGAGCGGGTTGCCGGGTTTCCTCTGCGCGAAGGCGCAGACCGCCAGCATCGCCAGTAGCGGCGCTATACGAAAATGCATGAAAGCTCCTTTCACCGGTTTATTGTATATGACGACTGATACGGTCCGAGTCTCGGACAGTAGCGGACCGCACGCACCAGTTCGGTGATCTGCCTGACGTGGCCGAGATCGTGGAAGGCGAATTCGGTCACATTCGTCGCCTGCCGTATTTGCGCATTTCCGGCGGCGCTCCGGCCAGGCGCCTCAATTGCGGGGGCAGGTCCTTTTGGGGAATCACCACCTCCACCAGCGTGGGCACGCCTTCAACATGCTCCAATTCCGTCAGTAGCGTCCGAAGCTCCCCGACCGTTTCGACACGGCTCCCCTTGGCCCCGAATGCTTTGGCCAGCGCGAGATAGTCCCATGCCGGCAGCAGATCGAAAGGCGCGAACTCACCGTCGGGGGAAAATGCGTTGATGTCCACAAACGCCTGCTCGATGCTGTACGCCCGATTGCTTATAACAAAGACCACTGCATTGCAATTCTGGCGGGCCAGGCTGGACAGCTCCTGACAGATCATCATGAAGCCGCCGTCTCCCGCCACCACGAAGGGGCGCTTACCGCTGGCGAGCGCCACCCCCAGAGCACAGCCCGTCTCGTGCCCCAGCGAGCCCCAGGCAGCCTCGGCGACGAAGCTATCTCGTTGTAAACCGAACAGGTTGCCGAACACGTACAGCGAAGTGCTTTCGCCCAACACCAACGCGATTTCAGCGCTCGGCGGCCGCTGCTTCAGAAAGGCGCCAAGCTCGTCGTAAAAGAGGGTGTAGGTCAGCCGGTCCGCCGGCCCGGACTCCGTACGCTCTTCGTCGGCCGCGGCCGGAAGGGAGTACTGCCGCGGCGCCTGGGCGTACTGCTCGAAGCGCTCCAGCAGTTCCTTGACAAAGTCCTCGAGCGTCACCCGGTGGTAATACTGGTAGCCGACCCGCGCTTCGCGGTCGGTCACCTCGATCATTTCTCCGAAGCTCGATTGCATGATGTCCAGATAGTCGTCAGTGATGATGGTGCCGAGCGCAATAGGGCAGTCCGATGCGCTCATCACGGCGCGCGTGATGGCCGGTGAAGCCGGCCCGGCGTAGGTGCCGATGAATTTCGGCTGAGCTTCGTCGAGGACGGTCTTCGCCAGGCTGGTGCTGGTGAAGTACAGCCCGCTCGCATCCACCAGGCGTTGAAGAGTATCCTGCAATCCGAAACGCTGGATTTCCACCCCGGCCCACAGCACCGGCAGGCGGGCGGCCTGAATCCGGCTCCAGGCGGCATCGAGCGCCGCCTGAAGCGATTTCGGGTCGCTCGGCGTGACCACCGGCTCCAGCTTCCCCACAGGGTCAGCGCAGGCGAGCGTCCAGACATTGTTCAGACCTTCGAGATAAATCGGCCTGCGGTGGGTCAGCATCGCAGTGATGGCGCGGTCAATCTGCGACGGCGCCTCGGCGGCGGTGTACAAAATCTCCGACGCCACCGTAACGTTCTCGAACACCATCTGGTCGGCACGCAGGTTCCCAGTGCTGTGGTGGAACAGGATTCCTTTCTGGCGCTCGAGAATTCGGTCGTTTGTGCTGGGGCTGGCCGAGATAACCACTACCGGCACCCGCTCGACGAACGAGCCGGCCGTGCAGTTCAACAAGCTGAAGGTCCCCACGCCGTATTGCACGCAGGCGGCGCCGATTCCCTTGTAACGGGCATAGCCGTCGGCGGCATAGCCGCAGCCGAGCTCGTTGATGGTTGCTACGCGGGTGATTCCCGGCGCGGCGTCCACCGCTTCGAGAAACGGCGAGGCGTAGTCGCCGGGAACGGCGAACATGTGCTCCAGGCCTGCTTCGATCAGGCGAGTGATGAGGTAATTGGCGACGTTCATGACCTGTCCTCAGCCCTCTTCGACGGCCTTGAGGCAGTTCGGCGTCACGGATGCGAGAGTCTCGGCGCAGTCGATCGCTTCCACGCAGCCTTCCAGGTCGGAGCAGCCAGGACACGGATTGGGCAACAGCGCGTATCCTGCTTTCAGCCAGTGCGGCCGCTTTAGTCCGAAGAAATCCTGCAGCGTGGACTCGGCGGTATCGAGCGCGCCCTCCACCCAGCCCTGGCCGTACGAATAGGCTTCCCCCACGATGTAGATTTCCATGCTGTCCACCGGCTTGCGCATCCGGCACATAACCTGATCGAGGCGGTAGTTGGCCTTCCACTCGTGCCATCCGCCGCCGTAGGGATCCTCGTTCCAGGAGTGATAAACGGCGGAGTAAGGCATGGGAATTTCCGGAAGGGCGTGCACTTGGGCCACCTGGCGGTTGGCCACCTCGACCATCTCCTCAGTGGCCGGGAACTCGGTCTTCAGAATCATGTCCTTCACGCCCGGTTCGAGACATGATGGCTTGTAGCCCCGGAAAGGCTCGCCGTTCTCCAGGCCTTTCCAGAACGGCACCGTGCTGATGTCGTTATAGCTGGCCATTAGCAGGGAATTGAGGAACGGCAGGCCGTTCTTCTGTTCGCCTTCGGTGCCGAAGTAGTAGATCTGCCGCACGGGAAGATCGGTGACCGAGCGGCCGGCAACCAGGCCCAGGGCGCGCCACCACGGCCTCTCGTATGCCAGAAACAGTTTGAAGGCGCTCTGAATCAGCACAGACGGGATATTGGCCCGCAGCCACGGGTCTTCGAAAAACCGGCTCTTAATCAATTCCAGCGAGCGGCGAGGCATGGCGAGGATGATCTTCTTCGCACGAACTGTGACGGGAGCGCCCGAGCTAAGGCTCGTTTTGCCGTCTTTGCTCACGGTAGGTCTGAAAATGAGTTTATAGGAGTACTCTCCGGAGCCGATTTCGATCTCTTCCAGACGGTGATTCATGTGCACGCGCTGGCCCTTCGGGACCGAACCGGGAAAGTCGTCGTTGAATTGCTTCACCAGCGTGAGAGGAAGCTGATCGTAGCCGTCGCGCAGGGTGAGAAATTTCGTATTGTCGCTGTATTCGGTTGCCGGAAGCTGGGTAACCGCGTTGGCGTTGGCGACGTTTGCGTCGTAGCCGCCAGCATCTTTCATGAACTGGTAACCTTCGTTGCTCAGGACGCGATACAGCAGGTCCCAGAAGCCGTATTTCCACAACGGTTTTCCGAAAACCTTGATTTTCATCTGGTCGCACAGGCTCAGGGCCCCCAGGTTGGGGTAGATATTGTTCATAACCTGAACCTGGAGATTGGTGGGGCCCAGGCCCCGCTCGCTCCAGGCTAGATTGTAGGGCACCTTCGCCGGGTCGGCGAGCTGATGCAGGCGCAAGTGCCGCCCGCGCAGGTAGAACAGGTTGCAGTTCGAGCCGACCGGCGGCGGGGCGCCCATCGGAAAGTCCTTGGTGGGAATTTTGAGAAAATCCACCAGGTTGGCGACCATGAGGTGCTCGTCCGGGATGTAGCGCATGCCGCCCACCTCCGCCTTCACATGAGGCAGGCCCGGCATGGTAACCGTGTACAGTCTGCCGCCGATGCGGTCGCTATATTCGAACAGACCGATAGCCGCTTCGGCTCCCTTTTCCTGCTGAAGCCTCCATGCGCTGTACGCGCCGGAGACGCCACCTCCAACAATGGCAATATCGAGATCCATGAAAATGTATCCCCTCTGGTGTGCACGATAATATCGTATTTCCCCAGCCGCGCACAATGTCGCTGCGCGAGGTTTCTGGAATGTGGCGGGATATTGCGCGCGTTCAAAAGCCGACGTACTGCACTTCTTCTTCGAGCGGCAGACCGAAGCGGGCTTGCACCCGGCGCTTCAGTTCCGCGATCAAGTCCACCAGTTCGCGGGCGGTTCCGGCGCCGGTGTTGTAAAGCAGGTTGGCGTGGTAATCGGCAACCCGGATGCCGCCGTTGGCCAGGCCCTTGGCTCCTACCTGGTCGAGGAACCAGCCCGCCGCCACTTTCCCTTCGCGAACGGCGCCGGCTGGCACGGCGGCGCGCGCCGCCTCGGGCAGGTCCGCATAAAGCAGATTTTTGAACACGCTGCCGGCGCATTTCAGCGTAACTGGAAATTTTCGGTTGCGGACTGCCACAATTTCTGAAGAAATACGGCGTAATTCCTCTTCGCTCGAGGATTCCATCTCCAGATCCACGGCAAATACGATCCAATCCTTATTGCGCTTGAAGATGCTCTCGCGGTAGCTGAATGCGCATTCGGCCCGTGAAAACCGGCGAATGCACTCGCCGTCGAAAAAGCGGACTTCGCGAACCCGCTCGGAGATGGAGTGCCCGTAGGCGCCGGCGTTGCCATAAACGGCGGCCCCCACCGAGCCGGGAATGCCGGCCAGCGTCTCAAGACCCGCCAGCCCGCGCGAGATGGCGAACTCCACCAGGCTGTCGAGCGCGGCGCCGCCGTCGGCGGAGATGGCGGTTCCCAGCACGCCGAGCGACCGCGCGCTGAAGCGCAGAACCACGCCGCCGTACCCTTCGTCGGCGACCACCAGGTTGGTGCCGCCGCCGATTACCACGTGGCTGACGCGGCGGGCGTTCAACTCCTTGAGCGCGGCCACAAAAGCTTCGGCGTCGCCGGTTTCGGCAAACAGGGCGGCCGGGCCGCCCAGCCCGAAGCGCGTGTGCGGGGCCAGCGGCTCATCCCGCTTTATGCTTAAATTGGGTATATTCGCCAGGCGTTGGCGTGTCTCGTCGACCGTCGGCATCCACTCCGATTATAGGAAAGCTATCGACATGAAGTCTTCGTTTCCCGGTTTCCCGCGAGAGGCCGTCACGTTTTTTCGCCAATTGGAACGTAACAACAACCGCGAGTGGTTCCAGGCCCACAAGCAGGTGTTCGACGAGTGCGTCAAGACGCCGATGGAGCGGTTGCTGGGAGTGCTGAACGAGCACCTGGCCGGTTTCGCGCCGGACTATGTCAGCGAACCCAAAAAGTCCCTTTACCGCATTTACCGCGACACCCGGTTCAGCGCGGACAAAACACCCTACAAAATCCACATCGCCGCCAGCATCTGGCGCCAGGGGCTCGCGAAGAACCGTTCCGCCGGTTTTTACTGCAGCGTGAACCACAAGCAGGTTGAGGTGGGCGGCGGCGGCTACCTGATCGACCCGGACTACCTTTCCCTGCTGCGCCAGCACATCGCCGCCAACGAAGCCATGTTTCGTAAGCTTACCGGGTCGAAACGGGTGCGGCAGCTTCTCGGCGACTTGCAGGGAGACAAGTTGACTCGCGTCCCGAAAGGCTTCTCCGCCGACCACCCGGCCGCCGATCTGATCCGAGGGAAACAGTGGTACTTCTACACGCTGCTCGACCCCGCCCTGGTAACCTCCAAATCGCTGCTGCCGGAACTGGTCTCCCGCTTCCGGGCGATGGCGCCGTTCATAGAATTCCTGAATGCGCCGCTGGTGGCACGGACGGCGGCAAAGAGCAAGGCGGAGGCGTTTCTGCGGGGATATTAGAAAGCGACGGCGGCTCCGGGCGGCAGATTCTTTTTGTTGGGGGTAAGGCCGCCGCCCGGAGCCGTATCGACTCTATCTACATAGACGAACGACATCCGACCAGGTTAAGTTCCGGGAAATTTGTTTTACAGACGCAACAAGGCGTTTCCCGCCGGCTCTATTGGCGCGCGATGCCGATGATGGCATTGATGAGCAGGCTGGCCATCCCGATCGGAATCATTACCTTCCAGCCGAGATTCATCAACTGGTCGTAGCGCAGGCGCGGGAAGGTGGCGCGTACCCAGATGAGCACGTAGACGATGGTACCCACCTTCAAAAAGAACCAGAACAGGCCGATCAACGCCGCGTTGGCGGCGGGGACGGCGAAGGGAATGGCCACCAGCAGCAGACACACGCCCAGCACATCCAGAAACACGCGGCGCCAGGCGATGCGGAACCGCCGGCCCAGGTAGAAGCAACCCAGCCCGGACACCAGGAACAGGGCCACCGGGAAGATGAAGTTCAGCGGAATGTCCAGCCAGGCCGCGCTCGGGAAGGGGCGCAGCCAGCCGCCCAGGAACAGCGTGACGGCCACCGAGGCGAATACCAGGATATTGGTGTATTCGGCCAGGAAGTACAAGGCCCAGCGAAAGCCGCTGTACTCGGTCATGAAGCCGGCCACCAGCTCCGATTCGGCCTCCGGCAAATCGAACGGCGCCCGGTTCACCTCGGCCACCGACGAGATGAAGTACGCCACAAACGGAACGATCATGAAGCCGTAATTGTCGAATACCAGCCAGATGCCGTGCTGCGCCTGCGCCTTGACGATGTCCACCATGCTGAGGCTGCCGGCGGCCATCACGCCCGATAGCAGGGCCAGGGCCAGCGCCACCTCGTAGCTGACAAGCTGCGCGGCGCTGCGCAGCGAGCCGAGCAGCGAATAGTGGCTGTTCGACGCCCACCCGCCCAAGATGATACCCAGGATGCCGAGCGACGAAACCGCGGTGATAATCAGCAGCCCGACGTTTACGTCCGCAATCACCATCCCGTTGGCGAACGGCACCACGGCCAGTGCAGTCAAGGCGGTGAAGGTGGAGATCACCGGCGCCGCCCAGAACAGCATCTGGTCCGCGTCGGCCGGAATGACGTCTTCCTTGGCTAACAGCTTGACCGCGTCGGCCAGCGGCTGCAGAATGCCGTGCGGCCCCACCCGCATGGGCCCCAGACGCACCTGCATGTCGGCCAGCACCTTGCGTTCCACCAGGACGATGTAGCCCACCACCAGGGGGAACAACCCCAGAATCACCAGCGACATCACCACCGGTACGAACCACGGGTTGTTAAGAATGCTCTCCATGTATCCAGCCTCACCTCACCGCAATTAACGGAACACGCTCAACGACCCCTGCACGAACTGCACCAGCGGCTCGGGATAGATGCCGATGCCGAGCGTGACGACGCTGGTCACCACCAGCGCCACCCGCATTCCGAAGCTGGTGGCCGGCGCCACATCGTCGGTCTGCTCGCTGACAAACATGCTCTTGACGATGCGGAAGTAATAGTAGATGGCCACCGCCACGTAGGCCGCCGCCAACGCGGCAAGCAGGTAATGCTTGGTCTCGATAAGCGCCAGAAACACGTAATACTTCGCCAGAAATCCGGCCGTCGGAGGAATGCCGGCCAGCGCCAGCAGGTAGATCAGCATGGCGACGGCGTAACTGGGGCTCTTGTGCATCAGCCCGCGGACGTCGTCGATATCCTCGCCCAGCAGGTTCTTGCGGCGCATCGCCACCACCACCAGGAAAGCCCCCAATGTCATAAACGCGTACGCCAGGATATAGACCATCAGGGCCTTCAGTCCGATGTCGTTGCCGGCAATGACGGCCAGTAGAATGTAACCGGCGTGAGAGATCGAGCTATAAGCCAGCAGCCGCTTGAGGTTGGTCTGCGTCACCGCCGCCAGGTTGCCCACCGTAAGCGAGAGCAGCGCCGCCACAATCAGCACCGGCTCCCAGGTCGCGCGCAACGAGGCCAGCGGCCCCAGGAAGATTCGCGCCAGCAGAGCAAACGAAGCGGCTTTCGACCCAACGGCCAGAAAAGCCGTGATGGTGGTGGGCGCCCCTTCGTAGGTGTCCGGCGCCCACATGTGAAACGGAACCGCCGAAATCTTGAAGAACAGTCCCACCGACGTGGTGGTGAGCGCCAGCAGCACCAGCGGGTCGGAGGCCGAGCGGCCGAGCAGCGCGTCGCCGATGCGGTCGAACTTGGTCGAGCCCGCGATGCCGTAAAAGACCGAGAAGCCGTAGGCCAGGAAGCCGCTCGAGAAGGCCCCCAGCAGCAGGTATTTCATGGCCGCTTCGTTCGAGCGCTTGTTCTCGCGCAGGAAGCCCACCATCACGTAGAACGACACCGCCATCAGTTCCAGGCCCACGAACACGGTTACCAAGTCTGTGCCGGCGGCCAGGAAGAACATGCCGCACTGGGCCAGCAGCAGCAGGCCGTAATATTCGCCGCGGTGCTCGTCCTCGGTTTCCAGGTACTGGTAGGAGATCAAACCCACCAGAAGCGTCACTGCCAGAAACACCCAGTTAAAGAAGATGGCGAATCCATCGATGGTCAGCGAGCCCTGAAACGCCACAATCGAGCCGCCGCCCTGGGCCGCCAGAAAACTGGATTGCCGCCACAAAGAGATGCCGGTGAACACTTCCGCGATGGCCACGAACAACAACAGCCATTTGCGCTGGCGGGGATCGGGGAAGACCCAAAAATCGAACAGCAGAACGGCGCAGCCGAACAGCGCCAGCATCAGCGCGGGCAGCAGAACGAAGTGATCGGTTGACGTGTAGAACTGGCTCATCGTCCGGCCACCTCCTTCACGGCGACGCCAGCCGCGCCGGGCAAGGCCACGGCGCCTCCCGCTTTGGCCTTTTCGAGCGCTTCAAAGTATCCGGGCCTCGCCCGTTCCACAATTTCGGCCACCGGCTTCTCCAGAATCTCGAAGTAGGGCTTGGGATAGACGCCAATCCATAATGCCCAAGCCATTAAAGGCAGGAACACCGCCCATTCGCGGAGGCTTAAGTCGGGAAGTTTCAGATTTTTCAGGTTGGTGAGCTGCCCCAGCATGGTGCGCTGATACAGCCACAGCAGGTAGGCCGCTCCCAGGATGATGCCGGTAACCGCCACCGCCGCCCAGACACGGTTGGCTTCAAAGGCGCCCTGCAGGATGGTGAACTCTCCGATGAACCCGTTCAGCAGCGGCAGGCCCGCCGAGCTCAGCATGGCGAAGGCGAACACGAACGAGTAGTTGGGCATCACGTGCGCCAGGCCGCCGTATTCCCGGATCTCGCGCGTGTGCCGGCGCTCGTACACCACCCCCACGATCAGGAACAACATGCCGGTGGAGATGCCGTGGTTGATCTGCTGCAAAACGCTGCCGGAAAGCCCGTTCGGATTCAGCGCGAAGATGCCCAGCGTGCAAAAGCCCAGGTGGCTGACCGAAGAGTACGCCACCAGCTTTTTCCAGTCCGTCTGCATCAGGCTTACCAGAGCGCCATATACGATGCCGATCAGCGACAGAGCGACCAGGATGTTCACCACCATCGGGTCGATGGCCGCCTTGGGCAGCAGCGGCAGCGAAAAACGGATGAACCCGTAGGTGCCCATCTTCAGCAGCACGCCGGCCAGAATCACCGAGCCGGCCGTCGGCGCTTCCACGTGGGCGTCGGGCAGCCAGGTGTGGAACGGGAACATCGGCACCTTGATGGCGAACCCGATGAAGAATGCCCAGAAGACCCACTGCTGCAGGCCCAGCGGCATGGTCAGTTTCATCAGCTCGCCGATGTCGAAAGTGTAATAGCCGAACTGCTGGAAGTGCTGGAAGTACAGCGTCAGAATGCCGAGCAGCATCAAAACGCTGCCGGCCAGCGTGTACAGGAAAAATTTGATGGCGGCATACAGCTTCCGCGGTCCGCCCCACACGCCGATCAGGAAATACATCGGCACCAGCACCACTTCCCAAAACACGTAGAACAACAGGAAGTCGAGCGCCAGGAAAACCCCGATCATGCCCGTCTGCTGCAGCAGCAGCATGGCGTAGTAGGCCTTGGGCCGGTGGTCGATGGCATTCCAACTGGAGAGAATGGCCACGCAGCCGAGCACGGTGGTGAGCATCACCAGCAGCAGGCTGATGCCGTCGATGCCCACGGCATACTTCACGCCGAGAGAAGGGATCCAGGAGACGGATTCCATCATCTGGAAACCGCTTTTCGTCTTGTCGAACTCGAACACCAGCGGGAGCGACACCAGGAACCCGGCGAGCCCCACAATGTTCGCCCAGATGCGGATGAGGTTCTTCTGCGACGAGGGAATCAGCAGCAGAAGCAGCATCCCGACCAGCGGGGTGAAGATGACGATGCTTAACAAGTGTTCGCTCATAGGTCAGCGCGCCATATAGTAAACCAGAATCGCGAGCAGGCCGGCAAAAAATAACAAAGCGTACGTCTGCACATAGCCGGTCTGTACAATCCGCACCGGGTAGGAGATGATTTTGACGCTGAAACCGGTAAGCCGGACCAGGCCATCGACAATCCAGGTGTCCCACCAGATGGAGACACTGGAGCTGAACCGGGTGAGCCAGCCGGCGCCGTTCACGCCGCCATCCACCACCCGCGCGTCGAAGCGGCCGAGTAGGGTGCCGCCGCCCTTCGACAGTCCGTCGACGAAAAGGTAGTTGTAGATTTCGTCCACGTACCACTTGTTCAGCAGGATGCCGTACAACGGGCCGGACGCCTCCTCTACGCGTTCCGCGGCCTCCGGTTTCTTAACGTACAGGTAATAGGCCACCGCGATTCCGGCAAGGGCGACCAGCACCGAAAGGCTCATCAGCGTCCACTCGAGCGAGACGCTTCCGTGCTCCACCGCTTCGCCCGCAGCGCCGTGCGCTTCGAACATCGGCGCCAGCCATTGCTCAAAGGCGCGGAACCCGTCGGGGAACCACGACCACAGCTTGGGCAGGCCGATCCAGCCGCCCAGCGCGCTTCCCGCCGCCAGCAGCATCAGCGGAACCGTCATGGTCTTCGGCGACTCGTGGACGTGCTTCTCGACTTCCGCATCCACGCGGCTCTTGCCGTAGAACGTCATGTACATCAGCCGCCACATGTAGAAGGCGGTCATCGCCGCGGTCACGAAGCCCACCGCCCACAGGGCCTTGGAGCCGAGCGGCGAGCTCCAGGTCTGCCACAGAATTTCATCTTTCGAGAAGAACCCGGCGAACCCGGGGATGCCGGCAATCGCCAGCGAGGCGATAAACATGGTCCAGAACGTGATCGGGATCTTGTCCTTCAAACCGCCCATTCGCCGCATATCCTGCTCGCCGCCGAGGGCGTGAATCACCGAGCCGGAACAGAGAAACAGAAGGGCCTTGAAGAACGCGTGGGTATACAGGTGGAAGATGGCCACCCAGTAGGCGCCCACGCCGGCGGCCAGAAACATGTAGCCGAGCTGGCTGACGGTGGAATAGGCCAGCACCCGCTTGATGTCGTTCTGCACCAGGGCGATGGAGGCGGCGAAGATGGCGGTCACCGCGCCGATGGTGGCCACGATGCCCAACGTCATGGGCGCCAGTTGGAACAGCGCGTTCGACCGCGCCACCATGTAAACGCCCGCCGTCACCATGGTGGCGGCGTGTATCAACGCCGACACCGGCGTGGGACCTTCCATGGCGTCCGGCAGCCACACGTACAGCGGAATCTGGGCCGATTTGCCGGTGGCGCCCACAAACAACAGCAGCGCTGTCAGGCTCAGGACGCCGAACGCCCCGGTTTCCGCAGCGAACTTCCCGCTGTGGAAGATCTGGTTCATCTCGGTGAAACGCGCGGTGCCGATCAAAGAAAACAGCAGGAACATGCCCAGCATGAAGCCGGCATCGCCCACGCGGTTTACCAGAAAAGCCTTCTTGCCTGCGTCGCCCGCCGACTTTTTATGGAAATAGAACCCGATCAAAAGATAGCTGCACAGGCCCACGCCCTCCCAGCCGACGAACAACAGCACGAAGTTGTTGGCCAGCACCAGCATGAGCATGAAGAACACGAACAAATTCAAATATCCGAAAAACCGGTAGTAGCCACCGTCGTGCGCCATGTAGCCGATGGAATACACGTGGATCAGGAAGCCGACCCCGGTTACTACCAGGATCATCACCGAGCTGAGCGGATCGAGCAGAAAGCCCAGGTCGGCCTGGAAGTGTGCCATCGCGCCGTTCGCCATGTGGAACGGTCCGCCGGCCAGCCACGTATATTTAATGACCTCGTGGACCTTTTCCGCCTGTCCGGAAAGCTGTACCGCCGCCCCCAGGCTGAGAATAAACGACACCAGCACCATGCCGGGGCAGAGCAGGCTGATAATCTTCTTCAACGGCGGAGCGTGGTGGTGGGCGTCGTGCGCGTGGCCGCCGGCGTCTTGCTGTAAGGCCAGCTCCGGCGCCAGCGCGTCTTTCGAACGGCTTTGCGGATCGAGAAGCCTCCCGATCAGAAGCATCAGGATCGCCCCGGCTAGCGGGAACAGTGGGATCAGCCAAATCGAGTCGAGAAAATTCACCGCGCCCTCACCACTTCAACAAATCGATTTCATCGGCTTGCACGGTTTCCTTATTGCGGAACAGGGCAATCAGGATGCCCAGTCCAACCGCCGCCTCGGCCACCGCCACCACAATAATGAAGATGGCGAATATCTGTCCGGCCACGTCTTCCAGTTGGCGCGAAAACGCAATCAGGTTGATGTTCACCCCGTTCAGGATGAGCTCGATGGACATCAGAATGATCACGATGTTCCGCCGCGTCAGCACGCCGATGGTTCCTATCAGCAGCAGCGCCACGCTGACCACCAGGTAATGAGCTGTCGTAATCGGATACAGCATCAGGCCCTCTTCTTCGCCATGATCACCGAACCCACCACCGCCACCAGCAGCAGAACGGAGGCCACTTCAAAAGGAAGCAGGTACTGGGAAAACAGCACATCGGCGATCTGTTGTACATTGCCTTCGGCCGCTTTGGCCACCGCCGGCGGCGCCAACTTAAATGCGCCGGCGCCCTTGTTGATGAAATACAGCACCACCACCCCGACGCCGATGACGCACAGCAGGGCAATAGGCCATTGGCGGTTGAACTGCCGCACCTTGGCCGCTTCGTCCAGGTTCACCAGCATGATGACGAACAGAAACAGCACCATGATGCCGCCCACGTACAGCACAATCTGGGTGGCGAACAGGAATTCCGCCCGGCGCAGCAGGAACAGTCCGGCCACGCCCAGCAGCGAAATAATCAGGCTGATGGCGCTGTGAATCGCGCTCTTGCGGGTGATGGTGAGTATGCCGCCCAGCAGCGTGAGGAAGGCGAAAGCGTAAAACAAAAGGGTATCGATCCACATGTCGGGAAAATTCCGCTAACGGGTCTCCGCTCTATCTCATTGGTCTCTATGCGGCCAAATACGGCAAAATAAATGGCCGCCCGCACAGCTTCCGCCGCGCCAACGGGCGGCCCCTTCCATATCGTCTCTCTACCCCGCCGGCCGTGGGATGGCCGCGGGATTCTAATAACGGTACTGGGTCGGCCGGGGGCCTTCTTCGAGCATTTGCCGATCCCAGATCTGGCCCTCGCGCGTGTAGGTGGCCAGCTCGAAATCCTGCGTCAACTCCAGCGCGTCCACCGGGCAGGCGTCTTCGCACAGCCCGCAAAACATGCAGCGGCTGGTGTCGTAGGTGAACACCACCAGCTCTTTGCGCCGCGTCTGCTCGTTTCGCTCGCTGGTAACCACAATCAGGTTTTCCGGGCACGCCAGCGCGCATAGGTTGCAGGAAATGCACAACGTCTCGCCGGTTTCCGGGTGGACGTTCAAACGCGGGGCGCCGCGGTAGCGCTCGGCCACTTTCGGCCGTTCCGCCGGGTACTGCTCCGTGCAGATCTTCTCGGGGCGCTGGCTGCGGAAGGTCACCTGCAGCCCCTCCATCAGATCCACCAGAAAGATGGTTCGCAGCAATTTGCGCATAATTCACTCCTGTGCCGGCCAGCGCCGCGCCGGAAGCTCGACGGCCCCCGTCAGCGGTCCACTTCGCCTAGCACTATATCTATGGTACCGATGATGGCCACCACATCGGCGACCAGCGCGCCCCGCACCATCCGGTCGAGCGCCTGCAGGTTGACGAACGACGGCGGCCTGACGCGCACCCGGTACGGCTGCGTCGAGCCATCGCTCACAATGTAGTAGCCGAGCTCTCCTTTCGGCGCTTCGATGGATACGTAAGCCTCGCCCGGCGCGGGCTTGATCACCTTCGGCACCTTGGCCATGATGGGCCCATCCGGAATGCGCTCCACCGCCTGGCGCAAAATGCGCACGCTCTGCCGCATTTCCTGCATCCGGACAATGTACCGGTCGTAGGTGTCGCCGTTCTGGCGCGTCGGAATTTCGAAATCGTAGGTCTCGTAGCCGCTGTAAGGCTGCGCCTTGCGCAAGTCCCATTCGACGCCCGCCGCGCGCAGCATCGGCCCGGTTACCCCGTAGGCCTTGCAGTCGGCCGCGTTCAGAATGCCGACATTGGTCAGCCGCTCCTTCCAGATGCGGTTTTCGGTAAGCAACTGCTCGTACTCGTCCACCTTCGGGAGGAAGTTGTGGCAGAAAGCCTTCACCTGCTCTTCGAGCCCGTCGTAAGTTTCGTACTGCAGGCCCCCGATGCGGAAAGCGTGCGTCGTCAGGCGCGCGCCGCAGTAAGCCTCGAAAATGTTCAGCACGTCTTCCCGCTCGCGCATCACGTAAAACAGCGGCGTGATGGCGCCGACGTCCAGCGCGTGCGTGCCCAGCCACAGCAGGTGGCTGGCAATCCGGTTCAGCTCCGTAAGGATGACACGCACCACCTGCGCGCGCGGCGGAGCCTCCACCGCAAGCAATTTTTCCACCGCCAGCACGTAGCCCAGGCCGTTGGAAACCGCCGCCACGTAGTCCATGCGGTCCACGTATGGCGCAAACATCGCGTAGGTGCGGTTTTCGGCGATCTTCTCGACGCCCCGGTGCAGATAGCCGATGACGCATTCGGTGCCCATCACCTTCTCGCCGTCGAGTTTGAGGATTACCCGCAGCACGCCGTGCGTGGAGGGGTGCTGCGGCCCCATGTTCAGTACCAGTTCGGTGGAATCAAGGAAGGTTTCCGACATCGCCGTTACTGTCCGCTTTCGATGCCCAGGTTCTCCTGAACCCAGCGATTGTCCATCTGCAAGATCGAATAGTCCTTGCGGAGCGGATGGCCGGTCCACTCATCCGGCATCAAAATCCGCTTCATGTCCGGATGCCCGGCGAACTCGACGCCGAACATATCGTACACCTCCCGCTCGAGCCAGTTCGCGGTGGGGTAAACCGAAGTCGCCGTATGCGGGCACTCTCCCTCGGCAATGCAAATCTTAACGCGGATCCGTTCGTTGCGGGAAAAGCTATACAGGATGTAGACGACGTCGAAGCGTTCGGCGCGCTTGGGCCAGTCCACCGCCGTGATGTCCACCAGGTAATCGAAGCCGCACACGTCGCGTAGGAACTCGATCACCGGGACCAGGGACGCTGTCTTCGCGACCAGAAACTTCTGGTCCAGGTAGCTGGCGAACTGCACGATTTCGTCGCCAAACTGCTCTTTCAATTCGTTGGGGAGCTCGCCTTCCCAAGGCTGGGTGACCATCTCGGCGGGTGGTTTCGGCTTGGGCGCCGGCTTGGCGGGAGCGGCCTGCGGCTTCGCCGGCGGCTGCGGTTTCTGTTCGTCAGACATTGCGTCTTTGCGTAGAAGAGAACTACAACGGTTATCACACCGCAAAATCAAGTGTCAAACGGGGCAACCCGAGCGACCGGCACGCTAACCGAAGAGTCAATTTTACCATTTCAACCGGAGTTCCGGGCCTGGAATGGGGACGGTCTCCGCTGCCGGCGACGGACGACGCTCGATATAGTCGGCGGAGACCTGGTTGGCGTTTCCCTTTTGCGGTCACTCAGCCGGCTCGCAGATCGTCGCGCCGCCACCACGGATAGCTCCGAGCGTACCGCGCTAGTCCTGGCGGAGCATGCTGTTTGGATTGACCAGCGATGCGCGTCTTGCCGGCAGATATGCCCCGAGCGCCCCCACCGGGATAAACGCGCCCGCCACCAAGGCCACCAGGGCGAGGTTGAAGGATGGCATGCCGAGAGCGACGTTCACCGCTTTGCTCGCGATCAGACACAGCAGCAGGCCAAGCACCACCCCGCTCGAAGCCAGCACGACCCCTTGCCGCAGCACCATCCGCAACACTCCCGCCCGATCGGCCCCCACGGCCATGCGAATCCCGATTTCTCTTACTCGAAGGCTGACGGAATACGACATCAGACCGTAGAGCCCGACCAACGCCAGACTCAGCCCCAGCAACCCCAGTGCCGCAACTCCCTCGATCACCACGCGAAGGATACTGTTGCGCTGGTCGAACACTTCCTCGATGCTGCGGACGCCAATCACCGGCTGGCGTGAATCGAGCGTTCGGACCGCTTCACGCAGCGGCGCGGCCAGCGTGCCCGAAGGGCCGGCCGTCTGAATCAGCAGCGTCATCGCCGGCTGCGGATTCTGGGCGAGCGGCAGGTAAATATAGGCGAACGGCGGTTCGAACAGGGCGAAGTACTTGCTCTGCCTGGCCACACCGACTATCTCGACGGGCGTTCCGCTGGCGCTATCCAGGCGGAATCGCTGTCCCACTGCACTCCGATCGGGATAATACTTGTGGTCAAAGAGCTCATTCACAATCGCCACGCGAGGGGAATCGGCCGTGTCGGTGACCTCGAAACTCCGGCCCTGGAGTATCGGGACATCAACTGTGCCGAAGTAGCCGTCACCGACGACGTTCGAGACTACCCCGATCGCCTCCGTTCCAGGAGGCCCTCCGGAACCACGCGGGTGTTGCTGCCTCCCGGAACCAGCGGCACCGCCTGGGAGAGAGCAGCGGACCTGGCGCCGGTCAGCGTGCGCGCCTTCTCCAGCAGTCGCTGGTAGAAATCCCGGGTCTGCTCCGGCGTGTCCCTCGCCAGCGTGGGGTTAAAGCTCGCCGTCAGCATATGGTCGGTCCGAAAACCGGCGGGTGAGGATAGAAGAATGGAAGCGCCACGATACACCTGTGTGGCAAAAACCAGCAGCACCAGCGCACCCGCTACCTGGGCGATTACCAGCGCGTTCTTTCCCAGAAAACGCCGGTGCTTGCCGCCCTCCGCCCTTCCGGATTTCAACGCCGGCACCAAATCCTGTCTGGTGCTCTGGAGGGCAGGCGCGAGCCCGAACAGAAGAGCACTCACAATCGACGCGCAAACGGTGAAAACCAGCACACGCGCGTAAGTCGTCGCGTCCAACACAATGGGGGTGTCGGTCGGAATACGGAACTGAGAAAACAGACCCGTGCCAAACCAGGCCGAGACGACCCCAAGGCCTCCGCTGAGCAGGGCGACCACCAGACTCTCCGTCAGCAGTTGCCGGATCAAACGGCTGCGTCCGGCCCCGATCGCCAGCCGGACGACGATCTCACGGGAGCGCGAGCTGGCGCGGCTCAACATGAGATTCATCACGTTCGCACAGGCGATTAGAAGCACAATGCCGGCCAGACCCAGAAGGAAGAATACCATCGTGGCGCCGAAAGGATTCTGCTTCAACCGCGATTGCACGTCGGTGTCTGCCACCAGCGAACAGTTGCGATTCGTTTTCGGATAGGCGGTGGCGAGTTGTTGGGCGATCACCCGGACTTCGGCCTGGGCCTGCTCGAGACTCACCCCCGGTTTCAGCCGGCCCTGGACCGTCAAGCCGCGCTCGCCCCGATTCTCCAGCAAGTCCTGCTGCTGGCCAATTGCCAGACGAGGGATCGCCGCCAAGGGGACGTAAAGCGCCGAGGAAATCAGCAGTTGAGACCCGGTAAAGGATTCCGGAGCCACTCCGACCACAGTGAAGCCAATTCCGTTGAGGAAGATCGTCTTGCCGATGGCGTCGGGACTGGAGCCAAACTCGGTCTTCCAGATCTCGTAACCGAGTACCACCACATTGTCGCGTCCCCTCACCTGGTCTTCGTCGGGGCGGAAGCTGCGCCCCAGGATCGGCCGAACCCCCAGCACGTCAAAGAAGTTCCCGCTCACCAACTGGCCGTATTCCATGCGCGGCAGCACGCCATTCTCCCGGGAGAAGCCGAATGGGGAGTATTGCGACGCCGCCAGCCCTTCGAAGGACTTGTTCTTGTCCCGGAGGTCCGCGTAATCGGGGTAAGAGAGCCCGGAGTACTCGAACAGCCCGCCCACACTCTCCCCGCGCTGCTGCGACTGCACGGCGATGAGTCGTGAAGCATTGGGAACCGGCAAAGGCCGCAGAACGAAAGCGTTGGCCAGGCTGGAGATTGCCGAGTTAGCGCCAATTCCCAGAGCCAGCGAGAGGATCGCAATCAGCGCGAATCCCGGACTCTTCCGAAGAGTACGGAAAGCAAACCTGAGGTCTTGGAGCATCTAACGGGAAGTGCACGCCGGCAACCAGCACGCTGCTGCGCCTATCTATCTGTAAATAAGCAGCTTACCGGTTGGCGAATCCGTGTCGGCGTCCGTAAATGGGGCGGAGGCGTTCGCGACCGGGCACCTGTCGGGCGAATGGCCACAGTGCTGCTTGCCGGACGGCCTGTTCCTGTACTACAAATAGCGGCTATCTTCGCGCGACGCGACGATTTTAGAAGACCCCCGGAGCGTGGTTCGGCAGCGCCGGGGTGCTCTACATTTTGTTTCCGTGGATCTTCCCCGAAGGGCAGACGGGAATGCTGATGATCGTGGTGAAATGGACATTCCAAGCCCTGATGCTGGCGGGGCCTTTGGCCGTGGCCCTGGTTGGCGCGCGCGCCGCGAAAGAGTTTCGAACCCCGGTGCCGCCGCTGCTTCTGCCGCGGGAGGCCGCATGGCGCGAAGCGTTCGACGCCGTTTCGCAAGCGCTTCCCGCCCCCTGGGGACTGCAACTGGCGGCGCTCTATGGGCGCGTTGACGGCCAATTCCGCGCGCGCGCCGACAAGCCCGGAGCCAGCTACTGGAATCCGCTCGCATTGGATGAAACACCTGGCGGATCGGCTTTTCTGATCTGCAACCCATCGAAAGCCGCAATGTCCGTTCCGGATTCGCCGTCTTTTCGAAGAAAGACTTCACCCAGGTCTTGAGCGACGACGATCTTCAGGCTCTGCGGCAGTTTGCCGAACAGCTCGCGCCCTTCACCGAGCGGAACCCCGAAGCTCCGCCGGGCCATCCCGTCCAAAACGACTAAAGAATTAGAAACGGGCCGACTGCGCCGTCTCGACCATTCCGATCGACTCACGCGCCTGTAGGAGTTGCTCGGCGGGAGGCCGACTTGTCGGTACTATTCGCCAACAGCGTCCACTTCCGCGGACCGACTACACCCTCATGTGGAGATCAAAAGGACAACGGAATCGATGGGCCGTTATACTGGATGCAGAATATGGAAATTCAGGTAAACGAGCGAGAAGCGTCATTGGTGGATGCGTTCCGCCGCTTGCCTCCGGACACGGCGACAGAACTATCCGCGCTCGCGGAGCGATTGGCGGAACTCGCGCCGAACCGGAGGATCGACTGGTCCGATTCCTGGTCCGACGAAGACCTGAATGAATTCAGGGCCGCATCGCTGCGGCACCTCGACGCTGAGGAGTCTGAGGACCGCGATTGAGGCCCGGAGACATAGTGGTCGGCGTCCTTGTCGGCGCCCAGGAAACCAAGGTCCGGCCGGCCGTGGTGATCGCGAGCGCCACATATCTCGCCGAACGCCCGGATGTACTGGTTGGGATTCTCACCACGAAGTTGCCTACGGCGCCAGGTACAACAGATTACATTCTCCTGGACTGGCGATCTGCCGGGCTCCGCGCAGAGTCTTGCTTCCGAGCATACGTGTTGACGATCCGCCACTCGGAATTGACGGTGATCGGCCATCTTAGCGTGCGCGATTGGGATTCCGTGAAGGCACGGGTCCGCGCGGCCTTTGCCATCTGACGAGGCTGCGATTGCCTGCGGGGCTTGCGGTGCAGCGGCGCCGAGTGTTCAATTGCCGGGACAAGGAGGCCCCCGGCAATGACTCGCATTAAAGCCCGTCAGGCTAAGTGCAGCACGCCGGGATATTCATCGGACGAATAAGTGGTCCTTTTTGTGTACTCAAGCAAGTGTGACCGCGAGAAGACACGGAACAGTTTGCCGGTGAACCGTTCCGGTGATTCCGGGTACTTGCCGTAGGACTCGTTGAGTACCGCGTAGAAAACCATGTGCCTTCGGTCGAAAATCAATCGAAAAGACCGGCACGTTACATCCCTCTCAATTGGCTTGGCGCGCAATCGAAGCTGCTCAACCGGAGTGTCGTTTCGGGGGACGAGAATTTCGTCCTGGAGTTTGCCTTCCGTCACAATTAGCTCGAGCGTCAGCTCGTCGATTTCGCGAATGCTGTCAAAAAATAGATAGTTACATTCATTGATTTGACGCGAACCGTCTTCCCATTTCACTTCTGCCGGCACCAACCCCTTCGAGCCCATGCCGCGGTTCCTCCCAAACGTGGAGTCTATTCCTCCTCAGGTTCTTGAAGTTCGGCGGGCACATGGACGGGAAACGCCGGCCCCCCTGAAAGGCTTCCGTCTGTTCTGGACAGGGGAGGTCCGGCGCGCGTAGTCGGGGCGGCCGATCGTCCCGAAGGATGTCCGAAAGCTCCTCCGCCGGATGAGCCGCGAGAATCCGATGTCGCGCGCCACCGGAATGGAGTTTACGGGAACCGCAGGCAGTCGCGCCTCTCCGGGTCCTAAGTGACACGTCCCGCATGCTTCCCACAGTCACGATCCGTTCGCGCTCAGTTCTTCCGAAACAGCAGCGGCGCGAACTTCTCCAGGGACCACCGCCAGACCGGCCAGACGTGGCCGCCTTCGCGGGTGACGTAAGTGTGCTTCACGCCGTTCCTGGTCAGGGCGGCGTCGAACGCCTCGGCCCCGACGTGGTTCGGGTCCTGGTTGCCGTAGCTGATCCAGATCAGATCGAACTTCCCTTCGGCCGCCTTCGCGCTGGCGAACTCCGGATAGCGGCTCGCGGCATCGGGGGCGCTGACGGCCCCGGTGCTGAAGAAACCGAACTGGCTGAAAAGCTCGGGGTGCTTGAGGCCCACGTTGAACGTGGCGCCGCCGCCGGCCGAGAGCCCGGCCATGGCGCGGTTCTTGCGATCGGTCAAGGTGCGGTAATTCGAGTCGATATAGGGAATCAGTTCCTTGGTAAGGTACTGCTCGAACGGCGATGTCGCGCCGGCCGCCGCGGGGCCGGACACGAGCGGCACATTGGGGTAGTCGCGCCCGTTAAACGGCATCACGATGATCATGGGCACGGCCTTCTTCTGCGCGATCAGGTTGTCGAGGATCACGTTGGCGGCGCCGGGTGTCACCCAACTGCTGTACACGTCGCCGCCGCCATGCACCAGGTAGAGAACCGGATACCGCGCTGTGCCCTTGTGGTAGCCGGGCGGGAGGTAGACGTTGAACGGATGCTCGTCGTTGTACGCCGCCGAATGCAGACAGTTGTAATCCACCGATCCGCGCGGCACCTGCTGGGGTTGCCAGACGGGCGCGGGCGTGCCGGGCACCTCCACCAGGCTCGCCGATGTCCGGGTGCGCAGCTTCACGAGCGGGTTCACCGGATCGGCAATGGAGAGACCGTCAAGGTTGAAGAAGTAAAGATGAACAGTCGGCTCGAGCGGCGGTGAGGTGAAGGTCCAGACGCCGTCGGACCCTTTCGTCATCTTGGTGGTTCCGCCGGTGCGGGATTCGAGAGTGGCCATCCAGTCGCCGGTGAGGGTAACCTCACTCGCCTTGGGGGCGTAGAGGCGGAAAGTGACCGTGTGGTCGGGGTGGACTTCCGGAGAAACCAGCGTCTGCTGAATACTACGCCCTCCCCGTCCGCCTGCCCGGGCTCGCGGCTGAGCGAAGGCGAGAGACGCGAGGGCAAGCAGCCCCACGACAACCGGAACCGCTCGCGGCAGAAATCGAAGATTGGTGGTGATGGGCATCGTGAACAACAGTGTAAGGCATGTCTTCCGCTACACGCACGCGAGCATGGCCGAACAGGCCGGAATGCCGCTCTCGGACCGGCCGACCCAACTCGGCCACGGCGGCCTTCGCATGACCCGCACCATTCCCATGCCGATATCCATACTGCCGGGCGAGCGGCGGCGCGACAGGGTACTTGCAGCGGAAGAGGATACCCGTTACCGCGACGCTGCCACGCACGTCGGAGATTCCATCCTTAACGGCTAACACAAGGCGCCCTGGAGGGCATTCGGGCAACGCAACGCGGGAAAGTGCCGATCGAGTCTGACGACCCGTTCATATTGGAGGCGCTGCCACGGTCCTGCTTGAATGTGGGTTGAGGCTTGAGTAAATATCCCCCGGCAAAGCCGGGGGAACTCCTTTTATCCTTTAGGGCGGCAGCGCCTACCGCAGTTTCCGCTGCCAGTTCAACGTGACCGCCAGGACCTGCCGCTGCCCGTTCCCCGGCGGCGTCACCACCAGGAACTTCCGTCCGTCCGGAGTGACATCGTAGCGGTACTCGGTGGCCCCCGCGCCCGGCGCCGGCAGGTCGAACAGCGCGGAGGGTGTGCCAGGATCGGGTCGTCCGGTCGCGCTCAGCTTTATCGGCACCGCCATCAGTTTCCCGCCCGGGGAAAGATAGTAGATCTCGCTTCCATCGCCCTTCCAGCGCGATTGCGACCCGCCCGCGCTCGACACCAGCACAGGCGTGCCCTGCCCCCGCACGCCACGCACGAATATTTCCGGCCTCCCCGAGTCGTCGGTGGTATAGGCGAGCCACTTGCCGTCGGGCGACAACTGGCCCTGGTACTCGTTGAACGGGGTCCGCACCAGCGGCTCGGGATTACCGGCACCGTTTGCCGGCATCCGCCACAGATCCCGCTTCGTCTGCGGATTATCTTCTTCGTAGATGATCCACTGGCCATCGCGCGACCAGTCGGTTGGCAACTGCGGGTATTGGCTTGCCCACATCAGCACCGGGTTGTTGGTCCCGTCGAGCGGCTCACGGTAGACTTGCAGCGTCCCCTTCGGCGACGAGGCGAACACGATCTGGTCACCCTTGGGCCCCCACACCGGACTGGTATCCAAACCGTCCTCCGACGTCAAACGCGATCGTACCTTCCGCACCGGGTCCACCAGCCACAAATTGATCAACCCCGTATCGCCGTCGACGATCGAGGCCACCAGGGTCTTCAGGTCCGGCGACACACGCGCTGTGAGGTATTCGTCCTGTTCGGCGGCGTCCACCGGTGGCCCGCCGTCGCGCGCCATCCATCGCAGGCTGAGTTTGTTGTCCCCGCCCATACGATACACCAGCACGCCGTTCGCGGCCGCCGAAAAGCCCGCATAGCCCGAGTCCGGGTGATAAGACACCCCGAACAGCACGGCTTTCTCTTCTCCCGACACCGCTAGCTTTTCCGGATCGAACGGCTGCGCCATCAGCGTCCCATCGCGCACGTAGAGCAGGCGGCCATCGCCGTACCATGGCCGGAAATTGGAGGCAACCAGCTTTACCGGCTCCCCTGGTTTGTCGAGCCTCGCCGCGTAGATCTCGTTGGCCTGGCGCAGCGTTGTCCGCGCCAGGAATAGAAACGTCTTGCCGTCCGGCAGGAAGTGCGGCCAGGAGTGACTCTCTTCGTGGTTCGCTGTGTTCAGCTTCGTGAAAGTCTGCGGCGTTCCCCCGGCGTCCGGAACGCGGTACAACGGTCCGGTATCGTCGGGAGCGAAGATGATGGTCCCCGGACCCCAGCTTGCGCCGCGCGGTTCGGTGACGTCGCACAGCGCCTGTGGGGCCCCGCCCGCCAACGCCACCTTCTGCAATTTGCCCGTGCTGAAGAATCCGATCCATTGCGAGTCCGGCGACCAGAACGGATACGCCGCGCCCTCGGTCCCGTCGAAGACTTTCAGATTGATAGAATCGAGCGCCCGCACCGCCAGCATCGCCCTCCCGTTGCGGCTCGCCACCAGCGCCAGGTGCTTGCCATCCGGCGAAATCGCGCTCCCACCCACCTCCTCGTCGAGCACCAGCGAGTCCCCCGGCGGCGCGGTCACCTCAAATTGCACCGTAGGCGCGGAACTGCCGGCCTGTTTCGGGCGCATCAACGCCCACGTCATTGCAACCGCCGCCAGCGCCAGCGACGCCGCCGCCACCACCCACGGCAGCGTGTTCCTCTTTTTCGGCGCCGCAGGCTGCGGCGCCGCTATCGTCACCGGAGCGCTGCCGGTCCGCGGCCCGGCGATCCGCTCGGCGATCCAGTTCATCTCTGCCCGCAAATCGCGCGCCGTCTGCCAGCGTTCGTCGGGATCCTTCGCCAGGCACCGCCGCACCAGCCGCTCCAGCTCCGGAGGCCCGATCGTGGCCAGATCCGCCATCCGCTCCGGCTCGCCGCTGATGATCTTCGCGGTGATGGTTGCCTGGCTGCCTCCATCGAAAGCCCGCGAGCCCACCAACATCTCGTAAATCACTGCGCCCAGCGCGAACAGGTCGCTCCGCCCGTCCACCTCAAGGCCCTGCAACTGCTCCGGCGCCATGTAGTGAAGCGTCCCCACCACCATTCCCTGCATGGTCACTGTCTGCGCTGCTGGCGCCCCTGTCGCCGAGCCGCTTGAGGTCCGCACCAGCTTCGCGATGCCGAAGTCGAGCAGCTTCGCCCCCGATTTCGTCAGCACGATGTTGCTCGGTTTCAAGTCCCGGTGCACCACTCCGCGGCGATGCGCGTGATCCAGCGCGTCAGCCACCTGAGACGCGCACTCGAGCGCCTCAACGACAGGCATCGGCCCCTTCGTTTTCAGCCGGTCCGAGAGTACATCGCCGACAATGTATTCCATCACCAGGAAGCTCAGCTGGTCTTCCTGCCCGACGTCGTAGAGCGTGCAGATGTGCGGGTGATTCAGCGACGAGATCGCCCGCGCCTCCCGCACGAACCGTTCTCGAAATTCCGCCTCCGCCGAGAGCTCCGGGTTCAGCGTCTTCAGGGCCACCGTCCGCTCGAGCCGCGTGTCGCGGGCGCGGTACACTGACCCCATCCCGCCTTTGCCCAGCAGCCCCGAGATTTCGTACGGTCCTACGCGGGCCCCATTGTCAAGCGACATCATCCCCTCCTTCGATTGCCGCCCGATTGAACTTCAGGAAATCCGAGTCCGGGCAGCTCCAAGAGACTGCGGATTTCGGTGACTCGTCGGACAATCCTGTCAAGTCGAAAATTCCGGGAAGGAATCCGCGAACGCCAGAGTCACCTATTCCCCTTCCTTCCATTGGAAACCATTATGGCGCGCGGCCGATTGTGGAGGGCAACAAAGAGAAGGAACGCCGTCCAGGGGCTCGCCCGGCAGCGACATCGTGGCGGAAACGGGCAATTTGAGGCGAGCGTTCCTGGTAAAAACCGGCATGCGGTGCGTGGTGTTTCGATCGGCCGCCGCTCAGGCCGCGCCACGACTACAAAGAAGTGTCCATGGACTTTCCGCATCAATCGCAAGGAAGACGCACCAAGGGGCCCGAATCGACAAGCAATCGGCAAACCTCAGGGCGCGCCTTCGGCGTAGCGCGTCTGCCCAGTGGTGACGGCGGTGTTGCGCCAGGCAGACCGTCTCGCTAACGGTCGTCGCTCAGATTGAGCAGGTAAGTGAAAGCTGAGAATTCGGAGGTTGTCCCCGCCGTAGGGCAATCGCCAATTGTGTGGCGAACTGTAGGTGATTGAAAAGAATGGTGAGCGCGGAAGGAATCGAACCTTCAACCTACTGATTAAGAGTCAGTTGCTCTGCCAGTTGAGCTACGCGCCCATCGAGAACCGTTCGGGGAACACCACTTGTTCTGTAGCTGAAACCGGACCGCCTGTCAGAGTGTTGAAATCCTTGCAGAACTTCCCCGGCGCTACCCCTAAATCATATCATGCGGCCGCGCCGGAGCCGAAACCTCAACCAGCCGTTAGCCCTTCGCGGCGTCCAGCAGGAGATGCTCGGAGCGCGCCGGCCGCGGCATCTGGTCTTCCGCCTGCTCGAAACCCGTTACCGTGATCGAGTACCTTCCGTTGTCGCTGCGAGTGCACCAGCCCTTCCCCATCAGGAACCAAAGGCTCGCTTCCAGGTGCTCGCGCGGACATCCCAACAGGTCTTCCAACTCGTGAATGGTCATCGTCGGGCTGTCCGCCGAGCGGATCCGCCTGGCGTACAGCAGCCCGAGAATGCCATGCCGCTTCTGGCGTTCTTCGTCCATTCCCCCGTTCAGCGGCTGGCTGAAAATCCGCCAGCGTTGCCGCTCCGTCGAGTGCCTCTCTACATCGTAGGCGGCCCGTTTTTCCGGATCGCTCAGCACCTTGTAGGCCTCGAGCAGGATCTTGAACGCATCCTCGCTGCCGGTCTCGCTGTTGTCAGGATGGTAGCGCTGGGCCAGCAGCCGGAATGCACGGTGAATCATGTCCGGGTCCGCCTTGGGGCTCAATTGCAGAGCGTCGTAATAGTCGAGCTCCGGGCTGTCTGCAAGCTCGCGGGGGGCGTGGTAGTAGTAGCTGCCCCTCGCCGCGGACGCCTCGAGCAGGAGACCGGCCCGGTACCGCCCTTCCTTCGATACCATGCACCAGCGGACCTCAGCCTTGGTCTTGGAGTGGTTCCGGTGGTTGGCGACGCCGGGAAGTTCCCCGTGGACCACCACCAGGGTGCCTGCCAGCAAGGGAATCGAAAGCTCAATGCCCAAATCCGAGTCGCTGAAATCGATCAGGCGGGCGTTTTCCCAATGTAGGGCGCCGGCGCGCGCCTCTACGGCCACTTTGAGGTAGTGCGCCTCGGAGGCGGAATTTCGCGGCTTCCTGCGCTTCTGCGTGCCACCGGACTCATTTGCCTTTTGTCCCACATTGATGCCAGATAGAGGAAATATCGCTCTTAGATCGGCGCTTCAGAGGATAACTTTAGGTCGTGAACCAGGGTTCGAGGCGTACCGGCCAAACCAGGGTCTGGCCGGCCATTGCGCCATGCTCAAGACAAAATCGCGGCCACTCCCGCGTCATCGAGTACGGGCGCGACTTCGAACTTCAACAGATCGTTCCACTCTTGCATCCATTTGCCGATTGCCGTCGCGTCTGTCGATTCGCAGATCAGCACGCCTTTCCCGCCGCCAACGGTGTGCCAGCGTCCCAGCATTTTGACTCCTTCCGGCGGGGGGGCCCCTCCGGCTTTGAATCGGGCGTTTGCCGCATCCCGGTGTTCGCAAGCAAACGTCCACTGAATCATGAACAACATGGTTTCTCCTGTTTCTTGATTTGCGGCAGCACGACGCTCCAGCTCGCCGCCAACCGCTGCTGCCAGTTACGGACTCGGAAGAACGGCCGCGGGTCGCAAGTTTCTTACCAACAGTGGGAGTTAAAGGCGCTCGCGGGAGCGACATACCTGCAAGCAGTTAGTCCAGCACGCAAATATCCGGCAGGCCGCGGTAGCTTTCGGCGTAGTCCAGCCCGTAGCCTACAACAAAGCGGTCGGGGATTCTGAAGCCGACATAGTCCACGGTAATATCCGCCTTGCGGCGCTCCGGCTTGTCGAGAAGGGTGACGATGCGAATGGAATTGGGCTTGCGCGCGCGTAAATAGTTCACCAGGTAATTCAGCGTCAGGCCGCTGTCGACGATGTCTTCGGCGATGAGCACATCCATGTCCTCAATGGGAGCGCTGAGGTCCTTGGTGAGCTGCACCTGCCCGGACGTCGAGGTGCCCGCGCCGTAGCTCGAGATTCCTATGAAATCCACGCTGGGGTCGCAGGTCAAGGCCCGGATCAAATCGGCCATGAATACAAACGAGCCTTTCAGGATGCCCATCAGAAGCACCGGCTTGTCGCGATAATCTTCGTCGATCTGGGCGGCAAGCTCCCGGATGCGCTCCTGAATCTTCGCGGCGGGAATAAAGATCGCGGGCGCTTTCAGTTCCATTTTTGTATCGCGCGGGCCCCTCTGAATTGTACGACGCGGCCGGGTTCAGTCGGCGACGCCCAGGCGCAGGCTGGGGGGACCGATGTGGATGTGCGCGGCGGTGGATTTGCCGGGGATGGCCCCTCGAAACGCGTAGTAGGGGATCTTCACCGACTCGAGAAAAGTGCGCAGCCAGATGCCTTCGGGCGAGTCCGGATCGACGGCCACGTCCACGCGCCCGCGATGGTCGAAGCCCAGCGAGCGGTGCACCGCCGTTTCGCCGTAGGCGCTTACCGGAAGTGGCTTGCCGAACTTGTGGATGAATTCACGCGAAATGGTTTGGAACTGGGAGGGTCGGAACAACCCGTTGCCATCGTAACGTTCGGTGATCAGCAGCGGGCTCCCCGTCGAAACACTCATCTCGGCCCGCGCCGCGTCCGCCTCGGCCTGCGCGCTGGACATCAGTTCGTTAAACAGCGCGGCGCGGCTCTCGGCCAGGTCCAGCTCGCGCCGCCGGGAGTCGACTTCCTCGATCAGCGGCGTCAGCGACAGGCGCGCCACTACACCCATCGCCAGCAGTTGTCTCTGCCGTTCCACCCGCGCGCGCTGCCTTTCCAGGCGTCGTCTGGCGGCGGCCACCATCTGGTCGGCTTCAGCGGGGGTAAGGTCTTCCGGGCGGACGGAACCGTAAAGGGTTCGGCGCAGGGTTGCGGCGTCCGCCTGGTCCGCCTCCATCCCGGCCATTTCAGCAGCGCGCACTTCCGCCCGCGGGGCAGCAACTTCACCGACGGCGGAGGCCGAAGAATCCGGCGCGAGGTTCGTCTGTGGGGTGCCTGACTGGGCATACGCCACGGTCGAGAATGCCAGCGCCAGGCCAAGTGCCGCAGATGCCGGAAATTGAGGCATTGGTCCGATTGTAGTACGATACCCGCAGAGGAGACTCTTCACTGGAAAAGCAGCCTAAGCAAGCAGTTAAGACGAAAACAACCGCCAAAAAGGTTACCGTCAAACGTCCCCGCGCCACCAGGAAGGCGGCTAAAGCCGAGCCGGCCAAAAAAATCGCAAGGCCGATGTGGCAGTTAGCGGTTGAGTCCGCCGAGGCCAAGAAGGCATCCGACATCAAGGTTCTGGATCTGCGCGACATCACTTCCTTCACCGATGCCTTTATCATCTGTACGGGCGCAAACTCCCGCCAGATCCAAGCCATCAGCGACGAAATTCACCTGAACTTGAAAAAGCAGGGAGAACTGCCCAACAGCATCGAAGGCTACGACAACGCCGATTGGATCCTGATGGATTACGGGGATTATATCGTCCACGTCTTTTCGGAAAAGGCGCGCGAGTATTACGACCTGGAACGCCTCTGGAGGCACGCCAAGGTTGCCGGAGCCGCCGAGAGCGGTTAGCATCCCCGATGCCCGGGCGATGGCGGGTGAGCTTACGCCAAGCTCATGCCGGTAGATGTTCGCGTCCGGGCTTCAGCCATCACTTCCGCCGAGGTGGTCAGCACACCGCCGGCGGCGGTGAATTCCTCCAGGGTGCGGCGCGAATGCTCTTCGTCGAGCGTCTCCACCGCATCCGTCACCAATTCCACGCGCCGGCCGGTCTTCAACAACCCTAAGGCTGCAAGGCGCACGCAGTATTCGGTGACAACCCCGTAGACCACATAGCGCCCGGCGCCGATGCGATCCAGAATTCCCGCGAGGCAGGGGCTCTCGAAACTGTCGAGCGTCTGTTTTTCGAGGATGACCTGGCCGGCATCTTCCGGAAACTCGCAGTGGCCGGGGGACGAACTACCGCGCGATTCTCCAGCAGCAGCGACGCGGGCTTCTTCTGTCCCCAGGTGCCGGCCACGCAGTGCGGGGGCCAGTCGCGAAACTCTACGTCGTCTTCGGCGTGCGCGTCGGTGGTGGAGATCACCGGAATTCCGTTCGCCTCGGCGTACCGCGCCAGCTTTGAAAGCACCGGCATCAGTTTTTCCGCGCCAGGAACGTAAAGGGCGCCGGCCGGGTACAGAAAATCGACCAGCGTATCGACATCGAAGAAAGCTGTCCTCATGGCACCGCCCCATCTACTTGATGCCTCACCACGACCTGAAGGTTTCGCAAATCCGGGCTGTATTCGACGCGCCACGGCGGCTCGTACTCGAACAGGCTGCGGCAGGCGAGCGGCAGCTTTACGATGCTCCGGCCGGCGTAGTCCCGGGATTCCGCGGCGGATGGCAGCGGTTCCGCCAGCTTGCCGCCCAGCACCACCGGCCGCAGCAGCGTTTCCGGAGAGCCGTCCGGACGGTATGAGGGAAACTCGGTGGACAACGCGACCAGGTCGTGGTCCGGGTAGCGGAACACCTGCTTGGCTCCCGGCACCGTGCTTTTGTCTTCGCTGAACTTCGCGGTGTAACGCCGCACGCCGCCGGCGTCCAGTTCCACCAGCTTATACACGGCGCTGAGGCTGGGAAGGTCGGCCGAAGTCGCCAGCTCGGTGCCCACGCCAAACGAATCGATGGGCGCGCCGACGGCCACCAGCTCCAGAATCTTGTACTCGTTCAGGTCGCCGGTGGCCATGATCTTGGCTTCGCGCAAACCGGCCCGGTCGAGAATCCGCCGCACCTCGCGCGAAAGTTCCACCAGGTTGCCGCTGTCCAGGCGCACTCCCCATAGCGGCCGGCCGAGCGATGCCGCCTGCCGCGCGCCTTCGATGGTGTCGTAGGTGTCGATGAGCTATACGGTGGCTGGCCCCAACAGTTGCTGCAGACGGCGGAAGCTTTCCACCTCGTCCTCGAACGAGAGCACCCAGGAATGGGCCGCCGTGCCGAAAACCGGAATGCCGTAGCGCATTCCGGCCAGCGTGTTGCTGGTGCCGATGCAGCCGCCGATGTACGCCGCGCGCCCCGCCAGCACGCCGGCCTCCGGCGAATGGGCGCGGCGGGTGCCGAACTCCACCACCGTACGGCCGGAAGCCGCTTCCACAATGCGCGCCGCCTTGCTGGCCACCAGGCTTTCAAAACCGATGGCGGCCAGCAGATAGGTTTCGACAATCTGCGCTTCCATCAGCGGCGCGCGGACCGTCAACAAAGGCTCACCGGCGAACACCGGCGTTCCCTCAGGCACCGCGAACACGTCCCCGGTGAAGCGGAGATCGCGAAGCGTATCGAAGAAATCGGGCGCCACCCGCGAAAACTGCGAGAGCGTCCGAAGGTATTCAATCTCCTCCGGGGTGAAGCGCAGACTCAGCAGATAGTCGACAGCCAGGTGCAGCCCGGCGGCGACGATAAAATTGCGGTTCGCCGGCAGGCGCCGCACGAATAGCTCAAACGTAGCGCGATCGCGCGCCTTGCCGGCACGCAGATAGCCGGCCGCCATGGTGAGCTCGTAGAGGTCGGTGAGAAGACCGTTCATCAAACAAGAGGATAACTACTTCTTCCCCTGGTCCGCTTTCTGTTTCGCGGCCGCCTTGGCCGGACGCACGTCTTTTACCGCCTGCTCGAGCGTTTCGATGGTGTTTTTTTCAAGCGCGTACGTGGTGGGTTCGTTCTCCCGCCTGGCGAAGTATTTGTCGCCGGTCTGCGATATGAGCACTTTTTCGTTGCGCTTGCCCTGGTTGGACACCACATCCACCTGGATTTCCGGCGTCGTGTACCCGGAAGTCACGAACCCCGACGCCGCCATGTCGCGCAGCTTGTCAATCAGGTTCTGAACGCTGGTGGAATCCATCTCGGTGTTGCCGGACATCCACTTCTCGCCGTTTTTCGAGAGGTTCCAGGTAGTGCCGCCGCCGCTGAAGTCCACCTTCGATACTTCTTCCCACCCGAAATCGAAGAGTTTTTTCTGGCGGAAATCGTCGGCCTTCTTGTCGAACGCGTCGGCGATGTCCTTGGTGATTTTGTAAGTGCCCGGAACCACCGAGCTGGTGGCGTAGTAATCCTCGCCGGACTTGCGGATTTCGAAGGTCTGGGTGCCTGAGTTATCGGTGACCGATGCGGTGGCCACCGGCTGGCCTTTGGCGAACGAAGCGGCGTACATCTTTTCCTCCTCCGCCGACAGGTTCGCGTCCAGCTTGGCGCGATTGCATTTTGCTGACCAGCTCTTCCACCCGCGAGCCATCGGCGCGCATCGGCGAGGGCTTCACAATCTGCCACTCGTTCTGGCCGTTCTTGCCGAACTCGAGGCTCTGGCCGGGCAGCTTCAAATCCAGCCGGGCCAGTTTTTCCGAATCGAACGTCAGCATGCGCTTGTCGCGCAGGTCCGCCGCTTTCTTGTCCAGACTGGTTTCGTTGAAGGAGGCCAGTCCGAACAGCCGCGGATCGCCCTCTTTCATGACGAAATAGTGAGCGCCGGCCGGCGCCTGGTCGCCCACCAGAAGACGCTGCGTCTTTCCGTCCTTGGTGGTGACGATCACCTCCATCGACGGCGGCTTCAAGCCGTAGGTGGCCATGTCGGTGACCTTGCCTTCAACCAGCTTCTCGGATGTCAGGTCGGAGAGTAGCGTCACCAGGCTGGTTACGGCATCCTTATCGACTGGATACTGCGCCGGCGAGGTGATCTTCCATTCGCCGTCCGAGCCTCGCTCCAGCCTGGTGTCTTCTCCGATCTTCCGTTTCACTTCGATGGATTTGATTTGGTCGGAGGCGATCTTCAGGATCGTTGGGTGCTCGGAATCTTCCTTCCCTGCCTTGTTCTTCTCCAACCGGTTGGAGTACCAAACGGCCCCCCCCAAACCGGCCAGAACCAAAACAGCAATCAACAGACCCTTCGGCTGCATCGCTTATCTCCTCTTCCACCACACCATCAAGCCCAGCGCCACCATCGCCAGCGGCAGCAGAAACTGGCTGGTGATCCGAAGCCCGCGCATTTGAGAGGTGGTGAGAGTGATGCGGCGGTCTTCGGGCTCCTTCGGCCGGATGGAAATAAGATCCTCGTCCGACGAGAGCCAGTTGACCATGTTCAGGAACAGGTCGCGGTTGCCCTGAAAGCGCAGGATGTAGTTGGCCACCCAGTCGGACGAACCGACCACCACGAAACGGCCCTTCACGTTAGCCTTGCCGGTGTTGTAAGTGCCGGCCGCGCCGAGCGTGAAAGGCCCTTTTTCCGCCTTCGAGCGGTCCAGACGAATCTGCAGGTTGGAGAGATCGCTGACGCCGTAGCTGTTGTCGGTGGTGGAAAACAACGGCTCGACCGTCGCCTTGTCCTTGCTTTCCGTTTTCATCGAGCGGGCGATGGCGAAGGCCGTCGCCGTCTCCTTCATCGTATTGACGATCGGGTGCGTGTCGTAATGCGCCACCAGCGGCACTTCCGGCCCAAGCTGGAAAAAGCTGCCGACGCCGCTGGTGTCCAGAACCAGGTCCTTCTGCGAGCGTAACTCCCCAGCCCGCGAGCATCGCCAGAAGCTGGTCGTTGGGGCTGATCTTGTCGCTGCCCGCCTGCAACGGCGGATCGAGCATGAACAGGGCGCTGCCGCCGTCTTCGACAAACTTCTTCAGCGAATCCACCGACCGTTCGACGTAGTCGTAGCGTGGCCCTCCCACTACGACAATCGTGCACTCCTTGGGGATTTCCGGGTTCTGCAGCAGCGAGATGGTCTGCGTCTTGTAGTTGTTTTTTTCCAGCAGGTCTTTCAACTGGCTGTAGCCGCGCGACCCGCTCTCGTCCAGGCTGTGCTCGCCGCTGCCGCTGACAAAGCACACCGTGCGCACGCCGGTCTTCAGCAGCCGGATCAGCGCGCTGGTGACCTCCTGCTCCGAAAGCGACCTCGCTTCTTCGCGCTTGGTGCCGGAAGTAAGCACGATGGTGCCCAGGCTGGTGATGCCAGCCGCGCGCGCCAGTTGCGGTTTCTTGTCCGGGTCGATGTACTGCACGGTCAGCTTGGTAGACAGGTTGTTGTAGCGGTCCAGCAAATCGCGCGCCTGCTCGAATCGGCTGGTTTCGTCGTAGTCGGTGATGGTGACGTCGTTCTTCAGGTTCCTTACCAGCCGGATGGTCTGATCCGACAGCGAATAGCGCTTGTTGGCGGTACTGTCGTACGACTTGTCGTGCCGGTTCGCCAGGAAATTAGCTGCGGCCAGAATCGCCAGGAAGACGAGGATGTAAGCTGTGGTGTAGCCCGTGTACTTGGTCTGTCGTGTTTTCAGCCAATCGAATTTCATGGAATTACGCCCTCCACCGCAGCGATTCGAGCGACCTCGCCGTCAGAAACAACCCCAGCGCGGTAAGTGAAATATAGTAGATGACGTCCTTGCTATCGATGACGCCCTTGGCGAACGGCTCATAATGCGCCACCACGGAGATGTAGCCCATCACCTTGGCCCACACCGCCGTTTCGTATCCGGCCACCCACTCCAACACCCACAGCAGCAGGCAGGCGCCAAAGGTGGCCGAACCCGCGATGATCTGGTTCTTGGTCAGCGTGGAGATGAATGTGCCCACCGCCAGCAGGCTGCCCGCCTGCAACAGCAGTCCCAGGTAGCCCACCAGCATCGGCTTCCAGTCCGGCTGGCCGTACACGAACAGGTAGATGAAGTTGAGACCCGCGATGCCCAGCATGGCCGCGTACATCGTCAGCGCGGCCAACCACTTGCCGGTGATCAATCTCGTATGTCCCGAATCGGCGAGGTCAGCATCAGCTCGATGGTCCCCGAGCGCTTCTCTTCCGCGAACAGCCGCATGGTGATCATCGGAATCAGAAACAGGCCGATGACGCTGACGTTCATCAGCAGTGGCCGGATCACCATCTCGTTGACGTTCATCGGAGCGCTGCTGCCCATCATGGCCGACTGCATGCCCATCTGGGCGAAGTAGCCCACCGCGTTCCAGAAGAAGAATCCGAACATCACCGCGAACATGGTCAAAAGCAGGTACGCGATGGGCGATGCGAAATAGCTTTTGAGTTCGCGGTGGCAGATGACCAATATGTTCTTCACTTGTTTCCTCCCGCCTCGGCCGGCTGTTCTTTGGCCTCGGCCGGCTGTTCCTTGGAGGTCAACTCCAGGAACACCTCCTCCAGGCTGAACGCCGACGGGCGCAGTTCGATCAGGTTCCACCCGGATTCAACCACCGCGCGCGCCAGGTCGGCCCGCACGCTGCGGCCCTGCATACCTTCCACCTCGAATTGCAGCCGCTTGTCGCGGCGCTCCTTGGAAATCACCCGCGTGACGCCGGCCACCTGTTCCAGCCTCTGCCGCACCGTCTGTTCCTCGGGCGTTCCGTCGTGGTTTTCCACTTCCACCACCACCGATTCGGCGCCGCGCAGGCGGCTGGTCAGGTTTTCGACGCTGTCGGTGGCCACCAGCTTGCCCTTGTTGATGATCACCACTTTTTCGCAGGTCTGCTCCACTTCGGGCAGGATGTGCGTGCTGAGGATAATGGTATGGTTGCCCGCCAGGCTGCGAATCAGCTCGCGGGTTTCGATAATCTGCTTGGGGTCGAGACCGCTGGTGGGTTCGTCCAGAATCAGCACGTCGGGGTTGTGAATGATGGCCTGCGCCAGGCCCACCCGCTGCCGGAACCCCTTTGACAGCTTGCTGATCAATTTCTTCGAAACCTCGCCCGCCGCGCATCGCTCGGTGGCGTCCTTCACCCTTTTGGCGAGCTCCGAATTAGGGATGCCTTTGATGCGGCCGACGAACTTCAGGTACTCCTCCACTTCCATTTCGGGAAACAAAGGCGGCGTCTCGGGAAGATAGCCGATCCGCTTCTTCACTTCGAGAGGCTGTTTCAGAACGTCGAATCCGGCGACGTGCGCCGTTCCGTCGGTGGGCGGCATGAAGCAGGTGAGCACTCGCATGGTGGTCGTCTTCCCGGCGCCGTTCGGCCCCAGGAATCCGACTATCTCGCCTTTGCTCACGGAAAAGGAAATGTTGTCAACCGCGACGGTTCTCGCGTATCTCTTGGTCAGGCCTTCAACTGTTATCATTTCTGTTCCCGGAAGTACTCGGAAAGGCAAATGTCCAGACCGGCCTTTCGGCTCTTACCCGGCACCGGCGGAATTTTCGAGGATTCCCCTGCGGCTGGCGCCGCAAGTTCACAGCCCCTCGGCTGTCCGACGAAGTCCGTTCGCGAACTGGGTGAACCGATTGGTCGGCAGTTGTTAGACGTATTGATTGTCCAAAAGGTCAACGTCCGATTTCAAGATCCCTTCCCGAAGTCGCGCCGTGTAGCCTATAGAAGGGATAGGGCGCAAACCGATCCAAAACCGATTCACAGGCCCACAATCTGGTATCCGGAGTCCACATAAACCACGTTGCCGGTAACGCCGCGGCCCAGCCCGCTGGCCAGGAATACGGCGGTGTCGGCCACTTCTTCCGGATCGGTATTGCGGCGCAGCGGCGCGCGGCTGGCCACTTCGTCCAGCACTTTGGAAAAGTCCTTGATTCCCCGCGCCGAAGCCGTTTTCACCGGGCCTGCCGAAATGGCGTTGACGCGGATGCCTTGCTGGCCCAGTTCCCCCGCCAGGTAACGGACGGAAGCTTCCAGGCCGGCCTTGGCCACGCCCATGACATTGTAATTAGTAACCACCCGCACCGAGCCCAGATAAGTCAGCGTCATGATGGAGCCGCCGTTGGTCATCAACGGAGCGATCACGCGCGCCACCGCCACCAGCGAGTAGGCACTTACTTCCTGCGCCAGCAGAAAACCGTTGCGCGAAGTCTCGACAAAAGGGCGCGACAGGTCTTCCTTGGCGGCGAAAGCGATGCTGTGGACGACGGCGTCGATGCTGCCGAATTCCTCTTTGAGCGCGCTGGCCAGCCGCTCCAGGTCGGCGTCCTGGGTAACGTCGCAGCACAGCACCCGCGCCCCCAAATCGGCGCCCAGCTCTTCGACGTTGAGCCGCACACGCTCGCCCTGATAGGTAAGAATCAGCTTGGCGCCCTCGCGTTGAAACGCCTTCGCGATGTACCAGGCCAGACTCCACCGGTTGGCCACTCCCAGAACGAGGGCGTTCTTCCCTTCCAGTAATCCAGGCATGAATTTTCTAGTCTAGCGCACCCGGATTCCCGTCACTTCGGTTGCAGAGGCACTTACGCCGCTCTATGTACGGCGAAAAGCCGAGGCGAGCGTGGAATAGGCCGGCCGCCGATCCATCGGGTACGGGGGCAGGATCGGATTGGAATGGTTGAAACGCGGTGTACGAACGCGGGATCGATAGGGGAGAAGATCCTCATGCTTGACACGCCCCAGGTAACGCAAAGTTCCGCCCAGCTTACTGCCGTCATCCGGCTAACCATTCCGCGGAGCGAGATAAGGAACGTCATGGGTCCGTGCATCGCCGAGCTGATGGCCACCGTTGGCGCGCAAGGCATTGACCCCGCCACCACCGTGGCCCGCACTGTCTACCAGGGCGGCTACGAAGGTCTCGGCGCCGCCTGGGGTGAGTTCGATGCGTGGATCAAGACTGACGGGCACAAACCGGGCCCGGACCCCTGGGAATGCCACATAGCGGGCCCGGAGTCGGGCCCTGACCCAGCCAACTGGCGCACGGAGCTGAATCGCCCATTGGTTGGCTGAACGAGGTTCGAAGAGTCATCCGGCCAGGCTTCCCATTCCACAGTTCAGATCGGGTGCTGGTATGGATCTCGAAATCAACCCTTCACTTTCTTAATTGTTTGACAAAGAAGTCCGCCATCATGCGGTTTGCCTCGATGGACTCAGGAAGCGTGGGGTTGTACCAGAACGCGTGGGGCAGGGCATCGAACACCACCAGCCGCGCATCGACGCCGGCGTTCCAGTAGGCGCGGTGCAGGTTGATCGTGCCGGATAGCAGCATATCGCGTCCGCTGGTAATGAACAGCGTCGGCGGCAGACCGTGCAGGTCGGAGAAGATCGGCGAGAGCACCGGATCCCGCAGGTCGGTGGTGGCTGTGTACTCAGAGGAACGAGGTTTCGTCCCGGGTGGATCCAGATGCCCCGAAAGGCCCCGCAGGCTGAAGAGCGCCGCCGAGTCGCCGATGCGGGAAAAGTCGCCCAGGCCGCTAAAGATGCCGAGCGCGGCCGGCAGAGGCAGACCCGATTGTTTGAGGCGGGCGGCGACCTGGGCTGTCAGAATGGCCCCGGCCGAGGTGCCATAGATCACGATGTGGCCGGGCTTGTAGCTCTTCAGCAGCTCCTTGTAGACGGCCACCGAATCGTCGACGGCTGCCGGGAACGGATGCTCCGGAGCCAACCGGTACAGCACGGCCACCACCTTGATCTGGCTGTAGCTTGCGATAGGAATCGACTCCGCATAGGAGCCGGAATCCGAGTTGAAGCCGCCGCCGTGCAGGTTAAGCAGCACTTTGTCCCGGTTCGCCTCTGGCAGCCCTTCCGGGGTGACGATGCGCACCGGAACACCGGCCATCCGCTCTTCAACAATCTGATTGGGGCACAGCCGGCTCCACTCCACGCGCGCCCCGGCTGTGTAGGCATCCGTCTGTTTGCGCCGCTCAGCGAGAGATTGCGGCGGACCCTGGTCGGGCACTTGCCGGCTCAGCCAGCGCTGTGCCTCGGCGCTGATGGTCCGCGGAACGGGAACAACCCGTGTGACGTGAGCCGTGCCTTGGGCGTCGATGTAGCTGGTGTCACGTGTGGGAGCTTGGGCTGCCGTGGTGGGCTGGGGAGCGACGGCGGGCTGCTGCGCCTGGACCATCGCGGAAGCCAGCAAGAGCAGCATTGAGGCGGAACTTGGCAAGTGATTCATCGGGTTCAGATCCTCCTATGGAAGGCCAATTCGGGTGCGCTCACACCCGGTCAGAAATGGGACTTTCCACGATACCAGACACTATCTTCGGCGATCCAGACGACGTAGCCCTTATCCGTCGGCCGTCCGCTGGTGTGCCAGAGCGTGTCGAAGCTGGCGTCGTCGTCATTGTCGAGATGTTCCCGCTTGGCCCTTCGCCCGCGGACCAGGCCGGAGTCGTCCGTGCAGACGAACACCGCGTAGCGGTTCTTGTCGTCGAAACTCAGGTAGGCGGTGGTCGGCAGGCTCACCGGCTGTCCGTCGCCGGGCATCTTCTGACGGAAATCTTCCACCTTCAACATCGGGTAGCCCGGCTCCCGGCCCACGAACTCGTCGATCTCCGGGGGCCGTGTGAGCCTGGAAATGGAGACGCCGTCTTGGGCCACAGCCCCAAGGCGCCAAAACAGGAAGATCGCGATTCTCTCAAAAAAGCGGCTTGGGAACCTCTGCTCTTTCGCGAGTGCGGCTGTCGGCTAGACGGGGAGACAACGGCGACGCGGAGTGCCGTTCCGCCAGGCTCTGTTTGGGGCCAGTTTCCCGGTGGCCGGCGATCCGTCCGAAGCTGTCGGTGAACACAACGGTGTCGCCCTGATCGTCAACCGCACTCCGTCAGGTGGAACAGGACCGATCGCCTCAGGGCGAATCAGCATGGTCAATGGCGAATCGCACTTCGGTCTGCAGCTACGGATCCACCTTCGAGATGAACGTGCCCCAGTTCGCCAACGCCGCGCGGGGTGCATTCGGAATGTATTCGTTCGCTACCCAAACGCTTCCATTCTCGTCGGCCACGGCCGCCGAATAGTCGCCCCAACGCGCCGCTCGAAATCCGAAAGGAGCGTATCCGCTGAAGTCGTCGAGCGGCGCGGCTCCCTCGCCGGCAATGATCAGCGGCCCGACACCGTTCACGGCGTCCAGCCGCGCGTAGGCGGCGCTCGGGTATAGGTCCTGCCCGATCGCGCTAACGCCGATCACGCCCTTGCCGGACGCATTCACGCCGATCGAAGGGAAGGCGAGGCTGTTCCGATCAAGTGAAAGATACCCCTGGTTTGCCACTTTGCCGGATACCGCGACGCCGGACACTGAAGGCTGGATGATGAACCACGCAACTCCGGAGCGCACCGGACCATGCGGCGGCTTCACAACCGTGTTGAGCCCTGTCCACAGGTAACCTCCGGCGTACACCACCTGCTGCAACCGGTCATCGTTCGATTCAATCAACTCCAGGTGGTTCTTATACAGGGAACCGTCGACGAAAATGCTGGGACCGTTTCTGAGCAGATCAAGAAGCGGCGTGGAACCCGATTTCTGCTCCATGGCAGGCGGTAGCCCGTAGACTTCCACGTCAACTGTGCCGAGCGACAGCTCAGCGCTGGAAAGACTATCCGTGCCAATCAGGGCCCAGACAGTCAGGCGATTATCCAGCGTATTCGTCGGATCGAGCGCGCTCACGAAGTATTCCGTATTGGGCGCCCAAGCCCCGCCCGGCGGAACCGTGGCTGGCTGGATGCTGTACGCCACCGTATCCTGGGCTTGGAGAAGCGGAGCAAAGCGTCGGCCCAATGGCACAAGCCCGTCGATCAAGTCCGTCTTTCGCAGTGCATAGACATTCGCGCCTCGGAAGGCCCCCTGGAAGATCGAAAACGCGTTCGTCGTCACATAGAATGCATTCGCGTCCGCTCCCATTAGCGGCTGATCGCCGTAACAGGGGCACGAGCCGAAAACCGGGTTGCCGTCGTTGGTGGTATCGAGTTTGTAGAGGCGCCACAGCCCAAATGGATCATTGGAAGCACTGACGGCGATCAATACCGACGAAGATCCGGAAAACGCGCCGGTGGCGGGCACGGTGTCGATCTCCAGTTCCGTCACGAAAAAGCGTTGCGAGTCCCAGTCGTAATAAACCCGCGGATCGGTCAGGAAAGGGCCGTATTCCCCGCTTACCGTGTTTAAATCGGGCGGTAGCCCGAAAAATCCACTCATAGCCGCAACAGCCAGTCGGGAACCGCTCGCCGCGTCGTACACGGCGATCGCGCTGTTGACCGTTTCGATGACATATCCGTTCCCGACCGCAAGACCCTGGTCCGGGGGAGTGGTGCTCAAGTTGATTCCGTCGGCGACGCCCGTGGGCGCGAATCGTTGATCAGCGTGCGTCAGACCGCTGAATCCGAAGAGCGCCTCGGAAGAGACCAAGCTGGCCGGCGGCCTTGGCACGTGCGCGGCGGGCACTCGGGCCGGGCTGATAGTGCCGGAAGTCTGTGGCTTCGAGAACCGGATGTCCACTTCCGGAGATGACTGAATTCCCAGATAGCCGTCATCGGCGTTAAGTTGCGTTCCAGTCAAGTGGGTCGTGCCGAGCCGGCTTACAACCGCCGGCTGGCTTCCCTGGCCGAACAAGATGCTGGATGCTGAGACTGCGAGTCCCAATAGCCATAAAAGTCGAGCAGCGCGTTTCATGGTCTGTCCCTCCTGAGCTGATATCTGCTGCCGCAAGAAATGGGGCCGAAGGCATTGGAATCATACTATACAATATTGAATCGCGCCCCGGGAGCCCAGCCCCCGCCACCCTATCCCCTATCGGGTTTTGTTCCACGTGGGAAATCGCTTGGAGCGCAAGCGCATGGACCGCGGCGCACGCATAAAAGCGCTCCTGCCACAGGTGTCCGGTAGTCCGCGGCGGGAAATTCAGCACTCGCGCGCAATCGGCGCCCAGCCGCCCGAACACTTCCGCCAGGCTCCCTTCTCCTTTCTGTAGGACGACCATATAGATGGGATACGACATCCGGCGCCGAGCCAAGAAGCGCATACGGCAAGCCAGCTGTAGGTAAACAACTGGTCTAAGTGAGCTTGACGGTCCTCTTCCCGAAAGGACGTCGCTTCGCGGTTGTTCCCCCGCTGCGTCGCGTGATGCGGCTCCCCGGCCAGGCTCACTGCCGGGTCCCAAAGGTATCCCGCACGATCGCCGACCAGGGAGACTCCGGGCGGTCGCTCTCGAAGCTCATTGCAGAAGCCATGCGCTACCGCAGGATGACCCGAGGCCACTGCTCCAACTCACGCGCCCGGTTCCGGCTTCGCCAGGCTTCCCGCATTTTCCGCAGACCGAATTCTCGAGCGATCCCCCGGGCTCCCGGCCTGCTTCCTCGACGTCAGCCAGATCTCGACCGCCATGGCCGTCGGCCCGACGATAGCGAGCGCGTAGAACGGTGCGTAAATGCTTTGGTTCAGACGCAGAATCGTCTCCACCGCGGCCACCAGAAACGCCACCAGGCATTGCGCCCAGCGCGGTTTCACCGTGGTCTTCGGGTCGGTGATCATGAAGAACATGAACAGTTGGTACATCGGCCCGGTTATCGGCGCCACCTCGGCCAGAAACGGGTGTCCGGTGATTTGGCATCGCAGCGCGGCGAAAGCAATGAACGAGACGAGGTAAGTGAGGGTGATGTGGAAGCGCCGGACGCGGTAGGTGATGGCCGCTCCCAACAGCCACACAATCGCCAGGGGCCAGAAGCTGTTGCCCCACTGAATGCTCAACCCCGCTACGAATTCCGGCGCCAGCAACAGCATGGCGCACACCGAAAGGTTGGAGGGGTTCCACAGGTGCTTGTCGTTCCAGCGAATGGCGTACTTGGACGTGATGGCGATGGCGCTACACACCGCGTAGGGCCAGTAATCCGGCGAGCGGATCAGAATGCCCACGCTGATGCCGGTGATGTAGGCGCTGGCCAGGTGAGGAAACTTGCCACGCACCAGGCGCCCCAGCACCGTCTCGAACACAACGCTGGCGGCGATGGCCAGTGCGGTACGCGAGAAACTTTCGAGCAGACCGAAAGAGACCTGGCCGGCCAGAAGAATGGTGGTGATGAGCAGCGGAGGAAGGTAGCGGTTTTCGATGCTGAGGAACCGACCCACCGCCGACGTCCACGACTTGCTATCGGAGCCGCCGCTCATTCCGGTTCCACGATCTTGTGAATCTGGTCGAGCACCGGCGCCTGGATTGTCTGCCGCGCGCCCGACGGCCAGAGAATTTCCACGCGATCCACATGCGACGCTTTCCCCACCCCGAAATGCAGCCGGCGCTCGTTTTGCGCGCAGAACCCGCTGCCTCCGGTAACTTCCTGGATCTGCTGCTGCCCGTCCCAGAACACCCGCACTTCGGCGCCGATCGCGCTACGGTTGCTGCGTGTTCCTTCCAGGTCGAATTCCACCCAGTGGTTCCCGGGCGCCACCTGATTCCGGTACAGCAGCAGCGGCGCTCTTTGATTGGCCACCACCACGTCCAGCACGCCCCGGTTCCCGAAATCGGCCATCGCCACCGCGCGGCCGTCGTACCGGTCGGTCACACCCACCATCTGGCCCACCTCGATGAAGTGGCCCTGGCCATCGTTCACCCACACGTGCTTGCGCTGGTAGCCTGCCAGGTTCCGCCCGTCCAGCGGAGGCCAGTTGGCGGCGTCGGAAATAATCGCTTCGTTGCCCCCGGCCACCTTCGAGAAGTCGTACCAGTAGCTGCGCTTACGGTCGAGCGAGACGTAGCCGTTGGTGGAGTACAGGTCGAGGAAGCCGTCGTTGTTGAGATCGCCGAACTGCGCTCCGAAGCTCCAGCCTCCCATCTCCACTCCCATCGCGTTGGCCAGGTTGCGGTAGCGGAGAATGCCGGGCGGCGTGCCGGGTTCGGGAACCCACAGATTGTTTCCCTGCACCAGCACCCCTTCTTCGGAGATGTTGGAAACGTAGATGGAGAAACGGCCCTGGTTGAACACGTCGCCCACCGAGGCGTTCATGCCGCTTTTGGGCGCGTAGCCCACGCCGGATTCCTTCCCCGCTTCCTGAAAATGACGGCCGCCCTGGTTGAGATACAACTCGGAAACGCCGTAATCGTTGGCAACGAACAGATCCGGGTAACCCGTTCCGCGCAGATCGGCGGCCACCGCGGCCAAGGCCCAGCGGCGGCTCCGGATTCCGAGCTTCGCCGACACCTCTTCGAAATGCCCGCCGCCCAGGTTGTGGAACAGGTATTTGCGTCCGCCGTTGTCGGCATATTCGAAGCTGTCCGGCATCATGCGAGTGGTCTTCAGATGCCACAGGTCCACGTTTTCGGGGTAGTAGCCGCCGACAAACAGGTCCAGCTTGCCGTCGCGGTCGTAGTCGAACCACACCGCCGTGTTGGCGTTGATCCACGGCGGCAGCCCGGCGGCTTCCGTCACGCGGGTGAAATGTTTGCCGCCGTCGTTGTGGAACAGCTCCGGCTTGCCCCATTTATAGACGAACACGTCCTCGTAGCCGTCGTTATCGTAGTCGCCCCACACCGCGCCCATCGAAACGCCGGTGCCGGTTCGGTTCAGATCGGCCAGACCGACTTGCGAGGCTACGTCTTCGAACTTGCCATTGCCCAGGTTCCGGTACAACGCATTCTGCTTGCCCTCGCCGCTGTTCACCACATAAATGTCCTGCCAGCCGTCGCGATCGTAGTCGACAACCGAGACGGCCGCGCCCATCGACGCAACTTCTTCCATGATGTGCTGGAGTTTCGGGTCCAACTTCGGAGCGGTGTGATGAAAGTGGATGCCTGCCGCCGCGGCCGATTCCTGCAGATAAAAACCATAGCGGGCCAGCGCATCGACCCGGTTCGGACCGGAGGTCACCGGCTCCCGTTCCGCCTGGCGGACGCGCTTCATGATCAGCGGCGTGGCCAAAAGCCCGGCCAGCAGAAGCCCCAGTCCGATTCTGCCCAGAAGGTGTCGCATCGGCCCCATCGCTCAACGCATCAGCGCGTGCCGGAACGTATCGGGCGTGACGTAGCGCGTGTGAAAGAGTTCCCAGTCGCGCGGGTGTTTTCGATAGGCCGGGTCGTGTTCCAGCGTGCCCGGCGGCGTCAGATAGTCTCTCATGCCATGATACGGCAAAGGCAGCACGGTTTTCGAGTAGGTGGAGTTGTAGTCTCCGTCCTTGATCCATCCATCGCCGATCATCACGAAGTCTCGCACCCAGCCGGACGGCGGCTCGGGCGGCGCCGCAAACCGGAGGCGGATCTCGTCGCCGGCGTCGACAATCACGATCCGGCCGTCCACCTTTTCGAGCAGCTCCCGGATGTCGCCGTAGCGGGTATAGTAGCCCTCCAGGTCGCGCCATTTCTGGGCGGTGTTTTCGACCTGGTTGTAATCCGGCACTTCGGGCGACGACGGGTTAGCCGCCTGCATTTTCGAAAAGCCGCGGTGACGCAGCTCGGCGCTCGCGGCGGTCAGCCGGGCGATCCGTTCCCCCCGCCCCGAAACTCCGGGCGCCCAGGCAAGCCGGTCCCAGTACACTTCCAGATTGGTGGCCAGCCGCAGCCGGCGGGGTGCGTTGGGACGAAAAATGCCGGTAAGGTCGAGCACCACGGTCTTCAACTTGCCGGCAGGAAAACCCAGCCCCCGGCAGGCGGTCACCCACCCTCCGCTAGCGTCCGGCACTTCGATGCGAAGCCCTTCGGGGGACGGATTTCCGCTTTGGCCCAGGGCGACGTTCACCGTGGCGTCGGTGGGATGCACCCAGCCGTCGCCAATCAGATACAGCGGGCCCGTTGAGGGCGCGTCCGCGGGGAGTTCGAGCTGCACCCAATGGTCTCTCGTCACGCCCTGGTATTGCCCGCGGCCGAAGGTGTCGAGATAGTTCCGGTCGAGATCCCGCACCACGCCACTCACATCCTGCCCCCGATCATCCGTGGCCGAGAGGAACGGGCGGGGAACCGCGGTGGTATAGATTTTGAGCGCCGGCGGGGGCACGGCAAAGCGCTCGTCGCTGTAGATTTCCGTGCCCTCAGGGTGATCGACCACCAGCAGGGAATAGTGGTCGATGTAGTAGGTCTCCCATAACTCCGCGGTGATGCGCAGGTCGTAGGCCCCATTTCTCGGCGCAAGCTGGCCGCCGGCGATCTTGAACCACTCCTCGGTTTGCTGGATGCCCGCCACCTGCTGCGCGTTGATGTGCAGGCCCAGCGCCGGCGACCAGGGAGCACCGTCCTTAATAAAGGCCATCGTCTTGCCGTCCCAGCCGAACAGGGAAGGGCACGAACCCTTCAGCCGCTGCTCAGCCAAAATCGACTGGTCGGGCTGAAGATCGAATTGCACCTGGATGGAACCATTCGGCCAGACGATTCGCGCCAGATCCGCGCGCTTGCGGTCGCCGAGTCCGAAGTGCACCAGGGGCGCGGCGATAATCTGCTTTTCGGTAAGCAGGCCCGCCCGCACTTCGATTTCGCCCCCGATTCCGAAAGAGTTGATTCGTTGGTCGCCGTGCGCGTTGGCGGCTCGCGTGCGAATGGATTGCCAGCCGTAGTTCTTGGTGCCACGGTTGATCAGGCTGACGGGCTGGCCGGAAACGCCGATCAGATCCAGCCTGCCGTCGCCGTTCAAATCGGCGAAATCGGGCTGGGAGACCGGCGGCGTGTCGAGACGCGCGAAGCCTTTCGAAGTGTGCAGAAAAACCTGGCCGCCGGCCAGCAGGTCGAGGCTGCCGTTGTTGTCGAAGTCGGCCAGCGCGAGCGACGGCTCCGAGCGCGCCCCCGGAGGCTTTGGCCAGCTCCGCCACGGCCCAGCCCTGGCTGCTGCCTCCATCCGACAGGCTCAGCACGCGGCCGTCCGCCGCCAGTGCGACAAAGTCCGGCGCCCCGTCGCCGTTGATGTCGCCGGCCGTGACGGCAACGATTCCATTGCGGAATTCCCCCGGAACGGCCCGCTCTTCGTATTGGCCCAGGCGCTGGTTCACAAAGACGTGCAGCGCGCCGTCCCGGGCCACCACGGCCACGTCCGCGTCGCCGTCTTCGTCGATGTCGGCGCTGGCGAAGGACACGATGGCGAAGTCGCCGGGAAAAGGGTGGAGTGTGGCGAAGGTGCCGTCGCCATTATTCCGCAAGGCCAACGGCGGCGCGCCGGCGGGCGCCAGAATGATGTCGAGATCGCCGTCCAGGTCCACATCGAATGGCCACGCGGCCGAGTAATCCCCGCCAACGACGCCGCTCGCGAGATGCGCCTGCGAGGTGACGTCGGCGAAACGGGCGGGGCTCTCCTGCCGGTAGATCTTCACGCCTCCCGGCGCCGCAATCACCAGGTCGGTCTTGAAGTCGTAGTTCAGATCCGCGGCCGCCAGCGAGTTTCTTCCCGGAGGCGATTGGGACGAGCTGCCGGGAAGTGCCAGCCATGCTCCCCCGGCGATGTGAATACCCGCAGCGTCGGCCCACGCGATGGAGGGCTTTCCACTGTCGTCCAGATAGAGGGTGCGTACCCAGCGGACGCCTTGGGTGGCCACGCCGGAGATCGCCTGTCGCGTAAAAGTGGTCTTGAGATCGGCCTCCGAGGGTTCGGAGCTGGGCGATGGGAGTCGGAGAAACCGGGTGAACGGTTCGCCGGCAAACACCGCCGGAGGCCGCACCGCGTCCGCATCCTTCCGGTAGGAGGGCAACCGGAGCAGCACGTTCCGTAAAAACAGCACGGGCGCCGCCGCCGCTCGCGAATTATCGCCACCGGCCGCCTGCTCGAGCGTCTCGAGCCGGTCCCTGGCTTCCTGCGGCCACGCGTCAGCTTGTTGCGACAGCTTCGAGACGGCGCTCCGGAGAGCCTCGCGGTCTCCGCGTTTCGCCGCCAGCCGGCAAGCCTGCAGAAGTACTTCGAGATTGTCCGGTTGAACCGCAAGCAGCCGGTCGAGCCATCGCTGGGCCTCGACTTCGGCGGCAGGGGTGGACTGCCGCTCGGTCTGCTCGAAGAGAGAATAGAGAGCCTTCAGGTTCTTTCCATCGAGATCGACGGCTTTCTTCAGATGCCCGATTGCCTGGGAGAGCCGGCCGCGCCTTGCTTCGACATCGCCCAGCAGATATTCGATGCGGCTGTTGCCGGGGCTGAGCCCGCGTGCTTTTTCGAGGTCCGCCTGCGCCCGGTCCAGGTCCTGCTGGCGCATCTCGAGAATCCCCAGGTTGGCCCACGACGCCGGCTCGGCCGGAACGATTTCGGTGGCGTGCGTCAACTCGCTTCGCGCACGCACATCCTCGCCTGCCTCGAGAGCGGCCACCCCGACGCAGAACGAACGTACCAGTGCGCGGTACTCCGGCGACCCGGGCTGGGGAAGCTTCGGCTGCCGGTTACAGGCAGGCGCCAGCAAGACTGCGCACAAAGATACGGCGCGCAAAAAGCGATCTTCCGGAATTCCCCACGATAGGAACATTATGGAACAGGCGCGATTACGCCGGGAACGGCCAGACGCGCTCGATGGTCTTGCTCAGAATCCAGCTCTTGTCGTCGGCGTTGAGAAACTTCATGTCGTCGCGGACGACCGTGAGCGCGCGATGGTAAGTGGTGTTCGCTTCCAGAATGGGCCAGTCGGTGGCCCACATCAGCCGCTGTGGGCCGAAGCTGTCATACAGCCGCTTCACGTACTCCTGCGCGTCCAGCCAGGGATAAGCCTGGCGGGAAATCGACCAGGTATGGGAGATCTTGACGAACACCTTCGGGTAACGCTTCAGCGCGATCAGTTTCTCCAGCTCCGCTGGTTGGTCGATGGGGCAATCCGCCATGTGGTCGATCACCACCGTCAGCTCCGGCAGCCTCTCCATTTGCAGGGCGACCTCAGGCATGCGGGTAATGGGCGCCAGCACGGTCATCGGCACTTTCAGGTCGTAACAGCGCTTCCACAGCGGCGGCATCAGCGGACCGTGAAACCAGTCGCCCGAGGCGTCTCCGGAGGGGCTGATGCGCACACCCCGAAAGCCTTGCGCCGTAAGCCGGGAAAGGGTATCCGGAGCGGCGGGGTCGAGCGGGTCGACGCGGCAGACGCCGTGGAATGTATTCGGATACCGCTTCAGAACATCGGCCAGGAAGCTGTTGTCGTATTTGTAGTGGATCACCTGGATAATCACCGTCCGGGCAACTCCGTTGTCCTTCATCAGACCCAGCAGAGTCTCCGGCGCGGCATCGCGTGCGGGCACGTGCGCCCCCGGCGCGAACGGAAACTTCGGGTCGTGCTTCCAGACGTGAACATGCGGATCGATGATCCGGTAGCCGGCCGTTTGAGCGTCCAGGGTGAACAGAGCGGCGCTTCCCAGAAGCGCGCGGCGCGATAGGTTAGACATAGATCGGCTCGAGTTTACTGACAACGTAGGCCCCGCAGCGCTCATAGCTGGCGCGCGGGCCCTTGCGGGCTGTGTCCAGGTCGACGCAAAGCCAACCTTTAAACTGAATGGATTTGAGAATGCGGTGGCAGGCCGGAAAATCGATGTCGCCATCGCCCAGATCGAAGATATTGTCCAGGAAGCGCGCGCCGACATGGCGGGCGTCCTTGTAGTCCAGCAGCATGAGACGTTCTTTGTGTTTGTCGAGAGTTTTGACGACGTCCACATCCGCCAGATAGAGATGCGCCGTGTCGGGAGAAAGCCAGAAGAGCTTGGGATCGGTCATGGCCATGCAGCGATCCACTTCCTCGGTGGTCTGCACCATCTGACCTAGGTGATTGTGGAGCCCCGCGCGGAAGCCCATTTGGTTGGCCGCCTCACCCAACTGGTTGTAGCATTCGCACATGGTTTTGAAATTCGCATCGGTCAGGTTCGAGCGATTCGGCGAAAACACCACCAGATGATTGGCGCCGAAGTCCTGAAGGAACTTCATGTCGTTCCTGGCGTTCTGAATAATCTCGGAGCGCCGCGTAGCATCGTGCGCGGGCCCGTTGAATGAGATGGTAATGACGTTGAGGCCGCGCCTGGACACCTCCTTCTGCATCTCGGCCTTGGTGATGTTGTAGGTCTGGAGAATCTGCGGGAACTGGGTCAGCCGGATGCCGATGAAGCCGGTATCCTTCATCACGTCCAGGATGTCCGTGAAGGGAACGCGCGGAAAGGAGTTCCAGAGATTGGCCCCCAGCGCCCATTTCACATTTTTGTTCGCGGGCAGCCGTCCGGCGGCTCGTGCGAGGGATGCGGCCACCAGGGCCAACGCAGTCCGGCGAGTCATCAAATCGCCCCCCTTCGCTAATCAGTGTAACGCGCCGCGGCTGGCAGACTGCCTCTCCAATCCACGCGAACCCCGAACGCAAGTGAGGGGACACTTGGGGCCCGACCGAACTCGCAACCAACGGTAGCGATTACCTGATTCTTCTGCCTGTCGCAGGAGAGCGCGACCCTGACGCGATCGGCAGGCGAAATCTCTATGAGTGGAAATCCGGCCGGTCGCTCGATTGTGCTTTACTCGGAGTGGGGATCGCTTATCCGCGGAGTGACACCGGAGCCATGAAAACAATATCTGCAACCTGTGTTCTCGTTCTCGGTCTTCTGTTGCCGGCCGCCGCGCCGGCGGCGGAGTTTCAGGTTACCGACTACGGCGCCAAAGGCGACGGCACAGCGGTGGACACGGCGGCCATTCAGAAGGCCATCGACGCCGCGGCGAAGGCCGGCGACGGCATTGTGGTTTTCAAGCCCGGCGTCTATCTGATGGGCTCCATATTCCTGAAATCGGGCACGCATCTCCGGGTGGATGAAGGCGTCACGCTTCTCGGCGTGCAGAACCTGTCCGGCTATCCCGTGATGCAGACCCGCGTCGCGGGCATCGAAATGAAATGGCCCGCCGCGCTGATCAACGTGTACGAGCAATCCAACGTCAAGATCTCCGGCAACGGCCTCATCGATGGCGACGGCAAAATCTGGTGGGACAAATACTGGAAGATGCGGCGCGAGGAATATGAGCCGAAAGGGCTCCGCTGGGCCGTGGATTACGACTGCCAGCGCCCGCGGCTGATTCAAATCTACAAATCCTCGAACGTCGATCTGGCGGGTCTGCATTTGCAGCGTTCCGGCTTCTGGACGGTGCACATCTGCTATTCCCAAAAGGTCACTGTCGACGGGCTGATCATCCGCAACAACGTGGGGGGCCGCGGGCCCAGCACCGATGGCGTCGATATTGATTCCTCCTCGGACGTGGTGGTGCAAAACTGTGACTTTGAATGCAACGACGACGCGCTGTGCCTCAAGGCCGGCCGCGACGCCGACGGCCTGCGAGTGAACCGCCCGACGGAGAACATCGTTATTCACGATTGCACGGTGCGGGACGGGGCCGGAGGAATCACCATCGGCAGCGAAACCTCCGGAGGCATTCGCAACGTCGAGGCATACCGCATCCACGTCCTCGCGGCGGTGCCCCGAGGCATCATATTCAAGTCCGCCAGGACGCGCGGCGGCACCATCGACAACATCAACATCCACGACATGGATATGCAGGGCGTGGCCACGCCAATCAGTTTCGACCTGAACTGGAACCCCAGCTACAGCTACGCCGGCCTGCCGGAAGGGATGAAGAACGTGCCCGATTACTGGAAAATCCTGACCGAGGCGGTTCCCCCGGAGAAAGGTCTGCCGCATTTTCACAACGTCCGGATTTCGAACATCAAAGCCACCGGCGCGCGACGGGCATTCGAGGTGAGGGGCTACCAGGATGCGCCCTTCGTGGACTTCGAGTTCAAGAACGTGGATATCGAAGCGGACTCGGCCGGAAGTATCCAGGACGCGAAGAACTGGACGTTCACGAATACGCGAATCCGGACCAAAGATGGCAGCCAGGTCACGCTGAAAGATTGCACCAACGTGACCGGGCTGAACGGCAAGTGACGGGCGCCGCCCGGTTTCCGGTTTAAGCGTCGGTCCATCGTCCGCCTGAATCTGAGGAGGCGCTGGAAGCCCCCCCAACGTTCCATCTTGACGGCTGCCTTACAACGTCACACTGCGCGCACCCCATTGGGTTTAGCGCGGAGCCGGCCCTTCGACTACCTGAACCAGATCTTCCGGGCGCAGCCACCTGGCGTAAGCCGCCTTCACCTGATCGGCGGTCAGACTCACGTAGCGCTGAGCGGCCAGGGTTGGCTCATCGAGTGGGAGGTCGTGAATAGACCGTGAAAGCAGGCCTTCCGCGATGCTGCCGACGCTGGATTCGGATAGAGGAATCTCTCTCAGAAGCAGCGCCTTTGCCTGCCGCAGTTCCTGTGGACTAACCGTCTGGTGCTGCATATTCGTGAGGTCGCGCACCACGATGCTACGCGCTTTAGACACATTCGGGGGGTCGCACGCATAATCCACCATGTACAGCGCGCGTGTTTTGCCGACATCGAACGAGGAAGAAACGGAGTAGACCAAGCCGGCGTTTTCGCGCAGATCGCGGAAAAAGCGCGTTGCATAGAACGCGCCGCCGAGAACATGGTTTCCGAGTTCGAGCGCGTAGTAATCGGGATTGGAACGGACCAGCCCAAGCGTCTCCGCGAGTATCACCTGGTCCTGGACACGGCTTTTGTTGGGCACCCCGGCAACCGACGGCTTGTTGGACGGAACCGGAGGAAGAAGCGTGGGTGGCTTTGCCCCTGAAGCTTTCCAGTCGCCAAAGTACTTGCCAATCACGGTACGGGCTTCCTGGGGAGTCACGTGTCCGACGACCACAATCGTGGTCAGGTCCGGACGAAGCACTCGCGAGTAGTAATTCTTCACATCACTCATCGTGAGCGCCGATATGGTTTGCGGTGTGGCTTGCCGGAGACTGGGATCGTCTTTGGGGTACAAGGCGCTGCGCAGGGCACGCCTGGTGAGATAGCCCGGGCTTTGCAGTTCTCCCGCGACGGACGCGGCCGTCTGTTTGCGGACGATCCCGAATGCCTTTTCCGGCATGGCCGGATGCAACTCGTTATCGGCCAGTAGTTGCGTGCCACGATCGAACTCGCTGGCCAGCACCTGAAGGGAGAAGCGTACCCCGGCGGATTCGTCGGCGCCGATGTTGTCCAAGGCCCTCTGGAACGCCAGGCGATCGAGGGATGTGCTGCCGTACGAAAAGAGTTGCGAAAGCACCGGGGCCACTCCCTCCTTTCCCTTGGGTGACTCCATGTCGGGCTGGTTCCTGATTTCACCGTGGATACTGACCGTGTTGCTGATCGATTCCGGCTGAACGATTAGTTTGAGCCCGTTGGGGAACGTGGTAACTGTCGGATGCACGCCGGAAGCGGGAATCGATATCCGTTCCACCGCCGCCGTGGCCCACGCGGGAAGCTTGACGCTCGTCGTCTGCGTCGGAGCAAATGATTCGCGGCCTCCGAACGATTTGGAAGACAACGGCTTGCCCGAAGGTTGAGGCGTCAGAACTGCGGTGATGGCGTCGTCGAGCGTCAGATACTTCCGCGCTACCCGGTTGACATCGGCAACGGTGACCTTCTGTACGGCCTCGAAGTCCTGTTCCGGAGAGCGCCTGCCCTCCACGGCCACAGCCTGCGACCAGGCCATGGCCAGCCCGGCAACGGAGTTCTTCTGAAACTCGTCCTCGGTGAGCTCGTGCCTTTTGGCCGCCTCGACAAGGCCGGCAGGCAGACCATCCTTCAGGTCTTTCTCAAGAATCGCGCGCAACGTTGCCACCAGCCCCGGCCCATCACCCCCATTGGGAAACGCGGCGACCGCATAGCCCAGCCCGGCGCTGGAGAGGCCATCGTAAGAGAAGCCGGCATCGAGCGCCTTCCCTTCCGGGACCAGTGCGTACAGGCTGCCACGCTGGCTGCTGAGCACATCTTCGAGCACTTCCGCCGCGGGGAAATCAGGGCTGTCCGTCCCGGGCATCCGGAAAGTGATCACCGACATGCCGTAGGGCAGGTCCGTAGTGAGTTTGAGCGTGTCGGGTTTCACCGGCTGCAGATGCACCACGGGGCGCTCCGGCAATTTCCGGGAGGGGATTTCGTCGAACAGTTTCTTCACCTCGGCCAAGGCTTTCGCCGGCTGCACATCTCCCACAATCACCAGGATGGCGTTATTGGGCGCATACCACGCATCGTAGAAGTCTTTGAGCATCGCTCCGGTGGTCTTATCGAACGAAGGCCGGGTGCCAAGCGCATCGTGGGCGTACGGCGTGCCCTTGAACATGGCCTCAAGCAGCTTCGTGTAGAACACGTACTCGGGATTGGACAGATCCCGGGCCACTTCCTGCTCGATCGCACCCCGCTCCTTCTCCCACAGCGCCTGGCTGTCGAGCACGCCGCGCATCCGCAACGACTCGATGTGCAGGGCCACATCCAGGTCTTCCGCGGGAACAGTGAAATAGTACTGGGTGACCGTCTGTTGGGTGTCGGCATCGAAGTTACCGCCCATGGCGGCGCTGATATCCGCCAACTGGTCGGCGGACAGCCCCGGGTTGCCTCGAAACATCATGTGCTCCTGTGCATGAGCCATCCCGGGAAACCCGGCGGGAGCTTCATTCGAGCCGACCCGGTAGTTGACCACCGAAGTCACCACCGGCGCCAGTGGGTTGCGGACGATGACCACGCGCAGGCCGTTGCCCAGGGTGGAGCGCAGAACATCATTATTCTGGGCAGCTTTCGGGGCCGCCTTCGCCGGCGCTCTTTTCGGAGTCTGTGCTCCGGCCAGCAAAGCGGAAACGCCCAGGACGGCGCCTGTCAACACCAGAACATAAGGGGAGCATACGAAAACTGTTTTGAGATTCTTGTTTTTCATGTCACTTTCGCCCCGGCGGCCGGCACGGCTTGAATGCGGCCACAATTCCAGACACCCCTGCGATGCAGCGGCAACAGCGAAACTGCACGTCGAAGGCCACGCGTCGCGAATGCGAATTCCTGCTGGCGCGTGCCAGCCCCGCCATCAGCCGAAAGAACGTAATCAACTGAATTCAATACAGATGCGAATCGTGCCTTTTAGAACAACAGATCTTCTCGTGGGGATCTTCCGCGGGGAATCGGCGAACAGCCGGCGAGTGCTTCTCGGGGCCGGACTGTTCATTATTGCGACTGATGGCCGTTCTTTAACCAATCCAAACTGGCTGTTCGCGAAGCGATAAGAGAGCCTTGTGGACGAACTGCTGCCTCCGGGAATCAGCTTGCGGCAGAAGCTCCGGCGGGCCGTCAGGGGCGGCTCGCGCACTCGCTGAGCGCCTTTTCGGAACCTGACGAGGGCAGGTTCAATTCCCGATATAAATCCCGGGCCCGCGTCAACCAGGCCCGGGCCTGCGCGCACGAAGACCACTGTTCCTTGTAGGTTCTTCCGAAGTACCAACAGGTGTCTGCGAGTGCCTGTTTGCCGACTTTCGGGTTGGGCACCGTTCGGATCGCCGATTCGGCGGCGCGAACGGCTTTCCGGAAAGACGCTTCGCTGCCCTGGCGATCTCCGGCATCCGCCATCGCCACGGCCATTCTCCGTTCCACGGAAACCAGCGCTCCAGCCGCCCGCGCGTCGCGTGGATCTGCCGCCGCCGCCGAAAGACGGATCGCCTCCGCCCGTCGATAGATCCGCACGGCCTCCGCCGGCTTCTTCATTCGAACCAGGATGAACGCCCAATCTGAATAGTCGAAGGAGAGATCGAGCTTCCTGCGGCTGTCGGTGGGCCGCGCGCGCACCTGCGCCTCATCCAAGGCCGCCGCAGCCCGGTATTCCTGCAAGGCGCCGGGGAGATCGTTGGTCTCGATCAGCACCGCGCCGAGCGACTTGCGATACAGCGGGACATTCACCGGGTCGGCCGGGGCGGCGTACGCGATGGCGTTGCGGTAGTGAACCATCGCCTCGGGATACCGGGCCAGAGCGACGAGACTGCGCGCCTCGCAAAACTCGGACTCGGCCGCCTCGCGGTCCAGGCCACGGTCGCCGGGCTTCTGACGCCTCAATTCGTCGAGGATTTGAAGCGCGGCGCCGGCGTGGCGGAGCATTTCGGCGCCGTCACCGCCAAGCAGGACTACTGCGCGGTGGGTGGCGGCCAGTTCCCTGCGAGATGCGACCGACCGCGGGTTGGCCGCCAGCACTTGTTCACGCAGAGCCAGGGCCTTGCGAAGGCTTCGAGCGGCGGCGTCGCGATTTCCGAGATTGGTTTGGCCCGCGGCCCCCTGAAGAGTTGCCGCCCGCTCGTACCCGTTGGCCAGATCGCGTTCCAGTTCCGTGCTGGAGCCGGCTTCGCGGGAGAGCGCGTCCAGGTATTCCAGGCTTCGGCGGAGGACAATCTCGCGGGCCTGGCTGGCTCCGGCCAACTCGGCGATTGCATCGTGGATTTCGAACAGCAGGGAGCCGGCTACGGAGCGGGCCAGCTCGAACCGCCGCTCGGCCGCCGCGCGCTGCTGCCGCGCCGCCTGTGCCTGCCACAGGGCCACCACGGTTCCGGCGGCCAGCGCCAGCACGGCCACCGCTGCGGCTCCCACAAGCGCCTTGTTGCGCCGCGTGAACTTCGACGCCCGGCGCCACGCCGAGGCCGGACGCGCCACCACCGGCCGGCCCTCGAGGTAGCGTCTCACATCGGCGGCGAAGTCCAAAACCGTGGCGTAGCGCCGCGCAGGGTCCTTTTCGAGCGCCTTCAGAACGACGTTGTCGAGGTCGCCCCGCAACTGCCGCGCGGGCGAGCCGCCTTCCGCCGTAACGCGGCTGGGCGCGACCAGCCGCTGTGTGCAGACCACGCGCTCGATTTCCACCGGCGTCCGCGTCTCGAACCGGTGCGCCCGGCAGCCGGTAAGCAGCTCGAACAGGACCGCTCCCAGAGAATAGATGTCGGTGGCCGTGGTGGCGGGCTCGCCGCGCACCTGCTCCGGGCTGGCATAATCCGGAGTCAAAGCCCTGGTTTGCGCCGTGGCGAGCGTCGGAGCGCCGTCCATCATTTCGGGGTTCAGGATCTTCGCGATGCCGAAGTCGAGCAGCTTCGGATTCCCCTCGGCGGTGATCAGGATATTCGAAGGCTTGAGGTCGCGATGCACCACCAGATTCCGGTGCGCGTGCGCCACTGCCTCCGCAACGTCCAGAAACAGCTCCAGCCGGCTTCGCAGCCCCAGGGACTTGGTGGCACAGTACTCCGTGATGGGCTGGCCGTCCACCCACTCCATCACCAGGTAGGGGCGGCCATCCGCGGTGGTTCCGCCATCCAGAATACGAGCGATATTCGGATGATTCAGCAGCGCCAGCACCTGACGTTCCTGGCGAAAACGCGCAATCAGGAATTCCGTCTCCAAGTCGCGCTTGATCAGTTTGATGGCGACTTTCTGCTGGTAGTCGTCCGCCCGAACGGCCTGATAAACGACACCCATCCCCCCGCGCGCCGCTTCGTTCAGGATCAGGTAGGGACCGATTCTGGAGCTGGCGCCCGGCTCGGGCGGCCGGCCGGCGGGCTCCAGAAAATCGCCGGAACCGTTCAGCGCCGCCAGCAGCCTCTCGACTTCCGCGCGCAGTTCGGAGTCTGGCCCGCACGCTTCATTTAAGTAGCGCTCGCGCGCCGGAGCATCCATTTCGGATGCCGCGTACAGGATCTCCCGGACCGCGCGCCAGCGCTCGGCTGTCATGGTTGGCTCCGGATGTCCGCACCTCGCTGGCTCAGCTCGTCGAAAAGCCAGGCCTTGGCCGTAACCCAGTTACGCTGGACGGTTGACGGCGAAATAGACAGGGCTTCGGCAATTTCGGCGGTCGTCATGCCGGCAAAAAAACGCAACTCCACCACCCGCGATTGCTCCGGATCGAGGTTGGCGAGAGCGTTCAACGCGTCGTCGAGCGCCACCAGATCGAGGTCTCTCGGCGGTGATGCGGCAACCGCCTCGTCGAGGGCCAGACGCGGCGCGGCTCCTCCCCGCTTCTCCGCATGGCTCTTGCGCGCATGGTCCACCAGGATGCGCCGGATCATCCCCGCCGCCACCCCGAAAAAGTGGGCCCGGTCCCGCCACTGGACTCGATCCTGATCGACCAGGCGCAAATAGGCTTCGTGCACCAGGGCGGTGCCAGGAAGAGTATGGCCTGGGTTCTCCAGGCTCAGGTAGTGCCGCGCGAGAGTCCGCAGTTCCTCGTAAACCAGCGGCATCAGGCGGTCAAGCGCGCCTTTGTCGCCCCCGCTCCACTCGATGAGCAGCTCGGTAATTCCATCGCCCGCCATGCATGGTTCCCCACCCGCCGACGAATAAAATTTTAGCATCGCTGACTAAATTGACGCCCGTTCTGCGCGTATCCAACCAACAAGGAGGAGCAATGATCGGGGCAGCCAATGGGGTACTGTTTCTGGGTATCCGCCGGGCACTGGCACTGCTGGCGATTGCGGCGCCGGTGTGCCTGGCGCAAGGCCGGGTCACCGAGTTCCTCGGCGTACAGCAATGGCACGGATCCGTCAGCATCACCGGATCGGGTTCCGGTTCGAGCTCCGGCGGGATCTTCTCGGACGTGTGGCAGTACGGAATTACTTCCAAGATCAACATCCAACTCGACGCCTACAACCCGAATCTTCAAGGCTGGACCGGGACTTTCACTGGTACCGCCAACATTAACGCCAGCGACGTGGCGTCGTTCAGCGGCTGCAAGCAGACTTCCACGCAGACGTTTCAGGGCCCGCTCGACGCGGGAAAGACGTTCACCTTGATTCTTCGGGGCACCAACCAGTACGCGTTCTATCCATCGGATTACGACGTGCAGGGAGCCACCAGCAACGTGACGATTGATTGCGCTCCGGGCAACGAAGGCGGCACCGGACCGGCGACGTGGTCGCCCGTGCTCTCAGACAAGATCCAGACCCTGCCTGCCACGGGGCTCAGTCTGATCGGCTCGTATAAGACGACCATGGACGCGCCGGTACAGCCGTCTTCTCTGGCGTTCGGAGGCTCGGCGGCCCAGATTGAGGTAACCGTCTCGTGGGATCTCGAACCGGGCCCGGCGACAGTGCCGGAAGTGGTGGTCCAGAACACCAGCGATTACAAGAACTGGCGCCCCACCGCGGGAGATAACGGCGCGCGCGGCAACAGCATCAATTTGATAGCCAAGTTGCAGGCCAAAGGAGGCGGCACCACCGAAGTCAAGGCACTCTACTGGATTTGGGAGCTCACCAACTGTTCGAAAGAGCCCGGATATCTGATGAACGCACCGCTCACCAACGCAAGCAAGGAATTCGATCTCAAGCTGGAAAATCTCGCCGAGGGGGTGTTGGTTCCCGATGCAACCGGGCAGCGCCTCGAAAGCAAGCCGGGCGAGTTTACGCAATCGACGGCCACCATCGCATCGTACGACTGGGGCGCATTCGGCACGGTCAAGGTGACGGCCGTGATGCCCGATCTAAGCCGGATCGTCGGCTACCTGGATGGAGATCCGTCACAGACCGACGTCCGGCTGCCGAAGCGCTCGGCAAGCAGTTCCATCGCCGACAAATGGAAACAGGACAACGGCATTCAGAGCCTGGCCGACAATAGCGATAACGAAATAGATCCTCCGGGCGACAATAACCCCGGGGACGGGCTGACCTTGTACGAGGAGTACCGCGGATTCCTGATCGACGGCCAGCGCGTGGAAGGCGACACGAAAAAGAAGGATTTCTTTCTGGTGAACAGAGCCGGCGCTTTCTATTTGTCGGGGTTCCGATTGTTCCAGAGCCTGAGCGGTCTGAAAGTTCACTACACGCTAAAGGGGTCGGAGTTGTCCGCCGCGCGGGTGATCAACTTCAACTACGGCGCGGGGGCCCACAACGGCGACCAGCACGGTGTCATCATCGTGCCCATCGCCGCCGATGCCGGTTACGCCGAGGCGCAGGGAGGTCCGGGAACGCCGAAATCAATCACCCAGGTGGTGGCGCCGCAGCTGCTGCCGGATGCTGCGTCGACATGGATCAACTATATGGCATCGTCGGTGGCTCATGAGCTGTTCCACTGCGTCAACGTCTATCACCACGGCGACGCGAAGTCCAAATTCGGCACTTTCTACCGGGATTCCGCGACCAACACCACCCTGTTTCAAGGAAGGCCCGCACAGGTGCTGAACGAGTCGGGCGACGCCTACCCGCTGCCCGCGGATACTGAGCTCACCATCCAATTGGGTGTAGAGGGAGACACCCACGTTGGTAATGACTCCTGCCTGATGCGATACGACGACGCTCGTGGCTATTTCTCCAAGTCGGATGGGAGCGTGATTTACCTGGTCGATGCGGAGCCCGCCGGTTTTAGCCTGTGCACCGACGGCAAGGGAACTGGAGTAAACGACGCCAACCGGCTGCCGCAGGCGCGCTACGGCGATTCGGTGCAGGGGCGGGGAGACTGCCGTGACCAGATTCTGGTCAACGACAATGTTTCAGCGCCAAGGAGGTGACTGATGAGACACGCCTGGCTTTGCCTGATGATACTCTGCCTCACCTGCTGGCTGCGGGCGCAAGGCACCCCGGAGTTGGGATTGGACGTCAACGCGCAGAGCGAAGCGGTGGTGGCGAAGGGCTGGCCGCTGCTGATCCGCGTGGTGGTGATTCCGGCCGACGATCAGCCGTTGAAGGTCGGCCTCAACAGCGGCGCCTGGACGCAGGCGCTGCATTTGACCATCACGGACCAGAACGGGACCGCGCAGAATTGGCCGGTGCAGTTAGTGGCCCCGGCCACGCAGTCGCTTTCGTTGAGCGGCATCGCAGACCGGCCAGGCAATCTGGCTGGTGGCTCCCGCGGACACGTCGGCCATTCCCGATCGGCCTGTACAGCCTGTCGGTTACGCTGAACACCTCGGCGGGCGCCGCGGCCGGCAATTGGAGTGGAAGTGTCGAGAGCAGTGGCGCGACGGTGCAAATGGAAACGGAGCCGTCGTCGCCTACTTCCGAGGACGACGCGTCCAAGTACCTCGCCATCGCCGCCTACGCGCGAGAGAAAGGCGACACAGCCGGCGCCCAGTCCGCGCTGGATACGCTGATCAGTCGGCAACCGGACGTGCTGGAGGCTTACACCGAGAAAGCGGATCTGCTGGCCGCCGCCAGCGATTATGCCGGCGCTTTAGCTCTCTGTCAGCAGGCCTTGGACAAGTTCAACACAAATAATCCGAATGCGGCGGAAGCTCCCGTGGTGCTGAACCATCAGGTGATGGCCATGGCCGACAAACTGGCGGCGCAGCAGCGGCTCCAGGCGGGCGACATGGTGGCAAGCGTGCTGGCAGGCAACAAGTCGGAGGTTCTCACCGCGGAATCGATTGCCTCGGCGTACGGATCGAATCTGGCGACCGGCACGGAGGTGGCCTCCGATACGTCAACAACGACGTTGAAAGGAACCTCGGTGACCTTCAAAGACTCCGACGGGGCGGTCAGTTCAGCACCGCTCTTCTATGTGTCGTCCAGCCAGGTGAACTACCTCGTGCCGGCAGCAGTGGCTTTGGGCCCGGCTACGGTGACATTCAAATCCGGCGACGGCACGGTTCAGACCGGTTTGGTGACCATCGCGACTGTCAGGCCCGCGCTGTTCCCCCTGAACACATCGTTGTTGATTGCCGCCAACGTTTTACGGTATACCCCCGACGGACAACAGTCGATCGAGAACGTATTCAAACTGGACAGCGGGGGTAACATCCTGGCTGCTCCGGTCGATGTAACCAACGGGAAGGTCTTCCTGGCCATTTATGGCACGGGGTTCCGCAACGCGACGCTGGATCAGGTATCGGTGAACATCGGGGGGGTAAACGTGCCGGTGCTTTACTCCGGCGCACAGGGAGGCTTCGTCGGGCTCGACCAGATCAATGTTCAGTTGCCGGCCACGCTAGCCGGGAGGGGCGATGTGGCGCTGGGGCTAACAGTGGCGGGCAAACTGGCGAACCTAACCCGTATCACCATCAAGTAAGCCTGCCGTGGCACGGACATTCCTGTCTGTGTCAGGCGCCACCGGCATTCCTGCCGGTTTGACTACCTAAATCGGAACGGCCGTCCGGCCGTCCCACTTATAAGTCCTGCCGTTGCGGATCGCAAGCACGCCCATGAGTGTCGGAAGTGTCGAATAGAACCCGGTGTCGACGTTGACAATAGGGTCCTGGCGGCTCTTGACGCAATCGAGAAAATTGCGGACATGCGCGTGGTCGGATGGGCCGCCGTTGTAAGGGAACGATTTCGTGACCGGTTCAAACGGGGCCGGCTGCTCTGCTCCGCGCCGCGGGCCTCCTCGCTGTGGGTTGGGCCGGAAGCGGTAGCCGGTGCGGTTGACCTGCAGCCAGCCGGCGGTCCCCAGGAAGTAGGTCCCCTGGACGTCGAACTCCGGGTCCTGGTGGACGCAGTTGGTGTAGGTCATCACGAAGCCGGGGTAAACCCACGTGACCGCCAGCACGTCGGGAAGTTGTCCGGGCTGCGGACCAACGCGCGCGAATTGGCCGGAGCCCGAACAGGTGATCGGCTCGTGCTGGTTGAGGTACCAGTGGACCACGTCGGTGAGGTGCGTTCCCCAGTCGGTCAAGGTCCCGCCCGCATAGTCGTAGAAGGCGCGCCACGAGCGCTGGCGCATCGGGGTGTAGGGATGGCGCTCGGCGACCCCCTGGAACAGCTCCCAGTCGAGGCCTTCTGGCGGGTCGACGGGCTGGCCTTCCGGGCGGGTGTAGTTGCCCTGGTAGACGCACTCGGCCATGTAGACCTTGCCGAACATGCCGCTCTCGACCCGCGCGGCGTTGGCTTGGAAGTGGTCCCAGGAGCGCTGCTGAAGGCCGACCTGGACGACGCGGTTGTGCCGGCGCACGGCCTCGCGCATCTGCTGCCCGACTTCGATGCTGTTGCTCAGAGGCTTTTCGCAGTAAGCGTCTTTGCCGGCCTGGCAGCCCTCGATAACCATGGGGCCGTGCCAGTGGTCGGGCGTGGTGATGAGAAGCGCGTCCACGTCCTTGCGTTCGAGTACGCGGCGGTAGTCGGCGACGGCCTCGGGCTTGGAGTGGGTCTTCTCCCCAAGTTTGGCGGCCTGTTCGTCGCGGGTGGGTTTGTAGACGTCGCAGACGGCAACCAGTTCGACGTCGGGGAAGTCGGTGAAGACTCCGCCGACGTAGGAGCCGCGGTTGCCGGCTCCGAGGATGGCGAAGCGGATGCGGTCGTTGGCGCCGATGGCGGAGCGCGACATGGCGGCGGTGACGGCGCCGGTGGCGAGGAAAGAGCGTCGGCTTTGCACGTCAGTTCACCTTGGCGTGCGGGGTGGTGCTGCCTTCGGTGCGGCCCATCACCCATTTGATGGCTTCGGTGTACATTTTCCGGACGTCCGGGCTCTCCCAGGCTTCCTTGGTGTGGCCAAGGCTGGAGTAGAACACCCGTCCTTTGCCGTACATTTTGGACCACGCAATGGCCTGGTCCTTGTCGGGCCGCGTGGTCTGGATGCCGTATTGCGGGTTCGTGTAGTTGAGCTGCGACTCGTCGAGGCGCATGAGCACGTTGACCTTGTCGCGCGACCAGTTTCTTGGGAGAGTACATTTCGTCGTAGAGGTGGAGGCGTTTGGGGAAGTGGCTCATGGCCGGGAAGGTCTGGTCCTCGACGATCACGGGGGCGTCGAAGGTGCCCCAGGGGTGGGCCTGAAACCAGCCGCCGGTCATTTCGGCGAATTCGGGCCAGTCGTAGTTGGCGTCGATGGCGGCGTGGGCCATGATCAGGCCTTTGCCGTCATCGTGGACGAAGGAGAGCAGGGCTTGTTTCTGCTCGTCGTTAAGCTGCCAGTCGCCGGTGGTGTTGACGAAGGCGACTGCGTCGAACCAGTCGAGATTGTGGGCTTCGCTTCCGGGCGGGCGTTTGGTCACCCATTCCATATCGGTTTTGATTTCGGTGTCCCACACCTTGGACTCGTTGCCGAGGTTCCAGAAGGTGGCCAGGGCGTTGGAAGTGGAGCCGTGGTGGTAGCCGCGCGTCATGCCGATGACGAGCAGATGTTTGCGGGGGACCGGCGCGGGTCCGCCGCGGCCGCCCGGAACCGGCGGGGGCGGAGTGGATCGGGCTCGCGCGGGAGCCTGGCCCGGCGCCGGTTGAGCTTGTGGGGCCGGCTGGGCCTGGGCCATCTGGATTGCCGTCTGGGATTGGGCCGGTACCGTCTGAGCGTAGCTTGAGCCGATCCACAGAGCGGCGGTGATACCGAGGAGTAAGAATGCGATGCGCCATGGATTAGATGTAATGCGCACGAAGTTCCCCTTTCGTTCTTGTCGATAACCTTACTCATTCTGCATTGTTTTGGAGGTGGCGTCAAAGGAAACGGGATCTGGTTGTCTGATACGGTGTGACGGCACCCGCAGATTGTCAACATCCAAACCAAATCCGGTGAATTCTCCTTCGACGTCTCGTGGCCTGGAGGCGATCGACAGCCATCCGAGACGATTCTGGCATCCCGGAACTCGCCTGACACTCGGTGAGGCAAGTCTCAGGCTTCGAAGATGACGACGGAATCCAGGAAATACCCGAACAGCGGGCGCCGACCGCCTTTCTTCCCCTTGGTGACCGATCTGGTGGAGCGGCGTCGAGATCCAGCTCCCGCTGCTTGGTAATACAATACGAGAATCCTCAGCGAATGCACTGGAATTCGATTCTCCACAGCCGATCGAGACGGTGTCTGACCGACTGGGGTGGCTGCCCGGTGTGGGCAGCGCGCAACAGCGCCGGGATTCCTGAGAGCCATGGCGGACCCTTGCAGAAACGCAGCAAACGGAAGGGGGACGGTGAACCCGCAGTGGAAGTAGACATCCAGCCGGGAAGCAAACGCACAACCGCCCCGAAAAGCCGGTCGGCCTACTACTTTACTCTGCTCATCGCGTGCGGCTCGGCGGCGGCGGCATTGGCCTGCCTTGCGGTTTCATTCGTCTCTTACGCGACGGTCATCCGGGCTGTTTACGGAACGGCCCCGGACCCCAGCCGGGTGCGGATTGGGGCCGAGGTCATTCACCGCATCTTTCCCGACGTAATGATACGGCTCCGAATCTGCGCGGCCGGCTTCGGCCTGGCCGCTCTCCTGGTGGGCATATTCCGGCGCAGGTTTCAGACTTGGATGGGGGAATCGGTCTGTCCGCTGCCCTGGTTGCTGGCGAACGCCGCAAGATCGTTTATCGGCGAGTTGAGGTCCGACGGTAGTCTGAATGTTGGGCTTCTTCTGGCATTCTGCGTACTTGGCACGATCCTTCGAGTCCGCTTCCTCTTCCAGCCGGTGAGTTTCGACGAGGCCGATACGCTCGTCGTCTACGCTTCCAGACCGCTGTTCGTGGCTCTTACCTGGTACACGGTGCCGAACAATCACCTGTTCCACACGTTGTTACTGCACTTTGTCTGGCGTGTGTTCGGAGATGCGGAATGGGCTATCCGCCTGCCGGCCCTGTTCGCCGGAATCCTGCTGATTCCGGCCACCTACTGGGCGGCACGCACCCTTTACAACCGACACGTTGCCTTGATGTCCGCGGCGCTCGCCGCGACGGCGTCCTCGCTGGTCTCGTATTCCGTGAATGGGCGCGGCTACACCATGCTCTGCGTGCTGTTCCTGTTTCTGTTGATCGCCAGTCGCTCCTTGCTGGAAAGTGACAGCCGGCCGGTCTGGTTTCTGTGGGCTTTGATTGCCGCTTTGGGTTTCTACACCATTCCAATCATGCTTTACGCCGTCGGCGCCGCGGCGCTCTGGATGGTTTTGTCTTCATCCCCGATGCAGCCGGCAGCGCGGCGCATCTTCCTCGGCAGGTTGTTTGCCGCTCTCGCCGCCACGGGCATCTTAACCACGTTGCTTTATTTGCCAGTTTTGCTCGTTTCCGGCCCGCGACCTCTGTTTGCGAACAGTTACGTGCGCCCCCGAAGTTTCGCCTACTTGTTCGAGCATTTGCCAGGGACCCTGGAAAGGACCTGGAACCTGATGACGGCCGACTTGTCGGGGCCCCTCCTCTGGGTTCTCGTGGTTGCCTTCGCAGCCGGGCTGGTATTCCACCGGCGCATTGCCGCGCACCGCATTCCCATCCTGCTCGCGGCGCTTCTGTGGATTACGCCGGTGGTGTTTGTGCAGCGAGTTACTCCGTTTGGGCGGGTTTGGCTTTTCCTTCTGCCTGTGTGCCTGATCGTCACCTGCGGGGGCCTATGGCTGCTGGTACGGGCTTTTGCGGGATCTTCGGAGACCCGGTCGTCCCGGCTCTCGGCCGCGGTTGCAGCGTGCTGCTTTCTGCTGGTAGGTGGCGCAACTCTTTACGGGGACCGCCTCCCCTCCCGGTCCACTTTGCCGGGCATCAAAGACCTCACGGTCTGGATGAAGGGCCGCCTGGCGCCGGGGGACGTGATATTTGCCGAGATCCCGTCCACGGCCCCGCTGGCCTATTACTTCAGACGGAACGGCATTCGCATGGTAGGCCAGCCCGCGCCGTGCGACGGCCTGTCGGCCATGTACAGTTTCAGGGGGTCCTTTTCGCCCCAACACGCAGGCGCCGGCAAACGAATCCTGGCGCTGGTCGCCGACCAGCGGCAGACCCTGAAATCCGTGCTCGCCATCGCCTGTCTGGACAACCGCACAACGACCCCTGCCAGGCTTCTCTACACAGGCGAAGGAATCAAGCTCTACGAGACGCGCATGGTCGCTCCCGGCGGGCCGAAGCAATAACTCAGCCAGGCCCCGGACGTACATCTCTGCCAGGTTGGATCCGAGCAGCCGCGGGAACGTCGATCGGCCGCCGGCGGCAACGAACACGCGCCGCCAATTGGTGCCACGCTGGGTGGCGAGACAGGTCAGTCCGGGCAGCACACGACGAACGATTCAAGGCATTTCATTCAAGTAGTGCCACCAACGGTCAGGAAGTCCCTCAAATATCCCAAAACAGGTCAAAGTGGCAGAGCTCTGCCACTTTCATCGAATTTCGCCAATCCGTCGCAGTGGGCTGTTCCCGTGGCCCAGGGGCAATTTGCGGCCGCGCGACTTGGTCAGCAGATCTTCAGTATTATTGTATGTTCGAGGCTCACGCCCGGTTATTTTCCCCGCACATCTGACCATGGCCGCGCTAAGATCGCTAAGAGGTTATCTCGAATGGAGATTTCAGGGGTTTCGTGGGAACTTGTGGCTGCAATTGCAGGTATTCTCGTCACTGTATTTGTTGCATACCACATCGCCATTCGTCAGGGAGTCTTTTCGAAAGCGTCCTTGTTGGCTTCCTTTGCTGCACCGACCGAGGAGATCCCTGAAGCTTTCGCCGAGATCGTGTTGGTCGCCGTTCCAAGCTCGTCTCGATTCCAAATCACACTTCTTCCAATAGTCATTCAAAATCGCGGGACGTCACCGATTCGAAATTTGTGGGTAAACTTGGCATATCCCCAGGAGATTGCAGTGCGGTCAAAGGAGGACGTCGTCTCGGCGCTTGGCGAAGTCAAGTGGCCGGCAGGCTCAAGAGAAGAGACTGTGGTGAATGAGCAACTCAACGTCAGCTATGAGATTCCCCTGATTCGTCGTGACGAGACGTTGGTCTTGGGTGAACCTGTAGTGTGCGACGGGAAACGCCTGTCTCACCCTACGGACGATGACTTCCGAAGCTTTGCGATCTTCTTTCAGTACAATGCAGAAAACACAAGACGCTTTCGCAAGTATGTTAAGGTCGCGTTTGTCTCTGCCGCTGATCTGGCTGGCCTTCAGGGACGGTTTTCAGCCGTGGTCCAAGAGATCATCCACGCGAAAGGCCCTCTGCTCGTGCCTGCCTGGCTTGCCCTGATCTCTCGGCTCTTCCGAAAAACCATTCGTGAAGTGCAGTGCCTACTCATTGCCCCATCTCTCCAGGTGATTGGCACGAACGTCTCCGTGGACGAAGCTCTTCTCGGCAAATCCGGAACCGCATATCAAGATGCTCAGCTCGCGATTTATGTAAAGGTATGGCCCTCCGGCAAACGTGTTACCCGGCTGAAGGCTCGAGAACTTCGAAAGAAACATCCTGAGCGGTTTGTCTGAAATGACCAGGGTGGACTGATACAACAGGTTCGCCAAAATCTCGAAAGTGCCTGCCGTCTGCCACCTTCGTCAATTTCGCCAGTCCGTCGCAGCAGGCTGTCTCGATGGGCAACGGGCTCTAGCAGCCGATGTGCTCGGCAACTATTCTTGAAGCCACAACAGAACTGGGAGGCAACAATTCAACTGGTGCTCGAACTCTTTGTAGGCCTTTCGCAGCGTGCCCAGGAAGTAGTTCCACCACACAGTAGCCTATTAATAGCCAAATTACCCAAGGAGTGGCCAATTGAATCTCGAGCCAGCCCGACCACTGGGGAGGCCTCTGGGACAGTACCACAGCGGCACGACCATAGGGACCGTTTTGAATTCCTGCGACCAGTTCGTACCTGCCTGCCTTGGCCCGCCCGGCATACCTTCGGCCGTTGTCACGGCAAGAGGCCACTCGCACAAATCTGTACGACACTATGGTTGCGAAGGGAAGCGAGTTCCTGCGGAAGCCGCAGCGCCTTGCGCGCCGCCGCGGGGTTCGCTGTCTGTACGAGCCAGGTCCCGGAAAAGGCAGCCATGGCCGGGAGACCCGCGATTCGTAAGGAGACGTGATGGTTACCTTCGCCTACCCCGCGGTTTTCAAACGTGATGAAGACGGGCGGTATCTCGTCGGCTTTCCCGATTTCCCCACGGCCCATACGGACGGCGCCGATGCCACCCAGGCAATGGAGGAGGCGATTGACTGCCTGGGCAGCAGTATCGCTTTGCCATGGCCGACAAAGTAGACGTGCCGAAACCTTCGCGCCTGAAGCGCGGACAGAAGCTGGTACCCGTGCCGCTCTGGATCGTGGTCAAACTCGCCCTCTACTTAGCGATTCCACGGGCCCAATATCCTGTTTTGAGTGCGGCATGAGACTTGTGCCACGCTCATTTTGCCGGCCTGCCGTGATCCAGGCATAGCGCGACCAGATCGGAGACATTCGCTTCGCCCACACACATGACCGTGTCCGCGCCGCCCCAATAGATCTTCACGGTTCCATCGGACTCCGCAACGGCGCCGCAGGTGAACACGACGTTGTGGACATACCCGGTAATTTCCCAGGGATCTTCCGGCTGCAAGATCCACGAGTCGCCCACGCCGATGATCTTTGCCGGGTTCTGCAGGTCATGAAGAGCCACCCCCAACCGGTAGACCGATCCGTCCATAGTCCGGAAGACGCCGTGATAGATGGAAAGCCATCCCTGGTCCGTCTTGATCGGCGGCGCGCCCGGACCGATCTTCATTTCGTCCCAGTGATATGGTTCGGGCCTCATGATGAGCTGGGATTCGTCCCCAAAAACGTAGATCCGGAGAATAGGAAATCCAGATGGACCAGGGCGCGATTTCCGAATGGGGCCGGTCAAGCCGGGCATAGAGTCCGTCGAACTTTTCGGGAAAGATCACCACATTCCGGTAGTCCGCCTCCGTGATGAGGGAGATCCTTTCCACGTGACTGAAGTCCTTCGTCTTTGCCAGGGCGATCCGCACGCCATTTCGCGAGTAGGCGCTGTAGGTGATGAGGTACTCCCCGTCCATGTGTGTCACGCGTGGATCCTCGACGCCGAACTCTTCGTAGGCCGCAAAAAGGCCGTCTCTGGCAGGAGTCAGAAAGGGCTCCGGATCGGCGGTGAAATGGAATCCGTCGGGGCTGCGTGCCAAACCAATGATGGACCGTCCCGTGCGGAGATGGGATCGGAACAGCATGATGTATTCGTTCCCATGCTTCACCACCGCCGCGTTGTGAACGGTTTCCACCGGGTAGGGGATATCGGCTTTGGTGAGGATGGGGTTGTGAGCGTAGCGTCTGACAATGTCCGGCTTCATATCGCCTCTTCGCTTCCAGTTCGAAAATCGTCTGGTAGACCCGTTCGTATGCCTTCACCATCGTTTCGATCGAGAAGCACTCCTGGACCCGTTGGCGGCACGCGTCGTCGGTCGATTTCACCCAGGCGCTTCAGGGCCCGCACCGCTTCGTCGACGTTGTTGACCAGAAAACCCGTCTGCCCGTCTTCGATCACTTCACGGCACGAGCCGAGGTCCATGGCGATCACGGGCACGCCGGCGGCATTGGCTTCCGCCAGGACCAGTCCGAATCGTTCCGGGATGGTGTTCAGGTGCAGCAGCGCTCGGGCGTGCGCAAACAACTCGTTCTTGCCCGGCACGTCCACCGGCCCGATGTAGCGGATGGTCTGATCGAGGTGGGGCTCCACCTGCTCGCGGAAGTAGGTCTGATCCTGGATAATGCCCGCGATGAGCAGCGGCGACCCGCTCAGGCGAGCGACCTCGATCGCCAGATGGACACCCTTGTCCGGGTGAATCCGGCCGAGGAAGACCAGGTCATCTCCGCCGCGTTCCTGGATCGGGTACAGCGAGAGATCGATTCCGTTATAGACCGTCGCCAGGTAATTCAGGCCCGGTGCGCGATCGGAGTTGCTGATGGAGACAAAGTATCCGTCACGATACTTCTCATACACGGGCATGATTTTGGGAGACGAGAATCCGTGGATGGTGGTGAGGACCGGCGTCTTCACCAGCCGGGTGTAGGCCAGCGCCATGAAGTCGTAATGGCTGTGGATGAGGTCAAACTCGGCAGCGTGCTCGAACGCTTCGGAGATGTGAAGGTACTCGGCTACTTTGGGATCGATGGCGCGATCCTCTTCATACCCCCGGTCTACCACGGCATGCAGGCGAGCGCGGGTCACGGAATCCCGAGTGGCGAACAACGTCACATCCCAGCCACGGGCGACCAGTCCTTCGGTGATGTTGCCGGCAACCGTCTCCCACGCGCCGTATTGCCGGGGAGGCGTTCGCCAGGCTACCGGCGACAGGATCGCCACTCTTTTGTTCGGGATGGTCATGCTCGTAAACGGTCTTCCTAATTCATGGCCGCCAGCACCTCGGCGAGTGGGACGGTTGCGAAGCCGGTGGCGTGATCGGCCAGGCCATAAGGAATGATCAGTTCGCCGTTGTGGACGAGAGCGCCGCAGGTATAAACGACATTGGGCACGTAACCTTCACGCTCGTTCTCGTTCGGCTTGAGCAAGGGTTCGCGCAGCCGTCCAATCACTTTGGCCGGATCGTCGCGATCGAGGAGGAACGCGCCGATCGAGTACTGTCGCATGGGGCCGACACCGTGGCTGAGGACCAGCCACCCGGCATCGGTCTCGATCGGAGATCCGCAATTCCCGAGCTGGACCAGTTCCCAGGGGAAGGCCGGTTTGAGGAGCACGCTGCGCTCATTCCAGAAGTGGACGTTGTCGGAAAACATCAGGTAGATGTTCTCGTTGTCCTGGCGGGAGAGCATGGCATAAGCGGCCGCCGATCTTCCGCGGGAAGATGGCCATGCCTTTGTTTTCCGCGGCCGGACCATTCAGGGTAATGAATCGAAAATTGAGGAAGTCGGAAGTCTCCACCAGTTCCGGCACGACGACCCTGCCATCGAAGGCGGTGAACGTCGCGTAGTAGATGTGGGCGCCATCGTCGTTCCGGAAACGAACGAAGCGGGCGTCCTCGATGCCGTTGCGTTGGGAGGGTGTGGCTGGGAACAATATGCGCTCATGCAACTGCTGCTCCGGCTGGAACTGGACCTCGTAGTTGGACCGGGCCAGCATCCAAATCCCCTGCGAGGCGTCCTGGTCCTCCTGCGTCATTCCATCCGGCAGACGGAACTGCTCCGCTTGGAGCCCGGCGCGAAGATCTTCCAGTGCAAACGAATCCCCGAGTTTGTTCATGACCCGGCGCGTGAATTCGCCCGTCAATCCCAGTTCAGAGAGTTTTCGCCCGAACAGCGCCTTCTCGTACAGGGGGTTTGGGATCTGACGGGGCTCGGTGAGAAAGCCCGTGGCGGGTAATACCTCGATCCGCTGATCGGGATGGATGATGCCGGTCCGAAAAGTGATGGAAGAAATGTGGCCTTCCCCGGTGGCGCGCAAGCTGAGAATAAACCGCAGCGCGCCGGACGGCAGACCACTCTGGTCGGGATGCGGCACGATGGAAGGATTGAACAGGGCGGCGGATTCTAAAGAGTATTCGGCCAGAAAATAGGAGCCGATCAGGAGTCGTCTTGTTTCGG
>CAWEOG010000028.1:0-93090 GCA_963810595.1 Bryobacterales bacterium | reverse complement strand
CCATCCCACCCAAGTCGCTGGTCCACGACGCTGCGTACCTGCAAGGGGCCGATTACCAGAAGCGGATCCCCGCCGACGCCATTCGCGTCTCGACCCGTCAAGGCTAGTCGAGTTCTGCCCGAATCCGCAGCATTCGGGAACCGAGCCGCATACCCCAGCTAATGGGTGAAGGGCGGAACGAACCCGCTCCGCCCTTCCCGTCATCCGCGACCGGCTTGGCTTCCGGGGCCGGTTCCCGGTTCGGTGCGCTATTTGAACTTGAAGTTCAGAACGTGAACCGACCCGTCGATCAGGCCTAGGTTGAACTCCTGACACGTCCCGGCCAGACTCTTTTCGGTTTTCCACACGTAGGTGAAAGAGTGCTGGACGAGTCGTAGTTGAGGCCGCTGTTGCCGGCCGTGTTCGCCGGAGTGACACCGCCGATTGGTGCTCCGCTATTGCAGTCGACCTGCTGAAGGTTAGGATATCCGGGGGCGAGAATATCTGGCCCAGGTCGCCTCCGAGGCTGAATTTAATAGGAATGGCCCGGCCGGCATTCTCCGAATTCACCGCGGGCGGATTCGCCACAGGTGAGAAAAACCCGGTGAAGACGTAGGGATTCACGATTTGCGTTAGCACATCCGAACCGCTACTCACATTATTCGCGTCACCGCTGAACACGGCGGTTATCGAGTGCGATCCTACCGGTAGGGTCGATGTGTCGAAGGCTGGCGGTCGTCTGGCCGCCCGTAAGCGTGACGGTTCCCAGAATCGTAGCAACGTCTTTAAATGTGACCGTGCTGCCCGCCAAGGGCGTGCCCCCGGCGATCGTAGAGGTCAACGTCAAATGGCCAAAGACAGAAGGGTTCGCCGACGAATCCACGGACGTCATCGTAGTGGTTGCGGGTCCGGTGATCTCCGCAGGAAAGATCTGCCACAGTTGTCCTTTATTAGCGGGCACCATCCAATCACCATTGGAGGGGGCCGCCGGCGCCTGCTGCTCGATTGTGGCGTCCGCGCCCGTTCCGGATGTAGCCAGGACGTTACCGGTGGCCTTGTTAACGATCATGTAATAGTTTCCTGTCGCTGTCAGGGGTGGCGCAGTGCAGTTCGCCGGTATGTCGCCGCAGTTTCCGACGGTCATTATGTCCCACTCCTGGTGGCGTCTGTGCCTGTGATATCAAACACGCCAGCAGTCTCGGGATTCTGCACCACCGGACTGCCTTCCGTAACCTCCCCATTCACATCCAGGACGTTGAGTCCGTTCTGTCTGGTTCATATTGATGATCTGGAAATATCCGTCGCCCCGGCGATCCATTACCGCGGGTAGGTGGCCCCGTTTATCCGGGATTGGCCCCTTGGGCCAGGATCTGCCACTGCTGGTGGCGGCCTGTAACCCCCGTATCAAGGCCGGTACGGAGCGCGGCACCGGCAGCCGTCGATGCATCGGCCGTCTCCAGGATGCGTCCGTTGGCGGCGCTCACGAACTTGTAGACGAGGGTGGGATCCAACTTGCCGCCCATTGCGAGCATTACCGGCAACGTGGCATTGTTAAGGGCGCTTCCACTCACGACCGAGGAGTCAAATAGCGTTATCCCAGTAGTGGTCCAAAACCTTTCGTTGCTCGTTATCCCCGCAATGGGTGTTGCCTCGCCAGCCCACCACTCCATGCCCATGCTCAGATTGTGCGGCATGTTCTTGTGCACCTTATTGAGGTCGATCATAGCCTGACGCGAGAGTAACCTGGTGGGTGGCACATACCATTGGTCCTGAGGACTTCCACTGGTGGTGTATGACACACCGTCCTCGATGTTGAACAGTGGCAGTCCAAGCCCGTTTGCTTGAGTTGCCATATTCACTTCCGCAACATGCTGGTTTTTCTGATTGTGCCAGTTAGCCTGCGCTTGCGTGAGAGGTCCGTGCCAGCCGGGATAGTAGCTCTCGCAGGCGACTTCAATGGGGATGTTGTTTGTATTTACAGCTCCGTTGAAGAACGTCTGGAGGTCGGGGCCGCCATCGGGGTGAATGCAGCGGAGAGGAGGCGGTAAAGGGGGCCCAAGAACAGCAGGGTTGGACGTATCGGAAGCAGCGTCGAGAATCGCCTGCATGCCCGATCGCTGGATTGGCGCGAAGCAGGCCCCACCACCGGTCCCGTCCGGGGTGCAGGAGCCGCCTGTAATGCCGCTGGTGAACATTCCGGTGTTGACTTCATTTCCGAGCGCAACCATGTCCGGCCAGCCGCCGGCCGCTCGAAACAGTTCCATCACCTGCTTGACATACTGGTACATGAGACCGTCGGTGTAATCGGGGGCTGTGCCCGCCACCTGGGCGATAGTCTTACCGGACCAGAGCCCAGGCACGGTGGAAGTATTCTGGCCGTTGTAGAACAAGGTGACGTTACACGACATGCCGAGCTTCTTCGCGCGCACGCACAAGTCAACAGCCGACCAGTCCGTCTGCGCGTGTTGCCCGGCGCTCCCGGTGGCCGTAGCCGGAATTATCTGGCTGACCGAAGCGTCAACAGTGTAGTGGTTGTACGGGGCAGTTGTCATCGGGAAGATGAGGTCCCCGGCTCCGGTGCCCGGGTAAGTTGGGTAATAGACGGTGGTGTTGATGGAGGCGGGACGAACGCGAATCATATTCATCCCGTGGTTCTTCCAGATTTGCAGCAGATCCTGTCCGGGGAGATAAGAATCATGCCACCAGAGGACAGTTGGCCCGGGGTGGGCGACGCGGTCAAACTCCGCTTTTTCCTGAAGACTGCTGTCGTTCCCCCGGAAATACGTGGCACGAAACAGCCACTGCTGACTTTGCGTGGGGTTCCCGGAGAGTGGCGACTGAATCAGTTGTGCACCGGCGCTCGTGCTGGAGCCGGCGACATCCAGTACGAGGTTGGTGCCGGTGTTCGTGATCGCGTTGTAGCCATTTTTGACGTAGGAGAAGGACCATTCCTGGGTGACAATATTGATGCCGCACGGGTTCTGCACGGTCCACACGACCCCTTGCCTCGATACGCTGTCCAGACATAAGCCATTCGCGATGTTGCTGATCTTCCAGTTGCCGTCCGGCGCCTTGGTCATCGCCCACCGTTGGCTGAGACTCGAGAAGCTGCGCGTGTTCTGGAGGATCTTATCGCCGTTTGCCGTCGAGTTGCCGTTGAGGTCCACCTGCAAACCGGAGAGCTGATTGATCAGGTAATATGTTTCGCCGTTGATCGGGCTGGGATCGACTGGCGACGGTGGTTGTTGGGCCGCGAGTGTGAACACAGCGGTCGTCGTCACAAGAAGACGGTAGATCTTGGTTACCGGTCTCATAGGATTATCTCCTGCGCACTCTGAGAGGTTTTGGGTAATTATATATCAGAAAAGGGCGGGTTATACACCCAAATAAAGTTGGGGGCGTAGGAATAAAGGGCGCGCGAGGCCGTATGATGTGCTCATAATGGAGAGCCGAGCGATACGCGTCGTCATCGTGGACGATTATCCGGTGGTACGGCTTGGGCTGTCCGCCATCATCGGGTTGCAGCCAGACCTGGAGGTGGTTGGCGAGACGGGAACCGGGGACGAAGCCTGGTCGCTTTGCGATTCCCACCCCGCCGACGTGGTGCTGATGGACCTGCGCCTGCCCGGCATGTGAGCGTGATTCTCAGCCGCCTCGGCGTCAGCAGCCGGACACAGGCAACGGCAACCGCGCTGCAAAGTCTTCGTCTCCACACTGGTAATGTCCGAAAGCAGTTCGAGGCCGCGATCGAGGAGCGAAGCCGACCGGTGCGGGGGATGCACGGTGCGCTAATCCAGGGGCGTGCCTCTCGCATTGGAATACGGGTACCGCTTTCGCGACCAGCTTCGGGAACCGGGACGGGTTGAATAGCGGGCAAGAGCCCGAATTCAAGACGGAATCGACAGACAGACCCGGTCTGTGAAACCATAAGGCAGTTCCTGTTTTTTGCAAAAGAGGAGTCTTCTTTCGCCATGTCAGAACCCGTTCTTACCCTCCTGGTTGACAATCATGGCCGGGTGCTTGAAAGAGCGCGGCCGCGCGTGCCGGCTCCGCCGTCGTTTCGTGCCTCGCGCCGTGAGGCTCTGCGCGCGCTCGGCGCTGCGTTTGCGGTGCCGTTCGTGGGGCGGGCGTCGGGGTTCGCCGGCAAGCCGGCGGAGACCTACACGAATCCGCTGGACGTCAAAATCGCCGACCCCTACGTTCTGCGCGAGCCCAACGGCAAATATTACATGTACGGAACCGGCCAAACGGCTACGACCGCGTATCCCGCGTTTACTTCCACCGACCTCGTGCATTGGACCTCCCTCGGCCAGACATACCGACGCAACCCGGACAATGCCTGGTGTACCGACTTCTTTTGGGCGCCCGAGGTCTACCACGTCAAGGATCGCTATTACATGGTCTACAGCGCCCAGTGGCGCAACAATCCGACCAACGAGAAGGAAAACTTCCGCATTGGCATTGCCGTGGCCAGCGCGCCGGCCGGGCCTTTCCGCGACATCCGCAACGCGCCGCTGTTCGACCCCGGCTATCCGGCCATCGATGCGGATATCCTGTTCGACAACGACGGCAGGATGTACATGTTTTACTCGCGCTGCTGTTATAAGCATCCGGTCGAGAGCGAGCTCGCCGAGTGGGCACGCAAGGAAAAGCTTTACAACGAGATTGAAGAGAGTTGGATCTACGGAGTTGAGGTAAAGGCGGACTTCAGCGGCGTTGTCGGCGAACCGGTTCTGATCCTGCGTCCTCCGGTGAGCCTGGCCGATAAGAACACCGCCTGGGAGAGCCTCTCCGTTACCAGGCGCGAAGTAAACCGGCGCTGGACCGAAGGACCCACCGCGTTCAAGCACGGCGATACGTACTACCTCATGTACTCGGCGAATTACTACATGGGCAAGAACTACTCGCTGGGTTATGCAACGTCCAAACATCCGCTAGGCCCCTATAAGAAGGCGGCGAATAACCCGGTTTTACGTGAGAACACGGACCGCGGCGGCGTGGTCAGCGGACCGGGCCATAATTGCGTGACGATGTCGCCGGATGGGACGGAGATGCTGTGTATCTACGCCGGCAGAACGGCGGCAACCGGGGCGCGCCGCGTGCTGTTCATGGACCGGATGGAGATCCGGAAAGATGGCACGCTGGTGGTCCACGGTCCGACCACAACCCCGCAACCGCTTCCGTCGTCGGGCAAGGCGCGCAAGTCTTAGCGCGGTTTCGCGCCGCATACACACCTCTGCCTCTGCCCGGCGTGGGATAAAGTGGTTACCAATATGCGTGTTTCCAAGGCAGTGGTTACCGCGGCGGCGCCCTACCAGCGGACGTTGCCGCTGCAGACGTTGATCGATTCCGACGGCGTCGAGAAGCCCGTCCTGCGGATTATCGTGGGCCACGTTCGGGCCGCCGGCATCGAGGACGTTGCCGTGGTGGTTTATCCCGGCGACGAGGAGTCGTATCGCGAGGCGGCCGGCGACGATGCGCGGCACCTCACCTTCATCCCGCAGAGTAACGCCCGTGGTTACGCCCATGCGGTTTTGTGCGCGCGGGACTTCGTCGGCTCGAGTGGATTCCTACACGTGGTGGGGGACCACGTGTATATCTGTCCGGGCGGACAAGGCTGCGCGCGGGCGGTTGTCGAGATCGCGGAAACCGAAGACTGCGGCGTCTCGGCCGTGCAGCCGACGCGCGAAACGGTGTTGCAGCATTATGGCGCCGTCGCGGGGCCTCGCCTCGCCGGACGCCCCAACCTTTACCGCGTCGAAACCGTGATCGAAAAGCCGACGCCCACCGAGGCGGAGCAGCGGCTGCTGGTGACCGGGCAGCGCTCGGGATATTATCTGTGCTTTTTCGGAATGCACGTTTTCAAGCCCACGCTGTTTGGCGTCATCGCCGAGCTGTTGGACAACGGCCGCGCCACGCTCTCCGACGCGATGGCCGAGCTGGCGCGCCGGGAACAACACCTGGCGATGCTCAGTGGCGGCCAGCGCTACGACCTGGGAGTTCCTTACGGGTTCCTCACCGCGCAACTGGCGCTGGCGCTGCACGGCCGCGACTCCTCCGAAGTGCTGGCGCGCATTCTGGAGGTGATTGCGGTGCGCCAGATGGAATCCGCCGGAGCGTGCGGCGATGAGTGAGCTGGCCGGCATCATCACGGCGCGCGATCCGGAAGTTCGCAATCGCTCGCTGGACGCTTTTTGCCGCACCGCGAAGGCGGACACACTGCTGGCCGAATGCGCGGCGCTCGACCGCTTCCGGCGCGTTTCCGGGAACCTCTACGAACGCGTGAGGGCGGCGTTCTTTCTGTACGCCATCCACCGCTTCCATCTGCCTTTCAAGCCCGGCGTTCCGTCTTCCGGCTTTATCCCCTTCGCCGCCGCCGAACACATTCTCAATCGGCGTTTCGAGCAGGCGATCGAGACCCTGCTGAGCGCGCAGGCGGCCTCCGGCGCGGGCGGAGCGCTCTCCAGCGCTTTCGCCGCCGCCTACCGCGGCCTGGCGTTTCAGACGCTGGCCAACCAGGTGCGCCTGAGCGTGCGCTCGTTCCGGGGAAACAACTGGCTGGCGCGGGTGGGCCACCCCGCCGATTATCCGCTCGCTTTCCGGCGCGAGCTGCTCGCGCGCGACGAGGCTTCCGGCCTGTTCCCCATCCTTCGCGAAGTGACACCGGTGCGCATGGACCTGAGCCACAGCGGCTGGAGCGACATTTTTTTTCTCGGAATGGATTTTCCGGAAGGCGCGCGCGTATTGAACATCTCCATCAATTTGTGTGTCCGCGACGGCGCCGCGAAACCGGCGCCCCCGGTGGAGGCCTGGCTGCGGGTGATCGACGAACCCGTGCTGCGGTTGGCGAGCGTGGATTTGAATGCCACGGCCGATGTCGGCTCCATCGCGGAGGTTTTCGATTTCGGGCGCGACTACCTGGGTTTGCTGAAGGCCGCGGTGGTGGCTGCCGGCCTGGTGCCGCCGGGGATGGAAGGCTCCGAGGCGCCGCTGGCCGGCGTGCTGGCCAAGCTGACGGGCGCGGCCGGCGGCGGCATTGAACTGGTGAGCCGCGTCAACGATATTCCGAAAGGATCGCGGCTAGCGGTATCCACCAACCTGCTCGCCTGCCTCATCGCCGTATGCATGAGGGCCACGAACCAGATTCGCACGCTCATCGGGCCGCTGGCCGATTCCGACCGCCGCCTGGTGGCCGCGCGCGCCATACTCGGCGAATGGCTGGGCGGCTCGGGCGGCGGCTGGCAGGATTCCGGTGGCCTGTGGCCGGGCGCCAAGATCATCTGCGGCGTCGAAGCCGCCGAGGGCGATCCGGAATTCGGCGTCAGCCGCGGTTGCCTGTTGCCGAAACACCACGTCTTCCCGGAGAGCGAAGTTTCGTCCGAAACGCGAGAACGCCTGCAAGAGAGCCTGGTGCTCGGCCACGGAGGTATGGCGCAGGACGTGGGCCCGATTCTCGAGATGGTGACCGAGAAATACCTGCTGCGCTCGGAAGCCGAGTGGAAGGCCCGGCTCCGGGCCATGGGCATTTTCGACGAATTGTCAGACCTGCTGCGGGCGGGAGACGTCGGCCGCATCGGTGCGGCGACCGAACGGAACTTTTTCGGGCCCATCCAGACCATCATTCCGTGGGCCAGCAACCACTACACCGAGTCCATCATCGGCGCCGCCCGCGACGGGTTCGGCGGCGATTTTCTGGGTTTCTGGATGCTCGGCGGCATGGCCGGCGGCGGCATGGGATTCATGTTCCAGCCTCGGAGAAGGGAAGAGGCGCAGGGCCGACTGCTCGAAATCATGCAGCGCCTGAAGCGGCGCCTGGAAACGGCGGTGCCTTTCGCGATGGAGCCGGTGGTTTACGATTTCGCCATCAATGAACAGGGCTCGACAGCGAAACTGCTGGAGGGCGGCGGCGCGCTGATGCCCGCCGGCTATTACGTGAACGTGGTGCCCGCGTTGATCCGCGTGGACCCGCGCGTGCTTGCGCCGTCGCGCCGGGCGGAGCTGGAGTGTTACAGCCGCGCCACCCGCAGCGTGCCGGAACTCGCCGGGTCGGTGCAAGCCATCGTCGACCGGATGCTGCCGAGGGGCGACGCGCGATCGGAATCCGTCGCGAAAACCCTGGACGCTCTGCTGGAAGAGCACGGCTTCGACCGTGTGGTGCACCAGCAGATTCAATCGGACCTGCGCGCCGGGCGAATCGGAATGCAGCAGAACCGGCTGCCCGCGGCGGCGGCCATCGAAGACGCCGCGGCGGGCGACGTCTTCAACGCCGTGGGCGGCTTGCCGGAGCGCTACGCCGCGATCGGGCGCGAAGCGCTGGCCGCCGGCGCCGTGGCCGTGGTGACGCTGGCTGGCGGCGCGGGCACACGCTGGACGCGCGGCTCGGGCGCGGTGAAGGCTCTGAATCCCTTCTGGAAAGCGGCCGGACGGCACCGCAACTTCATCGAGGTCCACCTGGCGAAGAGCCGGCGGACCAGCCGGGTGAGTTCCGTTCCCGTTCCGCATGTCGTCACCACCAGCTATCTCACTCACGCGGCCATCCAGACTTTCCTCGAAGAGGAGTCGAACTACGGCTACCGGGGGCCGCTGCTGATTTCCCCGGGGCGCGCCATTGGACTTCGCCTGGTGCCCATGGTGCGGGACCTGCGCTTCGCCTGGGAGGAGCTGGCGCAGCAGGTGCTCGACGAGCGGCAGCAGAAAATGCTGGAAAGCGTGCGGTCGGCGCTGATTCAGTGGGCGCAGGCGATGGGGGAGGGCGCGGATTACACCGACAATCTTCCAGCGCAATGCCTGCACCCGGTGGGCCACTGGTACGAGGTGCCGAACATGCTTCGCAACGGCGTTCTACGGCGCCTGCTCGCCGAACGGCCGCAACTGCAGTACCTGATGGTGCATAACGTGGATACGCTGGGCACCGGCGTGGATGCCTCCGTCCTCGGCTGGCACATCGACAGCGGTGCGGCGCTTAGCGTTGAGGTAATCAACCGTCACCTGGACGACCGCGGCGGCGGTCTGGCGCGAGTGGACGGGCGTCTCCGGCTGGTGGAAGGCCTGGCGCTGCCCAACGAAGAAATCGAGGCCGGGCTTTCCTGGTACAACTCGAACACGCACTGGGTGAACATCGATGGCCTGCTGGCGCTATTCGGGCTGAATCGCGAAAGCCTGCTGGACCAGGGCAAAGTGGCCGCGGCGGTGCGCTCCACCGCCATGCGAATGCCAACCTACGTCACCATCAAGGACGTGAAGAAGCGCTGGGGCAAAGGCCAGGAGGACGTTTATCCGGTGTGCCAGTTCGAAAAACTGTGGGGCGACATGACGGCGCTGCCGGAGCTTCGCTGCCGCTTTATCGGAGTGAGCCGGTTTCGCGGCCAGCAGCTCAAAGAGCCCGCGCAGCTCGACGGCTGGCTGCGCGACGGCTCGGCGGCCTACGTCGAGTCGCTGTGCGATTGGGCGTGAGCGCGGTTTTGCGGCGATCGAGCCAAGAGCCTGCCGTGTCGGCATAACGGAAAGGCAATCTACTGGCACGCAAAAGCGCGAGGAGACGAGACAATCTGCTTCCGCGCGTTCAATCCGACGTCGCGAGGTTTTCCCGCAGCACGCGCGGGTGGCGAGCTGCGACACGCAGCAGAGCCAACGCCGGACCTTCGGGGCTGCGCCGACCCTGCTCCCAGTTACGCAATGTATGAACGCTGATGCTGAGGGCTTCCGCAAACTCCTCCTGCGTCAGGCCGGCGAATCGGCGGAGAGCGACTATGTCCCTCACCGGATCGATCTGGCCATGCAGGATACGCTCACGCTGGCTCCGCGGCATCGCGCGTGCGAAATCCTCTTTGGTCATCTCACGAACTTCTTCATCCATGGATGCCTCCCATGTATTCCCAGAAAAGACGGACTTCCTTCTTTGTAGCTTTCCTTGCACTCACGATGCGAATGACGTCTTCCCGGACTTCCGTGAATACGACCACGACGACGCCGGCTCGAATCGCACCAATCGCAATAAAGCGATCCTCCTTGTTCGAATGTCGCTCGTCGTAAATCTCGAGATAGTCGCGGCCGCTCTGGAACAGTCCCGCTGCTTCGCCAAGTGAGAGCCCGTGCCCAAGTCAATGGACGACATACCCTGCCTTAGGGAAATGTTGCTGATTACCACTTCGACTCGTGTCCTGTTCTCCAGCATGTCCCGCGCCGGCATCGCGGAGAATTCACTTCGCTGTTTCCCTGGGCGCCGCAAGCGACGCGTCGACTCGCTCCAATTCAGCAGCGAACTGGTGGGCCAGCACCTCCACGTTCGGCTCCAGAAACATGCTGAGGTGATCGCCGGGAACCGGATGAACCACCAGGCCGCCACGGGCGAATCCCTCCCAGCCGTAGCTGGGGTCCTTGACAGAGAGCACAGGTCGGCCGACAGCTCGGAACAGCGTCATTTCCCCAGGATAGGATTGCTGATGATACGTCATGATTCGCAAGCGGATCCCCGAGGGGTGATGTTTGCCGAGGATGGCGTTGTCAGTACGTGGCTCTCGCAGCACCAGGGTCCGAAGTGCGTCCGCGAGGGTTCGCGCTACCGTGGCCAACCGTTCCACCAGGTACGCCGGCACCTCTTTCCTGCCCAGTTGGCGGACGCTTGCCGCCTGGAACCTTATATTCCAAAGTTGCATGTTCAACCGCCGCCGGATTTTGGAAGGGAAAGTGTGCTTTCTCAAGAATGCCGGGTTTGGAGTGTCGAACAATGCCAGAAGGGCGACTGTTTCGCCTTGAGCGGTAAGCTGCCGCGCCATCTCGACGGCGACCACACCGTCGGCGCACCACCCGCCGAGGTAGTACGGTCCCGCGGGTTGCTGTCGCCTGACCACCGATACCAGTTGGCGGGCGACACTTGGGAGATCGGATCCGCTTTCCGATTGCCGGCCCCGGGGCATCACCACTCCCAAAAATGGACGATCGTTTGGCAACCGGGAGGCGAGCGGGCGGAAAATTGGCAGCGGCCGCATCATAAAGAAAGCCGGCTTGGCGCCTTCCGGCTGGATGGCAACAATCTGTCCCCGCAGTGCCCCCGGCGTCCGCAGCAGGGCCGCCAGGCGTCGGACCGTCGGCGCCGCAAGCAGGGCATCGTGCCGCAGTTCCACGCCGAAGCTCTGCTGGATACGAGCGAGAATGCGGGCCGAAGCCAGCGAGTGGCCGCCCAAGCCGAAGAAATCGTCGTCGATGCCCGGCGCCGGTATGCCCAACACCGAAGCCCAGATTTCGGCGAGCTCCCGTTCGTCGTCGGTTGTGGGCGCGGCCGCGGCGTGTTCGGCCGCGCGGGTTTTTCGGAGCTCGACAAACTCGTCGGTCAGCCGCGACCTCTGCACTTTGCCCGTGGCGCCCTTCGGGATGCGGGTTAGGAACGTCACCGCGCTCGGCACCTTAAAGGCCGTCAGCCGGGTGGCGAGGAAATCGCGGATTGCGGTTTCGTCCACCGCTGCGCCTACGCGCAGCACCACTGCCGCGGCCAGGTCGTCGCCCAGTTGCGGATGCGGAACTGCAAACGCGGCAGCATCCGTAACGTCCGGGTGCGCCATGAGCACCTTGTCGATTTCTTCCGGAAGGATTTTCTCGCCTCCGCGGTTGACGATCTCCTTCGTTCGCCCCGTCACGTATAAGAAGCCTTCGGCATCAAACCAGCCCAAGTCGCCGGTCCGGAACCAGCCATTCCGAAAGGCTGTGCGCGTGGACTCCGGATCGTTCCGGTACTCCCGCATCACGTTGGGGCCCTGCACCACGATCTCTCCCGGGCGCCCGGCGGGCAGCAGGTTTCCGGCTTCGTCCATGATCCCGACCCCCGGCACGATCCGAGAGCCCGACGATCCGGCCTTGCTCTTGTAAGGCGAAAGCGGAGTGCTGGTTACCGCACCGGCCTCCGTCAGCCCATACCCTTCCACGACCGGGAGACGCAGTGTTTCCTCCAATTCGCGCAGCAGGGCGGCCGGCAGAGCGGAACCGATCGACCGCACAAAGCGCAGCCGCGATCGCCTCAAGACTTTCGGTTTTTCGAGGAGGAGAGCGAGGATTGTGCGATGGAGCGCCGGCCCTGCTGTGTACCACGTCGGATGAAGCTTGTCGATCCAGGACGGAAAACGATCGGCATGGAACGGCGACGCGCAGACCACGCTCCCGCCCACCATCAACTGCTCGAACGCCGACAGCATTCCCTGCAGGTGAAACAGCGGCATCATGCACAGGAATCGGTCCGCGCGGCCGAGCATCATTGCCTGGCTGCTGGCGCGGGCCATCGCGGCGATATTTGCGTGCGAAAGAGACACGAATTTCGCGCGTCCGGTGGTTGCGGAGGTCTGCAGCGACAGCGCCAGGGCGGACGGCTGGGGGACACTTCGGGCGGCCCTGCCTGCCGTGTTCAAGCCGGAAAGAGTGAATAGCCCCGCTTCGCACTTCGGGGTGGTATGCGCTTCAAGAATCGGGATCCCCAGGGATTCCGCGGCCCCGGCCGCGGGAGACCGGGAGCCGGCCGGGACAAGCAGCACCGCCGGACGAAGGTCCCTCAAGCTGGACTCGAATTCCGCGGCGTGAAGATCCGGGTTCAGGGGAGCAAAACCCGCCACCAGGCACGCGCCGAGAAAAGCGCAGAGCGTCTGGGCGTCATCCGGCAACACCGTTGCCACCACATCGTCCCGGCCCAAGCCGGCACCCGCAAGCGCCTGCGCGAGAGATTCAACGTGCTCCGACAAGCCCGCAAATGGGAGCGGCGGCCGGCCCGGTGCGAGCAGCGCGGGCACGTCCGGCATTTCAGCCGCGTAATGCCGCAGCGTCTCAGCCACGTCTATCAGGTCGCCAGAGTCAATCACCTTCCATGCATTCTCCGACACAGACCGCCTTGCCAACAAGGGTGACGCCGCCGACGCTCCGCAAGCCGGTGTGCCTGATATTTGCCGTAAGGCTTCTCACCTTCCCATGCCTTTTCGGTGTGCGGGTTCACCGGGATTGCAGCGTGATACAGTAAGCTCTCTCGGGAGAATTCCGATGAGCACCTCACATCTCACACACTTCCGCAACGCGGCCGCCGGCATCGCCGCGCTGATGGCGCTCGGCGCAGCCTGGACGCTTCAGGCACAAGAAGAGGAGCGGCCCATCCCCCAGGTGATCCGGAAAGACGGGCGTCACGCCTTGATGGTGGACGGCGCGCCATTCCTGATCCTGGGCGCGCAGGCGCATAATTCGAGCGGCTGGCCGGCCATGCTGCCGAAAGTGTGGCCCGCCGTCGAATACCTCCACGCAAATACGCTCGAGATCCCCATCTACTGGGAACAGTTCGAACCCCGTCCGGGCGAGTTCGACTATTCGATGGTCGATACCATCATCACCCAGGCGCGCGACCACAACGTCCGGCTGATTTTGCTCTGGTTCGGCACCTGGAAAAACGGCAGCCAGCACTATATGCCGGAGTGGATGAAGGCCGAGCCGGCGCGCTATTTCCATTTGGTCGACAAGAGCGGACAACCGGTGGATTCGCCTTCGCCGTTCGCCACCGCGTCGCTGGAGTTGGACATTCGCGCGTTTACCGCGTTCATGCGCCACCTTAAAGCGTTCGACCCGCGGCGCACCGTAATCATGGTGCAGGTGGAGAACGAGGCCGGCACTTGGGGAACCGTTCGCGACTACGGCCCGGCCGCGCAGAAGCTCTTCGACGCTCCGGTCCCGCCCGAGGTTCTCAAGGCCATGAATTGGCAAGGCAGCACTGCGCCCGCGAACTGGCAGGAAGCGTTTGGCGCCGAGGCGGAAGTGAACTTTCACGCCTGGGCCGTAGCCACTTACGTGGGTAAGGTGGCCGCCGCCGGGAAGGCGGTGTATCCGTTGCCGCTGTATGCCAACGCTTCGCTGCGCGATCCACTCAAGCCGGGCGCGCCCGGCAGCTATGAAAGCGGCGGTCCCACGGACAACGTGATTCCCATCTGGAAAGTGGCCGCGCCGGCCCTGGACATCGAGGCGCCCGACATTTACTTACGGGAACCCTCCCAATACCTGAAGGTGCTCGAGCTATACCACCGGAACGACAATGCCCTGTTCATCCCCGAAACCAGCGGGGGAGAGGCGGTTTCCCGGTTCTTCTTCTCCGCCCTCGGCCTGCAGGCGATCGGCTACTCGCCCTTCGGCATGGACTACAGCTTCATCCGCCCGGCTCCAAACGGCGCCCCGATGTCGCCGGAGGAGTTTCTGGAACCGACGGCGCAAAACTACCGGCTGATCGGCCCCATGATGCGGGACGTCGCACGCCTCAACTTCGAAGGCAAGCTGCAGGCCATCGCGGAAGAAAAGGGCACGCCCACCGAGACGCTCCACTTCGGGGCGTGGGACGCGGTGATCTCCTACGGGGCTTTCCGGCACAATCCCGCGGCGGGGAATCCTGAGCCCACGGGAAGGGCATTGGTGGCACAACTTGCGGACAACCAGTTCCTGGTGACCGGAATGTCCTGCCGGGTGGATTTCCGGCCCACCGCCGCGAACCAGCATCGCCAGTTCATGCGCGTGGAAGAGGGGACCTACGAAAACGGGTTTTTCAAGTTCATTCGCATCCTGAACGGCGACGAGACCGATTACGGGCTCAATTTCCGCTCCGAGTCGGTGGCATTGCGCGTCTCGCTGGGCGTCTATTAGCAGGGCTTTTCGAAAACGCAACAGCGATCGGTATTCTTGGAAGGTCCGGCAGCAAAGCCGCCAGGCGCGGTTGGCCAGGAATCGATGCAGTCGATTGCCACCGTGTGTGGCGCCCCGGAATGCCTTCGTCGCGGCGGTGGTGCGGCTGCTGGTAGAGACGCCGGACGCGGGAATCTTCGTCGCCACCGACGCCGAATCGTCGCTGGATTTCATGAGGGCACACTTCCCGGGGCGCGAGGTGGCGTACCACAGCATCCGGCAGAGATCTGGAAAGGCCGCCGGGCGGGGCCCGATGGGAGGACTGATACCGGCTTACATCGCCCGGAGTCCGGAAACGGCCGCGCGGAACGGAGAGGAAGCCATCATCGGGTACCTCCTGCTCCGGCGGTGCCGGCACCTGGTTCACAACGGCGCCAATCTGGCTCGCACAGTCCCGCTGGCGGAGCCTGCCATGCTGCCCATCAACATCAACAATCAGCGCAACCGGTTTCTGGGGCGTGTCCGGGCGTTCCGGCCAATCAAGTTCCTGTGGATGGCGCGCGATATCCGCGACCGGATGCTGTACTCGCGTGGTGCCAGCGCCATACGACAATAATAAGACCGTGCACCGATTCGAGACAGCCATCAGAGACTTCGGCGCCGAAGTACTTCGCCGCTTGTTCGGCAGAAGGAGGCTCGTGCGAGCCGGTGCTGCTCTTGTACGCGCCGGTCGGCTGGCGAGCATCAATCAGATGGACCTCAATGGCGAGCGGCTGTTGCAGCGGGCTGTCGTGGCACGCTGCAGATCGGAATTCGCCGGTTCCCTGGTCGCCTTCGACGTGGGAGCGAACGTGGGCCGGTGGACGAGCGGGCTGCTCGCACATTGCGAGCAGGCCGGTGTTGGGAAGCTGCACGTGCACGCCTTTGAACCCGTAGCCGAGTGCTGTAGCGAAATCGAACAGGCCGTGCGCACAGCCGGCCGGGACCGGCATGTCACACTGGTCGCCAAAGCGCTGGCGGCCAACAGCTCCGTACGCGAGTTGTACATCGTCCCCGGCAGGAGCCAAATAAGTTCTCTGATCCCGCAGTTCGAGAGCCCCGGCGAGGTCCGGACCGTCGAGACCGACACCTTGGACGGCTACTGTAGGGAACACGGCGTCACCCGCATCCATCTGCTCAAGATCGATGCCGAGGGGACCGACCTCGACGTGCTCCGTGGCGCACGAAGTATGCTGGAGCGGCGCGCCGTTGAAGTGCTGCAGTTTGAATACAACCGTCGTTGGATCCTCTCGCGGAGTTACCTGCGCGACGCGTTCGAGCTGCTCGGCGGGATGGGCTACCGGTTGGGATTGCTGACGCCACAAGGCGTTGATTTTTTTCCGGGATGGCACTACAGGCTGGAGAACTTTTCCGAGGTGAACTATATGGCGTGCCTGCCTGAGGTGGTGCGTTGGATCCCGGTCCCTCGCATCGCCACGCCGGATGTGCTTGATTGGTGAGCGCAACCCGCCGTGCCGGGTCCGCAATCACCGAGATAAGGCTGGAAAGCGTATGATAGACGCTGGCAATTAAACTTCAGATGAACGATGAGGGGAGAACACGTTTCTCAGGTACAGGCTCCGTGGGTGTCCGTGATCATCCCCGTTCGGAACAATCCTGACGGAGTCGGTTGCGTGCTCGACTGCCTGGCTGCGCAGACGCTGCCGGAAGAGCGGTTTGAGGTGATCATCGGGGACGATGGATCGCGGCCGGATCTGGCACCCACGGCGGCGGCGGCCGGCCGGGTGCGAGTGATCTCCGGCCCACCCCGCACCTCTTACGCTGCACGCAATGCGGCCGCCAGGCGCGCGCGAGGAGCGGCGCTCGCGTTCTGCGACAGCGACTGCCTGCCTGAGCCGACATGGCTGGAACTGGGACTTGCTGCCCTCGAAGGGGTTGACATCGTCGCTGGCGAGGTGAGGTTTCAGGTTCCGGCGCGGCCAACCATCTGGAGCCTGTTGACGATCGACCTGTTTCTCGATCAACAGCAAAACGTGAAACTGTCGCGCGCCGTAACCGCCAATCTTTTCATTCGTCGTTCCTTGTTCGAGGAGCTCCAGGGATTCGACGAGTCCCTTCCGTCAGGAGGCGACTACGAGTTGGTCGGTCGGGCCGTGAGTCGCGGGGCGCGACTCAGGCATGCTCCACAGGCGGCAGTGGGACATCCGACCACGGACAAGGTCAGCTCATTCCTTCGGAAGATCTGGAAGACGAACTACGCCGATGGCGTCCGCCGCGGCAGGAGTCGGCAGAGGATGGATCCGGTTGGGATCCTGATCCTGGTGCCCGTTCTGGGGGCTGCAATCGCGCGCCGTCGTGCCTTCCGCCCGATTTACAGCCTGGACACTACGCGCCTCGGGGCGGCGGCGCAAGAGCCGGGCTTTGGCACCCACTTGCTGGCCGTCGCGGCCCTCTACTCTCTTGTGTGCGGGTTTGCTGGAGCCGGACGCGTGCTCGGCTGGCTTAAGGGGATTCGCCTCGCGCTGGCGGGAGCTCGACCCGTCTATTCCGCGCCGCCATCGGCGGCAATCCAAACCGACACTGCACCCGGCGAGCGACATGGTGATCATCGCTAAGAAGGTTGGCCGCCTGGCCAACCGCATTCTGCTTTTCGCGCACTTCATTGCCACCGCCGCAGAGCACGGCTTCGGCATCGTCAATCCGGCATTTGGAAATTACGCTCACTACTTTCCATCCACCTCAAACGATCTTCTCTGCCGGTATCCGCCCGGTAAGGCCACACCGCCACTGAATCGATATGCTCGTGAACTCCTGTACCGCGCCTGTCTCGGCGGAGCCAACCTCCTCCATGCTTTCAAGCAGCGAGGCCACGATGTCGGTCTGATCCGCCTTCGACGAGATCAGTCTCTGGACCTGGACAGCCCGGAGTTTCTCTGCTTCCTACGGAAGCATCGCCGGGTGTTCGTTCAGGATTGGTTTTTCAGAAGCGAGAACAACTGTGAGAAGCACGGCAAAGTGGTCCGGTCGTTCTTCACGCCCTGCGAGAAACACCTGCGGCGAGCTCGCGAGGTGGTGGCGCCCGCCCGTGACAAGGGCAGCTTTCTGGTAGGCATTCACATCCGGCAGACAGACTACCCCATCTTCAAGGGAGGCCGCTTCCTTTACTCCCACCGGCAGTACCGGCAGGTCATGGAACGGGTCGAGGCGGTCTTTGCGGATCGAAACGTTTCGTTTCTCCTCTGTTCTGACGCCCCGGTCCCGAAGGATGCGTTCGCCGGTCTCGACACGATTTACGGCAATGGTCACGAGGTGGAGGACCTTTTCGCGCTGGCCGCCTGTGACCGGCTGGTCGGCCCACCGAGCACCTACAGCAAGTGGGCCTCCTACTACGGCGAAGTTCCGCGCTACGAAATCTTCGATCCCGCGGAACCGCTGACCCGAGACTCTTTTGCAGTCGCCCGCCGCCTTGCGCATGGCCTCACGAACCTTCAGCCTGTGGTGCCTCGATGACGGCGCTATGACTCGTATACTGAGTTGACAAGCTGGCGCCCGGCAAGTTGGACGCGGTGCGCAGCTTGCTCGAGGTGCTGGTCCGCCTGGAGAGATCGGCCCAGAGCGGCTTGGTCCAGGGCGTCGGTCGATCCGTTACTCCATCCACCGTGGGTTCCGGGCGGTGCCATCGAATTGAGCGGTCGTCTTGAACCGCTCGAACTTGCCGCTGAGGGCAGGTTCGCGCGTCCTTGAGATAAGCTCGGAAAGCTGGTCTTCCGTGAATGGCTGAAAACGCAGGTGAACGATCGGGTCTTTGTGCCCGGTGAACCCGATGTACCGGATCTTGCCCGCCTTTCGAGCCTCTATGAGTGCCTCTAGCGGACCGCCCGGTGCGAAAAACCGGTCCGGGTCCTCCATGCGGATAGTCTCGTGATACTGCACCAGATCGACGTGATCAGTCTGTAGCCTTTGGAGCGACTCGTCGATCTGCCGGGCGGTAGCTGCCTTCGTGCGCCCGTCGAACTTCGTCATGAGGAACACCTTCTTCCGATAGCCGTCCCGCAGCGCATCACCCATCCACTTCTCGCTCTTGCCATTGTTGTAATCCCAGCAATTGTCCATGAAGGTGATCCCGCGATCGATCGCAGTGCGAACGATCCGGATGGCCTCCTGCTCCTCACGGGGACTTGCGATGTGGTAACCACCCAGTCCGATGGCCGAGACTCGTTCGCCGGTCCGCCCCAGCCTGCGGAATATCATGTCGCCTGACCGCGTCTGTGCACTGATTCCCGCCGCGGACCAGAATCCCATGACTGTTCCGAGGAATTCCCGCCTTCTGACTTGCATGTCTCCCTCCTCTTGTATTCAGGATCGTCGATTTTGTGCTGAAGCCCTGAGTTCAGCCGGCCGACCCGCAAGCTACCTGATGGCTTGCCGGTTGACGGGGCTGCCGGTGCCGCCGATCACGTTCAGGGGCGGCGAAACAAACATGAATTCATAAACGCCGCCGTGGGTGCAGTCTTCGGCCACTTCTCAATGCTCCTCGACGGCACCCGGCCCAGAGGGCGCCCCGGCCACAGATTCCCCAGCTTGTAGGCGATCACACTCAGCCACAACCGCACTTCAATCGGGCAAAGTCGATGGCAAGACAGTCGAGTCATCTTCACCGCCTGCGGCCAACGGCACTCGATCGGCTGACCTCTGGGAATTGGGACTAGAATCTCTACTACTACAACAACTTTGAGATGTGTAGCATGGCGCTCGGCGGCTCGCCGGCGTGCGCTAAGCTTTGAGGATGGCAGCCGACCAGCAGCCCACCCGCATCCTGATCGTGAAGGGGTTGGGAGGGTTGGGAAATCGGCTTCTAGGCTTGCTGACCGCAATACTGTACGGCCAGCTCACCGGACGCCAATTGGTAGTGGACTGGTCGGATCCACCTTACAGCCGTGACGGCGAGAACGTTTTTCCACTCCTGTTCACGAGTCCTGCGTCTTTGTTGACGCCTGGAGAACTGCGCGGGCGTTCGATTGCTCCCGAGGCCTGGAATGGCCGGCCGGAGGCGACCGTCAATCAGCAGATGGACCGGATTGGCAGGTGCTACGCGAAGTCGGAATGGACAAGGCTCACTGTGGATCCGGCCAGGCTGAACTACCAGGAAGAAGTAGTCGTCTACTGCTCTCGCTTCGAGCGGATCCACGAAATGCGGCGCAACTTCCGGGGAGAGTTTCGGCACCTCGCCGACAAGAGTGACGAGCAGATTCTGCGTGACCTGGTCCGCACCGAAATCGTCCTGCGCCCCGAACTCGCCGGGCAGGTGGAACGGTTTCGCGGCCGTCACTTCGCCGGCGAAATTGTTGGGGTGCATGTGCGCAATTCCGATCTGAGCCTGGGTGTTGAGAAGCTTCTCCGCTGTACCGATAAGATCCTCGCCAGTCGCCATAACTGCAAAGTCTTCATGGCCACCGACAACATCGACAACCTGCATCAGGCACGTCGGCGATACGGAGTGGATAGGCTGCTGGCAACCGAGAAGTGGTTTCCCGCACCGGGGCGGCCTATTCACTGGGCCGCGGAACGCGGAAGTCGACTCCAAACTGCCCGGGAGGCGCTGGTCGATCTCTACTTGTTGGGTGCATGCGATTGGCTGGTGGCCGACTGGCGATCATCCTTCGCTTACGTCGCGTGGCTGCTGTTTCGCGGACCGCGTTCGCGAGTCCGTAACTCCGATCCGGGCCGGTTTCTGCCTCGTCATATCGGCCATCGACTTGGGCTCTGGAAGCTCATGCTGCGGCACGCGGTCAACCAGCGGAAGCCCGGCTGGAAAACGAATCTGACGCCATGAAGTGCGTGCTTGCCAGCTACGCCAGCAGGCGCGATCGCTTCGGCCTGGAGGTCCGCCCGTGGGACCACACGACGCTGCCGAAAACCGATTTCTACCACCGGGACATACTGACAAGCTCGCGGATCCGGTTCGAATGCTCGACCTGAACCGCGGGCGTTGTGGTTTCTGCATCGCTCGCAATCCCGATGAAGACAGTGACGCCGCCAATGGGATCGGTAACAGTGTCTCTCTGGGTACCTATTGGGTATTGTTGAAACCTTTTTGGGTTCTGTTGTCAAAAGTCGGGCGTCGGCCCAGCTCGGCGGCGCGCGCGTTGCTTTCCGCGGAGATATCTCGCGGGAGGAGATTGCGTTACTTTGTCAAGGGCAGAGAATTGGGCCGGTTCTATACCCGCTCCTGGTAACTGCCATCCTCGGTGCTGACACGCACGACGTCGCCCTCCGCTACAAAAGGCGGCACCGGCACCACCAGGCCCGTTTCCGTCTTGGCGGGCTTCATGACGTTCGAAACCGTCGCGCCTTTCAGCGCCGGCTCGGTCTCCACTACCTTCATGTTGACCGTCGGCGGCAGTTCCACGCTGATCGGTTTGCCTTCGTAAAACTCAACCTTCACGTGGAGTTGCGGGATCAGATACTGCACGCCGTCGCCCAGCAGATCGCGCCCCAGGTTGATCTGGTCGAAGGTCTCGACATTCATGAAGTAATAGAACTCGCCGTCGTCGTAAAGATATTCGAATTCCACTTCTTCGAGGATGGCGCGCTCCACCCAATCTTCCGACGAGAAGCGGTGCTCGATCATTGATCCGGAGCGAAGATTGCGCATCTTCGCTTGCACGAAGCCGCGCAAGTTGCCGGGAGTACGGTGGAAAGTACTGAAAATGGAGTGCAATTCGTTGTTGAACTTGATCACCATCCCCGGGCGCAGTCGGGTCGCCTGAACCATGCGGAAAAACTCCTTGATTTTTTGAGCTGATGCGGATCGGTTGCCGATCCTTATTGTAACAGAGGGGCTAAACTTCGACGCCCGCCTCAACGGTGGCGACTTCGCTATCGGAGGCTCCGGAGCGGATGCGGACGATCCCGCGGAGTACGTTGCGGCGGACGTCGATCGAGGCATCCTCGCGGAGGGCCTGGAGATCCTCAAGAAACGCGGCGTCGCCCAAATAGCCCATGGCCCACGCAGCCGCGCTTCTGGCGCGCCAGTCCCCCGAAGCCGCCATGGATCGCAGCTTCCGGATGCCCTCGGGCACGCCGGCAAGACACAGTCCCACCAGCGCATTCGCCACCACGCGATGCGCAGGGTCGGCCAGCGCCGCCTGGTAAGCCTCGATCACCTCGTTGCCGTCCAAACGCCAAAGTATCTCGATGCCATTGGCCCGCACCCGGGTGTCCGGGTCCCCGGAAACCAGGCGTGCCAGTTCCAGGCCGGGCATGTAGCGCGCGGCCACAAGAACGGCGCGGGACCGCAACTGGGAATCGTTGGAATGAAGCAGTTCTCCGATCGGCGGCAGCAGCCCGGCGGATGGGGGAAGCGCCGCCAGAACGTCCATCATCCGGATGCGGATGCCGCGGGAGGCCTCGAAGGGTCCCAGGGTGCTGTCTTTCACCAGGCGGAGCAGGGCGGATGCGGTGCAAGGTTGTTCGGCCGCCACCAGCCGGGCGAGCGCTATGCTGGCCTGCAGGTTGACAACCTCCGGATCGGCCAGCAGCGCCAGATGCAGTTGCAGCCGCTGAAGCAGTTTCACCGCAACCCACGAGCCGGAGGACGCCGGGTCCTCTTCCAACAGGAAGGCAGTGGCGCGGGCGAACTTAATCGGACGATCGTGCGCGTAGCGCGACGCCCTCTCCCATGCCCCCTGGGAAACACGAGTCAATTCCTTCAGGTCCGCGGAGAACCGTCTTCGAACGTCGCCAGACCACATCGCGGCATACGCGCCTAATACCCGGCGGACTGTTCCGCTCACCGTTCTGCTCATGCCCGACCACACCTCTTCCCTAAGCCTTATCGGGCAAATGACCGCGTTGTTGAGGCACATCACGCCTGGTTCGTTGGGCCTCCCCCCGCCTCGCCCCACGCTCTCGATTGCGCCGCCTCGAACCGGTGACTTATCATGTAGTTCACCCCTATGCTGCCGGAACGCATTGCAGAAGGTCTAACATTTGACGACGTCATCCTCAGGCCGGCCCGAAGCGGTGTTCTGCCGGCGGAAACCGACACCAGGACCTGGCTCACCCGCAACGTCGCGCTGAACATACCCATCGTCAGCGCGGCCATGGATACGGTGACCGAATCGCACCTCGCCATTGCGCTGGCGCGCGAGGGCGGCATCGGCATCATCCACAAGAACATGTCCATCGAGCGGCAGGCCGAAGAGGTGGACCGGGTGAAACGCTCTGAAAGCGGGATGATCGTAGATCCGGTCACCATCGAGCCGGAAAAGCTCATCTCCGACGCGCTGGCGATCATGAAGCGCTACCGGATCTCGGGCGTTCCCGTCACCAAGGAACGGCAAGCTGGTGGGCATCCTCACCAACCGCGATCTGCGATTTGAAACCCGCTTCGACATTCCGATCTCCGAAGTCATGACCAAGGAGCCGCTGTATCACGGTTCCCGTCGGCACGACTCTCGAAGAAGCCGCAGAAGATTCTGCACCGGCACCGCGTGGAAAAGCTGCTGGTGGTGGACGACGATTACACCCTGAAGGGCCTGATCACCGTCAAGGACATCCAGAAGAAGATCAAGTATCCCAACGCCGCCAAGGATGCCCAGGGCCGGCTGCGCGTGGGCGCGGCCATCGGCGCCACCGGCGACTTCCTGGAACGGGCGCAGGAGCTGGTCGCCAAGAACGTGGACGTGCTGGTGATCGACACCGCTCACGGCCACTCCGAGCGGGTGATGCAGGCGGTCGTGGCCGATCAAGCGCACACTGCCCGAGGTGGAACTGATTGCCGGCAACGTGGCCACGTTCGAAGGGGCGCGGGACCTTATCTCGCTCGGCGTGGACGGGGTGAAGATCGGCATGGGTCCCGGCTCCATTTGCACGACGCGCGTGGTTAGCGGCGCGGGTGTGCCCGCAGATCACCGCCATCGCCGAGTGCGCCCGGGCGCGCCCGGGGCACGGGCGTGCCCATCATCGCCGATGGCGGCATCAAGTTCTCCGGCGACATCTCCAAAGCCATCGGCGCCGGCGCCGACAGCGTGATGATCGGCAGCCTGTTCGCCGGCGTCGAGGAAAGCCCCGGTGAGACCATCCTTTACCAGGGCCGAACGTTCAAGAGCTACCGCGGCATGGGCTCCATGGGCGCCATGGCCAAGGGCGGCGCGGACCGCTACGCCCAGGATCCCAATCGACAAGCTGGTTCCGGAAGGCATCGAAGGCCGCGTGCCCTACAAAGGCGTGCTGTCGGAGCTGGTCTTCCAACTCGTGGGCGGCCTGCGGGCCGGCATGGGCTACTGCGGAGTGCGCACCATCGCGGAGCTACAGGAGAAGGCGGACTTCCTGCGCGTTTCCATCGCGGGCCTGCGCGAAAGCCACGTTCACGACGTCATCATCACCAAGGAAGCGCCGAACTACCAGGTGGAACACTAACCGGCGGAGCAGAGCGTCCATTCACCGATATCCGGCATCGCTGCGACGGCTACAGAATCGAGTGAACTCTATCAGACCAGACCAGATCTGGTCTGTTGTACAATAAAAATATGGTTGTGCGAAACATTTCTCAGGCCAAGGCTGAGCTGTCCGCCCTGATCGAAGAGGTACGGAAGGGCAACGAGGTTATCCTCGCCAAAGCGGGAAAGCCGGTTGCCAAGCTGGTCCCCTATAACGGCCCGGCGCGAGCCCGAACGCCTGGTTCCATGTCGGGGCAGATCTGGATTGCTCCTGATTTCGATGAACTGCCCGAGGATATGGCGGAGGCATTCGGCATGCGGGAGCCGCGAAGTTGAGGATTCTGCTCGACACGCGTCTGCTCCTCTGGTGGCTGGGGGGGGATTCCTCGCTTTCTAAACAAGCTCGCGCGCTCATCATCAATCCCGAGAACGTTGTTTTCGTCAGCGCCGTGAGCCTCTGGGAAATCTGGTTGAAGCAGAGCTTGGGCAAACTGAAATTGCCCGAACGTTTCGAGGAAATCCTGGCGCGGGAGTCCTTTGAAAAGCTACCCCTGACGCACGAGCATACCCACCATGTAGCATCACTGCCGTGGCATCACCGTGATCCTTTTGACCGGATGCTGATCGCTCAGGCGATGGCTGAGAATCTAACATTCCTGACGGCCGACGATGTCGTGGCGGCCTACGGCGATTTTGTTCGCCTCGTCGGTTGAACAATCGTAGGGCCCTCTCGATGGCCGGACTTGAGAACCGTCGCCTACAGTTCGATGCGTTTCTTCAAAACCTTCGCTCGCAGTTCTCCTTTTGACACGCGTACCCGAAGATTCTCTCCGGGCGGGGCGTCGGCGGGAGATTTCACCAGCTTGCCTGCCTGGTTTTCCACGATCGCGTAGCCGCGGTCCAGAATCTTCAGCGGGCTTAATTGCGCCAGTTGCGCGATTTGCGGTTCCATCCTGCCTCTCAGGCGCGCCAGCAGCCGTTCGATGGATTCGGTCTCGCGGCGGTGCAGCGTGTCGAGCCGTTGACCGCGCCCGAGCCAACCGCAGACGCAGATCGAGCTGCGCCAGGGCGGCGTGGACGTTCTGCCAGCGGCGGCGTCCGCGGTCGAGCACCGCTCCCGACTGCGACCGGAGCTGGTATTCCGATTTCATCGATCCGCTGCAGACCCCTGCTGATGCGGCGCTGCAGAGCGGCCGCGGCGCGCTCGACACCCCGCTGCCCCAGGCGCCGCGCGCAGTTCGCCAGCAGCAGCCGGGTACGCTGCGCTTGTCTCGCCTCCAACACCAGCACGCGCTCGATCAACGCCGCCTGGGTGGGCACTACCAGCTCGGCCGCCGCCGACGGCGTCGGCGCGCGCAAGTCGGCCACGAAATCGGCAATGCTGAAATCGGTTTCATGTCCCACCGCCGACACGATGGGCAGCGGGCACGCGGCAATGGCCCGCGCGACCGCTTCTTCGTTAAACGTCCACAAGTCTTCAAGCGATCCGCCGCCTCGGCCCACAATCACCACCTCGGCCCACTCCGACGGCCCGAAATATTCGATTCCTTCGCACACCGCCTGAACCGAGCCTTCGCCTTGCACCTGCGCCGGATAGAGCCGGATGTGCACGCCCGGCATCCGGCGTGTGAGCACGTGGATCATGTCGCGAATGGCCGCTCCGGTGGGCGAAGTGACGATACCGATTCGCCGCGGCAGCGCGGGCAGGGGCTTCTTACGCCCGGCGTCGAACAGCCCCTCGGCGGCGAGTTTTTTCTTCAGTTGTTCAAAGGCCAGTTGCAGCGCGCCCCGCCCGAGCGGTTCGAGCGTCTCCACCACAAGCTGGTATTCCCCGCGCGGCTCGTACACATCGATGCGCCCACGCGCCCGCACCGCCAAGCCGTCTTCGGGAGCGAACTTCAGCAATCGGGCGGCGTTGCGAAAGCAGACCGAGCGGATCTGCGCGGATTCGTCCTTGAGCGTGAAATACCAGTGGCCGCTGGCCGCCTTCTTGGCGCCCGAAATCTCGCCGCTCACCCAAACATCCGCGTAAGCGTCGTTCAGCAGCGCGCGGATTTCCGCGGTCAGATCGCTGACCGTGTATTCCCGCCGGGCGGACTCCCAACTGAGGGCCATTTGTTCCATCGAAACCGAATTCTCTTCAGCGTACGATCTCCTGCTACCCTGAGCAATATGGGGTGATTTTGAAAGGTTCCACCAACAGGTATGCATGAGTCAGGCCACACCCACGGAGCCAAGGCTAACGCCCGCGCGCTGAAAACGGCCATCGGCCTTACCGGCGCCTACCTGGTCGCCGAAGTCGCCGGCGGCATCCTTACCGGCAGCCTGGCGCTGCTTTCCGACGCCGGCCACATGTTGACCGACGTGATGGCGCTGACGATTGCGCTGTTGGCCATCAAGTTGGGACAAAAGCCGGCCGACGCCAAACGAACTTTTGGCTATTACCGGCTGGAGATCCTGGCTGCGGGGGGAAACGCCACGGCCCTGTTCCTGGTGGCGTTCTATATCCTTTACGAAGCCTGGCAACGCTTCCAGTCGCCGCCCGAAATTCACTCGCTGCCCATGCTGATTGTGGCCGCCGTGGGGCTGGTCGTGAATTTGGCGGCAATGCGCGTGCTGCATGCTGGTTCCACACACAGCTTGAACCTGAAGAGCGCCTACCTCGAGGTATGGAGCGACCTTCTTGGCTCGATCGCCGTAATCGCCGGGGCGTTAGTCATTCGGTTCACCGGATGGGAGAAGGTTGACCCCCTCCTGGCGGTGCTGATCGGCATCTGGGTGCTTCCGCGTTCGTGGAAGCTGATTGCCGAAAGCGTGAATATCCTGCTGGAGGGCGTGCCTCAGGGAATCCAACTGGCTCAGATTGAAGACCGCCTGACGGCCATCTCCGGCGTCCGAAGCGTGCACGATCTTCACGTCTGGGCGATCACCAGCGGCAAGAACAGCCTGACCGCCCATCTCGTGCTGGTGGAAGGCAACGAGCAGCAGGACGTTCTCGAAACGGTGTCGGCCGCGCTCGCCGATGATTTCGGCATTGCCCACACCACCGTTCAAATCGAGACAGTCCCCTGCAGCCCGGGCGACCAGGATTGCGTTCTCGGCGAAGCCGGCCGCTCGCATGTCCACACGACAGATTCCCGGTAGTTATTCCGTTTGAGTTTTCAGCTCTCACGCCATCACACTCCGGCAGGCCCGCAATCCATGCCCTCCACGACTTCGCGCGTCTCACAGAAGAATTGTAGACGGATCAGCGGTTCGCTGATCCGCCGCGCGACCGCTGTTCCAGCCGAGGCCAAGGGCGGGCCGGCGGAGGATTTCCACCGGTCCTGCACCCGTCACTATACAGTCGCGCTTGCGTGCGGCAATTCCAGGGAAGGCCTCCTTAAATGGAAGATCGGTGTCGACAACAACTCAATGAGGAAACCGATCACGAGGCCGGAAATCAGCCAGGCCCAGAAACTATGTCCGTTCCAGGCGGAAAAGAAAGACTGGGGTAGGCTGAACACGATCCCGAGAATCGCACCATGGAGCGCCCAGTTCAAGCGCCATCCGCTCAAACCGATCGCGAAGCCGAGGATGGTGCGGCTGAGGATCACGGCCGCGGCTTCCGTTGCGAGAATAACCGCGGTCGAAGTGGCATGCATCCACCACAAGGTTACGAGCCCTGCGAGGAGCCCCAATACGGTGGTCACTACCAATCGTTTTCCGCTGACCATTTTCTTCTCCTTCCACTCTTTTTGATTGCAGTTCGCCGGTATTCGTTGCAAGGCGCCCGAGTCACGGCCGGTACAGGTAACGCCGCGGCGCCGGCGGTCATCTACTTCAACGGGAGGAACATTTATGAGCAAGAGACTCTTTACGACCTCCACCGCTTGTGGCGCCCTTTTGCTTGCGGCCATCTTGGTCTGGGGCCAGGGCAACACAGGTAAGTCCACAAACATGAATAACCTGCCGTTTGCCAAGGTCAGCTCGATGCTGTCCACACCGGCACAGGCGGCCAAGACCGAAAAGATGGCAAAGGCCAATGGCGTGACCCTGATGGGAGGACAGCCGATAAACGGGAAAGCGATGACCCTCACCGGCGAGTTAACCGGTGCGGATTGTTATTTGTCCCAAGGGTTGCACGAGCCCAGCCACGCGTTCTGCGCAAAAGCTTGTGTTGCTCACGGCTCGCCAATCGTCTTTCTGGCGAACGACGGGACGGTCTATGTGGTACTTACACCTAAAGACGGTGTACACTACCCTGAAGCCTTGCTCGACGATTTAGGCAAGCCGGGTGTGACGGTTACCGCCAACGAGCTGGAGAGTCGCGGCATCAAGGCCATCTCGGTCCAAAGCGTTCGCGGTTGAGGGTCCGGCTTCCGAAGAACAGGCGAAGCGGCGGCGCTCCTGACCTTATGTTTCGCGGACCCGTGTGGGATGTCGTCAGAGTGGCGAGCCCCGAGCCGCTGACACGCGGCCTCGCGAACCTGGATTGCCGAAACCTGCTATACTCGGGGCACGTTTGATTGTCCCGCCCTACTCGGCACCGACTCCTTCCTGCCTGGTATAGCCTGCTCTCAAATGGCAAGGAGGTCCGGTGAATAGAGTCTTCGTAGGAAACTTGGATTTCGGCATAACGGAAGAATCAATCCGCTCACTTTTCGAACCGTACGGAACTGTGGATCGGGTACAGATCATTCTCGATCGCGACACGGGCCGTTCGCGCGGCTATGCGTTCGTCGAAATGCCGGAACCCAATGAAGCCGAAGAAGCCGTTTCCGCGTTGAATGGTACGACTCTGGCCGAGCGGGAACTCAACATCAGCGAGGCCCGCCCAAGAGTGACCCGCGGCGGCTCGGGATTCGGGCTTTCCGCCTCCCGTCTCTGATTCGGTCTCCATTTCTTTCGGACGACGGCTGGCCCCGGGACCGGCTTCGCCCTTCGGTTTCATGCGGCACCTCGCCATGGGCACGTGCCCTCGATCCGAGCCATGCGATATTCGGCGATGGCGGCAGGAGGTCGAATCGATGAACGGATATATCAAGACATTGAGCATCGGACATGCCACTGGATTCATTGCTGCCGAAGATGGTCTCACCTTGTTTTTTCAATCCTCCTCGGTAATGGAATATGATATCGCCTGTCTGGCTGTCGGGCAGTTGGTCACGTTTGACGTCGAGGGTGGTTCGTTCCCCAAGGCATTAAACGTGTCGGTGCGGAAGAGGCCTACGCTCCCCAGTCCGTCGGACAAATCCGGCAAAACGGTCTTTCTTCGATATCTGGGTTTCGACCAATCCGAGGGCGCGCGGTCGTACCGGTTCGAGCGGATTTCGTCGGCCGAAGACAAACAAACGTTTCAGGTGACTGCAGAGATGTCGCTGTTTCTGAAGCATCACATTGGGATTCAGGAAGGTCCGGCACTCTGCATGCGCTTGTTGTCGACAGCGCTGGGCGGGCTGGTCCCGGCGGCAACGGCTTTATCGCAGAGTCGGCTTACCGACGGGGACATGCTGGCCCACATTGCGTCCCGGCCCGTTCCGCCGCCGAAGCGCGGCCGAAAGCATCCTGTGCCGGAGTCGGCAACCGCCGACACCGGGCAGAACTCGCGAATCTGGCATTAGCCGCGAATCCGCGAATTCCTCATCCGCGAGCCGGGCCGCGTTGCTCCTGTCGTCCGTTTCGGGAGGGCCCGAGTTCCACAATCAGGCGATTTTGGCGGGCAATCCGGTTGCCAGCGGAGCAGAGTTCGAAGCTGAAGCCGGTTGGCAGGCTCCCTCGCGGATTGCGCCTGGTCTCTTCGAAGTGTTCCCGCAGCCGGGCTTGAATATTGTCCGCTTCCCCGATGTAAATCCATTCGCTGGGATTCGAAAGGCCATACACTCCCGAAGCGGCCGGCGCATCTCTTTCGATGGCCGAGGCGGTAAACATGCGGGCCAGACAGTTTTGAAAAGGCATTTCGTCTCGGAACTCAATCCACAATACGCGTTTCGGTTTCGCCGGATTCAGAGCATCTAAGAGGGAAAAGCAGGGGCAACCTGTCTTAGAGCAGGATGTCTGAGGATTAAGCAGGATTGCTCGTCTCTGCATTCAGTATGGATGGGGCGGCGTCCGCGGTCAACCCAATTCCGGCGGCTTCGAACCCCGGGCGCGATTTCAGGTAATACTGGTCAGATGGATTCCCACGTTGGAGTGCCCGTCCCAACGGCGGCGAAGTTGAGTCTGGTCGAGTGGCGCTCCCTCGCCCTTCTGGTGTCTTCGGTGGGCATCAATTACATCGACCGCGGCAGCCTGTCGATTGCCGCGCCCGTCCTGCAGACAGAAATGGGACTTTCGCCGGCCCAACTGGGAGTTCTTCTATCGGCCTTCTTCTGGACCTACGCCTCTTTCCAACTGGTCTCCGGATGGCTGGTGGACCGCTTCCCCGTGAACTGGGTCTTCGGCATCGGGTTCCTGATCTGGTCGGTTGCCACCGCCACAACCGGGTTTGCGAGCGGCCTGCTGATGCTGATCGGCCTGCGGGTCATTCTGGGCGCCGGCGAGTCGGTGGCCTATCCGTCTTACTCGAAGATCATCGCCAACGGTTTCCCCGAGCACCACCGCGGTTTGACCAACGCGTTAATCGACGCCGGCACGAAGGTCGGACCGGCTTTTGGGACGCTCCTCGGCGGCTTGCTGGTGGCCCGCTTCGGGTGGCGTTTCCTGTTTCTGACGCTGGGCTTCGGCAGCCTGCTGTGGCTCGGTCCCTGGATGCTGTGGGCTCCCAAACCGGCGACGCCAAGCCGGCTCGCCCGCGGCGAGGGACCGAGCGTCCTCGACATCCTGCGGCAACGCTCCGCCTGGGGCTCGTTCGTGATGCTGTTTTCGATCAACTACGCCTGGTATTTTCTGCTTACCTGGCTGCCCACCTACCTGGTCGAGGAACGCCATTTCAGCATGACCATGATGGCCTTCCTTGCCTCCGGCCCGTTGTGGGGACTGGCCACCACCACCACCTTCTGCGGCTGGGCTTCCGACCGCCTGATCGCGCGCGGCTCCACTCCCACGCGGGTGCGCAAGAGCTTTGCCGCCACGGGCCTGGTGCTGCTCACCATCATGGTGCCCGCCGCCTACGTCCGTAGCCCAGGGCTGTCGGTGGTGCTCATCATGCTGGGCTGCCTCTCGTTCGGCCTGTGCACGGCGAACCATTGGGCTATCTCGCAAACGCTCTCCGGCCCGGTGGCGGCCGGCCGCTGGACCGGCATGCAGAACGCGTTCGGCAACATGGCCGGCATCGCGGCCCCGTACCTGACCGGGGTGACGGTAGCGGCCACCGGCTCCTACCACTACGCCTTCCTGCTGGTGGCCATGTTCCTGCTGATTGGCGCGGCCTCGGTGGTGTTCGTCATCGGGCCGGTGGAAACCGTGTGCTGGAAAGGACTAGAGCAGTTGCCTGTCGCCGCCGACTGATGGGTTTCCGCCGCCTGCTACGCCTTGCCCGATTCGCGCAGGGCCTCCGCGGCGCCGTCGAGGTTCGCCAGCCGCATTTCGGAATACTTGCGGGACAGGATCAGACCGTGCGCGCCATTGGCCAGCGCGGCTGCCACCGCTTCCTTGGTTCCCTGCGGCGTGCTCTTGCTGTGCGTCGCCGCCGTCGGGATATCGATATCGATGCCCGGCAGGATCAGCGTCCTGGTGCCCGCCGCTCCGGCCACGGCGCGTTTCGTTTCACGCGCCACATAATCGGCGGAGAGGCCCGTGTACGGAATCTGGCGGTACGGACGTTCCCGGTAATTCATCACCTCATACTCGAAATCCAGCAGGCTCTGCGGATCGAAATCGCCAAACAGGGTCCGGATGACATTCGCGTCGTACTGCGCCATGCGCTCACCGCCGCAATTGTGATACATCACCATTTTCAGAAAATCCGAATAGTGACTCAGTAGCTGTAGATCCTGCTGCGCCCGGTAGAGCGGGCTGAACGAGTTATTGTGCCAGATATGCCAGCCCACCAGTAACTCGCCATTCACCGACTTCACCTTACGATAGATGGCGTCGTAAGTCTCCCGCAGACTGTCGTGCCAGAACTGCTCCCATGCCAGCGTTTCCGGATATCGCATTGCCAGGCGCAGGAATTCGACGTAGCAGCCGTCCACCGGGCGTTTCCCGGATTTGATTTCGTTGACGAATTCCGAAAGCCGCCGGAAGCCCTCTTTCACGCGCGCGAAATCGAAGGCGCCCAGCCGTTTCGCCTTGGCTTCGCAATAGCCGCAAAAACAGCCTACCCTGTCGGGATCAAACGCACCGCCGTGCTTGGAGCTCAGCGCGTCGCCCAGCGCCCCCTGCCGCTCCGAGCCCCACATGATACCGTCGATCTCGTAGCTGCGGGCGTAATCTTCAAATAGGCCCAGCAGGAAGTTGCGGTGGTAAGGATTGTTCATGCACAGGCGCGCTCCGGTTCTTCCTTCCAGGTCCGTCTCCTTGAGCTTCTGGATGCCCGGAATATCGTCTCGCCAGACGTCTTCGGTCCACAGGATGGTCTTCATCCCGCGCCGTTTGGCCGCCGGCAGCACTTCGGCGATGATGTCGAGACTGCCGTGGTCGGGGGCCCGGGTGTCTTCGGGCCGGATGCCGGTGTCGTGGTAATACTGCGCATGCACGGTGCCGTAGTTGCCGCCGTGGAAATCGAGGTCGTAGACCTGTTTGCCGTGGTCCGGAAGGGGCTGCCCGGGAACCTGCCGCCCGGCGATGCCGCGGCCGTAGGTGAATACCGCCAGGAATAGCGTATTAATGCCGGTGTGGGCGAAGCGATCCAGAACCGGCTCGACGCCCTCATCGACGAAAGAAACCGCGCCCACCTGGATGCCGATAATCTTCGGCGCCGCGCCGGCGCCGGCCTGTGCCGCCAAAGGACGCGCGGCGGCCAGCGCCAACCCGCCCTGCAGAAATTGCCGTCGATCGAAATTCCCGTTCATTGCAATCCTCCTCCAGAAATCTCAGCCAAGCCAACCCTCCAACACGACTCTCGCACGACTATACACCCCGGCGCCGTGCCACTCGTGGCCGGCACCGTGCTGGTGCTGCCGTTCGCCCGTGGCCGCGCGCCGTCTATCGAGTCACCAGTGTCATGACTCTGCTGAGAGGTTCGAACGAATCACCGGGGGGGCCGCACATCGTACCGCGGTACGACCACAACTCGCCGGCGGTTGCGATGTTCTCTTCGGTTGCGTCGTCGTAGGACCGCGGCTGCCGGCGCGTTGAAGCGGCTTCGCCGGCGGTCTTCAGAAGTTGCTGGAGGGCGTCCGGCACGGGCGTCTGGTCGTCGAACGAAGCGCACCCGACCAGCGCGTTTCGAGTGAGCTCGACCAAAGCCTGGCTGCGCCGATAGCGTTCCCTCGCGCCCAGCCCGCGGGGAGTCGGATCCAGCATGAGAATCTCCTCGGCCACCAGCAAGCGGCCCCGTATGGCGTCGTCATCCGGCCTCAGCTTCTGGGCGCGCCTGAAAACGTCTCCCGCGTTCTGGAAACGCTCCAACGCCAATTCCGCCTCTCCCAACGCCACCAGCGCCTCGGTATCGCGGCCGTCTCTATTCACAATGTCGCGATAGATTTCGCGGGCTTCTCTCTGCGCGCCGAGCTCGGTCATCGTTTGCGCAATTCTCTTTCGAATGGTTACGTCGTCTTTGACTAGCTCGTCCAGCTTCACCAGCTCGCTGAGCGCCTGCCGCTCGCCGCCATGATTTCGCAGCAGGGCGACATACTCCATTCGGGTCCGAACCTGGTTGCCCCGCGGGTCTTCCGGCCAGTTGCCGTAGATAGCTCGCTGATAGTAAGTGGTGGCCTCCTCAATGTTGCCTTGCTCGGCCATGATTCGCGCGTAGCCCACGTTGGCGGGCCCGCTGTTGGGTTCAGTGCGTAATAACTCGCTGAAGTAGATGATGGCTTCATTCGGACGCTGCGCCTGCAATAACTTTTCCGCGAGGGCCAGCCTGTGTTTGTTGTCGTGGGAAATGGAGAGGGCGTTCCGGTATTTCAGGATGGCCTCCTCCAGGCGGCCGGCGGCAGCCAGCTCGTTGCCCTGAAGGTAGTATTCCGCCCCCTTGGCGCGAAGGTTGACGCGGTAACGGTATGTCAACAGTCCGGAAAGCCCAAGGGTGGCGACCACTACAGTCAGGATGCCTACCAGCAACGGCCCGACCGGCCGGGATTGCCTGACCGGCGGTTCTTCCCTTCGGGCATCGCCATCCCCCAATCCGTAGGCGTTCAGCACGTCTTTTAGCGACAACATCCCTTCCAGCTTGCCCACGTTCGCCCGGCTCACCACCGGCAACTCGGTCAGCTTGGCTCCGGCCATTCTCTGCAGAGCCATATCCACCGGATGGTCTTTGTGAACGTGCGGGAAAGCGGGCTCTGAAGATGGGGTGTCCGGTTCGAGTGCCGGCAGAATCTCGCCCACTCTCCGTTCTCCCAGGCCACTTCCAACGGCCTCTCGGAGCTGCGCGGTGGTCAACACGCCGGCCAGACTGTCCCCGCGGAATACCGCCCAGGTTTCCTCGTCAGCGGCCCCGGCGATGTCGGTTTCCTGCACCACATCGCCCGCGCTCAGAACGCGCCTGGCGGGGCTCATGGCCTGCGAAGTCATCATGATCGCGGCCCGATATCCTCCCCCCGGCGGGAGGTGGATTCCGTCCTGGCGCAACAGGGCGCCATAAATGGACTCGCGCTGCAGCCGGTGCGAAATGAAGTAGCTGAGCAGGTTCGAGATCATCAGCGGCACGATGATCGAGTAATCCCGGGTGATCTCGAAGATCATGATCACCGAAGTCATCGGCTGGCGGACAATGCCGGCAAACGCCACCCCCATCCCAACCAATGCGTAGGCCCCCACGCCGCCCGTGTAATCGGGCACCAACTGGTGAGCGAAGCCGCCTACCGCCCCGCCCAGCATGGCCCCGATAAACAGGCTCGGGCCGAAAATGCCGCCCGCGTTCCCGGATGAATAACAGGAAGCGCTGGCCACCAGTTTCAACACCACCAGCAACGCCATGGCTCCGACGGCCAGTTTCCCGTTCAAAGCCAGGCCGACCACGCCGTATCCCACGCCCAGAACGTTCGGCACCATCCACGCCATGACAGCCACCGTAAGCCCGCCCGCCACCGGTTGCAGCCAGGTGGTCCAGGCCGGCATCCGGAAGAAGTTGGCACGCAGCCACAACAGCAACTTGACGAAACAGACGGAGACCAAGCCGCCCAGAACGCCAAGAACTGCGTACAGGCCGAACTCCAGGGGGTGAATCAGTTGATAGGGGGGGACGTGAAACAGCGGTTCATCGCCGAGAAACAGGTGCAGCACAATCCAGGACGTGGCGGAGCTTAACACGATGGAGCCGAGGATGGGAGCGTGCAGGTCTCCCATCACCTCCTCCAGAATGAAGAGCACGGCGGCGATGGGTGTGTTGAAGGCGGCCGCCAGGGCGGCTGCCGCCCCGGCCGGCACCAGCGATTTTATTCGGGCCGGAGGCAGACCCAGGCACCGGCCCAATACCGAGGCGATGCCGGCGCCCATCTGAACGGCCGGTCCCTCCCGGCCGAGTGCGATGCCGCTGGCCAGCGAAACGGACGAGCAGCCGAACTTGCCCACCACGGTGTTGAAGTCGATGAAACCGTCGTTAACCAGCAGGGCGGCTTCGGTCTGGGGCACACCGCTGCCGCGGGCCTCGGGAAAATAGCGTTTGATCAGGACGCCGGTGACCAGCGCCCCGATCACCGGAACCACCAGGCGAAGCCACGCTGCGCTGCCTTCGGGATAGAAACTCGCGCCGAGATGCTCGGTCACCACGATGAACGCCACCACAACCAGGCCGACCATCGCCCCGATGATCAGCGTCAGAACCAGGAGAACCCCGCCTTCGTGCTGACGCAGGAGGTCGTCCTCTATCCAAGTCTTCCATAGACCCTTCGCGAGTTCGGCCAATCGTAGTTTCGGTCTCAGCATCCTCGAACGGTGCAAGTATAACTCTTTCCGCTCGAATAGCCATGCCCGGAACCACCGAAAATGGCGCAAACCGGGCATTACTAGCCCAATATGAGAGACCCCCCGGCTTTGCCGGGGAGGCAGTAGAAGTTTGACATTTGAGGCAGTCCATCGCGGAAACTCCGAACGTGAGCAGGCAAGCACACGAAAGGAGATTTCACGCGATGGACGAGTACCAGAGTCTAAGCCATTCGGCCTGGGAGTGCAAATACCACGTGGTGTTCATTCCGAAATGCCGACGTAAGGTGCTGTACGGGGAGTTGAGGAAATACCTAGGAGAGGTATTCCGGCGACTGGCCGAGCAAAAGGAGAGTCGGATCGAGGAAGGGCATTTGATGCGGGATCACGTGCATATGATGATCTCGATACCACCGAAATACGCGGTGTCGCAGGTGGTTGGGTTCATCAAGGGCAAGAGTGCGATCCACTTGGCGCGTGTGTATGGAGAACGCAAGCGAAGCTTCGTCGGGCAGAACTTCTGGGCGCGAGGCTATTACGTGTCGACCGTGGGGCGCGACGAGGCGGTGATTCGCGCCTACATCCAGAACCAGCAACGGGAAGACGAGCGACTGGACCAATTACGCCTGAGATATTGACCGCCACCGTTAAGGTGGCGCAAACCACGGGGCCGCGTTAGCGACCCCGCTCAGCCGCTTTGAGCGGCTCACAACCTAAAGCCCCCGGCTTTGCCGGGGGATATTTACCTTGCACCAACGCCACCAAAATAAATGGAGTCCAGAGTTGGCGGTTTAGGGTATGATGAACCAAACCTGGGAAGCCAAGTAGAAATGCCGGATTCCGAAGACTGGGAGATTCCGCGTCCGGCGGGCGTCTGAAGGTTTCAAAAGGAGAGAGGCACATGCGGGGACTCAGGAGGGTTTTGTGCGCGACAGTGATGCTGTCCGCTCAGGGTTGGTCGCAGACGGCGCCGCCAGACCAGGTCCGCGCCGCGGCTCAAAAGTCGATCGCGCTGCTTCAGAAGGTGGGGGACGCGTGGCACCAGGACTGCCTGTCGTGCCACCACCAGGCGCTGCCGGCCATCGCCCTGGGCGAGGCGCGAGCGCACGGGCTGAAGGTGGACGAGAAAACGGCGCAAGCCACATCGGCGAGGACCTTCGCGTTCCTTTCCTCCATCGACGACGCCGGTCAAGACAAGGAGCTCATCGATCCGGCGCCAAGCGAAGGCTACGCGCTGGCGGCTGCCTATGCGGCGGGAGTAGAGCCGAGCCTGACGACGGCGGTGTTCGCGCGCCGGCTGGCCAATCTGCAGCGGGCCGACGGCCATTGGGCGACCTTCGACGCGCGACCGCCGCAGAGCGAAAGCCTCTTTACGGCGACGGCGATGGCCGCGCGGGTGGTGAGCGTCTACATGCCGCCTGAGTTGGCCACGGCACGGCGCGCTACCCTCGATCGCGCGCGGGCGTGGTTTGTGGCGCACGAACCCGCCTCAACCGAGGACGCCACTTACCGGCTGCTGGGTCTGTTGTGGACCGACGCTCCAAGCCAGCAGCGGAAGGCGGCCGCGGCGGCGCTGGTGAAATCGCAGCGCGACGACGGCGGCTGGGCGCAGGTGGCCGCGATGCAGAGCGACGCGTATGCGACGGGCCAGGTGCTGTACGCACTGAGCAAGGCGGGCGATGTGCCGGCGAATGACGCGGCGTGGCAGCGGGGCTTGAAATACCTGCTGCGGACCCAGCGTCCGGACGGCGCCTGGCTGGTGAAAACGCGGCTGCACTCTCCGGCGCCGATCAGCCCACCTTACTTCGAGAGCGGATTCCCCGGCGGGCACAGTCAGTTCATCTCCTGCGCCGCCACGTCCTTCGCGGTAATGGCCATGGCGGCGGCGCTGCCGGCGAGCGGGGCGCGGGCGCCGGTGGTTGTCTCGGCCCGGCCGAAGGGCGCACAGCCCTGGATGCGGACCGCTCTTTTCGGCACGGCCAAGGAACTTGACGCGGCGTTGAAGGCGGGCATGGATGCGAACAGCACCACCGCGGAAGGAACCAGCGCGTTGATGATGGCGGCGGGCGACGAGCAGAAAGTGCGGCTGTTGATCGAGCACGGGGCCAGGGTGAATGCCCGGTCCAAGTCGGGCTTCGACGCGCTGATGGCGGCCTCGCTCTACCAGGGCAATACGGGCGTTTTGCGGACGCTGTTGGCGCACGGCGCCGACCCGAAGCCGCGCGACGGTGTCCGGTTCCACATGAATGCGCTGCTCTATGCGGTCTATGCGGGAGACGCCGGAATGCTGGAGGAGTTGCTGGCGCACGGCGCCGACCCAACCAGGAAGTCTCTGCTGCTTGGGTTCGTTCCCACTTCCCCTCTTGCCCTGGCTGCGGGGATCGACTACCCGGAGTCGGTGAAGGTCCTGATCCGGCACGGTGCGGACGTCAATGAGAAAGACTCCGACCAGATGACGGCACTCATTTGGACGGCGCTCATGCACCGGGACGAAATGGTGAAAACCCTTCTGAGCCTGGGCGCCGACCCCAACCGCGTGGACGGCTTCGGCTATACGGCATTACGGCACACGGGCGACGTTCAGTATGAGCCGGCGACAACCGCGGCGCTGCTGCGGCCGGTGACGAAGAAGTAGCCCCGCTCGGGCGAGTGTGGGCTGGGCGCGGGCAAGCCGGGTGGCAATCGCCCGCAATTCGGGCAACCTCTGTCAACTGCGGCTGTCAGGCGGGAATCTGCGCTGGCCAGCGCTTCCTCCAGCGGAATCGGGCCTTCAGTGATTCTCTGCGCCAGCGTCGGGCCCTCCACCAACTCCATGACAAGGTAGTTGGGTCCCACGTCGTACAACGTGCAGATGTTGGGATGGTTCAGCGCCGCGATGGCTCGGGCTTCCCGCTCGAAGCGTTCTCCGAAATGCTCGGCGGAGACTTTGATCGCCACGTCACGGTGCAGGCGTGTATCGCTGGCGCGGTACACGTCACCCATGCCACCCTTCCCGATGGGCGCAAGGATTTCGTAAGGACCCAGTTTGTCGCCGGCAGAAAGCGGCATAGTAATGTTGCCATTCAGTCTAGTCCATCAGAGAGCCGTTTGTCGCCGGATTGGCCTATCCGGGTACGAACGGATTGTAGAAGGATGGCCGACCGCCCGACCCAAGTAATGCGCGGCCGATGAATACCGCTACTCCCAGGCGAGCGATGCAAGGCGAGCGGTCCGCGACCTTCCGCCTGGTGCGCCGAGGCAGGCCGGGGAAGAAATCGCTGGCTAACGATGACGATCGGGTGTATATTCGGCCGAACCTGGGAAATCCAAATTAATACCCTGGGGGTATCCGCTCAGAGGGGGAATCACATGGTCCGGAACGCGATTCGTCTGTTCCTGGTCACTGCCTGCTGCTTGTCTGTAGCCGCTGCACAGGACCAACCAACCTATGTGCGCGACTATTGCGTCAAAGTGACTCCGGGCAATGGCGCCGAGTTTGCGGCCATGCTGCGCGATATAACGGCGAAACAGATGCGTGTGCTCATCGATGAAGGCAATACCGCGTGGTGGCTGGCCCTGAGTTCCGTGGTGCCTGCGGGCACGGCGGCCCGCTGCGACTATCACATCGTGTTCGGCTACACCGGCTTTCCTCCGGAAGCTCCCACCCCAGAGCAGGGTACGGCCGAACTGAAGAAGGCCGGCCTCAACATAACCAGCGCGGAATACGCGGCCAAGCGCAATTCGCTTTCGCGCCTTGTGAACGTCGATATCTGGCGGGCGTTGGTTGACGTCGGCCCGGCGCTCGAGAAGGGGCAATATGCACGCCTCAACTACTTTCACGTGAAGCCGGGCCAGGAAGCAGCATATTTCAAGCTCGAGACGACCGGTTGGAAACCTTTCGCGGAGGCATTAACGGATTTGCACCGGGGCTGGCACTTTAACGCGCTGGTGATGCCAGCCGGCGAATCTCTGCACTACAACGCTCTGACTGTGGACACGTACCCAAACTGGGCCGCTTTGGGACAGAACTTCCCGGCGAATGCGTGGTCGAAGGTGCACCCGGACTTACCACTTGAAGACTACCTCAACCTGGTTGGCAACACGGCGGAGCACTACCGGGTGGACGTTCTTCGGGTTGTGGAGGCCGGGCAACCGAAGCAGCCGTAGTCTGCCTCAGGAACAAGAGAGGCTCCCTGGTTGTGGCACAACTGTCGTTGCCGGTGGGTCGGGCGAGGCACTCTCTCTCGGGTAGTAGGGTATTCTCGCTCCGAACCACCAGTGCTCAAGTCGGTGAGATCCGCCCTGTTATTTTTTCGATGGTGTGATATCGGTCACCGGAAGATCCCAGTGGGCCAGCAGAATCTCGAATCGCCGTTGTTCCTCGCGTTTGTACTTGTCCTGGTCGGGCCAGAGCTGCTGGATGAAGCGCTCTTCGTCGGGATTGGCTGTGGTCGCCAGGGTTGAGTTCTTGAACCGGATCGTAACACGGTAATCCCACCGCCCATCTTCGGTGGTGTGGATGGCGGGCTGCTCGATCTTTACCGAAAGAATCCGGCCGCTCTCCTCGTTTTTCAGCAGCAGCGGGTAATGGTTCCTGAGGAACAGGTCCAGGAACTCCTGCTGGTGTCCCCATTGCACCTTGTAGTAATACTCCATTGTGTAGGGCTGGTCAGCCGCACCCTGTGACGGGGAGCCCTGGGCCAGCAGTGGCTGCGCACACACGATAACCAATAACGCAAACAGTAAGTTCTTCATCGATCCTCCAAGCATGAGTTCTTTGGATTCTATCAGCCTGGGCAGTACGCGGGGATAGTACCGGCCCCGCGTCGTTCGTCGCCGAGGCCGGCCACGGCGTTGACGGCATAGAGCGCTCCTGCCACAGTTTCCGAGTTGACGATGGTTCGCCTGCATTGACATCCGGTGCTGGACCGCCCAATTTTAAGACCATGAGATCTGTTTTCTTCTGCTTACTTTTATGCTCGTTCGCTGTGCAGGCGCAGACGCCTGCACGGGCCGACCGGCAAGGATGCGTGGAAAGTAAGGTCGTTACCCGCATGCCTGGCTGCGTGATCACCCGGTGCGATTACAAGGACTTCGCCGCTGCCGACATGCCCCGTACCAAGTCCGAAAGAAACCACTAGGTGGAAGGGCAACTCGAGCACACCGTCTACCGATGCCCCAGCGGTAAGTCGCCCCTCGAGCTTGGCCGAAACACGGAAGTGGCGCTGAAAAACGCCAACTTCAATATCTTATTTACCGACGTGTATGCTGGTGGAGCCCGATTCTATATGACGGCACAAAAGGGACCCCAGTGGGTGTACCTGTACGTCGTCTCCGACTCGTACGAACTTTGGGCCGTCAAAGAGAAGCAGATGGAGCAGGTCATGACGGCAAACGCCGAAGGCTGGGCGGAACAAGTCAACCAAGCCGGGAGAATCACCATATACGGCATAAACTTCGACACGGGTAAAGCCACCATCCGCCCAGACTCCGAGTCGGTGCTCAACGAGCTGGCGAAGATGCTTCAAGCGAACGCCTCCTGGGCAATGCTGGTTGCCGGCCACACGGACAATGTCGGCGGGAAGGAAATGAACCTCGGTCTGTCGAGGCAGCGCGCGGACGCAGTGGTCGCATGGTTGGCGGGTCACGGTATCGACAAAGCGCGCCTGGTACCCGCGGGTTTCGGGGATACGCGTCCGCTGGCGGTAAACACGGATGAGGAGGGCCGGCAAAAGAACCGCCGCGTCGACCTGGTGAAGCTATATTGACACTGGAGCCGCACGCGTCGAAATTGAGTTCGCTCACCATTCCGGCGGTTTTGGGCCGGCTTGCCGGAGTTCTTAGACTGAGAGTCGCCGGAAGACGAAGGCGGCCGTATTACCCAATACCGCGCGAATTCGGTTTGAGTGTCGCCCTGTAGCGCTGTGCGTTGAGTAAGAGAACTCCAGCCGGATCACACTTCACTCGCCTCCTCATGCCGCCGGCGTCTAGTTGCGCGCCGAAAGTGCGGGCCGGCGTATGAATGGAATATGATGGCGTCGGGGTGAAATGAAAAGACGTTCGTTTCTCGGCAATAGTCTACCCGCAATTGGCGCTTACACGGCCATGGCGGAGGACGCCCGGGCGGCCGGCACCTGTCGTGTGCCCAAGCTCAAGATCACCGACGTCAAGGCGGCGCGATTGCGGCAGATGGGCAACAGCTTCGTGCGTGTCTATACCGACCAGGGAATTACCGGCACGGGCGAAATGGTAAATGAAGTCGGCTCGCCCGAAATCATCAACCATTATTTCCGCGAGAGTCTCAAGGGTCGCGATCCGCTGGCCATCGAGCGGATCTACATGGACTTCTGGAACCGGGTCTTCGAGCGCGGCATGGGCGGTCCGTGGCTTACCGCGGTGAGCGGCATCGACATCGCGCTGTGGGACATCGCCGGCAAAGCTATGGGCGTCCCGATCTATCGTCTTTTCGGCGGACCCGTTCGCAGCAAGGTGGCCGTGTATTTCCATCACTCGCCCCACGTGAATCCTCCCGAATGGGCGGGCGAAATGGTGCGGCGGACGGGTGTGCTGGCATTCAAGACCACCATCGACCGCGTCACCGGAACCGTCAGCAAGCTGCCGAAGCTGGATCCGGAGACGCCGTTTGGATGGGAGCTCACCAGCGCGCAACTCGACGAGGTGGTGCGAGTTCATGCAGGCCCTCAGAAAAGCCGTGGGGCCGGACATCGAAATCGCCCTGGAATGCCACACCAAGTACAGCACCGAAAGCGCTATCCAGCTCGCCAAGGTGGTGGAGCCGTTCCGGCCCATGTGGCTCGAAGAGCCGATCCCCAGCGACAACCCGGACGCCATGGCGCTGATCCGCCGATCCAGCCGGGTCCCCATCGCCTGCGGTGAGAACCTGTACACGCGCTACGGCTTCCGGCCCTACCTGGAAAAGCAGGCGGTCAGCGTCATCCAGCCCGACATGTGCAAGTGCGGCGGCCTGCTGGAAGGCCGGAAGATTGCGGCGATGGCGGAAGTGTACGGCATCCCCATCGCTCCGCACGGAACCGCCACGACATTGGGTAAGATGGCAATGTCCCACATCTGCGCCACGGTTCCCAACTTCAAGATCCAGGAATGGGCGATGTGGGAGTACGGAACCCAAATCGCGGAGCCGGTGGACTACCACGACGGCTTCGTTCACCTGACCGACAAACCGGGCATCGGCATCGAGCTGATTCAGGATGTGGTCAACGAGAGAATGATGCCGGGTTACGAGCTGCCGGCTGGATAACCAATCAGAGGGAGAAGCAAGGTGAGCATATCGAGAAGGACTTTTCTGGGGAGCACCGCGCTGGCGGGCACTGTCGGCGGCGCTTTCGCAGCGGACGGGAAGGTGAGCATGCCGACCCGGATTCTCGGCAAGACCGGCGCCCGGGTCTCCATTCTGGCGTACGGCTGCGGCAGCAGTTTCTGGCAGTACGGCACCTTCGATCAGGCCCTCGCCACGCTGACGCGAGCGCTGGACCTGGGCGTCACGTACATCGACACCGCGGTCGCGTATGGAGACGGCCAGAGCGAAAAGATCGTCGGCGCTCTGATGAAGACCCGCCGCAAGCAGGTGTGGCTGGCCACCAAGATCAAGGACCGCGGCTACGACGACGTGATGCGCATGCTCGACCAGTCACTCAAGCGCTTGAATACCGACCAGGTGGATCTGCTGCACATCCACGGCCTCGAGGGACCCGACGACCTGGCGGCCGTCGAGTCGGCGCACGGCGCGCTGAAGGCCTTTTACAAAATCCGGGACGAGAAGAAGGCGCGGTTCATCGGCATCACCAGCCATAAGGATCCGGCTGTACTGAAGACCGCGCTCGAGCGCCACGACTTCGACTGCACGCAGATGTCGATCAATCCCGCGCTGCGGGGCACCGAAGGGGAGAGCAGCTTCGAATCGCTGGCGCTTCCGGTGGCGGTGCGCAAGAACATGGGTATCGTCGCGATGAAGGTTTTCGCGCAGGCCCGATATAAGGCGCCGGCAGACCAATTGATTCGCTACGCGCTCTCGCTGCCCGTAAACGCCGCCACGGTTGGCATGCCGACGGGAAAGGTGCTGGAGGAGAACACCCGCATCGCCAAAACGTTTCGTCCCATGCCGGATTCCGAAATGAAGAAACTGGGCGACGAATTTAGCGCCGCCCACAAGGCCAGTCTGGATTTATTTTTCAGCACGCACGTGGACGCCTGAAGACGGCGCCGGCTGACTAAGAAAACCGTGTCAATTGCATCCGTCGAGACTCCCTCCATTGCAGTCGGGGCTTACAGGATCAATCGGCTGGCCCTGAAGGCTCCGTTGCGATTTCCGAGCCACGACCGTCGGGGAGTGGTCTCCGATCTGACTGCCGCCGCAGCATCCGGGACACCAACCAGGTCAGGCCTGCCAATATCACGATCGACAGCAGCCAGTGCATCGCGGCGGCCAGCGTGGCGGCAGTGAGCTGGGGCCACTCGAAGGGGAACCGCCGAAGGCGATCCCACCGGTCGATCATCCAATGCCAGCCGGTGTGCGCCACCAGCGCGGAGAGAATGATCGTACCCATCCGCTCAGCCACCACGAAGCGGAACAGCAGTCCGAGCATCGGAACCAGCAGCGCCAGCACGAGCAGTTGCCCCAGCTCGACGCCGGCGTTGAAAGCAAGCAGCGAGGTCAGCAGATGGGATCCGGCGAACTGCAGCGTCTGGCGCAGCGCGAACGAGAAGCCGAAACCGTGCACCAGCCCGAAGCCGAACGCGATCATCCAGCGCCGGTGCGCCCCGGTTGCGCCGGCGATGTTTTCGAGCGCCATGTAGACGATGGAGGCGGCGATGAGTGTTTCCACCAGCGGCGGAAACCATAGCGCCTCCGGGGCCAGTTGGAAAGCCGAGGCGATGAGGGTGAACGAGTGGGCGATGGTGAAGGCGGTCACCACCACAATCAGCGGGCGGAGCCGGCGGAACGGAATCACCAGGCAAAGCAGGAACAGCAGGTGGTCGGTCCCGTCCAGGATGTGGAAGAAGCCGAGCTCGACAAATCGCAGCGCCGCCTGGTACCAGCGCGGATCGAGGTGGACCAGGCCGGGGTCGCCCAGGAATTCGTAGGCGCGGACGGCGCCGCCGGGTGGGAGAAATCGAAGCACCGTGATCTACGTGCTCGGCCAGCCACTCGAAGCGCGGGCGGATCGAGAAGTCGGAGCGGTCCGAGCCGATGGGGTATTCGAGCAGCACATCGAGCAGCACCTGGTTCCAGATCAAGTGGTCGGCGTTGGTGAGCGCAGGCGCGCTGAGATGCGCGAGCGCCTGGTTGAAGGAGACGAACGAGCGGTCCGATTCGAGCGACAGCCGCGTCGCCTGCCACCCGCGGTTTCCCCAGCCGGGTCCCTCCCTCGCGGATTTCGACCAATCCGGCGATCCACACGGTAGCGGCATCGGCCAGCTGCGGCGACAGCTTCTCGACGTCCAGATAGCCGTTCTGCTCGGGAATATCGAGGTCGCGCATGGCCATCAGCGGCACGCGCACCAGAAGCTGCAGACGCCGGCCGGCCGGCTTGACGAAGGCCTGCACCGTCACGTCGCTCGGGATGTCGTGGCCGGCCGCGCCGACGGCGAGCGCCAGCACGCAAGCGGGCAGAAGGCGGGATGGAGCAGCCAGGCGCAAAACCTTGTTCCGGTTTATCAGACAGTGTATGATAGCGTACGCCTCAACGGGAGGGAAATTTGGGATGAAACGAGAATACCTTGCCGGCGCGGCGTTTGTCGCAGCTCGTGGGCGGGCTTGTAATCGGGTCTTCCGTGTACCGGAAAAAGGCGGCCGTGGAAGCCGCCGGCGTCGAGGCCCCGCGGTTTGAAGTGGATCCGCTGTGGCCCAAGCCGCTGCCGAACCACTGGGTGATCGGCGCCACCGATCGGCGTCGCCGTGGACGGCAACGACCACATCTGGATCATTCATCGCGCGGCGTCGCTCGAGCCCAAGGAGCAGTACGCCACCTCGAATCCCCCGGCCGCCGATTGCTGCGCGCCCGCTCCGCCGGTGCTGGAGTTCAACGAGGCGGGCGACCTGATCGGCCACTGGGGCGGCCCGGGCCAGGGCTACGACTGGCCGGCGTCCAACCACGGCATCGACGTCGACTACAAGGGCAACGTCTGGATCGGCGGCAACGGCCGCGGCCCGCAGCCCGCCGCGCTGCCCTCGGACGAAAGCAGCATGGGCGGCCGCCGGTTCGGTGCACGACAGCATGGTCCTGAAGTTCACGCAGAGCGGAAAGTTCCTGATGCAGATCGGCAAGCCCTACCAGAGCAAAGGCAGCAACGACACGGCCAACCTCGGCTGCCGGCCAAGACGCTGGTCGATCCGAAGACCAACGAGCTGTACGTCGCCGATGGCTACGGCAACCGCCGCGTGATCGTCTTCGACGCCGACACCGGCAAATACAAGCGGCACTGGGGCGCCTATGGCCACAAGCCCGACGATACGCCGCTGCCTCCCTACAACCCCAACGATCCGCCCGCGCAGCAGTTCCGCAACCCGGTGCATTGCGTCGCGCTCGCCAATGACGGTCTGCTCTACGTCTGCGACCGCACCAACGACCGCATCCAGGTGTTCCACACCGACGGCACCTTCGTGAAGGAGGTCTTCATCGAGAAGAATACGCTCGGCGACGGATCGGCTTTTGACGTCGCCCTGTCGCGCGACCCGGAGCAGAAGTATCTCTACCTCGCCGACGGATCGAACATGAAGGTCCACGTCCTGGAGCGGCGGACGCTGAAGATTCTCACCACCTTCGGCGACGGCGGCCGCCAGCCGGGCGAATTCTACGCGGTGCACAGCATCGCCACCGATTCGAAGGGCAACATCTTCACCACCGAGACCTACCGCGGCCAGCGCGTGCAGAAGTTCGTCTACCAGGGCCTGGCGCCGGTGACTAAGCAGGACCAGGGCGTGGTCTGGCCGAAGTCGGCCGGGAACTAGCGAAAACATCGACTATTGCGGGAATCCCTTGCAATGGAATGCTCTCGAGTCTGTTCTATTGAATGGCTCCCTGGTGGTCGGGCATCCTTCTACAATCGGATCTGGCCGTTGCCGCCGCCGCAGACGAATCTACTCCGGAAAAGGAACATGCTATGGACAGCACTCGTAGAAGTTTCATGGAAAAATCAGTGGTCACGTTCGCCGCTTCTGCCGGTGTGAGTTCATGGGCTGGCCAGGCGGCTGGACCGTCTGGCGAAGGTCAGGATTTCTTTCTCCGTTTGTTGAGAAGCAGCAACCAATCGGTGGCCCGCGTTCTGAAGCAGTCGCCGGCGTCGCAACTGCCTCGCTCCCGAAGGCTTGGCCGAGGCGCGAACGTGGCGGCACTGGCGGCGGCTTACTGCGCGCCCGAGTCATCGTTCTACAAATCGGAGAGCTTGATCCCGCACATGGAGATTGCCGCCCGGTCTTTCGTCGATGCGCAGCATCCCGACGGCACCCTGGACGCCGGCAATCTCAATTCTCCGCCGGACACCGCTTTCGCCGTCGAGGCCTTGGCCGCCTCCCTGGCCGTCGTGCGGCAACAGAACGACCCGCGTCTTGCGGAAGTCGTGGACACGCTGGGTAAATTTCTCCTCGCCGCCGGCGAGGCCCTCGTCACCGGCGGTGTTCATACGCCGAATCACCGCTGGGTAATCTGTTCCGCGCTCGCCCGCATTCACTCCCTGTTCCCGGCAGCGAAGTACGTCAACCGGATCGACGACTGGCTCGGCGAAGGCATCGACATCGATTCCGACGGCCAGTTCTGCGAGCGGAGCACCGGAATCTATTCCCGCGTCACCGACAACGCGTTCATCACCATGGCGCGGCTCCTGAACCGGCCCGCTCTCTTCGATCCCGTGCGCAGGAACCTGGAAATGAACCTTTATTACCTGCACCCCGACGGGGAACTGGAGACTGTCGGATCCAGACGCCAGGATCAGAACATGACAGTCTCGGTCGCCAACTACTACCTGAACTATCGGTATCTCGCCATCCTGGACAACAACCCGGAGTTCGCTGCTGTCGTCAGGATGCTGCAGGCAAGGCCGGGTGAAGGGCTCATCGAAGGTACGAATCCGGTGATCTACTTCATGGAAGATCCCGTATTGAAAAAGCCCCTTCCCTCCGGCGGAGAGATTCCCACCAACTATGCCAGGGTGTTCCCCAATAGCCAACTGGCCCGCATCCGCAGAGGCGATGTCAGCGCCACCCTCTACGGTGGCTCCGATTGGCCCCTGGGCGTCGGCTCGGGACTCGCCAGCAACCCGACGTTCTTTACCTTCCGGAAAGGCAAGGCCGTGCTGCAGTCCGTCCGCATGGGCCCGCAGTTCTTCGGCGAAGGGGCATTCCATAGCGAGGGAATGCGCGCGAAGGGAAACCAATACTCTCTGCGCCAGCGCTATGACGTACCCTATTACCAACCCCTGCCAAAGCAGTTCCGTAATTCCCGCGGCGACTATCCGCTCACTCCGGTAAAAGACTCTCGATTTTGGAGCAAGCTGGACTTTCCGCACCGCGCAATGAGCAACATCCAATCGCTCGACCAGATAGTTACGGTGACGGAAGAACACGGCGTTTTCGAGTTGCACTTCGACATAACCGGCCACCAGAATGTTCCCTTCCTGATCGAACTGGCCTTCCGGCCCGGAGGGGAGTTGGAAGGCTCTCTTCAGCAAGTGACAACCAGAGACGGCGCCACAGCGTTCCTGCTCAAGGAAGGCAATGGGAGGTATCGGGTTGAGTCGGACACCATCGAGTTTGGCCCGGGTGAGGCGGCACACCAATCACTCAACCTGTCGGGCCCTTCCTACAGCGCCCACGGAGCAAGCTTGAGGGCGGCCGGCACGCCTGTATACATCACCGGGTTCACTCCATTCCGGAGAACCGTAACTATCAGGGCGGTGTGATCCGGCTCAATGCACGGCGCCTGGTTCTGCCGCGTCATGGGCGGTTCCCGCAATCCTTTCACGCCGCTGTCGATTTAAAATGAGAGGGGTACTGCAAATGGACACTGCAATCGAGCTTTCGGGTCCTGCTCTCTGGAAGGCGCATCCCAACTTTTCCAGCATTGTGAACCGTAACATTATCCGATCGGAGATCGAAGGGGGCGTCCACTTGAGAGAAGTCGCGTCTCGCACGTTGCTGTTCATTCAAACCCGCAACCGCACCTATACGATGATGGTGCTGGATGGCCGCCACGCTCTCCTTTCCGGACACCCGGAGTACTGCGTGGAACCAACCGCAGTGCGCATCAACGGTTGCACCTGGGGCGGGTCCATGATCTGGAGCGGTTTCATCGGGCGGGGCATGTTTCTGGAATTCCATCACCCCGTGCATGGCGACGTCCGCACCACCCGCATTCTCGATATTCGCCTCGGGAACTGAGCCGTCACCGCACCATTCGGCCAGCCGAACAAGTTTCGGACTACTTCCTGATAACCAGCCCTCCGGATACAAGCGAGGATCCGTACTTTCTGTCCGGCATCTACAGTTTCAAATGCCCCATTGGATGCGGTTTTGCGGTAGACTGATCGCCGACAATGGCACGGGAGCTGCGGAACAGCTTACCAAGGAACCGGGTTAGAAGTTCCCCACCGATTGGAGCCGGGACGGGCAACACCTTCTTTATGTCGTACCCGATTCCGCAACGGGACATGACTTGTGGGAGTTGCCGCTGGAGGGAGACAGCAAACCGGTCCTGGTCCTCCACGGCCACGGGGCATGGGGTGATGGCAAGTTTTCACCCGACGGTAAATGGATCGCTTACCAATCGGACGAGTCGGGCCAAGATGAGATCTACGTACAGGGGTATCCCTCCTCCGGTGGCAAGTGGCAAGTATCGGGCCAGGGCGGAAGCCGGCCCAAATGGAGCCGTGATGGAACCGAACTGTTCTTTATCCCCCAGTTCAACTCGCATACGATCCTGGCGGCCCGGATGCGAACCACCGGCACAAGCATCCAGAGCGACACCCCCTCGGAACTGGTTGCCACCCGGCCGTTTCCCGGTATCGACTCCCCTTGTGATGTCACTCCCGACGGCCATCGCTTCCTGGTGTTGGAACCCGCGGAGTCGGAGGGGTCACCGCCGCTGACGGTGGTGGAAAACTGGCAGGCGGAGTTGAAGAAGTGACGCCGGGCGACAAGCCGGAGCCCTACCAAGTGGTCGAGCTGATCGGCACGGGCGGTTCGAAAAGCGTGTAGCGTTACAATGATGGGGATGGAGTTGGTGGTGCGTAAGTTCTCGAGCTTCGAGGAGGCCGATCGGGCTGACGAGCAAGAGTACGCACGCATGACTCCGGAGCAAAGCCTGGCCATCGCGCTGCAACTCTGGCATTGGTGGCGCGGAGAGGACGATGGGCCTTCTTCCGAAAGACTTGAGAGAGTTGCTCGCGTTGTTCCACTCGCACGAAGTTGACTTCGTGGTTGTGGGCGCGCTGGCGTTGGCGTGGCACGGCAGGCCTCGATTCACCAGTGACATTGACCTTCTGGTTCGTCCCGGGCCCGAAAACGCGGCCAGGATCATGCGGGCGTTGCGAGAGTTCGGCTTTGGCGGCGTGGGGATCGAAGAGAAGGACTTTCTCAGGGATGCGCAGGTAGTTCAACTTGGGAACCGGCCCGTACGAGCGGATCTGATGACTTCCATCAGCGGGGTCACGAACGAAGAAGTGTGGTCCGCACGCGTTCCCGGCGAGATTGACGGCGTTCCAGTCTTCTTCCTCGACCGGGATTCGCTCGTGAAGAACAAAAGAGCATCCGGACGACCTCAAGATCTGCGCGACATCGATATCCTCAACGGCCGCCGCGAAGACTGAGTATCAGCACGCACGCGGACGCCTGAAGACGGCAGCGGTGATGGAATCCTCCTGGAACGTAGTATGGACACCTTCAGGGTGGATCGCCGGCGGGACGGGCTGTTCTCGCCGGCGATTGGCAAGCGCCGCGGACGGGCGGCGGGTAAATCGGTGTTAGAGGCCTACCGCCAAACGCGTCCCGTCAGCGGAACAACAGGGGCGCGAATTGTACCAGGTGCTTGCGCCACAGGGTGAAGTTATGCACACCGTCGGTGGGGTAAAACGTGTGCTTGATCTGGTATTTCGTTAACAACTCCGACAGTTTCTCCGAGCGCCCGAACAACGAATCCTGCCGCCCGCATCCGAACCATAAAGTCTTGATCTTCTGGTTGGTGCTTTTGGAATTCTTCAGCAGGTCGGCGAAGCGCGTTTCAAAATCGGCGGATACCGCACCCGAAAAGGAACCGATGGCGCTGAACAGGTCCAGATGCCCCAGGCCGATGCGCAACGACTGCCCGCCGCCCATGGAATACCCCGTGATGGCGCGGTTCTCACGTCCCGGGGCCACACGGTAGCGGGCTTCCACGGTCGGGATAACGTCCTTCAGCAGGTAGTCCTCGAACAGGGCGTCGTTGGTGACGCCTCCCTCAGGCACCCGAACGCCGAACGGCGTGGCGTGGCCGAACGGCGTTACCACGATCATGGGCCGGATCTTGCCCTCGGCCAGAAGGTTGTCGAGCACGAAGTTGGCGTTGCCCACCATGGTCCAGCCGGCAGGGGTGTCGTTGGATCCGTGCAGCAGGTAGAGCACGGGGTAGCGGCGGTTGGTTTTGGCGTAACCAGGCGGCGTGTAGACCCAGAAGGCTCGGGTCTCACCGTTAATTACTTTGGACTTCTCCCAGTTAATTTCGACCATCCCGTGCGGCACGTCGTGGGGTTCCCAGAAAGCTGGGGGATCGTCGTCCACCTCCAACAGGCTGGCGGACGTGCGGGCACGTAGCTTGATGGCCGGGTTTACGGGGTCGGGGATGCTCATGCCATCGACGTTGAAAGAGTAAATGTAGATGCTCGGCTCGAAGGGCCCGAGCGTGACGCTCCAGACCCCGCTTTCGTCCTTGCTTAGTGCCGGCGGTGGAGTGGAACCGAGCCAGTCGCCGGTGAGGGTCACCTCCGAGGCTTTGGGCGCGAAGATGCGGAAGGTGGCGTGATGGTCGGGCGAAACCTCGGGCGATTGCAGAGTGCTGCTGACCGTCGGCGCCCGAAACGGCGCCTGTGCCGAAGCCCCAATCACGAGCCCGGCTGCCAATAACAATGGCATTAATATATGAGAGCGATGCATTAATCTGCCTCCTGAAAGAGTTTCTGAGAAAATTCGGCGAGTGCGTGCCGCCATACTTTCCACTCGTGCACTCCCGGAGTGGCGAACCACACGTAGCGGATGTTGTGCTGCTTCAAGGTGTCGGCGAGATCGAGCTGTCCGGCCATGCGGGGATCCTCGGTGCCGCAGCTCAGAAATAAAAGCTTCAGTTTCCGATTGACGTCGTCGGGGTGATCGAGGAAGCCGGGCAGGTGCTTCTCGATGCTGAAGTCCTTGTCGCTGACCAATCCCGAGCTGAATTCGCCCACCCAGGCAAACGCGTCCATGTGTTGCAACCCCATGGTGAAAGCCTGGCCGCCGCCCATGGACAGGCCGGCAATGGCGCGATTTTCGCGGCCGGGCGCCACCCGGTAGATCTTGTCAATCATGGGAATGATGTCGGTGAGCAGCTCCTGGCTGAGCAGTTCAATCCCTTCCGGCGAGCTTCCGCCAGCCCAGGTGCCGTCCGTATCGCCGTTGGGCATTACGATGAGCATGGGCGCCGCTTTGTGCCGCGCGATGAGGTTATCCAGAATGACGCCCGCGCGCCCGGTGGTGCTCCAGTTCTCTTCGCTGTCGCCGCTGCCGTGGCGCAGATACAGCACCGGGAAGCGGCGGTTGGGCTCGGTGTCGTATTGCGGCGGCGTGTACACGTAAAGCCTGCGCGTCTTTTTAAGCGCGGTGGAGAAATAGGTGCGGATGTGCAGCGCGCCGTGGGGCACGGCTTGCAGCTCGTCAAAACGCGGCGGATCGCCGGGCACCTCCACGATGCTGGCGTCGGGCGTGCGGCCGTTCTTCAGCTCGGGATTCCCGGGATCGAGAATCCGCACGCCGTCCACCACGAAGTTGTACGAGTAGATCTCCGGTTCCACGGGGCCTACGGTTGCGGTCCACACGCCGGCATCGTCTTTGGTCATGGGCTTCGATCCGGCGAACAACAGCGTCACCCGGGCTGCCTCGGGAGCCCTCAGGCGAAAGACGATGGTGCGGTCCGGACGGACCTCGGGCGAAACCAGGCGGGGCAGGGAAGCGGCGCCGCCCCGCGGATGATAAGTATTTTGGGGACGCGGTGTATCCTGCGCCGCAAGCAAGCAGGCGGGGGCAACCGCGACCACGATAAGTCGATTCATGGCTGTCATAAGTAATACCCGTTGGCGTTTCGAGTTGCCAATTCGGGAGCCATGATATCACGAGACAGGACAGGCTCAGGCAAGATCGATGCGCAACGCGAAGTGCGTTTGTCGCGAGCCTGCGGGAGAATACTCTCCGTTGACGACCCTGTGGGATAGACTGAAGGCGGGTGTGTTCATGAGCCGGGATAGCAGCTTCTACCTGATGGGGAGTCGTGTGCCGCCAGCCCCCTTCGCGCTGACGAAGCGCCGCGAGCGCCGACTGTAAAGGAGGCGGTCTGCCCGGCGCGACACTGTCGAACCCCGGCGCATACCCGCTCCTTCGCAGTCGCTCACTAAGCTGGTGCGTCCGGCGCTTCCGGTCAGAAATACAACTGCCGTGGCCACTCCGCGACGGGGAGTTTCCGCCGCAGCGAGATCTGTGTCCACTCCGCCCAGGCCAGGGGCCACAGGCTTGCCGCGACCAGCCAGGACCATTGCAGAACGGCCGGCCAGAATGCCAGCCACATCGCGGCAACCATCCCAATCCATTTCACGCAACGGAAAACACGACCCTGCAACGGGGTGCGTATCGGCAGGAATGACGCAGCGAACAATAGTCCCGTCATGATCCCACCCGCCAGCAGCATGCGGGCCGCGCCGCTTTCGCCGAAAGTAAAGGCCAGGGAAGCCGAGAACAACGCCACCGTGGGTATCGCTTGAAGAAGCACCTTTAGATAAGGCCGCGAACACACCGCCCGGGCTTCCCATTTCACATTGCCGAGCAGCCTGGCCTCCGAAGCGGTCAACAGAACTTTGCGATATTGCCGGTTCGCTGCTTTCGCCTCACCCAGGGAAGCTACCGCCACACGATCGGCTTGCTCGGCCGTGGCGCCGCCGCTCATGGCAGCCTCCCGCGCCGATTCGTAGTGCTCCTGAATTTCAGTGCGGACTTGGGTGCAGGAAGCGGCGGACAGGTGGCAGGTTGCCCGTCGCAACCAGGCTTCCAAGGACATCCCATTGTCAATGCGATTCGTCGTCATCTCTCAAGCCTCCTCCAGAATCATCGTCACGGCGCGGGACATTTCCCGCCACTCTTGCCGGTCCTTTGCGAGCATGCCTAATCCGGGTTCCGTAATCCGGTAGTAGCGCCGCGAGCGCCCCTTCTCGGTTCCTTCGTAGGATTCCACCAGTCCCTCGTTCTCCAGCTTGTGAAGGGCCGGATACAGCGTACCCTCTTTGAAGTCCAGCACACCCCGGGAGCGCGTCTTGATCCGCTGCGCAATCAGATAGCCGTGGTTCGGCTCGTGCTCCAGCGCCTCCAAAATCAAAGTCGGCAACGTCCCTCGAAGATTCATCGTATACCTCGGATTCAGATGCATAGGATATCAAAGTCGATCCCTTCGGTCAAGCATTTTCCGCCGCACAAGTTTTGACCCCTATATTTGGCCCGACCTTTGACCACGCGGCCCCCTCACCGCTCATTCGTCTTTCAGCACCGACATTGGATCTAGGCAGGCTTGCCTGGCACGCCGGAATCCAGCAGGCAATAGCGGACACTGCAGTCAGCAAGAAAGCTACGCTCGCGAACGTCGCCGGGTCGGTGACGCCCACGCCACAGAGCAGGTTCTTCATCAGACGCGTGATTGCCGGAGACACCGCCAAGACGATCACCAGGCCGGCTGCGGTAAAGAGCAGGCCACGGCTTACTAACATCCACTGCACTTTCACGGACGTGGCGCCCAACGCCTGCGAACCGCCGCGAACGACTGACGACTGGCTCCGAGGAATTCCTGAGTTGGAGAAGGGACTTGGACCGCGACATGCAGGTTGGGAAAATGACCATCGATTGTAAATACAGAGCTTAGGCGTCTAAGGCGTCAACCGAAGGCGATAAAATCTCCTCTATTTTCAGAGGCCTGCTCCAAAGCCCCTCTTAATGGAACAGAAATGAGGCAGAAGCACCCTTCGACCAGCAAGCGGGGAATCATCCCAGCTCCTTTTCAATAGCCACGTATAGGGCGTTCAGCTAACTTAGAAACACGGGGCGGACTGTGGCGTATGCGCTTAAGCCGCAAGTTCCGTGACAACCTCTGCACGGTGGCTCCAGGGCACGGGCTGGATCTGATAGTTGCGAAATGCGTCAAGCACGCCACCTGAAACCGACTGCTCGATATCATTCAGGACCGCATAAGCTCTGGAATCCGGTGAGCGGATTTCGCGTGTATCGGTCCACGCGTAAATGAAGCTCTCGGCGCTGTCGCGTGTTGGGCGATTAATCGCTTGCAGGATGCGTTCCGGCTGTTTGCGAGGAGACTTCGGAATGACGAAATCGAACAGATGGTCAAATCCGCTTATGCCCGTTAACTTTGCCTTTGGAGTGTACCGTATGTCGTTAGCCTCGAGCCACGCAACCACGTCTTCAAAAAAAAGGCTTTCGACAATGGGGCTTGCAAGGTAGAACAGATCATTGACGGTAAGAATGGCCTGGATGAGATTGTGTTTGCGGGAGGGAAAGTTCTCAGGGGATGCGTGTACCTCCAAGGCGTCATTGTTCATTCGGACACCAAAGCCATTTAGCGTCATCTTCAAGAGGTCTTTTCGCTTCTCTGTGCTGAGATTGCACCCGGAAGCTTCGAGGTCATGGACGGTGTAACTGTCGTCGGTGAGAACGTAGCTCCCGTTTTCGGCCCGGGCATAGATTTGAAGGGCGTCGTTGTGGCGGTCAAGGAAAGGCGTAGTGATCTCAACCCAGGATTGGTCAATCTCGCGCAGGGTGGTTTTGTCTTTCAGCCAAGCGCGGTAATCGCTCAGAAGCTTCTCTATCTCTTGGAGTGTCGTCATGAGAATAGACCCTTCTGAATTCGGGGGCGTTCGGTAATGTTACAGTGCAGCATGAATGCCTCGAATATGGAAAAGAGGTCCAGCGTGTCCCCGTATCTCTCTGGGGGTGCCGGGATAGCCCACTTGTCGCCGAAGCTTTCACGATAAATGTGCAAGTGCGGGCACGGGATTTCCACGCCGTCAGGGTTTGTATGAGGCGGGCCGTCGAGGTCGAGCCGCAAAAGGATGATGGCTGCCCGCGCGCGGTTCTGATAGGTGGCTTTCGTCAGCTTGATTTGCGCTCGTGTCACATCGAGCATGAAGTTCTCACGTTTGTCGAGCGAGGTCAATGAAATTGCGATCCTTTCGCCGGGACCAGGAAAGAGCCATTCCTTGTCATCGATGGGGCGCTTTTCCATTGCCATTAGCTTGTCAGCTTCCTCCTGTGTGAGATTAATATCAGCCATTGGCACCGTTTTCCTTGTTTACGTTCGTCTCCTTGGTCAGCGGACCGGTTGAAAGGCTGCGGAGACCAGAGGCGCTACCAGCTTCTCGTACAAGCCGAAAAGATGCTCCGCGCGGTCGCGGTCCCTAGTGAGGGTCGCGGCATCGTCCAGAGCGTGATGGGCTTTGCGCAATTTCGACGGCATTGCATCAATCAACATCGTGGAAGCCGGCAAGTATCGAATTCGGAAAATGCGCGCGGGCATCGAGAACCGGTTGAGCAATTGAGCATATCTTCGCCGGTTGGTGATCGGTGGCTTCCGGCCAAGGGAAACGCCGGGATGGGTGCCTGCTTCGTCGGCATTTCAATCTCCGTAGTGTGTAGCGTAACAGATGTCAAGGGGACGAAGGTAGCTGATGGATTTCTGGCGTTGCAATCGACCCCATGTCCCCGGAACCGCTTGACTGGAATGAGCTAAGCTGGATAGCCGAGTCGCACAACGAGTTGGTGGTGGCCAAAAAGTCCTTCCCCCCCGGATGCAGGGATGCACGGTCAGCCTCCTCATGGAAGGCTGCCCACGGCCCCGCGGCCCGTGGAAACTCCGTTCCCCCAGGCGCACCGGAACGGACCAGCGCAATAGCAACATCCCAGCCCAAACCGCGGCGCCCCTGACCAGGGCTCGCAGTCAGCTTCGGAGCCGTCCTTCCAGCCGGCCTCCCGGATCCCGGTTCCAGTCAGATGAGCTGGCGGGAACCATGTTCTGATCCACGTCCAAAAACTTCGAAAAAGCGGACTGACGTGTCGGCTGTTTGGGGCGATGGTACGCCGGATTGCCGGTTTCGATGTTCTGGAGCAGGCCAAAGATCGCCTTTGGAGGGGGCAAAGACGCTGCGGGCGACACCAAATTGGGCTGTGCGGGATCATAGGGCGCGAAGGGATGTATACTGAGCCCAACTGGGACGCCCAAAATGGCAATCCCGGTTGAAGGCCGGTGAGCCGGAGGTTACTCGCGTGTTTGATTCGTTGATTTGCCGCCGCGATGCGATTACGGCACTTGCATCCACAGCCGCCTTGTCAATCCTTTCCGGCTGCTCGCGGGAAGGTACGCCTGGAAGCTCGCCAGGTCGCGAAACCGATGCGCTCGCGCTGCTCGATGAGTTTGCGGAAAACCTTCTCCGCCTGTTTCCGGAAAGCGCGACTTCGCTGGGCATCGACGTGGGTGCCAGGGCGTCTCTTCGCTCGCAACTCACCGATCGCTCAGCCGAAGGACGGCAACGGATCGCGAACCAGCTTCGCACGGACCTCGAGCGCGCGAACTCATTCCCAACCTCCGAACTCAGCCATGCAATGCGCACCAGCTTTGAGGTTGTTCGAAGCGCTTATGCAACCGCGCTCCAAGGGTTCGCTCTGCCTTATGGCGACGTTGCGGTCGGCGGCTGGCGCAACACTCCTTATGTCGTGATCCAGAACGTCGGCGCCTATCTCGACATCCCCCGCTTTCTCGCGAGCGATCATCGAATCGAGACCGCCGCCGATGCCGAGGCCTATCTCGCGCGGCTCGAATCGTATCCCAAGCAGTTGGATGGCGAGCTCGGCCGCATGCGGGAAGCGCGGGGAACTGGTCTGGTACCTCCAGCCTTCCTGATCGACAAGGCGCTCGGACAACTCACGCTCTCCGCGAAGAACGCGCGCGAAGGCGGCAGACTGGTTGAATCACTGGAGCGGCGGACCAAAGACATTTCGGGGAATTGGGCCGGGCGCGCACGAACGATCGCCGTGCGGGAGGTCGTGCCGGCACTCGAGCGGCAGATAGCCGAGTTGCAGGCCCAGAGGGCGGCGGCAACCAACGACGCCGGCATGTGGGCGAGGCCCCATGGGGATGAGTTCTATCGGTGGGCTCTCAAGGCGGCCACCACCACCGGCAAGACGCCCGATGAGATCCACGAGTTGGGCCGGAGCGAGCTCGAGAGCCTGCACGCGCGGATGGACACGATCCTCAAAGCGCTCGGCTACAACCAGGGCTCGGTGGGCGACCGCATGAAGGCGCTGGCGCAAGTGCCCAAATATCAGTTCTCCGAAGGTGATCCCGGCCGCGCCGAAATCATGGCGTTCATCCGGAATCGCCTCACCTGGATCCGGGCGCAGATGCCGCGCGCCTTCCATAAGGTCGTCAACCCGAATATGGAGGTGAAGCGAATGCCGCCCGAAGAAGAGCCGGGCGCACCCGGAGCTTACGGCGGAGCGGGATCGATCGACGGTAAGATTCCCGGTCGATTCTGGATCAATCTTCGCACTACCAAACTCCATAGCAGGTACAGTCTCGCCGACCTTACATTTCACGAAGCAATCCCCGGCCATATCTGGCAGGGCGAGTACACGCACGGCATGCCTTTGATCAGGCAGTTGCTCTCCTTCAGCGCGTACACAGAAGGGTGGGCATTGTATGCCGAGCAACTGGCGGACGAGCTCGGCGCCTACGAGAACGATGCCGTCGGACGGCTCGGGTATCTGCAGTCGATTGCATTCCGGGCCTGCCGGCTGGTGGTCGACACGGGAATCCACGCGAAACGCTGGACCCGCGAGCAAGGCGTGAAATTCTTCATCGATGTGAACGGTTCAAACCCCTTGGAGGTCGCAAGCGAAGTCGACCGCTATTGCTCCTGGCCGGGTCAGGCATGTAGCTACAAGCTAGGGCACAGCGAGATCAACCGTCTTCGCGAGGCCGCGATGGCGGCACTCGGGACGAAATTCGATTTGAAAGCGTTTGACGACACGATCGTGCTCGGTGGGGATGTGCCGCTCGAATTGCTCGCCAAAAACGTGGACGAATATATTCGGGACGCGAACAACATTAAGAACCCGTAAGGCTCGGGTGGACAAGTGCCCGTTGTAACTCGGCGTGCAAGTCAGCCTCTACAAATCGAACCAAGACGGCCTTGTCCTGTCCACGACGGGCGCGACCACCATTGCGGAAGGTTGCCGCCGCTGAGATCCCTGCACAGACCGGTACGGCCGGCGATGAATGGTTCTATGAGATCGAGTCCAAATTGCTGGAGGGAGCGTGAATAGAAGAGACTTGCTGAAGGGCGCCGCGGCCACGGCCGGGCTTGCCCTGCCAGGCGCCGGCATTGCGCGAGGCGTCCCGCGGCCAACGGTGACCGGGCTCGAAACCTTCTATGTCAAGGTGAACCGGAGGGGGAATTGGCTGATTCCGCGGCTTCAGACCAGTGCTGGCGTCACGGGGATCGGCGACGCGTCGCAAAGCGGAGACGACGCTGCTACCCTCCGTTTCCTTCGCCAGTTTTTCGAAGCTCTGAAAGGCCGAAGCATCTACGACGTGGAATCGTTCCGCGCCGCCGTGCGGCCCCTCGTCGACGCCAATGGACGGCCGGCCACGGTGGCCGCCAGCGCGCTGGAGCACTGTTTGTGGGACATTCACGGACAGGTCCTTTCCTTGCCCGCTTATGAACTTTTCGGAGGCCGCGTCCAGCCGCGGATCCGGAATTACGCCAACATCAATCGGTCCACCGATCCGCGCACGCCGGACGGCTTTGCCCGCATGGCCGAAAGGGCCGTGGCGGCGGGTTTCGATGCCGTCAAGCTGGCGCCCTTCGACGACATGCCGAGAGGCCTCACGGACGCAACGCGCATCGAACAGTTCACCCAGCGGGGGTTGGCGTGCGTTGCTGCCGTACGCCGGGCGATAGGGCCCAAACGGGACCTGCTGGTGGACGCGCACAGCCATTTCAATGTGGAACGCGGCCTTCAGCTCGCCAAAAGGCTTGAACCCTTGAACCTCTTCTGGCTGGAAGAGGTAACGCCCGCCAGGCCGCTCGAAGATCTCGCCACCATCAACCGCCTGGCCAGGATGCCTACGGCCGGAGGGGAATCGATTCGTGGAGTCGAAGGGTTCTACCCTTACATCACGGCGGGAGCTGTCGATATCGTCATGCCGGATGTGAGGGTCTGTGGAGGCATGCTGGAACTCTTGAAAATCGCCGCCCTGGCGGAAGGCGCCCGACTGCGGGTGGCGCCGCATGGGCCGGCGAGCCCCGTTGGCAACGCGGCGGCAGCGCAGGTCTGCGCCGCCATGCCGAATTTTCTGATTCTCGAGTTCTCCTACGGCGAAGTGCCCTGGCGCGCGGAGTTAGTTGACCCGCCCGAGACCATCGTTGACAGCGCCCTGCCGATTTCCGATCGCCCCGGTTTGGGAATCCGGCTGAACGAAACAACGGCCGCCAGGTATGCAGAGGTTCTCCGGTAAGCGGCTTCCAGTCCCAGACCTGGGCCGGTTATTCATACGTCACGTTCCGCGAGTGCATGACCTGGATGACGAACCAGCCGAGATCCAAACCGGAGACAGTGGACTTCAATAACGCGACAACAGGTACTGTATCCCGACACCCATCATCCTCTCCCAAGCAAGTTCGACGTCGGGGCCGTACTCGGTGTCGAACTGTCTGACCGTGTCCAGCAAACTGTCAAGCCAGTAGTCGTACAGTTCGGCGCCGATACTCAGTTGTCGCCGGCTGTGGCGGTCAGCCAACTCGCCGAGGTGCTTTTCAAGCCCCGATTCACCATCGCTGACAGCCTGCAGCATAGTGTGAAAGGACGCCCTCAGAGCGAGCTTCTGTTTCCGGAAGTCAGTCGTGGCAAACTTCTCGGCGATCTTCGGCGAAGATGCCAGGAAGATTTCGTAGAAGCGCTCCTCGAAGTCGGGCTTCGCCGTGCAGCGTTCAAGGCTGCCGGCGAAAGTCGAGATTACTTGTTGATCCATCCCCAATCCCCTCAGTCTCCGTTGATGGACTCAATTGTAGCGCGGGGGCAACGATGCAGTCCTGGTTGATGACAGTGATCGGAGGCACGGTATTTCGTGTGCAAACGAGAGAATGCAAGGTGCAGGTGCAAGTGCGCCCGCCCGCGGCCGGGACACCTCTTACCGTTCATTCGTCTTTCAGCACCGACATCGGATCCAGGCAGGATGCCCGGCGCGCCGGAATCCAGCAGGCGATGGCGGCCACTCCGGTCAGCAGCAGGGCAACGCCTGCAAAGGTTGCCGGGTCGTTGGCGCCCACGCCATAAAGCAGGTTTTTCATCAGATGCGTGATCGAAAGCGACACCGCCAACCCGATCGCCAAACCGGTAGCGGTCAGAAGCAGGCCGCGGCTTACCACCATCCATTGCAACTTCACGGGCGTGGCGCCCAGCGCCATGCGGAGGCCGAGCTCGCGGCGTCGCTCGGTCACCGCGTAAGAAAGAATGCCGTACAATCCGAGCGAGGCGAGCAGCACCGCCAGCCCCGCGAACGTGACCAGCAGCAGCGTTTCCTGGCGCCGGTCGGCCACATCCAGGTCGACAATCTCGTCCATGCCGGTGAACACGTGGTTGCGCCGTCTCCACTCGGCGAAGTTCCCCGAAGCCGGCCAGTTCTTGCCGAATCCCAGCGCGCTGCCGTCTTCCCAAACCATCACCACGCGGTCGGGTTCGTCATAGGGCAGCGCTCGCAGCAGCGCGGAATCCACCGCGGAAAAAATCGCGACGTTTACGCCGATGCCGAGCGCCAAAGTCATTACCGCGACGGCGGCGAACGCCGGTGCGCGGCGGAACATCCGCCAGGCGTAAGCCAGATCCTGCTCCAAATGCTCGATGTAGTTTACGCCCCGCATGTCGCGGCACTCCTCCCGCCGTTGGGTCAATCCTTCCATGGCGCGCAAAGCAATGCGGCGGGCATCCTCCGGAGAGTGGCCCGCGGCGATCTCTTGTTCCATCCGCTGTTCTCCGATCGTGCTAGGGCTCCGGCAGCGCGCAAACGAAATTGGCGGCATCGTCGGTGCTGCCGCTCCCGTTCCACCGCGCCTCTTGCGGATAAGGGCACAGGGGCCGCGTACGATCCACTGCGCCATTGGACGAATGCGAAGCGACGATGCGGTCCGGAGCGATGCCCTTTTCCACCCAGTTCTCCAAGGCTTCGAGCATATCGAATGTTGCGGGCCCGGGCCCGCCGCCGCAATGCTGCATGCCGGGGACCATGAACAGCCGGTAGAACTCCTGCGTATCGCGCAGTCCGTGGTTGTTCCCCGCGCCGATACGCCGCACGACGCTCTCGTAGTAATTGATGCTGTTGAGCGGGGTAATGTCCGGATCGCTCCACCCGTGGTACTGGATGAGCTTGCCGCCGTTGGCGCGGAACGGAAACAGGTTGGGATCGATGGCGTTGAACATGGCCCCCAGCTTCCCGTCGACAAAGTCGATATCGTTGTCGAGTCCATCCGGGCGGCTGAAGCGGAACGAGTGATAGTCCCAGTCCGGATCTTCGAACGCCACGTATCGCAGGAAAGGAATTCCCAGTTTCGCGTGGTGCCCTTCACCCGGCCCGGCTCCGGTGATCCAGAACGCCCATCCGCTCGGTCCCTCCTCGCCTCCCGGCAGCAGTCCGGGGTATAACACCTCGCCTTCGGGGCCACGGAGTCCGGCGTAGAGCTTCTTCACCGCACTCACTTGAGCCGGCCTCAGGCAACTGGGTGTGTCCGCGCCCTTGCAGGCAAGCATCGCGGGATCGAAATGGCACTGTCTCGGGTCGTTGAGGATTCCATCCCGAACCCCATCCAGCGCATCGCACGCTGCATTCACCGCTGCCGCCAGCGCGGGGACCTTGGCCGCGGGAATGTACGCGTCGCCCTCCAGCGCCAGCGCCGCTACCAGGTGTCCGCCAATGTAGTGATGCGTCCAGTAATTGGCGGGGTCTCCCGCGATGATGCCGTCGTAGTCGGCTGGGTATCGCTGCGCCAGCATGAGCGCCTGCTGGCCGCCTTGCGAGCAGCCCTGGAAATACGAATGCGCAATGCGCGACCCATAATGGGCCGCGACAATGGCCTTGGCGGCTTGAGCGGTTACATGAATGCCGCGGTGAGCAAAATCCTCCACGCGCTGCATATGTCCTGCCGCCCAGCTTGCGTCGTCGCTGGCCCCCTGGTGGCCCGTGTCCGTTCCGGCCGTTGCGTAGCCGCGCCGCAGCGGCTTCACCATCGCGTTATACGGAATGGAACCGGCCATGCCGCCGTTGCCGACGCCGAGGAACTTGCCGTTCCACCGCTCCGGCATCCAGACTTCGAAGCGCACCTCCGGCCAGACCACCGCCGCGACGCGGCAGAAACCGGGCACATCGAGTTCCAGCCCGCCCGGCGAGCTGTTCGAAAGGGACATACGCCCCGCCGTCACGGCCACCGCGCTGGAAATCGTGACGCCATCCAGCTTGAGACTGGTCAATTGCTCGCAGGGTTGTGCCGCCAGCGCCGTCCCGGCCAGGACGAGGCCGAGCTGAGCACACCCCATCACCATACGCCATTGCATAACGTGAGCCATTATCCCATGCAGCCGTAAATCCGGCGCCGCCGGCGGCGGGAGACCGAGGCTGAGGTTGTGGTAGAGCCTTCAGTTCGACAGCGCCTTCGGCACGAGCCCCGCGAATGCCTTGTTGGCTGCTTCGCTTCTGTCGCGCGTGTCGCCCCTGATGCCAACTTCGTTCTCCACCTGAATCATGACGACCCGGCGCTGCGCATCCACTTCCTTGATATGCCGCATGAGGGCCGCAAATGCCTTGGCGTCGGCATCGCGATTGGCGGTACTGAGCGTGGAAAGGGCCTCAATGGAATTGCCGTCTTTGTCCTGGACGCGCGGGAACCTGTCCTGGTTCGTCTTCACCCATTCGGGAACATAGCTGGACATGCTGTTCTTCCAGCTCCCAAGCCAGAGCAAGATCAGCCGCAGGTCGTAGCTCTCAGCCTCGCGGATCTGCCCGTCCACCAGGGCGAAGTCAAACTGACCCTCTTTGGGCTCCAGTAACTCCCAGGAGATGGGGGTCAGGACCGTATTGATGTGCATCGCCTTCAGGCGTGGCCAGACAGGTTTCAGGTAGTCGAGATTGGAGGCGCTGGAGTTGTGCAGCTCTCCTCCCAGCACCAAAAAGGGTTTGCCATCGACAATCAACTGCGTGGCAGTGCCTTGCTTCTGCAGATGCGGGATGGCGATGGACGTGCCGGTGTTTGTTCGGGAGCACGTTGCCAGCACAGCGAGCAGAAAGATGACCATCCAGCCGTAGAAGAACCGCATTCTCATGATTGTCTCCGAAACGCGAAAAACCCCATTCCCGTCGTTACCAACAAAAAATCAACTGCACAAAGCCCGCACGATCGGCCAGGATTTCCTTTTTTCGCCTTGTGGCTGGCGGCCATTGTACATCCGCATTCACCCGCAGTAGCCGGTTCTGTGCTTCCAGCCTCGCACCACATAGTCAATAAGGCCCGCGATTCACAGCGACCTTAACATCGGTGTTGACGCAAACGGGCAGCTACTGACACCTGCCTTTACGGGCGATGATCCGATCGAAGCCGTGGCGCGGATTGGCCTGGGACGCCGGCAGATCTCGGCCCCCCAATCCAGGTGGATATGATCAACCATCAGGACCCCTTTGCCACTCGAGCCATTCCTGCTTATTACAAAAGTTGTTATACCGGCAGTGAATGACGCACAGCCTACGTCCGGAGCAGTTGCGGTCGGCACGTCGCGCGGCAGGACTGACGCAACGGCAGGCTGCAGAGCGGCTTCATGTGTCGCAGGCGTATCTTTCCCTGCTCGAGCGTGGCCGACGTCCCGTGACCGTACAACTTGGATCGCGGATCGCGAACCTTTATGACCTCGGTCCTGTGGCGCTGCTGTTGAGCGCCGGGCACCTCGGTGACTGGGACTCATCCTCACTGGCGGCTGGAATGGCCAGCCTCGGATATCCGGGCTTCCGGCAACTAGCCGGCACGCCGGCCCACAATCCCGCGACCATCCTCCTTGCGGCGATCACCTCGAACAATGTCGAGGTGCGGGTCCTGGAGGCTCTACCGTGGTTGGCCGTCGAATATAACAATCTCGACTGGGAGTGGTTGATCCGCGAGGCCAAGGTCCGGGATGTTCAGAATAGGCTCGGATTCGTCGTGACTCTGGCGCGGCAGGTAACAGAGAAGCGCGGTAATGGCGCAGCTACGGAGCGGCTTCACGAAATCGAGGAAATCCTGGACCGCGCGCGGCTGGTCCGCGAGGACACTCTGTGCCAAGACTCGCTCTCCGACGCAGAACGCCGGTGGCTCAGGCAGGTGCGTCCCGCCGAAGCCAATCACTGGAATCTGTTGACGGATCTGAACGCCCGACTCTTGCCCTATGCCGCATAGCCGGCCACCGGAGCCATGGAACTCGTTCCTCTGGCTTGAGATGCTGTCCGGCGCCTGATTTTCTGTTAACCGCCGGATCAGGGCGTCGAATTCGGTCACGGACGCTTCACCGGTAACACGAACCGCGACGGCCACCTAAACTCGGTCTTTGCCTGCCGCCACAGAGTTCTCTCGCTCGCCGATCTGCTGCAAGTGCGGGGAGGGGAGCGTCTCGGCGAGATCAATTTGCAGTTTGCGCAGTCCGCGGTTGAGGTCCACCCCGAAGGCCGCTCAGTCACTCCCACCGCAGGGCGCGCATGGGGTCCACACGCGCCGCTCGTTGTGCCGGTACGTATCCGGCCAGCAGCGCCACTAACGCGATTCCCAGGGTGGCCGCGGCGATCGTCAGCGCGTCGTTGGGCTGGATTCCGTAAAGTTGCGACCGCACCAGCCGCGTCAGGCCCCAGGCGGCCGGCAGCCCGATGGCGATTCCGATTCCCGTGAGAAGGATCACGTCCCTCATCACCAGCGCCAGCACGTCGCGGCCGGAAGCCCCCAGCGCGATCCTGACACCGATTTCGCGTGTTCGCTGCACCACGATGTAGGACATCACACCGTACAGGCCGATGGCGGCCAGCAAGGTCGCCAGCAAGCCGAATCCGGCGGATAGCGTCGCAACCAGACGTTCGCTGATCAATGACTCTTCCATCTGGGCCTCGATGGTTTTCATCTGGAAGATGGGAAGATTCGGATCCAGGCTGTTCACCACCCGGCGGATGCTCGAAAAGGCTTGCTCGGGCTGGCGCGCGGTACGGACATAGGCGTACATGCCGATCACGAACTCCATCTGGTGATACGGGCGGTAGACTTCAATCGGCACCTCGTCGCGCATGCTCTCATACTTGGTGTCCCGCACCACCCCAATAATCTCGATGTCCAGCTTCGTCCCCGGATCGCCGCCCATGCCGATGTGCTTTCCGATGGCTATGCCGTCTTTGAAGTATCGCCGCGCGAATTTCTCATTGACGATGCAGACTTTGGGCGCCTCACGACCGTCCGTCATGCGGAAGTCCCGGCCGGCAAGGATGGGGATGTCCAGTGTCTTGAAGTAGTCAGGCGAAATGAATTGCATGTGCGGGTCGGGCGCTTCAGTGGGCTTGTGGCGGTAGCCTTCCACCGCCATGCTTTGGTCCCATTCATCCCCGACAAGGACCGGAATTACCGCCAGGCTGGATGCTTCAACCCCGGGGATGGCGTCCAGGTTTTCGCGCAACCGGCGGTAGAAATCCAGGCTTCGTTCCGGTTGATACCCGTTCATGGGCGGGTCCACGGCGAAGCCGAGCAAATTGGCAGTACGGAATCCGGGGTCGAGATCTTTGAGATTGCTCAGGCTGCGAATGAACAGGCCCGCGCCGATCAGAAGCAACAGCGACAGCGACACCTGCACGGCCACCAGAGTCTTTCGCAGGCCCACCGAAGCTCCCCCTGCGATAGAGCCGACTTGGTCCTTCAACGTGGCGGCCAGCTCGGGGCGAGTCGCTTGCAGCGCAGGCGCCAGGCCAAAAATCACTCCGGTGAGCAGCGATATGCCCAGCGTGAACGCCAGGATCCGCCAGTCCGGCGTCGTCGACAGTGTCAACGGCGAGTCTCCGGCGGGCAGGAAACTCAGCAGAGCGCGATCCATCCAGATAGCCAACAGCAGTCCGGCGGCGCCGCCGGTTAAGGCCAGCGTCATACTCTCCACCAGCAATTGAGAGACAATCCGCGACCGGCCCGCGCCCAAAGCGAGACGGACCGCAACCTCCTTCTGTCGCGCCGTTGCCCGCGCGAGCTGGAGATTGGCGACGTTGGCGCAGGCAATCAGCAGGACCAGGCCAACCAGTGCCGTCAGCACCAGCAGCGGATTGGCGAATTCGCGGCGCAGGTTGGAGTCGCCCTTGGCGCCGGGCAGCAGATCGATCCACATGGTGAGGAATTCCCGCCTGGTCTCCGGCGCGGTGTGCGCGAAAGCCTCCTCTTTCACCTCCATCTCGAGCATTTGATGAAAGAACGGTTCGAGGGCAGCTTTCGCCTGTGTCCGCGTGACGCCCGGTTTCAGTCTTCCGAAGACGTTTACCCAGCGGCCCCGGCGGTTCTTCAGGCTGTAAAATTCCGCGAACTGCGGGCTCACCTGCGCTTCCATCATGATGGGGATACGAATCTGGGGCGACGTGCCGGGATCGGTGCCGTCGAAGCCGGCCCTGCTGACGCCGATGATAGTGAACGGATACCCGTCAACCAACATCTTCTTGCCGATGACATCCCGGCTCCCGCCGAAACGGTTCATCCAGTAGCGGTAGCTGATTACCGCGACGGGATGGCCGCCGGGAACCTTGTCGTCGCCGGGCGTGAAGACGCGTCCCAGCGCCGCGCCAACACCCAGAACAGGGAAATAAGTTCCGGAGACCAGTTCGCCGTCCACGCGCTCGGTCTTTCCTTCGAAGCTGACGCTGAAGGAAGTCCCCCAGCGGCAGAACATTCCGCTGAAGACTTGATTGTGGTCGCGGAAGTCCTCGTACATGGGATAGGAGAGCTTGTAGCGCCCGTTGTTGCTGCCGTAGTGCGGACCGCGGCCCCACAGCATGACAAGTTGTTGGGGGTCCTTGACGGGGAGCAGGCGCAAGAGGAGCTGGTCCACCAGGGTAAAGATGGCGGTATTGGCGCCGATGCCCAAGGCCAGCGAGAGCACAGCAACTGCCACGAAGACCGGCGATTTCCTGAAGCTGCGTAAGGCGAAGCGGAGGTCGTGCCCGAGATTACCCATAATCTGCAATACTTCCTGGTTCGAGAAACGTTACAGACTTCATTCGGTTACTAAAGTCATACGCGTGCGGCGCCCGGAAGTGCGCAAATATAGCTCTGACCTCTGCGGGAAGTCCTCCTGGCAGCAGGGAAACCGGCTTTGCAGAAAGGCAGTGGTAATGCGAAATCGCGTTTCACACTCCATTTGCCATTCTCGATGAGTTCGGGTATTCTCCTAGGTAGACTAGGAGAATGGAATGTTGGACCAAACGGCAGTCCTGCTCCCAGGTACTCTCGACATGCTAATCCTTAAGGCGGTGTCGCTGAGACCTCTGCACGGATACGGCGTTTTGCTGCGCATTCGGCAGATATCCAGGAATGCGCTCGATATCCCTCAAGGCTCCCTCTATCCGGCGCTCTACCGCCTGGAACACCAGGATTTGATCGCCTCCAAATGGAGTGTGAGTGAGAATCATCGCCGGGCCAAATATTACACGCTGACCGCCGCCGGACGCCGCCGCCTGCGCGAGGAAACGGATGGCTGGAACCGATTGGCGTCGGCGATCAGCGCGGCTCTGAACACCACGCCGGAGGAGATTTGAGGTGTTGAGACGCCTTCGCTCCCTTTTTCGCGTTCTCAAATCGCGTACTGATTTCGAGCAGGGCATGAGGGAGGAACTGCGGTTTCACATCGATCAATACACCGAAGACCTGGTCCGCTCCGGAATCTCACCGGACGAAGCGGCGCGAAGGGCGCGTATCGAGCTTGGCGGCTGGAACACTGTCCAGGAAGAATGCCGGGAAGCGCGCGGTCTTCAGCCGTTCACGGAACTGGCGCGGCAGCTACACTACGCCGCCCGCTTATTGCGAAGAACGCGTGGATTCACGGCTACCGCCGTTGTGACCATCGCGATCTGCCTCGGCGCAAACCTGGCCATCTTAGCCGCGCTCGACTCCATCCTGCTCCGTCCGCTGCCGTTTCCCGACGCCGAACGTCTGGTGACCGTGTTCAACACGTACCCCAAGGCCGGGGTGGAACGAGACGGTTCCTCCATTACCAACTACTACGAACGCCGCGGCCGGATTCCCGCTTTCTCCAGCCTCTCTATCTACCGTGACGACACGCAGATCGTGGGTGAGTCCGGCGCCACCCAACTCGAGAAGATCACGAGAGTATCGCCGGAGTTCTTCGAAACACTCGGGGTCGGCCCGGTGCTGGGACGCAGTTTCACCGAGCGGGAAACATCCTTCAAAAACGACAAGGTCGTGATCCTCACCGACACTTACTGGCGGCGGCATTTTCAAGCGGATCCCCACGTGCTGGGAAAGCAAATCCGAGTGAATGAAACTCCGAACACTGTCGTCGGCGTTCTGCCGCCGGGCTTCCGGTTCCTCTCGTCCGAAGCACGGTTGTACTTCCCTTTCTCGTCCCGTCCTGAAGATCGTGGCCCCAACCAGCGTCATTCCGGTGGAGGGTTCAAGCACATCGTTGCCCGCCTGAAACCGGGCGCAACTCTCGCACAAGCGCAGGCCCAGATCGACGCACAGAACGCCACCCTGGAAGCCGGCGATCCCCAGCGCCAGGCGATGGCCGACGCCGGTTTTCGCTCGATAGTGGCGCCCCTCCACGCGGACTTCGTCGCGAGCGTCCGGCCCGCTTTGGTCTGGATGCAGGCGGGCGCCATCGCTGTCCTGCTGCTCGGGTTGGTCAATCTGATGAATCTGCTTTTGATCCGGGCTAACGCCAGGATGAAAGAAATGGCGGTCCGGCAGGCGTTGGGCGCAAGCCGGCTTCACGTGGTGAGCGAGGTTGTCGTCGAGACAACGCTGCTAACGCTGGTTGGGGGATTCTTCGGACTCGCCGCCGGCGCCGGCGGAATTCGCCTGCTGGCGGTGCTGGGAGCCGGCCGTCTTCCACTAGGAAGCTACATCACCCTCGATGCGCCGACTGGTGTGGGTGGCCGTCCTGGCGTCCGTAGTCATGGGGCCCATACTGGCTGCGCCTGTCGTCTGGTTCCATCTTCGAACCCGTCGGACCAACGCGATCCAATCCGAGACTCGCGGAGGAACGGCCAGCCATGCTGCCCAACGGCTGCGTCATGGCTTCATCGTGGCGCAAATCGCGCTGGCATTGGTTCTGTTGTCCGGTGCGGGGCTACTGGGATTGAGTCTGGAGCGTGCCATGGCGGTCTCTCCCGGCTTCCGGCCCGATCATGTTCTCACCGGTGAGATATCCGTGCCGGGCTCCCGGTACCCGAGTTGGCCGGCTCGCCTGGCATTCAACGAAAGACTTCTGAAGGCCCTGGCCCGCCAGCCTGGGGTTGTGGCCGCCGGTGTGGTGAACAACGTGCCACTCAGCGGGAGAAACGGCAAAAGTGGCGTCACGGTAGCAGGTCATGTTCTCCGACCCGGTGAATCGCCACGCGGCTATTACGACTTTGGAGTCGATGGAGACTACTTCACCGCGATGGGTTTCTCGCTGAAGGAAGGGCGCTTCCTGACTGCCGACGATTCGCGACGTCCTGAGCGGGTCTGCGTGGTGGATGAGGACTTCGCGAAGTATTACTGGCCTCGCGCCAGCGCTGTGGGAAAACGTATCTTTCGAGGCTCGGGAGGGCAGAGTCAGGCCGAAGCATTCACCATCGTCGGTGTTGTCGGAGCGGTGAAACAGGCAGGACTCACGGACCAGACAGCGCAAGGCGCGGTTTACTATCCCTACGCGATGCGCACCGACCCCAACCTCTTTGTGGTGGTCCGCACCAGCCTTCCTTCGGCATCGGCGGTTCCGGGTTTGAGACAAGCGGTGCGAGGAATCGACCCTGAGCTACCGGTGACCGATGTCCGCTCAATGGATGCCCGCATCGCCGACAGCCTCACGGTTCAACGTTCGCCGGCGCTGCTGGCGGGGATCTTCTCCATGATTGCGTTGCTGCTGACCGCCGTCGGCACCTATGGCGTGTTGAGCTACGCAGTGGCGCAGCGCCGCCGCGAGATCGGCGTGCGTATGGCGTTAGGCGCCCGTCCGGCTCAGATTCGCGGCCAATTCCTCGCGCTCGCTGTGCGCCTTTTGGCTGTGGGCACAACGCTCGGCCTGATTGGGGCGGTGCTCACGGGACAGGCGATGCGCACGGTGCTGTTCCAGGTGCCGCCTCTGCACCTCCCCACTTTCATCGCGGCGGCGGGCGTAATCGGCGCGGTATCCCTTGCCGCTTGCCTGGCGCCGTCACACCGCGCCGCCAGGGTCTCTCCAATGGAGGCCATCTCCGACCAGCAGTAATCTCGGCAGGTCTGTGAGTCTCTGAAAGCGTTGTCCACAATCGCCCGCCTCTCAAAAACCGGCGCACTCCAGTTTGGCGCCTGCCACGGGACTCAGGCCATGGCCATTTCCACCAGCTTGGCGACCGTGTTGATGTTTCTGACGGTTCCGATGCCGCCCGGCAGCTTGAGTTTCGATCGGCCCATTCCTTCTGGAAAGTGAATGTAGATCTCCCTCTTGCCCAACCGGACTTCCTCGCCGGCAGGTGCGACAACTTCGTCCAGCAGACTCTTCGGAAGAACGTCGGACCGGAAAAAGACGCCAACCTTGGCAGGCTCCGCGTGCGGAAATGGATTGGCCTCCAACACCGCTCGCAGCTCGGCCCGAGTCCGCACAAAGACATCGGCTCGCTTTCCCAGCCTTTCGGTCAATGCTTTTTCGAGCCGCGTCCGAATCGCGCTCTCCGAGAGGCTGCTCTCGAAGACAACGTTGCCACTTTGGATATACGTGCGGACCTCCGCGAATCCAAGCCCGGTGCAAAGAGCCGAGAGTTCCTTCATCGGCAGCTTTCCCGTCCCGCCCACATTGACGGCCCGCAATAGAACGATATAAACGGTCATCGAATTTCCTCCAGTTTACTCCGCGTCCGTGCGTCGGCAGGCAGCCCGCCGACGTTCATCTCGAGCCGCGACTGAAAAGGAGCGGGTCTGCGCCGGGGGCACGACGGTGCTCCCCTGGGCAAGCCGCCTCCCTGCCGGTCGGCGCTCAGCACGAACCACGACCCTGAAGAATCAGGTCTGCGTTGCGGCTGCCGCGGCGCATTGTGGAAGCGGCGAGGCTCGTGCGTTGCCGGATAAGACGGAGTGGCGAGGTTGGACCTGGACTGACCGCTTCAGGAATCGGCAGGCTGAAGATCAAACCGGTCCGCTTCGACGAGCAAGCCATGAGAATCGATCGCAGAGAGTTCCTGTTTTTGAACACCGCCGCCGCAGCAGTCGCGCAAGTTCCATCCAGTCCGTCCGCTGTTGGGGCGACGGAGTGGAAAGCGAAGTGGATCTGCTATCCCGGCCAACTCGCCGCCTGGCGTCACGCCCGGCGCATGCGCCTGTCCATGCAGCGTTGCGCCATGGTTGGCTACCCCGCCAATTACCGCCAGCGGCTCTCGGAGGCGTACTTTCGCAAGTCCGGCAAAGCCGGGCGCGACATCCTGCTGCGCTGGACGGGACCGATAGGGCGCATCCGCGTCACCGCCGGCGGCGTAGGCGGCGACATCACCAGGCGCACCGCGGTGCTGCCAGCCGGCGGGTCCGGCATTGAAGTGCAAATCGACTTCGCCGGCGGGCTTCCCTGTCTGCTTCTCGAAGGCGAAGAGTTCTCGACGGGGCCGTCGTGGGAAGCCAGTCTGGATGGCGAAAACTGGGTTCCGGCGGAGACATCCGGTGGCGGAGACCCGATGCAGCCGCCCGATGCGGCGCCGGAGATCACCGTAAGCCTGCCCGTTTACCGGACGGTGGAGCCTGAAGGCGTTCCCCGTGATGGGTATTCGGTATCGCCGGGCCGGGATCTGTTGCTCGATTTCCGCGAGACCGAACTGGGTCCATTTCGACGCGAGCGTGTGGCCCGCCCAGGAACTCGGGCGATTCGAGTCCAGCGATCTCGACCTGAATGCCATCTGGAAGACCGCGGTTGCGACGCTGCGAGCCGCCTGGTTACCGATTATCAAACTCGGCTACAACCGCTTCTTCGAGGACATCTGGCCGGAAAAGGACCCGTTGTCGCAGCTCGCCATGTACGGCCGCAAGTACGCAAACAGTCTGTGTCACGCCTGGTCGGGCGCGGCGCCCGTGATGGCGATTTCGCGAGGCGTATTGGGCATTGAGCCAATCGAACCCGGCTATCGGCTCTGCTCCGTCGCCCCACGGCGATGCGGCCTGGATTGGGTTCGGGGCGCGGTGCCAACGCCCGCCGGTCTCATCGAAATGGAGTGGCGCGGCGCCACCGGCCAACTGACCCTTCCCGCCGGCCTGACGGCCCGCTTACCCGACGGCCGTGCCCGTCAAGGTCCGGGACGGTTTTCTCTAACACCGGCGTAGCTGGCCGGCTATACCAAACGGTACCGCTTTCGCATTTGGGGCTATTACCTCCAGCCCAATCGGGCATAGCCGGAACCAAACAGTCTAACGTTGCGGCTAAACCTGGGAGTCGACCAGCACCGAAGCGGGTAAGCCCTCGGAACCCCGACCGTAAGGAAGGGGACTCTTGCACGCAGCCGATACTGCCAAAAACCCCGCGACCCACGGTATCCGGCGCGCCCGCGACCGGCCTGCAGAAGAACGCCAAACCATCCGGCAACGAACCGCAAAGAGAAACCGCGCACGGGCGGCAGCGAATACCCGTCGGCTCCGCCTGTCCCAACTGCTCGCGAAGCTACCCTGGCGCCCGGCTGCCCACCCTCATCGGACCGAAGCGCGAAATGCGATTCCCCATTCCGTACCAGGTTGCACCCCACCTCAGCCAAACCGGGTCCAAAACCCAAGCAGCGTTGAATTCAATTTGACAGCGATTCAGCACGTCAACCCACTCGGCAGCGGGCGTTCGCAGCGGTCGAACATACCGGAGGAAAGTGATGTGTGCCGACCGTGGTGGATACCTCGAATCCGCGGCGACCCCGTGAAGTGCCAGATATTCCCGAATCGCGAATCGGAGCTGCTGCAACCGTTCATCGCGCGGAAGAAAGTTCACCGCCGCGGCCCTGCGATCGAACACGACCGTGGGCGCATCGATCGCAGCCGGCTGCTCTCGTTCCAGAAACTGCGGTAGAAGAGACTGTGTCGCGAGCGCGACGGCAGCAGCGTCCTTTTCGCTTCGGCTGTGACAAATCTCGACCAACGTCAAATGCAAATCCCGGGCAGGGTAAAAGTACTGCGCCGGTTCGAACGCGGACAGCCGCTGCTGAATCGCGGTGATCTGCTCGACGATCTCCCGCACCGGACAGCACACAAGATTCACCCCGAATCGAAGATCCGAACCTCGTTCGGACAGCTCTTTCACGAGCAGTTCATCGATAACCACACCGCTCGAGCGCAGATCGCTTTCACCGTTTTCCCTATACTTTTGAATGCCGCGCCGAAACAGCGCCCGGTCCCCTTCTTGCACGCACAAATTGTAGCACCTGGAATCCTGCTCGACCGTGGGGAACGGATCGAGTATAGAACCACCTAGGCTGATTCAAGCCATGGTTCCGAGGCGGTCGACGGCCTGCCCCGACGTAGTCCGGGCCCCTCCGCGTCCGCAGACTCCCAAAGCGTCCCGGAATGCTGACCGATATGCCCGAACCAATACCGCTGCATGGGACAAAGCCCACCGTCGGTCAAGTTGATTCAACTGACCCGATGACACTTTCAACGTCCCCTGCCCAGCGTTGAGCCTTGGCTCGAATTGAATAGACCCCAACAGTGCCAATGAGACCAAAATCGGTGAAATCAACGTGTCACGCAGCTAGCCGGAACACGTCGCAGTACGGTACGTGGTGCTGACGTTGTGGGTGAGCGAGCGAATTGCCAGTGCACGCAAGCAATTTTGGGTCATCATGCCGGTTGCCGCCCTTCGCTGTTGCCAAGACTTCTTGAAGTCCAGCCGGAATCCGGTCAAGTCTCGACCTACGCCCGGATTTCGTCAACCGCAGGAAGTCGCGGGAAACAGTGGCCCAAGCGTACGTCTCGCTCCGCAACGAACACATGCCGCGATAGGAGCGCGAGCGCGGGCTGTAGCAAGACGATTCGTTAGATCAGATATTTAGCCCTGCACAATTTAGACAAATCTGATATTATTCATGCAGCTGCACATCAGTTTCGGCTGCGGACTGAAAGGAGTCAACAAACATGATCAATTACGAAGCTGCCTTCCGGGCCCGAGCCGACCTCAAAGCCTATGGTGATAACGCTCGTTTATTGTTCGCTTTGGAGTTAAAGTTTCGTCTGGACGATATCCATACCACCGCGCTCAATGCACTGACCGACGATCCTGATGACAAGAAATGCGATCTTCTCCATGTGGATCGGTCCTCCGCTCTGGCTGTTGTCGCACAGGCATACGAAGCAAAAGACCCGAAACGGCCGGCTGCGCCATCCAACAAGGCAACCGAGCTCAACACCGCCGCAACCTGGCTCCTGTCGCGTGATCTATCGAAGTTGCCTGAGAGGCTCCGGCCAGCCGCCAGAGAACTCCGAACAGCACTCGCCGACAGTATGATTCGTCGACTGCACTTCTGGTATGTACATAACCTTCCCGAGTCCAAGAACGTTAAGGACGAGCTCGTGAAGTCGAGAACACGGTCAGGAACGCCCTAAAAGCAAACTTTCCAAAATCTCAGGTCGACGAGATTGTTGCCGTCGAAGTCGGCATTAATACTCTTGAAGATTGGTACAAGGCCCTTGATGCGCCAATTCTTGTATCAGATGAGTTCAAGATCTCCCGTCCCAGGTGGATACATGGAGAAAGGCGCCAATTGGAGCGCCTATGTCACATCGGTACCGGCCTCGTGGCTACATTCTATATTTATCACGAAGCAATCTGCGTTGTTTTCGCCTAATCTACGGGGTTATCTCGGCAGTCGCGAAAGCGACGCAAACATCAACAATGGTATCCAAACGACCGCCGAGAATGATCCGGGCAAATTCTGGGTCTTCAACAATGGCATCACCGCGCTAGTTCATGAATTTGTTCCGGTCAAAGTGAAGCGCCGTACCATGCTGACCATTCGTGGCCTCGGCATCGTCAACGGGGCGCAGACCACCGGGGCTATCGGCACCCTGGCAGGATCTCCAGATGAATCTGCGCGTGTGCAGATTCGCTTTGTTCAATGCAGGGATCTTGACACGATAAGAGATATCATCAAATACAACAATAGTCAGAATAAACTCCAGGCCGCTGATTTTAGAAGTAATGATCGAGTACAAACGCGTCTTCGCGACGAGTTCAAAAAGATTCCAGGCGCGACATATCTTGGTGGGCGCCGTGGCGGTCACGATGATGTGATTCGGCGGCCGCCACATCTCATGCCCAGCGATACCTGTGCACAAGCATTAGCCATCTTCCATCAAGACCCCGTGACTGCATACAATGATCGATCACAAATATGGCTTGATGATAAGCTTTACTCACAGTACTTCTGCGACCAGACGACAGCAGAGCACATTGTCTTTGCGTATTCGCTTCTTCGTACCGTCGAAGCAGTGCGAATGACCCTTCGCGGAAAGAAAGACGATCAGCTGACGAGAAGCGAGAAGGAGCAACTCGCATTTCTTCGACAGCGGGGCGGCATATTTTTATTAACTGCTGCGATTGCTCGCTGTACCGAGATCTTCGTGGACAAGCCCGTGCCGAACTTGTTCAGGTTGTCATTTGGGAAAAAGGTGTCCCCTGGAAAGGCTCAGGAGTACTGGCAACCGATTGTTGAATCGACGATACCGTTCCATGGGCATCTACAGCCCGCCATCGCGAGCGGCATCAATAATGCTTCAGAGTCCGCGAGAGTTATCGGTACGTTCAGTAGCGTAGTTGAGTCGGTGAAGTCGCCGAATTCAAAGCTTTACAGATCGTTTGCGTTGCACGTCAAAATTAGCTGAGGTGGCCGCCGCCCATTGACGCCATCTGTAGGTTTACGGCCAAATCATTCTTCTTGACGGCCTCAGCGAGGATGCCATACAGGACTTCCTTGAAAGCCCCGAGCGCCCATGGTTGCGCCCGCTCGACGATTGACTTGAATCTGATCGCCTCGGCCGGTGCTCGAGGGGTGTCCCTTACGAGGTGCTCGATGCAGTTTTCAACAAGAGCACGATCCGGAATGTCGAGCCCGAGTTGGTCGGCGAGATCGCGGGCGGCCTCCAGCCGGGATTCGGTCCAGGGGTAGGCTTTGCCGCATCCTTCGCAGAACGCCGGAACACTGTTGGGAAAGTATGCTTGCCTTATGCCGTAGGCGCCAGTAACGTAGTGGCATCCGCGGATCGGGAGCTTGCAGTTCTTGCATGAGGTCGTAGTGGCCGAGCCACATTTCGGGCAATAGGCTACATTCTTGAGCGGCTCGTCTTCAGTCTGCCAGTTTGTGTGGTGTCCGTTCTCGCAGATCTGTGCTATGTCGTAACCGTCCGTCATGGCTCGCATTGTATCTCCCAGAGAAAATGTTTTCCAGCCTCAAGATCCGGAAGTGGCTGTGGACTTACAAAATCTGTGCGCCAGCAGGATTGCGAATGCATGAATACATGATGACGCCGTCAAGGCTGCCTTTGAGGATGTCCAGCACATGCAAGCGGCCTGCGTGAATGCTCGAAACAAAGGCTGACCGGATTGGGACGCGGCCAAGATAGGTAGATCTACAGTGTACTGGCGAGGGTGCTTGCCTCATGGTGGGATTGAGATCCACAAACGCCGATGTGGCCGCCGATCACAGTCTCTGCGTGGCAGAGTGTGTCAGGAAAGGGCACCATGACCTCAACGCTCCAACGCCGGAGTGACAGAATCGTTCCGGAGAGCCCGGGCGACCGGACTGCTGCATACGGCGCGCGACTACGGAAGAAGCCCTCTCCTGCCCCGGCGCGGCAAAGAGAACGCTGCGCTCCCGCCACTTTCGCCACCTTCGATTGTGGGCATTCCTGGCAGGTTCGATAATGGGGGCGCCGATGCTCGTCAAACGCTTCCAGTTCAAGCGTAGCCCGGACAGCGGGCGGTTACCACTGGATCGCCGAATCGGAGATTGAAGCGCCCCGAGGCTACCCGGGGCTTCACCGCCGTGGGCAAGACGCTTTCCGACGTAAAAGAGTTCGCGGCCCTGGTGCGCTGGTGCGAGCGCACCGGTTTGCTGGAACGGTTATCGGAAATGCACCCGCCGCATTTCCAGCGCCGAATGCAAACCACTTGGGGCGGCTGCTGGTATCCGAATAAAGGCGAGTCTCCGTAAGCGCCGCCACACCGCAAGCCCACCCGTCGCCGAGATCCTGACCAAGCCCCGTTTGGAACCCACCCGCTTCGGAAAAGAAGCCACGGAAAAGTGGCCAGGAACACGACACACCTTTTCCTCCGATCGATAGTGTCAGTGCTCCGACTCGATGCCAGACCGTGACTTCTGGAAATCCTTGCCATATCTGTCACGTCACTGGATCGCCGTCGAAGATGGCGAAGCCGGCGGGTACCACAACATGTTGTGGTACTGTTCAGCACATCCTGAAAATCAAGCAGGGCCTTGTGTTCCTGACTCTTGACGCCAACCTTCCGTACCAGTTTCATATGTACTGGACCGACCCGGCGCAAAAGACGATCGAGCGCTATCTGGAATTCCGCGACAGCCACAACGTGCCCGTCTGGCTCGGCGAATCGGGAGAAAACACCGATGAACGGATCGGCAAATTCGCCCGGCTGCTCGAAGCCAACGACGCGGGCTGGTGTTACCGGCCGTACAAGAAGAGGCAGCTTCCGAGGCAACAGGGTGAGCCTGGCGCCACACCCACCCGGCGAAACGAGTATGCGGTCGGAACCCCGGCCGTAAGGGGGCAAGCGCTGCGATTTCCCGGCCGGCCCGACGTTGGGCACCGGCGTTCCACATACGTTCAGCGCAGACCCGCTCGTTTATACTCGCGGCTCAACCCCTGCGACAGTTCTCAGTTGGTTGTTGAAAATTTGGAGTGCGGCGTTTGCAGATGCCTGTCGGGGCCGGAAACGGGCTCCGGCAGTGCTACGATTTTCCCACCAACCTAACGGGAAGCAACAGCGGCGACCGCGGTTGGAAATGTGTTCGACATGTGGTCGTGCCAGGTCAGGCTCTCTTCGTCTCCCAGCCCCCAGATCAGTCCGAGGCCGGCGGGCAGAAGCCCCACCACGGCGCCGACGACGCGGCACACACGCTGCGAACGGCTCGGCCGCTGGCCCTCAAAACTCAACAGCCGAATGTTGGTGTACTGGCACCCCAGGCTTTCCCCGTCCGCCAGCGAGTACAGCAGTTTGTAGAGAATGCCGAGCAGGAACGGGATGGATGCCAGAACTCCGAGGCCCAGCTTGCTGCCGTAGGTGAAGCCAGCGCCTGCAATGTACACGGTGGCCACAAACACGGCCAGAAGTATGGCGATCACGCCGGCGTCCACGGAGGCCGCCAGGATGCGCAAGGTGCGATGCGCCACCGGCGCTTCGCAGCAGATCATCGCGTCTTCATTCGACTCGAGTGGTTTGCCGCGCGGCGGCGGAGTGGCTGCCAGAAAGTCGAGCCAAGCCTGGTCGGGGTTGGGCTGCTGCCTCGGGCTCCGTCGCCGGGCCGGCCGGCGAGACGGCGAAGCGCCCGCCTTGGAGCGCCGCTTCGGGTTAGACGGCTGAACCCAGTCTATCGAAATCACTTGAGGAAGATCCTGAGGGCCGAACAGAAGGCCCTGAATCGGCCGTTGTTTCGATTCCGAGGGAGCCACCCTCGAGCCGGCAACGGCGGCCGGCCCCGGTATCGCGGCGGCAGAGGAGTATTCGTGAACCCGCAACGCGGTCGCGGTTGCGCTGCGCGTGTAGCCATGCGTCATCAAGGGCGCCTGCGCCAGCGGCAAGTTCAATGCCCTGTGACAGTTGATGCAGCGAACTTCATCTTCTGAATTCCATGTCCGGCAGTAGCGGCATTTCATTGTCTTCTCCTCCGTCGCAACCCGCTTGCTCCCGTGTCGGCAACCGTGCTACGGTTTCTGGTTGAGTCCCGGGAACTGCCACTCAACCACGCGCACCATTTCTGTAAGTAACATATTTGCTCAAAAATGTCACTACTTTCTTTGCGTATCTTCACGCTGGACTCGAACCGCCGCGGGTGTCCTTGGCGTGTTTTCGGCTGGGAAAGAAACTCGCGGCGGGGTAGAGATTCGGGAAACGCGGCTGTGGATGGCCGCATCTGGTCCATCGGCGGTTATGGTGCCAAAGATTAGCGGAAGGTCCCGGATTTTGCCTGTCTGCCTGGCCAGCATTCCGTTGAGTTTTCTGATTTCCGTCAATTTGTTAGTGGCGCAAACTTCAAGTTCTTTCTCGCAGGCCTGGAGCGTCTTGCCGCCGCTCGTGGCGCCAACCACGGGCCAGGCATCCGCCATTCCGGTGGGGGCTCCGCCAAAGGGAATTGTCGAGGTTTCCGCCGTCCGTCAGGAAAGCGATGGCGACTGGCGGCACCTGCGCGGCGCCGCCGAGATCCGAACCTCCGATTCCTACCTGCGCGCCGACGAGATCGATTGGAACGTGGCGACCGGCGAGGCCGAGGCACGCGGTGGGGTGTATTTCAAAAGTTACCTTCGCGGTGAAGAACTTTGGGCGGATAGAGTCGAGTACAACTTGAAGACCCAGTCGGGTAAGTTTTACCAGGTGCGCGGCAATTCCCAGGTGAAGTTCGACTCGCGTCCGGGTTTGTTACGCACCAACAATCCGGTCTATTTTCAAGGCACCTGGGCGGAGAGGTTAGGCGACCGGTACATCCTTTACGACGGCACCTTGACCAACTGCGATCCGCAGCAGCCCTGGTGGACCCTGCGCGGCCCGAAGTTCGACATCATTCCGGACGATCGGGCCTTGGCGTACCACTCGATTCTCCGCATCAAGCATCTGCCGGTGTTGTACGCGCCCATCTTTTATAAATCTCTCAAGGAGGAGGACCGGCGCAGCGGTTTCCTGACGCCGACCTTCGGCAACAGCTCGCGGCGCGGATTGATGGTGGGCACCGGCTATTATTGGGCCATCAGCCGCAGCTTCGACGCCACCTACCTTTCGCAATACTTCAGCCAGCGTGGATTCGCGCACAACGCCGAGTTTCGCGGAAAGCCAAGCCGCACTTCGGAGTTCACCTCGTATGTCTACGGCGTAAACGACCGCGGCGAGCTGTTGGACAACGGGCAGCGTAACAAACAAGGCGGCTACCTGGTGAACGTGACCGGGCAATGGCATCTGCCGAAGGGATGGTTCGCCAAAGGGGACTTCAACTACCTCAGCAGCTTTCTGTTTCGCCAGGCGTTCACCGAAACTTTTACGGAGGCGGTCTCCTCGGAGGTTACCAGCCTCGGGTGGCTTCAGAAACAATGGGGCTACAACACGTTCGACGTGGTTTTTTCGCGTTTCGAGAATTTTCAGAGCACTGCCCCGGACGACAAGATCGCCATCCGCAAGCTCCCCCAGGTGGAACTGTTCGGCCGCGACCGCAAACTTTTCAAGCACGGCCCGCCGATTTATGTGAGCTGGCAGATGCAGGGCGGGCTGCTGCGGCGCACCCAGCCGCTGTTCCAGACCCGCCAGTACGTGCAGCGCATTCGATCTCTACCCCCATGTGATGGTGCCCATGCATTGGAAGGGTTTCACTCTCACACCCTCGTTCGCCGTGCGCGAGACGGGCTACGGATCGAGCATCGAGAACGGCGACATCGGCGGCGGAAACCTGCTGCGAAGCAGCCGGGAATTCGACGCCGAGCTGACTTTGCCGTCGCTCGAGCGCATCTATAACAAGCCCACTTCGTTCTTCGGCCAGCGCTTCAAGCACGTCATCGAACCGCGTGCCACCTTCCGCTACGTCACCGGCGTCAACAACTTTAACGACGTCATCCGCTTCGACGAAGTCGACCTCTGGTCGAATACGAATGAACTTGAACTTTCCCTGGCTAACCGATTCTACGGAAAGGCGAAAAATGGCGAGGTGAAAGAGGTGCTCTCGTGGGAGGTGCGGCAGAAGCGCTTCTTCGATCCCACTTTCGGAGGCGCCGTGGTGGCGGGCCGCCGCAACGAAGTTTCCACCGCGCTGGATGAGACGGCGTTCGCGTTTCTCGATCAACCGCGCGGCTACTCGCCCATCATTTCGGAGCTGCGCTCGAATCCCTTCGGCCGCATCGGCGTGGAATGGCGGACGGATTACGATCCGATGCGCGGCACACTGGTCAACAATTCCATCTCCGGCGACGCCCATTTCGACCGCTGGAACGTGAATCTGGGCTACACCATGATCAAGTGCGTGCCGGTCCGGCTGGTAGGCAACAATCAGGACCCCTGCACCATGCAAACACCGCCCGGCGACAGCGTGTTGTCCCCTCCCGTCCAACCAGTTCCGGGGCCGTCTGGTGATGGGCGACGAGAACCGGCGCGGGTGGAATGCCGCCTTCGAGGCGTTTTACGATTTCCGCACCGACGTGATGCAGTTCGCCAACTCCCAGATTACCTACAACACCGACTGCTGCGCGTTCAGTTTCCAGTACCGGCGGTTCGGATTCGGAATCCGCAACGAAAACCAGTTCCGCTTTTCGCTGGTCATCGCTAACATCGGCGCGTTCGGAACGCTCAAACGGCAGGAGCGGTTTTCTAGCTGCGTGCGCCAACGCGACTCCTGTTACAGAATTAGCATGCAGTCGCCGTAGGAAAAGAACCGATACGCTTCGGCTGCACCGCGTGCCGGTAAGCCGCCAGTGTCAGCTCGTGTCCGGCAAAGGCGCTTACCAGCAGCAGCAGGCTCGATTTCGGGAGGTGGAAGTTGGTCAGCAGGGCTCCCACGGCCTGAAACCGGTATCCGGATAGATGAACAGGTCGGTTTCGCCCCGGCACGCCTCAATCCGATCTTCCGCCGCCATGCTTTCCAGTGTTCGGGTGACGGTGGTGCCCACGGCCACAATCCGTCTGCTCTTTCCATGCAGCTCCGGGCTTCCTCTTCGGCATCGAGTTCGAACGGCTCGGAGTGCAGCTTGTTCTGCTTCAACGGTTTCGGTGTGCAGCGGCTGAAATGTCCCCAGCCCCACGTGGAGCGTGACGTGACGCCACGCGGCGCTCCGCCCCCGGCACGCGTCCAGCACCTCCGGCGTGAAGTGCAGGCCGGCGGTGGGCGCGGCCGCCGACCCTCGTCTCGCCGCGCGAATACCGTCTGGTACCGCTCGCGATCTTCCTCGCCGTCGGCTCGATGGATGTAAGGCGGAAGCGGCACGTGGCCGACCTCTTCGAGGGCTCGTAAATGTCCCTTTCGGAGTGGAACCGGACCGTCCGCTCTCCGAATTCGCCGCGCTCCACCATCTCCGCCGCCAACTCCCTCGGTGAAGCGTACGCGCTCGCCCGGTGCGCATCTTGCGCCCGGGCGCACCAAGGCGCGCCACGTCAGGTGGTCGTCTCGATATGGCCCGCAGCAGAAACACCTCCACGTTGCCGGACAGGTTTTCGCGCCGTTTGGGATTGTTCTTCCCCACCGGCAGGGAAAACGCGCCCTCGCGTCTGCCCGAACAGCCGGCAGGGGAAGACGCGCGTGTTGTTCGAGCGCCAGGCAGTCGCCCGGCCCCAGGTACGTAGGCAGGTCGCGGAACGCGCCGTCGCGCCACGCCGCCGCTTTTCGATCCAGCACCAGCATCCGCGAAGCCGACCGGTCTTCGAGCGGCTGCTGGGCGATCAGCTCCTCCGGCAAGGGATAATCGAAGTCAGAGAGATTCATGCGGACCGATCCATTTGTAGAATACCAGCCGGATTGCCGCGGGAAGGGAAGCGCGCGGTGAAGCGAATCCTGGCCATCGAATCGTCGTGCGATGAAACGGCGGCCGCCGTCGTCGAAGATGGCCGCAGCCTGCTCGCTTCCATCGTGGCTTCCCAGTTTTCCACCCACGGCAAGTACGGGGGCGTGGTGCCGGAGCTGGCTTCGCGCGAACATCTGCGCGCCATCGTCCCGGTGGTGCGCGAGGCCATGGCGGCCAGCGGATGCGGTTGGAAAGACCTGGCCGCCGTCGCCGTCACGGTAGGCCCGGGCCTGGTGGGCTCGCTGCTGGTGGGTCTCACCTACGCCAAGGCGATCTGCTTTCGCCCACGCCTTGCCGCTCATCGCGGTGAACCACATTGAAGGGCACATCCACGCGGTGATCCTGGAAGCCGGGCAAGCCGGCGAACGGATCGAGTACCCGGCGCTGGCCCTGATCGCGAGCGGCGGCCACACCCACCTGTTTGAAATGCGGGGCCCGTCGCAGTACCGCCTGCTCGGCCGGACCCGCGACGATGCCGCCGGCGAGGCGTTCGACAAAGTCGCCAAGCTGCTGGGCTTCGGCTATCCCGGAGGGCCCGTGATCGACCAGCTCTCCCCATTCGGAAACCCCGCGAACGTGCGCCTCCCGCTCTCCAAAATGAAGGGCAACGCGCAGGATTTCAGTTTCAGCGGGCTGAAGACCGCCGTTCTCCGCTGGGTGGAACACCACGACATGGCCGCCGAAATCGCAGCCCGGCGCGACCTCAGGCGCCGCGTCGCCCGTCCCTCGGCTGAGCAATGGCGGGAAGCGACGCCGCAGCTCACGCTCGACCTGATCGCCTCTTTCCAGAACACGGTGATCGAAGAGCTATTGAAGCGCGTCGCGCGGTCGGCCGAACAGATCGGCGCGCGGGCGATCCTTATCTCCGGTGGGGTGGCCTGCAATTCCGGCCTGCGAGAGAGAGCCCGCTCGATGAAGGTCGCGCTGTCCGGTCTACTTCCCCACGCCCGGGCTCTCCACCGACAACGCCGCCATGATTGCCGCCGCGGCCTTCGTCAAGCTGGAGCGCGGGGAGTTCGCCGGTCTGGATGCGGCGGCCAGCGCCAACCTGACGCTGGCGTGAGTTCAGCCGGAGCTGAGGGACTGTTCGGAAATAACCGATCCGCTGTCTGACGCACACCGGTCCGATCTTCCAGTTTGAGCCCCGACTGTCAACGGGGGGTCTGCGCCGGGGCCGCGAAGGGGGTCTTTCGCCGAATGCAATTGGCACGGTTACTTCGGAACTGGCGCTGATTGTCCCCGCCGCAGCTCGTCGCGCAGCAGGCTCAGCGCCGCCTGGGTGGCGTGGCTGCGCACTCTCTCCCGGTCGCCGGGCGAGTGCAGCAGCTTCGAGTGAACGCCATCCGGCCCGGCCACGCCAAGCCACACCGTTCCCACCGGGATTTGGGGATCGGCCGGCTGGGGGCCCGCTTCACCGGTTACGGACAAGCCATACGTGGCGCCCGTCCGCTCGCGCGCCCCGGCGGCCATCGCCTCGGCCACTTCGCGGCTTACCACCGAATGCCGCTCCATCAATTCCGCGGCGACGCCCAGCAGATCCGTCTTCAGCCGGGGGTTGTAAACGATGAACCCGCCGGCAAAATAACGCGAGCTTCCGGCGACCTCGGTCAAGCGCGCGCCGATCATCCCGCCGGTGCAGCTTTCGGCCACCGCCAGCGTTGCTTTGCGTTCCAGCAGCAGCTCGCCGACAATCGCCTCCAGCGGCTGCAAGCCGGTGGAGTAGATGTTCTCCCCCAGCAGCGCCTCAATCTGCGACCCCACCTCTTCCAGCAGGCGTTCGGCTTCCGCGGCGGTCTCGCAGCGGGCGCGCAGGTGTACCTGGATATCTCCGATGGCGGCCAACACCGTGGTTGTGGGGTTGCTGTACTTCGTGTACACCGGCGAGATGGTCTGGTCCAGGTCGGACTCCGCCATGTTGGTAACCCGGTAGACCCGCGTACGAATTACCAGCTTCGGCACCTTCTCGCCCAGCGCCGGCACGCATTGCTCGCGGAACATCGGCTCGAGCTCGCGCGGCGGCCCCGGCAGCAGCACGACGATCCGCCCCTGGTCCTCAATCCACTGGCCCGGCGCGGTGCCCCGGCTGTTCGGGAGTTTTACCGCCCCTTCCACCAGGTAGGCCTGCCGCCGGTTGATCTCCGCCATCTTCCGGCCGCGCCGTCGGAACCGCTCGTCGATTTCGTCCAGCACTTCCTGGTGAAACACCAGGGGGCGTCCCAACGCCTCGGCCACGGCGTCGCGCGTGACATCGTCCTCGGTGGGACCCAGCCCTCCGGTGAGAATCAGAATGGGCACCCGCCGCAAGGCGCCCCGAATCGCATCCGCCAGCAGCCTCCGGTCGTCGCCCACAACGCCTTTGCGCACCACTTCCACGCCCAGTTCGTTCAGCTCTCCGGTGAGCCATAGCGAGTTGGTGTCGACGCGGCGCGGCGTCAGCAGTTCGGAACCAATGGCCAGGATCTCTGCGTTCATCGCGATGTCCGGTACTCGGGCGGCCGCCTCAACGGGGAATCAAGGGCAGTCCCCGGAGGTTCACATCCACCCGGAAGAGCGCGCTGGTGGTGCTCACAACCAACGACCGCTGGGGTGTGAAAGCCAGACCCACGATGTTGGGACCCGACAGAAACAGCTCCGGCTGCTCGGGGCCGGTGAAGCGGACGATGCCTTTCCGGCCGCCCATCGATGCGGCGACATACAACCGGCCGGCCTCGTCGAAGGCCATCCCCTGCGGACGGCCCAGCCCGCGGTAGTACACCTCCACTTCCCCTTCGTGCGAGACGCGGTATATACAGTCGTGGCTGGAAGTGGTGGGCCCCGTCACGAACAGGTTGCCCTCGGCGTCAAAGGCCAGGTGGTAGGCCGAGATGGATGGCTCGAGCGTGGTGAAGACGTAGATCTGACGGTCGGGACTGATCTTGAAAATGGTTCCGCTGCGGTCGCCGACAAAGAGATTCCCCTCCTTGTCAAACGCGATGCCCGTGGATACCCCCATGCCCTCCACATACGCCGACAGCGTGCCATTGTGCGTCGCCTGGTACACCACCCCGTCATAGCGGCTGGAGATATAGAGCGTCCCCTCCTGGTCGAATGCCAGTCCCGTGGCGTTCATCAGGTCGGCGATGAACGGCTTCTGCTGGTAGTTCAGGTCGATCTGGTACACGGCGACGGGCGTCTTCTGGCCGCGCGAGCCGCTGAAGGTGGTGAAGATATTGCCCGCCGCGTCGACAGCCGGATTGGCCACCGGGTGCAGCGTGTCGGCGATCTGTACTCCGATGTCGCAAGCCCAGGGAGCGCTGGCGTGCTTGCCGTTGTCCACCACCAGTTCGCCTTCCGAGGCGCCCTCCGGCACGCGCGCCACCACATAGCTCGCCGAACCGATAATCACCGGAGCGTCCAGATTACCGATGGAGACGTGGGGCCGTCCTTCCGCCGCCAGCGCCGCGCCGTCAATCTGCAGCTCTCCGCCAGGAATGGCCGCGATGGGCCGCACATGTACAATCTGCGGTCGTCCGTCGTTGCGATTTTTACCAGCCATAAAGACGAATAACGATACTAAAGCATACCCCACCGCCCGTGTTAACCAATCCGGAGCCTGCGCGCCCGGCCTGAAGCGGCGTCAACAGAAGCTGGTGGAAGTTAAACCTGCGAATCGCAGGTCTAAACTAGATTGAACCACCCCGCCAACCATAAAACAAGCGCCGCCCAGACGCCCGCCAGCAGGTCGTCGGCCACGATGCCGATACCGCCCGGCAAGCGCTCCGCCTGGCGAACCGGAAAAGGCTTCCAGATGTCGAACAGGCGGAAGAGCAAAAACGCCGCCAGCACGGTCAGCCAATTCACCGCGCGGCCCCCGCCAGCGCCAGCCACTGGCCCAACACTTCGTCCACCACCACCAGGCCCGGATCCGTTTTAGCCGAAGTCTCGGCCACCACCCCCGACGCCCATGATGGCGGGCAGTGTCAGAGCCGCCGCCAAATCCACAAAGTGCCAGTGGTCGGCGCCCCACACCAGGTGGGCGCGCCCATCGCGACGCCAGCCCTCCCAGCGCTCCATGCCGTTCCGGGAGCCTTCGGCGCCAGGCCGCAGCCGAACCACGTGGCCACAACAAACGCCGTTTTCCGCACACCCGCCGATGGCGTCGCGGCGGGTCTACTCATCCTCGCCTTCCTCTTCCGTCGCCGGCAATTGGCCCTCGGCTGAGTGGAGATCACGTACTTCTCCTCGGCCCAGTTCCCCAGGTCGATCAACTTACAGCGTTCGCTGCAAAAGGGCATCCACGGGTCCCCGAACGCCACTTCTTTCTTGCAGATGGGACATTTCATGGCTTTGCTCGCGCGGCAACAGATCAGCCGTGGGGCAGAACCGAACGGACACGCCGCCGGGCGTTCAGTACGGCAGCAGTTCTTGCCGGGCCGGACGCTTTCTCCGGCCGGCGGCGTCGCCGGTTAGCTCGCCCACCAGGTCGTAATCGTGCGCTTCGGTCACTTGCATCCGGCGCATCTGGCCCGGCCTGCGGCGCCACCTCGCCCGGATCGCCAAGGTAACACACGCCGTCGATCTCCGGAGCCTGCGTGGCCATCCGGGCCTGCCACAGCAACTCCGATTCCGGGGACGGCCCTTCCACCAAGCACCGTCACTTCGCTGCCAATCAGCCGCCGGTTGCGCGCCCGCGAGATCTTCCGCTGCAACGCCATCAGCCGGCGCTTGCGATTATAAATCGAACGGCGCTCCACTTTCCGGTCCAGCGCAAAGCTGGCGCTGGTCTCCTCATCGGAATAGGAGAACACGCCCAGCCGGTCGAATTGGGCGGCCTCGACAAACTGGACACAACTCCTCGAAATCGGCCTCGCTCTCGCCGGGAAATCCGACAATCATGCTGGTGCGCATGGCGACGCCTGGGATGGTCGCCGGATCCGCTCGACGAGCTTCAGAAACTGCTCGCCGTGAGCCCCCGCTTCATGCGCCTCAGCACGTCGCGGCTGGCGTGCTGCAGCGGCATGTCGATGTACTTCACCAGCGCCGCGTGCGCCGGCCGAGTGTTTCCAGCAACTTCCCGGTCACGCGGTTGGGATAGCAGTACAGGAACCGGATCCACTTTTGGCGCGGCGTCTCGATGGCTTCGCCAGCCGCTCCAGCAGCAGCGCCAGGCCGTCCTTCAGCCCCGAGGTCCTCGCCGTAACTGGTGGTGTCCTGCCCGATCAGGTTGATCTCGCGCACGCCCATATCGAACAGCCGCCGGGCCTCGGCCACTACCGATTCGAACCGCCGGCTCCGGAAAGCTTGCCGCGGAACTGCGGGAATCACGCAGAACGAGCAGGGATGGTCGCAACCCTCGGCGATCTTGATGTAGGCGTAGTGCCGCGGCGTGGACAGCACCCGCGGCGTCAAGTCGTGATAAAGGTAGGGTGCGGCCGGATTGCCGCGGCCGCAGTGCGCCCGCACATGCCGCCACGATCCGCTCCACCTCGTTGGTTCCCACCACGGCGTCCACTTCGGGCATATTGCTGCGGATCTCCTCGCGGTAGCGCTCCACCAGGCACCCGGCCACCACCAGCCGCCGGGCCTTGCCGGTCTTCTTGTATTCGGCCATCTCGAGGATGGTGTTGACCGATTCCTCCTTGGCCGGATCGATGAAGCTGCAAGTGTTGACGACGATGGCGTCGGCCTCTCCGGGATGCGGCGTCAAGCTCGTGACCCGCGGCCACCAGCGAGCCCATCATCACCTCGGTATCCACCAGGTTCTTAGGACACCCCAGACTGACAAATCCAATTTTCAAGGGTTTTTCCAGAGGCGAGAATCGCGTGCCTTTCTTTCTAAGGATATCATCCGGCGCCGCCGGCACCCTACCGCTCTCGGGGACTGTCCCCCCCCTCGGGGTGTCCCCTCGCCCGTGGACACTGGCGGACTGTCCCCCTCCAGCTTCTCTCGCGGACTGTCCCCCTCCCCTCGGGGACTGTCCCCTGTGTCCCCCGCGTGGACACTGGCGGACTGTCCCCTCCACGCTTCTCGTCGCGGACTGTCCCCCTCCCTCTCTCCGATGTCCCCCCGTGGACACTCGCGGACTGTCCCCTCCGACGCTTCCCCCCGTGGACACTGGCGGACTGTCCCCCTCCGCTCTCGGGGACTGTCCCCTGTGTCCCCCCGTGGACACTGGCGGACTGTCCCCCTCCCGTCTCTCGCGGACTGTCCCCCGCCTCTCTCGGGACTGTCCCCTGTGTCCCCCCGTGGACACTGGCGGACTGTCCCCTCCGACCTCCGGGACCGTTCCGAGGGCCTGGAACACGGTGGCCGGCGCCGGTCTTCAACGCGTGATGGCGGATTCCCGCTTCATGGGATTCCCACATTCCCAGCGCGCGTGCGAATGGGGTAGGTGGATTCCGGAGCGAAACGCGAGCGGCGGCGTCATCGGACCAGGGCGTCGTGACGAAGAGGGGCAGAGCCAATCGGAGGAGTTGCGGGATTTCGGTAGGGAATGCAGCCGACTGACAGGTTGGCCGGTATTGGGTCACCGGTGCAGCGTAATGGGGACAGACTCGTCTGAAGAGGCTGTCCCGGGCTCCAGACTCCTCTGAAGAGGCTGTCACGGGCTCCAAGGGAGACTGGGTACCTCGGATCGTCCGGACGAAGCCGCGCAGCCGTCAGACACCGCCCTCCGCGCTCATCGCGTGATGGCGTATTCCACCGACATGGGATTCCCCATGCGTTTGGAGGCGTCCAGAATCTCAAGGCCGACCACGTTTCCGTCGATGTCGTAATCCAGGATCACGCCGGGCTTGTCCTCGTCGCTCTCCGCAACGGGGGCGTCGCTCAGTGCGATGCTGAGCACATCCACCTCCCGATCGTATCTGACCTTCATTCCGCCCTCCAGTACTTTTCAACCTTGCTTGTCCGGTACACGGTCACAACCACGGGTGGCACTTTCTCGATGGCCACCACGGCTCGCAACAGATACATTTTCCCATCCCCAAACGTAAAACGCGGCTGTTGGATTTCTTTGCCGCCAGGTTGCGGCACGCGCTGCTCCGGCCGATCCAGAACCGAGTCCAGCCATTCGCGCGGTATCTGGCGCCGCAGCAGTTCCTGTTCGGCGTGCCGGGACACCAAAGCCTTCATCGAGATGCCCCCCACGCTCTCGCCATCTTCGTCTCCCTCGCCGCAATAGTACCGCGATCGCCGGAGGGATGGAACACGGGATCAGGAGACACTGGCGGACTGTCCCCTCCAGCTTCCCTCGCGGACTGTCCCCCTCCCGCCTCGGGGACTGTCCCCTGTGTCCCCCGCGTGGACACTGGCGGACTGTCCCCCTCCCCCTGGGGACTGTCCCCTGTGTCCCCCCGTGGACACTGGCGGACTGTCCCCTCCAGCTTCTCGGGACTGTCCCCTGCCCCCCTCGGGGACTGTCCCCTGCCCCCCGTGGACACTGGCGGGACTGTCCCCTCGCGAGCCTCCGGGACCGTTCCGAGGGCCTGGAACACGGTGGCCGGTGCCGGTCTTCAACGCGTGATGGCGGATTCCCGCTTCATGGGATTCCCACATTCCCACCGCGCGGGCGACTGGGGTAGGTGGATTCCGGAGCGAAACGCGAGCGGCGGCGTCATCGGACCAGGGCGTCGTGACGAAGAGGGGCAGAGCAAATCTGAGGAATTGCGGGATTTCGGCAGGGAATGCAGCCGACTGACAGGTTGGCCGGTATTGGGTCGCTTGTGACAGCGTATTGGGGGCAGACTCCTCTGAAGAGGCCGGGCGCCAGATGCTCAGCGGCTTCAATGGGGCCGCGATCTTTCGATCGCGGAAATCCGGCGGTCGGCACCCTCTCATTCTCTCCCCGCTTCAATGGGGCCGCGATCTTTCGATCGCGGAAATTAGGAGTCCTTTTCCGCCGCCGACCTGTCCAATGCGGCTTCAATGGGGCCGCGATCTTTCGATCGCGGAAATGCAGGCGATCCGATGTCCGCGACCGGCATCCCGGCTTCAATGGGGCCGCGATCTTTCGATCGCGGAAATAACCGTCCGCGGTCGCCGCGATGACGGCATCGGCTTCAATGGGGCCGCGATCTTTCGATCGCGGAAATGACGGCACAGGGGGTACAAACGACAGGTCGTGCTTCGCTTCAATGGGGCCGCGATCTTTCGATCGCGGAAATGCGGAATTGGCCGGCAAGGGGTATTAAGCCGACACGACTGCTTCAATGGGGCCGCGATCTTTCGATCGCGGAAATATTGCCGATGCGGATAATCCATTAAACTCGCAGGCTTCAATGGGGCCGCGATCTTTCGATCGCGGAAATGCTCGCTGACCTTACACTTGCCAAGGCCGAAGTGATTGCTTCAATGGGGCCGCGATCTTTCGATCGCGGAAATGCGCGGCGATTCGACGTTCACGAGGCCGAGCGAGGCTTCAATGGGGCCGCGATCTTTGATCGCGGAAATCGAGCTTCCAAACGACAGCGGTCCCCACGCAGTAACCGCTTCAATGGGGCCGCGATCTTAGTTCGCGGAATGTCGCCGAGCGGCTCCCGCGGCGAACTGACCGTGGCGACGCTTCAATGGGGCCGCGATCTTAAGATCGCGGAAATCAGGGGCCGATCTGCGCCGCTGTCCATCGGTATGGACTATCTGGCTTCAATGGGGCCGCGATCTCAAGATCGCGGAAATACTCCCGTCGTGCCCTATCACGGTGTCCGTCAGCGAGCTTCAATTAACGATTCTCAAGATCGCGGAAATATGGCCGTTACTGACAAGTCGGACTGAGTGTCAATCAGCTTCAATGGGGCGAGCAATGCAACGGAACCAAGGCGCCACACA
>CAWEOG010000027.1:0-74919 GCA_963810595.1 Bryobacterales bacterium | reverse complement strand
ATGCTTCGACGGGGATCTGAAGCATCGTATAGACGCCGTAAGCGATGATGGCCACCAGTCCGAACAGGACAAACCAGCGGTGCCGAAGGTGAAAATCGATAATTCTATACAGCATCGCCTGTTTCTACTCCTCCGCCAGCGAAGCGCGCAGCAGTTGGGATTTTAGAACGAAGCTGCCCTTGACAGCGATGGTCTCGCCCTCGCGCAGTCCGTTTCTGATCTCGACCAGGTCTCCAAGCGGCTGTCCCGGCTGAACGGTGCGCACCTCAAAACGACCGGGCGCGGTCTGGACGAACAATACCGTCTCGCCGTTCACCTCCTGCAACGACTCCTGCGGCACCAACAGGGTGGCAGTCTCCCCACCCATTTCGATTTCCGCTTTGGCGTACATTTCCGGTTTCAGCTTGCCCGTCTTATTCGCCAGGGCAACGCGCACCTGCACGGTCCGGGTAGCGGGGTCCAGTTCCTCACCGATCCAGGAGATTAGGCCTCGGAAAGGCTGGTTGGGGAAGGCTTGCACAAACACATCTACGGGCTGTCCGAGCCGCAGCCGGGAAAGGTACTCTTCATTCACGGAAAGAACCGCCCACACCGTTTGGCAGATCGCTGACGGTGAACATTTTGGCGGAGGCGTCCACCACGGTGCCCGGAGTAACGTTGCGTTCCATCACAATGCCGTCCGCGGGAGCGCGCACCGGAACCAGTCCGGCTTCCTCCTCGGGCGCATCCGGAGAGCTGTCGTGCGGGTCTTCTGCCGGGACCCCCAGAAAGTCCTCCAGATGTTGCGTGGCCCTCTGGAGTTCGATCTGCGCCGCCTGCAAGGCCGTTTCGACGTTGCGCAACTCGGCCTCTGCACTCTCCACCTGCTGCTGGGAGCCGGCTTTCAACTCAAAGAGCCGGCGCGCGCGATCGCTTTGTCGCGAGGTGTACTCCTTCTGTGCCAGCAGACGCGTCAACTCTGCCTTAGCCTTGCGGTATTCGGCACGCGACTCATGAATGTCGTGACTGTGAAGCCGCGCCAGTACGTCGCTCTTGGATACCTGGTCCCCTACCTTCGCGTATACGTACATGACCCGCCCCGCCGTAACCGAGCCGATATGCCAGGTGGCGTTCTCGTTCAACGCCAGGCGCGCCGTCGTCTGAAGACGCTGCGGCACGGTCCGCGAAATTGCTTTGGACGTGGTGATGTCGGCCATCTGGCGGCTTGCCTGCGAGAGAACCACCTCACGGCTGGACGAGGCTTCCGCGGGCGGCGCCTTGCTGGATTCCTGCGGCGGCGCGGCTGCCGGCTTCTCCGCTCCACACCCTGCCAGTGTGGCCAGAAGCACAATTGCCGGCACGCCGCGGAGCGCCAATCTCCTGAATACCTTGTTCACGTTTTTCCAGCTCCCTTCCTCTGCCCTCTTGAATGTCATGGCACTATCCCCATTGCCGCTTCCAGGGCGGCCTCACTTTCGTGAAACGCGGCCAATGTTTCGTAGTAAAGCAGCTCCACTTCGATCCGGGTACGCTCGGCGTCGAGCAGCCGCAGGAGATCCGTCGCTCCTTCCCGGTAGGCCGATTGCGCGATGTTCGCGGATTCGTTTGCCTGGCTCCGAAGTTTTGTCAGGTAGACATCGAGCTGCCGCCGGCGCGTACTGTAATCCACGCTCGCGGCCCGGACTTCGGCGCGCACAAGCGCCTCGGTGGCAGCCAGGTTGGATTCCGCCCGGTGGATATTGGCTCCCGCCGCCGCTACTTCACCCTGGTTGCGGTCGAAGACCGGCAGCTCCACCTGGACACCGGCCATCGCCGTGTTGAGCCCGGCGGTCCGCTTGTAGCCGAGCACTCCCAGCAGGTCGGGCACTCCGATCGACTTCTGCATCGCGAGGTTTGTTTGCTCCAGCACCACGCTCTGGCGGGCGGCCCGGACCTCGGCTCGTTCTTCCAGAGCCTTGCGTTCGTCCGCCACGGGCGCTGCTGTCGGCGTCTGCCCCAAATCCTCAGTTAGCTTTACGTCAGGGAACTGCGTCAGACCCATTTGGCGGAATAGCTCGATGCGCGCCTGATCGGCAGCGAGTGCGGCGTCATTTGCCGAGAGCGCCAGACGCTCCCCCTCAATCCGCACTCGTATCAGGTCGGCCTCCGGCATTGCGCCTTCGCGCACCCGTATCTCGTGGTAATCAATGATTTTCTGGAAGTTGTCGACGTTCGATCGGAGCACGTCCAGAACCTGCTGCCGTCCCAAAGCGCGCCAGTAAGCGCTTTTCACAACCGCCGCGATCTGCTGCCTCAACAATTCCCGCTGAATCTGCACCAGGCGCAGTTCCGCCAGCGCCATGTCACGCCGGCGGCTTCGCTTGCCGCCCAGCTCGATGGGTTGTTGAAGATAGGCGAATGTGTCGGTATCGCGGGAGTAGCTGAAAGGTGGGTCGCCACGGAAGCGCAGGTTTTCCTGCTGGAAAACCAGGTGTGGGTTGAGGCGTAGGCCCGCCTGCTGTTGCCGTCCTTCGGCCGAGGAAATTCCAGCCTGGGCGGCCGCCAGAGTGGGGTTGGCGGCGAACGCCTGCTCCACAGCCTGACGCAAAGAAAGGGCTTCTTCCGCCCCAAGTGCCAGAGGAATCAGGAGAAGAATACAAATCCGTTTCATTTTGACAAAGATCGTGTTCCTATCTGCCCAAGTAATCTCTCTGAGATTGATACAGTTCTTCGACTTCAGGTTACACCTCCAGCGAAACTGTCTGGCATAGAAGTTCCGCTGTATCAGGTTGATGCTTTTAGCGGCAGGTTGTTCGGTGGAAATCCGGCAGCCATCTGCCCGCTGGACGAGTGGCTCCCGGACGACGTGATGCAGAAGATCGCCGCCGAGAACAACCTCGCCGAGACGGCCTTTTTTGGCCAAGTGGACATCCATGATAAGTATTTGTCAAGAGAAAATACACTGATCCTCACTGCTCCTGACGACGGAACACCTAGTCACCCATCCGCCGACGCCTTTCACCAGCTTTTCTCTTCGTGGCCAACGCCCGGGATTCCAGCGTGACCAGACATCCGTGTGCTGCCTCGGGCTCCTCACTGGGAGCCGTCGCAGAAGATTGCATTTGGGTAACCGGCCGGCCTCAAACAGCCTGTGTGGTGCATCCGGGCTGCCAGCCCGTCGCACAGACCCGGTCCCGGAGGAACGGCCGGAGCTGGTTCTCGTCGTCGACGACTTTCTCTTCGCCTGCCTGTTGACTCGCTACCCTACCGGCGCAGCCTCGCTGGTGCCAGCAAGCGGTTTCTCATCCGGTTGTTCGGCTGCAACCGTAGCCGGCTGAAACGGCTGGCCGCTGCGATCCACCGCCAACAGATAGGCCACCAGTTTGCGCGCCACCGCCAGGGTGGCCCGATTCCGATTACCGCGCGCGCACTCCCGTTCGTGCACCGCCGCCAGTGTCGGATTCCACTGCGGCGCCACTTTCGCCGCCTCTATCAGGATCGTCTGCAGATGTTTGTTACGCTGCTTGGAGATCGGCCCGCGTTGTTCTTTCCCCGCCGAACTTACTTGCGCACTCGTAAGTCCGCAGTAACTGCACGCCCGTCGCACCGAGCCGAACCGTTCCGGCTCGCCCACTTCCAAGGCCCAGATTCCGGGACAGTCACGGAGCCTGTCGGAGATAGATTGCTGCTGATTGTAACCACAAAGTACTTGTCTACACGAAGTCATTGCCTCATAATTGGTCTTAATGAACAAGCGCTTCCGGACTTGCTCGCTCGATCAACCGTTCCTCCTGCCGCCATCTTTGCAGGACTGGCTCCCGCCACATCACCTGGCGCGGTTCATCGCTGAGGTGGTTCAGGAATTAGACCTCAGCGCTATCTACGCTGACTACGCTCGCCAGGACGGTCGCGGGCTGGCCGCCTACCATCCTCTGATGCTCACTCGCGTGCTGCTCTACGCCTACTGCATTGGGCTGACGAGTTCCCGCCGCATCGAGAAGGCCACCTACGAAGATGTGGCGATTCGCTTTCTCTCCGCCGATCAGCACCCCGATCATGACACCATCGCCGCCTTCCGCCAGCAGCATTTGGAGCGGTTGGCAGCACTGTTCCTCGACGCGTTGCGCTTGTGCCAGCGCGCCGGGTTGGTCAAGTTGGGCAACGTGGCGTTGGATGGAACCAAGATGCACGCCAACGCCAGCCGCCATCGCTCGCACCCGTATCTCCGGCTCTCGGAACAGGAAAAGGAATGGCAGGCGAGCGTGGAGCGCTTGCTGGAACAAGCCCAGCAGACCGATCGCGCAGAAGACGAGCGCTTTGGCAAGGGTCGGTCCGGCGATGAGTTACCTCCGGAACTGGCCCATGCCGAATCCCGGCTGCAGAAGATTCGCGAGGCCAAACGCGTTCTGGAACAGGAGGCCGCCGAACAACTGGCCCAAGCCCAGCGCGATCATCCGAACGCCGGTCACCCCGGCCGCCCTCGCAAAGATGCGCCCGTGGCGCCAGCCAGCGAGACGGAACGGCAGAAGCGCAAGAGCCGGTTGCGGCGCGCCAAGCGCAATGCGCAACAGCCCAGCCGCCAGTACAACTTCACCGACCCCGACTCGCGAGTGATGCACGATAACGGCACCAAGACTTTCATCCAAGCCTATAACGCGCAGGCCGCTGTGGATGGGCACGCCCAAGTCATCGTGGCCGCCGATGTGACTCAAGAGGTAGTCGACCGCAGCCAGTTAGTTCCGATGTGCGAGCACCTGCGAGCGACGCTGGGCGAGTTACCACCAGTCATCACCGCTGACACTGGCTACTGGGATGCTGCGAGCATCGAGAACCCGGAGCTGGAAGGCACCGAACTGCTAATCCCGCCAGCCGACACCCGCGCCGGGACGAACCCGGATTCGCCCAACGTCAGTCCAACCGTGAAACGCATGCGGGAGAAACTGAGCACCCCCGAAGCACGAGAACGGTATGCACAGAGGCAGGCGATCGTCGAACCTGTATTCAGCCAGATCAAGAGCGTTCGAGGCATCCATCGCTTCGCACTCCGCGGTCTGCAGAAAGTCAAAGCCGAATGGCAGTTGATCTGCCTCACCCACAATCTGCTGAAACTGTTCCGCTACGGCTGGGCGGCTCAGGCCGCCTGAGCACGAGGAAATCCGCCCACTATCAGCCTAAAGCACGAAGATAACGCCCATCGGGCGCCCGAGTACATGTCGTGTGCCCAAAGCTAGAGGAACTGCCGCGCAGCCGACACCCCGCCAAGAAATCGGCGGCGGATTTCTCTCCGACAGGCTCCGTGACTGTCCCGGTCTCCGGTGCTGCGGAGGAACCAGCGGGCGCAGACGAACTCGGCAGCGAGGTGAAGGTGCGTGGCTGGGGCGCCTGGCGCCGGGTGCTCAGGTTACGTGGCTTCTAGCACGCGCATTTCGATGCGTAAGCCCGCGGCCGTTGCCATGTTCACCAGCGCGTCGAGGGCAAACAGGTTGATCTTGCCACGCATCAGGTCGGAGATGCGCGGCTGCGTCACGCCGAAAAGCTGGGCCGCTTGCGCCTGGCTCATGCCGGTACGGCTGATGTGATCCTTCAAGGCGATCATCAGCGTGGAGCGCAGTTTCATGTTGGCGGCCTGCTCGGGCGTGTTTTCGATAGCGTCCCACACACTGGTAAAACGTTGCTTCTTCATTGCCCTAGCTCCTTCAACAACTCGCGGTAACGCTTGGCGGCAAGCTCCACGTCCGCCTTGCTGGTTTTCTCGGTCTTCTTCTGGAAGCAGTGCAGCACGTAGATGGCATCGGCGAACTTCGCCACGTAGAGGACGCGGAACGCCCCAGCCTCATCCCGAATTCGAATCTCCTTGACACCCTGGCCCACCGTATTCATGGGCTTCCAGTCGTCTGCCTCACGGCCATTTTGCACCTGGTCCAACTGATGGCCGGCCTCACGCCTGGCCGTCAGCGGGAATGTGCGCAGGGCTTCCAAGGAGCTGCCCCGAAACTCGACAGGTTTGGAATCCGCCACCTCCAATAGTATACAAAATTTTGTATGTTCGGCAAGCTGGCCGCCCCAGCCCCAGTCCGCTGAGGGTGCCAACTCGCCACAGGAATGGTCGGTGTTCGCGCACGGGGCGCGGGCGTTGCGTTTTCCGGCGACGGTTGGTGGTATCCCGGCCATGGGACCCTTCCGGCGCGCCGGCAAACTTCGGGACCGTGCGCGGGATTAGGAACTCAGCCACGAGGGCCTCCGGTCTGGCGCGAATGCTGTTCCAGGAGGATTCCGGATTTCCCATTTTCGTTCCCCTGGAGTTGTGTGGGTCACGCAGGCCGGGCGTTGGCTGTGCGCCTTCGTTCCAACCGATTCCCACGCGCTTCTCCCCAAACGAATCAGTCACTTATCGCTCCACCAGGCACGAAACCCTTGTCCTCCGGCACTACACTTGAAGCAGAGGAGACCCCGATGCGTCTGGCCGAAACAATTAAACAAGCAACCCCCCAACCCCTTTTCCTTCTGGCCGCTTTGCCAACACTCTCCTCACCGGGCACGCTCGCGCAAATCGCCGGAACAAACCCAAATCAGCCCCCAAACCGCCCTGACAAAACGAACCCACCATTAACCGCGACGATCGGTGACAAAACAAACCCACTGTCGGGGACTTTACCCAGGTTTTGGTCCGAGGTTCTTTTCTCTGACCACTTTTTTATCGGTGAAGATTCTTCCTTCAACCGTCCACTGTCCACCGTCCACCGCTTCAAGGTGCGGTCCCCGGTTCCCGTCTTCAAAGCGCCGACCACCGCTTTTGTTCGATCCGCGGCGTGTAACCTCTGTCTTTTCAACGTCGGCCCGGCCTGTGAGACGGGCCGAATGCTGACTGCCGACCGCTGACAGTTATGAAAAACGAAGCCATTGTGCGCTCTTACAGCGCGAGACACCAGCGGGTGCAAGTCCCGCCTCAGGAGGTCATCGGTATGCCTGAGTAGCTGAGAAGCGGCGTCGTCTGGGAACGGGCGGCGTCGAAGCCTTCCGACCAAGCCCACATTTGGTGGGTGAGCAAATCGGCGGGCCGTAACGTGAGTGAAGCTTGAGCAAACCTCGAAAAGTTGAACCGTGGATGCCGACCGGTAAATGGGTCCGGGAAGGCCAGTGTGACGGCTGGGAATGTCCCGCGCGGGGAGCCGCGCATCACACACCGAGAAGTACCAGCCGACGATCCACCGGGGTAGGGAGCACGGCACGTCGAGAAGGTGTTTCGCGTCAGGAGAGGAAGCCCGGAGCCGGCGGTGCGACCGAACGCCGCGGATAGGCGGCGGCCGGCTTGGGTCTCGGAGAGGGCCATAGTAGCGCAGAAGCCGGGTAATGCCGGGGGAGCGAAGGGCCCTCACTTCAGAAAGGCTGAGGAAGAGGCGAAGGAAAGGCGATTGACATGAGTCTGGAAACGCCGATTAAAATCCGGGAGCTTCAGAGAAAGCTATACACGAAGGCGAAGCAGGAGCCGAGCTACCGGTTCTATCTGCTCTACGACAAGATCTACCGGGAGGACATCCTCCAGCACGCCTACGAGTTGGCGAAAGCCAACCAGGGAGCGCCCGGGGTGGATGGCCAGAATTTCCCACAGATCGAGGAGGAAGGGCGGGGGAAGTGGGTAGCGGAGCTGAGGCAGCAGTTGCAGCAAGGAACCTATCAGCCGCAGGCGGTGCGACGGGTGATGATCCCGAAGCCGAACGGCGGAGAGCGGCCCCTGGGCATCCCGACCATACGGGACCGGGTGGTGCAAACCGCAGCCAAGCTGATCCTGGAACCGATCTTTGAGGCAGATCTGGAGCCCAACGCGTACGGTTACCGACCGAAGCGGGGAGCCCAGGGAGCCGTAAAGAAAGTGCATGAACTCCTCCGCAGCGGATATACCGATGTGGTGGATGCGGATTTGAGCAAGTACTTCGACACGATTCCGCACGCCGAACTGATGCAATGCGTGGCGCGGCGCATCGTCGATGGCCGGATGCTGCACCTGATCAAGATGTGGCTGACGGTGGCGGTGGCCGAGCGGGACGACAACGGGAACTGGCGCTACACGGGGAACCAGGGGAAGGGAACGCCGCAAGGCGGCGTGATCAGCCCGCTGCTGGCCAACCTGTACATGAACCGGTTTCTGAAGTACTGGCGGCTGCAAGGGAAAGGGGAACAGTGGCGGGCGCACATCATCGCCTATGCGGACGATTTCGTGATCCTCAGCCGCGGACACGCGGAGGAGGCGCGGGCATGGACGCAACAGGTGATGAGTCGGATCGGCCTGACCCTGAACGAGCAGAAGACGAGCATCCGCAACGCCCGCCGGGAAGAGTTCGACTTTCTGGGGTACACGTTCGGCCCTCGGTACTCGCCGTGGGACGCGCGGCCCTACATGGCGGCCCGGCCTTCGAAGAAGAGCATCCAACGAGTCACGGGTAAGGTCTACGATCTGCTACAACGGCGGGAGAAGCGCCCCTGGCCGGAAGTGCGGGACCAGCTCAACGCGCAGTTGCGCGGATGGGGGCAGTACTTCAACCAGGGAACGATCGCGCGGGCGTACCAGATTGTGAACCACTACGTGGAACGGCGGGTGCGCAACTTTCTGCGTCAACGGCACAAGCACTCAACAGTGGGCACGCGCCGGTTTCCCTCGGAGAAGATTTTCGGGGGGCTGGGCGTGATCCGGCTGGCGAGGCGTGTCCCTGCGTGTGCTCCGTGAGAATTCTGTCGGAAAGCCGGATGCTGGAAATCGGCACGTCCGGTTTGATGAGCGGGGGACGGAAACGGGCCGATGTTTGTTGTCGACACCGCGCCGTTCCTCGACTCTACCCCAAAATCGGACAGCGGGCCCGCCAGGAGGAGGTCGTTCTGAGGGTTCAACAACGACCGAACCGAGAGCGTCAGCCGTGTTAACGGTCCCCGACACGCGGGGCGGGCCGGAACCACCGGCGACAGATCGAGCACGGTCGCTTCCGGGCCGCGGGCATGGGGATTCATCATCCCCATGGCCGGCCGATCGTGGGGCTTCAGTTCAAGCTGCCTGGGTCAGTCTTGGGAAGCAAAGGCGTAAAATCTCGCGAGCGCCGAAGTGGAAGCGCGCGAATCGCGCAGCGGGCTGCCAAAATTCCCAGGGCCACGGTATCGCCGCGGATCTCGAAGCTTCACCCCTTCGGCTAGTCAGCGACGGCCCAGTGCCGAAAGCCGTCGGCGGCGGACAATACCAAGCCCAATTAGCCCCAGCGAGAGGAGAGATGCCGAACAAGGTTCCGGAACGATCGTGAGCTCGAGGGTGGGCGCCAGGGCACCGCCGGTGTCGTCTAGGCTGGCTACTCCCCAACGGGTCGGGGCAAATGCACCGGTTGACTGAACAGAGCTGCGCAAGCCAACAAACCCGGTTCCAACTGCCGCGTTGATGTCGGTCAAGTCGGCAATCGCGAAACTAAACGTTCGAGATCCGCCCGGGATGGACGCAAAATAAGCAGCGGCCGTACCCCCAACAGCGGCGTCGCCAAGTGTCAAAGACCCGTCACCCGCATAACTCGTCAGGGTCAGCGAGAAAAACGACGCATACTGTGTGAGCGTCTGGGTCCCAGTAAATGTTGCCGCTACAACTTGCGCGCCGAGCGGAATCCCGGACAAATCGAACTCAAACAAGCCGCGCGTTTCATCCGGCGGAGTCGACGCGCTTCCGGTGAAATCGCCGGTGATGATTGGTGAGCCCGTGGTGTCCAGAGTCGTGAAACCAGATCCTGTGCGATCGGCCTGCCCATCCACGGACGCAACGATGCTAATTGTAGTCGCCCCAAGAATCGAGAAACCGCCTGAAAAGACCATCGCGCCGGCTAGAAGACCCAAAAAACACCTCGAATGCATCCCGAACTCCCTTCCCCCTGAACAAACCTGACGTTTTTGTATGCTATCGAAACGGGCGAGCAGAACGCAAGATGTGGCATGGGTCGCGACAGGGACGGCCATCACTGACCGCTGCCGCCCTCGGCCATAACCGGTCGGGTCCTCCCGTCGCCGGTTGACCAAAGCGATCACAGCGCGAATGGCCTGCCCCCTTCGCTCCACAGGCATTACACCGCTTCTTCACTACTACAGCCTGCTGCGACAGGTTGGCGAAATCGATGAAAGTGGCAGACGGCTCTGACGGGTTCGCTGGTTTTGCATTTCCGACCACCGGCTTACCTATCCTCCGCTGCTTCACGCCCGAGACGCTTGCCCCGCGACGCCCGCAACCACTGCCACCGGCCCGCCGTTGCCGGCCTCGAAGCCCCAGCGACGCCATCTCCGCTGGAATTGCTCCTCCAGCCCTGCCACGAACTCCTCTCCCCCAAACGGCCGCCCCGCGTACGTGCAGCGCCGCAGCAACCGTGCTTCCAGCGCTTCTTCCGGCGGGTCCTAATCCACTGGCGCCCAAGTTCTACGCCCATCGTGCATTGCGTTCATGCTTTTGTCCTGTTTCCGTCGGCCTGTGCTAGGAGGCTCTCGCGGCGGTTTCGGCGGGCCACTCACGCCAGGCGTCGAGCAGCGGAAAGTAGAGCCCCAGCCGAATCGGGCACCGGTCGAGAAGGGCAAGGACGCGCGCGTAGCGTTCAAGCTGCTGCCGGTAACGCCGCTGCTCTTCGTCCAGGAATCGCTCGGCGCCGGCGCCTTCGTGGAACGACGTCTTGTAGTCGATAATCCAGCGTGTGCCGTCGTCGTCGACGAAGGTGCGATCAATCACCAGGTTACGGATTTCTGCGCCCTCGCCGGCGCTCAGCGCCAACTCGTTGGCGGCTTCGGGGCGTGGGCGCAAAATCCAACGGCCCCGCTCGCCGGCGAGCGTTGCCTCCAGCGCCGCTCCCACTTTGGCGGCGGCTGCTTCCAACTCATCTTCCGGGACGCCGAGATTGCACAGCATCGCCCGGAAGACTGGCTGGCGGGCGGCCAGCGCATCCGGTGTCCAGACGGCGAGCCCGTCTTCGGCGATCGCCCGGAGCCAGGCGTGGACAGCAACTCCAACCGACCGCGCAGTCTCGCCCACCCACTCGAACGTCGGCAACTCCGCCGGCTCCTCGGCGGTTTGCGGTTCGCTTCTGTGCCAGTCAACGGAAGGCGGCGCACCCGGCACGGTGAACTCAGCAGGCAGGCGCCGCAGAACCTGGGGCCGGCGTGGCGGCGGCTCGCCGGGCACCGCGGCGGCAGCGGGCGCGGCGGGCGGTTGTTGCACCAACGGCCAGAGCCGCGCGAGAAACGAGCGTGGGACGGGATTCTTCCATTCGGCGACCCCGTTGCGGAGGGTGGTGCGTGCGCTGCCGAACAGGTGGAGTTCTTGTTTGGCGCGCGTAGCCGCCACATACAACAGACGATCCGTTTCGTGGGCGGCTTTGGTCTTTTCCACTGCCGCCAGGTAGCGGTGAATGGCATCCTCCGGCGCGCCGGACGCGGCGATGGGCGCGGCAATCAGGCGCGGTGCGCCTCCGGCGGGGAATTCGCTCCAGGCCAGCAGCTTTTTCGGGTCGGTGCGCGGAGCGCGGTGCAATCCGGGGACCAGAACCACATCCCACTCGAGCCCTTTGGCTTTGAACACAGTGAGCACTTCCAGCTTGTCGCCGGCTTCGGTGTCGGGCAAGGCGTACAGTTCCGCCATCGCCCCATCCAGAGCGTCCAGGTCGGCGATGTCTCCGCCCGATTCCTGCTCGTCCAGGATCTGGAGAAACCGGCGGACGTTTTCCATTTCGTTCGGCGAGCCGAGCGCCGAGGGCCCGCCGAGTGAAAGCCACGCGGCCTCCACCATGCGCGGCACGCTGGTCTTGCCGCGCAGCGCGAGCGCCGGCGCCAGGGCCTCGCGGAAACGCTCCAGCCGGCGCGCGCTGTCGGCCGGCAGCAACGGACCATTGCTTTCCACCAACGGCCACACGGGGGTCCTGGTGTCGTTCGCCGCCAGCGTGCAAAGATCGGACAGCGTCAGCCCGCACCAGGGAGCCCGCAGAATGGCGAGCCAGGCGGTGCGGTCGGCCGGGTGGAGAAGGGCGCGGGTCAGCGCCAGCAGGTCGCGCACCTCCGGCCGCTCGCCCAGCGGGTCGATATCCACCGCGCGGAAGCGGATGTCGCGCCGCTTGAGTTCTTCGACGATGTGGGTAAGATGCGTCCGGGCCCGCACCAGGACGGCGACCTTCGCTTCGGGACGCCGCCGCCGGACTTCCTCCAAGGTGTCCGCCACTTCCTTCGCTTCGTCTTCCTCCGTCGCGTCGGCCAAAAAATGCGGCACCACCGCCGATCCTTCTTCGCCGGCCCGGTAAGGCGTCGACCTGTTGTAGGGGACAGAACCCTCCGCGGCGTCTTCCCGCGCGGGGAATACGGTTTCGAAGGTTTCGTTGACCCAGCCGGTGAGGTTCCCGGTGGAACGGAAGTTCACCTCGAGCGACCCCGGCTCTACCGGCAGCGCTCCGATGCCTTGCCGCCACACGTCGAGGAACAGGCCCACCTCGGCCTGCCGGAACCGGTAGATGGATTGCATCGGGTCGCCTACCAGAAAAAGCGTGCGGCCCTCGCCGGCCTCCCAGCCAGCGGTCAACCGGAGCAACAGCTCCATCTGGCTTGCCGAGGTGTCCTGGAACTCGTCGATGAGGATATGCTCGACGCGGCAGCCAAAGGCGAGACCCAGGTCGGTGGGTTGCTCCACCGGCCCCAACGCTTCGATGGCCGCCAGGGCGATTTCGGCAAAGTCCGCCTGTCCCCGCTGCTGGAATACCAGTTTCAACTGCGCCGCGGCAACCGGCAGAAGCCGGAGAAGCGTCCCCAGGATATTCCACTGCTCCTCGGAATACCGGGTGGGTGGCAGCATGCTGAGCCCGGTCAGCCGGCCTCGGAAAACGGTTTGTTCCTCCAGCGTGCCCAGCAATGCTTCCATCGCCTGCTTCTCGGCCGTTTTCGGAGGAAAGCCTTGCTTGACGGTAAGCCGCCTTCGCCAGGCGCCCTGGCCGGTGAGCATCAGGCCGGCGAGAGCTTCCCAGGCGTTTCGATCGGCCACGGTCGAGCCGGGCATCGACCGCAACTCAAGCCGCCCGTCGGGTAGTTGCGACGCCGCGAAGCGCGCCAGCGGCACGAGTTCTGCTTCCAGGCCGGGCGGCATGGATTCGCGAAGCCGCTCCAGGTGCCGGCAAACCACCCACTCGAGGTTCTCTTCGAGTGTGGCCCGCAAGCGTTGGTCGCTGGCTGACAAGTCGAACACGCCGAACAACCGCAGCCACTGATCGCGGGTCGCCAGCAGCCCGGCCAGCATATTCTGCGCCTGATCGATGCGGTTGTCGAGATGGCGCGCCAGCGCGGCTACCTCCGCCGCGTAGGGGCCGCCGCCGTCGATCAAAACCAGCGTTTCAGCCGCGGCTTCACGATACAGCCCGGTGGCGTCTTCGACGAATTCCGGCATCCCACCCAGGCGCGAAAGCCAGGGCATGCGCTCGACGATGGAGCTGCAAATCGAATCGATGGTCCGGATGCGAATGCGCGACGGGTTTTCGAGCAGGTTCCACCGGCGCGACCGGTCCGTGCCGCAGCGCCGCCTCTGCGAGTTCGAGCGTTTCCCGTTCGTGGACGCTCTCCGGGGGTGTTCCGCGCGCCGCCTTTTCAAGCGCGCTCAGCACGCGCAGCCGCATCTCTCCGGCGGCCTTGCGGGTGAACGTGATGGCGGCGATCGCTTCGGGCTCATCCACGCGGGCGAGAAGCGTCAGATAGCGCTGGATGAGCAGCTCCGTCTTGCCGGAACCGGCCGGCGCCTGCACGATGAACGAGCGGGCCGGGTGGAGCACCGCGCGGCGCACTCCGGCGTCGGCGGGCGCCGCTTGCCTGGCTTCATTCGCCATTCGCGGCCTCCTCGGCGCCCTCCGCCGGGCGCGCCGCGTCGCTGATGCGGCACAGCGCTTGCAGATGACAGCGGTCGCACGTGTTGTGGCGCTTCGGGTCCACCTCGGCATGGCCTTCGCGGTAATCCTCCGCCAGCCGCCGCAGCGCCTCCCGCCACTCGCCGACCTGGTGGTCGAGCGGCGCCTCCGGCGGGCACCCTCTCACGCCCGGCAGGATGCCGTCTCCGGCGGTGAGGCCGGCGAATCTCAACTCGCCGGCTTTCAACTGCGCGAACGCGACGCCGGCGAGCGGCGCCGTCTCGCTCGCCGCATAAAGCGGCACCTGCGGCTCGTCGGGACGTGGACCGCCCCACGCCGCGGGACTGGGCGCGGTGGATTTGTAATCGAGAATCAGCGCGCGCCCGTCCTCCAGCCGGTCCACGCGGTCGATGTAAGTAGTGACGGTTACCCCGCCCAGCGTGACGTCGCGTTCGCGCTCGCGCTGCTCCACCGAGAACGCGCCCGGCCGCGCCTTTTCCACTTCGACCCAGGCCAGAACAAGCGCTTCGAGACGGTCTTGCTCGATGGCCCGTAGGGCGGGGGAGACCGTCGCGGGTAGAGTATCGTTCAGTGCGGAACGCACCACGCCGGCGGCAAGATTCCGAAGCTCGTCTTCGGCCAGGCTTTCCAAAGCAGCCTTGGTTTTGAGATTCGCCCACAACGACTCGAGCGAGCGGTGCATCAGGCGCCCGCGCATCGGCGGGTCAATGCCGAAACCGGGCGTTGGAAACGGCTCGGCGCCGAGACGCGTTTCGGCAAAAGCGCGGAACGGACAGGCGGCCTGGAATTGAAACAAGCGTGTGCCGCCGGCGGCCCGCGAGCCTTCCCTCAAGGCCGGCGCGCGCTCGTCCACCAGGCTTTCCAGCGCCGGCGGGCGGCGTGCCGGGTGGCCCCAGGTCTCGGTGGCCGGAATCTCGAGCGACTCCCGATCGTACTCCGGCAACTGCGCCAGAAACGGACTGGGGCGCAGCGCGCGATCGTCTTCCTGCGCCGGATAACTGGCAATCACTTCGGGCGCGGCGGCGAAGAGCCGATCGGTAATTCGGCGTGCAAACTCGAATTCGCGGGCCGGTGAGGAGTGCGGCAGCGCGTGCGCGCGCTGCAAGCGAAGCGGGAGGAAGGGATTCGGACTCGCCGGCGCCGGCCAGACTTCATCGCTCAGGCCCATCACCCACACAAAGTCGGCTTCCAGACCCGACGCCTCCAGCAGGCCGGCAATCTGTACCGGCGGTCCTTCGTCCTCCGGCTGAAACACGGTCTCTCCCACGATCTCCTCCAGACGCTCCAGTGCCGCCTCGAAGGTGACGGGGCCGCTCACCGCTCCCAGGCTGGCGAAGGCCGACAGAGTCTCGTGCCAACTCTCGATGGCCTGATATTGCGGTGAGTCGAGGGTGCCGTTGCCGGGCCAGCCGGCCAGTTGCAGAAGCCGGCTGAAGCGTGTGCACCAGGCGGATGGCGCGAGCGTGCGGGGAATTTCCGCCAGAAACCGTTCCACTTCGAGCAGCCGGCCGGCCAGCTCCGGGCAGTGCCAGGGTGCGCCGGTTTCCATCGCCCGCCGCAGCAGATGACCGATGGGCACATCCAGCGCGCCGTCGTCGCGGAGTTTTACGTCCAACCCGGCGCGGCTCGCGAATTCCCGCTGCGCGCCGGCCAGAAAGGGGGAGCGCAGCAGACTGCCCGCTTCGGCCAGCGGCAGCTTCTCCGCCGCCAGGCGCAACAGCCGCAGCGCGGCGCCGATAAGCGGTACCTCGCCGAGCGGGCGGCCCAGGGAAATGTGGAAGGCCCGTTCGCCCTGAATGCGTCCATCGGCCAGGGCGCCCGGGTGCAGCGCTTCAAGAAACGCGTGCTCGGTCTCGGCCAGACGCGAGGAGAGGTCGGGAACCACTACCAGCACTTGCGACGCCGGGTGACGCTCCAGCACCACGCGCGACCACGCCGCCGCCGCTGCCAGCTCTTCCGCGGCGTCGCGGCAACGCAGCCGGCGCACCCGTCCTCGCCCGGCAACGCCGGCAACGGTCTCTTCGACGCGGCACCCGTGGCGGCGAAGCGTGGCCAGGAATTCATTTTGCTGCGGCGTGTATTCTTCGAAGCCCGCCAGCAGGAGCGAGGGCGGCGCCCTCCACTCGCCCCGTTCGAGCGATGCCGCCAGGAAGTCGGGAAGGGAAGCGGTGTCCAGCCAGTTTTCGCTCCGCAGGCGGCGCTCGAACGCTTCGGCCCATTCGAAGTAAACTTCGGTGTCTTCCCGCTCGACAAACTCTTCGCGGCGAAATGGCAGCCGATATTGACGCACCAGCAGCCAGGCTTCGGCCGCCGTCGCCGCGGCATCTTTCGGACGCAACAGCCGGGCCGCGTCCGGAGAGGAACGAATAATGGACTCCCAGACAATCTGCTCGCGGCGGCCACCCAGCAGCAACGGCGGCGCCTGCGGGGCGGAAACCAGCAGCGTGTTCCACAGCGAGTCGAGCCAGGCGTTCCACGAAAGGATCGACGGGCTCGGCCAGGCCTCCAGGCCCTGCTCGCGGCGCTCCCTACCGTAGCGCAGTCGGTAGTCGCGGGCCAGGCGGTTGCCGCCCGTAACCAATACTGCGTCTTTCGCCAGCAGATCGAGCCAATCGCTCATCACAAACCCCGGATCTTCTGTTTTAGCGGGCCGCGGCCCCGAACACAAGCCGGCGATTCGCGGCGGCGCCTTGACGGACGCCGGAAAAGATTGCATCATCCACATTTGAGAACCACCGCGACATGGACGCGTCTGGCCCAGGCGGTCCGCTGCGTTGCCGGAGACCTGGAGCGGTCCGGCGGCGAGCTGGCGGCGTTCCAAGCGGCGCGTCTGCGCGACCTGGTGAGCCACGCCGCCGCGCACGTGCCCCTATACCGCCGGAAATACAGCGAAGCGGGAATCCGTCCCGAACAGATCCGATCGCTCGACGATCTTCGGCGGCTGCCCTTGGTGACGCGGGAGGAATTGCAGCTAGCCGGACCGGAAGGTTGCCTGACGGAAGGCGTAGACCGGCAGCGGCTCAGGCTGGTGCGCACCAGTGGCTCGTCGGGTATTCCGTTAGACATTTGGAGGGAGCCCTGGGAAGAACGTACCCTTGCGACTTTGCGTTTGCGAAAATTGCATGCCGCCGGGATGCCGATGGCGGGCCGGTTGGTGAACTTTTCGGGGAGAGTCGGTGAGGCGGCGCACCGCCACAGCCGTTTTGAGCCTCTGCGAGTGCATCTGATTGACTGCCGCCAGCCGCCCGAGCAGATGCTGGAACAACTGCTGGCGTTGCGGCCCGACGCGGTCGGCGGCTACTCCGGGGTTGCCGCGGATGTCGCGCGTTTTATCGGCCCGCGGGAAAGGACGAAGCTCTCCGTGCGCAGCGTCATCGCCGGCGGCGAGACGCTTACCGAGGCCGCGCGCCGGGCCATCGAGAACGGATTCGAAGTCCCGTTTCGGAATTACTATGGCAGCATTGAGTCGAGATTGATCGCCCTGGAAGGTCTCGAGCGTCAGGACATGACGGTGAACGAGGGCGGGGTTATCGTGGAGATCCTGGACGGCGATCGCCCGGCGAGAGAAGGCGAGACGGGCGAAGTGGTCATCACGGCGCTGCATTCGTTCTCGATGCCGTTCATCCGTTACCGGCTGCTGGATTTGGCGGAAAGAGGAGCCGACGGCGCCGGCGGCCCGCGGACCACCGGATCGCTGCGCCAGGTGCAGGGACGGTTGCTCGATATGTTCCGGCTGCCCGGCGGCGGCCGGCTTCACCCGTATAATTTCACTTTTTCGTTTATCGCGAAGGTAACCTGGATGCGCCATTTCCGGATCGTCCAGGAGGCGGTGGATTCGTTCCGAATGGACGTCGCGCCGATGCCGGGCGCATCGCCAGAGCAACCGGAAATCGACGAACTAGCGCGGCTGATGCGATCTGTTACCTCCGAGCCTATTCGGGTCGAGGTCCGCCTGGTGGAGGAGATCCGGCCGCAGCCAGGTGGGAAATACCGGGTTTACGTCCCTCTCGCGGGCAAGGGCCCCTCGACTTGACAGCGGCCTCCAAACTTCCGATCATCCCCTTGTGAGAACCGCGTTGAACGCCACCCGCCTCGCGCAGTCCATTCGTTGCGTTTCGGGAGAAGTGGAGCGGTCCGCCGATGAACTGGTGGCTTTTCAATCGGCGCGCCTGCGCGACCTGGTGCGTCACGCCGCCGCGCACGTGCCGCTATACCGGCGGAAGTATCGGGAGGCTGGAATCGACGCTCGGGAGATCCGGTCCCTCGAAGACCTCCGCCGGCTGCCGTTCCTGGACCGCGAGGAGTTGCAGCACGCCGGCGAGCAAGGGTGCCGGACCGAAGGGCTGGACACCCGGCGCCTGATTGAAGTGCACACCAGCGGTTCCTCGGGCGCTCCGCTCACGATCTGGCGGGAACCATGGGAAAACCGGGTTCTGTTGGGATTGCGTCTTCGAAAACTATATCGTGTAGGCCTGCCGCTGGCGGGACGGCTGGCAAACCTGGCGTCGCAGTTGCCGGGTGTCACTTACAGGAAGAAATGGTACGAACCGCTGCAGGTGAACCTGATCGATTGCCTGCAACCCGCCGAAGCGATGTTGGCGCAGCTCGTCGAGCTCAGGCCCATGGCGGTAACGGGATACTCCGGATCGTTGGCCGAGGTTGCCCGCCTGATGGGGCCGCGTGAGAGGATCAAGCTGCCGGTCAGAAGTGTCATCGGGGGCGGAGAGACCGTGACCGAAGCCATGCGAAGCGCGATCGAGAGTGGCTTCGGAGTGCCGTTTTTCAATACCTATGGCGCTCTCGAATCAAGGCTCATCGCCCTGGAGGGTTTGGAGCGGCCGGGCATGACGGTCATCGAAGCGGCTGTTCTGGTGGAGGTTGTGGACGGCGATCACCCGGTTCGCGAAGGCGAGACCGGCGAGGTGGTGATTACCGCGCTGCATTCGTTCGCCATGCCGCTGATCCGCTACCGCTTGCGCGATTGGGCGGAACGCGGAGGAGTTGGTGTTGCCGGGCCTCTGACTACCGGATCTTTGGGCCGGGTCTGGGGAAGGGTGATTGAGATGTTCCGGCTGCCGAGCGGCCGGCGGTATCACCCCTACGCCTTCGGAAATCCTCTCGTCGCGGAGGCGAGGTGGGTCCGCCACTTTCGGATTGTCCAGGAATCGGCGGGCTGCCTCCGTTTCGATGTCGTTCCGTGGTGGGGCAAGGCGCCGGGCGAGCGCGAGCTTGCGGCATTACAGTTGCTAATGATGCAGGCGGCCGAAGAACCGCTTTCCGTCGCTGTCCGAGTTGTCGACGAGATTCGTCCACGGGCAAACGGCAAATACCAAACCTATATCGCCGCGCCGGATGGGTTGTCCGGCGAAACCTCGCCTCCCTGAATCGAAGCTCCTGCGCGTGGATGAGTCCTTCAGAGGCCGGAACCGCGCGGAGAGGTCGACATGGCGGACGCAATTGCCGGCGAGTGTACGGAGTGCGTCGGTTACGCCGACGATTCGCGGTGTGCCCCGGTCCGCGGGCAGCCGGCCATTCGCCTGCCTCAGGCGTCTTCCGGCGCTGCGCCCCACGGCTCCAGCAGCTCCAGTTGTTTCGGCTTCAACTCGCGGTAGCAATCCGGTAGGTCGAAGGATTTGAGAATCCCCGGCGGCAGCGTGGAGAGCGGCCAGTTGTAATCTTCCGAGGTGGCGATGAGGTGGTAGGATTCCGGCGCGTTTTTCAGCGTGACGCGGGCGACGTGGGGGCTCAGCACCGCCGCGAGCGCAGCCGGTATGGCGCCCCATCCGCGCCCCACCAGGTGGATGCTCCGATGCCCGCACGCGGCCATCCAATCCAGCACGCGCAACACGTCGAAAGTCTTCTGGCCGGTGTACGGGGAATCCAGCATGATGCCGTATACCGAGTTGAAATAGTCGCTCCCGTAAGCGTTGTCGAACGAATTCAGGGCACAGGTTTGCGGCATCGATTCCCCGATGCCCCGCACGTCGCAGGCGTACAGGGGCACCTCCGAGTTTTCGGTGATCAGCTTGGGGATCAGCGGCTCGCGGCGCAGCTCGTCGTCGGCCGAGCGGTGGGCGACGTAGAGCACCGCGTTCGGCTCGTTCGGGGTCGGCCGCGAGAGCAGTTGGAAGCGCGACAGCCGGTAGGCGGGAATCAGGATGCCGGGCTCGGTCTCCACCAGGTAAACGGAAGCGTAGGTATGCGGGTATCCACGGTCCCGCAGCGCCCGCAGAATGCGGTAGTGCGGCGCCGTCCCGCGCGGCGCCAGGCGCAGCACCTCGGTAATCCGATTCCTCAACTCTTCGCCCGACGGCTGGCCGCGCTGGGCCGCCAGCGAGCGCGCCGCATCGCGGGTAAACTCGAAGATCGGCCGCGACTTCAATTCGGCCACCTGCCCGTGGGGTGAACACCAAAGCTGTTCGGCGGGCTCGATCTCGACGGCCGGCTCGGCGGCGGGCGCCGCGAGGCCGGTGGCGCGTCCGAACCAGTGGTACATCGCTTCCCGCTGGGGCTTCGAGTAGCCGTGCGGGCCCGGTCCGCGAAACATGGCGATATTCGCCGGGGCGCCCAGCAGTTCGTAGATCCGCTTCAAACGTCCCAGCGCCTCTTCGGTTCCGCGCGTGTCGAAGAAATCCTGTTCGGAGGTGAGCAGGATGACGGGCTTCGGCGCCATCGCGACGATGAAATCTTCCTCTTCAAGGCCGTTGTGGAGCACTCGCGGCGGGCACTGCTCGGTGTCGCTCGGCAGCTCGTTTTCCAGGTCGTGCAGGAAACTGGTGACAAAGCAACTGGGTGCGGCCATGGTCCAGCGCCGCTCCAGCCCGCACAGCCAGGTGGTCAGCGTCCCGCCGCCCGAGCAGCCGGTGACGCCGACGCGCGCCGGATCCACGTCGGGGCGCGAGAGCAGGTAGTCGAGCGCGCGGATACCGTCCCAGGCGCGCCAGTGGCCGAAGAACTCGCCCACCAGGTATTGCTGATTGCCTTCGTAGATGTGCTCCGAGGTGCCCATGCGCCGCCGCGGCTTCCAGTCGGCGCCCACATACTGCGACCGCTCCGCCTGTCCGATGGGATCGTAGATCAGGACGATATACCCCTGGCGTGCCAGCGACTGGCCGAACGCCTGGTCGCTGCCGCCTGCCTTGCCGTCGGCCTCGTGCCCGACCGGCGCCACCACGCCGGGCATGGGCGTTTTCGCGCTCTTCGGCACGTACAGGTTGGCGGTGACCAGAAATCCGGGCCGGCTTTCGAAGATGAGCTTGTCCACGCGGTACGCGTCGCGGTCGAGCGTGCCGGTGATGCGCGGCTTCAAGGGAGTTTTGGGCGGCGGCGGGCCGAAGCAGTCGCGGATGCGCTCGCGCACGTGCCCGACATAACCTTCCGCGTCGGCCTTCGTCTTCAAAGCTTCAATCGCGCGCAGACGGGCGGCGCTCACCTCGCGCACCCGGCCGACGTAATATTCCTGCATCATGTGAGGCAGGCGGTTGAGGGCGGTGAGCGAGGCCGCCGCGATGGCCGAGGCGTTGGCCGTCTGCGCGGGCGCGGCCGAAACGGGCGAAGCGATGGCTCCGCCGCCAACCACCACCGCGCCGCCAAGGAGTTTCCTGCGTGTCAGATTATTTTGCATCGCCATGGCTGTCCCCCTGCCAGTCTAATCCCTGGGGAACGCTTGTGCCAGCCGCCGGACCATACTGGATTCATGCGCGTACGCGATGCGAAACCACAGGACGCCGGGCCGATCGCGGCCATTTATAACCAAGGGATCGAGGACCGGACTTCAACGTTCGAAACCCGCCTGCGCACCGCCGAAGACGTCGAGAAGTGGTTTGACGGCGTTCACCCGGTGATCGTCGTCGAGGACGATGACGGGGTGGCGATCGCTTACGCGGCGACGTTCGCCTACAGCGCCCGCGAGTGTTACGCGGGCATTGTCGTGGCGTCGCTGTACGTCGATCGCGCTCACCGCCGCCGCGGAGCCGGACGATTAGTATCGACGGCGGTTATGACGCTGGTTTACCTCGTGGTCAATCGCGGCGTGCACCCGCGCTGGCGCGACCGATCGGCGTTTGGATCGCAGACAGCCGGCGACCTCATCCAGGTTCGACTGGGGAAAACGGGCGGCGGGGCGCAGCAGGATTCCGTCGTCGCACTCTTCGACGATGAATTCGGTGCCCGGTCCCCAGGCTCGAGACGCGAGTATATTCTTAGGCAAGACGATCTGCCCTTTGCTGGAGAGTCGGGTGGTTTCCATCGGTAAGACCCCAGCAAGATGATGACACATCAGGCTCTGGCGCGCTGGGTCCCGTGGCTCCATCCTCACTCGCCCGAACGAAGAGGCAACGCCGCGGAAGAGCACAGGGGTTAAGCGGCTTGATAGACGGGTTCGTGGTGTAGCCGGATGAGTTGCTCCGCTCTCACCGCAACCACGGCGTAGGTTCTTCCCTCGCCATCGGCGAACTCGACCTCGTAGACCCCTGGCGCCCAGCCCTCGACCACGGTCCCGACTTGACCGCGTACCAAGCCTTCTTCGTCCAACAAAGCCGCTCGTCGAACCGCGCCAGTGGCAAACAGCTCAGCAAAACGGGTCGGCGCCGATGGTTCCTTCCAGCTCTTTCAGGTACGCTGGGGCGCTAACTCTCTCCAGTTGCTCCCGCGCAATCCGATGGCGCTCTTCCAGGTTCAAATGCTGGGGGAACCAGGCGTTGCTGCCGCCGGGCCGGAAGGTGTCGAGCGCGGCGGTGTGGCGCGTCCACAGCGCGACGTCCCGGCGCTGCTTGGCGCGCAGCCGCTCGCGGTACCAGTCGCTCGAGAGCACGGCCTCGCGGGTGAACATGGCCCGCACCGCCGGCGTCCCCGATCCCCTGGCCCTCGTAGTGGCCGTGCGCCATGATGTGCAGCAGCGCCCGCACCGGCGGGCACGCCGGCTCGATGCTGCCGTCGTCGAAGTAGTTGAGCGCGACGCGCCGCTGCGCGTCCACGATGCCGTCCACGCCGGCAGCGAACGTGCAGGCGTCCTGCTGTTCCGGCCGCAGCAGCTCGTCGGGGAATACCTGGTCGGGCATCTCGAAGATTCGGCCGAGGAAGCGATCGACGAACGCGGCGTAATCCGGTAGCCCAGCCGGCTCGCCAGCACCGGGCGGCCCTCGTACTCGAAATCGCGCACCGGCTCCAGGTACCCGTTCTCGATCAGGAACGGCGGCTCGCGCTCGTACGCCGCATGCGGCACCAGATCTCCGGCATCAAGCATGCTGTTGTCGTGGTCCACGCGATACTTCGGACCGATGTAGCCGGCGGACGTCGTGAAGCCGCCGTAGCCGGTTACCACCGCCGACACCAGAGCGTTGTTCACGTCCACCACCGGCAGCAGAGCGTTGAAGGGGCCCTTCGTCAGCGCGCCCTCGCTGCCGAATCCGGTGGTCGACGGCGACTTGCCCGTCAGGCTGCAGATGAAGTCCATGAACAGCTCGGGGACCTCCTGGTAGTGGATCGGATTGTAGACGGCCAGCGGCGGAATGCCGGCCCGGGCGTCGGCGGGTTGTTCCGGCGGCCCGCCAGCACCGCGTTGACCGGGAAACACGGCCGGCCGGCGGGAATGCCGCGGGCGAGGCGCGTGCCGATTTCGGCCAGGTAGGTATCGCGTCGTTGGCGATGTCGGGCGCGCGCTGCAGGTACCGCGGATTCTTCGACGGCGCGCCGTCCACCAGCCGTGGGTGCGCCGACGAAACGACGTAGGTCGTCCGGGCGCGGCGACGAACCCGTCGATGAGCGCCTTCATCGGCTCGGAATAGAGGTCGAAGTCCACGACGCGGTCCACCAGCGCCTGGCCTGGCCGACGGTCAGCGGCTCGAAGTTGGACAGAACAGCCCTGGCGCGGCCATGTCGGCCTCGGCGTCCCGGTCGACGCCGCGGTGGATCGCATCGTCCGGCCGCTGAAACAGCCGCGCCTCGCAGTTGCTCACGAGCTTGACGCTCGCGGCTGGCGGATACTCGGGGTCGAGGCACGGCAGGCTCTCGCGCGGCAGCACGACCGACGCCGTGATGTCGTCCTCGACCTGGACCTTGTCGGCGGGATGGAAGTCCGGCCGCAGCTTGAAGATGCGGAACGACCCGCGCGGGTCGTAGCCCACGCGCAGGTAGTTGCCGACGAGCTTCTGGTTGTCGAACTTCAGTTCGTGGCCCTGGTACCCGTCGATGCGGTCGACGGTGAAGTGCTGCCGCCAGTTCTCGCCCCACTCCGGCCGGTAGTACCGCTTGACGGTCACATCAGCTGCCGGATGGTGTGCGGCAAGCTGGCCGCACCCATCGTTGTGCGCGTCGGTGTACTCGTTCGACGGCGTGAGCAGCTTGATGACCGACCCGAGCGACCGCTGGCCGCTCAGGATCGGCCGCGCGGCGCGCGCCGGCCGGGCGGGGTGCGGTAGATCCGAGAAGTCCCGCTTCAGAATCTCCGCGACCAGGTCGAAGTCGCGGCGGTGGTCGCTCACGAAGACCGGGCCCTTGAGAATGATGCTCGCGAGGCTTTCGAGATCTCCGACTTGCCGCCGCCCGACACCGTGCAGGGCTTGTGGCAGAGCGTTCCGTCCGCGCCGCGAGGCAATCAGGCGCCAGGCCGAGCCCGCCGGGCTGCTTCTCGAGCCCGCACTCGTGCCCGAGGGCAGCACGTAGGTCTCGCCCGCGCGGAGCGTCAGCGCGCCCGCCCGAACCAGCCGGCCACGCAGCCCCTCGCGCACGATGAAATCGCGCGTTCTCGGGCACGTAGAAGATGTCCGGATAGCGCCGGTCGACGCCGTAGCCCTCCGGACGCCGCTCCACGCGGTCGCCCAGCAGGTCCATGGCCTCCTCGAAGAACGCTCTTTCAGCCGGCCCGGCGGGCGTAGAACTCGCGGCCGAGCACGTAGGCCGGGAACGCGATCGCGCCGCCGGCGTGCTCCTCCTCGCACGGCCCGAAGAGGTTGGCGGCGAAGCTGATCTGCGTCTTCACTTCCTTCTTGCAGTAGCCGTAGTAGTTGTCGGCGATGATCGTGACGATGACGCCGCGCTCGTCGCGGCAGGTGGCTTTGAAGGCCTCGCCGTCGTTGTAAGCCTCGTGGTCGTCGCGCCAGCACATGCCGTGGCGGCGCTGGCTCTCGGTGGCCGGTCGTCTGTGCGGCAGGCCGAGGTCCTTCTTCGAATGCCCGGCAGGTGCGGCGCCAGGATCACGCAGCCGGTGTGCCCGCTCCAGTGCTCGACGTCGAGGGCCGCGTCGTTCTCGGGAAGATACGGATCGCCGCCGTTGCCGAAGATGGACTCGACGAAGTCCAGGTTGCTGACGAGACTGGCCGGCGCGAAGAACCGCATCTCCATGCTGCGCGCCGGCTGCTGTGTCGGTCGCCGGGCACACCGTCGGCCGCAGCAGCAGCGTCACGAAGAGGCGTACCCGGCTCGGGCTGGCCGGCTGTGAACGGCAGCGTGAGCACCTCGTCGGGCGGCTGCAGCGCGCCGCCAGCAGCGCGCCGAACGCCCGCCGCGGGACGACCATCTTGTCGGCGGGAACCGGCAACCCGCCGTCCGCGACGTGAAAGCTGCCCTTCGTCGTCCGCCGGTCGCTCTTCGGGTTGTGGAGCACGCCCTGCGCGACGCGGTACGACTTCAGGTAGGGCGACGTGTAGCAGTCCTCACCCGCGGGAAGCGACATCACGCGCGCCAGCCCCGGCCGGTCGAGCACGAACGTCCGCGCCGGCAGCCGCGGCACGCCGCCGGGGCCCACCAATCGCCGAGCGTAGGCGTCGAGAAACGCCTGGATCCGGCGTCGGCCGGGCACAGATGGCCGCCGAGCAGCAGTTCCTTCTGGTAGTAGTTCCGCAGCAGCGGCCCCGCGAGTTCGAGGAAACGGCCGTCGGTTGTACCCCTGCTCACCGGCTGGCCGAGCGCAGCGAGCTTCAGGTTGATGTAGCGAATGAGTTCCAGGGTCTCGGTTGCGGGCATAGGTTCTTCGCGCTGTGTTACGGCGGCAGTGTTTTCCATAAGGGTTCCGTGCGCGCAATTTGCCGCTACGGCAGTCCGGACGCGCGTCTCGGGAAAATTCTTTCTACGTGGAAGCAAGGACCGTCCGGCGCTGCCGGAAACGTAATAACTCCAGTTTATCAAAGGCGAATTCGGGGCACCGCCGCCGCATCCGCCGAACATGCCCGCGACGAAAGCAGGCCCGTCCTGGGCCAACTTCGAAGTTTTTGCCTCGTATCGCACGGCCGCTTCTCGTTCAGGACTCAGGCGGCCTGCGATCGTCAACATTCGAGCCGGTTTTCAAGGGAATCCGGACCAGAAACTGCGATCCCTTCCCCAACTCCGAACGCACTTCAATGTCGCCGTGGTGGCGCTGTACAATCCACTGGGCAATCGAGAGCCCCAGGCCGACACCCCCCGCGGAACGGGAGCGCACTTTATCGGCGCGCCAGAAGCGATCGAAGATATGCGGGAGTTCGGCCGGCGAGATGCCCACTCCGGTATCTTCAACGACACCTTCCGCATGGGAACCGGTGGTCCGAAGGGCGAAGTGAATCTGCCCGCCTTCGTTGGTGTACTTCACGGCATTGTCCAGCAAGATCAGCCAAAGCCGGGAGAGTGCCTGGCCATCCCCCTCCACGAGGACTGGCCCGGTGGGGATGTCGGTGGAAACCTGAATCCGTTTCGGTCCGGCCAGGGTAATCGCCTGCTCGGCCGCGTTCCGGGCCGAGTCGCAGATATCCGCCAGCACCGGACGGAATGAGTCGACCCCCGAGTCGGCGCGCGCCAACAGCAGGAGGTCCATCCACCAGCCGGGAGGTATGCTCCGACTCGCGGACGATCTGGCGCATGGCCTCGATCAGCTCTTCCCGCGTGCGTTGCCGGCGCAGCGAAAACTCCGCGGCGGTATGAATAAGAGTCAGCGGCGCGCGCAGTTCGTGCGAGGCATCCGCCGTGAACTGAACCATTCGCTTGACGGCGGTGTCGATTCGCTCGAGCATTTCATTCAGCGTCAACGTGAGCCGCTGCAGTTCGTCCTTGGCGGCTGGAATTTGAAGGCGCGTTGAAAGGTTTGAGATGCTGATCCGGCGGGCCTCGTTGGTAATCCGGTCGACCGGCGCCAGCGCCCGGCCGCTGATCCAGAATCCGCCAAGGGCTGCCAGCAATAAGGAAAGTGGGGCCAGCACCAGAAGAATCCCTCCAAACCGCTCGCGCGACTCTTCAAACTCGCGCAGCGGCTCGGCCACCTGGATCGTGAAATGGCGTCCCGCGGAGTCGATCGCCTGAGAAGCCACCCGCATGTACGAGCGCCCCGAGCCCTGGGTCGCGAAATGCGATCGACTGGCTCGGCGTGCGCTTTCAGGCCAAGTTGCGTAACGCCCAGCCGGGCGGAACGGTAGAGCACCCGGCCGCTCGCCGTCACACACCTGCAGAAGTCCGCCCCCCAGCCCGAGTTCGGCCTGCTCCTGAAATTCCTCCAGCAGTTCGTCCGGCGCTTCGCCGAGCTGCCGCTGCGTGAACTCCTGAACGTCTCGATGCGCAGCCGCAGGTCGTGATCGACGGCCTCCACGATGCTGTTCTCCATCGCGACCCAGGCGCCGAAGGCGAACAGGGTCAAAATCACCGCCAGGCTGCAGAAGTACCATGCGGTCAGCCGGAACCGGATTGAGGCGAGTGTCATGGCGTCTCCTGCCGCAGGCTATAGCCGACCCCACGGCTGGTTTGAATCAGCCTCTCCTGTCCGGGACCATCCACCTTGGTGCGCAGTAACCGGATGAACACATCGAGATTGTTGTTGCCCACGTCGCGGTCGCTGCCCCAGACCATTTCGATCAGCCGCTGCCTGGTCACCACCCGCCCCGCCGACCTCATCAGGCATTCGAGGATCGAAAACTCTGTGCGAGTCAGGTTCAGGGGTGTGTGACCGCGCCAGACTTCGTGCGTTTCGATATTGATCAATAGCTCCGCGTATCGCAGTGTCACACGGCCGGCGGCGTGGCTCGGCCGCGTACGGGCGCGCAGGCGCGCCAGCAGCACTTCAAACGAGAATGGCTTGGTCAGATAGTCGTCGGCGCCCGCGTCCAGGCCCCGCACGATGTCCTGCGGAGCATCCCGGCCCGTCAGCAGCAATATGGGTGTCGTGACGGCGTCGCTCCCGAAGCCTGCGGGTGACCTCCAACCCATCCAGGAGCGGCAGCATCACGTCGAGCACGATGACGTCGAAGGGCGAAGACTGGGCTGCCCGAAGTCCGGCTCGTCCGTCAAAACAGGCGCGGTCACCGAATTGCCCTCTTCTTCCAGCGCTCGGGTGACGTAATCGGCCACTTCCCGATCGTCCTCAACCACCAGAATGCGCATTCACCGGGCCTCAAGTATAGGTTACGGCACACGGGCAAGGCCAGGCGCTGGAACGTTTTAAGGCGATTTTAAGGTTGGCTTGCTATGGTTTTACGAGGGGTGCCTGCTTACCGGTTCGCCGACCTTGTTCACCTGCCCGCGTTCGATTGGATGTTCCGACGCGCGGTGAATTGCAGGGGGCCGTCTTTGCGAATTCGACAAACCGAGTTCCGGCCGAAAGGAGTAAGCCAAACATGAACGGCCGCTTCGTTCGATCCCTGGTTTTCGACACCGCGATCGGAGCCGTCCTGTGCCTTTTGCCAACGACGGCCGCTTGGACGCAAGAGCAGCCCGCTGAAGTGCACGGCCATGTGACTGATCCTTCCGGGGCTATGGTGCCGGGCGCCACGGTTACCGCGACCCCGCAACAGGGAAACGCCCGCACGGCCGGCACGGATGGCCACGGATACTACACGTTCCAGAATCTTCCACCGGGTTTGTACACAGTCGCCGCACAGTCCACAGGTTTTTCGGAGTCCACCAAGCCGGGCCTTCAGGTTTCGCCCGGCCAGACCGTCACTCTCGACTTCCAATTGTCGGTCTCCGCCGCGCAGACACAAGTCGAGGTAAGCGCCCAGCCAGTGCAGGTTTCGGTGGCGCCGACCAACAATGCCAGCGCGGTCGCCATTTCGGGTTCCAACCTCCAATCGCTGGCCGACGACCCAGACGCGCTGGCGACACAGATACAGGAGCTTGCCGGTCCTTCGGCCGGACCGAACGGCGGCGAGATCTACATCAATGGCTTCACGGGGGGCGACATGCCGCCCAAATCGGCCATCCGCGAGATTCGTGTCAATCAGAATCCATTCTCGACGCTCTACGACCGCCTGGGCTACGGACGTGTCGAAATCCTTACCAAGCCCGGCGCGGACAACTTCCACGGCAGCGGATTCCTGCAAGGGAATGCCTCCTCTTTCAATGCGCAGAGCCCGTTCCTGGCCGGCGTTTCCCAGCCTCCCTACCATACGCTTCTATACGGCGGGCAATTGACCGGCCCGCTGGGCCACAAGGCATCCTTCTTTCTCGCCGCGCAGCGCCGCAACATCAGCCGGAATTCTCTGGTCAACACCGTAACGCTGGACTCCAATTTCCAGCCCGCCCCGTTCGTGGCCGATGTGCCCAGCCCCAGCGTTCTGGACAGCGTCAGCCCGCGCTTGGATTACCAGCTTACCCCCAGCAACACCTTGACAACCCGTTACCACTTTTTCGGCACTTCGGATACGAACCGGGGCATCGGAACCCAGTCTCTACCCTCGCAGGCCTACGACTTCACCCGCGATCACCACCTGCTGCAAATCAGTGACTCGCAGATTCTGAGCCCGAACGCCGTCAATGACACCCGCTTTCAGTATTTGCACTTCCACAATACCCAGTTGCCACGGGATACCGATCCCGCTCTGCAGGTAGTCGGCGCATTTACCGGCGGAGGCAGCAGCGGCGGCACGGTGGACCGCACTGAATCTCACTACGAATTGCAGAACCTCACCAGCATGACGGTTGGCCGTCATTACGTCCAGTTCGGGGGCTTCCTGCGGGACATTCGCCGTTCCGAGAGCAGCAATGCCAACTTTAACGGCACTTTTATTTTCGATTCCCTGGCCAATTACCAGGCGACGGAGCAGGATCTGAATCAGGGGCTGACCATCGGCCAGATCCGGGCCGCCGGTTTCGGCCCCGACCAGTTCAACATCACCACCGGTTCTCCCATTGCCGCCGTCAACCGTCTCGACGGCGCGCTGTACGTGCAGGACGATTGGAAGGCCCACCCCAATCTGACCCTCAGTTACGGCCTGCGCTTCGAATCCGAAAACGTGATCAACGACCATGCCGACTGGGCCCCGCGGCTGGGGCTCGCCTGGGGTCTGGGGCATGGACAAAACACAAAAACCGTCCTGCGCGCCGGTTTCGGCGTTTTCTATGACCGCTTCGATGACGACGAGATGATCCAAGCCGAGCGGTTGAATGGCACCAATCAGGTCAGCTATGTTGTGCCCGACCCGGCGTTCTTTCCCAATATTGTCCCAATTACGAGCGTGGGTGCCGGCACGACGATACCGCCGACTGTCTACCGCATCGCTTCGAACCTGCGGTCGCCCTATACCCTGGAATCCGCGGTCAGCCTCGAGCGCCAGGTTACGCATAACGCCACCGTGTCGGTCACCTATCTGAACTCACGGGGCGAGCACCAGTTTCTGACCAACGATGCGAACGCCCCGTATCCCGGCACTTTCGACCCGGCCAATCCTTCCAGCGGAATCCGTCCTCTGGGGGCCGATTCGGGCAACGTTTACGAATACATTTCCGATGGAATCTTCCGCCAAAACCAACTGATAGCGAACTTTCGGGTGCGGGCGCGGTGGCTGTCGCTGTTTGGCTACTACACTTACAACGATGTCCACAGCGATACCTCGGGAGTTGACAGCTTTCCGGCGAATCCGTGGAACATCATGGCCAATTACGGCCGCGCCTCGTTTGATGTCCGCAACCGGGTCTTTCTGGGCGGCAGCTTCGGCATGCCATTCGGAATTCAGTTTTATCCGATGATCGTGGCCCGTTCCGGGCTGCCCTTTAGCCTCACGTTGGGAAGAGACCTGTATGGCACCGGCATCCACAACAGCCGCCCGGCGTTCGCCACCACCTCCACCCCCGCGGCCGATCTCCGCGTCACCCCATATGGGAACTTCGACCTCAACCCCGGCGCCACGGAGAGCATCGTGCCTCCCAACACGGCCATAGGTCCGTCGGCGTTTGCCGTTAACCCTCCTCTATCTCGCCGCATGAAGCGGCCTTGTTCAGTGTGGCGGTGCGCTTCCCCACCGATGTAGTGACGACCAACCCTCTTGAAAAGGCGCTGCAGATCCGTAGCATTGCACTATGTACCTGCGGCGCTGCTACCCAAAAAAGGATGGCAAGCGCCACGCCTACTGGGCTCTGGTGGAGAGCTATCGCACGGCGCGCGGACCGCGGCAGCGGGTGGTGGCCTAGCTGGGCGCGATGGATGAGCAGGGCCGCCTGGGAGTGCAGCGCTGCGCCGACGGGAAGCGGGCCGGCAGGCGGATCTCTTTCAAGACGCCAGACCCGAATGGGTGGAAGTCGATGTCAAGGGCGTGCGGGTCGAACGCAGCCGGAAGTTCGGCGGCCCCTGGCTGGGTCTGGAGCTGCTGCGTCGCCTGGGGCTGGACGATTTCTTGGAGCAACTACTGCCGCCGGGCGTGAAGAGATCCCCTGGCCGTTGATGGCGCTGGTGCTGGTGCTGGGGCGGTTGTGCGAGCCTTCCAGCGAGCTGCACCTGGCGGAGCACGGTTACGAATCCAGCGCGCTGGCGGAGCTGTTGAGCGTGCCGGCCGAGAAGGTCAATGAGGATCGCTTGTACCGGGCGCTGGATGCGCTGCTGCCGCACAAGCGAGCGCTGGAGAAACACCTCAAGGAAAAGCTCGGAGAGATGTTCCAGCTGGACTACGATCTGCTGCTGTATGACGTGACCAGCACCTACTTTGAAGGGCAGGCGGAGAAGAATCCGCAGGCCCAGCGAGGCTATTCGCGCGACCATCGGCCGGACTGCAAGCAAGTCAACATCGCGCTGGTGGTGAGCCGCTGCGGGATGCCGCTGGGCTATGAGATCTTCGCCGGCAATCGCAACGACGCCACCACGCTGGAAGAGATCGTCGCGCACATCGAGGAGCTCTACGGGCGGGCCAACCGGATCTGGGTGATGGATCGCGGCATGGTCGGGGCAGACAACGTGGAGTTTCTCGCGGGGCGGCCGGCGCTATATCGTGGGCACGGCCAAGAACTCGCTGCGCAAGTTCGAGCGGGAGTTGCTGGCCGAGGATTGGCGGCTGGTGCATGACGGCCTGGAGGTGCACCTCTGGCCGGCGCCGGGCGGCGAGGAAGTGTTCATCCTGTGCCGCAGCGCGGAGCGGCGGGCCAAAGAGCAGGCCATGCACGAGCGTTTCGAGAAACGGATTGAACAGAAGCTGGAGACAGTTGTCGCAGAACTGCCAAACGAAACAGAAGCCGTTGATGATCGCCACGCGGGTGGGGCGGTTGCTGGGGCGGAACACGCGCGCGGCGGCGCTGTTCGATGTGAAGGTGGAAGCCGGACGAGCAACGGCGGGCGCGTCTGCGGTGGACGAAGCGAAGCGATTGGCGGGAGTGGGCGCGCTTGAGCGAAGGCTGTTACGTGTTGCGCAGCAATGTCACGGACTGGAGGCCGAAGATCTGTGGCGGGCCTACATCCAGTTGACCGAGGCCGAGGCGGCGTTTCGCATTCACAAGTCGGACCTGGCGATCCGTCCGGTGTGGCATCAGAAAGAGCACCGCGTGCAGGCGCACATCCTGGTTTGCTTCCTGAGCTACGTGCTGTGGAAGACCATCTGGCGGCGCTGCCGGCAGGCGGGACTGGGCGACGAGCCGCGGCATGTTTTTGCCGAGACTCCGAGAGGTCACCCTGGTCGACGTGGTGCTTCCGACACGCAACGGGCGACGATCCGCAAGCGCTGCATCAGCCAACCCACCGAGCATCAGCAGATCCTGCTCCAGCGGCTCGGCCTGCATCTGCCCACAAGCATCGAAATCGCGGCGATGTAGTGAAGACTCACTGCCTCTGCATTGTAGGAAAAGACGCGGAGAACGTGCGGGTCAGCCGTACCTTTGGGTTTGGTGAGAGCACCGCTGGAAGCCACGGGGGTGGCGGCGGGGGTAACCATGGCCACGGCCACCGTCGTGGCGGCCTGGGAGGACGCGGCCTGGGTGGCGGCAGCTTCGGCTTCGACGGCGGAGGGACGGAACAGCGTTACGCTTTGACGATCAGCGTGTCGGCCCGAAACCTGTTCAACAATACCAACCTGAACAACCCTGTCGGAGACTTGAACTCTCCGCTGTTCGGTCAATCTCTCGATCTTGCCGGCGGTCCATATTCCGGTGGGGGAGACGCAAACCGGCGCATCGACCTGAGGCTCTCATTCGATTTCTGAAGCAGCCACCATCATCAGCCCCAACTTTGAGAGTGTCCCGTGAGTTAACCCAGGCTCCGGATCAGCCCGTAGATGGGACGAAGCGTGGGGTACAACATGCGGTAGACTTCGTAGCCCCGGGTGTACAGGGCCTGCTCGTGAGGACGCGGGTCCACCGTCTCCACTTGCCGGATCACGGCTCTGCAGATTTCCGGCACCGAAGCGTACTCGCCGGTGCCCACCATCGCCAGCAGCGCCGCGCCATAAGCGGAGCCTTCCTGGGTCGCCAGCGTGGCCACGCGGTTGCCGAAGATGTCGGCCAGCATCTGCCGCCAGAACGGGCTTCTGCGCGCCGCCGCCCGAGGCGCGCACCGAGCTCCACCGCCAACGCCCATGCCTCGATGATCTCCAGGCAGTCCTTCTGGCTGTAGGAAACGCCTTCGAGCAGCGCGCGGATCAGGTCGGCGCGGGTGTGCCGGGCGGTGATGCCGATCCATCCGCCGCGCGCGCGTCGCGTCCAGGTGCGGGCGTGCGCTCGCCCATCAGGTAGGGCAGCCAGAACAGTCCCTGCGACAGCCGGCTGGGGCGCCTGGCGGCCTCGGCCGGTCGAGGGCGTCGTATTCCGCGCCGGGGGCCAACTGGTTGCGGAACCATTGCAGGCTCAGGCCGGCGCCCTGCGTCACGCCCATCACGTGCCACTTGCCGCGACACGGCGTGGCAGAAGGTGTGGACGCGGCCCGGCGGATCGTAGGCTGGGCTTGTCCATGTGCGCGAACACTACGCCGGAGGTGCCCAGCGTGCAGGAGACGATGCCGGGCTCGACGATGCCGTTGCCCACCGCGCTGGCGGCCTGGTCGCCGGCGCCGCCCACCACCGGCGTGCCCCTCGGGCAGACCCGATCTCGGCGGCCACGGCGGCGGTCACCTGGCCCGTGACTTCGCTCGATTCGTAGACGCCCGGCAGAATGTCCCGGTCGAGCCCCAGCCGCTCCATCATGTCGCGCGGACCAGCGCCGGGTCACCACGTCGAACAGCGCCGTGCCGGAGGCGTCGGAAACCTCGCTGGCGTACTCGCCGGTCAGCCGGAAGCGCATGTAGTCCTTGGGCAGCAGCATCTTGCGCACGCGCTCGAAGTTCGCCGGTTCGTTGTCGCGCACCCACAGCAGTTTGGGCAGCGTGAAGCCGGTCAGAACCGGGTTGGCGGTGTACTTGAGCACGTTCTCCTTGCCCACCGTCGCGGTTGATCGCAATCCACCTGCGCCTGGCTGCGCTGGTCGCACCAGATCAGCGCCGGCCGGATCACCGTCGCCCTCTTGCGTCGAGCATCACCAGGCCGTGCATCTGGCCGGAGAGGCCGATGCCCGCGACCTCGGGCCGGCGACGCCGGCTTCCGCCAGCACGCCGCGGATGGCGCCTCGCCGCAGCCTCCCACCAGTTTTCCGGGCGCTGCTCGGCCCACAGGGGCCGCTCCATCCGCATCTCTTCGTGCGGCGCCGTGAAGCCGGCCACCACTTGTCCGTCCCTGCATCCACCAGCAGAGCCCGGCTGCCGCCGGTGCCGATGTCGATTCCCAGCCAATACATATAGGATGTCCTCACGAAATGGATAGAGCTTCCACCAAGGGTAGATAGGCGGCGCCGTAAAGCCCCGCTTCGTTGCCCAGCGCCGCCTTTTCGACCCGTGTCCTTGCGTTGCGGAAGGTGAACGAGCGCCTTTCGCACCTCGGCCATCATGCGCGGCGAAAACAGGTCCCAAGCGGCCAGCACGCCGCCGCTCAACAGGATACAGCGGAAAATTGAAGATGTTGATGAGGTTTGCCAGCGCAACTCCCAGCGCCTGGCCCATGCACCTCGAAAATCCATTTGAGCCTTTTTGGTTGCCTTCGCATGGCCAGATCGTAAACTTCCTTGGCGCGTCAGGTCGTCGCCCAACTGTAACAGGCGCGCCATGGCGGTAATCGCGGTGGCCGATGCGTGTTTTTCGAGACATCCGTAATTGCCGCAGCCGCAGGGGTTGCCGTCGGGGACTACGGTCATGTGGCCCAGCTCGCCGGCCATGCCGACGGAGCCGTGCAACACGCGCCCGCCGGATGATGATGCCGCCGCCGATGCCGGTGCCAAGCGTCAGCAGAACCAGGTCGTCCACGCCCCGGCCCGCGCCCATCCATCTTTCGCCCAGCGCGGCGGCGTTGGCGTCATTTTCCAGGATCACCCGGGTGCCCAGCTTCGATTCGATATCGTCGCGAACGGGGAAGCCTTCGAATTCCGGCAGGTTGTTGGAGCCGACGATGATGCCCCGTTCCATCTCGATGAAACCCGGCACCGCCACCCCGAGGCCAACCAGGCGATGGTCGGAGAACCGGCTCCGCAAGCTCACAATGGAGGCGACCATGTCGGCGATAACGGCCTCCGGGCCTTCGTCGAGGTTCGTCGATCCGCTGATCCTCGCAAGCTGCTCTCCATCTTTAGTTATGGCTGCGGCGCGGAGATTGGTACCGCCTAAGTCCACCCCAATCGAGTAATCGGCCATGAAGCCGAATGATATCAAATCCGGCGAAGTGCTCGTGATGGACTAACTCCCGGAATAATTCTCCTCAGACGCAATTTCTCGCGCTCTCGCTCGTATTACAACGGTAAGCAGCGGAATGGAGCGGGAAGCGGCCGAGGATGCCACCAGCGAGATCTTCCTTCGACTGGCCCGATCGATCGCCACCCAGGATGGCGCGGCGGCTTCCACACCTACACCGGAAGCACCAACATCAACGGGCAGGTAGCACGCGACGCTTTTGTACCTTTCCCGGATCGTCGTCGGCTTGGCGGTGGGCAGACTGAGGCTGCGCTCAGCCGTTACCGGTTTTGGCGCCTGGGTCGGCGCCCCGGCGCTTGGCCTGGTGGTGCTGCAAATGGCGTTCCAGATCCCCTACGCCGGGTTAATCTCCCGACTGGTGGTGGCGTGTCTGGGCCTGGGCGTAGCGGCCCTGTTTGCCCGGCGGCTGGACCAGACGCGGCGCCTGGCGGGGTGAGCGGTCCGCGGCCCCGAAAGGACTCCTGGGGGAGTTGGCTCCAGGGGCCTTCTTGCTCTCTCGGGCCGGCAGCCCGCCGCCGCAACTCCCCGGGTAGGGTCTTCCTCGACGCCCGAAGAGGACTTCTGCAACCTCAGTACGGTTTTCCACGTCACTATGGTGGGCGGCTAGTGCAAACGGACTACACTTGCACCGAAGTGCTGGGTGGGTAGCAGAATTTGTCGACTCCGTGAGGGCGGTGGCCGACAGCTACAGAGCGGGTTTTTCTCAATGGCCATTTCGAGTAAGTTTGCCAGCCGGCCGATGACTGTTTTTGTCACCGGTGTGACCGGCTTTTTGGGAGGTGCGTTCCTCTCGCACCTGCTGGATGCTTCTTTCGACGGCGACCTGCTGTGCCTGGTCCGAGGCACCGACCAGGAGGTTGCCGAGGAGCGGGTGCGGCGCTCGGTAGCCCGGTTCGGGCACCGCCTGCCGCAACGGTTTCCCCGGAATCTGATGGTTCTACCGGGCGACCTGCTCTCGCACGATTGGCACGACGCCCCCGAACTGGACCGGGTCACCCACGCCCTGCACCTGGCGGCCAACACCTCGTTTGGCAACCAGAAAGGGATTCGCAAGGCCAACGTCGAGGGGGCACTCTCGGTGGCCAAGGCAATGCGCGGGCGCCCTGTCGAACGCTATATCCACGCCGGCACGGCCACCATCTGCGGCGCCTTTCCCCCGAACACCGTTCATGAAGACGACTATCCCGACGAAGACGCCTGTCACCTGGTGCCTTACACGCGGAGCAAGGCGGAGGCCGAGCGGTTACTCGCCGAGGGTTACGATGACCTTCCCATCGTGGTGGCGAGGCCCTCCATCGTCGTCGGCCATACGCGCTTCGGCTGCAAGCCGTCGGGCAGTATCTTCTGGGTGCTGCGCGCCATCGAGGCGCTGCGGTTCATTTCCTGGGATCCGGCAAACCGTATTGACGTGGTGCCGGTAGACTGGGCCGCCGCGGCTCTGGCGCATCTGCTCTTCGCTCCCGCGCTGAACCACCGGCGCTACCACATCTCGGCCGGCGCGGGCAGCTCCATTCGATGGGACGAGTTGGCGGCCGAGTATGCGCGCCTGACGGGTGGGCCGTCGCGGGACCGTTACACGGTGGGTCGTCTGGCCCAGCTCACGCCTGATCTCGTCAAGGAAGCGGTCGGCAACGGTCACCCGCGCCACCTGCTGCATGCTCTCGAGCTTTACTATCGCTTCTGCTCGCTCGACCTGGTCTTCGACAATCAGCGCCTGCTCGACGAGGGCGTTCCAGCCCCGCCCCGCTTCACCGACTACATGCGGGTCTGCGTGGAATCTTCCACCGCGAGCATCTACGAACAGATGCGCATTGATCTCGAACCCTCTCTGGTGCTGGTATGAGACGATGGTGAGTGCGCCGTGCGCCGGGGCCTCCAGCCGCGCCGGTGGGGAGAGATCCGCTTGAGTTGGCTCGTCTTGTTGTTCGCGATCGTTTTCGAAGTGGCCGGGACGCTGACGCTGAAGTACACCGACAGCATGACGCGCCTGTGGCCCACGGTGCTGATGTTCGCCTTCTACCTGGCCAGTCTGTTCGGGCTTTCGGTGGCGGTGCACCGCATTCCGGTGGGCGTCGCTTATGCGGTGTGGTCCGGGCTGGGAACACTGATGGTCGCCATCGCCGGGGTTCTCTGGTTCAAGGAGGAGGTGACGCTGATGCGCACTCTCTCCACCCTGCTGATTGTCATCGGCGTGGCGGGGCTGTACCTGGGTTCCGTCGAATAGCGAGTCAAGCCCCGCGGCCTCAGAATTCGAATACCAACCCGGCCGACGGCAATATGGGAAACATCGAGTAAAAGTTGGGGTAAGTCCGGGTGGTTTGGGCGTCGTAGGGACCCGCCGAGTCGAAGTCGCGGTTGTTGTGATCCGTCAGGTTTACGATCTCGACAAATAATGTCGTCTTGGTTTTGGTGTGCACGAACGCCTTATTCAGCCGTAAATCGGTGCGCTCGTACGCCGGCGCCCTCAAGCCGTTGCGGTTCTGGGCGAGGAAGTAGCCGCCCTGCTCGAAGTCGATAAAAGCCGGGCAACGGCATCCCGCTTCCGTAAGTAAAACGGCCGCTGAGATTGACCGTCGGGCGCAGACGGTGGCTGCCGTAGGCGTTGAAGGTGTGGGGCTGGTCGTAATCGCTCGGGAAACTCACTCCCAGGTCGCCGTCGGTCAGCTCGGCGTGCCCGTACGCGTAGGAAACCCAACCGGTGAAACCATTGGCCGTCCGTCGCTGTAGAAACACCTCCATGCCCCGCGAGTAGCCGCGCTCGGAGTTGCGCAGGGGCGCGTTCGCCACTGCGTTGATGACGCTGCCGTCGGCTGCCAGGCGCGGGTCGAGCGCGGGACTTGCCAGCAGGTCGCGATCCTGCCGGTCGTAGAACTCCACTCGCAGACGGGTGCGCTCGTTCAGCCGCCGCTCCACTGCCGCCTCGTAGTGGGTGGCCCGCTCGGGCAACAGCAGGCTATGCACGAAGGAGGAGAAGAACTGGTTTAACTCAGGAAACTGGGCGTACTGCCCCCAGTCGAGCTGCAGACGCGTCTTTGCCTCCGGCTGAAGCGACACGCTGGCGTACGGGGAGCTGACGTCCACCGGACTGTTGCTGTCGCGGTCCCAGCGCAGGCCCACCGCCAGGTGGACTTTTCCCGAGGCGAAGCCGAAGGATTGCTGGGCGTAAGCGCCGGTGCGCAGCCCGGTGCCGCGGAATACGTCCAGCGCCGGGGTAAGCTCCGGCGTGTAGATGAAACGGTCCGCCGAGCCGTCCTGCCGCATCCGGCGCAGCATGCCGCCAAAATCCAGGGTACTGTTCTCGCCCCAGACCACGCTGGCGTCGCCGTGCCAGGTCCACTCGCCGTAAGCCTGGTCGGTAAGCAAGGCGTTGTCCCGGTTTTCCACGTCGCCCCGCTCGCGCGACCACGCCAGGTGGTTGACGATCAGCACACGCTGGTTGGGCGTGTAGCGAGAAGTCAGGTTCAGCAGCGTGTAGCGAAAACCGCTGGTCATTACCGAATTCACGCCCAACTCGTCCCGCCAGCGCGTCCGGTCGACCCCCGAGGAGCCATCCACGTAACTCAGACTGAGGTTGTGCCGGGGGGTGATGTCGTAGCTGAGACGCGCCTGCCCGTCGGTGAAGCCGAATGCCATGGCCGGCTGGTCTCCGAGGTCGATGCGGTTGAGGATGTATTGCAGATAGCTTTTGCGGAAAGCCACCAGCCACGATCCCCGCTTGCCTCCGCCCAGCGGACCTTCCAGAAGGATTCCCGCGTTCGACGCGCTGGCGCTCACCCGTCCCTGCACCTCCTGGCGATTCCCCTCGCGGGTATCGACGGCCAGGATGCCGGCCGTGCGATCGGAATAGCGCACCGGCCAGGCTCCCTGGTAGAGCGTCATGTCGTCGAGCATGTCGCCGTTAAAGATGGTCAGCGAGCCGTTGTCGGGCTGCCCGTCTGTGGTGTGAAAGGGGGAGTGCAGCAATACCCCGTCCAGGTACAGGCCGATGCGGTCGAACGAGGCGCCGCGCAGGGAAAATTCCGAGGAGAAATCGTTGTTCGACGTCACGCCGGGCAGGCTCTGCACAGCCCGCAGCGGGTCGTCGGCAAGCACGCTGGCAAGGTTCTTGCGTTCCTGTCCTTCCAGGGTCAAGGCCGAGGCGCTGGACTGGGTGGTAACGTCAAACGGGTCGGCGGTAGCTTCCACGGTGTCGGTGCGCGGGGCCATCGAGGACGTCAGCACCACGTCGAAGCTTTTGGTTTCGCCCGCCGCCAGCGCAAATTGCTGGCTTACCAGGTGATAGCCCACCGTGGCCGCCTGCAACACGTAGTTGCCCGCCGGAATGCCGGTGATGCGGAACGTGCCGTCGTCGGTGGTGACGGTGCGGAACGACGTGCCCGTAAGCTGGACTTGAACCAGAGCGAGCGGTTGGCTGCCGTGGGAGTCGACCACCCGTCCGTTCACCTCACCCAGTTCCTGTTGTGCCAACCCGGTCGAGCCGGCGAGAAGCACCAATAGAGTCCAACACAGACCCTTCATGCAGCCATTATCGGTGATCCCCGAAGGAAGCGCATCGGCAACTTCAGCGGTAAGGGCGGCGTTGTCCGGCGGCAGTTTGCCGGTGGACCAACGCGAGCCCACTTCCTTGATACAATGGCGGGACTTGTTACCAACAGCGCCTATGAATTCCACGGACATTCCTGAAATCGTTTTGGCACAGTCGCAGGACGAGATCCGCGCCTGCTATGGCGCGATGGCGGAATTGCGCCCGCAATATTCGGAGGATGCCTTCTGCGAACAGGTCGAGCGGCAGCGGCGAGAAGGGTATTTTCTGGTGGCGCTGCGTCACGAAGGCGATATTCAGGCCGTGGCCGGGTGCCGCTTTCTCGAGAACCTGGCCTGGGGCCGGTTTCTCTATGTCGACGACCTGGTGACGCGAGCCGCCAGCCGGTCGAAAGGGTATGGCCGGAAGATGGTGGAATGGCTCACCGCGATGGCCCGCGAGCGCGGCTGTGCGCAGCTACATCTGGATAGCGGCGTACAACGCTTCGGTGCCCACCGCTTTTACCTGGCGGAGCGATTCGATATCACCGCGCACCACTTCGCGAGGACGTTGTAAAGCTATCTCTCCGCTCGCTCGCGGGGATAGACTGAATACCGGTATGCCGAACATTTCCAGACGCGCCCTCGTTTCCGGAGCCGCCGGTATTCCGGTGTTGGCTCTCCAGGCCGCGCAGAACGGCGACACGATGGTGGAGCCGGCGCCGCCCCGCCGGCGGCTGCTGAGCGGGAGATACACGGCGGATTCGCTACTCAGCGCGCTAATTCCTCGGGAGCGCTGGAAACCGTTCCCGAATGCCGGCGACCGCGCCGACTGGGCGGGCCTGCCGCCGGAGATGAAGAGCGCCGTGGTCCAGTCGGGCGCCCGGCATCTGGGCCAGCCCTACGCGCCGCTGGCCGCCACCTTGTTTCTCGAGTTCGCCAGAAACGGCAACCGCTCGCATTACGAGGCGGTTCAATCCGGCCGGCGTACACAGTTGCGGGAGATGGTACTGGCCGAGTGCGTGGAAGGGCAGGGACGGTTCCTCGACGACATCGCGAACGGCGTCTGGGCCCTCTGCGAGGAAACGTTTTGGGGCTACCCGGCGCACATGAGCCTGCAGAAACGCGGGAACGGATTGCCCGACGTCAGCGAGCCGGTGATCGACCTGTTCGCCGCGGAAACGGCCGCCCTGCTGGCCTGGACCGACTACCTGCTGGGGGAGCGGCTGGACAAGGTCAGCCCGCTGGTCCGCGAGCGCATCGACGTCGAAATGGAGCGCCGCATCCTGGCCGTCTACCGCAAGCGGGACGATTTCTGGTGGATGGGGCTCGACGACACGCGGTCGGTGAACAACTGGAACCCCTGGATCAACTCGAATTGCCTGGCCTGCGCGCTGCTGATGGACCGCGACGGCGCGCGGCGGGCGCGAACGGTGTACAAGATCCTGACCAGCCTCGACCGCTTTCTGGACGGATATCACGACGATGGCGGTTGCGACGAAGGCCCCGGATACTGGGCACGCGCCGGTGGTTCGCTGTTCGACTGTCTGAGTTCTCTCCATTCCGCGAGCGGCGGCACCATCGACTTCTACGCATTGCCGCTGGTTCGCGAGATCGGACGTTATATCTACCGGGCGCACATCTACAACGACTGGTACGTCAACTTCGCCGACGCGTCGGCAAAGATCGCGCTCGAGGGCGACCTGGTGTACCGCTACGGCGCCGCCATCGGCGACGCCGACATGCAGGCGTTGGGCGCCTTCGCCGAGCACGGGCGAAGCGTGAACACCGGCAGCCTGGGGCGCGCCCTGCCGGCCTTGTTCAACTACAGCCGCGTCCAAAAGGCCGAGGCCTGGCAGCCCCTGGTGCGGGACGTCTGGCTGGCGGGCATCCAGGTGGCCGCGGCGCGGCGCAAGGCGGCGTCGCCGGAGGGCTTCTACTTTGCGGCCCTCGGTGGCCACAACGCGGAAAGCCACAATCACAACGACGTCGGCAATTTCATCGCGTACCTGGACGGCCAGCCGGTGCTTGTCGATATCGGCGTCGAAACTTATACCGCGAAAACGTTCAGCCCGCGGCGCTATGAGATTTGGACCATGCAATCGGCCTACCACAATCTGCCCACCATCAACGGTGTGATGCAGGGCGACGGGCGCCGGTTCGCCGCGCGCGAGGTGTCGTTTGAAACCAGCGACGCCGGGGCTGTATTCGCGGCGGACATCGCGGGCGCTTATCCGGCCGAAGCGGGAGTCGACCGCTGGCACAGGACGGTGCGCCTCGACCGCGCCGCCGGCAATCTGGCGGTGGTCGACCGTTTCGAACTTCGCGAGACTTCCGGCGGCATCGAGATGAACCTGATGACCCCCTGTCAGGCCAGCCGCGCCGCCGACGGTGCGCTGCTGCTCTCGGGAGGCTTTCTCGCAGGCGGGTCAGTGCGTCTTTCGTTTGAAGGGCCAGCCGCGGCCGCCGTGCACATTGACGAGTGTCCGACCAAGGACCCGCGGCTCGCGCGGGTTTGGGGCGAGCGGCTATTCCGGCTGAGGATCGGCTGGACCCATCCGCCGCCGAAAGGAGAGCTTCGGTTCGATCTGTCGAAAGCCTGAGTGGCAACCGGCAGGCTCGGCGGCGGCCTTACGGCGCTTCCGCCGAGTAGTTTAGAATGAGGGAAACTCCGTTATGCAGGTACCTTGCGAACACCCGAGAACGCAAGCAATTGCCCGCCGCGATGGAATCGATTACGTACGGTGCCTGGAGTGCGGGCAGATTTTTGAGGCGGACGATCTGGATTTCACCGGAGCGGACGACCCCGTTGAAGAAGAGACCGATTCCGCACCGTAGCGGAGGGAGGGTCCTGGTTGTGGCGACACCCCCTCTTGCAATCGGGCGAATGGTTTGCTACGTTCGTTGGACTGCTGGTACAGGCGGCGAATACTTCCTGGCCTGAAGCGGAAATGACGAAGAAAAAGACAGCCCGTTCCGGGGAACCGGCGGCCAAGACCAAGGCAGCCGGAGGCGCCGGCCGCGCGCCGGAAGCTCACGCCGAAGCCACGACGGCGTCGGCCGGCGCCGCCGCGGACCAGTCGCGAGCAATAGATTTGAAAACACAAATTGGAAAATTCGATCAGGCCATCGCAAAATTTCAGGGCGGCGACTTTCAAGCCGCCCGCAAGCTCTTCGAGGCGGCCCTGGATGGGCCGAATCTGAACATGTCGCACACCGCCAGGATGCACATTTCCATGTGCGACCAGCGGCTGAGCAAATTGAATGTCGAGCTCAAGACGCCGGAAGACCAGTACAACTACGCGGTGACGCTGATGAATGCCCGGCAACATGCGAAGGCCGTGGAACACCTTCGCGTGGCGCTCGCGGCAGACGAAGGAGCCGACCACGTCCACTACGCGCTGGCGCTTTGCCTTGGTCTCACCGGCGACCGCCAGGGCGCTCTGCAGCATCTGCGGCGGGCGGTGGAGCTGGATCCCAGCAACCGGAACCTGGCCCGGCGCGATCCCGACTTTATGGAAGTTGCCCGCGAGTCGCCGCTCCGCGAATACCTCATTCCCGAACATGCGGAATCCGTCTGACGGCGCGCTTCGTGTAAGCTGAAACCGGGCCGGCCGAGAGCCGCCGGATGCTATGTCCGACTCTCACTACTCATCGTCCCAACCACTGCGGGTGGTCGCAATCGGCGGCGGCACCGGACTGTCGACGTTGCTGAAGGGGCTGAAACGATACGCTCTCACCCCGCATGCACACCCCGCGGAACATGCGGATAAATTCACGCCGCAGCTCGATATCACGGCGATCGTGACGGTGACCGACGACGGCGGCAGTTCGGGATGGCTGCGCCGGGAATTCGACGTTCTGCCTCCGGGCGATGTCCGCAACTGCATGGTGGCGTTGTCGGAAGACGAAGCGTTGTTCGCCCGCCTGTTCAAATACCGGTTCGCTTCGGGGCGCGGGTTGAAAGGACACAGTTTCGGCAATCTGTTTCTGACCGTGCTGACGCACTTGACCGGCGATTTTCCGATGGCGGTTGCGCTCTCCTCGGATGTCTTGCAGATGGCCGGGCGGATTTATCCGTCCACCGCGAGCAACGTCGTGCTCCGCGCCACGCTCTCTAGCGGAGAGACCGTGGTGGGGGAAACCAAGATCAGCCGCAGCCGCACGCCGATTCACCGCATCTCGTTGGAGCCGGCCCGCTGCAAGCCGCTGCCGGAGGCGCTGCGGGCGATTGGCGAGGCGGACCTTATCACCCTGGGCCCCGGCTCGCTTTACACCAGCATCGTCCCCAACCTGCTGGTGCACGGGATACCGGGCGCCATTCGCCGGTCGTGCGCGGTGAAGGCGTGCGTGATGAATCTCATGTGCCAGCCGGGGGAAACGGTAAACTACCGGGCGTCCGACCATGTGCGCGCCATTCACCTGCATGCGCGCAGCCGGCTGCTCGACTACGTGGTGTTGAACACCGCACCCGTCGGCACACGGGTGCGGCAGCGTTACGCGCAGAGCCGGGCGAATCCCGTCGAAAACGACATCGATGCGCTGGCCAGGCTGGGCGTTTCGATTATCACCGCCAGGCTTTTGCAGCAAACCGAAGTGGTGCGGCACGACCCGGACCAGGTGGCGCGAATTGTACTGCGGCTGGCCGAAGAAGGCCGTGCCCGGCGGGAGGCGAAAAACGGCGCCCCGCCAGCGGCGCTACAACGGTAGCCACGGGTGGAGTCTTCGGAACCCGTGGAGAGCGTTCTAGGTCGGGCTACCCCGAAGCGGGTAGCACAAATCGAATGAGCCCCGGCAGGGGCTCCCCTTGTCGGTGGGAAACTGGAGGGTCGGAGCGGAGGACTCCTTTTTTCATGCAGCCTTTGATTCATGCAGCGATTCTGGCCGCGGGTTTGGGAACGCGGATGAAGTCGAAAACCGCGAAAGTGCTCCACCGCGCCGGCGGCCTTTGCCTGGCGGAGTATGTCGTGCGGGCGGCGCTTCCCCTTACCTCCCCGGAACGCATTCACGTTGTCGTCGGCCACCAGGCGGACCGCGTGAAGGCGGTGCTCGCGCCTTACGGAGTTAGCTTCGCCGAGCAGGCGGAACAGCTTGGCACCGGCCACGCGGTGATGATGTGCCGCGATGCGAAGGACGCCCGGGAAGGTTATTGGCTGGTGGCTTACGGCGACTGCCCGCTGCTCGCGACGGCCACGCTGCGCGGATTGCTGGAGGCGCAGCAGCGGGGAACCGCCGCCGCGACCTTGATTTCGGCGTGCCCGGAGAATGCGCGCGGCTACGGCCGTCTGCTGCGCGACGGCGAGTTCGTCAAGGCCATTGTCGAGGAGAAGGCGGCGACGGCCGGGCAAAAGGCTATTCGGGAAGTCAACGCCGGCATCTACTGCTTCGACGCGGGGCTGCTGTGGAAGCACATCGAAGAATTGCGGCCCAACCCGGCGTCGGGCGAGATTTACCTGACCGACATCGTGGAGACGTTCGTCGGGCACGGATTGCGGGTGGCGGCGCGCCAGTTGGAAGACCCGCGCGAAGTGCTCGGCATCAACGACCGGGTGGAGTTGGCGGAGGTGGACCAGATCCTGCGCGACAGGAAAGCCCGCGAGCTGATGCTGGACGGCGTCACCATCGAGCGCCCCGATACCGTAAGCGTCGACTGCGATGTAACCGTGGGGCGGGATACCATTGTTGGTCCGTTCGCGCAGCTTCTCGGGCGCACCCGGGTGGGCGAGGATTGCCAGATCGGCGCCGGAGCCATGATCCGCGATTCGGTGTTGGACGACGGCTCGGTGGTTCCACCGTTTACGCTGCTGAACAATTCGCGGTTGGAGCGGGGCGAGGCGGTGGGCTGCAGGTGAGCAAAGAAGGCTGGGGGAGGCGGGGCCGGGACCCGCACTTCACAACACTACCGCCGGGTGATAGACGTTGGGCAGCTTGGCCTCCCCGATGGCTACCAGTTCGCCGCTCGCGGTGACGGCTTTGACGTAGCGGCTGCCGTGCCGTGCCCGGAACGGCGAATCGCGAAAATCGCGGCCCTGACGAATCTGGCTGGCGGTGAGCGGATCCACCACCTCGGTGGGAAACTCCGGCAACAATTCGACGGCGCGGATGAGCACCTCCCCGGCGCGATCTTCGGCCGCCAGCCCGGCGAGTCTCTCGATGGTCACCGCCTGGTCGATTCCGAAGCCTCCCGACGCCAGGCGGCGAAGCGTTTTGAGGTGCGCCCCGCAGCCGAGCGCCTGCCCGGCCTCGTGGGCGATGGCCCGGACGTAGGTGCCCGCCGTGCAATGCACGCGGATAGTGGCTTCGGCCCCGGCGCAAGCCAGAATTTCCAGCGATTTCACCGTCACTTCCACCGGCTTCAGATCCACCGGCTTGTTCTGGCGCGCGAGCAGGTAGGCGGGCTTACCGGCGATCTTTTTCGCCGAGATGGGCGGCGGCGTCTGCCGGATGGCGCCCCGAAAGGCCTCGAATACGCGATCGAGCTCGCCGGGCTCGATCACCGGGTCGGTGACCGGCGAGGTCGGCCGGCCGTCGGCGTCGTAGGAATCCGTCGAATAGCCGAACCGGATGATGCCTTCGTAGATCTTGTCGTCGCGGACGAAAAACTTGGCGAGGCGGGTTGCCCCCCCGACCAGGAGCGGCAGGACACCGGTGGCCATCGGGTCGAGAGTTCCCAGGTGTCCGACCTTCTTTTCCCTCAGCAGGCGCCGCACTTTGCCGACCACATCGTGCGACGTCCAACCTTGCTGCTTGTCGATAATAACGGCTCCCAACATCCGAATCTCAGTCTACCATTGGACCGAAATTTCTCCCGGCTCGCGGCGCGCGATTCCAATCGCTAGACTGGAAGCTTGTGGAAGAAGAAGTCAAAGGAAAGGTTTACGACTGGCGGCTGACGAAACGCCTGGCGCGCTATTTACGCCCGTACTGGCGCGTAGTTCTGGGGGCGTTGGTGTGCCTGATCTTCAATTCCTGCTTCCAGGCGGCCGGCCCGTTGCTGACCAAACTGGCCATCGATCGCTACCTGGCGCCGGTGCGCGGCGAGGTGCCGGGGGCAATCGAACGTCTGCTTTCCTCCAATCCGTGGACCGGCATTCTCCAGATCAGCGCCGTTTACCTCGCCATCGCGCTATGCGGATTTCTGGTCGAATTCGCCCAGACTTACGCCATGGGCTGGACCGGCCAGAAGGCCATGTTCGATCTGCGCCGCGACCTGATGCGGAAGCTCCAGCGGATCGACGTAGCGTTTTACGACCGCAACCCGGTAGGCCGCCTGGTGACCCGCGTCACCTCCGACGTGGATTCGTTGAACGACCTGTTCGCCTCCGGACTGGTGAACATTCTTTCCGACAGCCTGATGCTGGCGGTCATCCTGGCGGTGATGTTCCAGTTGAGCGTTCCGCTCACCTGCCTGCTGCTGGCCTCCACGCCGTTCGCTGGTGGCGATGACGGTGGTGTTCCGCAAGCGGGCCCAGCTCAGCTACCGGCGGATTCGGGTAGCCGTCGCGCGCATCAATTCGTACTTGCAGGAGCACATCACAGGCATCCGCGTTGTGCAGTTGTTCAACCGGGAAGAACGGAGCTGCCAGGAGTTCTCCGACATCAACCAGACGCACGTCGACGCCTACAAGCAGGCCATCGTCGCCTATTCCTGGTATTTCCCCATGGTGGAGTTCAGCTCCATGCTGATTATGGCGTCACTGCTCGCCTACGGCGGTTATTAGGTGCGGCGGGGCGGAGTGACGCTGGGCGTGCTGGTGGCCTTCTTTCAGTACGGTATGCGGTTCTATCGGCCCATTCAGGGATTGAGCGAGCGCTTCAACGTGCTGCAATCGGCAATGGCGGCGGCGGAACGCATTTTCGGCCTGTTGGACACCGAAGCGGAGGTGGCGCCGCCGGCCTCTCCGAAGCCGTTTCCGGCGGCTCCGGCCCCGATTGAATTCGACCACGTATGGTTCGCCTACCAGGGCGAAGAGTGGGTGCTGCGTGACGTCAGCTTCCGCATCGGTCCCGGCGAAACGGTGGCGCTGGTGGGACACACGGGGGCCGGAAAGACCACCATCACCAGCCTGTTGCTGCGCTTCTACGATATTCAGAAAGGCGCCATCCGCATCGGTGGCGTGGATGTGCGCGACCTGGATCCCCTCGAGTTGCGGCGCCATTTCGGCGTGGTGTTGCAGGACCCGTTCCTGTTTTCCGGCAGCGTGAGGGACAATATCCGCCTGGGATCCGACGGCGTCACCGCCAAGAATGGTCGAAGGCGCCATCCAACAGGTGAATCTGCGGGATTTTATCGACTCTCTTCCGGACGGCCTGGAGCACCTGGTGCGGGAGCGGGGCGCGGGCATCTCCACCGGCCAGAAGCAGCTCATTAGCTTTGCGCGGGCGCTGGCGTTCAATCCGCCGTTTCTGATTCTGGACGAAGCCACCTCGAGCATCGATACCGTGACGGAGCTGAAGATTCGCGAAGCGTTAGACCGGCTGGTGGAAGGGCGCACTTCCATCGTGGTGGCGCACCGCCTGTCCACCATCCAGCGGGCCGACCGAATCGTGGTAATTCACAAAGGCCAGTTGCGCGAATCGGGAACGCATCAGCAATTACTGGCGCAACGCGGCATTTACTGGAAGCTGTATCAACTGCAATACCGCACCAGGAGACGCGACGCAGGCCGCCAGCGCCGTCGCAGCCTGTCGGCCGAGAACGGGCTAGGCCGCCCGTCCGTGCGAACGCCGAACGCGAGTGAGGAAGACGCTCGCTGGCGCGTTCGAAAACGCCCGCCGGGCCTTGAGGCGAAGACTCATCCTACTTGGCCGCCCCGCCTGCCGCACGGCGCGTACGTCCACACAGAACAGCATGGCGAAGCCCGCGATAAAAAATCCGATCAGCGAGAAGAATGGCCAGACGGTAACTGCCGGTGAACTGCAGCGCCAGCCCGAAAATCAACGGCGCCAGCCAGCTTGTTCCCTTATCGGTAATTTCATAAATTCCGAAATATTCCGCTTCCTTTGCCGGGCGGAATCATCTGCGAAAACAGCGAACGGCTGATGGCCTGGCTGCCGCCCATCACGATGGCCACCACCGCCGCGGCCATGACGAAACCGATATAACCCTTGACCAAGCCGCACATCGCCAGCAACACGCCTGTCCAGATCGACCAGCGACAGCGCGATGGCGTTTCTGGCTCCCATCCAGTCGGCGATCCTGCCGAACAGCAGCGCCCCGCGAAGGCGACAAACTGCACCATGAAAATGACGCCGGTGATCTTTTCGATGGGGATCCTCAATTCGTCGTTGCCGAATTGCGAGGCCAGCGCAATCACCGCTTGAATGGCGTCGTTGTACAGCAGGTAGGCCACCAGGAAGAGCAGTGTCTGCGGGTAACGGCGCAGAGAGAGAAGCGTGTCTTTCAACTGCCGGAATCCGGAGATCACGATGCCGCGCCGCGCGCCTGCTCCGCCGGCCCGAGGTCGGTTCCGCAGCGTGGCCAGGGGAATCAGCGTGAACGCCGCCCACCACACGCCGGCCGAGCACAGGCTGATGCGGACGGCCAGCCCTTCGGAAATGCCCAGCGCCTTCGCGTTCGAGTAGAAAAGCAGATTCAGGGCCAGCAGCAGCCCGCCGCCCAGGTAGCCGATGCCCCATCCTTTGCTCGACACCGCGTCGCGCTCTTCCGGCGGCGCAATCTCGGGCAGGAAGGCGTTGTAGACCACCACCGAAGCCCCGAAAGTGACGTTCGCGACGACAAACAGAACGCCGCCGGCCAGGTACGTGGCCATCCCGGATGAAGTAGAGCAGCGTGGCCGCAAAGGCGCCGGCATAAGCCAACACCGCCAGCAGCTCGCGCTTGCGCGAGGAGGCGTCCGCGAGGGCGCCCACCAGCGGCAGAACCAGCACCTGCAAGACCCACCGACAAAGACACCAGGTATCCCCAGTAAGAGCGTGGATCGACGGGAATGCCAAACGGATGAACCAGGCCGTCCGGCCCGGCGGCGCTCTTCGCCAGAGCTGTGAGGTAAGGGCCCAGGAAAAGGGTGACGACGGTGGTGTAGAAGGCGGAGTTGGCCCAGTCGTAGAAATACCAGGCGCGTTGCTCTTTCAGGCTATAGGCGAGCGGAGCCGGGGGCGGCGGTGAATCGCTCATTGGGGTAGTGTACAGCGGCGGCGCCGCCGGACACAGAAAACGCCTTGAAAATGTTCCTCCGCCGCCGCGATTGTGGTACGCTCAGACCTGAAGATATCCGCCGCCCGCCGCATGGAAATCCGGGGCCGGCGCGGGGTTCGCTCCGCCTGTCAACTCGTCCATTGATCGGCCGCGCGAGCTGCCAGAAGGGCTTTTGTCGCCGATTGACAGTGGTTTGAATCTTCGTTAGACTAAGAGTTTTGTAGGTGTTAGCAGGAGTGCGTCCACCCATGAAGACTGATATTCCGTCCCTCAGCAGCCTCGAGCGCCAGTGGTTTGTGCTGGATGCGTCGGGTCTGGTTCTGGGACGCGTTGCCAGCCAGGCTGCGATGATCCTGATGGGCAAGCACAAGCCCACTTATACCCCGTTTCTCGATACGGGAGATCACGTGATTATCCTGAACGCCGCGAAGATTCGCCTGACCGGTCAGAAGGAATCACAGAAGATCTATCGAAGCCACTCCGGCTATCCTGGCGGCTTGAAGGAAGTGAAGGCCGCGAAGGTGCGAGCGGTCCGTCCCGAGCGAATCGTGGAGCAGGCCATCCACGGCATGCTCCCGAAGACCAAGCTCGGAAAACACATGTACCGGAAGCTGAAAGTGTACGCGGGAGCAAAGCATCCCCATGAGGCGCAGAAGCCGGTGGCGATGCCGTCAGGCCGGTAACACAGAGACGGGAGAGGCGATTTTGGCAGCGAACTTGGTTCAATATTTGGGAACAGGGCGGCGGAAGAGCTCCGTCGCGCGTGTGATACTCCGGCCGGGGAAAGGCGATTTTATCGTCAACCGGAAGTCTTTGGAGCAATATTTCACCACCCCGACTTCGCGTCTGATGGTGCGCCAGCCGCTGCTGGCCACCGAGACGTCGGATAAATTCGATGTGCTGGTGATCGCCCACGGCGGCGGTTTGACCGGCCAGGCGGGCGCGGTGAAGCTGGGCATCGCCCGCGCGCTGGTGGATTTCAACAACGAATTGCGCGGAAAGTTGAAGTCGATGGGCTTTCTGACCCGCGATCCGCGCGCGCATGAGCGCAAGAAATATGGCCGTCCGGGCGCCCGGGCGCGGTTCCAGTTCTCCAAACGCTAATGCAGCGAGTTTCCCGGGGGATGGCGATTCCGGCCTGGCGGCCGCGGAGAACTATCCCCTTTTTCATGCTCCCGTTGGTTCCCTCAACAGGTTTTGCCTGGTGCCGTGAATCTCGTTTGGAATGCGGCGCCGAGGTTTTGTCCACAGCAAGGCTCGCGCGGGCTACGGCCCGGCGGCGGGCGATCTAAGGAGGCACATTGCCGACAATTTCCATGAAAGAATTGCTCGAAGCCGGCGTTCACTTCGGGCACCAGACCAAGCGCTGGAATCCGAAGATGAAAGAATACATCTTCGGGGAACGCAACGGAATTTACATCATCGACCTCCAGAAGACGCTCAAGCTCTTCAAGGATGCCATGCGCTTTGTGGCGGAGATGTCCGCGCAGGGCAAAACGATTTTGTTCGTTGGAACCAAGCGCCAGGCGCAGGAAGCCATCGCCGAGGAAGCCACGCGCTGCGAGATGTTCTTTGTGAACCAGCGGTGGCTAGGCGGGCTGCTGACGAATTTCATCACGGTGGAAAAATCGGTCGAGCGGTATAAGATGCTCGACAAGATGTCCCAGGAAAACAACTGGGAAGGGCGCACGAAGAAAGAGATCATCGGTCTCGAACGCGAGCGCAAGCACCTGCACCTGAACCTGGCCGGCATCCGGGACATGGGCAAGCATCCGGACATGCTGTTCGTGGTGGACTCGAACAAGGAGTCGATTGCCGTCCGCGAGGCCCGCAAGCTGGGAATTCCGGTGGTGGCCGTGGTGGACACCAATTGCGACCCCGACGAGGTGGACTACCCCATCGCCGGCAATGATGACGCCCTGCGCGCCATCCGGTTGTTTACCAGTAAGATTGCCGACGCCGTCATCGAAGGCCGCAACCTGGCAAGTGAACAGGAGTTCGGGCGGACGGGCGAAGCCGGCGAGGAAGCTTCCGAAGAGGTGGTGACCGACTACAGCGAGTACGTCGACCCGACCTACGCCGAACGCATCCTGACCGAGGGCATCACCGAACCGTCACCCACGGCGTCCGCGGCTCAGGCTCCGGCAACGGCACCGGAACCGGCACCGGAACCGGCGCCGGAAGAAGAACCTTCCGAAAGCGTTTCCCAGTAATACCCGCGGGGACGCACCCGGTCCCCGCGCTTTAGTACTCAAATTCATCAGCAGGCAGATACCAGGATCAGAACAATGGCGGAAATCAGCGCGCAGCTTGTGAAACAACTCCGTGAGCGCACCGGCGCCGGAATGATGGAATGCAAGAAAGCTCTCTCGGAGGCCGACGGCAACCTGGAAGGCGCGGAAGTCGTGCTCCGGAAGAGGGGGATTGCCTCGGCCGCGAAGAAGGCGGGCCGCAGCACCAGGCAGGGCGTTATCGGAACCTACATTCACCCCGGCTCCCAGCTTGGGGTGATGATCGAGGTGAATTGCGAATCCGATTTCGTTGCGCGCACGGACGCTTTTCAGGATCTGGTGCACGACCTGGCAATGCAGGTGGCCGCCAGCGACCCCCGGTTCATTCGCCGCGAGGAGGTAACCTCCGACGTGCTGGAGAAGGAAAAAGAGATCCAGCGGGCGCGGGCGCTGGCGGAAGGCAAACCACCCCAGGTGGTGGAAAAGATCGTCGAAGGCCGCATGAACAAGTTTTACGAAGAGATCTGCCTTCTCGAGCAGCCGTTCATCAAGGACAACTCGGTGACGGTAGGCCAGTTGGTGGCGGAACGCATTGCCAAGATCGGCGAAAATATCACCGTCAGCCGGTTCGCCCGCTTCAAGGTCGGCGAGACGGTAGAGACGGAAGCGGCCGAGGGCGGAGAGTAGCGATTTGGTTTCGAGCGCCGGGCAGGACCCGCGCGCCATTCGGGCGAGGTTGCCGGCGTGAAGCGCCGCGGCCTCGCCCTTTGCCTAGGAGCCAGATGGTAGACTGACATGCCGGACATGGACGAACCCAAGTACAAGCGCATTCTGTTGAAGCTCAGCGGAGAGGTCCTGGCGGGCGACGCCTCCATAGGAATTGATGCGGCCAAAGTAACGGCGCTTTCCCGGGAAATTGTCGAGGTTGCCGCGAGCGGCGTGCAAATCGGGTTGGTGGTGGGCGGCGGCAATTTTTTCCGGGGAGTAGCCGAGGCCGCCCGCCACATGGATCGCGTCACCGCCGACAGCATGGGAATGCTGGCTACTGTCCTGAACGGTCTGGCGCTTCAGGACGCGCTCGAAAAGCAGGGTGCGCCGACGCGCCTGATGACCGCCGTTCCCATACCCCAGGTGGCCGAGCCTTACATTCGCCGCCGCGCCCTTCGCCACCTCGAAAAAGGTCGTATGGTGATCGTCGCGGGGGGCACCTCCAATCCGTACTTCTCCACCGACACGGCCGCCGCCCTGCGCGCCCTCGAAATCAGGGCTAATATCGTGGCCAAGGCAACCCGCGTCGATGGCGTCTACGACAAGGATCCGCTGAAATTCGCGGACGCCGTCCTGTATCGGGAAATTTCGTACCAGGAAGTACTGTCGAAGTCGCTCGGCGTGATGGACGCCTCCGCGGTGGCCATGTGCCGTGAGAACCGGCTGCCGGTGGTGGTTTTTAACTTGAACGTTCCAGGAAATATAATGCGTATGTCGATGGGCGACTCCGTCGGCACGCTCATTCACTGAAATTCTAACCGGGAATCGTGGACTAAGCTTATGAAATCGCAAGAACCAACTTCTTCCGACTTGCCGTTCCAGTCCGTAAAGGAAGTGGAAGCCAACGCCGGCACGCGAATGGAAAAAGTGCTCAGCGATCTGCAGCACGAAATGACCGGGGTCCGCACGGGCCGCGCGTCCATCCACCTGCTGGACAATATCCGGGTCGATTACTACGGTGTGCCGTCGCCCATCAATCATCTGGGCACGGTGCACGCGCCGGAACCCACTCTCATCACGATTCAGCCGTACGACATCTCCCAGATCGGCGCCATCGAGAAGGCCATCCTGGCCTCCGATCTGGGCCTGAATCCCAGCAACGATGGAAAACTGATTCGCGTACCCGTGCCGGCGCCCACCGAAGAGCGGCGCAAGGAGATTGTAAAGCACCTGCACCACATCGCCGAGGAGCACCGGGTGGCCATCCGCGCTGTCCGCCGTGAAGCCAACGAAGCGTTGAAGAAAATGGTGAAAGACAAGCAAGTAAGCGAGGACGAAGAACGCCGCGGCCTCGAAGAGGTGCAGAAACTGACCGACGCCCACATCCAGAAACTGGACCAGGCGGTCAAAACCAAAGAGAAAGAGATCCTCTCCATCTGACGGGGTTTGCGTCGGCGGAACGCGCACGGGGCAGCCGGCGCGTTCCGCCGCCCTCGTTCCATTTCTTCCGGCCGTCTTCAGCCCGCCGGGCGAATCTCAAAGCCATGCCGTCCCTTTCGAAGTGGGCCGAGTGCTTCAGCCGGGGCTTCCGCCGGAAGCGGATGTCGCGTCTGGCGGGCGCCGCGCGCCTGACGGGGGAAATGCGTGTGCTGGATGTCGGCGGCACGCCTGACATCTGGCTGCTGCTCGACCAGCGGCCCCGCATCGTGTTCCTGAACCTGCCGAGAACCCGCGACGAGGTGCTTGACGGGCTGCCGTGGGCCGGGCGGGTTTACGGCGACGGCCGGAAGCTGCCGTTCGCCGACCGGTCGTTCGACCTGGTTTTCAGCAACTCCGTCATCGAGCACCTGGGCGGCGCGGCGTCGCAGCGGGAATTCGCAGCCGAGGTGAGGCGGGTCGGCCGGGGCTTCTGGGTGCAGACTCCGAACCGGCGATTTCCCTTCGAGACGCACCTGCTGACGCCGCTGGTCCACCTTTTGCCCCGGCGGTGGCAGCGCTGGCTGGTGCCCCGCTTCACCGTGTGGGAGCTGGTGCGGCGCCCGCGTCCCGACCAGCGCGAGTTCTACCTGCGCCACTACCTCGACGACATCCGCCTGCTCACCGAAGGCGAGTTGCACGGGCTGTTTCCGGAGGCGGCGATCGTCCACGAGCGCTTCCTGGGTCTGGTGAAATCGCTGGTGGCGTTCCGGCCTCCCGGTTGAGGGCTTCTGACTTACCTGCGAATGGCAAAGATCAGCGATTCGCCGCACAGACGCCGCAGCGGCGGCAGCAGGGCGAGAACGACAGCATCGGTCCGCTCCAGTGCTCGCAGCAGCCGGTTGGCCCAGGGCCGGTGAAACCTCCCTCGCAGCAGCCGCTTGCCCATCGCAAACAGGTTGAGGTGCCGCACCTGGAACTCCGCGAAATAGGGAGCCAGCAGGCGCATTTCGTTCGACGAGAAGATGATGGCCTCGCCTTGCTCCTCGGGCTCTCGCGCCGCGCCCGCGCGCAGTTTGCGGAGCAGGTTAAGCAGCGGGTTGCCGCCCCACGGCTCCGCCAGCACCAGCCACCCTCCCGGGCGGGTCACCCGCGCCAGCTCGGCCAGCGCCCCCGGATACTTCAGCGTGTGGTGCAGCGCCGCACAGCCGAATACGATGTCGAACTCCCCGTTCTCGAAGCAGCTCAAGTCGCTGGCGTCACGGGCCACGCCCCGCGTGCGATGCGCCACGCCGCTCGCCCGCGCGCGCAGGCTAACCAGCTCAATGGCGGCCGGGGAAAGATCGAGCAGGGTTACCAGGGCTCCCTCGCCGGCCATCCACAGCCCGAAGTCGCCGGTGCCGCAACCGTAATCGAGTACGCGTTTGCCTTCGAGCGGCTCGCTCGCCAGCGTTTCGAGCGCCTGTTCGAACAGGCGGCGGCGCTCGAAGGCCGGCTGCCGGGGATCGTGGATGGTGCGGAGGAAGATCTCCTTGTCGATGCGCAGATCGTCTTCGGGCAGATTGAGAAATCTGGCGTACTGGCGGTCGAAGTAATCGCGCTCCTGTTCCGCTCCGATCGCCACCCCGTCCCTCCTCACGAGCTCGGGTTTCCGCCGCTCGATTCGAAACGCCGCAGGATGCGGCGGGCCTTGCGGTAGCGTTTCGCCCGCAGCAGGTCTTTCACCGTCGGCGGATTGTGCCGCTTCCGGTTGGAGTTGTCGCGCAGGTCCGCCATCTTCACCCGGCGGGCAATCGGATTGGGCGCCAGCCGGCGAATGTATTCCATGTAATCTTCCCCGTCGCGGCGGGTAAGTCCGTCGAGGGCGCGCACGATGCGAGGCGGATATCCGGACCGGGCAAGATCGGCCAGGGTGAGCGTCGAGTCTTCCACCACGTCGTGCAGCATGGCGGTGATGCGCGCGTCTTCGTCGGGAAGCTGAAGCATCACCCGCAACACGTGGAGGATGTACGGTTGGCCGCCTTTGTCCACCTGGCCGCGATGGGTCTGCGCGGCCAAGGCGATCGCGTCCTCGAGCGTGGGCCGGATTGGTTCGCCGTTGGGCATACAACAAATCGTGCCACATCGGCGGCCGCCTCCGCCCGCGCGCCTCAAAACGCCAGAATCCGTTCGGCTTCGCGCGCGATGTCTTCCACCTGCGGCAGCGTGGCGTCTTCCAGCCTGGGGCTGTAGCCGATCCAGGTGTCCTTTGCCGCTACCCGGCCCACCGGCGCGTCGAGCGATGTGAACAATTCGTCCGCGATGCGGGCCGCCAGTTCGGCCGCGTAACCCCAGCTCAGCGTATCTTCGTGCACCAGCAGGACGCGCGCGGTCCTTTTCACCGATTCGGCGATGGCCGCCCAATCGTAGGGGGCCAGCGTCCGCAGGTCGATCACCTCGATGGAGACGTTCTTGGCCCGCTGCTCCACCTGCGCCGCCGCCAGCATGGACTTCTGCACCGTTGCCCCGTAGGTGACGATGGTCAGGTCGCGGCCCGTCTTGACGGTCCGTGCGCCTTCCGAACGGGATGGTGAAGTCCGGACCGGGGTCGGGCGAACGGTTGTAAGGCTCGCGGTACAGCTTCTTGTGCTCGAGAAACATTACCGGATCGTCCGAGCGAATGGCGGTGCGGAGCAATCCGCAGGCGTCCAGCGCGTTCGAGGGCATCACCACCCGCAGGCCGGGATTGTGCGTAAACAGCACCTCGCCGCACTGGCTGTGATAGATGGCCCCGCCGGTAAGATAGCCGCCGATGGCCACGCGCACCACCACCGGACACGAAAAACCGTTGTTCGAACGCCAGCGCAGGGTCGCCAGCTCGTTGCGAAGCTGCATCATCGCCGGCCAGATGTAATCGAAAAACTGAATCTCGACCACCGGCTTCAAGCCGCGAGTGGCCATGCCGATGGCGCGGCCGATGATGCCGGCTTCGGCCAGCGGCGAATTGAAGCAGCGCCCGGAGCCGAATTCGCGCTGCAGGCCGGCGGTGGCTTTGAAGACGCCGCCCTTGCCCTTCACCTCTGCCAGGTTCGCTTCGTGGCTGCAATCGGCGACGTCTTCGCCGAAGACCACGATGGCCGGGTTCCGGCGCATTTCCTGAGCGAGGGTCCGGTTGACGGTGTCCACCATGGTTCGGGGCTCGCCGCTGAAATGGGGTTCCGATTCGAATTCGGAAGAGAGTGGATCCACTTCTTGCGAATACAGGAAATCCTTGGCGTTTTCCGGTTTGGGCTGCTCGGCATGCAGGGCCGCGGTCGGTGGCCTCCTGGATTTCCTGCTCCACTTCGTGGCTGATGCGCTTGAATGCCTCGCGATCGAAAATCCCCTCGTCCAGCAGCCAGCGGGGATATTTCAGCAGCGGATCGCGGGCCGCTTCCGCCTCACGCTCAGCCTTGGGTTTGTAGAGCTTTTCGTCGTCGGAAAGCGAATGGGAGTACGGCCGGATAACAGTGGCGTGAACCAGCGCCGGCCCTTGCCGCGAGCGGCAATAGGCAATCGCGCGCTCGACCGCCCGATAGGAATCGAGGAAGTCGGTGCCGTCGGCCTCCAGCACCAGCAAGCCCGGGAATCCACTCACCAGGCGCGCCACGTTGCCCCCGGCGGTTTGCCGCTCGACCGGAACGCTGATGGCGTATCCGTTGTCTTCTACCAGGAACAGAACCGGCAAACGATCCAGGCAGGCGAGGTTTAGCGACTCCCAGAATTCGCCTTCGCTGGTGGCGCCGTCGCCGGTTGCCGCCAGCGTAATCTCATCGCTGGCGGGCCGCAGCAGCCGGCCGGCGTGCGCGCAGCCCACCGCCTGCAGGAACTGCGTTCCGGTGGGCGAGGACGCCGAAACGATGTGCAGCGACGGATCGCCCCAATGCGACGGCATTTGACGGCCGCCGGAGGCGATGTCGGCGGCGGCGCCCACAGCCTGGTAAAGCATTTGTTCCGGCGTGACGCCCAGCGCCAGGCACAATGCACGGTCCCGATAGTAAGGGTAGAACCAGTCGCGGCTGGCGTCCAGCGCCAGTCCCGCGGCTGCTTGAACTGCTTCATGGCCGGCGCCGCTGATCTGGAAGAAAATCCGGTTCTGCCGCTTCAGCAGGATCTCGCGATCGTCCAGACGGCGCGCGGTCTGCATAATACGAAAAGCGCGAATCAGAGTTTCCCGGTCAAGGCCGTGGTAACGGTCCGGGGACTCCATTCCGGTCGGTACGCTTCTGGTTGCAGCCATGCAATCCGCTCCCGTTACAGTTTAGTACACGAGGCCGGAAATGACCCTCCCCGTTTCACGGGATGCCGCCTGACGCAGTTGTGCCAGGTGCCGATAGGCTACAATGGTATTTACGCCACAAGCTCAGGAGGCTGTTTTGGCCGAGAAGAAAGAAGACAAGACTTACCAGGCGGAGTATGTTGGCAGCGGTACCTTCATCATCACGAAGCCGAAACGGAAGAAGCTGAAGCTGCGGCAAAGCCGCGTGAAGAACCCTGGCCGAGGCATGCGAAAGTAAGTTTCGGTCCCATCCCCCACCGTCGCCGATCGCCCCGATTTTCAGAAGAGAACGAAGGAATTCAGCCTACGGGAGTGGTTCGCTTCTCTTATCAAGCGGGTAGGGTTCGGGGAAGGGTATAGAACCGTCTGGGTGCTGGCAGGGGCTTCTGTCGGTGAGGCCGAATTCCTTCTTTTCTGCCCTTACTTTACCTCCGGCTCACCCACCTGTTTCGGACAAGCCAGTCTGATTCATTGAAAGCAAACGAAATAAAGACCAAAAGTCGATGAGAACGGCGTTCCGGGCGCTGCGCCGGCGTCTTTCAGAGGGACGCGTCCCAATTGCGCTGGAGTGGAATCTTTGCCGTCAGCCAACGCGATGGGAGCCGGCGCGACACTTCCCCTCCATTCGAATCGGCACCATGTTGGCGGGAAACGGAACTAGAAGATGAAGCTGAAGCCGCCCCGCACGGAACGCGGCGAGTGCATCAACATCACCTTTCGGTCGTCGGAAGTCGTGATGGGAAGATATCCCTGCGAGAGCAGATTCCGAGTTCCGCGCGTGGCCTCGAACCGGCCCGGCATCAGCCAGGGCGCCGGAATCGGCTGCCGGAAGCTGATGTTGAGCCCGGACATCGGCACCATGCCTTGCGTGATGTAGGCGTGTACGGGGTTCAGCGTGCGGGCGTCGCTCCACTGATAGGAGGCGTCGAACCGGGTTCCGCAGGCCGGCAGCACGCCCGCGACGCGCGTGCTCGCCCAGTTGCGCTGCGTAGTCTCGACCTTCTTGCGGAGATCCTCCGCTGTACGGACGCGGACGGCGCCCTCGCCGGTCGTCAGGGCCCTCCCCTGCCATAAGACAATGAGACGCTCAGATTGTCTCCGAGGTGCTGGCTGAGGGTCGCCATGTAACCGAGGCTTTTGTAGCGACCCGCGTTGAAAATGTAAGTGGAGCCGGAAGAGGCCAGATCCGGCAACAGTTCGCCCTGGGTCGAAGACTCCGCCGGCGGGCGCCTGCATATTGAGCGCGGCGTTGGATATCCGCTCGCGGTAAACCGCGGCGCTAAAGGTACGGCTGCCGAGCTTCTTGCGATAACCGATCTCCCAGTTGTTGGAGCGCTGCACGCGTACACGCCCGTCGCGCAACGAGACCCGCGGGAAATAGGACAACGCCGCCAAGTCCTCAATCAGCATCGTGTCGACCAGCTTTTCATCCGGCGACGACACTCGATTGCAGCAGGCCGACGGGCGTGGCGCCGGAGCTGTAGCCGAGCAGCAGCGTCCCGTTGTCTCCCATGTCGTAGGACGCCCGGGCATAAGGGCTGAAGTAGTGAAACGTATTTAAGAACGACACGGACTCCATGGAGAAGCCGTACTGGACAGTCAGGTTGTCCAACACGCGCACCTGGTCCTGAATCGCAATGGAAACCGACTTGAAAGAGGGCATGGCGCTCTGCCCGCTGCGATCGAGCAGCGCCGCGCCGGCATGAGCCGGCAGCATCGCGCGGCGCAGTGTCAATTCCACGGCCGGTGTCAACCCGCCCGGACCATTCTCTCTGATGTAACGAGTGCGGAAACTGGCCATTGGCGCCCCATTCTCGGCGCCGTAACCGAGGTTGCCGCTGAACAAGAGCTGATTGGCGCCGTAGAGAGACGTTGCCAGAGCGAACGCCGTACCTAGGTCCGGCTGCGATCCCAGGCTCGAGTTCCCGCTCTCCCCCGCGGACACCGCCACGAGGCCCCGGTCTGGGAAAACACATCCTGCGGGCGATCTTCACATCCACGACCATCGGCCGATTCGAATCCGAGGCCAACCGCAACACCGGTCGAGTGGCGATGGAGCCCCGCAAGACCCACTTCCAGTCGTTGTTCATCAGAGGGCTCTGGCCTGGAGCCATGTAGACCAGTTCGATGGAGCTGAACAGCGTGGCCAAGTTATGTTCAGGAATCCTTCTATGCCGGAGCGGACCAGATGTTCGGCCGCATGGCGGGCACATAGCTCGCCACGACTGACTTTGATGGAATACAAGCCGGGCAGCAGGGAATCGAAGCGGAACGAGCCGCCTTCATCTGTGAGCGCCCGTTCGATCAGCTTGTCGAGTGGTTAAACAGGAGCACGGCCGCGCCCATCTGAGGGACGCCGTCGGGGTTCTTTACCGCTCCCGCGAGTGAGCCGAAAAACGCCATCGGATCGATAGCGCTTGCGCTCGGCGCCGTCGCCAGGAGGGTCGCCAACACTGCCAGCCCAAGTTTGGCCTTCATGCTTCGACGATCTTCTCCCTGCCAAACGCCGAATCCTTGGATTCACCGTCTGGCGGTTTGAGCAACCGGCGTTTGCCCGTTCCGGCCAGCCGGACACGAGCGGGTCCCGTTTCCTTGCCGTCTAAGATGTTACCTTAAAACTCGCGCTCGGTGTGATCGTCTGGTTCGAAACCCGATCGACGATCTTCACCTTAAGGACGTAGTCGCCCGGCTCCAGTCCACCCAGATTCAAAACCTTCTCCAAGGTGACCTGCGACGATGCGGCGCCTTCGAGGCTACTCACGTCTTCCTGCTGAGAGACGACGCTCTCGTTGCTGTTCTTCCTGACTACCTCTATTTGGATTGTCCCGTTCGGCTTGTGGGTCTTCTCATCAGGCTGGAAGTTGTAAATCTTCAGGAATATCCCCATCTTCTCGTTGCGCCGGAACGTCTCGCCCACACGCGGGCGAACCTTCGACCCGCCAATCACGAACTGGCCGGTGCCGATGTCTGCGCGTCGGGACTTTCTCCAACTGGTCGGCCAGAATCAGCGAACTGGCGAAAGCTCGTCTTCGTTGTACCGCGGAACATTCAACGCCAGTTCGTAGTTGTTCATGTTCCCACCGTTCATATCCTTGGCCACGAGATTCAGCCGGTAGATACCGGGAGCCAGCGGGATCGTCTTGCTATATACGGAGCGTCCCTTCGAGTACTCTTCCAGGACCTGTCGGTCGGCGCCTCAACGCTGACAACACGTCCTCAAACACGTTCACCAGGCGCCGCGTCATGGAAGTGATGCGCCCGATAAATATTGACCGTCGCCTTCGAAACCGGGCCATCCTGCTTGAACTGCATGTCCTTGCGGTCGAATCTGAACGGTGATGTTGGTCATGATCGTGGATTCGGTGGCGCGGAATGTAGTCGGCTCGGACTCTCAAGCGGAAGGATGTTGTAGTAGACCTTCGATGAAACGGCCGCTTCCAGATCCTTGAACTTCACCGCCGGCGGTTTCTGCAGGTTGACGTACTGCTCGAGCCGGTTGAAGAAATTGTATCTTCTCGGCAGTTCAGCGGCGTGTCGCCAGTGCCGAGGCGCGTGCCGTCGGTGCGGCTGAAGCGGTCTGCCTTGTCCGGCCATGCCCATCTGCTCCGAACATCGTCAGACCGGCGTTCGGGACATACAGCAGAGCGTCCTTTTCCGACGGGTCCATCGTCATGCGGTATTCGCCGGTCATCGTCGGATCCACGAACTCGATCTCGATGTCGCTTCCGACGCCCTCGATGTAACGGTATCGCCAGTCCTCGAACGGATAGGTGGACGTGGTGCCGCCGCCTTCTTCGTACGGGCGCTTCGTAGCTGCCGCCGGAGGGGTGCGACTCGATTCTCGTCGGGCGGGCCGAAGGTGATGTAGATGCGGCCGCGGTCGGTCTTCCAGCCCGGAATGCCCGAAGCGTACCGCTCGTTGGCGTAGGCGATGCGGCGGTAGTGCTCTTCCTTGTACTCGTTTTCGACGGTGTCGGGAGTGGGATCGCGGCGCAGCCAGAACTGTTCGATGAACTGCTCGCGCTCTTCGTCGGTCTCCAGCCGCTTGAACGCCGCCCGCTCCTCATCGGTGATGATGTAGGCGACGTCCTCGTCCAGCCACTTGCGGTAAGGCGTCTCGAGCTCCTTCTTGAGCTTCTCCAGCCGCTTCCTCTGCTCCTTCGCGCTGATGGGCTTGGCCACGGTTTCGCGCTGTTGCCCCGCCTTCTGTTGAGCGGCAGCAATGCCCAACCCCAGCGTAAGCAACATGCCGATACCGAGAAGCAAGCTGTTAACTCTATTATCTTCATATGGTACTCCCGTTTTGTCGACACCGGTAGCTATCCTAATTCTAGGCGTCGCCGGGGGGCGTCAAGGTGTGTTATGGTGGGTCTGACAGCAGGTTACGGACACGCGCTTCCGAGCGTCGGCGGGCCGAACATCGCTTCTCAGGCATGCGGACATCGCGGGGTGACCTCCTTTGCGCAACCTCCGCCGGCGGGGCATTCCGCCAACCCAGGCCGGTGAAGCAACATCCGGACTATTCGGCGCTCCTTCGGCGCCTCGAAACGCTCGCCTGCCGTTCCGCTGGCGAAGGGACTGAAGTCCGTATCATCATCGTAGACGTCCACGCCTTCCCGGCGTTTCAGAAAATTCACCACGCATGACGTGAACGGGTGTCGCCACCGCCTCGTAAAGGACCTTGCCAAATACCCGGAGACGATGAGGGTTTCGATCAGGCTCCAGACCGATGGTCCCCCAGAACGCGACCATCATCACCACGATGGTATCCACGGCCTGACCCACCACCGTCGAGCCGATCGTTCGCATCCACAGGTGCCGGCCGCTGGGTGAACACCTTCATCTTCGCCATGACAAACGAGTTAGCGAATTCCCCCGCCCAGTAGGCGAGCAAACTGGCCAGCACCAATCGGGGGATGAAACCGAATACCGTCTTCAAACGCTTTCTGGTTCGGCCAATCCGGCGCGGCGGGCAGCGCCACCGTAATCATCCCCATCACCGACAGCAGCGCCGAGGCGAAGAATCCCAGCCAGATGGCGCGTCTCGAGCCGGCATAGCCGTATACCTCCGTAAAAACGTCCCCAAAAATGTAGGTGATGGGGAACAGCAATTGCGCGCCCGCGATACGGAACGGCCCGAACGCGCAGATCTTCTGCCCTACCAGGTTGGAAACGAGCAGGATCACGACGAACGCGATCACCGCCACGTCGTAATACCGGAAGTGGTGCTCCGGGGCGTCGATGGCGGCCCGAAATCCTTCCAGAGCTCTGGCTGTCTTCCCGTTCAACTGGCGCCGCCCTCCCGGAATGTTCCCCAATTCTAGCGCGCCGGGCCAGCCGCCGCGAAAGCCGAAACCCCGGAGCTTCCCCCGGGGTCTCGTGATTTCACCGGCGCCGTCCAGGCCAGGCGCCCGATCAGGCTTGGACTTGCTTCAGATACCGTTCCGTTGCCAGGTCCCAATTCACCACCTCGTACCACGCCTTGATGTAGTCGGCCCGGCGGTTCTGGTATTTCAGGTAGTAGGCGTGTTCCCAGACGTCGATGCCGAGAATGGGGGTGCCGCCCCTCATCCAGGGGCTGTCCTGGTTCGGTGTGGCTTCCACCGTCAATTGCCCGTTGCGCAGCGCCAGCCAGGCCCAGCCGCTGCCGAACTGGCCCAGCGCCGCCGCGGTGAATTTGTCCTGGAAGGCCGAAAAGCTGCCGAAAGCCGTATCAATTGCCTTGGCCAGCTCACCCGTCGGCTGCCCGGCCGGCCCCTTTTTCATCGCCTGCCAGAACAGCGAGTGGTTGGCGTGGCCGCCCCCGTTGTTGCGCACCGCCGTCCGGACCGGGTCCGGCACACTCGCCAGATCCGCCAGAATCTGCTCAACCGGCTTCCCGGCCAGCTCCGGAGCTGTCGCGACGGCTTTGTTCAAATTCGCCACGTAGCCGGCGTGGTGCCGGTCGTGGTGGATCTCCATGGTTTTGGCGTCGATGGATGGTTCGAGTGCATCAAAAGCATACGGCAATGCGGGCAGCGTGAAGGCCGGAGCCTGTGCCCCCTGCATCGCATCGGCCGTCGAGGCCAGCGTTGCCAGCGCTGCCGTTCCCGCGCCCAAGTGTGAGAACAGTTCGCGTCTAGTCATTCTGAAATTTCCAAACCTCCTTCAGTGCGATGTGAAGTTTCTAATTGGACGCTTCAGCCTGCCCGGTTGACGCGCGGAAATGGATGCTCGACAATGATTTACCAGACTGCTTTGCGCGGCGGTTTCCGGCTCTCCGGCCGTCCGCGCGGCCAAAATCGGCGGCGGAGGACGCCAGCATGCTGAAAAGGAAGCAGGAAGACGACGGCCACCGCTACCGCGTACCCACCCGGATCAAGCGCCGGCGCAGGATCGTCGGCGCCGCCCTTGTGCTGGTGGTGGCGGTCGCCGCGTATCATTATCGACCGCAAATCCGTTCGTTTGTATTCGGGGCGGCGCCGGTCCAGAGCGAATCTACCGCCGCCGAGGCCTACACCGTGGTTGGCGAGGTCTTGGCACTCGACCAAAAGCTGCGTCTTGCTACGGTGAAACACGGCGCCATCGCCGGCTGGATGCCGGCCATGACCATGCAGTTTCCGGTCCGCGACGATAAGGACTGGAAGGCGTTGTCGGTGGGCGAAAGAATCCGGGCAACGGTGTACGTGCACAACATGGAATACTACATCGCGGAGGTGACTCCCGCCCCTCCCGAGGAAAGTCCTACCACTCCAAGTCCGAATCCTTGATTTCGATGGTCGTGTTTGAGGCGGCGCTGACGGCGGCCGTCTGCCCATGTTTCAGCCGCCGCAGCACGGCGAAAACCACCAGGCCCCCCAGCGCCAGCATCACCACGGGGATTACGAAAAGCCATTGGCGTTTGCCGCCTTCCGGCACCATCAGCACGCGTTCCCCGTATTGTTTGACGTAGACATCGAGAATCTGGCGGTCGGTCATGCCCTGCGCCATCATATTCGTGATCTCATTACGCATGTCGATGGCAACCTGGGACCGGTGCACGCGGACCGACTCCGCATAGCAGCAAGGAGCGTAGAGCTTATCCGTCAGCGAGTCGAAGCGAGCCCGCTGCGAATCGGGAAGCGTAGCGGCGGTCGCCGCCGCGGAAAGAAAGACCAGTGCCAATAATGGAAGGCCAAGAAAGAAACCGCGAGTCTGAACTGTCATGAGTGCCAATTCCTTATTCCTCTTTCAGAATAAGGCACTGGAGGCCGCGATGGTAGGTGTTCGCCGGCCGGGCAGATTGGCGGCACCGGAAACGCCCTGATATACTGATGTCGAGCGTCCCAACCGGCGCTCTAACTGATTGTGTACATGCCGTTCCGCACCGGACCGGCGACCCGCCAAGGCGCTATCGTCTAAGGGTTAGGACGGAGCCCTCTCAAGGCTCAAATAGGGGTTCGAATCCCCTTAGCGCTACCACTTATCAATTTTTTTCTAGTACTTGCGGCGCCTGATTGACGCCTGCGCCAACACGCGCGCCGCGCCAGCCGAACCCAGGCAGTTTTCCAGACGTTCGAACAGTCGGTTGTCGCGATTGCCGGCCGCAATTCTCTCGTGGTTCCCGGAACGTCATATCGGGACAGTGATCGGCACAAATCAAGGTAGGCAACTTTTCACTCAACTGGCATGATGTACACTCGGATCATGCAACGAGTACAACGCCTGACCGCTATCATCGAGCGTGAAGACGATGGCTTCGTCTCGTTGTGTCCGGAACTCGACATCGCCAGCCAAGGCTCCTCTATTGAAGACGCCCGGGCGAACCTGGTCGAAGCACTGACGCTGTTTTTCGAAACCGCCGATCAGTCCGAGGTGAGGCGGCGGTACCACGGCGACGTCCTTGTCACACAGGTCGAGGTCCCGGTTGGGTAGGCTTCGAGTTCTTTCGGGCCTGGAGATCTGCCAGATTCTCGAGCAGCATGGTTTCCTTTCGATCCGCCAGCGCGGCAGTCATCGCATCATGCAAAAGCGGACGAAGTCTTCGACCATCACGGTTCCGGTTCCGCTTCACAACCCCGTCCGGGCAGGCACTTTGACGAGCATAATCCGACAATCCGGGTTGCCGCGATCCCTTTTCGAATAGCCGCCCGATCCCCGCGGCAATATGTCATCCACCAAATTGGCGACCTACTGTCAAGTGGCCACTCGCCGGTTTCCGTCCTAGCGCACGGCACAGCCCAGATCAAGCCCCACCCACGGGGGATTTCCACACTTGGCCGGCCCGAAATTTCCCATACCTACATGCCTGATCAAAGAGGCCCGGAGTAACTATAAGGCTGTCCACTTGGCCTTCGAGCTGTTGCCGGACCGTGCCCCCAGCGAGCGAAGCTGGACGGTGACGAGGGAGCAGATCGAGGGCAAGAACTACGACCTGAAGGCAGTGAACCCGAACGCCAAGGTGCCAACAGGACGCCAACAGGACAGGACGCCAACAGGCCAACAGATGTCTGCTGCGAGCGACTGGCGAAAATCGTCAAAGTGGCAGACGGCTCTGACGGGTTCGCTGGATTTGCATTTCTGGCCACCTGTCCACCCAGCCCCCAACGCTCGCGCCGAAGGCGCCACGGATTGCCAGCCCAGGATTGCGCCGCCCGGCGTTATCCTGGGTGACCGATCCGTCTCCCGAGAACCCGGTACGGGTTCCGGACTTCTTACTCAATCCCAAACACAGCGCGCGTCAAACACCACCCGACCGGCGTTGTGCTCCGATGCCCTGGCAGAGCATTCCGGAATTCTGACAAGCGATTTAGCACCTGACGCGGCAACCCTGGCTGGAAATCCGAAACGCCTTCGGCGCAAGAAAGAAGATTCTCGTAGTCGCCCGAACACCGCTACCGGTCAAATTGGACCGTAGCGAGCGCCAACAAGTGCACCGGCCGGCGGCGATGAAGAACACCCGCTGGCGGTTAGTACCGCGCTGGGTGACCTGATACGGCAATCCGGTCAGCACTCAGCGAGCGTTTTGGGGAATCTCGGTGAGGGAGTGCCGCGACCGGCAGGGAATTCTCTCCAAAAACTCGAAACCAGCCAACCAAGCAGAGCCGTCTGCCACCTTCATCGATTTCACTAAACCGTTGCAGCAGGCTGTCCACTTGGCGTGGACAGTGGACCGTGGACAGTTGCAGGAAGAGCCTCTTCCCTCAACGGACGACGGACTGCGGACCACGGATCACGGGAAACGGACCACGACGCTCCGTCGTTCTGCCATCCAGCAGCGGACGGAGGAAGGGGTTTGCGTGGGGTTGGGAAAGTGATATAGATATAAAGCGACGATGCCGGGCTTTTCGGTTCGCGCGTATTGATTTCGGTTCGTTACTGCCATATCAGTTTATTTGCCAGCGGGAAAATCCGGAAATATCGTGCGGCGGCGTTCGAGACCATCTTGTGGAAAGCGGGGTAGCTTGACTCGGGGCCAGAGCGCGAGCGACGGTGGCGGGGTTGGGGTCGTGAGAAGTGGGGCAGGCGGGTCTGACGAGGCTGTCCCGGGCTGCCGAGGCGAGACATCACCCTGTCTGGCTGTCCCATTCATCGCCGCGGGGCTGCCGAGCTGATTTCCGTACTAGCGCACAGCACAGATCAAGCCCCATCCACGAGAAAACTCAACACTTGGCCGGGCCACAATTCCCCACGCCTATGTGCCCGATCAAAGAGGCCCGGAGTAACTATAAGGCTGTCCTGCTCGCCTGAATGGTCTCGTCCAAAAGCAATAAAACACTCGCGGCTGCTCCTGACTTTCGGAGCGCTCGGACGCCCATTAGACTCTTGCTCCCGCCATAAAATAGGCGTACAATGGGGCCGCAATTGACGAACTGTGGAACTATTTTGCGAGGCATCCGACATTAGGACGATCTAGGGACGCTTTTCAAGTGAGGGCGGGGTGTTTTGTGGCGAACTCATCCCCATTGTTTTCCGAGCTCGTTCGGGTGGCCTGGAGCCGAAGTCAGGACGCTGGCGACACGAATCCCCTAAGGAGGCGCCACGAGCAACTCTTTGGCCGATGGCTTAACTGCTCGTTGGAAGCACAGATGTCGGAACTGAAGCACTTCTACGGTGGAGAGGGTAGTTGGCCCAACACCGCGCTGATTTCGATGGTACAACAGCGGGACTTCTATGATCGGTTGATTCCCGACACAGCACTTTGTGCTGAAAGGCAGCTCTTCCATGGCGATCTCGACTTGCTGATGCGGATCCTTAATACGAATAATACGCTAGAACGTGATCGCGTCGAAGCGGTTCTACTAGAAGCGGAGCGAGCGGATCTCGCCTCTCTAACTTTGAACTCGATCTCTCTCCAGTTTGGTGTCTCACCAGATTGGTTTCGTAAGTTGTTCAGAATGTGGACGGGCAACAACTTCGGAGCGTTCCTGCGGCGTCTCCGGATGAAGCGGGCCGCTCATCTTCTCCGGAGCAGCACGATTCCAGTCACGGAAATAGCCGTTCGTGTTGGCTACAGTGCATCCGCAAATTTCATAGCGGCTTTCAAGCCGTTTTTCGGACTAACCCCTCGGCAGTATCGCCTCATGCGTTGGTCCGTTGCGACAGTACCGGGCACCGGGTGCAGCGCCGATTCTGGCAGCGCTTCTCCGGAGTTCATAATTAACAACCGGATTTCATAATTGTATCTGAGTAGTCTTCTGGCATACACTTACCCTTGAACAATGTTCGTCAAGAAAGGAGAGTCAGCTAATTATGGCCTGGCGTCGATCACTAACCTTAATTGCAGCGCTACTCGCCGTAACTCAAGTGGCTCCGTGCGTCTGCAATAACACGTCCCTCAACTGGCCAAAGGAAATCTGGAAGAATCTCGAGTGGGCATATTGGGGATCACTGTCCACGACTGGGATCACAAACGCCGCTGCTGCCTGGAGCGCAGCGCAATCCAGATATTTCATTTATTTTACTCAAGGATGGCTCGACCTTGACATTGATAATAATTACGATTTGGGCGCGGGCGTACTAGGTCGGACGGCTTACCAGAGCCAAAGTGTCAACACCAATTGTTTCAACACCAAAAATGCTTGCGGCACATGCCTCAACGCAAATGTGATGTATCAAGTCCACATACAGCTAAACCCAGATTCAATTGCCAGTACCGCGGATTTTTACCATCATACTATCGACTGGGTTGTTCAAAACGTGGTGACCCATGAAATTGGCCATGCCCTGGGCCTTGATGAGGTATCCAGTGCAGATTGCGCCAGCGGTAAGACAATTATGTATGCGGCCGGTACACTGTTGTGCAGCCCGCCTTACAATACGCCTCAGACTTGTGATGTGCAAGCTGAAGAATCCATCAATAACGGGTACGGAACCGATGGGGATGAATGTATACCCTGTGGAACCGCCTACGGAACTTGCCAGTAAAACTTATAGAAAGGAAAACATATGCGAGGCATAGTGTGCCTCTGTGTTGTGGTGTCCGCGGCAGCCTCGGCCTGCTTCGGACAGGCCAGACCCATCCTTGGTCACGAGATACCGTACCCACCATCGAGGGGTACGAGCGAGTTTATCATAGACCCAGCGCCCGAAGCTCTGCCGAAGTCACTCAACGACATGTTTAGCAGGTCTACTTTGATCGTTGACGCTAGCGTTCAAGACGTTCTGCCAGCCCGCGTGACGCGGGGTCGGAGCCTGGAGACGGACGTGAGGGTCAAAGTCAACCGAGTTCTAAAGGGAGTTCTGCCCCTCCGAAGTGTAATCATTTGCCAAGATGGTGGAGTGATCGGCGCTTATAGAGAATACACTAGGCAATATGACTTGATGCAGGGAGGGGAGCGTTACATCTTATTTTTGTCGGACGAAGAGCGCTCGGCCCTCCCGGCTGTTCCCGGCGGTCGCCGCTTTGAAGTGACAGGGCTATGGACAGGCATATTTAAGGTGTTACATGACAACACTCTTGACCTCCCGTCAGCCACGCCTACAACTTTCCGGACGTCGTACCAACAGCGATCGGTCGATCGGCTGCTGCACGATATTGGTACGGCTGTGCCGGGCCAGTGAAGCGCTGAACTAGACATTGTGTGGTGGCGGTGTGCGGTGATGAATAAACGGACGTGGATCTATGCTGCAGCGAGCATGATGTGCTTCGCGCCCGCTTTACTATGCGGCGAACAATGCCTTGAGCTGTCCGACGTTACGGCTGCCCGGCTTGGGCAGTACGTGCACGATAGGTTCGGCTTTGCGCTGCTCACGGAGATCAGGGTGGGGGCTTCCGAATTCGTAGAAGACACATGCTATAGGAAGGTCCATTTCAACTCTGAAGGTGCAGGTCGCCCGGTTGAGGTCGTCTTTTACTTGTCTCCGGACCAACGTTTTCTGACGCGTGATCTTCTGGACACCGCGGTCGATGTCAGGGGCCAAAGGCAACGGGAGGAACACAGAGTAGCGCAGGATCTCGCCGCCGGAGCGGCGCCGACCCAGGGAAGTCATGACGCTCCGGTAACAATAACCGTGTTTTCTGACTTCCAGTGCCAATACTGCAAGCGTGAGGCTGACATTCTGATCAACAGGACAGCCTGCTGCGAGCGATTGGCGAAAATCGTCAAGGTGGCAGACAGCTCTGACGAGTTCGCTGGATTTGCATTTTTGGCCACCTGTTCCCCAGCCCCCCTCGCCTCAGCCCCGCGACCCTCGCGCCGCAGGCGCCACGGATTGCCAGCCCAGATTGCGCCACCCGGCGTTTTCCTGGGCCACCGGTCCGTCCCCCGAGAACCCGGTACGGGTTCCGGACTTCTTACTCAATCCCAAACATAGCGCGCGTCAAACACCACTCGACCGGCGTTGTGCTCCGATGCCCTGACAGAGCATTCCGGAATTCTGACAAGCGATTTATTACCTGACGCGGCAACCCTGGCTGGAAATCCGAAGCGCCTTCGGCGCAAGAAAGAAGATATTCGTAGTCGCCCGAACGCCGTTACCCGCCAAATTGGACTTCAGCAAGCGCCAACAAGTGGACCGGCCGGCGGCGGTGATGAACACCCGATGGCGGTTAGTACCGCGCTGGGTGACCTGATACGGCAATCCGGTCAACACTCAGCGAGCATTTCGCGGAATCTCAGTGAGAGAGCGCGGCGACCGGCCGGGAATTCTCTCCAAAAACTCGAGACTAGCCAACCAAGCAGAGCCGTCTGCCACCTTCAGCGATTTCACTAAACCGCCGCAGCACGGATGTCCCCTTGGCCTTGGGGCCCACTCCGCTATCTCCGACAGGTTCTCTTCCTGGCCTTCTTCTTCCCACCATAGCTCTCTCCATTTTGCGTTCTTTGCCCCTTTGCGGCCTGGCGAGAGGTCCCCTCCCCAAAACTCCGATCACCACCAAATTCCAACTCGATCACCCGTCTATTCAGCCTCTTGCAGTCCGACCGCCCAAAAAAACAGGGAGCCGCCCGCTACACTCAAACCGAATAGGCATCGTTCCGAACCCCGGAAAGGATCCCCTCATGAACCTCTTTGCAACGTCGTCCAAATCCAACAGCGCCGTCGCCGCGCGTCCCCAACCCGAGCCTCCAGTCGGTTCCCGGTCCCCGGTATCCGGTCCCCTTCCCGACGGCAACCGTCCACCGTCCACTGTCGACCGTCCACCGTTCTTGGCTTCCGCCGCCCGCCTCGCCGCCAACCGCGCCAACGCCCAACACTCCACCGGCCCCAAAACCGAAGAAGGAAAAGCCAAAGTCGCCCGCAACGCCCTCAAACACGGCCTCGACTCCAAAGAAATCTTCATCGCTCCCGGCGAACAGGAAACCTTCGACCAGTTCCAAGCCGACCTCATCGCCGAAACCAATCCCGTCGGAGCCCTCGAGCAGGATTTGTTCCGCCAGCTCCTTCACGCGGCCTGGAATCTGCGCCGCATCCGCATCCAGGAAACCGACGTCCACGAAAGGGCTTCGGCTCTCATGGTCAACCCCTTCCTCGACGACAAGTACTCCGCCGCCCTCGATCGCCTGGCCAAACACCAGGTCCGCATCGAGCGCACCTACCACCGTGCCCTCCGCGAGCTGCGCTCCCTCCAGACCAACCGGCATCTCGCCAACCGCCTGCTGCTGCGCCGTGACCTGCCGGGCAAGCCCCCAGCCCTGGCCGACTTGCGAAAATCACCGGAACAAAGCCAACACCCGGCTGAACAACTGGATTGCACCCTGGCGATCGCCAGAAGATACGCCGGCAGCGGCCTCAATTTCCACCAGATTGTCGAGCAGGAGCTGGAAGCGAGTGGCCGGCCTGACTAGACGGCCAACAAAATCGTCAAGCCGTCAATCTGTTTCCTTCGATTGGCGCCCTTGGCGATCACGGGCGCGGTTCCGGAACGACGAACTCGACAGACCCCGTTGTTTAGCGGCGCCACTTGCACTCTGCCATCTTTTTAACTCTCTCCGCCCGCGACGCCCGGGTCAACATCGCCACGGCCCTGGGTAGCCGTGCGCGTGGATCTCCAAGCGGCTGAAGCGGACCGCCGCTCTGAAAACTGGTGATCCCTGAACATCATCGAATGACCTGATCCGCATTTCCTCGATAACCGCATCACTCTTCTCCTCGGAATCTCAGCGGGATAAATCTTGACATGATATCAGATATCGAATTATACTCAGCTCTGCTGGGAGGCATCGTGTGGGCCTGATAGGGAGACAATCCGAGACAGGCCGAACGGTGCACAGCGCACCCATCTGAGATCAGAAGATGAGAACCATCCGCGTCCTTCTGGCGATCTTCTCAGCCTGTCTGGTCGCACAGGCACAAATTCCCGCGCAAGACGCGCGCAACATCGACTACCCCAACACGAACACTCGCTACAGCGCCCGGACTTACAAGACTCTCGCCGAGTGGCAGGCCCGCAAGGAATTCCTGCGCAAACAGATTCTCGCGGCTGCCGGGCTGTTCCCCCTGTTCCCGAAAAACGACCTCCACCCCCAGATCTTCGGGCGCATCGACAGACGTGACTACTCCATCGAGAAGGTGCTTCTCGAAACCCTCCCCGGCTACTACCTCGGCGCCAACCTCTATCGCCCGCTCAAGCCCGCCCCGCCCGGCGGGTTCCCGGCCGTGGTCAACTTCCACGGCCACTGGCCCTATGGCCGCCTGGAGCACAGCGCCCTTGTTTCGGTGCCCACCCGCGCCGCCAACCTCGCCCTACAGGGCTACGTCGTCCTCTCCGTGGACATGGTGGGCTACGACGACACCATCCAGACGCCGCACGAGTTCGGCGACAAACCCGTCGAACAGCTCTGGGACTTTGGTGCGTTCGGCCTCCAGTTGTGGAACGCCATTCGCGCCATCGATTTCATTCAATCGCTCCCCAGCGTCAACCCCAGGAAGATCGGCGCCACCGGAGCCTCCGGCGGCGCCATCCAGACGTACACGGTCGCCGCCGTGGACGACCGCGTCCAGTTCGACGCCCCCGCCAACATGGAATCCTTCATCTATCAGGGCGACTCGCTGTGTGGACACTCGCCCAACCTGCGCCTCGGTACGAACAACGTGGAGGTTGCCGCCATGATGGCGCCGCGCCCCATGTTGATGGCCGGCGCTACCGGCGACTGGACCCGCAATTTGCTCAGAGAGGAGTACCCGGCCGTACGCGCCATCTACGATCTCTACGGCAGAGGCGACGACGTGGAAGCCATCCTGCTCGACGGCCCCCACAACTACAACCAGGCGAACCGCGAAGCCATGTACCTGTTCTTCGGCAAGTACGCGCTCGGCGAGTGGAACGACCCGCTCAAAGAGAAACCCACCCGCGTCGAAAAACTCGAGGATATGCTGGCCCTGCACAACCGCACACTGCCCGCCAATGCCCTCTCCTTCCA
>CAWEOG010000026.1:0-100395 GCA_963810595.1 Bryobacterales bacterium | reverse complement strand
TAATGATCTCCCCCCGGCTTGTTCATGGCGTCGCGGGCGTTCACCGTCGAGATTGGCCAGAAGCTGGTCGACCTGGGACGGGTCTATCTTGACATGCCAGAGCGCTTGCCCGGGCCTCCAGACCAGGTTGATGTTCTCGCCGATGAGCCTCTGGAGCATCTTGAGTATGCCGGCCACGGTGTCGTTAGATCCAATACCTTCGGGCTGACGGGCTGCTTGCGGGCAAACGCCAGCAACTGACGGGTCAGATCCGCGGAGCGCCTCCCTGCATTCAGGATATCCTGCAGTGACTCATAGAGGCGGTCAGAGGGGGGAACTCTATTTAGCGCCAATTCCGTCTTGCCGACGATCACGGTGAGCATGTTGTTGAAGTCATGGGCGATGCCTCCTGCCAGTTGCCCGATCGCATCCATTTTCTGGGCCTGAAGCAACTGGTGCTCCAGCTTCTGACGCTCTTCCTCCAGGCGTGCCCGGAATGTAAACCGCCGGGTTGATGTCCTCGCCGCCCCAGATGTGCGTGGACTTGTTGCCCAGGTAACTGATGGATGCCAACCAGTTGGGGGTGATCTGCCGCTGGTAGCTGACATTCCACTGCAGCATGTAGGTCGGGCTCAGATTCGGGGGGAAGTCCACATATACGCCCGCGTTGGGAAAATTGTAGTCCGAGGGCAGCGGCGAAGGCAACGGGAACGGAGTCCCGCCCGCATAACCTTGCCAGGGATTCGTGAAGCCGCCCGCCGGGTACGGCACATCGATGGATGTGCCATAAGGAGCATTGGTGGTCTGCCGCTCGTTATAGAACATCTCCTCGGTGTCGCGCAGGATGGCGCTCGAGATTCGAATGGTCTGCTTGCCGCTTCCGGTCGGGTCGAAAACCAGGCCGATGCGCGGCGACAGGTTATTCAGGTGGTTGTGCTGGAAGCCTCTGGGAATGCCCGGGTCACCGTAGAACATCAGGCCGGCGGGAGCGTTGGTGTACACCGAACTCCGGACCCCGGCATCGAAATTGGCCCGGTCGAAGTAAACGCCGCGGTCGAAGTAATCGTAGGGCACCAACGTCGGATCCCAGCGGAGACCGGCGTTGAGGGTCACCCGGGGCGACAACTTGACGCTGTCCTGGATGTACAAGCCCAGGATGGTGCCTCGGGTGGCGTTCTGCAGGTTGGCGCTCTGCGTGAAACTGTTCATGGTGCCAAGCATGAACGCCGCCAGTCCATCACCTATGGACTTGCCGCTGGCGTACTGGCCGTTGAAGCTGAAGTTGCCGTTCGAGTTCCAGATATTGATCGAATTGAACTGGTTGCGGATGTAGTTAAAGCCGAACGCGATCTGGTGCTTGCCACGGATCAGATCCACATCGTCGGCAACCTGGAACGAGTTGACATTGAACTTGGCATTGGCGCAGGTGCCGCAGCCCACGCTGAAGTAGCCGCTCACCGAAGCCTGAATGAAGTTCTCAACGGGCGTGGGCACGTTCACTCCGAGCGTCGACGGATTGATGTCGTTCAACGGCGCGCCCCGGTTATTCCGGCGTCGCGTCGCGGTAGCGTGAAACGCGTTGATCGTGGTGGCGCTGAACGTGTAGGTGTCGCCAATGGTCGCCGACTGTACCCGCTGCAGATTCCCCGCGGCGGTAGTAGTCAGCAGGTTCTGGCCGTCAAAGAAGGCAGGGTTGCTGTAATCGTCGAAAAAGTACCGGCCATAAATCGTGTGGTTCGAATTCACCACCCAGTCCACGCGGCCGATTAACTGGTCTTCGTCGCCGGTGGACGGCCTGCCGTAGGTCACTTTTCCGCAATCGCTCTCCGCCGCCGGGAGGTATTTTGTCAGATTGATGGCTTGCTGATTGAACCGGCCCACCGGTATCTGGTTCCCCGCAAACGGCTGGCCGTTGGTCGGGTCGATCAGGGTCCGGCCCTTGCCGCCCGAAACGCAGCCGCCGCCAGCGATGGTGCTGAAGTCGCCGGCCATCACCGCGGGGGTGGGCACGTAGCTGATCGTCTGCGGCGGGTCCTGGCGGTTGAATGTTCCCTGGTAGCCGCCGAAGAAGAACAGCTTGTCCGGAATGATCCGGCCGCCGAAGGTGCCCCCGAACTGGTTGCGCTTCAACGTGTCGTGGGCTTTCCCGAAGGTATTGCGCGCGTTGACGTCGCCGTTGCGGAGAAACTCGAACAGACTCCCATGCCATTCGTTGGTCCCCGACTTGGTCACCGCATTGACCACCGCGCCCGGGTGCAGCCCGAACCGCGCCGGAAGGCTGCTGGTTTGCACGCTGAATTCCTGCAACGCATCCGGAAACGGCATCGGCAGGTTCACGTTGGTGAACGAGTCGTTGTTGTCGCCGCCGTCCAACAGATAGTTCACCGCGTTTCCCTGGCCGCCGGCCACGGAAATAGTGGTGGAACTGAAAAAGTTCTTACTTCCTCGCATATCTCCGCCCGGCGAGGTGATGGCCGCTCCGGACAGCAGAATGAGCTGCGTGGCCTGCCTGCCGTTGAGCGGGAGGTCCACGATACGCCGTTCATCGATAACCTGGGAAACCGTATTGTTTTTGGTTTCCACCATGCCCGCCTGGGCCGACACTTCGATGTGTTCGGAAATGGCGCCAAGCTGCAATGGAACGTTGATGGTGACGCTGTTACCCACTTGCAGTATGATGCCGGACTGCACGTAGGTCTTGAACCCGCTGGCAGTCACTTCGAGGCGATACGGCCCAACCGGCAGGTTGGGGAAAGTGTAGCGCCCCTGAGCGTCTGAAGTAGCCGTGCGCGTAAAGGCCTTGTCGACCTCCGTTATCTGGACTTGAGCGCCCGGAATGGGGCTGCCGCTAGGATCGGATACCACGCCGCTGACCTGTGCGATCGAGACGGCTTGGGCGGAACAGTACGGTGCCAGGACACTCGCGCTGACTGCCACGAGGAGTGCAGACACAATGATCCACCGCTTGGTGGAGTAAACCCCTGAAAGCATACGAACTCCTTTCCCTGTAACGATCTGCAGTGCGAAAATGCAAAATACAAAGAGGAAGAGACCAAAGCCCTCGCGATAATATAAACCATAGTCCAAAGGATGTAAATAATTGATTTATAGTATATTCTTCCTAATTCTCAAGTTGTAACCTGTGTTCCGGAAGGCTCGTAATAGGCTGGCCGGGGCTACTGTGGATGTCGCTGCCAACCATCGCAAGACTCAAATGTAGTACTATAAATCAATTAGGTGTTACTAATTATGTAATCTGAAGTAGCTAATAACAGGCCCCTCATACCGACTGCGGCATGCCAGCCGTGGGAGTATCGGAGGCGAAGCGATTGGCGGGCTGCCGATTCAGATCGCGCCGGTGTTGACGCGCCGGCCGTCCGGAGCACGTCTACCGGCGTACAGGAGGGAAATGAAAAGGGCCGGTACCCGGACGATCTGTTCGGAAACCGGCCTATGGTCTTGCCGGCCGTCAGGGCCGGCGGGATTGACCGCGCCTCAGAATTTCAGCTTCAAGGCAAACTGCAGGATGCGCGGATCCTGGGCGCTCGAAATCGTTCCGAATTTCCCGCTGTTCAGGCCCGTGGTGGGGCCGTTGTAGTTGACGTGGTTGATGGCGTTGAACGCCTCCATGCGCGCTTCCAGCCGCCATCTCTCCCGGACAGCGAAAGTACGGCTGACCGAGAAGTCGAAATTGAGGGAGCCGGGCGCGGTCAGCACATTTCTGCCGAAGTTGCCGAACGCTTCCGGCCCCCGATTTCGAATGCCGAGCGCTGCACCCAATAGCGGGCGTCCCCGGTGGACGACCCGTAGTAGGGATCCGCCATCAGCAGGTTAGGCCGATCGAGATTGATACCGTTCTGCATGATGTCGGTACCGTCGGTGATGTTGATCGGCAGGCCGCTGTGGACGGAAACGATGGGCGCGAACTGCCAGTTGCCGAGAAGCCTGGAGGTGAAGTCGTTACCCCGCACCGGGCTCATCACAACCAGCGACGTGTTGGACTGATGACGGATGTCGAAGCCGCAGTTGCCGCGGTCCATCGAACGATTGTACGGGTTCATGTAATGCGAGCCGGATAGCTCGCCGACGAAATCGCCGTCGCTGATACAGTGCGACCAGGTATAGTTGGTGAGCAGCGTGAAGCCGTGGCTGAAGCGGTGCTGCAGCGACAGCAGCAGCCCGTTGTAGTTGGAATGGCCGCCCTGGTCGGACCGCGTGATGCTGGAGTAGGCGATGCCCAGCGCCGGATTCTGCAAGTACAGCGGCCTTCTGAGGTTGGTGCTGGCCGAGTTGCCCGGGATGTAGATGGCCGGGTTGATGTCCTCCGCTCCCCAAATGTGGATGGTCGAGTTGCCCAAATAGCTGACGGATGCCAGCCAGTTTTCGGTAATCTGCCGCTGGAAGCTGACATTCCACTGCAGCATGTATTGGGGACTCAGGTCCAAGGGAAAGTCCACGTAGACACCCGCGTTGGGAAATGTGTAGTCCGAGGGCAACGGCGTCGGCAACGGGAACGGCGTGCCTCCCGCAAAACCCTGCCAGGGATTCGTGAGTCCCCCCTCAGGATACGGCACACTGATGGACGTGCCGTAAGGCGCGTTGGTGGTTTGCCGCTCGTTATAGAACATTTCCTCGGTGTCGCGCAGGACGGCGCTCGATATACGAATGGTCTGCTTGCCGCTTCCGGTCGGGTCGAAGACCAAGCCGATACGCGGTGACAGATTGTTCAGGTGGTTGTGCTGGAAACCTCTGGGGATTCCGGGATCGCCGTAAAACATCAGACCGGCCGGCGCATTCGTGTATACCGAGCTCCGGACACCGGCGTCGAAATTGGCCCGGTTGAACGACACGCCGCGGTCGAAGTAGTCGTAGGGAACCAATGTCGGATCCCAACGAAGGCCGGCGTTGAGGGTGACCCGGGGCGTCAGCTTGACGCTGTCCTGAATATACAAGCCAAGGATGGTGCCTCGGGTGGCGTTCTGCAGGTTGGCGCTCTGGGTGAAACTGTTCATGGTTCCCAGCATGAACGCCGCCAATCCGTCACCGATGGACTTGCCACTGGCGTACTGACCGTTGAAGCTGAAGTTGCCGTTCGAGTTCCAGATATTGATCGAATTGAACTGGTTGCGGATGTAGTTGACGCCAAAGGCGATCTGGTGCTTGCCTCGGATCAGATCCACGTCGTCGGCGATCTGGAACGAGTTGACGTTGAAGTGCGCGTTGGCGCAGGTGCCGCAGCCCACACTGAAGTAGCCGCTCACCGAAGCCTGGATGAAGTTCTCAACGGGCGTGGGGACGTTGATTCCCAGCGTCGACGGGTTGATGTCGTTCGCCGGCGCGCCCCGGTTGTCCCGGCGCCGCGTCCCGGTGGCGTGAAACGCGTTGATGGTGTTGGCGCTGAACGTGTAGGTGTCGGCCATGGTGACCGATTGTGCCCGCTCCAGGTTGCCCGCGCTGGTGGTGGTCAGCAGGCTTTGCCCGTCAAAGAAGGCGGGGTTGCGGTAGTCGTCGAAAAAGTAACGGCCGTAAATCATGTGCTTCGAATTCACCACCCAATCCACGCGGCCGATCACTTGCTCCTCGTCGCCGGTGGACGGTTTGCCGTAAACTACCTTTCCGCACCCGTCCTCCGCCGCGGGAAGGTATTTTGTCAGATTGATGGCTTGCTGATTGAACCGGCCCACCGGTATCTGGTTCCCCGCAAACGGCTCGCCGTTGAGCGGATCGAGCAGCGTGCGGCCCTTGCCGCCCGAAATGCAGCCGCCGCCATTGATGGTGCTGAAGTCGCCGGCCATGACCGCCGGAGTGGGCACCCAGCTTGTCGACGAGGGCGGGTCCTGGCGGTTATACTGCGCCTGGAGGCCGCCGAAGAAGAACAGCTTGTCCGGGATGATGTGGCCGCCGAAGGTGCCGCCGAACTGGTTGCGCTTCAACGTGTCGTGCGATTTCCCGAAGGTGTTGCGCGCGTTGACGTCGCCGTTGCGGAGAAACTCGAACAGGCTCCCATGCCATTCGTTGGTCCCCGACTTGGTGACCGCGTTCACCACCGCGCCCGGATGTAGCCCGAACCGCGCCGGAAGGCTGCTGGTCTGCACGCTGAATTCCTGCAAGGCATCCGGAAACGGCATCGGCAGGTTCACGTTGGTGAACGAGTCGTTGTTGTCGCCGCCGTCCAACAGATAGTTCACCGCATTCCCCTGGCCGCCGGCCACGGAAATGGTGGTGGAACTGTAAAAATTCTTACTTCCTCTCATATCGCCGCCCGGCGAGGTGATAGCCGCTCCGGACAACAGAATGAGCTGTGTAGCCTGCCTGCCATTGAGCGGAAGGTCCACGATGCGCCGTTCGTCGATGACTTGGGAAACCGTGTTGTTCTTGGTTTCCACCATGCCCGCCTGGGCCGACACTTCGATATGTTCTGATATGGCGCCAAGTTGCAATGGAACATTGATGGTGACGTTGTTGCCAACCTGCAGTACGATGCCGGACTGCACGTAGCTCTTGAACCCGCTGGCGGTGACTCCCAGGCGGTACGGCCCCACCGGAAGGTTGGGGAACGTGTAGCGTCCCTGGGCGTCTGAAGTGGCGTTGCGCGTGACTGACTTTTCCACTTCCGTAATCTGCACCTTTGCGCCCGGAATCGGGCTGCCGCTGGGATCGGACACCACGCCGCTGACCTGTGCGATCGAGACGGCCTGAGCTGTACAATGAGGTGCCAACACACTCCCGCTGGCTGCCAGCAGGAGTGCAAACATAAATATCCACTGCTTGGAGGGAACCCCTGAAAGCATACAAACTCCTTTCGCTCCTGTTGATATTCAATGCAAAATGCAAGACCTAGAATGCCAGAAAAGTTTGACCTAATATACACCAGAATCGAGAGGATGTAAATAACAGCTATGCAGTATATCTTTGCGCAAAATTGCAATAACCCGTCGGGTGACCTACGCTATTGTGAGCTGCCGGCTGATATTCGACAGCGATGTGGATTCGGCTTGTGGCGCACTGTTCAAAGCGAAGTCAACGCCAATAGACACATTTTACTATCTCTCAATAAATACAAGCTAACAGATATATGCTACCGGCAATTGATGTAAAATAACTAATTAATCTGTTTATTTTTGCTGGATGGAAAATAACTAATCCATGAGTGCTATCCGGCAGGCAGTGGCGAATGGCGGGCCGGGGCGCCCGGGGGAGTTCGCGGCGAGGAGTTAATCGAGCCCGCGCGGGGCGCGAATGTCGGGCGGATCCGGAGGGCGCCTTCGAGGCGGAAGGCGGCTTACCCAACCGCACGGCACTGGCGCTTTTTGCCTTACCCACTATGTCAATTTTTCCAGCCATCTCGGCGCGTGCCCCTCGCTCGAACGCCTGCCAGCGGGCGGGCCCGGCTCCTTCCAGAGCGAATCCTCTATCCGGCTGTCCGGTGAAACCACCACTCCACACAGCCTCCGGCAGGATTCCAGCAGGCCATGGCTCGCCCGGACTAGGGGAATCCAACTAGATCCTGCCCTGCCGGAGCTGTTTGGGCAACGACTTGCTCTAGGAACGTTAAAGGCGCGAGCGGGGAACCTCGAAGTGAGAGTATGGGTTGCTTTCTGCGAAGCCTCTTGTGGCTTCCCCGCTCCGCGTTTTCCCGCGGCGGCCAGGCGGGTCCGCTCTCCGGCGCTGTTTTGCCGCCGATTCGGGCAGGAGCGATCCCGTGTCGATACCTATACGAATTTTGTTGAATGTTGCCGCCGGGGCAGGGTTGCTCGCGCTGGTTGCAGCGCCGGCGACCGCCCAGAAACCGCAACCTCCGAAGATCACCCAAAATGGTGTAGTCAACGCCGCGGACGGTTCCCAGGCGCTTGCTCCCGGCGCAATGGTGTCCATTTACGGCCAGAACCTGGCGCGGAGCTCGGAAACGACGGCTCCAGGCGTGCCGTTGCCGTTCAGCCTCGACGGCGTCAGCGTTGAAGTAAAATCGATCGAGTCCGGCAAGACTTACTCCGCTCCTCTCTATTACACCTCCTACACCCAAATCAATTTCCAAATGCCGTTCGACGTTCCGCCCGGTACGGCCAACGTCGTAGTGACGGTCGCCAGCGGTGGGACCGCCAACACCAATGTCGATGTGACCCCCGCCTCTCCGCGGCTGTTCACCTACCCTGCCTCAAACGGTTCCCTGAGTCCGTTTGTGCTGCATGCCACCGACTTCTCCTTCGTGAACAAGCCCGCCTCGGTAACGCCGGTGAAGGCGTCACCCGCCACGCCGGGCGAGTACCTGGTTTTGCTGGCAACCGGTCTGGGAACGGTGTCCCCGGCTATCGCTCCGGGCCAGCCGGGCGGCGACAACGCGTCGCTCGGGCCGGTGAATTACGTGACGGGCGCGGTCACGGTCCAGATCGGCGGAACCGTGGTGCGGCCTGTATTTGCCGGTCTGATGCCGAAATTTCCGGGCATATACCAGATCAATGTCCGGGCGCCGTTCAGTTTGCAGCCGGGCGTGGTGCCGATTTCGATCAGCATGAACGGCGACACGTCGCAATCCAATTTGCAGATCGCGGCCGAAAACCTCGATGCCAGCAAGAACACGGTGCTGGCCCAGCAAGACATCGGGCCGAATGGTGGATCGCTATACGGGGGACCCGGAGGTGGTTTGCAATTGGTTATTCCCAGCGGCGCTTTCGACGACACCTACAGGCTGCGTCTCTCTGTCGCCGGTAATCCGCCGCCGTTTTCACAGAACAACATCGCCGGGTTCTACCGCATCGACGGCTTGCCGCGCTCCGCGATGCCGCTTCGCCTGTACCTGTACCTGCAATCAACTTCACCCGTTCCCACAGGCCAGGTTTTCCTGTGCCTGAAGGCCATTGGCGAACCAGACGGCGGACCCAAACTTTGGCCGGCTGACGTCCGCAACGGCAGCATCGTGGTGGACTTGCCCGCCGGCTTCCCGGCCCCGCCGACCGACGCGCCCGCTTCGGACCGCGCGCCAACCGGTTGGCTCATCTGGGCGATGGGCGGCATGACGCAGGTGGCCACTGCCTCCGGGAACTTTACCCTGCACTTGCAGTCCGGGATCCCCTCGGGCGGTGCGGTGGCAGCCATCACCAACGCTCTCGACCGCGCCCACCTCCGAATCGCAAATGTAGGCGTCGATTGGGCGAAAGGCGGGCCGGCTTCAAAAACCGATGTTTACGTCTTTGGCTACAATCTCTGGCGCAGCGTGCTCGCAAGCGGCGGAGACAACGAATCGCCTCCCGATGCTCCCTACGCGGCCGCCGAGACCGACCGCTGGGGCGCCGGCAGCCAGGGGCTTTCGGTCAACTGGGACCAGACCTCCGCGCTGAACTCCACCGGCACCGAGAACCTACGCGCCGCCGTGGGCCGCGTATTGTTCCAGGTCGCAGAAGCGCGATACAACCCCACCGCCACGCTTCCCCAGTCGTTTGCCGCTTCGCCCTGGCTTTGGACCCTGGAAGCGATGGCGACCTGGTTTGAGCGCGTGGTGGTGGACGACGCCGGCTGGGTGCCCGCAGCGGCAAATGCGAACCAGGATTATCTTCTCGACACGCCGCTTGCGACTTCGCCGGATACCTTCGACGCCGACACGATGCGCCAGCACGGCGAAGGCGCCGCATCGCTTCTGCAATACCTGTTTCCCGCCTCGCCCGCGGCGGGCAGCCAGACGGTGAGCGCCTGGCTGAACATGATGTCGCAGGTGGATGGTACTTCCGGCTCACCGCTCTACCAGCCGCTAGAGGCGTTAGGCTCGCTGCTGGGCCCGAATAATTTGTCCTCGAGGTGGACGGCGTATGTGAAAGCGCTGGCGATGGGAAGCGTGTATCCGAATCAGGGCATCGCCCTCCGCAGCATGCTCGCTTACAGCCAGTTCGTACACGGCATCGCGTTCGATGGAAATCCCCTTACGTTCAATTGGGCGGCGCCGGACCTGTCCGCGTCCCTGTATCAGCTTCACATCGACAGCAGCTTCCAGCCGAAGTCGAGCGATTCGCTCTCGGTGAAACTCACCGATACGAAGGGGGGCGCGCGCGTCAACGTGTTCGTCCGGCGCAACGGGAGCGCCGATTATGAGCTCCTGGGTTCGACCGGCGGCGAACTGGTCCTCAACAACCTTGCGGCGACCTTGAACAACGCCGCCGAGCTGGTGGCCCTGGTTGCGAACGGTAACGTGTCGCTACCCAAAGGCGATGCAACCACCCCACTCCAACTGGACGTGCACCTGAACCCTTGACGCTTCAACTGTAAGCTACTTTATTTTCTTTAGCGTACGAAACATCCCGAGGCAGCCCTCCATCGGATTTCCGCCGGATCGAGGTGGGCCAACCACGACGACACACCGCTGGTTCCCGCATTTTCTCAAGAAAACGGTTGATTTCCTGATTCACCCGTGTAAAGATTGTCCCGTGGACCATAATGGTAAATTGTGGACCACCCGATAAGAAGAGTGGCAGGAAGTGGCCGAAGAGACTATCTCTCGCGTTCAAGTGGACCCGCCGCGCGGCTTCCACCAGGCCAGTGTCGACGACAAAGGCCGGTTGAAGCTTCCCGCGGCGATCCAGAAGTACCTGGCCGCCCTTCCCGATAAGAAATTCTTTGTAACGACGCTTGGCGCCGGCATAATTCGAATCTACCCCGATTCGGTCTGGCGCTTCAATGATAAGTTTTTTGAGGAATTCAAGGATGATCCGGAGCAGGCCGAGAAGGTAGCCTTCATGGCCAACGCTTTTGGAGGAGACGCTGAGATTGATGGGCAAGGACGGGTCCTGTTGCCGCCGGGGCTGCGCCGGAAACATGCCGTAGGAGGCACGGTGCAGCTCCATTTTTTCAAGGCCAGGATCGACGTTTATCCGCAGTCGTTGTACGACGAGCTGACGACTCGGCTCGAAGCGGACCTGGAGCCCGCGGTCAAGGCGTTGGAGAGGATGGGACTCCGGTAGGTGCCCATGCACGTGCCGGTAATGTCGGCGGAAGCGTTGGAGTACTTGGCAGTCCGGCCCGACGGGGCTTACCTGGATGCCACGTGTGGGATGGCCGGGCACACCAGGTTGATTGCCGAGCGGCTCAAGACGGGGTTTGTGATCGCCTGCGACCGCGATCCGGAATCGCTCGAGATGGCCCGCCGGAACTGCCTGGAGGTGGCCGCCCGCGTCCGGTTTTGGGAAGGGACGTTTTCCCGGCTGGCGGAAGCGCCGGGGGCGTTCGGCGTGGAACGGGTGGACGGCCTGCTGGCCGATTTGGGCGTGAGCCGTTATCAGCTCACCTCGCCGGAGCGGGGATTCTCCCTCCAGTCCGACGGTCCTTTGGACATGCGCTTAAACAGAGCGTCGGGCCTGACCGCCGCGGAGATTGTCAATACGTTCGCCGAGCGGGATATTGCGGATCTGCTGTACCGGCTGGGCGACGAAAGGAGGTGGTCGCGGAAGATTGCTGGAGCCATCGTTCGGGCGCGGCCGATTCGGGGAACCCTTCATCTCGCGCAGGTTGTCGAATCGGTCGTGTACCGGACCGGGAAACTGCATCCCGCGACCAAGACCTTCATGGCACTGCGTCTGGCGGTGAACCGGGAGCAGGAAGAGTTGGATGCCCTGCTCGACACCGCTCCAGCGCTGGTAAAGGCCGGCGGCCGGATCGTGGTAATCAGCTTTATGAGTTTGGAAGACCGGAAGGTAAAAGAAAGCTTCCGGCGATTGGCACGCGAACAGCGGGTGCGCTTGCTCACCAAGCATGTGGTCAAGCCGGGCGAGCAGGAGACTCGATCCAACCCGCCGTCGCGGAGCGCTAGGCTGCGCGCGGTAGAGATGTGCGCGGCAAATTAATGGTCGGGTTGTACAGATTTAAAAAGGTCTGGGGAGCGAAATGGCTACGTTCTATGACCGGCTGATCGCGACAGTGGCGCCCCGAGGGCATTCCGCGGCGCCCATTCGTCGAGTGGCGGACGAATATCGCCTGCGGGCGATACCCAACGAAGACGTCTACCTTTATGTAAAGTCCATCGACAATTCCCGCGTGGTGCGCAAAGCCGACCCGCAGGCCGGCACCGCGAAGTGGCGGCTCATCCTCGGTTCCTGCACCGCCGCGCTGCTGGTGGTGGCGCTGCTGCTGCCAGGGGCCTATTCCATGCTGGCGGGCCGCGACCTGCGCCGGCTCGAAGGCGAGCGGGATGCTCTTAAGGTCGAGCTCCGGCTGCTGGACGCTGAACAGGCCCGGCTGGTGAATCCGCAGCGGATTCAGGAATTGGCCGAGAAGCTGCGTTACGTAGATCCACCCCCCGACAAGGTCATTTATTTGCAGCCTAAGGATCAGTCCCTGGCGATGAACGGCCGCTGACGGGAGCTTTTCTCCGCCGGCGCGGCCTCCGCCCGAGCCTCTTCCGGAACCGCGGTGGCCGTCTCTCGTTCCGCAAACCGGTCAGCGGAGTTTTGGACGCGCCGGCTGTCCTCCCCCGGACGGCGCACCAGCGAGAAAAGGTAGGTGACGATGCCAGCGCATTCCGATCCACGCGCAATCGATCGCATCCGGCGCGTCTCCCGGGTTCTTTTGTTCTGGACTCTGGTGGTGGTGCTGCGGCTGGTTTACATGCAGATCTTCATGCATGACTCCTACGCGCAGCGCGCCGTCAAGCAGCAGGTGAAAGAAGTTCCGGTGGTGTTCCAGCGCGGCAGCATCAAAGACCGCAACGGGGAACGGCTGGCCATGAGCCTGCCCGGCGCCGCCGTCGGCATCCATCCCAACCGCATCAAGGACGTGGACACCTTCGCCTACGTCCTGAGCCGGGTGATGAAAATGGACTACGGCGAACTGCGGGACATGCTGGCTGAAAAGAAACGCGAGAACAAGAAGTTCATCTGGTTCCAGAGGTCGGTCGATCTGGACCAGGCCGAGGCGTTGCGCCGGCTCCCGTTCGATTGCATTTCGGTGTTGAGCAAAGGCCACCGCGTTTACCCCAACGGCTCGCTGGCGGCACACATTCTCGGCGGCGTGCGGGAGTCCGATCAGTCGGGCGCCGGCGGACTGGAGTGGAAGTACAACGATCTGCTCACCGGCAAGCCGGGCAAGGAACGGTGGCTGGCCGACAGCCGCCGCAACGGTTACGAACGGGTGCCGGGAGCGGGAAACGAGAAGCCCGATCCGCCCGCCGATTTGACCCTCACCATCGACTACATGATCCAGAGTGCGGCGGAAGAAGCCCTGCAGGAGGAGATCACTGCCAGCGATTGTCGGGCCGGCTCGGTAGTGGTGATGGACCCCCGAAACGGCGATATTCTGGCGATGGCCAGCTATCCGACCTTCGACCCGAACGACCCGCCCGACTACGAAGACCGGACCTTCTCGCCATACCTGAACCGCGCGGTGTCGGAGCCGATCGAGCCCGGGTCGGTAATGAAAATGGTTACCGTATCGGCGGCGCTCGAAACCACCTCCATTACGCCGGAAACGGTGATCGACTGTTCTTCGTATTCACGCCCGGGCCGCGTCATTGGCGACGTACACCGGTTTGGAATGACCAGCGTGGCGGACATCATCGCCCGCTCGAGCAATGTCGGAGCGGTGAAGATCGGGCTTCAGGTAGGCACCAAGAACCTGTACAACTACCTGCGGCGCTTCGGTTTCGGACAGCACACCGGAGTGACGCTGCCGGGTGAGAACATCGGTCTGCTGGCCAACGGCAGCAAGTGGCGCCTCGATACGCTGGAATCGGCGTCGATGGGCCATGCGGTAAGCGCCAACGTGCTGCAGATGGCGCGGGCATTATCGGTCATCGCCAACGGCGGCAGGCTGGTAACGCCCCGCATCGTCAAGAGCGTCCAAAAACAGGGACAGGCGCCGGTTGACATTCCGGTCTCCAAGCCGGTGCGCGTGCTGCGGCCGGAAACGGCTTTCACCATGCGCCACCTGATGGAGCGGGTGATCCTGATGGGCACCGGCCAGCGCGCCCGCCTGGTGGGGTATACGGCGGCCGGAAAGACCGGTTCCGCCGAAATCTTCGACAAGAAAACCGGCCGATACCTGAAGGACGAGAACAACGGGAACTTCGTGGGGTTCGCGCCGGTGGTCAATCCGCGGATCGCGATCGCGGTTTCGCTTTATCCCACGCACCACTACGGCGGAACCGTGGCGGGCCCGGTGTTCAAGAAGGTGGCCACTGCCGCCTTGCGCATCCTCGAGGTACCCCAGGACGCTCTCCCCGACCTGGCGCAAAACGACGAGCCCCCGGCCGTCAGCGACAAAGACGACTCCTTTGCGGCGGAGGGAGGCGGGATGGGCGATACGGTTCCCGCCGAGTCTCCCTTCGCTCCGGTTGAACTGATAGAGGCTTCCTCGGACGGGACTGCAAGGCAGCCGGCGCCCCTTCCGACGCTGATGATCGGCCCGCGCGTGCCCGACTTCCGCGGCCAGAGCGTCCGCCAGGTGCTCGAGCAAGCCGGGGCGCTGGGGTTTTCCGTCGAAGCCTACGGCGAAGGAATCGCCAGCCGGCAACGGCCGCCGGCGGGTTCCATGTTGCCGCCGGGCAGCCGGGTGGTGGTGGAGTTTCACCGGTGACCGAAGCGCGAAGGTCCAGGAGGCTGTGTGACGTTGGGCGAGCTCGTTTCGGAGGTTGAACTGGATGCGCCACTCGCCCCATCGCTGGCCGGACGGGCGGTGAAGGGGCTTGCCTTCGATTCCCGCCGCGTCGAGCCGGACTTTCTCTTCTTCGCATTCCCCGGACAAAAGACGGATGGCAGAAGCTTCGCCGGGCAAGCCGTCGAGCGGGGCGCGATGGCTGTGGTATCCGAGTGTCCCGCCCCGGAGGGGTTTTCCGCACCCTGGATTGTGGTTCGCCACGGACGCCGCGCGCTGGCGCTGGTTTCGCGCCGTTTCTACGGCAAGCCGGATGAGCGTCTGCAGCTTACCGGAATTTCCGGCACCAACGGCAAGACCACCACCGTTTACCTGGTAGACAGCATCCTGCGAGCCGCCGGCAAGGTGACGGGCACCCTGGGAACCATCGAGTATCGGGTGGCCAACCAGACGCGGCCGGCGGTGAACACCACTCCGGAATCGCTGGATCTCGTGCGCGTGCTGGCGGAGGTAAGCGCCGCCGGTGGCAGTCATGTAACACTGGAAGTGTCCTCGCACGCCCTTTCGCTCGGCCGCGTCTACGGATTGCGCTTCCATACTGCTGTTTTTACGAATCTGACGAGGGACCACCTGGACTTCCACCACAACATGGAAGACTACTTTCTGGCCAAGCATCGTTTATTCGAGGGCGCTGGCGGGCCGGCGCCGGCCTGGGCGGTGATCAACACGGACGACGAATACGGCCGGCGCATCCGGTGCGCGCCGGCAACCCGCGTGCTGACGTACAGCCAGAGTGGACCCGCCGACCTGACGGCAGCGGACGTCCAGGCGTCGTTTGGCGGGCTGGAGTTCACCGTCCGGTTCGAGGGCCGCGACATGCGGATTCGCTCTCCTCTCACCAGCCTGGTGAATGTGGAGAACATTCTGGCGGCGATTGGCGCCGGGCTCAGCTACGGCATCGACGAGGAGACCATCTGCCAAGGGATCGAGGCGCTGCAGGCGGTGCCGGGAAGGTTCGAACGTGTCGACCAAGGGCAGCCGTTTCTGGTGGTAGTGGATTACGCGCACACCGACGACGCACTGAAAAACGTGATTGCCGGAGCCCGGGCGCTGACCAGCCAGCGGGTGATTACGCTGTTCGGCTGCGGGGGCGATCGCGATCGGACCAAGCGCCCGCTGATGGGCTCGGCGGCCGCCGAGGCGAGCGATTTCGTGGTTTTGACGTCCGACAACCCGCGTTCCGAAGATCCGCTGGCGATCATGAACGACGCCCTGGTGGGTATCGGTCGCCATGACACGCCATATCTTACGGAGCCCGATCGCGAGACGGCGATTCGTAAAGCACTCGCGGCCGCCAAAGCGGGAGACGTGGTGATTCTGGCCGGCAAGGGACACGAGACGTACCAGATATTAGGGGACCGGACCATTGATTTCGACGATCGCGAGGTAGCCCGACGGGTGTTGCGCGAGATGGGCTTCGAACCGGACGGCGGAGCGAACCATTGACGTTGAGTTTCGAACAGATCGCGGTGGCACTGGGCAGCGGAACGGTTGACGTCGCCGGGTGCGCCACCAGCTACAGCATCGACACCCGCACCATCCGGCCGGGGGCCCTGTTCGTGGCCCTGCGCGGCGCCAGCTCCGACGGCCGCCGGTATGTGCCGGAGGCGTTTGCCAAAGGCGCGGCGGCGGCGCTGGTGGATCGTACCTACGCTCGAGAGGCGGCCGGCATCTTCCCGGCCGGATTTGTCTGCTTCGTCGTGGACGACGTTCTGGCCGGCCTGGAGCGGCTGGCGGCGTGGGCGCGGAAGCACTGGGCCGCGCGCCGCGGCTCGCGCCGGCGCCAGGTGGTCGGCATCACCGGCAGCGCCGGAAAAACCACTACCAAGGACGCCGTGGCGGCCCTCGTGAGCGCCGTTGTCCCGGTGGGAAAGACCAGCGGCAACTACAACAACCACATCGGCCTGCCGCTTTCGCTGTTGGGCCTTTCCGAAGAGGCGCAGGTGGCGGTGGTGGAGATGGGGATGAATCACGCGGGCGAAATCCGCGCCCTGGCGCGCATTGCCCGGCCGGACATCGGCGTGGTAACCAACGTCGGCCACGCCCACGTCGAGAACTTCGACTCGATCGATGGCATCGCCCTGGCGAAGCGGGAGCTGATCGAAGAGCTGCCTTATGACGGCTGCGCGGTGCTGAACGCCGACGATGACCGTGTCGCCGCTTTCCACAAGGTGCACCCGGGCCGTTCGATCCTGTACGGCACGTCGGCCGGCGCGGAGGTGCGCGCCGAGACGGCAGAATTCAGGCCCGAAGGGGTTCGCTTCCGCGTCGCGGGCGCCGGCGAGTTCGAGACCTCGCTGGCCGGGCGTCACGGGTTGAGCAACGCGCTGGCCGCGTTGGCAACCGCCCGCGCTCTCGACATCCCTCTCGACGAGGTGCGTGAGGCATTGCGCGCGCTCGAGCCGCCGGACATGCGCGGGCGGCGCCTGGTTCGCAACGGCGTCACCATTTGGGACGACTGCTACAATGCAAACCCGGAAGCCATGCGCGCCATGCTGGACGTGCTGCGCGATTCGGCGGCCGCGCGACGCATCGCCGTGCTGGGCGAGATGCGCGAGCTGGGCGAGCTTTCCGAGACGCTCCATCGCGCCGTCGGACGCCATGCCGCCTCGAGTGGCCTGAGTTTGCTGATCGCCGTCCGCGGCGGGGCGCGCTTCCTGGCCGAAGAGGCCCGCGCAAACGGCATGGCGGCGGATTCGGTTTTGTTCTTCGAGGAACCGGCCGAGGCCGGCGAGTTTCTAAAAGGCAAGCTGCAAGCGGGCGACGCCCTGTTGTTCAAGGGCTCGCGCGGAACCGCCGTAGAAACGGCGCTCGAGAAGATCCTGGAGTGATCGACGCATGTTGTACTGGCTCTTTTACGAGCAATGGTTCTCTTACTTCAGCCCGTTTCGGGTGTTCGGCTACGTCACCTTTCGCACGGCGCTGGCAAGCCTGACCGCCCTGCTGTTGTGCCTGCTGCTGGGCCCGGTGGCCATCCGCTGGCTGAAGAAGATGAACTTCGGACAGCACATCCGGGAGGAAGGCCCGCAGTCGCATCAGAAAAAGCAAGGCACCCCCACCATGGGCGGCGTGCTGATTATCGTTTCCATCGTCATCCCCACGCTGCTGTTCGCCAACCTCAAGAACCCCTACGTGTGGATTGCTCTGTTCGGACTGTTGAGTTTCGGCGCCATCGGATTTTGGGACGACTACGCGAAGATTCGCAAAGGCAGAAACCTGGGGCTGACCGCACGGCAGAAGCTGGCGCTCCAGATGGCCGCCTGCTTCGTCCTCACCCTGGCCCTGCTGGTGCTGCACGCGAGGGGTTCGTATTCGGCCAAGATGAACGTGCCCTTCTTCAAATCGTTCCAGCCGGATCTGATTCTCGACTCGCTGCTGGGCAGCCCGTACACCTATCCACTCGCCTTTCTGCTGTTCTTCGTGTTTCTGATTTTCGTAATCGTGGGCTCGTCGAACGCCGTAAACCTCACCGACGGGCTGGACGGCCTGGCCATCGGGTTGATGATCATCGCCACCGGCGCCATGACCGTGCTCACCTACACCAGCGGCCACGCCGAACTCGCGCGCTACCTGGACCTGGCGCGGCTGCCGGGCGCGGCCGAGCTCACTATCTTCTGCGGCGCCATGACCGGCGCTTCGCTGGGGTTTCTTTGGTACAACGCCCATCCGGCCGAGGTGTTCATGGGCGACGTCGGCTCACTGGCGCTGGGCGGCAGCATGGGGGTGGTGTCGGTGCTTATCAAGCAGGAGATTCTGCTGCTGTTCATCGGCGGCGTGTTCGTCATCGAGCTGATGAGCGTGGTGTTGCAGGTAGCCAGTTTCAAGCTCACCGGCAAGCGCATTTTTCACATGGCCCCCATCCACCACCATTTCGAACAGATGGGCTGGCCGGAATCGAAAGTAATCGCGCGCTTCTGGATTGCCGGGCTGGTGATGGCGCTGTTTGCGCTGACGACGTTGAAATTGAGGTAACCGGGTGGAGATTGAAGGAGCCAAAGTCGTGGTAGTGGGCATGGCCCGCTCGGGTGTGGCGGCCGTCGAACTGCTGCACGCCAACCGGGCGCGGGTTTCGGCCACCGACCAGAAGCCGCTCACCCAGTTGGGCGAGGCCGCCACGCGCCTGCGCGAGCTGGGTGTGCCGTTCGCGCAGCAGTCGCCCGAGGTGATTCTCTCGGGTGACATCCTGGTGATTTCGCCCGGCGTGCCGGCAGATCTGGGGCCGCTGAATGAGGCCCGCCGCCGCGGCATTCTGGTGATCGGCGAAGTGGAGCTGGCGTCTCGATACTTGCAGGGCAAGGTGATCGGCATCACCGGTACCAACGGCAAAACCACCACCACGGCGCTGGTCGGTCATCTGCTCGAAGACTGCGGAATCCCCTGCCAGGTGGGCGGAAATATCGGCAAACCGCTGTGCGGAATGGTAGCCTCCTCGCGCCCGGACAAGTGGAACGTGCTGGAGCTTTCCAGCTTTCAGTTGGAGACCATTCGCCGCTTCCGGGCCAACATCGGCGTGGCGCTGAACGTGACGCCCGATCACCTGGACCGCCACCACAGCATCGAATCCTACATTGCGGAGAAGGCCAGGCTGTTTGAAAACCAGCAGGCCTCCGATTTCGCGGTGTTGAACGCCGGCGATTTCACCACCGCCACTTACGCCGCGCGCAGCGCCGGCGCCGCGTATTGGTTCAGCCTGGCACGGCCGGTGACGCCCGGTATTTGGTTTGAAGGCGGCACCATCGTGCTGGAAGGCGAGCCGCTGATCGAGGCCTCCCGGTTGCGCATTCGCGGCGAACATAACATCGAAAACGCCATGGCCGCCGCCATGGCGGCCCGCCTGGCGGGAGCGGAGCCTTCCGCGATTGCCCGGTCGCTGACGAGCTTCGAGGCCGTAGAACATCGTCTCGAGTTTGTGCGCGACGTCGAAGGCGTGAGCTATTACAACGATTCGAAAGCCACCAACGTCGACGCCACCCTCAAGTCGCTATCGGCGTTTACGGGCAGCCTGTGGGTGATCCTCGGCGGCAAGGACAAGGAAAGCGATTACCGCCCCCTGGCCGAGGCCATGCGCTCCAAAACCAAGGCGGCGCTGCTGATCGGCGCCGCCGCCGGAAAAATCGCCGGACAGCTTGCCGGCGCCGTACCGGTCGAGCATTGTGGAACGCTCGACGCGGCTGTCCGGCACGCCCACCGCGCGGCGGCGCCCGGCGACACTGTTTTGCTGGCCCCGGCGTGCGCCAGCTTCGACCAATTCGAAAGCTACGAACACCGTGGCCGTGTCTTTAAATCGCTGGTCGGCGAACTGGCGGGAAAGTAGCGACTGTCATGAGACTGAAGACCGACTGGATCCTGTTTTTGACGGTGGTGCTAATGGTGGCGTTCGGCATCGTCATGGTGTACAGCGCCTCTTCCATCGTCGCCCCGGTTCAGTATAAGGTGAGCAGTTATCACTACGTCGTGCGCCAGATGATGGCCGCGGTGGTGGCGTTTCTGGCGATGATGTACATGGCCCGGCGCGATTACCGGCGGCTGCTCGATCCACGCTACGTATTCACCGCGGTCGGCGCGGTACTGCTGCTTACTCTGCTGGCCTATGCGTTGGATCACGAGAAGCATCGCTGGCTGTCGCTCGGCTTCGTCTCGCTGCAGCCGTCGGAGCTGGCCAAGCCGGTGCTGGCGGTCTTTCTGGCCTATCTGGTCGCCATGCGGGGCAAGGCGATCAACAACTGGCACACGTTATTGCCGGCCGCGGTGGTGGTCGGCGCCATGACCGTTTCGGTCGGCCTGGCCGATCTGGGCACCGCGGTGGTGATGGCGGTGATGGCTGTCGTCGTCTTGTACGTGGCCGGTCTCGAAAGGCGCAATTTCGTCGCCGCGGTGGTGCTGGGGCTGGTGGTGGTGACCATGGGGATCATCTACAAGCCCTATCGCCTGTGGCGCGTGGTCGAGTTTCTCGATCCACAGATGAAGGTGCTGGCAGCCATTGATAAGGACCACAGCATCCGCGACCGCCTGAGCGTCGAAACCAAAAGCCGCGACACCGGGTATCAGGGCGAGCAGTCGGAGATCGCCATCGGATCGGGCGGCATGTTCGGCGTGGGGTTGATGCAGAGCCGCCAGAAGCAGATGTACGTTCCCGAGGTCCATACCGATTTCATCCTGGCGGTGATTGGCGAGGAACTCGGGTTGTGGGGCTGCACGGCGGTGTTGGCGGGATATCTCATCATCATGTGGCGCGGACTGCGCCTGTTCTGGAACGCGCCCGACGAGTTCGGCAAATACATTGCGCTCGGCATCGTCTCTTTCCTGGTGATTCAGGCGCTGCTCAACATCACGGTCGCGTTGAATATGGTGCCCACCAAGGGAATCACGCTGCCGATGCTCAGCTACGGCGGCAGTTCCCTGGTGGCGACATTGGCATCGCTGGGCCTGCTGATGAGCATCAGCGAAAGGGCGGGATGAACGGTGGGTTCCGTTTCCTGCTGACCGGCGGCGGCACTGGCGGGCATGTGATTCCCGCGCTGGCGGTGGCCCGGCAGTTGGCCGATCGCGGCCACCAGGTGCTGTTCGCCGGTACCCGCCAGGGCCTGGAGGCAAGCCTTGTACCGGCGGCCGGCTTCGAAATCCACTGGATCGAGATCGGCGGTTTGCAGCGGGTCGGATTGCGGCGGGCATTGCGCACTCTGTGGCAACTGCCGGCCAGCGTCTGGCTGGCCCGGCGGAAGATGGCTGAATGGAAGCCGGCAGCGTTGTTCAGCATGGGCGGTTATGTGGCCGGTCCGGTGATGTTGGCCGCGGCCTGGCAGTGCCTGCCGGTCGTGTTGATGGAACCGAACGCTTATCCCGGGCTCACCAACCGCCGGCTGGGGCGCTTCGCCTCGAAGGCGCTGGTGAGCTTCGAGGAGACGGCGGCGCACTTTCCCCGGGGCCGCTCGGAGCTTACCGGCCTGCCGGTGCGCGACGAATTTTTCGCCCTTCCGGAAAAGCAGCCCGGCGACGAGTTCACCGTGCTCCTTACCGGAGGCAGCCGCGGCTCGCGCACGCTGAACCGGGCGTTCCGCGAAAGCTGGCCGCTGTTTAGCGCGTCCGGACGGCGCTTCCGCCTGGTTCACCAGTGTGGGCCCGAGGGGTTCGACGAATTGCAGGCCGGCTTCCGCGAGAGCGGACTCACCGGGGAGGTGACCGCCTTCCTGAGCGACATGCCGCGGGCCTTCTCTGAAGCGGACCTGGTGGTTGCGCGCTCGGGGGCCGGGTCGGTGGCGGAGCTGGCGGCGGCGGGGAAACCGTCGATTCTGGTTCCCTTCCCCTTTGCCGCCGACGACCACCAGACCAGGAACGCGGAGGCGATGGCGCACGCCGGCGCCGCCGTGGTGGCCGCCGACAAGGACATGAACGGCGAGCGGCTGTTCCGCGAGATTTCGCGCCTGGCGGAGTTGCCGGACCAGCTTCGGGAAATGGGACGCGCGGCCCGCCGCATGGCCCGGCCCGGCGCCGCGGCGCGCGCCGCGGATGTGCTCGAAGAGCTTGCCCGGAAGAATCAGGCACGCCCGGACGGCGGCAAGTATTGACAGGCGGCAGGAAAGCCGGAACAATACGTGTTGGAAATGTTGTTTTCGTTCCGAACGGTACATTTCACCGGCATCGGCGGCATCGGCATGAGCGGCCTGGCGGAATTGCTGCTTGCGCGCGGGTTTACGGTGACCGGGTCGGACGTGCAGGCTTCGGCCGCCACCGCGCGGCTGGCCTCACTGGGAGCGGCGGTTTCCATCGGCCATCGCGCGGAAAACGTAGCAGGCGCGAATATGGTGGTAGTGACCTCGGCGGTGGGTGAAGGCAACCCGGAAGTGGACGAGGCGCGGCGGCGCGGTTTGCCCGTGTTGCGCCGCGGCGAGCTGTTGGCCGAGACGATGCGCGCCCATTACGGAATCGCCATTGGCGGCAGCCACGGCAAGACCACTACCACGGCCATGACGGCGGCCATCCTGGTGGAAGCCGGCCTCGACCCGACTGCCGTGGTGGGAGGCCGCATTCCCGCCTGGGACGGCAGCAACATTCGGGCCGGCGGCGGCCGCTATTTCGTCGCCGAATCGGACGAAAGCGATGGATCGTTTCTTTGGCTTCGCCCCATGCTGAGCGTGATCACGAATATCGATCGCGAACATCTCGACCACTATGGCGGGTTCGATAACCTCCGCCGGGCGTTCGTCGAATTCGCCAACCAGGTGCCGTCCGGCGGAGTCGCGATCGTTTGCCGGGACGACGCCAACGTGCGCGAGCTGTTGCCCCGGATGAACTCTGCATTGATCACTTACGGCTCGGGCGACGAATGCGACATGGTTGTGTCCGCCGTCGAGTCCGGGCGGGCGGGAACCCGATTCTCGCTGGCGTGGAAGGGCCGCGGATTGGGCGAATTCGAACTGCCGCTGCTCGGCCGGCACAACGCGCTGAACGCGGCGGCGGCGGTTTCAGTGGCCGAACACCTGGGAGTTTCCACCGGCGACACACGCCGCGCGCTGGCAGGGTTCGGCGGTGTCGGCCGCCGTTTGCAGGTGATCGGCTGCGAAAAAGGCGTTACCGTGGCGGACGATTATGGCCACCACCCGACCGAGATCCGGGCCACGCTGGCGGCGGCTCGCCAAGGCGGCTACCGTCGGGTGCACGTCCTGTTTCAACCGCACCGCTACAGCCGGACGCGGGACTTGATGGACCAGTTCGCCGGTTGTTTCGAGGACGCCGACACGCTCATCGTTCTGGATATCTACGCCGCCTCCGAGCAGCCTGTCGAGGGTATCAGCGGGGCCGGGCTGGCCGATCGCATCCGAGCCGCCGGCCACGCCTCGGTGGCGCATGCGTCCGGTTTCGACGAGGCCATTCGAAGGATCTCCAGCGTGGCGGCAGAGGGCGACCTGGTGTTGACCCTCGGCGCCGGCAATGTGTCTCAGGCGGGACCCGAATTGCTCGAGCACCTGAGAGGGGGCGCTTAAATGAGCAGAAGGCCGCGGAAGAACAATGGCAACCGGCGCTCCGGCTTCGGCGCTCTGCCGCCTTGGGCAGACATGCGAAAGGTGATTGTAAGCACCGTCTCGATCGCCGGCATCGTGGCGGCGGCGCTGCTGCTGCTGTATGTCGTCCACGCAACCCGGCAGTTTCTGTTGACCGGCGAAGAGTTTACGCTGACGCCGCCTCCGGCCTTCGAGTTTCTCAGCCCCAACATCACCGTAACCGGCGCCGCCAACGCTCGCGAATCGTCCATTCACGCGGTGTTCCAGGATGACTTCGGGCGCAGCATTTTTCTGATGAACATCGACGATCGCCGCCTCCAGTTGCGCAATGTCGAGTGGGTAAAAGACGCCACCGTCACGCGGCTCTGGCCCAACCGGATTGCCGTGCACGTGGTGGAGCGCAAGCCGGTGGCTTACATCGAGCTTCCGGCCGGGCGCGCCGATCGCGATCCATCCGAAAACGGGGCGCCGCAGGGTGCGCCGAAGAGGTACATGCTCATCGACGCCGACGGGTATATTTTGCGGCCCAAGCCGGGAGTGGGCTACAAGCTGCCCATCGTGACCGGTATCCGCCTCTCCAGCGATCCGGCCGACCGGCGCGTCCGGGTCGGCCGCATGATGGCGCTGCTGACAGACCTTGGAGAGAAATCCGCCGACATCGTGGAAGTGGACGTAAGCGACGTGAATAGTCTGCGCGTGAGGCGTGAGATGCCCCACCATTCGGTGACGCTGATCCTGGGCAACCGGCATTTCAGGCAGCGCCTGGAGACGTTCGAACGCAACTACGCCGAATTGGAAAAGTTTCTGCCTCCGGCGTCCGTTTTGGATTTGAGGCTCGAAGACCGCATCACCGAGGTGCACGACCGGCCGGCGGACGATGCCGCGGCCCCGCCTTCGCGGCCCGGCGCAACCGCGACCAAACCGGTGGCGGTGCGGAAGTCGGCGGAGGTGCGAGAGTGATTCCGGCGGCTCGCGGCGGTAACGGATGGAACAGCGAGGTAGCAAGTGAGCGCTAAGACGGCACTGGCGGTCGGCCTGGACGCGGGCAGCGCCTGGACGCGGTGCGCGGTGTGCGCGGTGGAGGACATGCGCATCCGGCTGCTGGGCCATTGCGCCGTGGCCTCGCAGGGCTGGACGAAGGGGCGAATCGACAACCAGCCGATGCTTGCCGATTCGATTCGGCAGGCGGTGGACGAAGCCGGGCGAATGGCCCAGGTGACCGTCGAATCGGTGGTTGCCGGCATTGGAGGGCCCACCATCCAGGGTGTCAACGGCCGGGGCCTGTACGAATTTGGCTGGCCGCGCGAGATCGAGCATAACGACCTCGGTTTCGCCGTCGATCTGGCTTCGCGGGCGCGCCTCGAAGATGGCCGCATGTTGCTGCAGGTATTTCCCCAGGATTTCACCGTGGACGGCCGCGCCGGCTTTCGCAATCCGACCGGCCTCACCTGCGAGCGCCTGGAAGCGCACGCACAATTGATAACGGTGGCCACCGCGCATCACCAGGCGCTGGTTTCCACGCTGCACCAGGCGCACCTTTCGGTAGAGGAAACCGTGTTCGAGCCGGTGGCCGCCGCCTACGCCGCCATCTTGAAAGAAAATCGAAGCCGGGGAGTGGCGCTGGTGGACATCGGTGCGCATTCGACGGGCATCGCAATCTACGACGGGGAAGCCTTGCAGTCGGCCGCCAGCCTGCCTATCGGAGGCGAGCTGTTTACCCGCGACGTCGCCTTTGGGCTGTGCGTATCGTTCAACGACGCCGAATTGCTGAAAGCGGAGTACGGATGCGCCCTGTTGGGGTTGACCTCCGATAGCAGTATCATCGAGATTCCCCCCCACGACGGGCGGCCGGCGAGGGAGGCGCGCCGCCGGGATTTAAATGAGATCCTGGAAGCACGGGCGGACGAGTTGTTTCAGTTCATACTTCGGGAAACCGTGCGCGCCCGCATGGACCGCTCGTTGCTGGAGGGTGTGGTGCTTACCGGAGGTGGTAGCCTTTTAAACGGGATGTGCGACATCGCCGAACGCCTGATGAATTGCCAGGCCCGCAACGGACTGCCGGTGGGTGTCGAGAATTGGCCGGACGAGTTGGACAATCCGGCATGGACCACGGCGGCCGGCTTGGCGATGTACGCCGGCCGTCTGAAATCGCAGCGGGAGACGCGAAACAAGCCTCCCGGATTCATGGGGCTTTTTTTCCGCTAGCGTGCCTCCAACCGGAGCGGCCGGCGGCGAACGATCTGGCGACATTTGGAAGGAGGTTGATGCACGATGGCACAACTGGACTCGCTGAAGTTCGAAATCCAGGACGAGGACCCCACCAGCACACGCATTAAGGTGATTGGCGTTGGTGGCGGCGGCGCGAACGCCGTGGCCCGGATGGTGGCCGAAGGTGTGACTGGCGTCGAGTTCTACATCATGAACACCGACACGCAGGCCCTGCACGCCTCGCCGGTTCCGAAAAAGCTGGGCCTGGGCACGCGCATCACCAACGGGCTGGGCGCGGGCTCCGATCCCGAAGTCGGCCGCCAGGCGGCGCTGGAGGACACCGAGAAGATCATCGAGATTCTGGAGGGCGCCGATATGGTGTTCGTCACGGCCGGCCTCGGCGGCGGCACCGGCACCGGCGCCACGCCCGTCATCGCCGCGCTGGCCAAGGAGTTGAACGCGCTCACCGTGGCGGTGGTGACACGGCCCTTCTCGTTCGAGGGCAGCCGCCGCACCAAGCAGGCCGAAAAGGGCCTGGCCGAGCTGGCCGGCATCTGCGACACGGTGATCTCCATCCCCAACGACCAGTTGCTGGACCTGGTAGAGCCCAATACCAGCGTCTTCGATTCCTTCCGCGTTGCCGACGACGTATTGCGTCAGGCGGTACAAGGCATCAGCGACATCATCAACACCCCGGGCCTGATTAACCGCGATTTCTCGGATGTGAAGAACATCATGCTTGGCATGGGCTACGCGATGTTGGGCACGGCCGCCGCCAAGGGAGAAAATGCCGCCGCCGAGGCCGCCAAGAAAGCCATCAGCTACCCGCTGCTCGAGGAAGGCGGCGTGACTGGCGCCCGCGGCATCCTCATCAACATTACCGGCGGCCGGTCGCTCGCGCTGCACGACGTCAACCGGGCTTGCGCGTTGATCCGCGAGGCCGCCGAAAACGACGAGGTGCAAGTGAACTTCGGCGTGGTGCTGGATGAATCCATGCAGGACGAGGTGAAGGTGACGGTCATTGCCACCGGCTTCCAGCGCCAGTCGCTGCCCGATTTCCAACGCCGCAAGTCGTCCGATTATGTCGGCGAGCGCGGCTCGCAGCGTGCCGAAAAGCCGGCGCCGGCGCCGGAGCAGGCGCGGGTGGCCGAGGAGACTGTTTATGAACTGCCGTCGGCCCCGCAAGCTGCCGTGCAGGACGAGCTCGAACTCGAGCAGGAGCCGCGCATGATGCCGTTTCTGCGGGAAGAACAGATCCCCTTCCAACCCGCGCCGCCTTCCGCCGGACAGGAAGAACAGGCCGAGGAGGGAGCGGTGGATCTGAACGACATCGAGAAACCGGCTTACCTGAGGCGGGAACGAAAACTCTTCCAATAGCAGGCTGGGCGCATTAAGGCTTCGCGGGCGCGGCCTCCGCTTGCGGCTTGCCGGCATAGCCGAAATCCCAGGCGCGGAGGTTGGCTTTGCCCTCGGTGAACTCCACCACCGCGTATTCGCCCGCCTCCAGCGGCTTCATCGGCCAGATCTTGAACAGGTCGTCCTCCGCCTGGCTCTGAAAAATGTCCACCAGTTCCCGCTCTTCGTCGATCTCCGGAATGTGCGGTACCGAGTTAATGGTCTCGATGATCCGCGTTTTCTGGTCTTTCTCCTTGCCGGGTTGCAGACGGACAATGCCGAACTGCTCGTCCCGCTCCATCCTGACGTAGAACTCGGGCTGCGGGGTGTTCACGATGTATTTCGAGTTCTCGCCCGCAATCTCCATGTAGGTTTTCCCCATCACAACCGGCATGGGCACCACTTTCTGGAGAATGGATCGGCGCTCGTTCACTTTCTGGGTGATTTCGGCCACCGGCAAGGGGTGGAGTTCCTCCCCCTCCACCTGGTACACGCCAGGGTCCTTCGGAACGCGCGCCACCAGGTCGCGCATCGCCTTCTCAAACTGCTCTTCGGCCCGCACTTCCTTCTGTTCCTGCTCGGCTTCCGCTTGCTGCTTCTGAAGTTCCTGCTTGGTGCGGGCCAGGTCGACCAGCCGTAAGGGAATCTCTTCCCACTGGCTCCGCTCCACGCTGTAGTAGCGGACGCGGTCTTCCATCACTTCGTACTTGCTGACAATCTGGTACTGGCCGTCGGTGAGATAGAGTTTGATGCGCTCGGCGAAAGCCGGCAGGGCGATAAGAACGAAAAGCAGGACGAGTGCAGCACGCTTCATCGCTGGCTCCACCTTTCATTCTAGACGACGGACAAAGCCAGCCCGTTTCCTGCTCCGCGACAATGAGGCGGCCTGCCATCCGCCTTGCCTCTTATTCCACTGTCTCGGGGTGCGGCCCGACTCCAGTACACCGTCGACTCATGAGTGTGGCAAGATGAACCCGGAGGCAGGGATTGCCATGATTGTAGGTGCGCATTCGATCATCTACAGCATGAACCCCGAAGCCGATCGCGCTTTCCTTCGGGATGTGCTCAAGCTGACGGGCATCGACGTCGGAGGCGGATGGTTGATTTTTGCACTGCCGCCCGCGGAAGTTGCCGTGCACCCGTCCAGCCGGAACGACGTGCATGAGTTCTACCTGGTGTGTGACGACATCGAAGCGTTAACAGCCGAATTGAAAGAACGCCACGTCCAATGTAGCCAGCCACAGAAGCAAGACTGGGGTGTGCTGACCCGAGTGTCCCTGCCCGGCGGCGGTACGCTTGGCATCTATCAGCCGCTCCACGCGCGGCCGAAGACCGTAACGACAGAATAAGAGGGTCCGCTAAACAGCGCCCCGCGCAGGCAGGCGCCCGCAAGTTCGTTCAGACCTTCCGGCGGGGCCGTATTGGCAAAAAGCAGCACCGTTGTTCTACGGGGCAGGTTACACATAGCCACGGTCCGGACTCCCGGGCCGGCACCGGTGTGCGACCAGATCAGGTACGACCGCCAAACACCTTCCGGCTACCCGCGATTTGTAACCGGGTCCGCGGGATGCCGTTCATCTTGGAGATCACATCTTGACAATCATGATGAGAGTGACTATTCTGAGGTCATCCTAGTTTTAGCGAATGCCCATGGATGAACCGACGACAGACGTGATTCAGGGCACGTTGGACATGCTTATTCTCAAGACGCTCAGCCTGGAACCGATGCATGGCTTCGGCATTGCCCGCCGCATCGAGCAGGTGTCGCGCGGCGTCTTCAAAGTGAATCCCGGTTCGCTCCTGACTGCTTTCCAACGGCTGGAACGCCGCGGGTGGCTGGATTCCGAGTGGCGCCAGACAGAGAACTCGCGACGGGCCAAGATCTACAGGCTTACCCGGTCCGGGCGAAAACAGCTTGAAATCGAGACCACGAACTGGAACCGCCGGGCATCGGCGATAGCGCGTCTCCTGAAAGCCGAGGGTTAGACTATGTCCCTCTGGCGCCAACTCACGCATGGCTTGCGTGTGCTCCGAAATCGGAAAGCCGCGGATCGGGATATCGCTGACGAGATCAGTCATTACCTGGAAGAAGCTACCGCCGCGCTGATCAATAAAGGACTATCTCCCGACGAGGCCCGCCGGGCCGCGCGGCTCGAACTCGGCGGCACGACGCCGGTTCGAGAACGGGTGCGCTCCTATGGTTGGGAGAACGCGGTGGAGGCCGTATTCGCGGACTTGCGCTACGCCGCCCGCAGCCTGGCCGCACATCCGGGCTTTACAGCCGTCAGCGTGCTTACTCTGGCGCTGGGCATCGGCGCATCGGTTGGCATCTTTTCCGTAGTGGACGCCGTTCTGCTGCGGGCGCTGCCTTATCCGAATCCGCAAAAAATCGTGAGGGTGTGGGAACAGGCTCCCGACGGTCACCGAATGAATTTGGCCGAGCCAAATTTCGGCGATCTCCGTGCGCAGAACGACACGTTTGCGAGCCTGGCGAAATACGAGTACGGGTTGTCATCCGTCTCCGGCGGCAGCGAGCCTGTGCGCGCCCAAATCGCCGTGGTCTCGAGCGGCTTCTTTCGTACCCTCGGAATCGAGCCCTTTCGCGGCCGCGCTTTTGCGCCCGAAGAGCAGGGCCGCCACGCCGCGACAGCAGCGATCGTCAGCTACAGCTTCTGGCAGCGATACCTCGGCGGTGCGGCGGATCGCTCCAAATTCCACTTGAGGATGGAGGGGGAAGTCTATCCCGTTGTCGGAGTGATGCCGGTGCGATTCGATTTTCCGCCCGGCGCCGCCATCTGGATTCCGAGCCAGATCTTTCCGGAGCTTCCCAGCCGCACAGGGCATAATTGGCGCTGCCTCGGCCGCGTTCGCGATGGGGTCTCCGTCGCCCAGGCCCGCGCGAATCTCAGCCTGATTGCTCACCGCATCAGAGAGCGCTACGACAAAGACGTCGATCTCAGCGACGCCGCGGTGGTGCCTCTCGCGGACGCGATGGTCGGAGACGTGCGGACCGCGCTAGTAACGCTGCTCGGAGCCGTCGGCCTGCTGCTTTTGGTCGCGTGCGCCAATGTCGCCGGCTTGCTGTTGGCGCGCAACTCCGCTCGCCACAAAGAGCTGGCTGTGCGAGCCGCGCTGGGGGCCGGTCGCGGCCGCCTGATTCAGCAGTTCCTGGCGGAATCCTTTTCGCTGTCGCTGGCCGCGGGCGTACTGGGTGTTCTTTTTGCGACCTGGGCAGTCAGGGTACTTCCGGCAATTCTCCCTGCCGACTTGCCGCGGCAGCAAGGCGTCGCCATCAATGCATCGGTTCTGCTGTTCGCATTGGCTGCGGTCGTAGCCGTCGCCGTTTCCTTGGGGCTGTTTGCGGCGTGGCGCGTAACTCGGGGCGATTTGCAGGGAGCATTGACTTCCAGCTCTCGCGGCCACAGCGACGCGGGCGCCAGCCAGCGGCTTCGCGGATTTGTGGTCATCGCGGAAGTCGCGACCACGCTAGTGATTCTCATCGGAGCCGGTCTCCTTGGCCGCAGCTTTTTGCGGCTCACTTCCATCAATCCCGGCTTCAACCCGCAAAACCTGATCACCATGGAGTTTTCACCCCCAGCTCTGCAGTGGCAGGCAGGGCCGCCAGCCATCGCGCGCCAGGTCCATCAAATGGACGATATATTGACCCGTCTGCGGGCAATTCCCGGCGTGGAAGACGTGGGCCTGGCCGGCGCGATGCCCGTTGCGGCCGGCGACGATCTCCCTGACGGAGATTTCCTTATACTCAATGGCCAAAAACCGCCGGCGAGTTTAGAGGAGTTTGTCCATACCACGCAAAGCCCGGCGCAAGCTGGACACGCCTTGTATTGCGTCGCCGGCGCGGACTACTTCCGCACGATGGGCATTCCGCTGATCCGCGGACGGATATTCGGAGCGCAGGATGGCTTGAATGCGCCGAATGTTGCCGTGATCAGCGAAGCCCTGGCCCGCGAGCGCTGGCCCAATCAGGATCCTATCGGTCAGGTAATCGGGTACGGCAACATGGACGGCAATCTGAAGCCGCTAACGATTGTGGGTATCGCGGGCGATGTTCGAGCGCGCGGCCTGGATCTGCCCCCCAGCCCCATCATTTACGTGGACTACCGCCAGCGCGGCATGAAGGCCAATTCCTCCCCGACCATACTGATCCGCACCACCGCACCACTGGCAGAGATCGCTCCGGCCGCGCGCGGCATTTTCCACGAACTCGCTCCCGATGTTCCCGTCGAATTCTCCACTTTCGCCGATGAAATGGGCGGATGGCTTGGAGATCGCCGTTTTCTGCTTCTTCTGGTGGGATTGTTCGCCGCCGCTGCCCTGACTCTCACCTCCATCGGGATCTACGGGGTGGTGGCCTTTTCGGTTGCGCGCCGCACCCAGGAGATCGGCATTCGTATGGCGCTCGGCGCGGACCGGGCCGACGTGCTGCATTTGGTCGTGGGACAGGGCGCCCGGCTCGCGTTTTTCGGTGTGGCCGCCGGCATGGCTGCGTCCTTCATCGTCACGCGCGTTTTGTCCAGCCTGCTTTTCGGAGTCGGCCCTCTCGATCCGATCACATTTGGCTGTGTAGCTGTCCTTCTTTCGGCCGTCGCGCTGACCGCTTCCTATATCCCGGCTCGGCGGGCCATGCGCCTGGATCCCAACACGGCCTTGCGCTACGAATAGGACCTGGCGCTTTCGCGAGCAGGCAGCGGTGGTTTGTGATAGCTTTCATTTCAAAACGTCTCTGACGAACGGATGATCCCGACAATGAGAACCTCCTCCCAGCCCACCATATTGCTTCTGGCCTGCGCGGCGCTTTTCTTCACCGCGCCGGCGAGCAGCCAAACTGCGCCCGCTCCTAAGAACTGGACCACCGCCGAGGACCATCGCAATATGATGGAGCAACTGGGCATCACGGCTCTTCGTCCGGGCCCCAGCGGCAAGGAAGCGGCTCCCAATCACGCCAACTACGACGAGTCAGTCGCCAACCCGTTTCCCGATTACCCGGAGATCCTCAGACTGAAAGATGGCCGGCCCGTTACCACTCCGGAGATGTGGTGGAAGCAGCGCCGGCCCGAGATCGTCGAAGATTTCGAGCGCGAAGTGCTGGGTCGTGTTCCACCGAACCCGCCCGAAATCACCTGGACGGTCAATCAGACCGTGAACGACAATGTCGGCCCCTATCCCGTCATCGCCCGGGAAATCACTGGACACGCGGATAACGCGGCCTGCCCGGAAATCCATGTCGATATCGAGATGGTTGTGGTCACTCCGGCCTGGGCCCACAATCGGGTGCCTCTCATGATGATGTTCGGGCGCGCGGCCCTGCCGTCCGCGCCGGTGCCGGCGGCCTTCGCGCGTTTTGCGGCCCTGGCCGGAACCGATCCGCCGGCGCCCGAGCAACTGGTCGCCGCAGGATGGGGCTACGCCTTTCTGAACCCCGCCAGCATTCAGGCCGACAACGGCGCGGGACTCACCAAAGGCATCATCGGCCTTTCGAATAAAGGACAGCCGCGCAAGCCGGAAGATTGGGGCGCTTTGCGCGCTTGGGCGTGGGGCGCATCACGCGCGCTCGACTACCTGGAGACCGATCCTACCGTCGATGCGAAACACGTCGGCATCGAGGGCGTCTCGCGATTCGGAAAAGCCGCCCTGGTTACGATGGCCTTCGATACCCGCTTCGCGCTGGTGCTGGTCGGCTCCTCCGGCGAAGGCGGCGCCAGCCCGTATCGCCGGAACTTCGGCGAGGCTGTCGAAAACCTGACTGGCTTGGGCGAGTACCACTGGATGGCCGGAAACTTCCTGAAATACGGGGCCTCCGAGGCCTCCTTCGGCAGCAAAAACGCCGGCGACATTCCAGTGGATTCGCACGAACTGATTGCGCTGTGCGCGCCGCGCCTCACCTTCATCAGCTACGGCATTCCGGAAAAGGGCGACGCGAAGTGGCTCGACCACGAAGGTAGCTTTATGGCCACCGTCGCCGCCGGCGCCGTGTTTCGCCTGCTGGGCGTCAAGGACCTCGGCGTGGCCGGCGACTATCGCACGGCCAAGATGCCGCCCGTCAACACCAGCCTGCTCGATGGCAACCTCGCGTGGCGTCAGCATGACGGCGGCCACACCGCCGGTCCCAATTGGAAATACTTCATCCCCTGGGCCACTCGATCCATCCGCTACACGGCTCCGCCCCTTCCGCCGATTCCCGCTGATCGCGCCGTTCCCAGAACCGACGCGAACTCATTAATCGCCCACGCTCAACTGCTGGAGAAGGCAAAACAGGGCCGCATCGACATCTACTTCGAGGGCGATTCCATCACCCGGCGATGGGACGCCACCGACTACCCTCAGATGATGGCCAACTGGAATCGGAACTTCTTCGGCTGGAATGCCGCCGATTTCGGTTGGGGAGCGGATCGAATTCAGAATATCCTCTGGCGCCTGAACCACGGCGAGTTGGACAACGTGAATCCCAAAATCGTGGTTCTGCTGGCAGGCACCAACAACATCGGCCGCGACATTCCCGCGGGCACCGAGGATGCGATGGCCGCGGACATCACCAAGGGAATGCAGGCACTGTTAACGGCGATTCGAGACAAAGCGCCCCAGACCACCATAATCCTTACCGGCATTTTTCCACGCAACGATAACATGGCCGCACTGCCCGTCATCCGCCGAATCAACCGCAATCTCGCGAAGATGGCGGACGAGCGGAACGTGCGCTATCTCGACATCAACGACAAACTAGCCGACGATCAAGGCCGGCTCTTCGATGGCATGATGAACGCCGACAAACTCCATCCGGCCGAAAAGGGCTATCAGGTCTGGGCCGACGCTCTGAAACCGATCTTTCGGGAATTGCTCGGTCCGCCCGCCGCGCAGGACCACGCGCCGGCGCCCACCGGCGATCCGAGCGCGAAGCGCTGAGGTGTGTTCCCCCATCCGATTTAACTGAATAGTGATGCGGCTTGCGCCCAAGGCCCGCCGATTGGCCACTTACGACCACGGTGGTGGTTTTCGGCCAGTGCGCACGCTCCGAAAGCATTTGGATAGACATGTTTTCAATTGGTTGCGCATGGAATTCGGCTTGCATATGAAACCGCGCCTTCATACATAAGACCGGCGTGGGTTGGAGGAATCGTGCGGGCTCTACTCGTCTTACTGGCAATTGTAATTTCCGCAGTGGCGCTCACCGCTCAGTCGGTTGCTCAAACGCATCCTGACCAGACCGTCATCCGCACCACGACACGTTTGGTCACCGTGAATGTGGTTGTACGCGACAAGAATGGGCCGGTGCCGGACCTGGGGAAGGGCGATTTCGCCGTGTTCGATCGCGGAAAGCGGCAGACCATTTCGCTTTTCACCGTGGACACCAGCGGCACCACGATTCCGGGGCAACCACCCATCGCGGAGCCGAATCTGTTCACCAACGTTCTGGAGCGGCGCGCCAATACTCCGAGTAACATTACGGTTGTTTTGTTGGATGGGCTAAATACACGACTTAAAGATCAACAGTATGCGCGGGGACAGATCGAGAAGTTCCTGGCCAGTATGCGACCGCAGGATCGAGTGGCCATTTATACTCTGGGGCGGACGCTAACGATCCTACGCGACTTTACCGGCGATCCAGGGCAACTCCAACTCGCGCTGTCAACGTATGATGGCCGAATCGACTCGAACGCCGAGAGTATGGTTCCGCCAATGGTTGTCCCGACAGGCAACTACGGACTCACCCAGGTGCTTAAGATGATGATCGAGAATGCTGAGCGGAACATGAAGCCCCTCTATTACGCCGACTCCGCGCGCCGGACTGCAGCCGCTCTGGAAGCAATCGCCAACCATATAGCGCCGCTTCCCGGGCGGAAGAACCTGGTGTGGATATCGGCGAGTTTCCCGTTCTGGATCGGACCGAAGACGAACGAGTCCACACTTGCGCGCGCCAGGAGGACGCCCTTTGGCGGGATCGAATATACACCACAATTGACCCACTCTGGTGGCGAGGGTCGGAATTTCAACAGAGAAATTGAAGGCGCGGCGCGCGCATTGAATAACGCCGGCATGGCCATCTATCCGGTAGACGCACGCGGATTGGTCGCCCTGGCGGACCGGTACCAGGCAAGAAGCGAGATCACGGGTACCGACGCGATGGTGGATAGGAATCCTCTCGGTGCAAGGCCAGAAGGCCAGGAGACCATGCGGCAACTCGCGTCACGCACGGGGGGAAAGGCTTTCCTGAATACGAACGACCTTGCGTCGGCCGTGCGCGAGGCGATCGACGATTCCGCGGTGACCTACACCCTCGGCTTCTATCCCAAAGCGGACGCTCAGGATGGCCAATACCACGACCTACGGGTCGAGGTACCGAAGCGCAGAGGGCTGAGCGTGCGTTCACGAAGGGGATACTAAGCGGACAATCGGAACGCGCCGGCGATCGAAGACGTAAAGGCGGAAGTCGAAAGGGCGTTGTGGAGCCCGCTGGAGGCGAAAGGCATTACTATCGCCGCTCGTGTGGAACGGGAATCCGATGCTCTGCGGATCAAAGCAACCATTTCGACTCAGCATCTGTCTTTGCAAGATACAGGTGAGCGCTGGAAAGGCGTCATCGACGTCGTAACGGCGGAACGGGATTCCAAGGGCACGGTTCTTTATCCCAACACACAGAGTGCGGCCGTGAATATTGATCAGAGGTCCTACCAGTATTACTCAAAGAACGGGATCCCCTACTCCACCTCAGTAAAGATTGCGGCTGGCGCACAGGAATTTCGACTGGTTGTCGTGGATCGGGCAACCGGGGCGCTGGGGTCCCTGATCGTTCCCCTTGACGAGGTCCACTGATGGTTCTGCGCGTTGGCGAGCAGATGCTCCGGCAACTCTGAAGCTATCCCCTCTTCCGCCTTTAGACGAATGCCCTCCGCATAAAACCGGCGACACATCCAGCAAACTTGCCATGGCCGTCCCCCGGTGGCTCCACAAGGTGTACGGCCACGATAACGAACGCCCGCGCCCCGCGCTCGCTGCGCGCGTCTGCTGCTCGGAGCCGGCGCCGACCCGAATCAATCCTGGCTGGACGGAGAATATTCGCTCAGCGCGCTGCACGGAGCCGCTGGAAAGAACCACGATCCCGAGCTCACCCGTATGCTCCTCGACGCAGGCGCCGATCCGAACGACGGCGAATCGCTCTACCATTCCATGGAAGCGTGCGATTTGGAATGCGCTCGCCTGCTGCTCGCAGCCGGAGCCAGGGTGGAAGGCAGCAATGCGCTTCACCACCAACTCGGTACGGACAACCTCGAAGGTCTTAGACTGCTGCTGGCGTACACCAAGGATGCGAACGACTCTGCCAGCGGCCTGGGCAGCCCGTTGCTGTGGGCGATCCGGCGGCGGCGTTCGCGCCTTCATGTCGAAGCCCTGCTTTTGGCCGGCGCCGATCCTCACGCGAAAACGAAGGACGGCATTTCCGCCTATCGCTTCGCCCTCGAGAACGGGCTACCCGAAGTTGCGGAAGCGCTGGATCGGGCGGGGGCCGGCGAGCCGCTGTCTTTGCCGGACCGATTCGTCGCCGCGTGCGCTGGCCGCAATAAAGACGAAGCGTTGAGGATCCTCTCATCCCACCCCGATATCTTCAGCACCCTCTCCGAAGCGCAGCTTCGCCAGCTTCCGAATCTGACCGAGGCGCGCAATCACGAGGCGGTGCGTCTGATGGTGGAACTCGGCTGGCCCATCGCCGTCCGGAGCAGCGACTGGGATGCCTCCGCGCTGAATCTCGCCGTGTTCCAGGGAAATGCCGATCTGGCGCGATTTTTGCTTGAGCATGGCGCAAGCTGGACGGAACACCATGGTTTCGATAGCGACGTCAATGGCACGCTCTCCTGGGCCTCCCGCAATCACGATCCGGAGGAAGGCGACTGGGTCGGGTGCGCAGAGGTGCTGGTGGCCCATGGTATGCCCATTCCGGACCTGGATGGCGGCTATTCCAAGGAGGTGGCCGGTTTTTTCGCCGAAGGGCGAGCCAAACGTCAGGACCAGTCAACCGGTTGAGAAACTTCGGTCCCGATCACGCTCGCAGGCAATCCATCCGGACGCCATCGCTGTCCTCATGATCGGCTCGCGGCCGCCGGCTTGACACTTCATGACTCACGGAATAACATTGTTATTATCATGAAAGGTATGCACGTAAGCATCCGGCGAATCGGCAACTCACAAGGCGTCGTTATACCCAAGCCGATCCTGACACAACTGGGACTCAGCGGTAAGGCGGGAGCGGAGATGACCATCGAAGGCGACGCCCTCGTGTTGCGCAGGCCGGCCAGCCCTGTGCGCACAGGTTGGGCGGAGGCCGCCAGGAAGATCGCCGAAGCCGGGGATGACGAACTGGTAATGGGCGAATTCGGCAATGCGGCCGACACGGAGTTGTCCTGGTGACGCGTGGGGAGATCTGGCTCGTGAATCTCGATCCCACCATCGGGAGCGAGATCAGGAAGACGCGTCCGTGCGTGGTTGTATCCCCCGCGGAAATGCACGATTACCTGCGGACCGTGATCGTCGCGCCAATGACAACAAAAAATCGCGCGGCGCCGTTTCGCATCGGCGTTACGCATGGCGGCAAGAAGGGTTTGATTTTGCTGGATCAGATGCGCGCCGTGGACAAGGCCCGGTTAACGAAGAGGTTGGGAGCGGTGTCGGCAAAGACGCTCAGCTCCACCTTGAGCACACTGCAGGAAGTCTTCGCGGAGTAACTCTCAAACTGCTCCGGAAGAGCCTGCCATTGGGGCCGGCGGCTCACCGGCCCACCACAACTTAAATACGGTGCGGTGGCACCAGCGGTAGGCTACACCATGTTCAGGCCGCCGCCGGCCTGGATGTTCTGTCCGGTGATCCATCCGGCGGTGCCGGTACAGAGCCAGGCCACGACGCTGGCCACATCCTCCGGGCGCCCGACGCGCCCGAGCGGCGTGCGCGTTGCGGCGGTACTGATGACGGGTTGCGGCAAACCGGCGAACATCTCCGTATCGGTGAAGCCTGGCGACACTGTGTTCACCGTTATCTGGCGTGCTCCCAATTCGCGGGCCAAGGCGCGCGTGAGCTGCTCGATTGCTGCCTTGGAGCCGCAATATGCGGCGCCGCCGGGCGATCCTCCCACGGTGGCGCCGCTCGAGATGGAAACAATCCGGCCTCCGTCGCGCATCCGCCGGGCGGCCTCCCGGCAACACAAGAAGGCGCCGCGGGCATTGACGGCGAAGGTGCGGTCGTATTCGCCGTCCTCGATTTCGGCGACGGGCTTGAACAGCGCGACACCCGCGTTGTTCACCAGGATGTCGATGCCCTGGAAAGCTCGTTCGGTGGCATCGAACAGGCTTCGGACCTGCGCCCCATCGGCGACATCCGCCTGGAAAGCAAGTCCCCCAATGCGCGCGGCCAGGGCCACGGCCTCTTCTGCTGACTTGCTGTAGTTCACCATCACTCGCGCGCCTTCGGCGGCCAGGGCGCTACAGATGGCCCGTCCGATGCCCCGGGAGCCGCCCGTAACGATGGCCGACTTGCCGGTAAGGGCGCGCACGGCATTGTTGTGAGTCAGGATCTGCGGTGTCATATGGTTCCTTTCGGCAAACGCCAGTCACGGTCGTTTTTCGGCGGGGAGTAGCAATTCCATACCGTATTTGGGAGCGGCCTGCATCACACGACCAATCAGCGCTTCGCTGATTTGGGGAATGTCGGCGATGTCGGCCGCCGGGAAGAAAGCCTCTGCGAAGAAGTTCTCAAGCCCCGCCGGCGTGGCCATCGTTAGCATTCTTACGGTTTCCTGGCCGACATTTTTGAAGGAATGCACCGTGCCGCGAGGGATGTAAATGAAATCTCCCGCCGATGCGTTCAGCGCCTTGCCGGCCACCTGCAGAGCCAGCGAGCCGTGCAGGAGATAGAACGATTCATCCTCGCGAGAGTGAACGTGAGGCGGCGGACCTCCTCCGGGCGCTATCGACGCCTCGGCCACAAAAAAAGCTCCGCCGGTCTGCGCGCCGGTAATCAAGAAGGTGATCCGGTCTCCAGGGCCGCAATAGGCGGGTCCCGTTCCGGCCGGCACATGCTTGACCTGGTTTTGGCTTGATCGATTCCCGTTCGTGTTGCTTTGATTCGACATTGTGTTGTGAGCCTCCTTTCTAAGGCCAGTTTCAGAATAGGGGGGATTGAAAACTGGCGTTCCTAAATGATCCTTAGAAGATTCCTAAATATTTGCTAAGCACCCCCTGCACCGCACCGCACGGGAGTGCGATAGCCTGAATGTGAGCATGGCGAGTGGGCATCCGGTCTCAATCAGCGGCGAGTTGAAGACTTTCCTCGAAGGCCCCGTGTCGGTTCTGATTGGTACCCGCGACTCGCGCCACGTCCCGGAAATCACGCGCGCCTGGGGCCCGCGCGTTTCTGAGGACCGTCTGTACGTCAGCCTGTGCGTGCCGCTCGCCACCAGCCGCAAGACGCTGGACAACCTCGAAGGAAATGGGCAGATCGCCGCCACCTTCTCGCTCCCCACGAATTACCGGACGTTTCAGTTGAAGGGCCGTCTCGCCGGGACCACCGAACCAGACAGTACGGACTTGGCCGCCGTCGAACGGCATCGCGAAGCGTTTGCGGTAGTGAATGAGCCCTTGGGACAACTTCGCGAGCACGTCGAAGCTTTTTGGCGAGCCGAAATCGAGACCTCGGCGGTGCTGGTTAAAATCCTTTTTGTGCCCGAGCAGGTCTTCGATCAGACCCCCGGACCTGGAGCGGGCAGAAGCCTATGAGTACGGACTTGCCTCTGGCGGTAGCGCTCGAAAGCATTGCCTCGTGCTTTGAGGGGATCATTCCGGCATCCATCTGCTCATGCGCCCAGGACGGGACGCCGAACCTGACATACCTTTCGATTGTTCACCGCGTCGATAGCCACCATGTCGGCCTGTCCTACCAGTTCTTCAACAAGACCCGTGAAAACATGGCCCACAACCCTTTCGTGCAAGTGGTGGTGGTCTCACCAGACACCCTGCGCCAATACCGGCTGGACTTGCGCTTCGAGCGAACCGAAACCGGGGGCGCCGTCTTCGACCGGGTGAAGACGCGGCTCGACGCGGTGGCGTCGCAAACCGGCATGAGCCACGTTTTCAGGCTGCGCGGCGTGGACATCTTCCAGGTCCTGGACTGCCGGCCGATGAACGCGGAATCTGGCGGTGAAGGGCTTTCCAGGGTTGACTACCTTCCGCAGGTCGAAGAGTTCACGGCGCGGCTGGCTGCCTGCTGCGAGCTCGAATCGATCATCGACGCCTCACTCGACGCCTTGTCCGCGCTGTTTGGGTATGACCACTCGTTCCTCATGGTGCCGGATGAGGATGGCAAGCGCCTGTTCACGCTGGGAAGCCGCGGGTTTGGTGAGTCCGGAATCGGGTCGGAAGCGTGGGTCGGCGAGGGAATCCTCGGCGTTGCGGCCGAGCGCCGCGAAGTGGTGCGAACCACCAACTTCAGCCGCGACCTGCTGTACTCGAACGCCGTGCGATTTACCGTGGAGCGTCGTGGCGAAGACAGCCTGCTGGAACGGGAGATCGCTTTGCCTGGGCTGCCGCGGGTCCAAAGCCAGCTAGTAGTGCCGTTGGTGGCTCAGGACAGACTGCTCGGGATACTCTGTCTCCAAAGCGCGACTGCCGGGCGGTTTCTGTCCGACGATGAGCGCGTGGTACGAATCGCCGCGCGCCAGATGGCGGTCTCGATGGCCCTGCTGGAGCGCGCGGAGAGTGCCAGGCCGCAAGAGATCCCACGCCGGCCACATACGGTACAGCCGGCGGCCGCTTCGACCATCAAGCACTATGAAGCGGATGACAGCATCTTTATCGATGACGCGTACCTGATCAAAGGCATCGCCGGCCGTATCTTTTGGAAGCTGGTCCGGAGCTACGCCCAAAATGGACGCGTGGACTTTACAAACAAGGAAATCCGGCTGGATGCCAGTTTGCAGTTGCCCGACATCAAAGACAATCTCGAAGCGCGCTTGATCCTGCTACGCCGCCGCTTGCAGGACCGCTGTGACTTCGTGAATCTGACGCAAGTTGGTCGAGGGCAACTTCGTCTGGAAGTACAGCGGCCACTCACGCTGGAAGATCAGCCATAGGCTGTGGCTGCCATGCGCCGCTGGTGAGTCCACGCGGCAGATCCGATTCGTTCAAGCCCACGACGGGTTCGAGCGCTCAACAATTAAATCCAAGAAGGAAATGGCGAATCGGAGACCGGATTGGCTCCCCACCCCGGACGACTTTCGCGCCCTGTCAGCCGAATGCCAAGATCACGTTCATCCGTAAGCTGCTCAAGGTGAGTCACAGATCCCTATCGTGGTTCTCCCCGCGTAGGGCTTGACACCGCCGTGGGTAAGACGATATCTTACCTGTATGAAGACCACCGTCTCCTCCAAGGGCCAGATCGTTCTGCCGGCAGAGTTTCGGAAGATGGACCGTGTCGAGCCGGGGCAGGAGTTTGACGTCGAGCGTCTCGATCATGGGGACTATCGCCTCGTCCGGCGTGCGGCTCCGCCGAACCAGGGCGCCATTGACTGGCTGCTCGCCTGTCCGCAGAAGGACTTCTTCGTCCCCATCGACTCTGAGTCGACGGATGCACTGTGAAGTACTTAGTCGATGCCAATGTTCTGAGCGAGCCGACGAAACCAACGCCCGATCCGCGTGTCTTGGCGTGGCTTCGCACCCATGAGCCAGACATCGCCGTCGATCCCGTCATTCTCGGCGAACTTCGATTCGGAATTCTCATCCTTCCCAAGGGAAGGAAGCGGGCCGCCCTGGAACGCTGGTTCGACGCTGGGGTCGGGCGTCTTCATTGTCTGCCCTGGGACGCGGACACGGGCCTGAAATGGGCGGAACTGCTGGCGCGTCTTCGCACAACCGGGAAGGCCATGCCGATCAAGGATAGCCTCATCGCGGCGACGGCGGTTGTCCACGGTCTGGCGGTCGCCACGCGAAACCGTGCCGATTTTGTGAACGCTGGCGTGCGCATCATCGACCCATTCGTCGGTTGAGGTCGTCAACCGCCCGCACCAAAGGGAACATTCGGCCTGGAACGAGATCCTATCCCAGCGCCCCCGTGAGTCCGTGTGGTTCGCATTCTTCCGCACCGCTTCAGGCTCAGAGAGGATTCGAACCTGAAGACAGAGCACTTCACGGCTTTACCTCGGCGAATCCCCGTGCTGTCAACGAATGACCGTTTCGCTCCCCACCCTGGAGGACTTTCGAACTTTTGCGACCTGATGTACGGCTCGCTCGAACCGCATTATCTCATTCGCATTGTCACAGTTGATCTCTCACGGATGCGTCGATGCCGGGTGAGCAAAGAGACGAGACTCGAACTTCTCCGCGATCGCCCGGCGCGAGCCGGTGAACAAGTCTCTTCGATTGCGTCGCACGTTTCGGGCAATTCCGCGAGGCCGGCATATTTGGCTGGGGCGACGATTTTGTCTCGCGTGTTTTCGAAGCTCCACGAAGGAACAGAAGTGCTGTCAAAGTCCGGCGTCGCCGGGGCCGGGTAAGTGGCGCGTGACGTGCCAATCCTATCGTTAGGTGTGCCTTATAAAACTTCCGGAAGGACATCCATCCCATTCTCCTGGCCCGCTCGCCGGACGCCCGGCATTGCGCGCAGGACGAATGAGCAAGCGACTTCCATGTAGCGCCGCACTGTCAAGGGAGTGGGACGCTCGGATAAGGGTTCCCGCTGAGTCGCGCCTCATACTGGGCCTGGTTGATCAAAACGACCAAAATCACTGAACGAGGAAAAACAAAATGCAACTGATTCAAGCAAAGAGCCGCGAAAGCGGGAGAAAGCTAGCCAAAAAATGTCTCAACCGCATCAAGCAACACCTGCATGGCACGAAAATGAAGAGTCTGATCTTCAACCTGGTCCTTGCAGTTACCGCGGTGACGCTTTCGTCAACCTTGGCTTCCGCGCAGACACTGAAGGCCGACATCCCTTTCGCATTCGAGGCGGGAGGAAAGGTCATGGCTCCGGGGACCTACGAGCTGCGGCCTAACCTCGTCGGGACCTGGTTCGAACTGCTGAACAAGCAGTCGGGCGACCGTGCGCGGCTGACCGGATACGTTAGGGAAGATCCGCAGGCAGGCTGGCGCGGACTCCCCGGCGGCGTTTTCCAGTTCGCCTGCGGGGACGACGGCGGCTGTGCGCTTCGACGGATCTGGCAAAGTGGCGACTACTCCGCTTATGAGTTGGCTCAACCAACGCCGAACGTCGCAGCCCGGGCAGCGATGCGCTTGATCGTAGCCCGCGTCAAGTGACAGCGCGGCAAACCTCCCGCTACCGCCGCAGACCACGCCGCCGGCGATCCATCAGCGAGAGCGAAGCGTTGATGGGCAATCCCGGCGGCTCCGGCGTTTCGGGGTCGCGCGGACGCGCATCCGAGCTGCACCGAGCGCGCCAGCGACGCCCGCGGAAACTCTAAACCGGCGGGCACATCCAGACTGGGCGACCGAGTAATTCCTAAGCCGGCAGACCCAGGGGCGCCGCATCCGCATCGGCGCTTAACGGCGCTTCACCCGTTCGAGATTCGCTGCGGAACCGCGCCGGAGGAATGCCCTGCTCCCGCTTGAAGGCGCGATTGAAGGCGGCCTCGGACTCATACCCGACGTCAGCCGCGATCTCGGCAACGCTTCGGTTGCTGGATTTCAGCATCTGTGCCCCGAGTTGCAGCCGCCAGCGGGTTAAATACGATATAGGCGGCTCGCCAAGATAGTGGCGGAATCGCTCGGCCAGGACGGAACGCGACAGTCCGACCTCTTGCGCCAAATCGGCGATCGTCCAAGGCCGAGCGGGATCGCGATGCAGCAACGCGAGCGCCTTCCCGACTTCCGGATTTCGCGCGCCGGCAAGCCACCCGGTCTCCGCGGGCGGCAGTTCCGAAATGTAACGCCGCAGCGTCTCTACGAACACCACCTCGGAGAGTTTCGCCATCACCGCCTTTGCGCCGGCGCCTGAGGCGTCAGCTTCCTCGACTGAGAAACGAATGGAACCCTCCAGCCATTTCCCTGCCGCGCCATCCCGAACGTTGACTTTGAGGATGGAAGGAAGCCCGGCCAGAAATACCCGGCTCAACTGTGGATCGCAGGACATGTAACCACAGACGAACTTAGTGACCTCTCCTCCCCCGCCCGCTCGGGAGAGCTTGAGACCCTGGGCGAAGATGCGATGCAGTTCGCCCTCCTGGTCCACGGGCTCGACCGGCGCGCCGTTGCCTATGATGTGTGAGTCGCCATGCGGGAAGATCACGATGTCGCCCGCAGTGAGTGCGATCGGCTTGCCGTGCTCTAATCTGGCAAAACCACGCCCTTCCGTAAGAAGGTGGTAGATGATCACGTGACCGCCGCCGGCCGCGAAATGGGGCGCCAGGACGCTCGACGGCGGAGAGCGGAAACTCCAAGGCGCCGTAAATTCCCCGTTGTAATAGATAGCCCCCTCGAGTTTGACCACCTTCAGAATTTCAGAAAGGATGTCCATCCCATTCTCCAGGCCCGCTCACCAGACGCCCGGCATTGCGCGCCGGACGAACGGGCAACTGACTTCCATGATACCGCCGCACTGTCAAGGAAGTAGGACGCCCGGATAAGGGTTCCCGCTCAAGCGTGCCCCATACTGAAGCCGGTTGATCAAGACAACCAAATTCACTGAACGAGGAAACAAATGCCACTGATTCAAGTAAAGCTGATCGAGGAAGTCTTCACACCGTCCCAGAAGAAGGAGATCATCACGAAACTTACTGACGCGATGGTCGCTATCGAGGGCGAAAATCTGCGGCCCTTCACCGTAGTGACCGTCGAGGAAGTTTGCAGCGGCGATTGGGGTGTCGGGGGCAAGACCCTGACTACCAGCGACGCCCTCGCGCTCGCGGCAGGACAGAAGTAGGAGAGGATACCAATGAGCACGCTTACACTGACACCCGATATCGAAAGCCTCAAGTCGCGCCTGCGCACCACTTGGATGGCTGGAGACTACGATCGTTTCTCACGCTTCATGGAAAACGACGCTCGATCCTTTTACGAGCATCTGGACGTGCCGCCCGGAGCACATCTGCTCGACGTAGCCTGCGGATCCGGCCAACTGGCGTTGATCGCCGCTCGGGAGGGCGTGCGAGTGACCGGCGTGGACATCGCCGAAAACCTCATCGAGCGGGCCCAGGCTCGCTCGATGGCGGAAGCCCTCCCTGCCAGTTTCCGGGTCGCCGACGTGGAATCGCTCCCCTTTCCAGACTCGCGCTTCGACGTGGTCGTGAGTCTTGTCGGCGCCATGTTCGCGCCTCGTCCGCACCTGGTGGCGGCCGAACTCACGCGAGTCTGCGTTCCCGGCGGAACGATCGCCATGGCCAACTGGACGCCGGAAGGGTTCGTGGGAACGATGTTTCGCACCGTCGCGAAGTTCATCGCGCCGTCGGGGATGCCTTCGCCACTGCTATGGGGCGATGAGGCTACCGTGCGGGAACGATTTGGTTCGCGGGTGTGCGATCTGAGGCTCACGCGGAGACTCTACACTTTCGACTACCCGTTCCCACCCTCCGAAGTCGTGAACTTCTTTCGGGAATACTACGGGCCTGTGAATCGCGCCTTCGCTGCTCTCGACCGCACCGGCCGAAGGTCCCTCCACCGGGAGTTGGAGGCGATCTGGTCGGCGCACAATCGTGGGAGGGACGGCTTCACGCTGGTCGCTGCCGAGTACCTCGAGGTAATCGCAACTCGTGCTTAGATCTGCCGCTCTCTGGATCCGAGTATCTCGCCGGGCCGATTCAGAGAGCGGCAAAACCCTGGGTTTAGAAAAAGAATCGGATCAACTACCGACAAGGAGGAAGTATGAAAACGGTGTCTACAAGCGATGTTTTGGATCGCCATCTGAAGTCCTTTAGTGAGTACGACGTCGACGGAGTCCTGGCAGACTACTCATCGGATGCGGTTTTTTTTGCGCCGGCCGGGCCGTTAAGAGGTCCAGACGCGATCAAGCCCTTGTTTGAGTCCCTCATTTCGGAATTCGCCAAGCCGGGCTCCTCATTCACAATGCAACACCGGTCTGTTGAGGGCGATCACGCCTATATACTTTGGACCGCGGAAACCGCAGACAATTCGTACGAAATCGCGACCGACACATTTGTCGTGCGGAACGGGAAAATAGTAGCCCAGTCCTTCGCCGCCAAGATCAGGCCCAAACCATGAACAGCCGGCTAACCTGGCGCTGATGTTGATACCTTCGGGCGGGATGCACCGGCTGGCGGTAAACGTGCCGTGACGAAGAAGGCGGCTTGTGAAGCCTGGCGGTGGGTCCCGGCCCGGGACACGTTTCGATCTTTTCAGCCTGAAAGGCGATTCACCCGATCCAGTCCAATTGCTTTGGACAGCAGCTTTTGTAGCTCGCGGTGAGTCATCCTCTGAGTCGGCGACGCTCAGGGCGCCCAATTTCGAGCGTCTGTTGAATCGCCTTCGCTCATCGGCTCCGACAACGAGGCTGGGATTCCGCTAAATGAGACCTGAACGCCTCCAAGCGAAGTGGCCACCTTGCCGGTTTTGTCCAGGGTTAGGGTGGCCGAGATTGACCACCCGATTCCAGGATTCTATCCTGCTCCAATCGTTAACAAGCCGTGTCAATTTTCATAATACTCTCTACCAGGTGATATTCTCTTGGTGGAGGTATCCTGTGGCTGGTTCGCGACGCAGTTTCTTGGAAACAACCGTCGGCGCGGCCGCGCTGACGATGATTCGCCCCCTGGCTGACGGGGTCGTCCTGGCTGGTCAGAATGCACCTTCTACTCCGGCGGCTCCCACGCTGCTACGCGTACACGCGGCGCCAACTCAGGCCGTCAACTCCTTCGATCCCGATGCGGCGCTTGCGACATCGATGGACATTCAGTCACGCGAGTCTATCAACCGGCTCTATACGCCAGAAATGGTCAAGCTCTGCCTGTCTGCTGGTTGGGGCCCGATCAGCTATCGCTTGCATACTCCGGAGACGATCGATTATTGGCACTGGAATCCCAAAGGCACTTGGAGCGACGAAGCCAACCAGCTCGGCTACTTCGTGGGCAGTTCCGAGCTGGGTGAACCCATCCACGATTCGTTCGGCTACAGCCTCCCTCATCGCGGCTGCACCCACAATGGCGGCACCAGCCGCGGCTATTCCCGCCTGACCGACGGCGATCCCACCACTTTCTGGAAAAGCAATCCTTACCTGACCGAAGCCTTCACCCACGATGACGACTCCCTGCACCCGCAATGGATCATCGTCGACCTCGGCCGAATATTACGACGTGAACGCGATCCGCATCGACTGGTGCGAACCAAGCGCCCGCGAATACGAAGTGGAATATTGGGTCGGCGCCGATCCCATGAATTGGGAAGAGCCGGCCATGGACGCAACCGGGCAGGGCGGCGAGTACCTCCCAGTCTCCAGTCAGGCGATGGGCAACTGGGTTCGCTTCCCCAACGGCCTCGTTCGCGACGGCAAAGGTGGCAGCGTAACGCGCAAGCTTGCCGACAATCTCATCTCTACCCGTTGGGTTCGCGTCGTCATGACACAATCGTCTAACCGGCCTGGTCCGCACGGAAACGGACGATATTCGGCATCGCGTCGGCTACGCAATCTACGAAGTCTATCGTGGGCAGATTGGAGGCCAATGGCAAGTTCGCGGACTTCGTTCAGCACGCACCCGACGGCGCCAGCAAACCGCCACTTATTGTTCTTCCACGGATCCGTGGCACACGGTCAACGACCTCAGCCCGCGCAGAGACCAGACCGGCTTGGGATCATCTTCTTCACCAGCGGTATCACCAATAGCCTTCCCGCGCTGATCACCGTTGCCTTGATTTACAACGTTCCCGAAGATGCAGCCGCCATATGTGCGCCTACCTGAAAAAGCGCGGCTATCCGATCAGTTGGGTCGAAATGGACGAGGAAGCCGACGGCCAATATTACATGCCTGAAGATTACGCCACGCTCTACCTCCAATTTGCGGACGCAATCCACAAGGTCGATCCCACTCTCAAATTGGGTGGACCCGGTCTACCAGGGTATTAACCAGGACGTCTCCGTCTGGCCTGATGCCCACGGGAACAAATCCTGTTTCGGCCGTTTCTATGAATTATCTAAAAGAGCGAAATCGCGAAGCGGATCTGACGTTCGCTTCTTTCGAAATCTACCCTTATGACTCCTCGCACGATGAAGTGGGATGACCTGTACCGTAATCGCGATCTGACGCACAAAACGCTGCAGTCGTTTCCGCGATGACGGATTGCCCGCTTCTGTTCCGCTCATGAACACCGAAAGCAATCTCTGCGGTTCGCTTTCCGTTTACATGTCCGATATTTTTTCCGCTTTGTGGCTTGCCGATAACGTGGGCGCCTTCTTTGAGGAGGGCGGCGCGCTTTATGTTCACTCGCCCATCGAACCCAGCAGCATCGGGCATGGTGGCCAGGGATACGCAATCTGGGGCAACGTGCTTACGGATCGCCAGGGAAAGATCATTAACTATCTGGCGTTCTACCATGCTGGAAAAATGATCAACGAAGAATGGGTTACACATCGCACCGGCGATGCATCGCCTCCACCCCGTCGATGTCGGAATCGAAGACGCCGCCGGCAACGCTCTTGTCACCAGCTATGCGGTTGTTCGCCCGGACGGCCACTGGGCTTTGCTGCTCGTCAATAAAGACCGCCAGAATGCCTACCCGGTTCGCGTCGCTTTTGACGGCGATGGCCGCTTGGGACATTTTTCAGGTGCAAGTCCGCATGGTCACATTTGGCAGCGAACAGTACGTTTGGCACGGTAAGGACGCCACGGCTCACGCCGATCCGGATCTGCCGCCTGTCGTTTCCTCAATCGACGCCTCCGCACAGACCGTTTTCACGCTCCCCAAGTGTTCCGTCACCGTCTTGCGCGGCCAGGTGGCAGGCCTCACCGCCTAGGAACGATCTATCGCGAGGAAAAATTCGAAGAGGACTGATCATCGTCGCTCTTACTCTCGCCGGCGTTTCCTTCGCGCTTCACAAGGCACAGTGGCCGCTCTGAGCGTCGTTCCTCGCCAAGTGGACACCTACTGCGACGGTTTGGCGAAATCATTGAAAGTGACGGACGTCTGCCACTTCCGACGTTTTAATGAACTCGTCGTAGCAGTCCCTTTGGTCTCTGGTCCAGGTTTTAAACGGCAATTCTGGGTTGGTTCCCCACACTGGACGACTTTCGAACTTCCACGGGTCTGAGTGAGTCGCCGGGCCGGTCCAAAGGATGACTGGCGCTACGGGATGAATGTGGCGCCGGGGTGAACCGCGGCCAGTGATTGATCCATTGTGGCTAACGTTCCCCCATGGCTCCGCGCGAGCCGTACGAGGTAGGCATCCGTGACCTGTCGATGCCCAACGATTCCTGCCGTCGGCAGGTCGAGATACGATACATCGTCCGGCCAGAATTCATGCCGCGGGAGGGTCGAAATCGATTCCAACAGTAACTTGGCGGATTCCGCTGTCGCGTCCACGCCGACGCGTAGATGGAAACGAAATAGCGCTCCCTGGGTGATGGGGCAGGTGGCAAACCGATGTCCCTTGCGGAACCAGCCCGCCGCCCGCGCGTTCAGACTGTGCTCGGGCGTCGCCAGTGCGATGAGGACGTTGGAGTCGAGGAGGTAGACCTCACTCTTCATCTTCGAGAGCCTTGATGTCCTCGCTCGTCACGGGCCGTGTGCACCGAAAAATCGGGAATCCGTAGTCGCTCATCTGTATGGTTGCGCCTTTTGCGCTGTGTGCCGCCTGCAGAATGAGGTCACCGATCACTCGTCCTAGGCTGCGGTTCCGGTCCCGGGCGATCGCCTTGGCGAGGTAATAAGGCTCGTCCGGAATATCAAGTGTGGTGCGCACAACAACATGATAGCACAAGCGCACAACCACACAACCGTACGGCGGAACCTCATCCGGCTCGTATTCACCAAGTGAGCGTCCGCCGGCGATGCCTCCTCAACGCGTACTTCAGCCTGATTAGGGTTGTCAGGGAATGCACTCGCTGGTTTGCGAGTTGATTTTCGAACCCGTCACCGACATCGGCGCCACTCGCGTGCGCACGTTGCCGCCGCAATTGCCAAGCGGACAACCTGCTGCGACGCTGCACCTGCACCGGACACCCGTTTGGGGGAGAAGAATTCGTGCGGGCGCTGGAAGAGCGGTTTCAGCGGAACTGGCGCCGGTGGTGGTTTGAAGCCCGGGATGCCGAACCGGCAACCGCCCCGGGTGTTCCGCCGCAGGCGTAAAACCGAGGGAACGGTGAGGAAACGGGCCGAATTCGCAGAACAAGCGAACTCAGCAGAGCCGTCTGCCACTTTCGAGATTCTAGCGAACTCGTCGTAGCAGTCCACTTGGCAAGGACCGGGCCGGCGCGGGAACCCTCCAGGATAGTGGCGGCCGGGCTACGTAGAATCAATTCGTAGAGCTGTGGCTCCCCACTTTGGACAAGTTTCGGACCTTTGCGGCCCGTCCAGCCTGACCGGTGGCGCCCTCCAGCGGCCACTCCGCGTTATCCTGAGGACAAATGGCCATCTTGCAACGGCTGCCCGTGGACGAGGCTCAGTTGGATGAGTTCTGCCGGAGGTGGAGTATTGTCAAACTCGAGCTTTTTGGATCTATGCTGGTCGACTCTTCCACCGCTCAGGATGTGGATCTTCTCGTAACCTTTGCCCCAGACGCCGAGTGGGGGTTGTTCGAGCATGCGCGAATGGAGCGAGAACTTGCGGATCTCCTTGGATGCCAAGTGGACCTCATCAGCCGGCGGGCCATCGAGTCGAGCGGGAACGCGCTGCGCCGAAGCAGGATTCTCGCTGCTGCGGTACCCGTTTATGTCTCCCGATAACTCGACTGACGCGGCAACCGTAACCGACATCATCACGGCTTGCGCCCGAGTGGTGGATTTCACTCGCGGAGCGAACCGGGCTGGATTGGATTGTAACCACCAGTTGGTCTCCGCCTGTTGCTATCAGATCGCGGTAGTTGGCGAGGCAGTGAAGAGGCTTTCTCCGGCGATGCGCGCCCAGCACACTAGAAGTCCCTTGGAGGGACATCGCGGGTATGCGGGATCGCCTCATTCACGGTTATGACTCCGTCGACGTTGACGAGCTGTGGAAGACAGCGACGGAGGACATCCCGGTATTGTTGGAGCAGGTCAAGAAGATCCAAGCTGCCTGGCAGCGATAACTAGTGAAGGCGGAATTCGAATCCTGTCTGGTTTTCGGAGAGTTGGCTCCCCAAGTAGGACTCGAACCTGCTAGCGGTGCCCGGCACTTGTTCCGTTGCTCCCCGCTTCGCCACAGCCTTCAAACCGCGGACCACGACAGACCGGGCGGAGCGGCGTCCCGAACGACGTTTGCGAGTTGATTCTCGAACCCGTCACCGACATCGGCGGGACTCGCCTACACACGTTGCCGCCGCAACTGGCTTCGACCGCTCCCATCTCAGGACAGGCTGCCGGCGCTGCATTCACTCGGAAGCCCTGATAGGATATCGGCTATGAAGATTCTGCCCGTTCGCCACCTTGTTCCGTGGCTGGCTGTGCCCATCGCGGCCATGCTCTTGACGGTGGGTTTTCAATCCCAAGCACAAGCGCCGGCGCGTTTCTCCCCCGATCGGATGGATACGTTTCTTTACGGCGCTGCCTTCTATGAGGAGTACATGCCGGAAGACCGGCTGGAGCGGGACGTCCAGTTGATGCAGCAGGCCGGCATTAACGTGGTCCGCGTGGGCGAATCCACTTGGAGCAGTTGGGAACCCGAAGACGGCCGGTTCGAGTTCGCCTGGATGGACCGGATCGTCGCGCGCCTGGCCCAGGCGCATATCCGCGTCATCATGGGCACCCCCACTTACTCGATTCCACCCTGGATGTACAAGGAGCACCCCGAAATTCTGGTGACCGGGCTGAATGGTCAAAGGGCTACCTACGGCATTCGCCAGAACATGGACATCACGAATCCGGATTTTTTGCGATATTCCGAACGCGTGATTCGAAAAATCGCGGAACATTATCGCGACAACCCCGCCATTATCGGCTACCAGATCGATAACGAAACCTCATCCAACGGCACCGCCGGCAACAACGTGCAGGCCGGCTTCGTCCGTTACCTGCAAGAGAAGTTCTCGACCGTCGAGCGGCTGAACAAGATCTGGGGCCTGGTTTACTGGGGGCAACTGCTGCACGACTGGTCCGAAGTTCCTCCCCGCAATGGCATTTTGAATCCGGGGTGGAAACTGGAGTGGGACCGCTACCAGGACTCGCTGACAACCAACTTCCTGGCCTGGCAGGCCTCGCTTCTCCGCGAATATCTTCGTCCGGACCAGTTCATCACCCAGGATTTCGGCGGGCCCACCCGTCCCGTGGTGAATGAATACGAAATTTCCAGGCACATTGATATCGCGGCCATGAATCCCTACCACCCCACCCAGGATTTATACGACGGCGAACGATCGAGTTACGGAGGCGACTTTGCGCGATCGCTGAAGAACACCAACTACCTGATAACCGAAATCAACGCGCAGACCATCGGCTGGGATTCACGCACCCAGTTTCCGCCCTACGACGGACAGTTGCGCCAGGATGTTTACCTGATGGCCGCCACCGGCGCCAACATGGTCGAATACTGGCATTGGCACTCGCTGCATTACGGCCAGGAAACCTATTGGAAGGGCGTGCTGTCGCACGATCTCGAACCCGGCCGCGCTTACGCGGAGGTCTCGCGGACGGCGCACGAGCTGCAGCGCATCGGCTCGCACATTGTCGATCTGAAGGCGTCCACCCCGGTGGCGCTGCTCTACAGCAACGATTCGCGCCGCGGCATCAGCTACATGCCTTTCCTGGTGTCGCAGCCGGCCGGCGACCTGCCCTGGGACCAACCGAACGGTTACGAACTCGAGATGCGGCGCCTGTACGCGGCGCTGTATCACCTGAATGTCGGCGTGGACTTCGTTTTCCCGGAGACCACGGACTTCAGCGCGTATAAAGTGGTGGTGGTTCCGCCGTTGTATGTCGCCAGCGATGCGCTGCTCGGCCGCCTGGTCGACTACGTTCGGGCCGGCGGACACCTGGTGTTGACTCTGAAAAGCGGGTTCTGCAACGAGTATTCCACCGTCCGCGCGGAGATGGCTCCGGGGCCGCTGCGCCAGGCCGCCGGCTTTCACTACCAGGAGTTCTCCAATCTGACCAAGCCCCTCGCGCTGAAGGGCGATCCTTTCCAGGCGGGCGCCGACAACCAGGTGAGCGACTGGGCCGAAATGCTGGTGCCCGATTCCGCAACGCCGGTGGCCTATTACGATCACCCGTTTTTCGGGAAATACCCCGCCATCACCGAGAATCATTTCGGTAAGGGGATGGTGACCTACGAGGGAACCGTGCTCAGCGACAAGCTGCAGCGGAAGCTGCTGGAACGGGTGCTCGGCCAGGCAAAGTTGATCGGGCCCGACCAGAAACTTCCCGACGCCATCCGTGTGAAACACGGCACCAGCCGCTCCGGCAAAACCATCCACTACTATTTCAACTTCTCCGCGAAGCAGCAGCAGATGGTGTACGCTTATGGCGGCGGCACCGAGTTGCTGGCGAATCGTCCGGTGTCGACCGGCGCGACGCTGTCACTGGAACCCTGGGGTGTCGCTATCGTGGAGCAGCAGGTCAAGGAGCCCTAGCTACAATCAGGAGTAATAATTATGCCTACGTCGATTCGAAAACTGGCCTTCTCAATCGTTCTGCTGTCGGCCGTGGCGGGCCTGGCAGCCGCCGCGGAACCGCCCGGCCTGCCAGCCGGGTGGACAGAGGCCTTCGTCTACGCCAACGGAATCCGGATGAACTACTACCACGCGGTTGCCGAACCGGGGAAGCCCGTGATCGTGATGGCCCACGGGGCCACCGACATCGGGCTCTGCTGGGCGACTCTGGCCGAGGAATTCCAGGCCGACTACGACATCTACATGGTGGATGCGCGGGGTCATGGCTTGACCGATCCGCCCACCGCGGCGGATACCGGGGACACCGGCGTGGAAGACCTGGTCGCATTCGTCCGTGCGATGAAATTCGAAAAGCCGATCCTGATGGGGCATTCCATGGGCTCGTCCAGCGTGATGCGGCTGGTGGCCAAGTACAAAGATCTGGCGCGGGCCGCCATCCTGCTGGACCCCGGCCTCGGTGTTCCGCCGCCCGCCGCCGCGGCCCCACCGGCCGGCGAACCGGCGCCAGGCGCCTTGGTGATGCGCGGAGATCCTGCCTCGCTGGTGGCGCAGAACAACCGGCCGTATGACGACCTGGTGGCGCAGTGCCACCAGCAGACTCCTCTGTGGGCCCCGCTGGATTGCGAGTACTGGGCGCTTTCGAAAAAGCAGTACCACGGCAACTACTTTGCCGGCTCCGGCCGCGGGCGGGGAATGCGCGGCGGAGGAAACATCAAGGAGACGCTTTCAGAGATCACCGTACCGACCCTGATCCTGAAACGGGACGCTCCGCCGGAGACGCGTCAGGCGGACCTGGAAGTTGCCAAAGCGCTGAAAAACGGAAAGCTGGTCCACATCGACGGCGCGGGGCACAACTTGCACCACGATCAAAGACAGCGCACGGTAGAAGTAATGAAGCCGTTTCTGGCTTCTCTTTAAGGACTGGCCGGCGAGGGATCATGTTGGGGCCGGAAGAGCGACATTTCACAGAGAGGTGGAAACATGAAAGATTGGTCGCGACGTGATTTATTGAAAACGAGCTTGGCGGCATCGGCCGTGGCAGCGGCGCCCCTGGACGCGGCGCCCGCCGGGGCGGCCCAGGCTCAGGGCGGCATGGCTCCAGCGTCGCCAGGTTCGCGCGGCGAGCGGGAGCGACTTCTGTTGGATTTCGGCTGGCGCTTCCATTTCGGCCATGCCGACGATCCGGACAAGGACTTCGGCTTTGGCGGCGGCAGATCGGGCAATTTTCAGAAGACGGGAAATTTCATTTCCGCCAGCGGTCTGGGTTTCGACGACAACGACTGGAAACCGGTGGACCTGCCCCACGACTGGGCCATCGAGCTGCCTTTCGAAAACGACCCGGCGCTTTCCAGCAAGGGATTCTACCCGCTGGGGCGGACGTACCCGGCGACCAGCGTCGGCTGGTATCGGCGCGAGTTCGAACTGCCCGCCTCCGACGCCGGCAAGCGGCTTTCGATCGAGTTCGATGGCGCCTATCGAGGGACCATGGTGGTCTTCAATGGCTTTTACATCGGCCAGCACAGCGGCGGCTACGATCCGTTCGCCTTCGACGTAACGGATTTTGCGAAGCCGGGCGAACGGAACGTGCTGCTGGTGCGCGTGGACGCCACCTTGAGCGACGGATGGTTCTACGAAGGAGCGGGCATTTACCGGCACGTCTGGCTGGTGAAGTCCAACACGGTGCACGTCAGGCGGTGGGGTACCTTCGCGCGGGCCGAGGTGAGATCTGGCTCGGCGACCGTCTCGATTCGGACCGAGGTGAATAATCACGGAAACGGCGCAAAGACCGCGCGCGTGATCTCGACGATTCTCGATCCGTCCGGTAAGGAGGTGGGCAAGGGTGCCACCACCCCGGTATCCATCCCGCAGTGGGGAGACCAAACCTACGAGCAACAGATAACGGTGCAGCAGCCCGCATTATGGTCGCTCGAGCAGCGAAACCTGTACAAATTGGTAACCGAGGTGGAAGTCGGGGGCGCCGTGGTGGATGGCTGCGAGACACGATTCGGCATCCGCACGTTGAAGTTCGACCCGGAGAAGGGCTTCTTCTTGAACGGCAAGTCCGTCAAAGTGAAGGGAACCTGCAACCACCAGGACCACGCTGGACTCGGCGCCGCGCTTCCGGACGCCGTGCAGTATTACCGCGTCCGAGCGCTACAAGGGATGGGCTGCAATGGTATCCGCACCTCGCACAATCCCCCCACCCCCGAATTGCTGGACGCGTGCGACGAGCTGGGCATGGTGGTGATGGATGAAACCCGCATGATGTCGTCGAATCCCGAGGGCCTGAGCCAGTTTGAAGACCTGGTGCGGCGCGATCGCAACCACCCGAGCGTCATCCTGTGGTCGATGGGCAACGAAGAGGGCGAGGCGAACACGGAGACAGGCTTGCGGATTCTGACCTCGATGAAAAAAGTGGCCACCCTGCACGACGGATCGCGTGGGGTGACGATAGCGCCCATCCGGGCCATCGGGGTGGGCGGCCTGGTGGAATGCGACGTGATGGGTTACAACTACATGGACCCCGGAGCGTTGGCCTACCACAAGAGCCATCCGACGATTCCTGTCCTCGGCACCGAGCAGGTGAGCGCGGTGTGCACGCGGGGCCAGTACATCACCGACGCGAGCAAAGGTTATGTCAGTTGCTACGATCCGTACACCACCACGGGCCGCGCTTCGGCGGAAGGCTGGTGGAAATTCTGCGACGCGCAGCCGTGGCTGGCGGGGGGCTTTGTATGGACGGGGTTCGACTACCGCGGTGAGCCCTCGCCTTACCAGTGGCCCAACATCAGCTCGCAATACGGCGTGATCGACACCTGCGGCTTTCCGAAGGATACCTATTACTACTACCGGTCGTGGTGGACGTCGAACCCGGTGCTGCACGTGTTCCCACACTGGAACTGGCCGGGGATGGAAGGAGAGGAGATCGCCGTCTGGGTCCACTCCAACATGGACAAAGTCGAGCTGTTTTTGAACGGCCAGAGTCTCGGCGCCAAGGATGTGCCGAAGAATTCGCACGTTGCCTGGGTGGTCAAGTATGCTCCCGGAGCTATCGAAGCGCGCGGCTACAAAGACGGGAAGCAGGCGGCCACGGTAAAGCGCGAAACTACGGGACCGGCGGCGAAGCTGGTAATGACGTCGGACCGCCGGCAGATCTCCGCCGACGGCGAAGACGTCGCGATGTTTTCCGTCGAAGTTCACGACGCGCAAGGCCGGGTGGTGCCGGAGACGGACAACGAGGTGACGTTCCGGGTGACCGGACAGGGAAAACTGATGGGTACCGGCAATGGCGACCCCACCAACCACGAATCTGACATCGGCTCCTCGCGAAAGGCCTTCGCGGGCCTTTGCATGGGCATCGTGCAGTCCACCAAAAAGGCCGGGAATATCACCGTGGAGGTGACCTCCCCCGGGTTAACGCCCGCCAGTGTCACGATTGCGGCAAACAAGGTACGCCTCCGCCCGCAGGTAGCGGTTTGGGAGCGCGAGGTGCCGGCTGGCGCCGGGATTTCGGGCCTCTGGAGACCGATGCCGGATGCGATTACCGGGAGTACGGATATGCTGTTTGCCCTGCGGCAGAGCGGGAGCAGCCTGACCGGAAGCGTCGAGGGAAGCGCAGGCCGGTTCTTTGGCATGGGTGGAGAGAACCCCGCCACCATCCAGGACGGCAAAGTAGATGGGGACAAAGTTTCCTTCAAAGCCGGAAACACCACCTATTCGGGAACTGTGTTCAACGACCAGATTGAACTCCAGCGGGCCGGAGGATTCAACTTTGGATCGTCCCGCGAGGCCGCCGCGCCGGCCGGACCGCGCCCGGCGATCGGTCCCGCGCCGGACGGTACGGACCCGTCGAGGGGAGTCGGATTCAGGCGGGAGGCGGGCCCAATGGTGCTTCGCCGGGCGAATCGGTAAAGGACGTGATATGCGAAAAATAGCCCTGCCACTAACAATTCTTTCATTGACGCTGATTTCGATAATGTTCGCCCAGCACCGGCCGGTGCTGAATGACGGCGAGATGCACGGCGACGCGCCCTATCTCCTAGAGGACGGTTGGACACCGCTGCTGAACGGCAAGGACCTCGCCGGCTGGCACACTCTTGACCCCGCCCACAATGCGTGGCTGACCACCACCGGCATCTTGTGGGACCGCCTGCTGGGGCCCACGCGCCTGAGCGCCGTGCCGGGAAACACGCCGGGCGGCACGATTCTGAACGGCCCGACGGGACGAACCTCCAACCTGGTGACCGATCAGAAATTCGGAGATGTGGAACTATACCTGGAGTTCATGCTGGCCAAGGGGTCGAATTCCGGGGTGTACCTGCACGGTCTGTACGAGGTGCAGGTGTTTGACAGTTGGGATTCGGAGGAACCGATGACGTCGTCGGACTGCGGCGGCATCTATCACCGCTGGATCAACGATCACGGCGTAGGGGGTTCGGCCCCCAGCCGCAACGCGTCGCGCCGGCCCGGGGAATGGCAGTCGTATTACATCTGGTTCCGCGCGCCCCGTTTCGACGCGAACGGCCACAAAACCGAGAATGCGAAGTTCATCCGGGTGGTTCAGAACGGACTTTCGATCCAGAACAACGTGGAGGTCGACGGGCCCACGCGGGCCTCCATGGACATTCCGGAAGCGGCCACCAATCCGCTCATGCTGCAAGGGGACCACGGGCCGGTAGCGTATCGTAACATTTACATCCGCCCATTACGTCCCATCATCGAGCGCTAAGCCCCGATGGGAGGAGAAAACATGCTATCCAACAGCGGCACGAACCGCCGCCGCTTCCTTGGTGCGGCGATTGCCACAGCGGCTTCCTACGGGCGCGTGCTGGGAGCCAACGACCGCATTCGCATCGGCGCCATCGGAACGGGCGGCCGCTGCCAGTACCTGTTGGGTCTTCTGAATCAAGTGGGGTCGAACGAAATTGTCGCGGTGTGCGACGTGTATGAGCCGCACCGCCTGGAGGCGAAAGCGAAGTACGCCTCCGGCGGCGCCGGCGACTACGGCGACCACCGCGAAATTCTTGACCGCAACGACATTGATGCGGTGGTGATCGGCACGCCGGATCACTGGCATGTGCCCATCCTCACCGACGCCGTGCGCGCCGGTAAAGACGCATACTGCGAAAAACCCGTGACGCACAAGCTCGCCGAAGGCGAACCGCTGATCGCCGCCGTGCGGGAATCCAAGCGGGTGGTGCAAACCGGCACACAGCAGCGCAGTTGGGAGCATTACTTCCACGCGAAAGACCTGATCGCCTCCGGCACTCTCGGGCAAGTCACTTTCATCCGCACCTACTGGTATCAGAACCACATCGCGAATCAGCAGGCCGGCCCCGAGATCGACCTGTCCAAACTGGACTGGAAGCGCTTCCTCGGCTCGGCCTCCGAACGTCCGTTCGACGCCGACCAGTATGCCCACTGGCGCTGGTACTGGGATTTCGGCGGAGGCGCCATGACCGACCTGTTTGTGCACTGGGTGGACGTGGCCCAGTGGTTCACCGGGGAGGACATGCCAACGCGCGCGACGGCGACGGGCGTAAAGGCGCTGCTGCAGCAACGCCAGACGCCCGACACGATGAGCGCCGCGCTTTCCTATCCCAAATCCCTGGTCGAGTTCGACAGCGCGCTGCTCGGCTACCTGGAAGGCGGCGGTCTTATGTTCCGGGGCACCAAGGCGGCAATGCGCCTGCACCGCAGCGGTTTTGAGGTGTATCAGGAAGTGCCGACGTATACCGAGGCCTTTACTTTTCCGACTCCCATTCGCAAAGAGGTGTCCGCTCACGACGGCACCATTGATCATATTAAGAACTTTCTCGACTGCGTCCGCTCGCGGAACACGCCCAACGCCTCCGTCGAGATCGGCGTCGCGGCGGCGCGCGCCGGTCATATCGCCAATTTCGCAATGCGCGGAAACGGAACCTGGATGCCGGGTATGTCCGACGCCTGAGAACAGAATCGCCTTCCGCAGACAGAGGCGGCCCGATAATCCGCCCGCCATCCGGGCCGGACTGATTGTAAACAAATAAGTTGACTCCGCCAACGTGCGGAAATACAGCAGCCAGACGGTCTTATTGGCGGTTGCATCTGACGCACGGTTCGGTTATTCTTAACGCAATCGTAGGGGCTATCTGGCTTATGAAAATTTTGGTGTTTGCGCTCATAGTCTGTGGTTCCGTCTGGGCACAGGATACCAACGCTGTTCTGGAGGGAAGAGTCATCGACCAGTCCGGAGCGGCGATCGCCGGGGCGGTTGTGACAGTGTCGAGCGCCAGCACGGGTTTCCGGCGCACTCAGTTGACCACGGACGCCGGTGCTTTTCACCTCTCCCCGCCGGTCGGCGAGTACCAATTAAGAGTAAATGCTCCGAATTTTACGGAATATGTGCGCACCGGAATCCGGCTGAACGTCAGCCAAAGCGTTCGCGTGGACGTGAAACTCGGCCTGGCGAAGGAGAACGCGGCGGTCAGTGTGCTGGGAACTCCGGCGATTGTGGAGTCGGGCTCCACCGCCATCGGCAACGTCGTCACCGGCAGAGAACTGGTAGATCTGCCGCTCGATGGACGCAATTTCACGCAGTTGGGATTGCTCCAGCCGGGGGTGGCGCCCCTGACGGCGGGCCTCGCGGAGGCGGGCGGCTCGCTGCGGAGCGGCCAGGCGTACGCGGTGAACGGGCAGCGTCCGGAGGCGAACCGGTACCTGCTCGATGGCGTCGGCAACGTGAACCGGGTGGACGGCGGCTACGCGTTTAAGACGCCGGTGGACGCCATTGAGGAATTTCGCATCCTGACGGCCATGGCCCCGTCCGAATTTGGGGGGACCGGCGGCGCGACCACCACCGTCGTCACCCGATCGGGCAGCAACGAGGTGCACGGGACGGTGTACGAGTTCCTTCGCAACGACGCGCTGGATTCGCGGAACTTCTTCTCGTCGAATGTTGAGCCGCTAAAGCAGAATCAGTTCGGGGCAACGCTGGGCGGCCCGTTGCGGAAAAATCGGGACTTCCTGTTCGTTTACTACGAAGGCTTCCGCAACCGACAAGGCATAACGCGCAGCGCCACGGTGCCGAGCGACGCCCAACGGACTGGGGACTTTTCCGGCCAAGTCGATCCGGAAACCGGTCAGCCGGTCCCCCTGATCAACTATTTCAGCGGCGAACCGTTTGCAGGTAATCAGATTCCGCAACCGGCATTGAGCGCGACGGCGCTTTCGCTGCTGAATTACTATCCCCACGCCAACGCCGGGCCGAATCTGTTCGTGACCACCCAGACAAAGCACAACTCGTCCGACCAGGGCGGGTTGCGCTTCGACCATGTGTTCGGAGAGAACGATCAGTTGTCGGTGCGCTACACCATCGCCGCAAACTCGAATCTCGATCCGCTCTCGGTGGCGGGCGCCAATGTTCCTGGATTTCCGGTGGGAGAAGATGTGCGGCCGCAGAGCCTGGCGGTTTCGGAAACACACCTGTTCAGCGGCGCCACCATCAACAACCTGCACGCAAGCTTCTTCCGCGATGCCTTCGATACGGACAAGCCGCTGAACCGCACCTCGCCGCGTGAATTGGGATTCAATTACGACAGCACGCTGGCCGCGGCGCAGGGCCCGCCGTTCTTCATCGTGAGCGGGTATGCCAGCGTGGGCGATCCCATCACCGGACCGCGAGACACCGCGCAGAACACTTATGCAGTGTACGATTCGCTGTCTCACATCCAGGGCGCACACAGTTTTAAGTTCGGCGCGGAGATTCGGCGGAACCAGATCAACATGACGGAGGGAATCGCCTCCAACGGGTTCTTCGTGTTTGCGCCGTTCCCGGCGAGCGACCCGTTCGCCAGCTTTTTGCTGGGTTTTCCGGTGGTGTTTTTTCAGGGCGGCGGAGACATGAACCGCGGCCTGCGTAATGTCGAGTTCGCTCTGTACGGTCAGGACGAGTGGCGCGCGACGTCGCGGCTGACGGTGAACTACGGATTGCGGTGGGAAGTCGGCACTCCCTTCGTGGACATCCGCAACCGGTTGAACTCGTGGTCGCCGGGGCAGCAGTCGACGGTCTTTCCCGACGCGCCGGCGGGGCTCCTTTTTCCGGGCGATGCCGGCGTGCCGGACGGGATTGCACCGGTGTACCGGAAGGGGCTGATGCCGCGCGCCGGTCTGGCGTGGGATCCGACCGGATCGGGCAAAACCTCCATCCGTGTCGGCTACGGGATTTTCTTCGACTCGTTTACCAACGGCGTGGGCGCCCCGCTGCAGGCGCCGTTGAGCGCCTTGCCGTGGACGCAGGCCCGCCAGATCAGCCCGCCCATCAATTTTACTGATCCGTGGAACGGACAAAATCCCTTCTCGCTCGATTCGTTCCCCCAGCCGACCACCGTGTTGACGTTGGAAAACGGGATGCGGCCGCCCTATGTGCAGAACTGGGATCTGTCCATACAACGCTCCCTGGGACGGGATTTCCTGCTGGACGCGCGGTACGTGGGGACCAAGGGCACGCGGTTGGCTCGAATGATCGAGGCGAATCCGGCGGTGTACGGACCGGGCGCGACATCCGAGAACGCGGACCAGCGGAGGCTGTATGCCGGTTGCCAGGGCGCCGATGGGCCCTGCGACTTCGGCTCGGTGGGGCTGCTGTCGAATTCCGCGAATTCCACCTATCATGCGGCGCAGGTGGCGCTGTCGCGACGCTTCCGGAGCGGCCTGGGCTTCCTGGCGTCCTACACCTACTCGAAGAGTCTCGACTACGTGTCGAGCTTTAACATAGCGGGCTCGGCACCCCGCCTGGTAGCGGGCGAGAACGACCTGGCCCAGAATCCTTTCGACCTGGCGGCCGAGCACGGACCGTCGCTGTTCGACGCGCGGCACCGGTTTGTGTTCAGCGGGAGCTACCTGATTCCGGGGCCCCAAGGCGCCGCGCGGGCTGTTCTCGGCGGGTGGCAGGCGAACATGATCGCGAGCTTTTCGTCGGGCACCCCATTCACGGTGTACGACAGCACGAACGTATCTCTTCAAGGATCGTCTCCGGAGATTACCGGCTTTTATTCCAGCCGGCCGGATCTCGTCGCCGACCCGAACGCCGGATCGCATACGGCTGTCCAATGGGTGAGCCGGTCTGCGTTCCAGCGCCTCGACCCAGCCACTCAGGCCGGACAATTCGGCAACGAAGGCCGAAACGTGGTGCGCGGACCCGGAATCGCGAACGTCGATCTGTCGCTGATTAAGAACCTTTCGTTGACCGAGAAGACGAAGCTCCAGTTGCGCGCGGAGTGCTTCAACATTGCGAATCACGCGAACTTCGGCCTGCCGGATAACGACCTGGCGTCGCCGAATTTCGGAAGGGTGCTGGAGTCGGGATCGCCGCGCGTGATTCAATTCGGCGCGAAATTTCTGTTCTGATCCAGGCCCGATCCCGTCACGAACTGCTATTGTGGTGTTGGTACCGTTGGTACCTTTCATCCTCCAGGCCCGAGTGTCCTTGAATGCGTTATTCAGGTCTGTTTTTCCTTTTCTGCCTTCTGGCCTTATTCCAGCCGGTGGTATGCTCCGCGCAGACGGAGCCGACCCCGACCATTGTCATCCCTCACGTGACCCGGGCGCCCAAAATGAGCGATTTCCTCAACGGCACTCCCCGCGAGGCGGAATTGAGCGTTTCCGACTTTCGCCAGTTGGGTCCGAACGACGGCGCCCCGGTGAGCCGGCCGACCACCGCCTTTCTCTCCTACGACGACAAGAACCTGTACGTGGCCTTCATCGCCAAAGACGATCCCAAGCTGATCCGCGCACGAGTTGCCAAAAGGAAGCTGATTGAAAGCGACGACCGTGTCACCATCAATATCGATACTTTCCACGATCACCGCCACGCCTACTGGTTCGATGTCAATCCTTACGCCATCCAGTTTGACGGCATCACCACGGACGGCTATGGAGACGACTACAGTTGGGAGGGGCTGTGGTACACCGAGGCGAAGATCACCGCCGACGGCTACGTGGTGTTCATCACCATCCCGTTCAAGACCCTTCGCTTTCCGGACTCCACCGAGCAGCAGTGGGGCGTCATGCTGGGCCGGTTCATTCAACGCAACAACGAGTTCTCCATGTGGCCCTACATTACGCTCCGCAAGTTCCCCCAATTCGTGGCGCAGTTCGGACAAATGGAGGGTATGAAGAACATTTCCCCCGGCCGCAACATGCAGTTCATTCCCTACGGTCTGGGCTCCGGCGCGAAATTTCTGGATCAGTCCACCGAGGGCCCTCCGCGGTTTGTGAACAAAGGCGACTTCCGCGGAGGCGTCGACGCGAAAGTCGTCATCAAGGACGCCCTCACCCTCGACCTGACTCTGAACCCCGATTTCAGCCAGGTGGAATCGGATGAGCCCCAAGTGACAATTAACCAACGCTACGAAGTGTTCTACCCGGAGAAGCGGCCGTTCTTTATGGAGAATGCCTCCTTCTTCAACACACCCCAAAACCTGTTTTTCTCACGCCGCATTGTCGACCCCGAGTACGGCGTGCGCCTTACCGGAAAACTCGGACGGTGGGGCATCGGCGTGCTCGCCAGCGACGACCGCGCGCCTGGCAAGCAGGTGTTATCCTCCGATCCACTCTACGGCAGACGGGCCACGGATTCGGTTCTGAGTCTCCAGCGCGATTTCTACAGAGACTCGCATGTTCGTCTGTTTGTCACCGACCGGGAACTGTCGTCGAGCTACAACCGTGTCGCCTCGCTCGACACCCGCCTGGGCCTGCCGCACAACTGGTTCTTCATCGGCCAGGCGGTGACCACTCAAAGCCGCCCGCTGGAAGGCCGCGTATATTCCGGCAACTCGTATTACGCACAAATCAGCCACCGCGACCGGAAGCTTCAATATTCCTCGACCTACACCGACCGCAGCCCGTCGTTCCGCGCGGACCTCGGCTACATCCCCCGCACCGACATCCGGGAGTTGCGAAACGTCCTGAGCTATAAATGGTGGCGGGAGAACGGAACGCTGGTCAACTTCGGCCCGCAGATCACGCTGCTGGGCAATAAGAACCGTCTGGGCCAGACGCAGGACTGGGAACTGGACCTCGCCTGGAACATGACCCTCAAGCGTCTCACCAGCCTCACCGTCACCCGCACGGAGGCGCTTGAGCTATACCAGGGGACGAGATTCCGCAAAGGTTTCAACAACTACAGCGTGGGTACCGAGTGGTTCAAGTGGCTGGCGATACAGGGTGTTTTCCAGCATGGCACCGCCGTTAACTACTACCCGGCCTCCGGTTACGCGCCGTTCCTTGGCAACTCGAAATACGCCAGCCTCGACCTGACGCTGCGGCCCACCCCGCGTCTCCTGCTGGATGAGCAATACATCTATAGCCATCTGCGAACCCGTCCGGAGATGCCGTTCCAGCCGAAGGAAACGGCCGTTTACAACAACCACATTGCGCGTTCCAAGCTGAACTACCAGTTCACGCGTGAACTTTCCTTCCGCGCCATCGTGGACTACAACGGCGTGCTGCCCAATTCGTCATTGGTGGCGCTCGACCGCACCAAGCGCGTCAGCTTCGACCTGCTGGCGACCTACCTGCTGCATCCGGGCACCGCCATCTACGTCGGCTACACCGACATCTACGAGAATCTCCTGTTCGATCCTTCGCAGCCGCCGTACCTCCGGCTGGCGGGCTCTCCCGATTTGAATACCGGCCGCCAGATTTTCGTGAAATTGAGCTACCTGTTCCGATTCTGAAGATCACTTGGCCTCGGCCGGCTCGGTAATCTCGTAGATTTTGTTTATCGCGAGGCCGGTCTTCTCTTCCTTCAGCCCGCTGGGCCAAGTGATTTCCAGCTTGTCGATGTGTTCCGAGGAGCCGACCCCGAAATGAAGGCGCAAGTCGCCCTGCGAGATATAACCCCCGCCGCTGCGCACTTCTTCCAGTTGAGTCGTCCCGGACGCCGTGAGCCGCACCTTGGCGCCGATTGCGCTGCGATTCGACTTGGTCCCGATCAATTTAAGCAGGACCCAGTTGCCCGGCGCCTTGTGAGTTTGTTTGAGAAGCGAGGGCCGCTCGCCCTGGTTGTTGATCAGCACCTCTACCGTCCCGTCATTGTCGATGTCGCCCACCGCCAGACCTTTCGAGCAATGCTTCTCCAAAATGGCCGGCCCGGCTTGTTCCGAGATGTCCTCGAACTTGCCATCCCGCAGATTCCGGTAAAGGATGCGGCGCTCCTTGAAATGGATGTCTATTTTTTTCCTCTCCACCTCGGGGAACACGTGCCCGTTCACCAGTAGCAGGTCTTTCCACCCGTCGTTGTCAAAGTCCAGGAAACCGGAGCCCCAGCCCACAAAACGGGTGTTTTGCGCCATGCCGACGCGCAACGTGGCGTCCTCGAACTGCCCTTCGCCCAGGTTCCGGTACAGCGTCTCCCGCTCGTCGGAGAAGTTGGTGCGGAAGATACTCTGCCAGCCGGTATGGTCGAAATCGGAGGCGGACGCTCCCATTCCGGACATGGCCTTTCCGTTCTCGTCGAAGGCCGCGCCGCGAAACAACGCTTCTTCCGAAAACGTTCCGTCCTTGTTATTGATGTAGAGCAGCGAAGGGGTTACGTCGCAGGAGACGTAGATATCCGGCCACCCGTCACCGTCGAAATCGCCGGTAAGCGCGCCGAGGCTGTAGTGCTGCCCGACTTTGGTGATGCCGGCCTTCTCGGAGACGTCGGTGAAGGTGCCGTCGGCGTTACCGTGATAGAGAATATTGGTATCGAACGGCAAGCCGCGCGGCCCACAATTCACCGGCATTTGCATGTAAAAACAATACGGATTATCGCCCGGTTTTGGAGTTTCCTCGAAGCTGAATTTCAGATAATTGGTGACGAACAAGTCCAGCCGCCCGTCGCGGTCGTAGTCCAGGAACGTACACCCCAGGTTGTACCGGACCCGGTCCTCGAGCAGGCCCGCCTGCTTGGTGACGTCCACAAACTTCTTGCCGCCTTCGTTTTTGTAGAGGATGTTCTGGCCCCAGTAGGTGACAAACAGGTCGGTGTAGCCGTCGTTGTCGTAATCTCCGGCGCAGGCCCCCTCTCCCCAGCCGGTGCGTGTGACGCCCATGGCTTCGGACACGTCGCGGAACCGGTCGCCGCCTTCGTTGTGGTAGAGCCGGCTGGGGCCGCCGTCGCCGCTGACGACGAATGCGTCCAGCAGGCCGTCGTTGTCGTAATCGATCCAGGCCACGCCGCTGCCGGTGGTCTCGATGATGTATTTCTTGGTCTCCATGCCGCCGTTCGGGAAAACGTCGGTGAGGCCGGCCTCGGCGGCAATATCGCGAAATTCCGGCAAATAGGGCGCGGCGCCCTGCGGAGCAGCCACAATCGCGCACGCCGCAAAGAGCAATATAAGTAGATAATTCCTCATTTCTCGGGTGGTTTTTCGCCGAGTTTCTTCAGAAAATCGGTAAACTCTCCCTCGGGCGGTTTCTGGATTTTGTCCAGCTCCGCTTTTTCCCGGCGCGCGTCGTCCATCCTTTTGGCGTTCCGGTACGCCATCATCAGGTTGTAATGGGCGGCCTCGCTCCTCGGCGACAGCTTCACCGCTTTTTCCAGCAGCGTAATCGCCTGCTCGTTGTTGCGCTCCACCAGGCGCAGCTTACCAAGCCCGACCAGGGCCTCCGGAAAGTCCGGCTTCAGCTCCAACGCGCGGGACAGGCGCACGGCGGCATCCTGCGGCTTTTCCTGCGCCAACAGCACCTGCGCCACCTGGTACTCGGAAACTGCATCGTAAGGGTTCAGCTTCAGTTCGGCCTCGAATTCCTTCAACGCAGCATCCAGCATTTCCGGAGCGTGGGAGCTCATCAGCAGCGCCCTCCCCAGCCGGAAATGCAGGTTCAGAGCGGCCGGATTCTTGTCGATCGCCTTGCGGTACTCCGCCGCCGCTTCGGCGAAGCGCCCCTGGGTGTCCATAATCTCCCCCGAGAGCTGGTTTACCCGAAACGACGCCGGCGCTTTCTGGTAAAGCTGGTAAATCGTGTCATTCCAGGCGCGGTTGTACAGGCGCGCCGCCAGGTACAGCACGTCGGCATCGGACGGATGCCGCGCCTTCAGCTTCGAAACCACCGCCGCGGCGTCATCCAGGCGGTCCTGGGACATCTGGCATTGGGCCAACGCCAGTCCGGCAAGGCGGGGGATTTCCCCGGCGCCGGAATCGAACGACTTCTTCAGCTCGGGGTCCGCCATCTCACAGCGGCCCGTTGCCGCCTGGGTGAGCGCGAGGAATGCACTGGCGCGTGCGTCCGGTCCCTTCGCGAGCGACTGCTTGAGCGCGCGTTCCGCCGACGCGTAGTCCCCGCGGTGAAAGGCTTCGATGCCGCTCACCAACGGATCGCTCTGGGCCGCCGCGAGCCCGACGCACAACAGGAAACTAATGACCCGCATCATCGAGGAGCACATCCAGGTTCCCGAAGCGGTGGCGGTCCGCTCCGTAGAAATACCGGAAGGCCAAAATCGGTGGCGCTCCCGGCGCAATCTGCATCCGCGGGTCTGCCAGCCGGTCCTCACCGATCTCGAGAACACGGCCCGACTGCGAGATTTCGGCTACTAAATGATTGATCTGCGTCTCCCGGTCCGCCTGGGGGGCGAACGCGAAAAACAGCAGAAGGAACAATACACCTTTCATAAGTCCTCCTGGTCCGGCGACAATTTCGGAGCCGGCCGATAATCGGCCTATTTCTTCGGCTTCTCGGGCGCTCCGCGCCCTACGATAGAACCCTCCTCCTCGGTGAGCTTCTCATGGATCGCGCGCTGTTCCTCCGCCGCCTCCTTGCGGCCCAGGCGGAGGTAGACGCGGGCCAGCCGGTAATGGGCGGCCGCGTTTTTCGGATTCAGCGCAATGCTCCGCTCCAGGTGGGTGGCGGCCTCGGTGTAATTCTCTTTTCGCTCGAGCAGCGTGCCGAGCAGAAAATGGGCCTCCGCGTCTTCCTCGTGCAGGGAGAGAGCCTTTCGCAGCATTCCTTCGGCCGCCGTCGCCTCCGGCGGATAGCCCGCGGGGGGCAACTGGGCAATGATCGCCTTGGCGTGCAGCACGTATCCGAGCGGATTGTTCGGATTGTTGGCCTGGAATTCCGCGAAACGCCGCATCACTTCGGCCTGGCGGTTTCCGGCGTGCTCCAGAATCCTGCCGAGAAAGGCGTACGGCTGCGGCAAGTCCGGAGCCAGGTCCATCACTTTCAAAAACTGGTCCACCGCTCCCGGGAAGTTCCGCGCACCGTAATAGGCCACCCCGAGGGACAACTGCAACTGCGGGCTCTTGTCAAAGACCTTTATCCCGTTCTGAAGCACGGTAATGGCCGACGGGAAGTCCTCCTGCATCAGGTAAGCCTGAGACAAAAGAAAATAGGTTTTCTCGTCGTAGGCATCAAGTTCGAGCTGGCGCTTCAGCTCCGCCTCTACATGGGGCCAGTCACGCCGCAGGGCATAGGCTTTCGCCAGTATGCTGTGGGATTCGGGGCTATCGTCCGCGGCGACCGCCCGCTTGCCCGCTGCGATGGCGTGTTCGGTATCTCGGAGCACCACGTACAGCGCGGCGACGCGGCGCCAGGCGGCCTTGTCTTCCGGCCGCAGCTCGGCGTAGCGCGCGCCGAGGCTCGCCGCTTTTGGCGCGTCGGGCTCGAGTTCGGTATAGAAATTGACCAGGCCCACGAGAATGCCGGCGTCCGAGCCTCCCAGTTTTTCCGCTTTCGTGGCGGCCTCCAGGGCGGCGGATGCTTTCTTTTGCCTGCCATAGGTATTCGCCAGCAACAGCCAGGCCCTCGCGTTGCCGGGAGCCAGGCGGGTTGCCTCTTCGAGTTTGGCCTGGGCCGTTGCGAGATCCCCCTTGTCGAGCGCGGCCGCCCCGTCTTGCATGGGATTCTGATACGCGGAAGCGACGGCCAATACGGCCAGCAGAACCAGGAGCGCCAATCGAAAACACTGCTTCATCGCGAGTCCAGCTCTTTCAGAGCCCGCTCCGCAAGTACGTTGTCCGGCTTGCGGCGCAGCAGCTCTTGCATGAGGTCGCGGGCCTTTACGCGATCGCCCATCTGAATCCAGATACGGGCGAGGTTCAAATACAGCATATCGTCATCAGGGGCCACCCGGATGCCGTACTGGAATGCGGCAACCGCGTTGTTGGTCTGCCCGATGGTCATGTAAAGCACGCCCAGGTTGTTGATGGCAGAGGTGTCGTCGCGCCGGATCGAGATCGCAGACTCGAACATCTTGCGCGCTTCGTCCGTCTTGCCTTCTTTTGCCAGCAGAAGCCCCAGGCCGTTTGCCGCGTCTCCGCTCTTGGGGTCGACCTCCAGCAGGTGCCGGAACAGCCGTTCCGCATCCGCCGGCTTGCCGAGCTTCTCATAGGTTTGGGCCGCATTGATGAGGGCGTAGGGAAGGTCCGGCCCGAGGGAAAGCGCTTTTTCGTAACACCGCAACGCCGCGGTGAGATTTCCATCCAGAGACTCAACCCCGCCCATCTCGTTCCAGCCCTCCGGAAGGTTGGGATTGACGGTGAGCGCGCGCTCGAGCGCAGCGCGGGCCTGTTTCGATCTTTTCGCCTGCAGGTGAATCCGGCCCACCGCGAACAGCGCTTTCGGATTATCCGGGGTGCGCCGCAGCATTTCTTCCAGATAAGGAAGCGCCTGCTCGGGGTATCCGGCCTGCAGCAGGGCGCCCCCGAACTTGTAGTAATCGCGCCGCGGCAGGCCGGTGAAGAATCCGCTGAACGGGAGCCCGCGATGGTCGGGTAGCGGCCCGTTCAGCGAGCGAACGTCCGCCTGGACGGTGGCCGCATCGGGCGCGCTGGCGTAGATCTTGCGCACCCGGCTTTCGGAATCGAGAAGAAGCCACAGCGGCGTCTCGAGGTCTACCCGGTAATCGAACAGGTATCGCCGGAAAATGGAGTACGCCGCCACCAGGTCGCCGGAAGCCTTCCGCAGGTCCAAAGAATCCGTCTCGGCGGACAGGCGTGGCAGCGCCTCGCCCGCATGAATCACAAACAGGCCGGGCCCGCGCCGCCGCTCGGGCAGCGGCACCGGCTCCCACAGCCAGGCGGTAATGACGCGGGCCAGGTTGTCCGCCTTCACCTGCCCGCTTTCCGGCAGCTCCTCACGCGCCGCCAGCGGCTTCCGGCGGGCCTCCGCGTCGCCCTCGGTAATCTCGTAGAGAAAACCGGCGGCGAGAGGCCCGAAATCCTGAACGTTGCCCGAGGGCCAGTGGATGCGCACTTTTTCAGCCTGCTCCCGGTCCCCCAAGCCGAAGTGAAGCCGCTTGGTGTGCTGGGAAAGGTAAGCCGAGCCTGCCGCGATCCACTTCAACTGCCCATCCACCTCCACCCGCGCGCCAACCGCGTCCCGGTTCGATTTCGTTCCGCGCAGCGAGAAGACAACGGTCTTCCGGGAAGCGCCGTGGACATTCTGAAAAACACGAACCTGCGGTCCCAGCCGGCTTTTCAGAACGAGATCCAGATTCCCGTCTCCATCGATATCCGTAAAGGAGAACGCGCGGCTGTCTTCGGCCACGTCCAACCCGCTTACTCCAGAAAAATCGTGATAGCGCCCGCCCTTCCGCGCAAAGACGATATTGGTTTCGGGCGCCGCCCAGCTATAGTCCTGGCGGATCAACTGATTGATCGCATTCCAGCCATTCTCGTACTCCGGCGCGGGCGCGAAACGGGGAGGCGACTTGGAGACCACCTGGCGGTAGAAATAACTCATCAGGTCGGTTCTGGAGTTGTTCGCCACCATCCCGCAGGCGATGTAGATCTCGGGGCTACCATCGTTGTCGAAATCGCAGCCGTCGCACGACCACGACCAGGGGCAGATCTCGATCCCTTCCGTGTCGCCGACGTAACGGAACGTCCCGTCTCCGTTGTTGTGGTAGAGAGAATCTCCCTTCACATGGTGGCGGTAGAAATCCCTCACCGACGGGTCTTTCAGCGCCGGTCCGAAAGCGGGAGCGTTCACCACCCGCTGGCCGCACGCACTCCACATGTTCGACACGAACAGGTCGGGGTGTCCATCGCCATCGTAGTCCAGCCAGGCCGAGCTCATCCCGGGACCCAGATCTTCCACGCCAGCCTCCGCCGCCACATCCCGGAAGTGTCCTTCGCTGTTGTGGTACAGGTTGTTGCGGCCGAAATCGTTGGTCACGTACAGGTCGGGCCAGCCGTCCGCGTTGTAGTCGCACCAGGTTGCCGAGAAACTGAACCGGTTGTTGTTATGCTCCATTCCGCTGGCGGCGGTTACGTCCTCGAAATATCCGGGGGTAAGGTCGAAACGGTTGCGGAAGAGGAAGTTGCGCGGACCGTTCTGCGCGTCATGGTAGGGGACCGGATACAAATACTGCGCTTCACTCTGGTAGAACACGTAGCAACAAACATACAGATCCAGGCGGCCGTCGCGGTCGTAGTCGGCGGCCGCGACGCTGGTGAAAGTTCCCTGGGGATTCGTCTTAAACCGGAAAGCGTCGGGATGCTCTTTGAACCGGCCGGCGCCGTCGTTCAGGAACAGCATCAGGCGATTGGAGCGCACCAACACCAGGTCCTGGTGGCCGGAATTTCGTAGATCGACGAACAGCGCTCCCGGGGTCACGTCCAGAAGATCCAATCCGGCCTGCGCGGCGATGTCGTGAAAATGTCCCTTGCCGTCGTTCTTGTACAGGCGGTTCGGCAGTCCGCCTGTCTGGCACAGGTAGATCTCGTCCAGACCGTCGTTGTCGATATCCCCCACCGCAATCCCGTTCTCGCCATAGACGTCGATGCCGCACGCCGGATCGAGACAGGACCGCCAATACGGGATGCCCCGCGTCAGTTGCTCCTGGAAGGCCCGGTCGCCGGCAAATGCGTGGCTCGTGACGTCGCGGAACCAGGGCTCGCTGGCGTAGGTCAAGGTTTCGGAAACCGGTTTGAAGCTGGTGAGTTTGCCGTCGGTCCAGGTTTGCTCCCACCAGCCCACGCGATGCTCCAGCCTGCCTTTGTTGCGGCTGCGGATGTCGTAACGGATACGATCGCCGGGAAGAGAATAGAAACGCGCGAACCGGATCTCCCCCAGGGACGCGAGCCAGGGTTTCCAGCCGCTCGCAAACTCGCCGGTCTGGTCGAAAACCGCGGTCGAGACCCCGGGCGCAAGGTCCCGGTATTCACGCGGCGCCGGCGATGGTCCACGGCACTCCGCCGCGAAAGGTACCACACCGCTTCGCGCAGCCGCCGCCAGACGGTCTTCGATCTCCATTGCCGGCTTCTCGAGGGGAAACTCGTCCAGACCGGGTTCGACGAAACGGACCAGGGAAGCGTATGGCGGCTGCTGGCGGAATTTTACGGGAAATGGCGCCGACGCGTGCCCTCTGGGAGAGAAAAAAGTGGATACGGCACAGGCGGCCAGAAACTCACGGCGCTTCACGAAACCAGGATATCCTAACGTGGCACTGGTGGTGGGCAAACGAACTGAGGGGCCCGATCGACCGGGTGTCGATCGGGCCCCCAGGTTGAAGGTTTAGAACTGCAACCGCAGCGCGAATTGAATGTGACGTTCGCTTCCCGCGTTGGTGCCGGTTACGATACCGAAGTTTGCGTCTTGCAGGTTGTTGTCAGGCCTGCTGAAGTACGGCGTGTTGAACAGGTTCGTGAACTCGCTCCGGAACTCGACTTTCCAGTTCTCGTGAATCGGGAACGTTTTGAAGATGGAAAAGTCCAGGTTCTTCAGCGGAGGTTCGTTGTTGCTCTGCAAGCCCAAGTTGCCGCCGGTGAGCGGCGCCGCCTGCTGGACTGCGGTGATGTCAAACCAGTGGTCCGGGCTCTGCCCCCCGGCTGGCTGGTTCTTCGGGTCCTTGCCGGGCACCAGGTCGGGCCGGCAGGCACTCCACACACCCTGGCAGCCGTTCCAACGAAGCGTGAACGGAGACCCGGTGTGCAGCGCCAGGATGCCGTTGATTTGCCAACCGCCCACTACGGCGTCGGCCACCGGATGCATGTTCGACCCGTACCTCTGCCCCTTGCCGAGTGGTAGCGCCCACGTAAAGCTCGTGGTGAAGTTGTGACGGATATCCCAAGCCGCGCTGGAGTAGCTCTTCGAATAGTCGCGATTATCGATGCTCCCGAACCCGCCCGAGCCGCTTAGCGTGGTGCCCGTATTCGCCAGAGCGTGGCCGTACGTGTAGGCCATCAGGAACTGGAGGCCGTTCGAGTATCGCTTTTCGAGCTGGGCCGTCATGCCGTGGTAGTCGCCGAAGCCGAAAGAGGCCGTACCGGAAATACCACCACCCAACGCAACAACGGGACGCAACGAATTGCAGTTGATCGACGCGTCCGTCGTCCCGAGATTCGGACAGGCGTTCGGATCCGGCTGGAACAACTGGTGCGCCTGGTGGTTGCCCACGTAGGAGAGTGTCAGTGCGGATTGCCATGGCAATTCGCGCTGCACCGATACGCTCCACTTGTCCACCAGCGAGTTCCGGAAGTTGGTGGCGACACCGCGCCATTGGATGGAGCCGGTTTCGAACACGTTCAATGGGAAGCCGCCCGACATCCCGTTCGGGAAGTAGCGGTTGACGTCAAACAGACTATCGCCGGCCTGTCGAACCACGTTTGTGGACTGGTTGAATGGCAGGGACTCGCCGCGGTTCGGATTGCCGCCCTGGTTCTCTTCCCCGCCGTAGAACATGCCGAAGCTCAGCCGGATAACCGTCTTGTCTTTCCAGTTATAGGCTATGCCGAGCCGCGGGCCGAAATCCCACTTGTCCCACGGGATCATGTACTTGTCCACTTCCCCGCGGGAAACGTGCACAAACGAGTAGTCCGTCGCGAAGTTCGACGGCAGCGGGGTGTCCTGGTCCTTCCCCTTCGGAATGTACAGGGTCAGGTTGTCGAACACGAAGTTCGACTGGCGGCCGAACTTCTCGCCGATCGGGGAGAAGATCTCATACCTCATGCCGAAGTTGACAGTCAGCTTGGAGGTGACCTTCCAGTCGTCCTGGGCGTAGAAGGCATAGCCAAGCTTGTCCGAGGAGATGAAGTTGTTGGTCGAGATGCGGCCGTTGTTCACCTGGCCAAGCAGCATCGACGCCATGTCCGAACCGGTCTTGGTGTTCAGACCGTCGACGGTGGAAGGATACGCCGACTCAGTCGTGTTGAAGTTCATCTCGCCGTGCGGGTAAGGCACCTGGAAGAACGGGAACCGGATGATGCGATATTCAGCCCCGAACTTCATCGCGTGAGAACCCCTGATGACCGACACGTTCTGGATGAAGTCCCACACGTTGCTGTACTCTTTCGAAGGCAGCCAGTCGTTGGCGCCGATCTGGCTGTAGCCCTGCGAAAACTGCATCTGCGGCAAGCCGCCGTTCAGCGTAGTGGTGGGGTTGTACCCGCCGATGCCGAATTCTGAGAAAAGGTCCGCGTTGGGATTCGCGCCTACACGGGAGGTCACCAGGCGGCTGAAGCCGACGCGCGTCTCCGAGATGATGGTCGGGCTCCACACGCGCGTGTAGCTGAGCTGCGCGTTGCGCCCCAAGTCCTCTTCGGTAACCGCGTTGAACGGCGTTCCATCCAGCGCGCCCGGGAACAAGGGTTCGTTGAGCTTGTCCAGGTTCGACCAGCTCAACGAGCCGAACAGACTGTCGTTGTCGGTCAGCCTGGCGTCCACACGGCCGTCCCCTTGGTCGGTAGTCTGGGTGCCGCCGGTGGCATTGAAAAAGTCGTTCTGGGGATATTGCCCGGTCTTGATCGGCTGGTTGGTGGCCGGGTACTGCTGCATGATCTTTTGAGCGGCCGGGTCCCGGTCGGCTACCGGAATGAAGTTGTTCGCGTACGGCATGCGCGTGAGTTGGCCGTTGACGGTCGCATTGGATTTCGGGTCGAAAATCTGCCCCGAAAGCACACTGCCGGTCGGCGTGGCGAGTGCGGTCCCCAACAAAGACGAGAAATCGCCGTTCACCATGGCTTGGGTGGGAATCGTACGGTAACCGCTGTAACCGAGGTTCTGGATCGCACCACCAAAGGAGTTGATCCGCGTTCCCTGGTAGTCGCCGAACATGAACAGCTTGTTCTTGATGATCGGGAATCCCGCGGCCGCGCCGAACTGGTTCTGCTTGAACGGACCTCGCGCTTGGCCCGCCTTGTTGTATTCCCAGCGGTTGGCGTTGAGCTTGTCGTTCTGGAGGATCTCGAAGAGTACTCCGTGAAGCTCGTTCGTACCAGACTTTATGTTGACGTTCAGCACGCCGCCGGCCCCGCGCCCGTATTCGGCGTTGTAGCCGTTGGTCAGAACGCTCATCTCGCCGATGGCCTCCACCGACGGGCCCACGACGAACGCAGTCTGGTTGAGGAAGTCGATGACGTTGACGTTGTTGTCAACGCCGTTGAGCAAGTAGTTGTTCTGGCCGTTGGAACGCACCCCGTTGGCGGAAAATCCGCCGCCGACGGCGTCACGAGCCCCGGGCTCCGCCTGCAGCACGCCGGGTGACAGGCGCGCCAGGAAGGTAAACACCCGCTGCCCGCCTAAGGGAAGCTCGCTCATGCTCTTGCTGCCCAGGTTGGCACCCAAAGTGGTGCTTTCTGTTTGCAGCAGCGGAGCTTGCGCGCTTACCTCCACACTCTCGGTAACATTCCCCACCGATAAGGTGAACGGAACGCCCACGCGGTCGCCGCCCACGATCACGACGTTCTGTTGAGCAGCGCGCCGGAATCCCGGAGCTTCGCACGCCACGGTGTAAGTGCCCGATTTCAAGTTAGGGCGAATGTAATCCCCCGTGGCTCCGGTGGTGGTTTCATAAGTGAGGCCCGTTGCGTTTTCGGTAATGGTGATTTTGGCGCCGACAATCACGCCCCCTTTCGGGTCCGTGACGGTGCCTGTAATCGTCCCAAAGTCCCGTTGCGCAAAGGCGTAAACAGCCAGCAGTGCGAATGCGAGAAGTAATTTGACCCCTGTTGCTGGACGCATACTTTCCTTTCAATCGAAACAGTTAAATCGCTACCTACATTTGCCCTGCCAATAAACATGGCTTGGGCAAAATACAACCGGCCGGCTGTCTAAATCAGGGAGCACCCCACTGTGCGCGGCCACTCTGTACCCTTCTGTTCAGGATAGCCTACCGGCAAACGTTTGCATTGAGGTCAATGATATGGCTCCATCTACTTGAAGTCAAGATCAAACTGCGAATTTACCGGCCAAAAATGACAATAGAAAATCAAGATTAGTAGTAATTAAATAACCTATCTAAGTTAATACGATACGCCTACAGCAGAGGGCACCTGCCGGCGGCCCGAGCCCAGCGGGAATGTCTCGCCGGCCTGAAGAGGTTCTTCTCCAGTCCGCCGGGGCGGCCGGCACGCGCCGCTCGAGCGGCACCCAAGCGGGCGCCGCGTTCGCCGGCGCAATAGTCTCTTTGAAGTAGCTCATACAGCCAAGCCGATGCCCGGATGGGATCGTCTGCCAACGGCACTTTCCGTGCCAGCGAGCGAGAGCAGATCAGGCAAAGGATCGACGTCTACTCCGATGGGGTGCTACGGGGCAACCCGCGGTCGGCGGGGATAGGTTGGCGGCAGAGTTTCCACGGGAGCCGGCGGGCAGCGTAGCGGGGAATCGGTGAGGAACGGAAGGGGCTCGATCGACCGGGTGTCGATCGAGCCCCCCAGGTTGGAACTTCAGAACTGCAACCGCAGCGAGAATTGAATGTGTCTTTCGCTTCCGGCGGCGGTACCGGTTACCTGCCCGAATTTCGCATCTTGCAGGTTGTTGTCCGGCGTATTGAAATACGGCGTGTTGAACAGGTTCGTGAACTCGCCGCGGAACTCGACTTTCCAGTTCTCATGGATTGGGAAGGTCTTGAAGATGGAGAAGTCCAGGTTCTCCAGCGGAGGTGAGTTATTGGTCTGCAAGCCCAGGTTGCCGCCGGTAAGCGGCGCCGCCGGCTGTACCGCGCTGGTGTCAAACCAAAGGTCTGGGCCTTGGCCCCCGGCCGGCGCGTTCTTCGGATCCATCCCGGGCACCAGGTCGGGCCGGCAGGCATTCCATACCCCCTGGCAGCCGTTCCACCGGATGGTGAACGGATTCCCGGTGTGCAGCGAAACAATGCCGTTCACCTGCCACCCGCCCACCGCGGCGTCGGCCACGGGATGCATGTTCGAGCCGAACTTCTGCCCCCTGCCGAGTGGAAGCGCCCAGGTAAAGCTGGTGGTGAAGTTGTGGCGGATATCCCATGCCGCGCTCGAGTAGCCGCTGGCATAGTTGCGGGGGTCGGGGGTCCCGAACCCGTTCGATCCGCTGAGCGTGGTGCCCGTGTCCGCCAGTGCATGGCCGTACGTATACGCCATCAGGAACTGGATGCCGGACGAGTAGCGCTTTTCGAACTGGGCCGTCATGCCGTGGTAGTCGCCCTGGCCGAAAGAGGCCGTGCCGGAAATACCACCATTCAGTGCGACAACCGGACGCAGCGAATTGCAGTTGATGGACGGGTCCGTCGTCCCGAGATTCGGGCAGGCGTTCGGGTCCGGCTGGAACAACTGGTGCGCCTGGTGGTTGCCCACATAGGAGAGGGTGAGCGCGGATTGCCAGGGCAATTCGCGCTGGACCGACACGCTCCACTTGTCCACCAGCGAGTTCAGGAAGTCGGTGGCGACCCCGCGCCATTGGATGGAGCCGGTGCTGAATACGTTTGTCGGGAACCCGCCCGACATCCCGTTCGGGAAGTAGCGGTTGACGTCAAATGCGCTGTCGCCGGCCTGTCGAACCAGGTTTGTCGACTGGTTAAACGGCACGGACTCGCCGCGGTTCGGATTGCCACCCTGGTTCTCTTCACCGCCGTAGAACATGCCGAAGCTCAACCGGACCACGGTTTTGTCTTTCCAGTTATAGGCCAAGCCGATCCTCGGACCGAAATCCGCCTTATCCCAGGGGATCATATACTTGTCCACCTGCCCGCGAGAAACATTTACGAACGGGTAGTCTGTCGCGAAGTTCGACGGCAACGGGGCGTTCTGATCCTTGCCCGCGGGAATGTACAGGGTCAGATTGTCGAATACGAAGTTCGACTGGCGGCCGAACTTCTCGCCGATCGGCGAGAAGATCTCGTAGCGCATACCGAAATTGAAGGTCAGCTTCGAGGTGATCTTCCAGTCGTCCTGCGCGTAGAAGGCCCAGCCGAGTTTGTCCGAAGAGATGAAGTTGTTGGTCGAGATGCGGCCGTTGTTGATTTGGCCAAGCAGCATCGACGCCATGTCGGAGCCAGTCATCGTGTTGAGAGAGTCGGTGTTCGAGGGGAACGCCGTCTCACCCGTGTTAAAGTTCATCTCGCCGTGCGGATACGGCACCTGGAAGAACGGGAACCGGATGATGCGATATTCGGCCCCGAACTTCATGGAATGAGCGCCCTTGATGACCGACACGTTCTGGATGAAGTCCCAAACGTTGCTGTACTCTTTCGAGGGCAGCCAATCGTTGGCGCCGATCTGGCTGTAGCCTTGCGAAAACTGCATCTGGGGTAAGCCGCCGTTCAGCGTCGTGGTTGGGTTGTAGCCTCCGATGCCGAATTGTGAGAAAAGGTCCACGTTGGGGTTCGCACCGACACGGGACGTTACCAGGCGGCTGAAGCCGATGCGCGTTTCGGAGATGATGGTCGGGCTCCACACGCGGGTATAACTGAGTTGTGCGTTGCGTCCCAAGTCCTCCTCGGTCACCGCATTGAACGGCGTTCCATCCAGCGCGCCGGGGAAAGGCGGGTTGTTGGTCTTGTCCAAATTCGACCAGCTCAACGAGCCGAACAGACTGTCGTTGTCGGTCAGCCTGGCGTCGACACGGCCGTCCCCTTGATCGGTGGTCTGGCTGCCGGCCGTGGCAGTGAAAAAGTCGTTCTGTGGATACTGCCCGGTCTTAATCGGCTGGTTGGTGGCCGGATACAGAGCCATGATCTTTTGGGCGGCCGGATCCCGGTCGGCTACCGGGATGAAGTTGTTCGTGTACGGCGTACGAATGAGTTGGCCGTTGACGGTCGCATTGGAATTCGGGTCGAAGATTTGTCCTTGTAACACGTTGGTAACGGACGTGTTGATTTTGGAACCCAACAACGAAGAGAAATCGCCGTTGACCATGGCTTGGGTGGGAATCGTATAGTATCCGCCATACCCAAGGTTCTGGATTGCGCCGCCAAAAGAGGCGATTCGCGTTCCCTGATAGTCACCGAACATAAACAGTTTGTTCTTGATGATGGGGAACCCCGCGGCGGCGCCGAACTGGTTCTGTTTGAACGGGCCTCTCGGTGTGCCGGCCTTGTTGTATTCCCACCGGTTAGCGTTGAGCTTGTCGTTCTGCAGAATGTCGAAGAGTACCCCGTGCAACTCGTTGGTTCCGGATTTGATGTTGATGTTCAGAACGCCGCCGGCTCCGCGTCCGTATTCGGCGTTATAACCGTTGGTGAGAACGCTCATTTCGCCGATGGCCTCCACCGACGGGCCCACCACGAATGCGGTCTGATTGAGAAAGTCGATGACGTTGACGTTGTTGTCGACGCCATTGAGCAGGTAGTTATTCTGGCCGTTGGAGCGGACCCCGTTGGCGGAGAAACCGCCGCCGACGGCGTCGCGCGCCCCCGGTTCAGCCGTCAGCACGCCGGGCGACAGGCGCGCCAGGAAGGTGAACGTGCGCTGCCCGCCCAAGGGAAGCTGACTCAAGCTCCTGCTGCCCAGGTTGGCACCCAAGGTGGTGCTTTCCGTTTGCAGCAACGGAGCCTGCGCGGAGACCTCAACCGACTCGGTGACATTCCCAACCGACAGGGTAAAGGGAACGCCGACGCGGTCGCCGCCCACGATTACGACGTTTTGTTGAGCGGCGCGCCGGAATCCGGGAGCTTCGCACGTAACGGTGTACGTGCCCGCCTTCAAGTTAGGGCGAGTGTAGTCCCCCGTGGAACCGGTGGTTGTTTGATAATTTAAACCCGTTGCGTTTTCGGTAATGGTTATTTTAGCGCCGATAATCACGCCGCCTTTCGGGTCCTTGACCGTGCCGGTAATTGTCCCAAAGTCCCGTTGCGCAAAAGCGTAGACAGCCAGCAGCGCTAACCCAAATAGAATTTTGACCCCTGTTGCTGGACGCATACTTTCCTTTCAGTCGAAGCAGTAAATCGATACACGTCTCCTGTTACAAAGCTTGCCCTGGCCGCCGCCGGCAGCCGGGACGAAAAGTGAGCGGACGGATACCCCTACCCGGGGAGATCCCCACTGCACACAGACCAAATTTTCGCTTTATTTACTTCGACACCCTGCCGGCAAACCTCTGCCGGGAAATTAATTGAATGATATGGCCGTACCTAACCAAAGTCAAGTTAAAATTTCGACCTCGCCATTGGAAGTCGGTGGGCCGCAGTGTGAGAAGTCTGGCTGGGTTGCCCTGTGGAATCGTAGGGCAGCAATTGGGGGGGAACAATGGCGGGGAGGGAGGAAGGAAGGGGCTCGACCGACCCGGTGTCGGTCGAGCCCCCAGGGTTAAAGGCTTAGAACTGCAGCCGCAGCGCGAATTGAATGTGTCGTTCGCTTCCCGCGTTGGTGCCGGTAACAATGCCGAAGTTGGCATCTTGCAGGTTGTTGTCCGGCCTGCTGAAATACGGCGTGTTGAAGAGGTTCGTGAACTCGCTCCGGAACTCGACTTTCCAGTTCTCGTGGATCGGGAAGGTCTTGAAGATGGAGAAGTCCAGATTCTTCAGCGGAGGTTCGTTGTTGGTCTGCAGGCCGAGGTTACCGCCCGTGAGCGGCGTGGCAGCCTGCACTGCCGTGATGTCAAACCAGTGGTCCGGGCTCTGTCCGGCCGCGGGTGCATTCTTCGGATCCTTACCGGACACCAGGTCGGGCCGGCAGGCATTCCACACACCTTGGCAGCCGTTCCACCGGATCGTGAAGGGAGCCCCGGTGTGCAGTGAAACGATTCCGTTCACCTGCCAACCACCCACCACGGCGTCGGCCACCGGATGCATGGTCGAGCCGTACTTCTGCCCCTTGCCGAGGGGAAGCGCCCAGGTAAAGCTGGTGGTGAAGTTGTGGCGAATGTCCCAGGCGGCGCTCGAATAGCCGCTGGCATAGTTGCGGGGATCGGGGGTTCCGAAACCGCCCGAGCCGCTGAGCGTGGTGCCCGTGTCCGCCAGTGCGTGCCCGTAGGTATACGCCATCAGGAACTGGAGGCCGGACGAGTAGCGTTTTTCGAGACTGGCCGTCATGCCGTGGTAGTCGCCCTGGCCGAAGGAGGCCGTCCCCGAAATGCCGCCCAGGTTTTGGACGGGACGTAACGAGTTGCAGTTGATCGAGGAATTGGTCGTCCCGAGATTCGGGCAGGCATTCCAATCCGGTTGGAACAACTGGTGCGCCTGGTGGTTGCCAACATAGGCGAGTGTCAGAGCGGATTGCCAAGGCAATTCGCGCTGGACAGACACGCTCCACTTGTCCACCAGCGAATTCCGGAAGTTGGTGGCGACACCGCGCCACGCAATGGAACCCGTCGCGAAGACGTTGAGCGGGTATCCGCCCGACATGCCACCCGGGAAATAGCGGTTGACGTCAAACAAACTGTCACCGGTTTCCCGATTCAAGACCGTGGACTGGTTAAACGGCACCGATTCACCTCGGTTCGGATTACCGCCCTGGTTTTCTTCACCACCGTAGAACATGCCGAAACTCAACCGGACGACGGTCTTGTCTTTCCAGGCATAGGCCAAGCCGAGCCTGGGGCCGAAGTCCCACTTATCCCACGGGATCATGTATTTATCCACTTCCCCGCGGGAGACGTGCACAAACGGGTATTGGGTCGCGAAGTTCGAAGGCAGCGGAGCGTCCTGGTCCTTGCCCTTGGGGATGTACAAGGTCAGGTTGTCGTAGACGAAGTTCGACTGGCGGCCGAACTTCTCACCAATCGGCGAGAAGATCTCGTACCGCATGCCGAGGTTCAAGGTCAGTTTCGAGGTGAGTTTCCAGTCGTCCTGAACGTAGAACGCCCATCCGAGCTTGTCCGAGGAGATGAAGTTGTTGGTCGAAATTTGACCTCTGTCCACGTTGCCGAGGAGCAGGGATGCCATATCGGAGCCGGTCTTGGTGTTCAGGGAATCGACGGTGGAAGGATACGCCGACTGAGACGTGGTGAAGTTCATCTCGCCGTGTGGATAGGGCACCTGGAAGAACGGGAACCGGATAATGCGATATTCCGCCCCGAACTTCAGAGCGTGCGCACCCTTGTTGACGGACACGTTCTGAATGAAGTCCCACACGTTGCTGTACTCTTTTGAAGGCAGCCAATCGTTGGCGCCGATCTGGCTGTAGCCTTGCGAAAACTGCATCTGGGGCAAACCGCCGTTGAGCGCGGTCATGGGGTTGTATCCCGCGATACCGAACTCCTTGTAAAGGTCCGCGTTGGGATTGGCGCCAATGCGGGACGTCACCAGGCGGCTGAAGCCGATGCGGGTTTCCGAAATGATGGTCGGACTCCACACCCTGGTGTAGCTCAATTGCGCGTTGCGGCCCAAGTCTTCCTCGTCCACGGCGTTGAATGGCGTTCCATCCAGCGCGCCCGGGAAGAAGGGGTCGTTGTGCTTGGAAAGATTCGACCAGCTCAACGATCCGAACAGGCTGTCGCTGTCGCTCAACCTGTAGTCGACACGGCCGTCACCCTGATCGGTGTTCTGTTTGCCAGCCGTAATCGTGTAGAAGTCGTTCTGCGGGTACTGCCCGGTCTTGATCGGCTGGTTGGTGGCCGGATACAGTTTCATGATCTTTTGGGCGGCCGGATCCCGGTCGGCTACCGGAATGAAGTTGTTCGAGTACGGTGTCCGCGTGAGTACACCGTTGACGGTGGCATTGGATTTCGGGTCGAAAATCTGCCCCGTGAGCACATCCGCCGCCGACGTGGCGACCTTCGCTCCCAACAGAGAGGAGAAATCACCATTGACCATGGCCTGGGTGGGAATTGTGTAAAACCCGCCGTAGCCCAGGTTCTGGATCGACCCTCCGGAAGAGGCGATTCGCGTTCCCTGATAATCGCCGAACATGAACAGGCGGTTCTTGATGAGGGGACCACCCATGGCTACACCGAACTGGTTTTGCCGGAACGGACCTTTTGCCCTGCCGGCCTTGTTCGATTCCCAGCGGTTGGCGTTGAGTTTGTCGTTCTGGAGAATGTCGTAGACGACGCCGTGCAACTCGTTGGTTCCGGATTTCAGGTTGACGTTTAGCACGCCCCCCGCACCGCGGCCGTATTCGGCGCTGTAGCCGTTGGTGAGCACGCTCATTTCGCCGATGGCCTCTACCGAGGGTCCAACGACGAAGGCGGTCTGATTCAGGAAGTCGATGACGTTGACGTTATTGTCGACGCCATTCAGCAGGAAGTTGTTCTGGCCGTTCGATCGGACGCCGTTGGCGGAAAAACCACCGCCGACCGCGTCGCGAGCCCCCGGCTCAGCCGTTAACACGCCAGGCGACAAACGCGCCAGGTACGTGAAGACACGCTGCCCGCCCAAGGGAAGTTCGCTCACGCTCTTGCTGCCCAAATTAGCCCCCAGGGTGGTGCTTTCCGTTTGCAGCAGCGGAGCTTGCGCGCTTACCTCCACGGTCTCGGTAACATTCCCCACCGATAAGGTGAACGGAACGCCCACGCGGTCGCCACCGACCAGCACAACGTTCTGTTGTGCGGCGCGCCGGAACCCCGGAGCTTCGGCCGTAACCGTGTAAGTGCCCGACTTCAGTGCAGGGCGAACGTAGTCCCCGGTGGAGCCGGTAGTGGTTTCATAAGTCAACCCCGTTGCGTTTTCGGTAATGGTGATCTTGGCGCCGATAATCACGCCCCCTTTCGGGTCTGTGACCGTGCCCGTGATCGTACCCAAGTCCCGTTGCGCAAAGGCGTAAACAGCCAGCAGTGCGAATGCGAGAAGTAATTTGACCCCTGTTGCTGGACGCATACTTTCCTTTCAGTCGAAACAGTTCAATCGAAACGTACTACCTATGGTTGCCCAGGCCACCGGCGGCGGCCTGGAAGAAAAGTGACCGGTCGGACACCCTACTCAGGAAGGACCCCGCTACAAGCGGACCGAATTTTGACCCTGTCTGCTAGGACACCCTGGCGGCAAACGTTTGCATACAAATTAACTAATGATATGGCTCTACCCCTTGGAAGTCAAGGTCAAACTTCGTAAAAATACTGTATCCCTGTTAATGTATAGATACGTATAGTTAGCTGAATCGTCGCCTGGAGACTTGGTCCGGGCAGTTTCCACGAGGCAGCGAAAAAACGGCGAAACGTTCTCGCTGAGGGCGCTCGTTTCCGAAGAACGGCTTTACATCATCAAGATACGGAGATGTGGAAGCTCACGGGCAGCTCCAGGGGCTGACTCGCTGTTTGAGTTTCGGGGTGCCTGGCGGGTTTGGTCTCGAAGGCGTGCAAACGATTGCATGGTCTTTCGGCGATTTTGGAGTTCCCTCAGGCCCGGATGCTGGTTGCGCCCTGAAGTTGTAAACTTAAGTCGAGTTTGAACTTACCCCCCCATTTAAGCGCCCCAAGACGAACCCCTGCGACCCCCTGCGGGCGGCGTCGCCAAACCACCACCCCCTTGTCATGAAGACGAATCAGTTGTAAGCTGGGGCAAACGAGGGGTTAAGGGTTGAATATGTTACTGTCTCGGAGAAAATACCTCGAGGTGCTCTCCGCGGCGGTGCTGCAGCGGGTTCTGGCGGCCGCACCGACACGATCCCGTAAAGCGCCCCGGTCGGTCGTTCTGATTACGCTGGGCGGGATTCGCCGTCAGGAGAGTTTTTCGTCTTCGGGGCAAATCCACATTCCGCACCTGGCCAACGACCTGATGCCTCAGTCGCTGTTCTACCCGTACACGATCAACGAAGGCGTCACTTCCCACTTCAATAGCATTGCCAGCGTTCTGACCGGGATCTGGCAGCACGTGGACGACTGGGGGTCTGAGAAAGCACCCAATCCGACGCTGTTCCAGTACCTGCAGAAGGAGACCCACGTCGGGCCCGAAGAAACCTGGGTTGTCACCAGCAACAAGCAGTTGACCGCCAACATCGGCCCCGACGCTAACGTTATTCTTTGCAAGCAGTTGATGATTGAAGCGGTGGAGCGGATCATCAAAGGGCAAACCTCGCGCACACGGCTCGAGCGCGAGCAGCTTCTGAAGGAAATGACGTCCGTCCTGGAAACGGACTATGAACGGATTGGATGGGGCGTGCCTTCCGAATCGGTGTTCCGGAATCCCCAGGTAAAAGACACCCTCATTAGCGCGTTGACCGATTTCATTCACGGACCGGGGGCTTCAGTCACCGGCGATGAGCTCACCTTGATCGTCGCCCGAGAGGTTCTCTCGCGGATTGGCCCGGCCTTGCTCATGGTGAATTTCTCCGACATGGAAGTGGCTCATTCGGGCACCTATTCGTTGCATCTTGGCGGGATTCACAAGGCCGACCTGTTGTGCCATCGGCTGTGGCAGTTCATCGACGCCGATCCTGAGCTTCGCCAGCGCACTACTCTGATTATCATGAACGAGTTCGGCCGCGACCCGGACGGTTCCGGCACGAATGGATTTTTCAACCATCGCACGGACACCGAGTGCTGCCGCATGTCCTGGACAATGGTGCTGGGGCAAGCCGTCAAGAAACCGGAGGTGGTCCAGCGCGTTGTCCGGCAAATCGACCTGACCCCGTCTATCGCTTCCTGGATGGGGTTCGAATGTGGTGAGGCGGCCGGAATCCGGCTGCCAGAGTTCAATGTCTAACACTGTCATACCGCCGTCGGCGAAGGAAACCATCGGACGTCTGCCGCGGACGTTTCGTCCCGCGTTGAACGGCAAGTTCCAGGAGTGGGAGCTGCTTTTCCCGGCGGAACGGCGGTCGATCGAGGCTCAGCTCGACTGGCTTTCCCGCCTGCCGCCCGACAGCTTCCAACGGCTTTTCGCTCCCATAGTCGATGTTGAAAGCAGGATGGAACTGCCCGGTTGGGATGCGGATGCTCCGGGAATGAGTGTCCGCGAGACCGGCATTCTGGCGCGATCTCCGGAGTATCCCCGCTGGCGGCAGGAGGTGCAGAAGGTTTTTGCCCGCATCGACCAGGGGCTGGAAGAATCCGGTCGAATTCCCCACATTCCGCAAGCGGTCCTTTGCGTTCTGCCTTCCGGGCTTCCCTTGAACGGCCAGGCGCTGTGGCCGGAACTGGGGAAACAGGGAACCTGGGTTCCGCTGGACACCAACTTCGGTTCGATGTTTCAACCACTGGTGTCGTCGCTCGCCCGGCGAAAGCTCCCTTCGGGTGTGGAACCCCTCGAGAGCACCTGGGTCCTCGAATGTGAGTCCAGCTTGTCCGCGCTCGTCGGAAGCACGCCGGCAACCGTGCTTAGTTGGCCGGCTCTAAAGAAGGCGCGCGAGGAGTTCACCTCGCGCCTGAACCGGATTGCCAGGGATCTTCACTCGGTGGATAAGACGAACGAGGAACTGGCGCACATGGATATGCAGAAGCTCCTGGACCGTCGAATCGGTTCCTCGCCGCGGACCCGGGAGTTCGTTCGGGCGATTTTCCTGAGCGGCAACGGGTCGATTCTGTTCAACAATTCCTTTGTGCAGTGGGGTGCGTCGGAGACGCTGCGGCGCGTCCAGCCGCAGGTTCTGGTGGCGAGCTTTGGCATCCGGCAAAAGCTGAAACCGTTCAGCAGCGTGGTGCTGTTTGAAAATCAGAAACGGAAGAACCCCACGCCGGACGCCCTCGATCCGGCCGGCTCGCTGGTCGACAGTCTCATTCTCGCCAAGTATGTGTATCTGACCGCGGAGCGGGTGGCCCGGCCACTCGACCGCCGGCTGACGTTGATGACTTCCTGTGATCTTGACCGCATCCTGGTGCTCAGCCCGAACGTCCCGGCGCCGGCTTCCGGCAAGTTGACGCAGGCGGAGCTGACGGGCTTCCTGCACCGTTGGCTGGCTTCCTGACCGCCCAAACCCGCCCGTCCTCTTCCTCTTATTCCTTCGGCTCTTTGATTTTCACCACCCGGTCGCCACCAACGTTGTGAAGTTGCTGCACGGTGCCGGACGGCCAGTGGATTTCCACCAGTTCGGCCGATTTGTCGGGACCGAGGCCGAAGTGCACGGGGCCCGCACTTGACGACGCGTAGCCGACGGCGGTGGTCACATGGTTGTACTGCGTGGCGGACTTCGTCACCACTTTGATGCGGGCGCCGATGCCGTCGCGGTTGCTGCGGGTTCCCTCCAGCGAAAGCTCCAGCCAGTGGTTGGCGCCACCACTCTGGTTCATCCAGATTTCTGCCGGCGCCGCAATCGCACTGACCACCACGTCCAACCGCCCATCCCCATCAAAATCTCCCACCGCCGAACCGCGATGCCGCGACGCGGCCTGCGCGGTGAGACCCGCCTCGGCCGTCAGCGCCAGAAACTTATCCTGGCCCAGGTTGTGAAATACCGTGTTGTACTGGTCTACTTTTACGCGAGGCGCCGCCAGGGGCGACTCCACATGGCCCCGGCTGACGAAGATGTCCTTCCATCCGTCGTTGTCGAAGTCGAAAACGGTGGGGGAATATCCGGCCATCGTCAAACTGAGAGGTCCCATGCTGCTGGCTCTGGTCATGTCGAGGAACCCGCGCTTGCCGATGTTCTTGTAGAACGGGAACGTTTCGTCGTCGAGCGCCACCAGGACAATGTCGGGAGCGCCGTCGTTGTCGACATCGCGGAAATCGACGCCCATTCCCGAGATGGTGTCGCCGCTCTCGACCACCGCTACCCCCATTTCGAACGCCACCTCCTCGAATTTGTTATCGCCCTGGTTGTGAAACAGCGAGTTGTACAGCTTGTCGTTGGTGACGAACAGGTCGGGCAGACCGTCGCCGTCGTAGTCGGCTACTCCCACTCCCATGCCTTTGCCCGGGTGCGCGCGGATGCCGGACGACGCGGAAATGTCCTCGAAATGGCCGCCGCCGCGGTTGAGAAACAACTGGTCCGGCGTTCTTTTGTAGACCTTCGGATGGCAGTAGTCGCGATGCCCCCCGTCGTCGCAGGCCGGTTCCGTATCGACGTCCCACGCCAGGTAGTTGGTGACGAAGAGGTCCAGCAGCCCGTCGTTGTTCACGTCCAGCCAGGCGCCGCCCACCGACCACAACGGGCCGAACTCCGGATCTGGCTTGTTGCTCAGGCCGGCTTTCTCGGTGACGTCGGTAAAAGTGCCGTCGCCGTTGTTGTGGTACAGCGCGATGTGGTGGACCCCGCCGACGAACAGGTCCTGGTAGCCGTCGTTGTCGTAGTCGCCCACCGCCACGCCGTTGTCGAAGCCGATGCCGGCCAAACCCGCCTTCTCGGTGACATCTGTGAAATGCCCCTTGCCGTCGTTGGCGAACAACCGGTCGTAATATTTCGCCGAGGTTTTCTTCAACGTCCGGATGTCGGCGCCGTTGGTGAAGAAGATGTCCAGGTCGCCATCGTTGTCGTAGTCGAAAACGGCCACCCCGCCAGCCATTGTCTCCGGAGCGTGGCGCTCCGGGGTCTCGCAACTGTCCAGTATGAACGGGATCGGCCGGTACGCGAACCGGATCGGGCTGGGAGCTTTCTGCTGCCCCGCGAGGATCCAGGCGCCGCCGGCCAGGGCCACGCCGAGCAGAGCGAAACGCAATCTCATCGAAATCGCCATCCAGCCACTCATTCTACCTGTCCAGGCCGAAACGTATCACCGGCGCAAATACCACTCCCAGGCAATTGTCCCGATCAAGTAAACCACCAGCGACCCCACAGCCCACTTCCAAATACCAGCCCAGGCGGTTGCACCGGCGACCGAATCCCCCGCCGAACCGTAAACCGTCAGAGGGAGCATTTGCCCGCTGGCGGCCGGCGTCTCCCACCGGCTGAGAACCAACGTCACGCCTGCCGTGCAAAGAAACGACAGCAATCCGACATAGGCGAAGTTCACGCTGGTGAGCACGTCCAAGGAAACCGCCAGCAGAACACCGGCAACGGCGCCGGCGAACGCGGCCCGCGGCGTCGCGCGGCGCGAGAATGCGCCGGTGAGAAACCAGGCGATGATCACGCCCCACACATCGCCCATGTAGTGTTGGATAAAAGCGGTAATCGATCGGGAGCGGCCGGCCACCGGCAGTAAGACCAGCACGATGGCAATCACCAGCACCTGAAAGGCGCGGGCCACCGTCGTGAGTGGGATATCGGCGGCGGGTGCGATTTTCAGATAAATGTCGCGCGTCGCCATGGTGCTCGACGACATCAGCAGCCCGATCACCGCGGAAAGAAGCGAAGCCATCAAGCCGGCGATCAGCAGGCCGCGCACGCCGGTGGGAAACATCGTCGTGATTACGGTGATGAAGGCCTTGTCGGGCAGGATGCCGGGCGCCAGGTGCCGCATCGAAACGCCGGCCACGTAAGCGAGCCCGCACATCACGGCGCTCCAGGCGCCCACCGCGCACACCGCTTTTTGCGCGTCACCAAGCGTCCGCGCGGCCAGAAAACACTGCACGAAGCTAAAATTGCAGGCCAGCCAGCCGATGGTCAACAGCGGCGCCCAGGTGAGAATCGCGGGAAGAGGATACCACTGTTTCGAGAACAGACTCCAATCCAGCGACGGAACGGTGCTGGGCAGCACCGAGCCCGATTCTCCCACCACACGGATGGATGCGAACCCCGTAATGCCTCCCACGTGGTATATCGCGACCACGGCGACCGCGATAATGGTGGCTAGCACCAGGCCGCTCTGGTAGCGATTGATGGCCAGCAGCGCGTGCATCCCTCCGGTCACCAGGTAAATCGCCGCGATCAGCAGCACCGCCAGCGTACTCGCGAAGATGGGCCAGCCGAATAATTCACTCAGGACCAGGCCGCCCAAATGGAGCATCGCCGCCAGAATCACGATGTTGAACGACAACATCAACACCGAGACCAACACGCGCGAAGCGGCGTTGAAGCGCCGCTCGAGAAACTCCGGGGTGGTCAGGATGCCCGTCCGCCAGTAGATCGGCAACAGGAAAAAGGCCGCAAAGGGGGCACTAAACCACATGTTCACGGCATTCCAGTGAATTACCAGGCCCCACAGAAACGCCAGGCCGGAAAAACCCATTACGCCGGGGTCGGCGGTCATCGCGATCACCGCCAGAGCCACCTGCTTCCAGCTCATGGTGTGGGCGCCGGTAAGAAACTCCTCCTGGCTCGCGGCTTTGAGCTTTCGTGCGCCGGCCACTCCCACAACCAGGGCGATTGCGAAATAGGTTGCGACGATGGCCGCGTCGGGCGTCATAGCCGGCGTCTCCAGCCGGGCCGGTCCCTCGAAGCCAGCAACAGCATGGCGCGTCTCAGGCGAGGCACGGAGGCGCCGTGGACTGCCGGACAACCAGCGTGAGGGGGACCGGATACTCGCGTCCCATATGGGTTTCGCACTTAGTTAAGTCGCGTAACGCCTGGAAGGCCATGTGTCCCAATTCCGCGCGCGGGACCGCAACAGTAGTTAAGGGAGGTTGTGTAAAGGGCGCAAAGCTGATGTCGTCGAAGCCGACGATGGAAAGTTGCTCCGGAATCCGAATTCCCTTATCGGCGGCCCAATGCATGGCGCCGATCGCGCCCATATCGTTTCCGGCGACAATCGCCGTCGGCGAGAAGCTCAGAAACAAGCGGGAGGCGCCGTAATAGCCGCCCTGCACGGTGAATTCGGAATCCACCACCTGAAATTCGGCGTCGCAGGCGGAAGCGACCTCCACGAAGGCCTGTTTGCGCCGGCGCGCCGTAAGCAATTGGGTCGGCCCGCCCATGAATCCGATTCGCGAGTGTCCGAGCTCGCGCAGATGTTTCACCGCCGCGGCGATGCCGCCCTCCAAGTCGGCCGGAAGGATGCTCATGTTCCGCCCGACTTCAGCCGCGTCGGAATAGACCGCTGGAATATCCCGCGAGGCAAGCATTTCCCGGAGGGTGGGGTCGATCTCCGAGGTGAGCACCGCGACACCCGCCACCTGCAACCCGATCAACCGGTGAACGCACTTGTAGGCGCGCTGCAAGTCGTAGTTGGTGTTCATGATCACGACGTCCATCTCGTGCAGAAGCGCCTGATCCTGAAAAGCGGCGGCAATCTCCGGAAAGTACAGGTTGCGGATGTCGGAAATCACCATTCCGAGCAGAGTGCTGCGGCGGTTCACGAGAGTGCGGGCAGCCACATTCAGCGAGTAGCCGAGTTCGTTTGCGGCAGTGCGCACCCGATCTTCGGTCTCCGCGCGAAATTTCCTGGTTCCGCTCAAGACGCGCGAGACGGTTGCCGGTGAGACACCGGCGCGTAGCGCGACTTCACGAATGCCGACCATAGGGTCTTTCCGATCTGAGTTCGGATCGCCTTACTCTGGCACGCCGGCCATGCCTTGCGTGAATTACACTTGCTGATCCTCATCATAGCACGCGAGAATTTGGACAAACGGTTTCCCAACATAAATTAGCGTTACAAAGCTATGTCCGTGGTCTGATCGGCTGTATCCTTGCAAACGTTTGCCTGACAGAATAGACTAGCACTCGAAGGAGCACGCGGTGTTACGAAGAAGTTTTCTCTGCCTGGCCGTACTTGCAGTATCGGTCTCCGCCTGGTCGGCCGAGTCCGTGCGCACACGGCGGAATTTTGATGCGGAATGGCGATTCCACAAGGGAGACATTCCGGGCGGTGAGAAAGCCAGCCTGGACGACAGCGGCTGGCGCCGGCTGGACCTGCCGCACGACTGGTCCATCGAGGGCCCTTACAGCCCATCCAACGCCAGCGGCACGGGTTTCCTTCCGGGAGGAATCGGCTGGTATCGAGAAGACTTTTTCCCTTCCCGAAACGCTCCGCGGCCGTCGGATATTGGTCGAGTTCGACGGCGTCTACCGCGACAGCGACGTGTGGATCAACGGATACCACCTGGGCCACCGTCCTTACGGCTATTCGTCGTTCGAGTACGACCTCACGTCCCACGTCAATCTCGGGACGACACCCAACCTGCTGGCGGTGCGCGTGGATCACAGCGCCGCCGCGGACTCACGCTGGTATACGGGTTCGGGCATTTATCGTAACGTATGGCTTACCGTCACCGAACCCATCCACGTAGCCCACTGGGGAACCTATGTCCGCACTCCCGTGATAAACGACCGCGAAGCGCTGGTTTCCGTGGAGACCACCGTCGTCAACGAATCGAACCAGGCGGCGCGTGTCCGGCTGGTCACAGCCATCGAAGACGAATCCGGTCGCGAGGCCGGCAGCTTTAGCGGCGAGGAACAAATCGGCCGGGGCGCCTCGCACACCTATGACCAGCAGGGCAAGCTCGAGCACCCGCTGCTGTGGTCGATTGAAAGCCCTCACCTCTACACCGCCGTCACAAAACTGTACGCCAACGGCAATCTTACCGACGAGTACCGCACTCCTTTCGGAGTTCGCACGCTTCGTTTCGATCCGAACCAGGGGTTCTTCCTGAACGGCCAGCCGCTAAAGTTCAAAGGCGTCTGCATGCACCACGATCTGGGGGCGCTGGGCGCCGCTTTTTCCAGCCGCCGCCCTGGAGCGGCGCCTGAAGATTCTGAAAGAACTTGGCGTCAACGCGATTCGCGGCTCGCACAACCCGATGGCCCCGGAATGGTACGAACTGTGCGACCGCATGGGATTTCTGGTCATGGACGAAGCCTTTGACGAATGGACCGGCGGAAAGCACAAATGGGTGGAAGGCTGGAATGCCGGCACCCCGAGCACGCGCGGCTACCACGAGGTGTTTGAGGAATGGTCCGGACGCGACCTGGAAGACATGTTGCTGCGGGACCGGAATCATCCATCCGTGGTGATGTGGTCGATCGGCAACGAGATCGACTACCCCGGCGATCCGTTTACCCATCCGTTCGGACGCGACGGCGCCGTGCCGGGCACCCCATCGGCCAACGTCCTTCCGCCGATCGCCCGCCGCCTGCTGGCCACGGTCAAGCGCTACGACGACACCCGGCCGGTGACGGAGGCGCTGGCAGACGTCGACGCCTCCAATGCAACCGGGCTGGCGTCGTTGCTGGACGTCGCCGGCTACAACTATCTGGAACAGGACTACGAGCGCGATCACAAGCAATATCCCGAGCGGGTCATTCTGGGCAGCGAGAACAATCCGGCGCCCTCCGTCTGGCGCACGGTCGCCGAGAACCCGTACGTTTTAGGACAATTCCTGTGGACCGGAATCGACTTTCTGGGGGAGTCCACCCGCTACCCCCAACGTGGCAGCATGGCCGGGCTGCTGGATCTCTGCGGATTCCGAAAACCGATCTCGTATGTGCGCGAAGCGATGTGGAGCGCGCGGCCGATGGTCTACGCGGCGGTCCTCAACCCGGACGCCCGGCGGGCCTCCAATGGGAATGGAGCGCGCCGCGGCGAGCTGATCGAGCACTGGAACTGGAGCAGCCGCCCGGAAAAGACGTTGACGGTCGAGGTGTATACGAATTGTGCCTCGGCGGAGCTTTCGCTCAACGGGCGCTCGCTGGGCGAAAAACGGGTGGAGAACCGCTACCCGCCTGTGCTCGCCTGGGAGGTGCCGAACGAACCAGGAGAAGTGCTGGTGGTGGGCAAGCGCGATGGCCGGGAAGCCGCGCGCTTCACGCTCGCAACCACCGGCGAGCCACAAGCCATCGAGCTGGCGCCCGACAAAACGACGCTCCACGCCGACGGAATCGATCTCGCGAACATCGAAGTGCGCGTGGTTGACGCCCAGGACCGGCGCGTATACCCGGCCCGGCCCTGGATCGACTTTGAGGTGAGTGGAGCGGGCCGCCTGGCGGCGGTCGACAGTGGCGACACCAACGACACCAGCCCGGTAGAGGCCACGCGCCGCCAGGCCTACCAGGGCCGAGCCCTTGCCATTGTCCGTTCCGGAAAACAGCCCGGTTCCATTCGAATTCGCGCCACGGCTCCCGGATTGAAAGCCGCGGATCTGACCATCGCGGTCCAATAGAGATTTACTCGTAACGGTAGACCGTACAGCGCTCGATCGAGAGGCCGCGGCTCGAAACCCGCCAGCCCTCTCCTTGAGCGTTTTCATCGCCGTTCAGTCGCCGGCCGGGAATCCATTGTCCGTTCCGGTAGGTTCCCTCGTCGATGGTGCCGATGCCCGCGCGGGCCGGACCGGGAGTTTTGGGGGTAAACGAAACCCGAAAACCGCTACCGGCCCCCATGAACTCGTCGGGACCCGTGGCGATCACCAGGCCGTAGCCGATTGAGGCGGTGTTCCCGAAGACCTCGTCCAGGCGAATCTCGAGTTGGTACCCGCCGAGCTCGCGCGTGACGGAGGGATGTTCTTTGTCGAGCAGGAAGCCGGCCATCTCGCCTTTTCCCTGGTGAGCCAGAATCACCGGCGCAAACTGCTGGAGGATCCCGTAGCTGGCGGCGAGGGCGGAGTCCTTGGGGTTTTCGATGGAGTCGACGGCAAACGGAGACGTGCCGATGGCATCGTGCTGCCCGATGGCGTAAAAGATATCGCGCGCGCCGTCGGCGCTCCCGCGCATCTCGGGGATGAACAGGGCATTTCCCCGTTGGGTGTACCGGCTGGTCCACTCCTCGAAATTCGGCTGGTAAATGTCGGGCGACAACAGGTCGATGTGCGGCGCGCCGGCGAGCCAGATGTCCATGACGTGGGGTTCGGGACAGCCACTCGGCCAACTGCCGGGCTTCCCGTTCGCGGTGCTCAACCAGGTGTTGACGTACATCGGGAGCGGATATTGCGCCTTACCGGCGGCGGCCACCTTGTCGATGTAGCTCGCATAGTGCCAAGCCATGAACAGCTCGTCGGTTTCCGGGCCCGAACCGAAGACTTCGGTCCAATTGCCGCTGGTCTTGGATCCCGCCGCAGTCCAGCGGTTTTTGATTTCGGGTACCAGGACGTCTTTGTTCTTCTTGAGATAATCCATCAGTTCCTTCGGAACCGGTTGCGAGAATGCGGCGTCGGCCGCCTCGGAGCGGTCGCGCGAGTCGCCCAGCACGCCGACTTCGTTCTCCACCTGCATCATGATGACGGTGTAGTTGCCGGCGTCAACCTGGCGAATGTGGCGCATCAGCGCGGCAAACGCGCGGGCGTCGGCTTGCCAGTTGGCTTCGGCGAGGGTGGAGAGCACCTCCACGGTTCCCTTGTCCCGGATCTTGACGCGCGGGAACCGCTTGTAGTCTTTCTTCACCCAAACCGGGATGTAGCTGGACATTCCGTTCTTCCAGCTTGCGAGCCACAAGAAGACGAGGCGCATGTTGTTGCGCCGGGCGCCCATAATCAGGCCGTCCACCAGCGAGAAGTCGAAGTGGCCTTCCTCCGGCTCGATCAACTCCCAGGTGACGGGCGCCAGAACGGTGTTGAAGTTCAGGTCCTGCATGCGCGGCCAGATCGGATGCATGTACGCGAGGTTGGAAGTGCTGGAGTTGTGCAGCTCGCCGCCGAGAACCAGAAACGGTCTGCCGTCAACCACCAGTTGCCGGGTGGTCCCCTGCTTTTGGAGGTGGGGAATGTCTGCATTCATCCCGCTGGCATCGGCCTGCCCGTAGGCCGTATTCGAGCATTCGAAGGCGGCAACCAACAGCAGCAGCAGCAAGGCCGGTGTAAGAGAGCGCAAGAAGTTTTTGAAAGACATGGGGCCAACGAATCCTTTCTCAAAGCGACATCGAGAGTCGCTCTGGTCGATAGTACTACGTCAGGCGGGTACGGGTTGTGTCAAGCCGCCTCGGCGGACCATTCCACAAAGCGCCGCCAGGCGTTATGATAGATCACATGGGAGTTGTCCGGGTGGCCAGAGTGGCCTCCGGGTCTCGGAATACCTGCCAGGTTAAAAGTTATGTCGATTCAAGATCTTCTGAGCGAGATGCCCGCGGCAATTATGATCGAAAAAAGCCCCATAAGCGCACCGCGAGCGCTGAATGAAGCTTACGACTATCAATGTCCAAGCTCGTTTTCGCGGGGGATGCGCCTGAATTTTGGAAATATCACGGTGCTGCTCATATCCGGCACGGCCAGCGTCGGACCCAACGGGGAAACCCTCCACGTCGGCGATTTTCGCGCCCAGACGCGTCGAACCTTCTCAAACATCACGGCGCTGCTCGAAGCCGAGGGCGCAAGCTGGCAGGACATTGTTCGCACCACATGCTATTTGCGGGATATCGACCGGGACTACGCGATCTTCAATGAAGAGCGCACGGCCTTCTACCAGTCGCAGCAGCTCGACCCACTGCCGGCGTCCACCGGAATCCAGGCCAAGCTGTGCCGGCCGGACCTGCTGGTGGAAATCGAGGCCATCGCGGCATTCCGCACCAACGGCGGCCGGAAAGACTAAGCGGATCTCGGGGGGCCGGCGGCGCGCTCGCGCGTAAGTTCCCATTGGGGAGGATTCTATTCCCAGAGCGAAAGGAGGGTAGCGATTCCCGGGTTGTATGATATATTGTACGTAATATTTTGATGGAGAAGATCAAGATACCCTCGAACCTGACCTCCCTGGCCTATGCGAGCATCAAGCAGTACATCCTCGACGGACGCCTTGACGAGAATTCCCGGTTGACCGAGGACTTCCTCTCCAGGCAGCTCGGCATCAGCAAGTCACCCATCCGGGAGGCGCTGAACCGCCTGGAAAACGAAGCTCTCATCCACATCGAGCCGCGCCGCGGCGCTTACCTGCGTACCTTTACGATCAAAGAGATAGAAGATCTGTACGAACTGCGAGAGGCCCTGGAAAGTCATGTGGTTCGCACCGTGGAGCCAACCCCGGAGTTGATTGCGGCGCTGCGGCAGAGCGTCGGCCGCCTGCGCGATTTGCTGATCTCGAACGACAAGTCCCGCTACATCGAAGAGGACACCCGCTTCCATTCCGAACTTGCCGCCGCCACCGGAAACGCCCAGCTCTGCCAGGTACTGGAGAACGTTCAAAATCGGATCTGGATCTTCCGCCGGAAGACTTACGACCTGTCCAGCAGTGGTGCGCCCGACTTCCACGAGTCCATCCTCAACTGGCTGGAAAAGGGCCGCAAAGACCGTGCGGAACAGGCGATGAGAGACCACATTGAAAGCGTCGAGCGGAAGCTGATCGAATTCGTGCGGCAGGAAGCGGAGCAGAAATCGGAGATGGACCGGACGAACCGCGTAGATATGGCCTTGACTGACGCTCAAGCGTGATATCTGATATATTAACATCTTGATGGAACGCCGGTTCTCCCTTCCGTTCGGCTTGGACACTTATTCGCTCGTCCTGGAAGCTGAAGCCATCGCGGCGCCCATCACCTCCCCGCCGCAGGACGAATCAGCCGCAATCCAACAGGCGTTGGACCACCCGGTGGGTTGCCCGCCGCTCGGAAAGATGGTCCAGCCGGGCGAGAAGGTGGCGATTCTCGTCAACGACATCACGCGCCTGACGCGCTCCGACCGGTTTCTGCCCCCCATCGTCAACACTTTGAACCGCGCCGGAATCCCCGACGGCGACATCTTCATCGTCTTTGCTCTGGGGACGCACCGCCCTCAGACCGAGGCGGAGCGGCGCGCGCTGGTTGGCGAGGAGATCTCGCGGCGCATCCGCCTTTACGACCATGACGGCGGCGACGATGCCAACCTGGTGACCATCGGCACAACCTCTTCGGGCAACCGGGTGGAGATCAACCGAAGGGTCTGGGAGGCCGACCGGATTGTCCTGACCGGCGAGATCCTGTTCCACCGCATCGCAGGTTACAGCGGCGGGCGAAAGAGCCTGGTGCCGGGCGTCGCGGGGAACCGTACCAGCACGTTCAACCACCGCATGGTACTCGACCCGCGCTGCCAATCGGGCGTGCTCGACGGAAATCCGGCACACGAAGACCTGCTGGAGGCGTGCCGGTTGGCGGCCCCCGACTTCATTCTCAATGTCATTTTGGGCCCCGCCGGAAAACTGCTGTACGTGGTGGCCGGCGACCTGGAAGAAGCGCACCGGGAAGGCTGCCGCGCGGCCGACCGGCTGCTGCGATCCCCGGTCGCGAGTCCCTTCGACGTGATCGTCGCCTCCGCTGGCGGCGCGCCCCTGGATATCGATCTCAGGCAGGCGCACAAGGGAATGGACAACGCCTGTGCCGCGCTGCGCGACGGCGGCACGCTTTTCTACTACGCCGAATGCGGGGACGGCCTGGGCAGCCAGATGCTCGACCTGTATTTGCGGCGCTTTGCCGGTGTCGGCGAAATTGAGCGCGCGCTTCGGGAAGACTTTGTCGTCGGCGGCCACAAGGCGCTGTGGCTAGCCCGCCTGGGCCAACGCTACGACGTCCACCTGGTGACGCGCCTGGACAGTTTTCTGGTGGAGCGGTGCGGCTTTCACGCGGTCCGGCCCGAGCAACACGGGCAGTATCTGAAAGACCTGCTCGCATGCGCGCGCCCGGCCAGAATCGGCGTCATGCCGCACGCCGGCTTCACATTTCCGGTTGTAGCAGTACCGCAAGGCAACCAACGCGAACTCACAGTTAAGGAGTTGAATTGATGATCGAATTCTTAATGCACGACGAAAAAGACGACGTCGGCGTCGCCGTCACGGACATCAAAGTGGGCCAGGAAATTACCGGGCGGACGGCCGACGGCACGGGCACCCGAAAGGTGACCGCGCGAATGGACATCCCGCTCGGGCACAAGATCGCTTTGCGCGAATTGAAACCGGGCGACACCGTCATCAAGTACGGCCACGACATCGGCCGGGTGGTGGCGCCCATCAAGACCGGGGAGCACGTGCACGTACACAATCTCAAGACGAAGCGGTGGTAAATATTATGAGCATTCCTACATTTCAAGGATATCGGCGAGAAAACGGAAGGGTGGGCATTCGCAACCACGTCGTCATTCTGCCCGTCGACGACATTTCGAACGCCGCCTGCGAAGCTGTCGGCAGCAACATCAAGGGCGCTCTGGCGCTTCCTCACGCCTACGGGCGATTGCAGTTTGGCGAGGATCTCGAATTGTTTTTCCGCACCATGATCGGCACCGGCGCCAACCCCAACGTGGCGGCCTGCGTCGTCATTGGCATCGAGCCGGGTTGGACCCAGCGCATCGTGGATGGCATCGCCTCCACCGGCAAGCCGGTCGCAGGCTTCTCCATCGAGCGAAACGGAGACCTCAACACCATCGCCGCCGCCTCGCGACAGGCCATGCAATATGTCCAATGGGCGGGCGAGATCCAGCGGGAAAAGTGCGGTGTGAATGAGCTCTACATCTCGGTGAAATGCGGCGAATCGGATACTACCACCGGCCTCGCTTCGTGCCCCACGGTGGGCAACGTCATTGATAAGACGGTGGCCATGGGCGCCGTGGCTTCGTTCGGCGAGACGTCCGAGCTCACCGGCGGCGAAGACGTCGTCAAATCGAAGGCCGCCTCGCCGGAGGTCGGCGAAGAGTTCATGCGGGTCTGGAACAGTTACAACGACTTCATCCTGCGGGAAAAGACGGACGACCTTTCCGAGTCGCAGCCCACCAAGGGCAACATTC
>CAWEOG010000025.1:0-173263 GCA_963810595.1 Bryobacterales bacterium | reverse complement strand
CTACCGTGCGGTAGATCCCGTACTGGGGCGCACGCTGGCCGTCAAGATCCTCACCGAAGCGGGCAACGCCGACCCGGAAGCCCGCGCGCGCTTTCTGCAGGAAGCCCGCATCTCCTCCAACATCATCCACGACAACATCATCCGCATTCACGATTACGGGGAAGAGCAGGGCCGCCCTTACATGGTGATGGAGTTCCTCGTAGGCGAGGACCTTCGCCACGCCATCCGCAACGGAAATACCGGCGACATCCAGAGCCGCCTGAAAATCGCCTTGCAGGCCGCCCGTGCTCTCGGTTTCGTACACCAGGCCGAAGTCATTCACCGCGACATCAAACCGGAAAACATCCACGTCGACCAATCCGGCCGTGTTCGCCTGATGGATTTCGGCATCGCCAAATCGCAAGGCCTGTCGCTCACGCGTACGGGTTTCGCGATGGGCACGCCGTACTACATGAGCCCCGAGCAGGTGCTGGGCAAACCGGCCACCCGGCTGATGGATATCTACTCGTTCGGGGTGCTGCTGTTCGAGCTGCTTACCGGTGTCCGCCCCATCGAGAGCGACACGGTGGAGCGGTTGTTCTACATGATCCTTCACGAGCCGATCGATCTGACCCCGCTTACCGACAACGGAGTGCCCGCCGAAGTGGTAAACCTGGTCGCCCGGTGCACCGCCAAGGCTCCCGAAGACCGCCCGCAAAGTTTCCAGGAAATATGCGCCGAGCTGGAGCGCCTGCTCGGCGGCGCAGCGCCGGTGATGAGCACGCCGACGATGGGCGCCCTGGCGCCTTCCGATACCCCGGCGCAAGCGGCAAAGACGCCGTCCGGCCAGGCGGTTGCGGAGGTGGAGACCCCGGCAGCCGCCGGACCGCGGAAAGTGGTTTCCACGGCTTCAATTGTCGCGGCGGGAGGCCTGGTACTGGCACTCGGAGTGGCCATTGCGTTGTACTTTCACTACCGCACCCCGAAGCCGGCCCCCGCGCCCTCCTCCACACAAACAAAGAGCCCTCAGAAGCTTCCGGACGGCCTCAACACGGCCACCGGGTACATGGTGCTGGTGCCCGCGGGGCCATTCGAGCGCGGCATTAAAGACGAAATCGTCAACCTTCCGGCTTTCTACATCGACAAAACCGAGGTCTCCAACGAAGCTTACGAGCGCTTCGCGGCGGCGAAGCAATTGAAGCTGCCGCCGGATTTTCCGCGTGACAAGCCAGCCTACCCCGCAGTAAACGTCTCCTTCAACGACGCCATGAGCTTCTGCGAATGGGCGGGAAAACGGCTGCCCTCGGGCGACGAATGGGAGAAGGCCGCGCGGGGCACCACCGGCAGGCTTTACTCCTGGGGCAACGACGCAGACCCCAACAAGGCGAACGTGAATCCCGGGTCCGGTACAGGCGGCTTGCACCTCGACCCGGTGAATTCCCACGCGGACGGCGCCGGCCAGTTCGGAACCCTCAACATGACCGGCAACGTGCTCGAGTGGGTTAACGAACCCATGAACCCGAGCCCCAAAGCCATCCAGATCATGTCGGGTTTGTTGTCGCCGCCTCCCACCGGCGACGAACCCTGGTACGTTGTCCGTGGTGGCTCGTACGACCGTTCGTTGGCCGCAGCGGTGGCTTACGAATACATCTCCATGCCAGCCCGCTTCCGTGCCGGCAACATCGGCTTTCGCTGTGCCGCCAACCCGCCGGCCGGCAATTGACAGCTCGCCGGAGGACGTTCACAACTCGGAAATCGAGCCGCGCGGCACGAAAGGCGCGGTGTACTTCCGCAACAGCTCCTGGCAGGTGGCGCCGGAACAGATCTGCGTGTCTACCGCCGGATACGCCGGTGGGAAGCGTACCGCACTCCGCTCCACGGGAGTAGGCTCACGGCGGGACGCAAGACGCTTTTCAAAGCCCGAACCGCACGGGGCCAGAATCCCGATCGGTGCTCCGTTTTGCGGCTGTTCATTCATAATGGAGGAGTGTGCAACAACGGGAGATTACGCGGAATAGCTCTCGAAGCTTCAGTCAGGAGGCCGGTTTGCCGGCAGAGGCCGCTTTGAAATCCCAGCCCGCCGAGAGCCGCACGGCAAAGACGATACGGGAGGTGTTCGACTCCGGACGGCCGCTCACGTACATCCTTTCGGCCGAAGAGCAGCGGATCGCCAGGGCGCTGGGCGAGGTGGCCGAACGCCGGAGCGGCCTCGACAGCCGGTGCCGGTTTGGACATGGAGCCTGACGGAGGGGATGCGCCGGGAGGGACAAGCGGCCGAGGCCGGCGACCGGGAGTCCCCGCGGGGCGCTGGACTTCATCGCCGCGCATGCAAGGCGCCGCCATCTTCCACCTCAAGGACTTCCATGAGCCGCTGCGGGAATCCGCCGGAGATCCGGCGACGCCTGCGAGACGTCTACGAGAAGCTGCCTCGACCGGAGCGAAGTTCGTCGTCATCACCTCGCCGGTGCGGTTCATTCCGGAGGAAATCGAGCGCAGCATCATGTTTCTGGAACTGCGGCCGCCCGATGTGATCGAGCTGGCGGAGTTCCTGCGGGACAATGGGAGCCAGGCCCGGCGGGAACGCGTGACGCCAGCGAGTGCGCGCTCTATCCGCTGGCGCGCGCCCTGCAGGGGCTCACGCTCGACGAAGCGCGCTACGCGCTGCGGCGCGCCCGGGCGGCCGCCGAGCCGCTCTTGGACCCGAGTCGCTGCCGGCGCTGCTCGAAGAGAAGCGGCTGCTGATCAACCGCAGCGGCGTCATCGAGTACATCTCCGACCGCACCGAGCTAGGCGAGGTCGGAGGCCTTGAGGGTCTCAAGCATGGCTGCGTGGAGCGCCGCAAGCTGTTTCAGATGCGCGACAGCCTGAGCGCCGAAATCGTACCCAAAGGGCGTTCTCATGATGGGCATCCCGGGCTGCGGCAAGAGCCTTTCGGTCAAGGCCATCGCCGTCGAATTTCCAGCTTCCGCTTTATCGCGTGGACATGATCGAGATCTTCTCCGGCCGGCACGGCAAGCCCGAAGGCGCGTTCGTCGAAGCATGCCGGATGATGGAAGACATGGCGCCGGCGGTGCTGTGGTTCGACGAGATCGAGATGGGGATCACGTCGGCCGAATCCGGCGGCGAGCAGGGCAGGATCTTCGCGTTTTTCCTGACCTGGATGCAGGAGAAGACGCGCGGGCTTTTCGTCGCCGCCACCGCCAACCGGATCGACCTTCTTCCCGCCGAAATGATCCGCAAAGGACGTTTCGACGAGGTGTTTTTCGTGGACCTGCCGCTCGACGACGAACAGATCGAGATTTTCAAAATTCACCTCCCCCGCCGGGGCGTGGATGCCGCCAGCTTCGACCTCACAATCTGCTGACCGAGTTTACCGTCGGCTGGACCGGCGCCGAGATTGAGCAGTGCGTGATCTCGGCCCTCACCGAGGCGCGGCTCGAAGACCGGGAGGTGACCGACAGAAGTCTCATCAGCTCCGCGGTCAGAATCGTGTCCGCTTTCGCGGACCATGAAAGAGCAGATCAACCACATCCGCAGTTGGGCCTTCGAGCGGGCCGTCAAGGCGTCTCCCAGTCCGAACGACCGGTGAGCGGGCAACAAACACAAAAGCAGTCAGTTGGCGGTGGCCAGGGCGGCGTCGATGGCGGCCACGTTTTTGCGTGCGAATTCGGCCTCGGTCATGTCGGGATTGATTTCCAGCATCTCGCGAAAGTGCTTCTTGGCGGTGGCCAGCTCTTCCAGACTGCCCGACTGCCGCGCCTCGTAGGCGTAGGACAGCGCCAGTACGTAATGCGTATAGGGGTCGGTCGGGTCGTAGCGCAGCGACGTCTGGCAGGCGTCGATGGCCGAGGCGTAGTCTTTTGTCAGGCGGCTGTTGTCGCAGATGCCGAAATAGGCCAGGCTGCGCAGGTCGCTCCAGATGTCGCGCTGCGCCGCCCGCTTTTTCCGGCCCATCCCCACCAGAAAGCCCAGCACGTAATAATTCATTTTGCCGGCCAGCTTGCTGTTGAAGTCGCTCAACCGCAGATATTCCCGATATTCCTTGTTCGATTCCTGGTGCTTGCCCGCTCATTCGCAGGCTCTCCGCCAGCCAAAAGTGGGCCTCGGCAATCTGCGGTTTCAAGGCAATCGATTTCCGCGCGGCCTCGATGGAATCTTTGTACATCTCCTTCATCCGGTACGCCTGGGCCAACAGGTACAGCGCGAATGCGTCCTTGGGATCGCGCAGGAGTGACGAAGGTCAACTGCCGGATGGATTCGTCCACGTCGCCCAGGCTGAGCAGCATCCCGGCGATAACTCGACCGCGCCTCCAGGTAGTCGGGGTCGATCTCGATCGCCTTCCGGAAATACTTTTTCGCCGTCACCTGGTCGAAAAGGGCATCGTAGGTGCGGCCGAGATACAGCGCCGCCTGGCTGTAGGTCGGGTCGATCTGGAGCGCCTTGGCAAACAACTCGGCGGCCTTTTTGTAGTTCTTCTCGAAGCCCTTGTTGTAGTACTCCAGGCCATCGTTGAACTGGTCCACCGCCGCGCGAGGGCGGCGCCGCGGTATCAGGATCTTGATGCTGATGGTGGATTCCTGGCCGGGGTAGACCATTTCCTCCCGCGGCCCGTCGGGCTCATAGCCCTCGGTGCACGGCTTTGATGGTCACCGTGCCGGGCTGCAATCCGGGCACGCGCAACGGCGTTGCCCTTACTTACGGTACCCACCGATTTGTCGTTGACGAACACCTCCACGCCGTCCATGTTGGCCTCGAAGATCAGCGTGCCGAACTCGGGCGGAGGCGGCACGGCCGGGCTTCGCTCCGAGGGCACGTAGGCCAGCAGCATGTTGGGGTCGAAGCTGCCGCGCTCGGAAGTCGGATTCTGCCGGCCCCCGGTTGCGTCGCGGACGTTGCGGTGGACGTATTCGGCCAGCTCGTCGGCGGTGACAACGCCGTCGTGGGAGGTCGTCGGCCTCCCCCTCCAGGCCCTTCACCACGTAGTAGGTGAAGATGCCGTGGCCGCCGCCCCAGTCCGCGCTCTCGTAAGACACTTCGCGGTCGCGGCTGGCGGTCATCGAAAACAGGCTTTTGTCGGCGCCGAGCAACTGGTTGTTGATGGCCTGGACGTCGGCATCGGGGTTGATGGCGCCGCTATGGCAGGCGTCGGTGAGCAGAACCTTCCATTTGCCCTTTACCTTGGTTCCGAACACCCGCCCCAGCTCCTCCATCGGATACCCGGTGGCGTCGATATGTTTGGGATCGATGTCGTAGGGCGCCAGATACCCCTTGCCCCCGTACACGAAACCGTGGCCGGCGAAATAGACCAGCACGCGATCGTCGTCGCGGGTAACCGACGGCAGCCATCCTTCGAGCTCGCTGCTTGATGTTGGCCAGCGTGGCGCGGGCGCCGATCAGCCGGTGCACGTTCTCCGCCTTGAAGTTGCCGCCCTCGGCGCTGATCAGAATGGAGTAGATCGACTCGGCGTCCCGCTCGGAATACTTCAGTTGCGCCGCCGCCGGCAGATTTTTGTAATTCGCCGACGCCGATCACCAGCGCATAGCTGCGCGGGATCACCACCTTCGCCTCGCCGCCCTTGGCCGACTGGAGGTCGCGCTGCTCCGGCCGCGGCGGGCGTGCTTCGTTTTCAAACTCGATATCGCGCTGTTGCTTTTGAGCCGTCGGGGCCGGCGACTTCGCTGGCGGTTGCTGGCCGCCCAGCGGTAACGCGGCGATCCCCAGCGCCAGGATGTATATCAGTTGCTTCCGCATCGTCTTCTCCCCCAGTTTCCGTTCCGCCTGCCAGGTCACTTGTGAGCAAGCCGAAACTCGTAAATCACCGGCGCGGTCAAGCCGCTCGGAGAAGAAACCACCGCCACCTTGTCTTGCTGGATAAACAGCAGGTCGCGGGCTTCCGCGTGAGGGATGCTCTTTAAATTCTGGGGCAAGCCGTCGCCCTGCCCGACGCCCTTGGCCCCGGCGTCGGAGTCGACGCACTCGCCGCGCGCCTGCCAGATGCCATCGTCGCACCGCGGCGTCATGGATTTCGGCAGCTCGCCGGTCGGTGGAGGCGGCAAAGGCACAAAGCCGTGTTTCGGTCCGGTGGAACCCAAATCAAGCGGAGTTACCATCCAGTGCATGACGTCGTAGCCCGGCGGGCCGGTGACCCGGAACGAACCGCCGTTCGACGCCGGCACCACATAGGTCCGGTCGGCTTCCACGCGGTTGTCGACACCGGTGTCCGCTCGTGGGAACAGCAACTCATAGGCGCCCGAGGTTCCCTGGTTCATGACGTAAAGATAACCGTTGAAATTGGCGCGGAACTGGAATCGCAGACGGTCGCCCGGCTGGAAGACGGTAGCCGGGTTCACTTCCTTCCAGTTGGAATTGTCCAGCCGCTCGAGCCGTAACTCGATGCGGGCAAATTTCTTGCCGGTGTCGCCCTGCCCGGCCGGAGCCGGCCATCCTGTCAACAGCGCGGCCACTGTGGGCAGAAGAACCCACACCGCCCGGCGCTTCAACCCGTGGCTCCTCATGCTGCGCCTCATTCGTGCCGCAGGCGGATGTCCGCCACCAGGCGTGCATCCGGCGCGGTGCTTTTGTTCACCACGTAGACGGCCTTTTCTTTCCGCTCGCCCGGCGTGCTGTCGTCCACCTTTTCAAACACCAGGTCGCGCGCGTAGACCGCATTTCGCAGCCGCCCCACCAATTCGTCGTCGAGCGGCCGAAGACTGGCCAACATCTGCCTCGGTGGAGGCGGACTGGCTTCCGGCTGGGAGGTGTTCTTATCCTCCGGCTGCGCCGGCTTGCCGTGCAGCGTATAAATGAGTTCGTCGAGATCGGCCACCGGCTGGCGGCTCAGCACCAGGAAGATCCTCTCCGTACCAGGCTTGCCGGTGAACGCGAAGCGGGTGTTGCGCGGCAGATCGTAGACGATGCCCGCGCGCACGCGGTTGTCGCCGTTGTCGTATTCCGCACTGGGAAACATCACCCGCCAGGTGCCGCTGGTGCCTTGCATCACCATGTAAAGGTATGCCGTGTCGTTGGCCTCCAGCCGGATGCGCATGCGGTCCCCGGAATGGAACACGCTGTCGGCATCCACTTCCTCGAAGTGGTCTGGCGAATCGTACTTCAGAAAGCTGTAGCGCAAGCCCAGGGGGCCGTAAGACATCTCCGAAGTGGCGACCACGGGAACACCCGACGGCGTCTCCGGAGTCTCCGTTTCGGCGCTCGAGGCCGGACGCGACTTCACCCGCTCGGGCTGCTTTGCGGCGGTCTCGACGGGGGCCTGGCTCTTCGCCTTCGCAGATTTGGAAGGAGGCGCCGGCTTTGCCGCCGCCTTGATCGGCGTGTAAAACAGCTCGCGGGCTGTCAACTTGCTGGACTCTTGTGACCACGCGATGGACACGCTAAGGCACGCGGCCGCGAGGAGAGCATAGCAGATGCCATTCACAAAGTGTTTCATTCGATTGCCCTCCGTGGCTTTCAATGGAATCCGATGGGTATAACAATTCCAGACGACTACTACTTTTGAGTGTAGCAATCAAACAGGACGGGTTTCAGCGGGAAACGTCGACACAAACCCCGGGCGCCATGGGCGAAAGCGACCCTCCGAAACCGCTTCCGCCCCGCGCCGACTGGGTCCTCCGATATGGAGCCGCCAACTTTTTGAATCAGCTCCCGGCAACCAACTCTCATAGTGCAAGCGGATCACCAAACCCGATTGGAGAGGCCGCGCGCGATCTTACGTCGAATTCCGGCGGCCGGTCTGGCTCAGCCAATGTCGCACCATCGAAGTGTAGTCCCGAGCCGCCTCTTCGGTATCGAGCTGTTCCAGCGAAAAGCGCATCTTTCGCCTCCAGTTCGGATACTGCCCGACGGTTCCCGGCAGGTTTTGCTGCTCGGTTTCTTTGGTCAGGTCCTCCTGGTTGATCACCAGCAACTTCGACGGGGTGGACGCCAAAAACCCGATGATTGCGTTGTGCACCTCACCGGTCATCTCGGGCACCTCTTCCACCTTGGAGGGGTACGAGCGGGGCAGGAAATGCAGGTGGTGAAGCACATCCAGTATCCGCTGCTTCTCGATTCGGCGCGCATCGATCTGGTGGTGGTAGGCGGCCTCGTCCCCCAGCACGCCCGCCGCCCGGCGAGCCTCGATATCGCGATTCACCCAAAAACCGGCCAGCGTCGGCAAGTCGTGGGTGGTGGTCGAAACCAAAGCCTGGCGCGGGTATTCGACCGGCAGCCGGAACGCGCCGTCGGGGTGCTTTTCGAAATAGAACAGGCGATAGCTCAGGATGCCGTAGCGCTCCAGCGTCTCACGCACCAGTGTCGGCACGGTACCAAGATCCTCGCCTACCACCAGGAACCGGCCGCGTACGCTTTCCAGCGCCAGAATCCGCACCAGGTCCTGGTAGAAGTCGTTCACGTAGGTGCCGTGGGCGGCGTCCATCCCATCCGGAATCCAGTACAGGCGGAAGAATCGCATCACGTGGTCGATGCGCAACGCGCCTCCATGACGGCTGTTCCGCCGGATCGATTCGATCACCTGCCGATAGCCGTCCTGGCGGTGGCGCAGGGCGTTCGGGGGCGGGAATCCCCAATCCTGGCCCTCCGGGGCAAAATCGTCCGGAGGGGAACCCACCCGGCAGCCGGTGACAAAGTATTCCCGTCCGGCCCACACGTCGGCGCCGCAGCGGTCCGTCGCCAGCGCCAGGTCGTGATACAAGCCGATAGAGAGACCCTCTCGCCGGGCCTGTTCCTGCGCGTCCTTCAGTTGCCGGTCGGCCAGCCATTGCACGTACTGGTAGAACAGCACCAGCCGCCAGTGCTCTTTGGCGAACTGCTTGGTGCCCGGTGAATTCGGATCGCGATAGGGCTCCGGCCAATCCTGCCAGATCCAGACGTCCTTGTATTGCCGCCGGATGCTCTCATCCAGGGCGCAATAAAGAGCGAAACCGTCGAGCAGCGCGCCTTCCTCCGCGCGCCAGGCGTCAAATTGACGCGCCCGTTCCGAACGCTGGCGGATTTCCGCCAGGAACTGCCGGAACAGCAGTTTCAGGAAGCGCAGCTTCAGCCGGTAGACCCGTTCGTAATCCACGAACTCGGCATTACGCAATTCGGCGATCTCCTGGCGCACCTTGGCGCCGGCCAGGATACCGTGAGCCCGCTCGCAGGCCTGAAATTCCGGGATGCTCTCGATGTCCAGATAGATCGGGTTCTTGTAAAAGATGGAATTGGGTGAGTAAGGACTGGTGTTGTACGGAATGCGGTTGGGGATGGCCGTCAGCGGGTTCAGGGCAATAAAACCGGCCTCCAGGCTGCCGGCCACCCATCCGGAGAGTCCCGCCAGGTCGGTAAAGTCGCCGCATCCCCAGTTCCGTTCGGAGCGCAATCCGAACAGGCCCACCGCAACGCCGGCGGCTTTGCCGGTTTCGAGCGCCTCCGGCAGCCAAGCCCGCCGGGGACACACCACCAGCCGCATGGTTGCCGAGCGAGCTTCGGGCCCCATCAACCGCAGGGTGAGCGTGTGGTAGCCGAGCGGCGCGGAATCGGGCACCGCCACTTCCCAACGGCAAAAATTCTGCTGGCGCAAAACGGCGCGCGCCCGTGGCGGCTTCCCCTCCAGGCTCACCGCGTGCACGGTGCTGCCGCCGTGTTCCCACTCGAACAATAGCTCCACGGTCTCTCGCCCGAATCGCTCCGGAAGGTGAATCGGAATCAACTCGGCGGGCGGCGGATCGGGCGGCTGGTCTTTGCCGTGCGAAGAGATGAGAGTCACCAGGACCGGCGGAAGCGGCCGGCTCCATTCGTCCCACAGTTTCTGCTCGAACGAACGGTCGAGAGTCTCCCGGCTGGAGGTGTCCACGCCGAGCGACCGCAACACGGCCCGGAGCGTTTCGGGGGCCGCCCGATGCTGCCGCCCGAAGATGTCCCAGTACTCCGACTCCACTCCGAAGGCTTGGGCGGTCCGGGCCAGCGCCTCCTCCTCGGATGCAGACGATTGATAAGCAACGCCAAGATGAGCCATTTGATCCACTTTCTTGATTTTAACCGCCACGTGGGATAATCGTAGGAAGAGAGGTCAGCCAAGCCGTTATGATGATTCAGGAAAACCAGCTTCAACTCGGCTCCGCCCCGGAAAACCTGTACGCCCGCCTGGACGCCGACGGCTTCAACGACCTTGCAGGCAGCATTCTCACCACCACCCTGGACAACGCCATTAACTGGGCGCGGAAGAACTCCATCTGGCCGATGACCTTCGGGCTGGCCTGCTGCGCCATCGAGATGATGTCGATGAGCGCCTCCCGTTACGACATCGCGCGTTTCGGCGCCGAGGTGTTTCGCGGCTCGCCCCGCCAGTCGGACCTGATGATCATCGCCGGCCGCGTCAGCAACAAGATGGCGCCGGTGATCCGCCAGCTCTACCAGCAGATGCCGGAGCCGAAGTGGGTGATCTCGATGGGAGCCTGCGCCACCTCGACCGGGGTATTCAGCAACTACGCACTGATCCCCGTCAACCAGGTGGTTCCCGTGGACGTGTACGTGCCCGGCTGTCCACCCCGTCCGGAGCAGTTGATTTACTCGCTGATGCTGCTGCAGAAGAAGATTCAGGCCGAGCGCGGCAGCCTGTTGAAGACTCTCAACCTGGCCTGACGGACGGGCCCGCCGATTTATTTCTCGAAAGATTGAAATCCCCGCCCGCCGTTGGCGATAAGGAGCTATGTAAAGGTTTCTATTTGGAGAGTGCACCATGGATATAGGGAGATCGGATGCCCTTACCGCCTACTCCACACCAGCCCTCAACGTGCTGCCGCTGGAGAAGAGAGCCGAGCAGCAGCAATTGATCCAGGCGGTGCGCGCCGTCAATGAAGCGCACGTGTTTGGCGAATACAACGAGTTACAGTTCAGCCGCGATCGGGACACGCACGTGCCGGTGATGAAGATCGTCGATACAAGGACGAAGGAGGTAGTCCGGCAGATTCCACCGGAATACGTTCTGCGCCTGGCTGCCGATTTGCGCACCGGTTACGAATAGGAGGAAAACTTCAATTGCCTGTCAAATTCCTTCGGCCCGCGACGATGAGAAGCGCAGGGAGACGGTATGTCAACGGGTGCATTGGAAGCTTACCAGAACAATCAGATTGAAGCGGCCGATCCGGTGGAATTGATTTGCCTTCTGTACCAGGGCGCGCTCGACGCAGTGCAACAGGCCCGCCGATGCCTGCGCGAAAAGGACATAATGGGCCGCTCGCGCCAGATCACCAAGGCGATGGAAATCGTCGGCGAACTATCGTTCGCTCTCGACCCCCAAAAGGGCGGCGAGCTGGCCAGCGGCCTGGCCGGACTCTATGCCTACATCCAACAGCGTCTCACTGAAGCCAACATCCAGCAGGCCGAACCCCCGCTGGCGGAGGTGGAGAGCCTTCTCGGCACTTTGTTCGAGGGTTGGCAGCAGAGCCGGGCCGATGCCCCATCGGCTCCAGTAACGAGCCATGCCTACGCCGAGTCCGCCCCCGTCGCCTACACGCCGGTCTGCATGTCGGTCTGACCGGGACGCATCCGCGTGGCCTGCGTCCTTCGGCCGCCATCCGGCTAACGGAGGTTGGCGAGAACCCACAACACCAGAACCACCAACACAATCGTCAGCACCAGCAACGCGATCTTTGCCGCGCTGTAGGGCCGCTCCCCGCATACTTCCCCGGTGCGCGCATTGATGGCCACCTGGTAGACCTTGCCGCGATAACGGAAGGCGCCGATCCAGGACGGAAGCAACAGGTGCTTGAACGTCACCTGGTGGAACTGCGTCGAGACACGGTGGATCCGCTGCTCATCTCCGCCGATATCGGCGCGAATGGTTGAGTAGATTTCAGGCTCCATCATCTTCTGCGCGATCTTGAAACCGTCCGTCAGCCCGACCTGATAGCGCTGCGCTTTAAATCCCGCCAGGTAGTAAGGCTCGTAGACCTTGAGCGCCGGCAGGTCCCATGGTTCCAGATCGTTCAGCCGCTTTTCGTTCACCGATCGGGATGCCGGCACCAACAGGTCGTCGAACGAGTTGTCCACCTTTCCCGCCGCCGGGTACCAGCGCGTATGCCGCACCTGGCGGGTTTCCGTCTCCATTCTTCCGTTCCGGTTGACGGTGTAGGTTTCGGTTTCCCAATAATGTTCGCCGCGCTGGCCGATGTAGTCGGTGGTGGTGTTGGCGTCGTACGTCCAGAAGGGCAGGTACACGCCTTCCAACCGTTCAGGCCGCGCCAGGCTCTTCAAGTCGCCGGGCGCAAACCAGCGCGTCGAGAACCACTGCCGCAGATTGCCGGTGGCCTGTTCACGAGGGAGGACGAAAGGCAGTACCGCCTGGGGGGCGATCAACGGATCGGGCGACTTCGGCTGTTCGACAATCTTCGACGCGCAGAACGGGCAAACCCCCGCCACCTCCGGCGGCTCGAACGTTACCGCGGCGCCGCAGTTGCCACAGTGCACTTCGAGGGCTTTTTCGGACATCTGTCCGAGCGTCGCGGCCGCGGCCTCGGTGGCGAACCGTTCGAAATCCATCTCGGCGACCGGAGGCGCCGAAGCGTCGTCAGGAAGGGCCACCGTGGTGCCGCAGAAAGGACAGTGCAGCGACCCGGTTTGCGGGTCGTATTCCAGGCCGGCCGAGCAGCCGGGGCAAGAGAAGCGGGAAGGAGCGCTCATGGTGGATCAATCTGAATCTAACAAACGTCGTGGACCGCGTTATTCCCATGCCTCGATCCGGACTGAACGCGGGATCGCGCCTTGAGAGCTCGCCGCACGCTTCCAGACATTGTAGTCTGAAAAGGTGATGACTATTCGACTTCCCGGCCGCCACATCTACCTGAATCGACTGGCGGCTACCCCGCTGGTTCCGGTTCAGCTCGCAGACGGGCCGGCCATCTGGTGCAAGCTGGAATTTCTGAACCCCAGCGGATCGACGAAAGACCGAATCGCCCGCTACATCCTCGAAAAGGCGTGGCGCGAGGGGCGTCTGGCGCCGTCGAGCACGGTTATCGAAGCGTCCAGCGGATCGACATCCATCGCCATGGCGCTGGTGTGCGCCCAATTCGGCATGCGCTTCATCGCGGTGATGCCGGAAGGCGTCAGTAACGAGCGAGTGCTGATGATTCGGGCCTACGGCGGCGAAATTCGCCTCACCCCGAAAGCGGACGGCATCCGCGGCGCGATCGCCGAAACCGAGCGCCTGGCGGCGGAGCGGAACGGCTTTCTCCCGCGGCAGTTCTTCAACCCGGACAACGCCACCGCACACGCCACCGCCACGGCGCGTGAGATTCTCGACCAGGTTCCGGGCGGCGCGGTGGATGCCGTGGTCAGCGGAGTGGGCACCGGAGGGACGCTGGTGGGATTGTGGAAAGGCCTGCACGAGGCGGGCTGCAGCGCAGTGCCAGTTTTGGCACGACCCGTGGACATCGGACCGGGCGAAAAGCCGGAGACCGAGTGTTGCAGCTTCAGTTGCCGCATTCCAGGCGTGATGGAATGTATTTCCACCATTTTCCAACCCGAAAAGATGCCCGATTTGCTGAGTGTGGAGGTGACCGGCACAGTGGCGCTGGAGGTAACCCGCGAACTGATGCGCCGTGGATTTCCGGTGGGCGCCAGCTCCGGCCTGAACTACGCAGCGGCCCTCGAAGTCGCTCGTCTGTTGGACAACCCGTCGGCGCAAATCGTCACCGTCTTTCCGGATCGCATGGAGCGCTACTTCACCACGGAGCTGTTCGCGCCGATGGCGGCCGCCTTACCGCGTAGCGATTCAACGCGGCTGGTGGCGGTCTAGCCAGAGTAGCGATTCGAGCAGGTAATAGTCGCCGTAAACCAGCATGCCGTCGGCCGGACGCGTGCCGCAGCCGTGGCGCAGCACGCCGTCGGCCGAGAGATAGCGGTCGATCAGCGATTGGGTGATGCGCCGGCCTTCACTGCGGTAGCGCTCGGCCCGCGCCGGCTCGGGCTCGAGCTCCGAAAGGCGGAGCAGCGCCGATGCCATAATCGCCGCGGCCGAGGAGTCGCGGTTGCGGAAGAACACTCCCGCGTCGTCGTAGTCGTACCACGGAACGCCGTCAACGGGCAGACGGTCGAGAGCGAAGCCGGCGGTCTTTTCGGCAACGGCCAGCAACCTGGGGTCTTTGGTAGCCCGATACGCCTCGGTAAATCCATAGATGGCCCAGGACTGGCCGCGCGACCACGCCGAATCGGACGAGAGTCCCTGGTGCGTGTGCCAGAACACCACTTGGCCGGGTGGCGTGTGGTTCGGAAAATCGAGTACCCGCTCGCTCGAATGGAATTGCTGGCGGTTGTCGCCCGGATTGTAATGAACCGACTGGAACGTGGAGCCGTCCGGGCGCACCAGCAATTCGGCCGACCGTAGCGCGTGCTTGTGGCCCATCTCCAGCCATTCCGGGTTTCCGGTCTCCGCGGTGGCCCAGAACCAGATCTGGAGGTTCATCATGGTGTCGATGATGGTGTCGTCGCCGTTCACGCCCCACGAAGACACCATCTGCATGCGCGGGTTGTAAAGCTGCTTCAGCCGCTCGGCGGCGCGCAGGCACCCGGCACGGTATTTGGCGTTCTTGGTGGCCTCGTAAGCCAGCAGAGAAGAGTACACGTTCAGGAATCCGACGTCGTGATTCTGCTTGTGCTCGTTGCCGAGCAGCCGCGAGTTCCACAACTCGGCCCATTTCCGGTAGCGTTCCTCGTGGGTGTAGCCGAAAAGCTTCCACAGCTCGCCCGTCCAGAAGCCGCCGGTCCAGAAATAGCCCTTTTGCTCGTTCCACACACCGGCGTTGCTGCCATCGGTGAAGAACCCATTGCCGGTAGTCTTGCTCTCCTCGTCCGGCTGGGTGGCGTCGATCAGAGGCTCGAACCTGCGTGCGGTGCGGTCGGCCTCGCGGGCCAGCAGACCGATGGCCTGCGAATAGGTGCGGTGGACTGGAGTGAGCGTATCCGGCGGGGCGGATTGCGGAGCGGCGGCGGTTGACAGGATGGCGGCGGTGGCCGGCTCGGCGAGCCGCGCGCTCCAGCCGTTTACGTAGGCGATGAAGCGCTCGCGCGTGGGCCGGCCGGTGTCCGGCAGAGTCAACGTCCCGCCGTGGTTTCGATCCGCAGGTTCTTGCGCGCGCACAACCGTGTTCTCGGTGCCTTCCTGGTCCCACATCGCGGCCACGTACCAGGCGGCGGAAGCGTTGTGGGGGGCCAGCCGGAACAGGTAATTCGAGGCGTCGGCGGTGCTGCCCGACGATTCGTCTTTTCGGATCAGTACGGCCACACCCAGGTTTTCGTCCGGAAGCTCGGTGGTTCCCGCCGTGGTGCCGGGCGTTACCACCTGGTGCCCCCAGGTAGCGGTTGCCAAAACCGCCGGGTTCAAGGTGAGCGTGACGGGATCGATGCCGGGCTTTTTCGGCACCGCGGCTACCAGCGTCACGCCCTCGGCGCCGGCGGCGGTGATTCGCTGTTCGAAACCGTGCTCGCCAGCCCACTGGGTGATGCGGCTGACCAGGTCCACGGTGTGGCCGCCCACCTTCCAGCCCTTGTATTCCAGCTCACCGACAGACCGCACCGGGCCTTCGGCCAGAACCCTCCACTTTCTCTCGGCCACGTCGGCGACCGGCTGGGCCTTTCCGTCCACCAGCGCGGCGACGGACCCGATGCCCAGCGTCGGAGCAACCAGGAAGATGTCCCGGCCCATTGGTGTTTCCAGGTGGTAGACGTACCCCGGCAAGGCGAATTGCGAAAGGTACAGGCCCGGCCGCCGTTTTCCATACAGGTCGATGGCGTTGCGTTTGTCGAAATAAATCCGCCACGCCGTCTGTTCGGATTCCCAGCCAAGTCCCTCGTAGCGGGTGTTGAACGCCATGGCCGTGCGCTTGGGGTAGTGGCTGCGGATTCGAAAAATGGTGGACTGGTCGCCGTATGCGATGCTGACAATCCGCGTCTGGCGCGGCCCGAGATCGCACTGGAAAACCAGCTCGTCATCCTTGCCGTCACCGTCCAGGTCGTCGGCCTGCGAAGGGATCTCCTCGGTCTGGAGCGTGCGCGCGTCCTCGTCCAGCGTGGCGGCGTCGGAAACCGTGACAATTGCGTCGACTGCTCGAAAGTCGGGCGCGATGCGCAGAAGCGCGGCAATCGGGACGACGATGTCGGCGGCCGGGCGTGAGTCTGCGCCCGGGTTGGTAATGGCAACCTTGAGAACTTTGGTGGGGGCGGGCGCCGCCGGCATGGCGGCCGCCGCCGCCAGCAGACAGAGCGGAACGACCGCTTTATGAATCGCGTTCATTTCTTCGCGTGCGCGGCTTCCAGGCCCGAGCCTCCCGAAGCATACTCCGGCTGTACGTTCACGACGCCGAATTGCCTGTCGGCCACTTCGCGATGCGCCGCCATCATCCACAGGAAATTGATCGAGCCTCCCGGCGCGGCGACGTTGGGATGGTAACCCGCCGGCATGGATACGCAGTCGCCTTCGCGAACGGCCACCACTAACTCGGGTTCTTGTGTATCGGTGTAAACCAACTGCAAGCCCCAGGCCGGCGCCGGCATATCAATGTATAAATACGCCTCTTCGAGCGTCGCGCCGTGCTCGTGAGGCGGCCACGAGGTCCAATTGCCCGGCTCGCTGAAAGTGACCCCGGCGACAATTCGTCCGGCCTGTACGTTCTTGCCGATGAGAATGTTCAAGTCGCGCTTCGAACCTTGGCCCCCGGCCTGGAAATGCAGGTTCGAATCGTGGCGGATTTCCTCGAACGAGACGAACTGGAGCGGGTAGCTGCCCGCGACCGGCGCGGAAAGCTCGGCGAAATCGCACCCGCCATCGGCCGGCGTCACTTCGACGGTTGAGTCTCGCGGAACGTATAGCGCGTCGTACCGGCCCAGCTCGAAACGGCTTTCGGAAACCCGCACGGAGCCCCGCCCACCCAGGCAGATGAGCCCGGTTTCATGGGTGCCCGTGGAAAATTCGATTGGCGCATCGCCGGCGTCGAGAATGATTCTGCCGTAGTGTAGTTGTTGCATGGGCGATGTTTGCGGCGACAGCGACACCGTCCGGCCTTTGTTCAGATGGGTTGCGCGCAAGACGCAGCTCGCAGCATTAATCGTTGCCGTTGACATAGTTTTCTTTACCGCCAAAGGATTGATTTAAAAAAACACGCTATCGTATTCCGAAACTCAAGTCTAAGAGCCGCCGGAGACGCTGTCAACCGGCGTCCGCTGAAGTTTGAGCCCCGCCGGCACGGTGGCGGCGGCGCTTTCGACTGCGGTACAACACGGGGGTGAGGTTCCGCCCGGCTTGCGGCGGGGGAAACCGGTTTCGCACATGAAAATGCCCTTTGGGAAGTACGAAAATTGGGAGGTTGCCAGTGTCCCAATCGATTATCACGTCTGGCTTTGGACCTACGTCCCGTTGGGCGACGCCAGCCTTAAGGAGGCGGTGCGCCGCGAGATCCTGGCGGCCGGCGTGCACGACGAGATTCCACGCACGTCGGTAAACGGCAACATTCGTCCGTCGTCTTTTTTCTACGGAAACGCCTACCCGCCACCGAATGCCGCACCCGAACCTCCCGCCGAAGCGCCGCCGAGAGGCGAAAAGCCGCGCGAAGCGCCGCACGCCGAGCAGCGGGTGGAAGTCATCTACCAGTGGGAAAAGGGCATTCCTCCGGATTACAAACAAACCATCTCGAAGATTGTGGAGAAAGGCTATCGGCAGGTAGCGATGAAGAAACACCCCGACCGGGGCGGTTCGATCGAAGAATTCAACCACCTGCAGGAAGTCATCTCCTGGCTGCGAAAACAGCTCAAGTGAGCCGGCCCTCGGCGTGGCGGTTACGCGCGCTCCAGCCAATAGAGGCGGCGATCGGCATCCTTCAAGCCCTGCGAACGGTGGATGCGGAAGTGCGGCTGGAACGCCGCTTCAAAGCTCTCGCGCGAGAAGCCGGCATGCAGCGAATCGCGGCCGCGCAACAGCTTGCGGAACATCGGATCTTGCGGTCCCACGAATTCGACTATCGCGTGGCGCTCGGTCAGGCCCACAACCAGTTGCGCGATCTGTTCGAGCGGAACACGCTCGGTGATCAACAGATGGTGCAGCACCGCCAGCATCGAGACGCAGTCGAAGCCGCCCCGCGCCCGTTCCAGGAAGGAGGGGCATTCCCGGTTGTTCCACCCCAGCGAGGGCGAGGGGCGTGTAATGTCCACCAGCAGTGGAAGGATGTCCAGGTTGTCCCGGACAGCCATTCGCCAGGTGTCGCCGATCACGGCAGCGTCCTGGTCGATAGCTACCACCGAGGCCCCGCCGCGGGCGAACATTGCGCTGAAGTGTCCGTTGTTGCAGCCGATGTCCAGCACCCGCCGGGGAGCGCAGGCGTCGATTACCACTGCGACGAATCGCTCTTTTTCGGCGAGCTGTTCGGCGCTGTAACTGGGAAGCGACTGCATGTATGAGGACCACGTCGAAACGGGCCGCTCCCGTGGCTGCGCCTGGCGCAGCGTCCTTCGCAAGCCGGCGAAAGTCCTTTCGAGAACGTACCGGGCCTTTTCCGGATTCCCTTCGTGCTGCGGGGTATAGAGGCGGTTGTCCTTCCGGGCAGCGGTAGTGCTCAACCACACCGGCAGGCTCACTAGCGAGAGAAGCGGCGGCCGCAAGCGCCCGAGAGGGCTCAGCCAGCGATAGAACATTTCCGGCTCGACACCGTCCCGCGATTGAGTGAGCAGGTCGGCCAGGCGGAATCCAAAGCGCTTCGCGGCCAGCAAGGGCAGCAGGAAGGTCCGGACGAATTGGGCGTAGGCTAGCCAGACCGGATCGGTGCGGTCGCGTCGTTCAAACGACAGGACATCGACAAACACCGGGCTCGCGCCACGAAACAAAACGTTGTACGGTGTCCCGTCCTTGAGCCCCATGCCTTCGGCGAGCAAGTTCTCCGCCAGGTCGAGCGTCAGTTCAGCGGCGCTGTGCAGCATCTCGGCGGGCCATTCGTACGGATAGGATGGAAACCAGATCTTCTCGTGCTCGAGAACCGAACAACAACGCGCCGGGCCGACCCTTCCGGCGAGGGAAGCCAGCGCCAGGGTGCGCTCCACTTCCTCACCAGCCAGAAAGCTGGTCTTCACCAGCGTGCCGCGCTCCAGATGGCGCTTGGCCGTGGAAGATTCCAGAAAATCGCGCAGCAGCGTCATCCCACGGGTGCTCACAACGCGGAGCACACGTTCTCCGCTGACAACTACGCAACCATCCGGGTCGCGGAACGAGGTTACCGCCGATGCCGCCTCCGAAGCGGCCTCAGCGGACGTCGGGGGCACCCTGTTTTCCTCCCCGAATCCGGCGAATCCAGTTGAGGAACCGGCGGAAATAGAAACCGGCACCGATAAAGCTGGCTGCGAGGATCTGCCAGAGCAGAGCGCCCGAGCCTGGGTCGGCGTAGCCGAAGGCTGCCGGCGAGCAGGCCAAAGTGAGGATTACCACCCAATAGGCGGTGGTCCAACGCAACACACTGCCACCGGCGGCATTCCGTCCGAGACGAGGCCGGGGGACATCAGCAGAGGATTCTGTGTCCTGAAGAAACAAAACAAACCTCCTGCGCGAGCACCGACACTACTCTTACCTTGAATTGATCGACTCAGCCCTTCCGAGACTTTATGCAGAAAGGCACGGAATCGGAGACCTCCCCAGTGGATTACTTGCGGTCGGGCGAGAGGGGATAGCGGAGACGGTTTGCGTCGATCCACGCTGCGGCCTCCGCATAAGTTCGGATCTTCCCGCCGATCACTTGCTCAACCAACTCTCGGGACAGTACGGCATTAAATGGTTTGTTGTACACCAATCCCGAGCGCTGTCCAGGCAGTTTCAAGAAGAACGGAATCCAGGTCCGGGGAGCGGTTCCCAGGTACTTCCTGGCCTCAGGGCTCACGACGCCGACGTTTCCCCATAACCGTGTCCGGTAAGGGTGATCGGATGAAAGCACGACAGCCGTCGGTATCCCGTTCGGCTGCCGGTCGATGCGGTGAAGCATCTGCCCCACCACGATATCCACCAGCCGCAAATTGTCAAAGTAGTTGCTGGGAGGGTCGATTGTGAAAACATCCCGTTTGCGATCGAAAATGCCGGGGGGGTGCGGGAGGGGCAAGTGCACAAACATGAAATCGATGTCGCTTCTTTCCAGCACGCGAAATGTGTCGTCGAGAAGACGCCTGACGCGTTCGACGGTGAGTTTCCTGTTCACCTGCCAGTCGTACGTCTGCCAGAAGTTGTAGCGTTGGTCCAGGCCCACCAGGCGCAAGGGAACCGGCATGGCGGCGGCGTGGTCCCAGTGGTAGAACATGGCCGCGGCCAATCCCGGATCGCCGGGCCGGTTTTCAGGGAATTTGTCGGCAGTCAGCGGACAGGTTTCCCAATGGCAGTAGGCGACTTTATCGCCGAATAGCTCAGCATAAGGGTGGTGCCAGCCGAGGATTGCAGCGCGAAGGTCCTTCTTGCGGAGTGAGTCAAAAATCGTCGGCGAATCTTTGAAAGACACGGGCGCCTTGCCGTCACTGAAGTATACGTCGAGGTCTCCTTTTCCCCGAGGCAAAGCATTCTCCACCGGCCTGCCCGTAAGCAGCGCCGGGATGCTGAAGTCGGTGAGATCGCCCGCCGGGTAAACGCGACTGCCGAAAAATGTCGTCGTCCGAAGAGAATCGGTCTCCGGAAGCGGCAGGTTGGGAGGACGATTCGCTGGAAGAGTTGCCTCTTCATCCCATTCGTCGAAAATGACCCAGACGACGCGGAATTTACTTTTAACCGTCGCGCTGGTGAACGTATCCGGATTACTGGTGGTGGCCGATGTTTCCGCCGACGCCAAAGCAATGGAGACGCTCAGTACCAACGGCAGCGGAGACAAAACCAGGAGGACGCCCGGAACGATGCGTTGCAGCCGGGACCGGCCGCGAGCAATTTGCACCACGGCAACTACCAGCAGCATCTCGGGCAGCAGCCAGATGAGGCCCAAGAGCAGCGGAGATGAAATCGGAAGGTCCCAAGAGGAACGCAGAACGTGTCTCAGTACTCCAACGGCTACAAAGAAAGGCAACACCAGGAGGCAGCCAAATAACCTGCTTTCACCAAAGCGTCGTCCCCTTACCGATAGCCGCGAAATTCCGAACACGACGACGCCGGCCGCCAGGATGTCGAGCAGCAGAGCATAAAAAAGCGTGAATGCCGGGGGCTTCATTCGGTAATAGGCCGTGGCCGGCAGGTGCAGCGCCACCAGTTCCCGCCATTCGTCGAGGAAGAACAGATTGACAGCCGAAACCATCACCAGAAACGATTTCCACATTTTTCCGCGGGTCCTGTCGCTGCTCGGTGGCCCCAGGCCACCGGTGCGTGTGGTCGTGGAAGACGGCCCAAGAGGCAGTGTTTTCACACAACAAATCGGACGGGAAGGGATGGAACTGTATGGACGTACTCAGAGCGATGCACGAATTGCCTTTCAAAAAAGCCCGTCCGCCTCGGGGAGGCGGGCGGGCTTTTGAAGGGTGTCTGGCTTTGGGGCTTACCGGATTAGTAGTCCATCTCGGGGCCGCCGTGGCCGCCCGGCATGGGAGCCGGCTTCTTTTCCGGAATCTCGGCAATCATCGCTTCCGTGGTCAGCATCAGGGCGCTGATGGAGGCGGCGTTTTGCAGAGCGGAACGGGTGACCTTGGTCGGGTCGATGACGCCGTCTTGCACCAGATCCACATACTGGGCCGAGGCGGCGTTGAAGCCGAAGTTCACGTTCTTGTTTTCGGTTACCTTGTCCACCACGATGGCGCCTTCGAAGCCGGCGTTGCCGACGATCTGGCGCAGCGGCTCCTGGCAGGCGCGGCGAACGATGTTCACGCCGATCTGCTCGTCGCCCTCGAGCTTGAGGGTCTCGAGCGCCTTGCCGGCGCGAACCAGCGCGACGCCGCCGCCCGGAACAATGCCTTCCTCAACCGCGGCGCGAGTGGCGTGCAGCGCATCCTCGACGCGCGCCTTCTTTTCCTTCATCTCGGTTTCGGTGGCGGCGCCGACTTTGATGACGGCCACGCCGCCGGCCAGCTTCGCCAGCCGTTCCTGCAGCTTCTCGCGGTCGTAGTCCGAGGTGGTCTCTTCGATCTGGGCGCGCAGTTGCTTGATGCGGCCCTCAATCGCCTTCTGCTCGCCTCCGCCGTCCACGATGGTGGTGTTGTCCTTGTCCACCGTGACGCGCTTGGCCCTGCCCAGATCGTCCAGACGGACGCCCTCGAGCTTGATGCCGGTCTCTTCCATGATCGCCTTGCCGGCGGTCAGGATACCAATGTCTTCCAGCATGGCCTTGCGGCGATCGCCGAAGCCCGGCGCCTTGACAGCGCAGGCGTTCAGAGTGCCGCGCAGCTTGTTCACCACCAGCGTGGCCAGCGCTTCGCCTTCCACTTCCTCGGCGACAATCAGCAGAGGACGGCCGCTGCGGGCGATCTGCTCGAGCAGCGGAAGCAGGTCCTTCATGTTGCTGATCTTCTTCTCGTGGATCAGGATGTAGGGATCTTCCAGGACGCATTCCATGCGGTCCGGATCGCTGATGAAGTAGGGCGAAAGATAGCCGCGATCGAATTGCATCCCGTCAACGGTCTGCAGTTCGGTGTTCATGGTCTTCGACTCTTCAACGGTGATGACGCCATCCTTGCCCACCTTCTGCATCGCATCCGCGATGGTGGTGCCAATGGTCTCGTCGCCGTTGGCCGAGATGGTGCCCACCTGGGCGATCATCTCGCCGGTTACCGGCTTGCTGAACTTCTTCACTTCAGCGATTACCGTGTCTACGGCCTTCTCGATGCCGCGCTTCAACGCCATGGGGTTGGCGCCGGCGGCAACCGCCTTGACACCTTCGCGGAAAATCGACTGGGCCAGAATGGTGGCGGTGGTGGTGCCGTCGCCGGCCACGTCCGAGGTCTTCGAAGCGACCTCGCGCACCATCTGGGCGCCCATGTTCTCCAGCGGGTCCTTCAGTTCGATTTCCTTCGCCACCGTGACACCGTCCTTGGTGATGGTGGGGCCACCGAACTTCTTTTCCAGCACTACGTTCCGGCCGCGGGGACCGAGGGTCACCTTCACGGCGTCGGCTAACTGATTCACGCCACGCAAAATGGCCTGGCGGGAATTCTCGCTATAAATGATTTGCTTGGCTGCCATCTCGATTCATCCTCCCGATTCTTACTTCTTGCTGCCTTCAAACACGCCGAGAACCTCGTCCTCGCGCATGATGAGGAACTCGTCTCCGCCAATCTTGATGTCGCTGCCGGAATACTTCCCAAACAGAATCTGGTCTCCGACTTGCACATCGAGGGGGATGATCTTTCCATCCTCCAGGCGTTTGCCTTTACCGACCGCCACCACTTCACCCTTCTGGGGTTTTTCCTTGGCGGAGTCGGGAATGATGATACCGCCCTGGACGGTTTCTCCTTCTTCCAACCGCTTCACAACGATTCGATCGTAGAGCGGACGAATTTCCATAACTTCCATCCTCCATGAACTGGATTTAGAGCCGATAGGCCTGCGCGGCTGGGAAACCGCGTTCCGGTAACCAGTATTAGCACACTCGACCGAGGAGTGACAATAGAAATCTGCAACATATTGATTACAAAAGTGTTATTTTTCAATTTTTGTCGCTGCAGGTCTTGCGAGGAGATCCGCCCCCGATAAATCTTAGTGCCTTACGCTAATATATTCCTCCAGTTCAGACTTATACAATGCGGCTTTCGCTACCTTGCCACCCGCCAGGACGCCGAGGCTCCCGTCGCCAATGAAAACGCTCCGTCGGCATGCCAGAACCGCCCGCCGCCATCCGTCCCTGCTACGCTTAAGGTTAATGCGGCGAACTCGCCTGCTACTGCTTGCGGCCATCTTGATTATCGTCGGGGCCGTCACCTCCTCGTACCTGTCCCAGCTCGACCGGCTGCGAAAGGAAGCGCCTCCGCATCCGGTACCCCTTCCGCGGGACATTTCCGCCGACCTGGACAACTGGAGCTATGCCAAAACCATCGGTAGCAACACCAAGGTGGAAATCCGGGCGAAGGACATCAAGCAGATTAAAGAACCCTCGGTGGTCCAACTGAAGGACGTGGAGTTGCGAATTTACGACGAGCGAAAGAAACAGCACGACCGCATCCGTTCCGCCCTGGCGACGTTCGACACCGCCGAGGGCCGGCTCTTCTCGGAAGGCAAGGTGGATATAGACATGGGCATTAACGAGAAGGGCGAGCATGTCGGACGGCTGCTCAGCATTCACACCTCTGGAGTGACCTTCGACAGCAACACGGGCAAGGCATCGACAGACCGCTTCGCTTCATTTGAATTCGACCAGGGCGAGGGCCACTCCGATGGGGCCAGCTACGATCCGCAGACGGGCAGGTTGGACCTGGAGTCCAACGCAGCGGTGACATGGCGAGGCGCGACGGCGGGCGACGCCCCTCCGATGTTGATCGAAGCGGGCGAGGCAGTGTACCGGGAAGGTGAGAAAACCGTCGGTCTGGGTCCGTGGGCCCGGCTGACGCGCGGCCCGGCGGTGATCGAATCGGGAGCCGCGACGGTGCGGTTGAACGAGGCGGGCGGAATCGAGGATGTGGAGGCGGTGTCGGCAAAAGGCGCCGACGAACAGGACGGCCGCAAACTCACCTATAAAGCCGAGGAACTGACGGTGAATTTCGACTCCGATGGCTTGGTGAGCAAGGTGGTGGGGAAAAAGAACGCCGAGTTGCGCTCGCTCACCAGCACGTCCGAAACCACGGTCACCGGCGGCGTTATCGAGATGCACTTCGACACCGCTACCGGAGAGAGCCTGCTCGCGAATGCAACCAGCAACGGCAACACGGTGGTGACGTCGAAGCCGTTACCGGTGAAAGGCGCCCCGCCGGCGTCGACGCGCATCCTGCGAAGCGAAGTGGTGGAACTGGTCATGCACAAGGACGGGAAGTCGATTGACATGGTCCACACCCACACTCCCGGCCAGTTGGATCTTCTGCCGAATGCTCCCGGCCAGAAGAAGCGTCATCTGGACGCCGAGCGCATCACCCTTGAATACGGGCCCGCGAATCAGTTGAAGAGGTTCTTTGCAACCAGTGTCCGCACACGAACCGAGAGTGCCGCCGCCGGAAATCGGGGACCGCAGCCTCCGGCAACGACCTCCAGCAAAGGCATGGATGCGCTGTTCGATCCGGACACGGGCGAGATGACCAAACTTCGGCAGTGGGACGATTTCCGTTACCAACAGGGAGAGCGTCAAGCCACGGCCGCGACGGCGGTGATTGATTACCCGAAGGACCTGATGACACTGACAACCAACGCCCGCGTCTGGGACGACACCGGCGCGACGTCGGCCGATCGCATCGAGATCCGCCAATCGAACGGGGACGCCACCGCCATCGGGCACGTCAGCTCCACGCGTCTACCGGACACGAAGAGCAAACCTTCCGCCGGGCTGATCTCGACGCGTCAGCCGCTGCGCGCGCGCGCCGGCAAAATGGTGGTGACAGACGGCGACACCCGTATCCGGTACGAAGGAAGCGCCGACGTTTGGAGTGGCGCCAACCGCATTGAGGCCCCCCTGATAGAAATCGACCGGCTCGCCGGGACTCTGCGGGCCGAGGGAGGGGTGGTAACCCGACTGGTGGAAAACTCTTCGGCCGACGACGCCGGCGCCAGGCAAGACGCCGCGAAACCGCACGCTGGGCCACCTCGCGCGGCGACCTTCACCTTCGTTAGCGCGCGGACGATGAACTACTCGGACGTCGAGAAGATGGCCGATTATCAGACCGACGTCGTGCTGACTCGCGACGAGCTGGAGGTGAAGGCCCATGAGCTCCGCGCCTGGTTCCGCGACAACGGTGGAAAACAGGCGACCGATTCCGGGGGGGAGTCGTCGCTCGATCGCGTCTTCGCGGAGGGAGACGTTCACATCGTGAAGAAGTCGCCAGGCAGAACCCGCACCGGACACTCCGAACTTGCCGAATATTACCTGGATAGTGAGAAACTGGTTTTGAAAGGCGGGAATCCTGTGGTCACCGACAGCGACCAGGGCTCGACGGCGGGCAACCTGGTGGTCTGGTACGCCCGTGACGGCAGGCTCCTGGTGGATAATTCTGGAAGTGGCCCAGCCATCAGTCGAATCCGCGAGCGATAACCCCAACCTCGAAGAAAAGGCCTCGGTGCTTCGGACCTCGGAGCTTTCCAAGGCCTATCGGGGCCGCCGGGTGGTGGACGGAGTGTCCATATCGGTGGCGCAAGGCGAGGTGGTCGGTCTGCTGGGACCCAACGGGGCCGGAAAGACGACGTCGTTCTATATGATTGTCGGGCTGATCCCACCGGATTCGGGCCGCGTGCTGCTGGACGAACAGGACATTACCGGCCTGGCCATGTATCAGCGCGCCCGCCGCGGCATCAGCTACCTGCCGCAGGAGGCATCGGTCTTTCGAAAACTCACGGTTGAGGAGAACCTCGCGTCCATCCTCGAGATGCTGCCCATTTCCAACCACGAGCGCAAGGAACGGCTGAGTCTTCTGATGGAGCAGCTCGGGCTCGAGAAGGTGCGCGATAACAAAGGCTACATGTTGTCCGGCGGAGAGCGCCGCCGCGTGGAAATCGCACGAGCCTTGGCCATCCGCCCGAGCTTCTTTTTGCTGGACGAGCCCTTCTCCGGCATCGACCCGATCCAGGTGCTCGAGCTGCAACGGATCATTTACGAGCTAAAGCGGGCCAACATCGGCATTCTGGTCACCGACCACAACGTTCGGGAAACGCTGGCGGTTACCGACCGGGCCTACATCATCAACAACGGTAAGATCTTCCGCGCGGGCACCCCGGAGGCACTGGGACACGATCCGGACGTGAAACGCATCTACCTGGGCGAGACCTTCCGGCTGGGGCTGTAAACGCGGGCGGCGCCGGTTCGTACTATTTCCGGCCGGCCGCCGAGCCTAAGCGAAACACCCGATATTACGACTTTCCCCGCTCGGCCGCCATCCCTTGGATATTGGATTGCTCGGTTCCTTAAGTCTGTTATCATGTGGGCAGATGAGCTTGCTTTCGCCGCGCTTGCAACTAAAAGTCGCACAGAAGCAGATTCTGACACCAGGTCTGGTGCAGATGGTCACGCTTCTGCAGTTGAACCGGCTCGAGTTGCGGGAGATGGTGAACCAGGAGCTGGCCAGTAACCCGGTGCTCGAAGAAAGCGCGGATGGCGGCGAAGAGCTCACCCCCGAAGAAGTCCAGGCGGTGCTCGAAGCCGACCGCGAGCGTCTGGCAGAGCACCCCGACCAGACCATCCTGGAGGCCACCGGATCGGAGCTCGCGGAGACGCGTGGAGAAGAGTCGCTCGCAGAGGCGGCGGAGCCGGGCGAAGACCGCGGCGAGGCGGTCGAGGCCGCCCCCGTTGAGAGCCTGGAACAACCAGCCCAGACCGAAGACGTATTCGATCAAATCGATTTCGGCTCGTTTTTTGACGATTACCTCGACCCCGGCTTCCGGAGCCCGGCGGCGGAACCCGTCGACAAGCCCTCGTTCGAGACTTTTCTTTCGTCCCCGGTCACGCTGGCGGACTATCTGCAATCGCAGCTCAGCCTGATGATCATGTCCGGAAGACGTGCGCGACGCCGCCGACCGCGATCATCGGCAACCTGGACGAGATCCGGCTATCTGCGCACGCCGCTCGAGGAAATCGTCGACCGGCGAAGAGCTCGATCTGGAATCCGTCATCCAGGGGTTGAAGGCGGTACAGTCGCTCGATCCGGCCGGCATCGGCGCGCGCGACCTGCGCGAATGCCTTCTGCTGCAGCTCGAGAGCCGGAACGGCCGCGGCGGAGTGGCCTGGCAGATCGTTAACGAGCATCTGAAGCTGCTGGAGGCGCAACAGGCAGCGCGATCTGGCGAAGATTCTGGGCCGCCCGAAGGAGCACATCGAAATCGCACTCGGGGTCATCCAGCACCTGAATCCGCGCGCCGGGCCTGCGCTACTCCGAGCCGCGCCGCGCAAAAAGTCGAGCCGGACGTCTACATCTCCAAAGACGGCGACGACTACCTGATCCAATTGAACGACGAGGATATCCCGCAGTTGCGCCTGAACCCGCAGTACCGCCGGATGCTCGACCGCGACCAGGAGCCGGACAAGGAAATCCGCAACTACGTCAAAGAACGCTTCGCCTCGGCGATGCAACTGATCAAGAACATCGAGCAGCGCAAGCAGACCATTGCTGAAGGTCTGCCAGTCGATCGTCCAACGGCAGACGCGAATTCCTGGACACAGGGCATCGACCAGCTTCGGCCGATGATGATCAAGGATGTCGCCGAAGAGATCGGCGTGCACCCGTCCACGGTGAGCCGGGCGGTGGCCAGCAAGTACGCCCACACGCCGCAGGGCGTTTTCGAGTTGCGCTACTTTTTCTCGGAAGCCGTGCAGGGACCATCGGGAAGCGGCACACCGCTGCTGATTTTGAAGCGCAAGGTCAAGAAGATGATCGAGGAAGAAGATCCGCGTCATCCGCTAACCGATGAACACATTACCGCCCGACTGCATGCCGAAGGCTATCGAGTGACCCGCCGCACGGTGGCAAAGTACCGGGAGGACATGAAGATCGCCTCCACCCACCAGCGGCGCGTGCGGGACTGAGTGGCTGCCGCCCGACGGGCGGGTGCAGTTGGAGCTGGAGAGACTTTTGATCGCTCCATCACCAGACTTTCGAATTCATCGCTCGATCCGGAAACGAGGCACTGATGAAGATCACCTACTCTGGAAAACCCGATCCGTTCACCCCACCGCAACAACGCAAGCTGGATAGCCGGCTCAGGACGCTGTCGAAGCTGCTGGACCGCAGGGACGCCGAAAAAGAGGCCCGCGCCACCCTCTGACGGAGGAACGCCATCTTCGCCGCGTGGAACTCACCGTGAACTACTTCGATCACCAGGTGGCTTGCGTCGGCACGGGGGCCGACCAGTTTCACGCCATCGCCGACGCGCTCGACAAGCTGGAAAAGCAAATCCTGAAACAGCGATCCAGATGGCGTGACACCAAGCGGAGCAAGGGCGCCACCGTGCGCGCCGGGGAGCCGGCCGTCTGAAAACCGCGGCGAAGGGAGCCAAGTCGGCTAAGCGCGGCGGTAAGAGGCAGCCGCCGACGGGGAAGCCGCCGAACCGGCTATCAATAAGGTGTTCCGCGTCAGCGGGCCAAACCGGCGCAAACCAATGACCTTCGAGGAGGCCATGATCGAGATGGAGAGCGGCCGCGAGTACGTCGCCTACCGGGATACGGAGACCGACAAGCTCACCGTTCTGGTGCGCCGCAAAGATGGGCACTATTCGCTCATCGAAGAGTAGCGAATTCGAATCCGTATGGCTGGAAAACCACGCCGACCGGCTAGGAAATCCGCGCGGAGCGGGCGCCGGCCTCCGCCAGCCGAACCGAGCGATGTGGAACGTCCCCCGCAAGCACAGCAGGCGCCGGAACTGGTCATCATCACCGGCTTCAGCGGTTCCGGCAAGGGCACCGTGTTGAAAAGCCTGGAAGACATCGGGTTCTACTCGGTGGATAATCTGCCGGTGGAGCTCATTCCGAAGTTCGCCGAGCTGACCAACGATTCTCCCAAGATCCGGCGCGCCGCCCTGGTGGTGGACGTTCGGGAAGGCGCCCGCTCCAGAACGTTTCCCGTCCGTTCTCACGCAGGTGCGGCGCAAGATTCCCACCACGCTGATTTTTCTTGAAGCCGACGAGGACACCCCCTGTTCCGGCGCTACAGCGAGACTCGCCGGCCGCACCCGCTCGGGGCACGGCCGAATCGGTGCTCGAAAACATCAAAACCGAGAGCGCGAGGTTCTACAGCCCCTGCGCGACATGGCCGACCTGATCGTCAACACCTCGAAGTTCAACGTCCACGAATTGCGCGCACTTCATGCACCGCACCTTCTCCGACGCCGGCGGCGAATCGAAGATCCATGATCTACGTCACCAGCTTCGGTTTCCGCCACGGCATCCCGGCCGACAGCGACCTGGTTTTCGACGTCCGGTTCCTTCCCAATCCCAATTACATCCCCGAGTTCAAGAACCTGACCGGACGAAACCCGCGGGTGGCGCAGCTACATTCGCTCCTTACCCGCAAACGGTGGAATTCATCGAAAGAATCTCCCAGTTGCTGGTCTACCTGCTGCCGCATTATGTCCGCGAGGGGAAAAGCTACCTCACCATCTCGTTCGGCTGCACCGGCGGGCGCCACCGCTCAGTGATGATGGCAGCGGAAATCGGGAGACGAATTGCCAAGGCCGGCTTTCGCGTGAAAACCACCCACCGTGACGTGCGGAAGTCGTAGTGCGCTGTATCCGAGACATCTGCACGAATGTGGCAGGTAAGTGCAGAGTGTTTGGCGTGCGCCCAAAAGCTCCCCTACTATCTGAATCGCCGGTGAGACGGGCGTTTCAACTTCCTGTACCAGCGTTACTGGCTCTATAATCGCTGTGGGGTTCCGGAGGCGCGGTTGTGGCGGCTGCCCTTTTCCCGGCCAACCAGCGAGTCTGGCGCCAGCGTTGCGGCTGCGCGTGAGCAACGCTGCGGGCGAGTCTCCTCGGGAGCCGGAAAATCAGCATCCCGACATGAAGATCTACCGTATACACTGTTATCACCAGCGCCAAACAGAACCACCCGATCGCACGGTCGTTTCCGGCTCGTCTTCGCCGGCGTGCGCGCCGGCTGTACGACTGGCTGATGTGGAAGTGCCTGGCGGAGTTCCGCTTCGAGTATTACAACTACGAAGAGCGATCGTATACCAATGTCGGCGATATCGCCATCCGCATGGCGATCGCCGATCAGCTTCAGCACGCGCTGGCCGGCAATTCCGTCGAGATTGTGGAACTCGCCTGGGGCGATCTTTCCGAAAAAGTACTGGAAGAGGTCAATCAACAGGCAAGTCTGTTCGTGATCGGGGGCAGCGGCTACTACCACTGCAACCGTGAAGGCGAATTGAACTCGCGCCTGAAGGAGGATATCGCTTACCTGGAGCGGATGCGTTGTCCCATCGTTACCGATGCCGTGGGAATCAACTGCCTTTTGACGGACACAACGGCGAAAGTGGTGCCGTCCGATCAAAGCCGGGACATTCTCGTTCGTTGCATGGAGAGACTGGCGATTTCTTCCGTGCGCGATCCTTACACGAAGGAAATTGTCGACCAGTTGGCCCCCAGCCCCGCCGTTCTGATTGCGGATTCGGCGCTGTTCTCTTAAGCCCGCGGAAACGCCACCCGTGCCAATTCCGGACGGCCTCAACATTGGTGTCAATTACGCTTTTCAGGGCTTTGGAACGCAGTCGCTGTTGCGACAGAACGTGCGCATATACTTGGAAGTTTTGAAGCGCCTGCAACGCGAGACGGGCTGCCGGTACTACTATTTCCTCCATTCAGACGGGGAACACCTGGTGTTACGCCTTCTCGCCGGCGCCGGGATTCCGGTCCAGCTCGTCGCTTCCGGGCCGCGGGAAATGCTCGCTGCCTACCAGCGAATGACCGTTCACTTGAGCCAGATGTTGCATTCGGCCATTCTGGCGATTAATGCCGGAACGCCGGCCATCAATGTCGCCTATGACGTCAAGGCTCCGAGATTTTTCGAAATGATGGGAATGGGGGATTACTGCCTGGGCGGATACGATCTTAGCGTCGACAAGTACGAGGATTCCGCGCGAAAGCTTCTTAGCAACCACGATCGTCTTGCCGCCCAGTTGAAATCCCGAAAAGCCGAATTGCTTCGTGATCGCCAGCGTCACCTGCGGGCTGTTGCAGAATGTGCCCGTCGCTATGATGAGGCGCATTGATGGTCGTGAAGTCTTCAACGCCATAACAGGCCGCGAAGCTTTCCCCACAGATGCTTGAACTTTCGGAGCGCTCTCTCTTGACGCGTGAGGCGCACGAGAGAGAAGTATTTCTTCACGAGTGGATCCATCTGTTGCTTGAAAGTATCGAAGTTGGCCTGTTCCAGCGCTTGTCGCATCGCAATGTGACTCTTTGCCGCAATTTCCGCACGGAGAGCGTACAACCTTCGTCTCTTTCCCGTCAGATGGGTTCGGGAGGGCGAAACCCGCTTCCGGGGGCGCCACAGACCGGCCTTATCCGCAAGGTAGAGGCGATAAGCTAACCCTTCGCGCCGATGTCGGAATCCCCCGGCCTGGGATTTAATTACGCGTTCGGGATCAATTCTCTCCAACTCGATCCGGTTCGCTTCCGCGCCTTCAAGCAGCACATCGTTGATGACCTTGTTCCGGACAACCACAACATTGGTGCCCCGGTAATCTTCATATTCCGGAAGCCAGGCGTCACCAAAGGAAACGTCCGCGGTTTCACCGACGACATCGTCGCAGTAATCGCAGGCCTTAAGTTTAAAGAATCCGACACCCCAGTTGCTGCAATAGAAGTCCCGGTTAGATCTGGTAATGGTGCCGACTTCTCCGTTAATGCGACCGGTGACGGACACCGAGTAATTGGCAGAGGAGCGCTGCGGATTCTTCACGCGAAAATCTATCGAGACGAGCTGGTCTGGAGGAATGCCGGACGACAGCGCATAAGAGGCCGCAAAAGCCGTGCTTTTCAGGTGTCCGCAAAACAGGGCGACGCTGAAAGTGAGCCGTCCCGCGATAATAGGATCGACCCGTGCCAGCCGGAGGGCGGCTTTGATAAAGCAGGGGACTCCGACGAGGGCGTAACGTCCTGGCTGCTCCCCTACTTCGCGAAGCACTCGCGACATCTCTATGGGGTAATATCTCGATTTTGCGCCGCGCCGTACTTGCTCACCACTGCGCGAGATCGTGTATAGAAAGAGCGGCGCCTTGCCAGTCGAGGACTCCTGCACATGAATGACGGCGTCGACGAGATTGCGCCGCAGCAGTTCTTCCAGCAACCAGCTCGTCATGCCTCCCGCGGAACCGGCCGACCGGAATTTTCCCTCCTGGACAAATCCTGCATAAGTTTCCAGAACATATCCCAACTCAGGGCTTTGGCAACCAATGCGGTCGGATTGCGGGAGTAGCTCGTTTTCATGCGGCCCGCTCGAACTAAACGGACAGATCTGCACCAGTTTGGCGTTCAGCGATGGGTTATTGATGAAATTCCGCCGGACGGGCTGATAACGACCATCCTGATCAAGGGTTATGTCAATGCCGTGGCCGGGATCCGCTGCGCAGGCGCCGCAGCCGACACATAGGCCATTGGCCACAACAGTGTTCCACATCGTCTCGCTGGAAGTGCTAGGCGCTGGCTCAGCTTTCTGGGTTGTTGATGGCATAGCGGCGAACGGATGGATGATTCCGCTGGACTACCAGATCACCCAACGGCCAAGAAGCCACTGGAAATCAAAAGTGGCGCGAGGGTTCCGCGCAGCGAAAAACGGCTCCTCCCCCCTACAAAATACATGATAGTCTTTCGCGAAGTCCGTGTTGACCTCGAACTTGCCTGCACGCTGGCCTATCACCCCGACTCCGGGCGATCAACGATGGCTTTGATAAGTTGGCTGGCCGGAGTATCCCGGCGCAAATCCGGATTGTAGACGGGGAACCGGTAATGGAAACGGTGGCCGCAACGCAGACCGAAATGCGATTCCTCCCAGGTTTGCCTGGCGTGCACGGTGGCGAGAAAAGGTCTGCCGCAGCTACCAGACAGTGTACACTCAGATAAAATCCTAGGCCGCAATACCGGGAACCGCCGCCCATCTCCCATCAACCGCCCAGCCGCCACTTGACGGACAACAAGGATCGGGCCAAAAGACCGCGCGGCGAATTGCGGCTCCAAACCCCTTTATAGAAGTTGTGCGAACTGTTGGCGAAATCCGCCTTGGCCTCCGATTCACCGGCGCCGCGGTCAATTGTCCGGATGCCGAGCGATTCCGAGTTGTCGATGATGGCCTTGATCAACATCCGTCCGGGAGCGTAGCGGCGCAACTCGGGGTTGTAGACGGGAAACCAATAATGGAGCCGGCTGCCGCAGCGAAGGCCGAAATGAGAGGCGACCCAGGTCGAGCCTGCAACCAGCGTGGTAAGGAACGGCATGCAGTCGTCCGAGTCGCAGTCGAGCAAAGCTTCCAGCAGAGGCACGCGCCAGAACCCGGCCAACACATCGGGCACTCCGGTGCGCGCGTATTGCTCCCGCTTGCGGCTCACCAGGCGGCGGAGCGAGTCGAGGCTCGGCGGCAGTTCGAGACGGAACTGAATCTCGCCGAGGTCCTGCCGAAGCTTGCGCCAACGCCTCTCGGTGTCGCTCAGGAAGGATTTGTCGCGCCGTCCCAGATCGTCCCAGTAGCTCAGCGGGCCGCTGTCCAGGCGGATTAACAGGCCTTTTTCGGCAACGTCGCCCCGCAGTCCGAAGTCCGCCTGGGATCCGTCAAGATGGGTGTAGTAGAACAGCGACAGGCCCGACGCTCGCAATAAGGAGTCAGGAGAAATCGAAAAACCCCGTGCCGCAACCAGCCCGGCGTAGTCGCACAATCCATGTCCGATCGGCTCTGCCCAACCCAGCGCACGATGGCTCCGAGAGGGGTATTGAAACGCTAGAAACCCCACCACGGACGAGCGGTCGTAGAGTACGGCCACTCGGGCGTGCGGATGTACTTTGCCAACAGCAAGCGAGAACTCACAGGAAAGAAAAGCGCGGGAAAGATCCTGTCGGCTCCGGCAGAAGGACGTCCACAGGGTTCGCAACTCCACTGGCAAAACATCCGGCCGGAAGATTTCGGAACGGATGCCCCCGGAACGGGTTAATCGGGGCAAGGTAGCCTCCTGGCGGCAAGGCGGAAGAGACGGTTGGCGAGCCGTTCGGGAGCAAAACGACCGTCGGAGCCGGTGGCGTTCTCCATACCGGGCTCCACGCGGCCCAGCAGCGCGGAGGGAACACCCCGACGGCATCGGTTGGAAATCGGGTCGCTGGTGAACACCGCCTGGTAACCGGCCTGGAAGGCCAGCCGCACCAGCCCGTCGTCATAACGGCCGTGAGGAAAGGCGAATGTGCGGACGTCCTTCCCGCTGGGGGCGCAAACCCGAGCGAGGAGTTCACGCGAGGTGGTAAGCTCGGCGCCCGGATCGGCCACAAAAAGCAATGCATGGTGGGTTAGGCCATGAGAACCCAGGTGCTGGCCCTCGCGCACCCAGTCTCCCAGCCCGGCCGCCGACAGGAAAGGGCCAGCGGGCCAGGAGTCGGCCCGTGTACCCAATTCGTTCCGCAGCAAGACGCTCCGTTGCGGCGTAGGCAGGTTCTCCATTGCCGCCAGCAGCCGGTGGACCGAATCCACGTCAGTCCATTGCGTGGGGGCCGGCCCGAAAGCGCCGGCTGCATTCCACAGCCGCCGACAGGATTCCGAGGAAAGGTTTCCCTCCAGCCACAGCAGAATCAACGGATCCTGCCAGATTTCCTGTCCCTGGCAAAGACAGGCCACGGCGAACAGTACCGCGGGTACACCGAAACGCTTGAGCACCGGTAGAGCGCACTCCTGGTTATCCTTCCACCCGTCGTCAAAAGCCACCAAAAGAGCTCGGGGAGGCAGCGGGCGGCGTCCCGCAGCGGCGTCGAGCACCGAATCCATAGAGACCACATTGTAGTGGCGCCGAAAGAATCGCAGGCACTGCTCAAACACGGTGGAAGTGACCGAAAAAGGAGGCACTCCGTCCAGGCCCGGCACCACGCGGTGGAACAGAACCACGGTAAGAGTGTCCCGATTTCGAACGCGATGCCACAGTGGCAAGGCTCCGGACCGATATAGCCAGCGAAGCAGGTGCGACTTCATTGCGCGCGATTCCCGGCGGGCACCAGGCGCGGACGCGAGAAAAGTGCCCGGAACTGTTCCACCAAGAACGATCTTTCGGATACGCCGAGCGGGCCCAGAAACCACACCGCCGCCACAAACGCGCCGGAAAGCACCGCGTCGGCCGCGTAATGCAAGAAAGTGGGCCAGGCGGAGAGTAGCGATCCTATCCAGGCGCAGCCGAGCGCGATTCCGGCGATTGCGGCGTAAGAGCCGAGGGGGAACTGAACCTTAAACTCGCGCACCATCAGAACGTACAGGCACACTGCGTAAAAAAGCCAGGTGGCCAGCGTCGAATAAGCGGCCCCCATCATTCCAAACCGGGGGATCCAAAGCAGGTTCAATCCGCAATTCAGGATGGCCGCCGCTATGGTTACGCCGCTAACCATGCCGGAGCGCAGTTTGATGTAAAGCATTCTCCGGAAATAGTCGCCCATCTCGCGGACGGCATACGCGAACACGATAAAAGGAATCACCGGGATGGCGGCGTAATACGGCGGCGTGACCATCACTTTCAATACCTGGTCGCTGAACAGGACGATCACCACGGCCACGCTGGCAAGGCAAAATGCTAAAAGGCGGCTGACGGATCGGTACTTCTCCGCCCAGTCCGGTTGTGACATGAGCGCGCAATAACGAACACCCCAGGCGCGCCCAAAGGGATCTCCGACCAGGAAGGTCACCAGGAAACCAAAACGGTATGCGAGCGAGTAGTTGCCGACTTCGGCCATGCTGCCCATCCGCCCCAGAAAGAAGCGATCCCCAAAGTGGATCACGAAGAAGGCGACGTCGCCGGCCACCAGCGGCAGACCGAAGCGAAACATTCTGAGAGCGGCGGGCCGGTCAAAGTGCAACCCTGTCTCCCGCAGTGTCAGGACCAGCAATAGCAGGCCGCCGGCGCTGGTGACGATAACCTTGCTCAGAACGAATCCCCATACGCCCCGTCCTTGAAAGCCTATGAAGAAGATGTTCAGCGCGAGCGTGGCAACTAAGGCTGTCAGCGAGTAGACGGTAAAAAAGATCGGCCGCCGCTTGAGCCGCACATACACCAGACACAGCTCGATGAGATTGCTGAACAGCATGGCCGCCATCGTCGCCTGCAGCAATGTCGTGTATTGCGGCGAGGTGAGAAAAAAGGTGCTGATCCAGGGCGCCGCGACGATAGTCGAAGAGATGGTGACCAGATTCAGCCCGAGGGCGCCGAGGACCGCGGTGGAGGAGACGACCGCCTGCTCCTTGGGAGATGTGTAGTCCTGAAAGATGCGGATCAGAGCGGAGCCGAACAGCCCAAGGCCTACCAGCAGAGAGACGACCTGTGTCGTCACCTCGATCAACTCGATAATGCCGTACTCGGATGGGCTGAGAAACCGCGAATAGAACGGGATCATCAGGAACCCGACCGCCCGGCTCGCCACGTTGGCGAACAAGTAGACCAGGGTTTCGCGGAACGCAGTTTGGCTAAAACTCATGTTGTCCACGAACCTGGGGCTCGCGGGATATTCCCGGCTGGCCGAAAGGCTTTCATAAGAGGCGACATCTGAGCGTCATAACCGATTATTCCAGGGCCTGTCGCTTTAGTTCAACTGGATGGCTTGTTTAGATAGGTTCAGCCGGCAATTCGGGGCTCGAGGCGGCGACCCTGCGTGAAGACCTGCAATTTATGATCCTGTCGGTGGAGTGGGTGAGGGATGGCGATGCGGACATCCGAATAAGTTTCAACGATCAACGGGTCATTGAGTTCCTGATAAGGGGCACGTCAATGAGCCGGCTGGCCAGGGAAGCGATGGGCGGGCTGCCGGATAGCTCAGAACACCGCCCACCGTTAGTCGATTATGGAATCGTCGCGATGGTCGTGCTGGTGGTGATGGTCTGGCTTCCAGCCGTGCAATACCGCCACCGGTAGTAAAGGGCGACTCCCGCGGACGCCGCAACGTCTACAGTGCAGCCACTCGCGCAGGAAACCGGCGAGGTGCTGCTTCCCAGTCCGGGAGTAGCGCCGTAATCCACGACTGCGTTGTCAACAGAGTACCCAGCCGGAGGTGCCAAAGCTACTCTCAAAGTCGTGGGGCCCCCCGCCGGCTGCGTGGTAAACTGGCCTTCCGTATTCCCGCCGTTATAGGGGTCGCTTGCGCAGGTGATTCGGTAATGATACGCAGTGGATGCGGACAAGCCGGAAGCCAAAAACTGTCGATTCCGCACCGTGCCCGAATCGGAGCTGTTTATCACCGGGCTCGAAAAGTCGCCATCATCATCTATCTTCAAAATGCAGGCATCCGCAGTCGGTGCAACGTAGGACAGCAGCGCCACGGATTCGCCGGGCTGAATGCCGAGAACCCGCGTCGGGTCTCGCCGCGGCATCATCCGCCACTGAGGATAAAGGACACCGCCGGCCACCTGGTTCTGCCCCGGAAAGTTACCCACTCCCCAGTTCCAAGCCGCCTCTCCACTACTCTGGCCGTATCGCAGATCATGGAAGAAAGATACGCCCGACTGGATAATTCCGGTGTAAGGATGGGACTGGTTAACGCTCGCGTCCCCAGACGGGTACATATCCTCTATGCTCCGAGACTGCCACGACGACGACCATCCCGATAGCACTTCCGGCCAACTCACGGCAAATCTGTCAGAACTTGCCAGCATGCGAACCGGCATATGGTAGTTCGCCGCAAGGGCATGATTATAGGCCGGATGAGACAAAACGCCGATCGACACCCTGGCTTCCTTATCGGCCATCGCCTTGAGCGGCAAGCCCAATTCCAGCAAATGCCCAATCGAAATGAACTTGTAGCCCAACATCCACGGTGCATTTATGTGTTCCGTTAGGGTGTTGTCCATACCATATGTGGATGAGACTTCCGCGGAGTTATCGTTCCAGTCGGGAAATCCGAGAGGGTCAAAAACAAATGCGCTCAGATAGCCGTAGTTATCGGTTTTGTACCCGTGGCACCAAGCATTGAAAGTCGCCGGCGCATAAGTATTCGCGTTGTAGGCGCTATAACTCTTCCCCGCGTTTGTACCGGCCGAACCTGGGCATGGGTCGGTCGATGGGGCATTCGTAATGGGGCGGAAATGTTCCCCATTCTTCACCCACTGAAATCCTTCTTCGTGCGCTACGTGGTTGTCGAACTTCGTGGTAAAAAGATCCTTCTCGGAGGAGCCATCGGGCGACATCACGACGGCATGTCCAGCCGTTCGCATCGCCCAGGCGACGCCGCGTGTCTGTAAATGAAAGTGCCCTGTGCCGCCGTGTCTCCCATAGTAGGTCGTAAGACCATAGGAGCCGTTAAACCACACAACCGCGCCGGCGAATTGAACTTCCTGTAAATAGAAAGGGTCACCTGTGGCGAGGTAGGGGATATAGGCATAATCCGGCAAGTGATCGAAATCCACCCACCATCCGTCATCTGGAAGGGTCTCTAGCGGCACTAAAGGATCGCTTCCCAAGCCGTCGTTGTTATAAAACACATAAGTCGGCCTGGCGTCAATGGACGCTACCCGGCCAAATGCGGCATTGTTTGCCACATTGTCCCCGGAGTCAGAGCGTGTAGCCCCATCCATATCGTAGTCGACGAAATATAAGGAACTGTCCGACTCCCTGAGATGCAATGGAATGTTTCCGGCAACCGACGCGCTCTTGAGTAGTTCCTTGTATAATGACGCCTTCTGACTGAAAAGCCAGCGAGTCATTTCGTCGGGCCATAGTCCGAGATAGGTGGCGCCGCCGGTGGTTCCGCCCTGCTTGTTGTACCAGCCATCTCCGTTAAGATCAAAGTCTTTTCCTGCCGCGCCATTTACAACCAAGTCGACATCGGGCTGCGCCAGGGGCCACCCGATGCTGTTGTACATGGGAATCGCCTTCGAATACATCAAGTACTCGAAGTTAAAGTCGACATTGATTCCACCCGGCGCGGACGGCTGCCACATAGCCGGGATCAAGTCGCCGCCGCGATGCCATCGCGTCATTGTCCATTGGGTAGTCTGCGCCTTCGCATACGCGACCGTGTCGGCGGTGCCCACGGTAAACGACGGCGCGTACCGCTGCGTCTGGAGAAGTGTGGTCCAGTCGTTCTCGATGGTATAGTCGGTGCGCAGCCTCGGCGTGCCGTCCGCTGGAAAGAACCATAGCGAAAAACTTGGATGGAGACTCTTGTTGGTGGCGTCGGACACCCACGTGGAGCCTGAATGGTCGCCGGTACAGTTGGCGGTACAGCTCCACCCGAAGTCGTAAGAACGTGCGGTGGTGGCATCTTCCGCCACCACCACCGTTGCCGCAGGCCCCCGCAGCCAATAAGAGAAATTTCCGTCGGCTAACATCGTTCTGGCACTGACCGAAACTGTGTTCCCTTGAGTGGCTTTGATCTTCGAATCCCAGCCGCCGGAGAGGAAGGCCAGCATTTCCGTACCGTCCAATGCTGCGGCAGCGCAAGCCGGTTGATCGCCGCTGCTACAAGGGCTGCTGGTCGGCGCGAAGGCTACGGTGACGGTGGCATTTGCCCCAATGGAAGGAATCACGAAAGACACGATATCGTGCCGGGCGCTACCTGGGCCTGGCCCGCTTACGCTGCCTCCGGAAGTATAGCTTCCATTGCCTGTTGAACCCTGGAGGATAAACTTATCCCTGTTCAGGCGTATAATTCGCCAACGTCCGTTTGCGGCGGTGTTACCGCCAACTCCAGACACAGTAACCCATTCGCCTGTTAGGAATCCATGGTTCGCGCCAGTTATGGTGATTGGCGCTTCATTCGTCGCTCCCGTAACCGGAACCGAAGCGTTTCCGTCGTGATACCGCACCTTTACGTCGTTTTGCCAGATTGATATCGTCTGTCCGACAACTACGGGTTTGGCATACTGCGGAATGTCTCCCTCTGCGAATACACGTGAGACGACAACGGTGCGATTCGCCTGTGGGCTTCCGCTCGTATCCGTAACAGTAATCGTATTAAGGGGACGGGACGCCACCAGCGTCGCCGGAATTGATACCAAAAGGCAGATCAGCGTTCTCGTCAATTGATAATCCTCCTGCGGGCAACCAATCCGCCGCCGTCCCCTGGAGCCTTCAGGCTGATAATTGCAAACTTCCATGAATCCGAAGATGACAGAGTTGCCGCGGCTGAATAGGTGCCCGTGCTCGAAACTATCTGGTAATAGCCGAAATTGAATCCTTGCGAAGACGTTCTCGATTCAAGCGCATTCCACGGGGCGCCTGGAGGGCTGCTTATCGTGCGGTCGTTGCCAGTTGCCCCCATGGCAACAACTACCTCAGTTGGCTCCGTTGTCGCGACACCACTAGTTGCCCAAGTTCCGGAAATACCCCGTGTAGCCGTGCCTATAAGCTGGTCCACGGCGATCGAGGTGTCTACGCCCGTGAAGCTGACCACCGCGACGGAATGGACGCCCGCCCCTGAATAAGTGCAGGTGATGGCAGAAACCCCCGCCGGCGCATTTACCATCCCAAATAGCGTTACATTGGGATTATCGCTGATGTGGGAGTACAGGTTAGTGAAGGAACAAGTCGCCCCGGCGCAGGCGCAGGATGGGGTTCCAAAGTTCCAACTCGCTTTCGACCAGACGAGCACATAAGACCCCGCGGCGGGCGTGACAGTAACTGTTACGTGGTCGAGGCTGGTGGTATATGATGTGGCATTCTTGTCCAGAGCGATCATCCCCCAGGAGGGAATCGGTAGCAGTAACAAGAAGATGGCAATCGTTTTCATGGGTTCCTCTTAGTTCACCGTGTAGTCAATGGCGACCGTGATTCTCTTGGCGGTTCCCCCCGCAGACACAATCTGGAAATCGATCTTGTGACCTGAAGCAATAGACGGTTCGCCCGACACAAAAGAGGTGGTGCTCGCTCCGGCGGTAGTGCAGGCGAGGCTTCCGGACAAAATGTTCGCCGGGCTTCCGTCATCTCGTTGGAGCATGATCGTCGGAGTGCCGCCATCGCTTTCACAGGACACTTTGGTGATCGTGATTGCGCCTGTAGTGGTATTCCAGAAGATGGTGTCTTCGTCGTCGGAATCGGTCAGCGCGGAGCCGTTCTTCGCGCCCAGCAGGAACGTGATCGGCTTGTTCCACGCTGTTCCCGACGCCGGAATGTTGCAGTTGGTCCGGCTGTTACCGGCGTCGTTGCTGCACGTAACGCCCGCCCCGGTGAAGTTCAGGGTGGTCTGCTGTGTGAGGGCGGTGCCCTCGTCCGCCACGATGTTATATCCTCCGCTTCCGCTTACGGTGCCGAATTCCAAGCCGCTTTCAGAAGCATTCACCCGAACCACCTTCAGCGCCTGGCCGGTGTAAGAGGAAGGCACATCGTTTAATCCAGTGAACGCCGTGGCGCCGCTTTCCGGCGCCGTAATCTGTGTCCAGTTCGTGCCCGTGCCGTTGCAGCGGTATAGCCCGCTGTCAGTGGCGTTATAGAATTCCTCGTTGGGCAGGCAACTGGCCGGCTTTGCGGAAAGAGTACCCGACCGGAATGGGGAGGTCATGTTCGCGCCGCGGGCATCGATGGATGCGGAGATTCCGGAAACGGTCAGCGCCCCCGTGAATGTGTTGGAACCCGAGAAGAGATTCGCACCGAACTTGTAGGGCACCACCGCGCTGTCTGTTCGCAGGCTGGTGTTGTCCACCGCCAAACCTTCGCCTACTGCCCGCCAGTCGGCGCTGCTTCCGTTGTTTGAAAGAAACCGGTTGTCGTTGGAGTTCATCTCCGGCAGTGATTCTCCGGTCGCGCCGCACGAGGTGCCGGCGCTGACTATGTTGCCGGCGGCGTCGAATTTCGCGCAGTCGTCGGTCGCCGGAGTCCCTCCGCCGAACATCTGCACCTTTAACCCTGTTCCCTGTCGCGAGGCCGGCGCTATCTGGCTGTAGGAAATCGTTCCCCCAAGATTGCCCAGACTCAAAGGGTCGCTGCCGTCGCTGTTATGGCTCGCGGCGTGCGGCGTCGGCGTTCGTGCGTCGGTAAACCGCGAGTCGTTTCCCGCCGCAACCGTTCCCGCCGATGTGCCCAAATTGAGCACCGCCGCTCCGCCAAGGCCCAGGTTGGTCCGCGCCATCGCCGCGTTCGCTAAATCCGCCAGGTTCGAGGCGGCCTTTAACTGCAAGTCGTCGGTGACATTGCCTAATCCAACCTGGGACTTGGTAACAGCGTGTGGATTGGATCTTGCGGCAATATGCTCCTGAATGTTGCTGTTTGCAGGCTCGTAGTTGAGGCTCGGGATGTCGGCTGGCGCCAAAGCCCGGAAGGACGGTGGTCCGCTCGACCCGTTGGGCGACGCCAAGACCAAGTTCGCGAGCTGGCTGGAGAGAGCCCCGCTGAGCGTTCCACTGGAAGTCACCGGTGTCCCACTCACAGTGAAAATGCCTGGCAGCGCAAGCCCCACGCTCGTAACGGTTCCCGAACCGCCAGTCTGTGATTGCGCCGTCCATGTGTTGGGCGAGGTGCAGCCGTATAGATTGAGTCCGGGCGTCGCGTTGCTCAGAAAGAACATCTCGCCCGCGCTGCAGGTTGCTGGAAGGCCGACGCCCGTCTTTATCGGCCTGGTCGAGGCAGCGGCGCTGAAATCGACATTCTTGCTCTGCGTGCGCAGATCCACTGACGTTTGTGCGGCCATTATGCCCACGACCGCTATCCCGGCGGACAATAATCTGAGCAGTGGTTTGATTCGTCGACGGAATCGCCGCGACATCGGGACCGGCGTCTGCCAGCGTCCATCGATGTTGCGTTCCCTCGGCCGGAATTTCAAGGTAGCCATTCCTAATACTCCAGTTGATTTCAACTCTTTGACCTCCGGTGCGGAATGCAGGCAGCTTTGGCGTGTCTGGCTGCCCGAACAACGGCTTTCTGCTTCGTGTCAGGCACTGCCCTTGTTCTCGGCAATGCGCCGCTGAGCACTCTCCGCCGTCAGCATACCAGTCGTTCACCGATTTCAAAGTGGATGTCATTGAAAACATTCAGTCGCATTTCTTGTACTTGCCGTGCGTTATTTGGGGACAACGTCATCCAGCCCGTCTTTGTTTGTCGCCGATGTTCGAAAGCTCCTGCGGTAAGATTGCTATTGACCGGCAGCCAGGAGGGAACGTATCCAGAGTGTTTTGCTGTCCGCCGTCGCCTACCGGAGGAATTGTGACGGCGGAAGGTACCAGGCCGGAATCAATGCACTCGAGATTGCCCGCCAGGAAATATCCGTCCAAACCGCGATGAACATCAGCGTAGTCATTCCCAGCTATAATCGCGTGGCGCCGCTCCAGGAAGCGATCGAATCTGTCTTGGCGCAGACCTGTCCAGCGGGTGAGATCGTCGTCGTCGATGACGGCTCTACCGACAACACTGGGAATCTGGTTCGCTCCATTGGAAGCCCGATCCGTTATTTCTACCAGGAGCGACAGGGGCCCTCGGCAGCCCGCAACAAAGGCATTCATGAGGCTCGAGGAGATTGGGTCGCCTTTCTCGATTCCGACGACCTCTGGTTGCCGGCAAAGCTCGAACGCCAGGTTGACATGGTTCGCGACAACCCCGACGTTGCCCTCGTCTATGCTTCGGTCTACTGGCGCCATCCCGACGGCACCGAAAGACTTGAAGTGGCGCAGCGCCCTTCCACGCTCTGGCCCATGATGCGCTACCGCAACGCGGTTTGCGGTTCCTGTTCCGCCGTCCTGGCGCGCAGAGATGTGCTGCTGAAAGAGAACGGCTTCAACCAGGATCTTTACATCGGCGAGGATTGGGATCTATGGACGCGAATCGCGGCCAAATACCCACTGGCCTGTGTCGAAGCAACCGCTCGCAATTTTGCGTTCTTCCCCTGGCGGCCAGGGCGGCAATGCGGAGATGCTGCTGGAAAACACCGAGCGGATGATGGAGAGCACCCTGCTGCGGGGGCTGCCCAAGTGGAAGCGGGCGCCCTGGCGCCAACGCATCCGCAGCGCTGCCTGCTACCGCGCGGCCTTCCTCAATTCTCCGGCAAGCGCGAAGCGACGCCAGTATCTTCTGCGTTCCGCTGCCGCCTGGCCCATTCCCGACTTCATGCCGGAGCGTGGCCTGGCCTTGCTCCAATCACTGCTCGGAGAAAAAAACTACCTGACTCTCCGTAACTTCCTTACGCTCCGATGGGGGAAAAAGAGCGGATAATTTTCCGGGGACCGACCACGTAGTTCTAACGCTGCTTCCCACGCCGGTTAAGAAACGTCCGGATTTGCCGTGCTGTCATTCGCGGCGCGACCGGAGGGGCTTTCGGCGGCGCCGCCGGTGGCTTGGCTTCCGGCCCGCCACCAGCTTGCGTGCCAGCCAGCACGGGACCGTTCCCGCCTTGGGAATACCCGGCCGCGGGAAGCGCCAGCGACATACCGCCCTGCGCCCATCCCGTCGCCGGTGCCGCAGTGGCGAGAGCCGCATTGCTCTTACGTACTTCGTACAACACGGCGACTGCCATGTAGAGAAAGTAGAAGTAGTCGAACTCGCCCCTCGACAAGAACAGCGCGCCTACGGCATAAGTTGTGATGGCAGCGAAAAGCGCCATCGCCATGCTGGCTGTCGGGGGGTCCGTTTTCCTTGTTTTGCGAGCCAGCCGGTCCAACCACCACAAAGAACCGAAAACCAGCGTCAGAAACAGGATCAGCGCGAAAATCCCGGAGTCCACCAACACCTGTAGGTAGGTATTGTGCAGCACCTTGTCACTCATCTCTTGCAGGTCGGCCGGAAGGTAGCCTGAGAAAGCAACTTCCCCTCATTCAGCTTACCGAATCCCACGCCCAGCAGCGGGTGATCCTTGGCCATTTTCAGTGCGGTCCTCGCGAGCACGATGCGCGAGTATGCGGACGCCTCTTTCGTAGGGTGCCTGGAGAGTCGACATCCTCTCCACAAAGGTCGCCCGGACAAGAAAGATGGACGTTCCCGCCGCGGCCACCACCACTACCAATGTAGCGACCTTCCGCTTTGAGTAGAACAGGACGCACAGGATGCCGACCGCCATCGCGAGAAACCCCCCTCGCGAGTTCGTCATGATTACCGCCGCCACACCGGTGACCGCAATGGCAATCCAGGCAGGCTTGATGTATTTCTGCGGAAACAGATCCTTGCAGAACCAGGCGAGCGGGATGGTCATTGCCAGCGCCAGCGCCAGGTCGTTGTTGTCACCAATCATACCCGCATAGCCTTAGGCGAACTGAACACCGCCGTAATAAAGCCCGTAGATGCCGAATTTCAAGCACAGGATCCCCAACGAACCGGCGATGACGACAATGAAGATCCGCAGGCTCTGGTAGTCCTCAATCAGCAGCGGAACAACCAAAACCATAATGATGATTTTCAGGAACAGGTACAGCGGCCCCGTCGAGAGGCTGGTGTCTTGTGCCATCGCTGCGGAGATGACACAGACAGTCACAAACAGCACGAGGTTTCGGCTGAATACATTGGTAAAAATCCTGGGAACCTTGTGCGCGGCGTGAAGCGCGGTGCTCAGAAGCAGACAGCAAGCCAGGATGAATGAGTAGTTATTTTGCCCGTAGGACCATGCCAGCATATCCGGGCGCGATAAGTGCGAACCAGGTATAGCCGTACAAGCCGATGAGTGGCCGCACCAGGCTGGTTATGCAGATGGCTCCGACGATCAGCATCAAGATCAGGTCGCGCATTGTGCTATGTCAACCAATTTGCCTCCGGCGGAACATTCCGGCGTTTACCTCTGCCTGCCGCTGTCTGAACCCGGCGTTCGCAAGTCCGATGCGCCGCGACTCGGGGAAACGGAAAGACTACGTGGAACGAACGCCCACTTGGGATTGTTAGCCAGCACGGATGTCGCATTCAGGTGCTTCGCGAACCAGTCCCATGCCTCTTCTCCTTTATAGCCGTTGACGGGGTCCACAATTCCACGAAGGAAGCTTGCTGCCCCCCGGGCTATGATCGGATATCCATGCTCGGCATTCGCGGCGTCATCATTACCGAGCGGCCATCTATCGACGGTTCGCATTTGTGGAGTGAATGCCTGTAGAACGCATTTCCAATCTGTGTAAAAAGTCTTAGTGCTTGCCTGATAGGTAGGGTGCCGGTATGAGGCTACCAAGTACGGATTGTAGTCCGGGCTCAAGAGGCGCTGGAGGAGGTTTATTGAAACAATCTCCCGCAGGCGGTGAACCGGAAATCCAAGTTCTTCAATGTGTCCAAGGACGATGTAGACATAATTCTCCATCCATGGACTATTGACTCTTGATGCGCGACAGGGCTGGTTTGGATCTTGGTCCATTTCCTTCGATTGGGTTACGGGTGCGTATCCGTCCTGAACATCCATTGTTTCTAGCGGGTTCTTTTGGCCTTGCCCAAAAGTATTCCGGCCCCAGGACCATGGTGATGTCGGATTGGGATCATAGAAGGCGCCGCCGCGAACGTTCGCGAATCCCTCCCAAGCGGCGAGATTGTAATACAGCTTCTCCGTAAAATAGTCCTTTTCGGGGCTGCCGTCGGGTGCCATCTCGGCGGTTTCCACCAACGTTCTGAGAACCCACGCCCGGCCTCGGGTCTGGGCACTCAGAACCAGTGCCCAATCCTGGTGCCGTCCCCACCTCACCTCGGACGATGGGTTATATCCCGCCAGGTTGTTGGCCGACCAGAAATAAAGCTCCTCCAGATAATACCAATCGCCGGTAATCAGGTAAGGCAGATAGGTAAACCCTCCCTGGTGTGCATCGTCGGGCGTCCAGCCATGTGCTTTGGAAGCTGCGCTCAGCGGCGTGATCCGGTCTTGCGGCGTGGTGCCGCCCGATTTTATATTCGCCAGCCACACCGTGGGCCGGGCATCCACGGAAATGGCTCGGCCAAACGCGTCGATCTTGCTGGAACGCAGATAGGAAAGGCCAGTCTTCGATTCTCGAAAATGGATGGGCACATAACCGCTCACCGCCGCGTCGCCCAGCATAACCTGGTACATCTTGGAACTGAAATCGTACAGGTAACGAACGTACCAGCGAGGGAGCAGGCCGATTTCGCCACGTCCCCCTCCCGTCGGAAAATACTTGGTCCACTCAGCCCGGCCACCGATGTCGCCGCGGTCGCCGCCGTTGAAGACCCTCCACTCTTCATCGGCGGCCGACGACGGCAGTTTCAACGTGAGATCGTAGTTCGGAATGGCTCGAGAATACACCAGATAGGCCAGATTGTAATCGATGTAATCGACGTCCGGCTCAGGTCCACTCCAGAAAACTTTGCGCCAGCGAGTAAGCATGTAGTGCGTGAAAGTGTCTTTGGCGTAAACCGGGCGGTCCGAGAGCGGATTCCCCGTTCGCAACTCCATGGAATACTGAAGATCGCGTAACCGGGTGGTCCAGTCATTCTCACCGATCATTTCCACTTTTACACCCTTCCAGCCTGGATAGAACGTGGCTACGAAGATGGGGTGCACGCCCGACGCGCCGTCCCAACTCAGTTCGTACTTGAGACTTACCGTGCGGTCTTCAATGATGACTTGAGTACAAACAGGCCCTTGGAGCCAATAGCGAAATGCTCCATCTTCCAGCATCTTTCGCGCATCGGCGGTCAGTGAGTTCTCATTGGCGGTCAACACCATCTGCGCGCCGAAATCATAATCGGAAGACAGCATCTGGACTTTCGTCAAAAACCCAGCCTCGGAAGCCCGCGTTTGGTCGGTAAAGAACACGTTCGCGCCGCTGGAAGAACCGACCGTTGCCCAAAAAGAGACTAAGGCATGCTGCACGCTGCCATCCGGCCAGCGTGTTTTCACGTTACACTGCGTGGGAACCGGTGAGCCTTTGACGACCGCCTGGGCAAAATGGGGAATTTCTCCTTTCGCGAAGAATCGCGAAATCGTGAAAGGTTGGCTGCTTTTGTGGTCGTGACTGTAAATCACGACATTGTTAGCGACCTTCGCTTCGGAGGGCGGCTCGGCTGCGAACCCTGACGACGCAGGCTTAAGCTTGATTTCGTATGCGGATGTCACTTGTCCGCAAGCTACCTTGAGGGGCGCTAAGACGAGGCACAGAAAGTAAATGGCTCTGGGCCAATATTTACATGACACGGCATTCTCCCTCCTAGCGCAACTGTTTGCCTAGCACCCTCGCCAACCGGTTATTGTTCGATTATAGCAGCGGGTGACGCTCGCCTTCGCTCATACATCTCGAAAACGGCGATTCCGCTACCAGGGTCTGGGCGTGGTGGAACAAATGAAGTGCCTGCCCATCCCGCCACCGGAAGCAATTCGCCCCCGGGTCCGATGGTAGGAAGCAGCAGCGTCGATCCACGATCGGGTGGAAGTTATCTTTTGCGGTGGCAGAGTCCCGTCTGCCGCCTTTTATGATTCTGCCAGCTGGTGGTACCAGGCCACTTGGCCCAGGCGGTGTACGACTTCTGCCGTACGCGCTACCACCGGCGGGTGTTTGCAGTAATGGCCCAGGGTAGGCCGCATCCCGTCTGGCCCAACAAGCCGATGGCCAAGAACATCCGGGGCGAACGTCCGTGGATGGTGGGAACCGATTCGGCCAAGGCCACCATCGTGGGCCGTCGCCGGAATAGCCAGGCGGGTAGGCCCGGCTATTCCCACTTTTCCGCCAACCGCCAGCAGCCGTACTTCGAGCAACTTCTGGGCGAAGTGCTGACGACGACGTACAGCAAGGACCAGCCCGCTCGCGAGTGGCGTTCCAAGAAGGGCATCCGTCAAGAGACGCTGGACGCCCGCGTTTACGCCTTCGGGTACTACGGGCGCTCGTTTCGATCGGGATGGTTTGGAGGCCGACCCGGGCCGGTTCGCGACTCAGGGCGCACCTCTTCGCGAACGACTGCCAAACCCCGCCACGAGTCACCCAGAGTCGGTGGATGGCGTGTTGAAGCACGTTGCCGGACGGTGCGCACGGTCTCTAGGGCCCCCCAGGATTGCGTGCGGAAGCAACGTTGTCCTGGTACCCGAAGTCCCCTTAGCATGACTACATCCGCCCGATTCCGGCGGTTTCCGGACACCGCCCTGTGCGAGAATGCCTTTGGATGGTGAGAGTTTCCGTACAGAAGTTGAATTGGCGCCAGTGGCCCGAGTTTGCTCCCACTTGGGAGCGCATCCACAACCTGTGTCCCGGTGCATCTTTCTTTCTTTCGCGGGATTGGGTCGATTGCTGGCTGGCAACGTTTGGCAGTGACCTGAATCCCGACCTACTCACGTTCGTGAGGGATGACGACGTGGTTGGATGCTGTCTCCTGGTTTGGCGCACGCAATGGATTCGCGCTGTTCCCCTGCGCCGCGTGTATCTAAATTGTGCCGGAGAAAACGAGGCTGACTCGACGTGCATTGAGTACAATTCCCTACTGAGCCTTCCTGATTGCGCCGAAGAAGTGGCCGAGGCACTCGGAAATTTCCTACGGAACAGCCGTTGGGATGAGTTGGTCTTGCAGGGAGTGGGAGGGGATTCTCCGTTCTGCGCCGTGGCCCGTTCGCTAGGGGACAATGAGATCTCCGTCCGGCACTCGCATTATGTCGATTTGCCCCCTATCCGCGACATTGCCGCCGGGTTTGACTCCGTTCTCTCATCCAATTCCCGCCAGCAGATCCGCCGCGCTCAGCGGCTTTACGAGGCGGATAACGGGGCATGCACTCTCAATGTCGCCCGTACAGCCGAGGAAGCCGGGGAGATTTTCACTCGGCTTGTTGGTCTTCACCAGACCGCCTGGCAGGATCGAGGCCGCCCGGGAGTTTTCTCGTCTTCTCGTTTTGCCAGCTTCCACCACAGGCTAATCCAGACCGGGTTCGCGCATGGCCGCATTATCCTGCTTGAGGCGCGTGCCGGCACCCAGTTGATAGGTGCGCTGTACAGCTTTCTGCATGGCGGGAGATTGTATTTCTACCAATCGGGCTTCCATTATTCGGCTGACGGTCGGCTCAAACCCGGTTTGCTTACGCACTACCTGGCGATTCGTCATTGCCTTGAACAGACGGCACTCCGGGAGTATGACTTCCTCGCGGGCGATTCGCAATACAAACGTTCGCTTGCCACCGCTAACCGCCCGTTATTCTGGATCGTCGTTCGCCGGCTAACCGTATCAACTCTTTTGTTTCGCGCTTTGAGGCGGGTGAAAAGGAAATATGTTCAGATTCTTGAGAAGAGTTGCCGCAAAGATCAACCGGATGGTCGGGTTGAGCGTTCAGCAGACGTATCTGTACCGAATTTCGAAACCGCAAGCGTGGTCGGTAGGCACGGCAAGTGACAAGAGTCTCAAGTGGGAGTTGCTGTCGCCTGAACAGGTCGGCCGCCTCCTCGACATCGGGCCCTTCGATAGGAGCGATGGCCTGCGGCGGATGGACCGTGGAGACCTTTGTTACACGGTTTGCTTAGACGGTCGTCTGGCACACTATTCCTGGGTCCAGCGATCCGGGTCACATCCCATCACCGAAGCCGCGTTAACTTTACCGGTTGAGCGCGGCGAGCTCTGGATTTACAACTGCCGAACTGTGGACTGGGCCAAGGGGAAGCGGATATATCCGGCCACGCTGGAGCGCATTACCAACGATCATTTCGCGCAAGGCTACTGGACCGCCTGGATCTATACAACCCAGGAGAACATCGCCTCTCAGAAAGGCATCCTGCGGGCAGGCTTCTGTCAGGTGGCAACGTTGAGGGCCCTGCGCGTGGGCAGCCGCTATTTCCGCTCAGGGCGGGTGGATCAAGGCCAGTAATTCCCCGTGCGTCTGCAGATCGCTGCCTGCACGCGGAATCGGGGCCAGCTTTGGTCGCCGACGCCGACTCGCTTGACGTCGTAGGGTCGTGTCATTCCTGCCAGATTCGTTCCACCGTGAAAGGAGAAGGCCACACGGTAACCCGCCTCTTTGGCCAATTGCTGGGTTTGTTCTGAAAAACTGCTGGTGCCTCCGACTGGATACGCCAGAGCATCGATCTCGCTGCCGAGCCGTTCCCTGAGCTGCGTGCGGGATTGCGCCAATTCGCCGCGCTGTTGCTCCGTCCCCAATTGACTCAGCACGGTGTGGGAGTGCGTGTGCGACCCGATCGCCATGCCTCCGGCGATCATCTCTCGGGCTTCGTCCCAGTTGAGAAAGCGCCGCAGCGTTCCAGGGAGGTCGTCCCCCTGAGTCTGATCCTTCAGTTCCCGGATGAAACGCTTTGGATCGGCATTTTCAGGCCTCTTGTAAAGGCTCAGCACGTCTCGAAGGCTCTTCGTCATGCCATTGTCAACGAGATCGACAGCTAGGTCGGCCGGGTAGCGAAGAGAGAAATCGACGCTGTTGTGCCGTTTTCATCACAAAGGCGATATGATCCCACCATGGCACGGAGCAAGACCCGACCATGCTTGTGGCGAGAAAAAACACGCCCTGCACCCCATGCGAGCGCAGGATGGGAAAAGCCATCTCGTAGTTGTCGAGATAGCCGTCGTCGAAGGTGATCAACACACGGCATCGGGGAGTCTTCTCCCTGAGCGTTCCGTCGCAGAAAGCCTGTGCCTCTGGGAGAGTCACGATCAAGACGTGGCGTTTCAAGTACGATATCTGTTCGTTTAGCTGGTCGCCGGTCGCCGAAAAAACGCCGGGATCGAAGGGATCGTCATTGGGGTTGCCGATCCGATGGTAATTTAAGACCAGCAGCGAATCCCGTGGCGGCAGTTGGCCAAGCAGGGATGTGACGCCACTCCAAAACAGACCACGGGCTAGCAACTCGCGCTTTCCACCGAACATGATTACCTGATCATAGCAGTGTAGTCTGGACAGGTTGATCTGGCGGCGTTCTTTCGAGGAGCGGCAGCGGCGCTAGGTCTATGACTACTTAAAAGAGGCTCTGAGCAGGAATTCGTGGAGAGGGGCGTAAACACAGCGATTGAAAGAAGCGGGTTTTGCGGTTAAGCTCGGAAGTTGCCTACCGACAACGAGTTCACCCGTATTCTACAGTGGCCGGGCTACCGCGTTTACCAGCACAAGATCGATGAGAAGAACAAGATCTTGGAACTGTGGGTCCGGCGAAAACGGGGCAACCGAAAGCTGGAATGTTCGGGCTGTGGCCGCGAATTTGCGAAGGTCTACGACTGCAACGAACGGGCGGTGCGGGACCTGCCGTGGAGCGAGTTCAAGACGACGGTCCACATCGAGGTGTATCGGGTCAAGTGCCCGGACTGTGGCGTCAGGATCGAGAAGGTTCCGCTGCTGCCGGGTAAGGCGCCGTTCAGTAAACGGTTTGAGGATGCTGTGGGCCAGGCGTGTGAAAGCGCATCGGCCCGGCAAGTCGCGCGGCGGTTCGGACTGGCAGAGAGCACGGTGCGGGCGATCGACTTGCGCTATCTCAAGCGATGGGCGGCCTGTCGGCGTCAGCCAGCGCTGCGGCAAATGGGTGTGGACGAGATCCATCTGGGGAAGAAACAGAAGTTCCTCACGGTGGTTTGCAACCTGGAGACGGCCGAGCCGCTATGGTTCGGGCGAGAGCGAAAGAAGGAAACGCTCGATGAGTTCTTCGGGCAGGAGTTGAACGCCCGGCAGCGGCGCGGGATTCAAGCCGCTTGCGTGGATATGTGGGAGCCCTACCGGCTGAGCATCGAGCAGTGGGTGCCGAAGTGCCGGATCGTCTACGACAATTTCCACGTCATGCAACATGCCAACGAGGCCATCGATGAAGTGCGGCGCGCCGAGTTCTTCCGCAAGGGTGGCCGGATGCGCGGCTTGGTGAAAGGAAAGCGCTGGTTGCTGCTGAGCCGCTGGGTGAACCTCAGCGCCGGCAAGCGCCAGGAGTTGAACCAACTGTTCGCCCTGAACCGGAAAGTATTCAAAGCCTACATCCTCAAAGAGAGCTTAGACCGGCTGTGGACGTACCGCTACGAGGGAGCGATGCTGAACTACTTACAACGATGGATGGATCAGCTCCGCTGGCAGCGCTTGGAGCCGTTCCAAAAGCTGGCCCTGATGCTGCTGGACCACCTGGATGGCATCCTGAACTGTTGCCGGACCAAGGTGCCCCTGGGAGTGGTGGAAGCGGTCAACGGGAACATCAAAACGTTACTGCGCCGAGGACGCGGCTATAAGAACCTCCGCTACCTCCTGCTGAAGGCGCAGCGGATGGCTGCGACACGGACCGAATTCGTGGTCTTCAGGAAAGCAGCCTAAAATGCGGGTCCCACCGAATTCCTGCGGAGAGCCTTAAAAGAGTTCGTTTTGCAACCGAACTTCCGACGTGCTATCTTGCGGTCGAACTTCCGGTTGATTTTCGTCTTGGCGCGATTGATCCAACGGTTCCAGGCGCCCGCTTCCCGCCGCAGGATCTTCAGATCGGGGATTCTCCTCCGGCCCAGACACTGATGGTCGAAGATTCCGATTTCGATCTCCGCTTGATTGAGCCAGCTTCCGTGGGTCGGCGTAAAGTGGACCGTGAACCGCTCCCAGATTTCGCCACCGACCTGTGTCCCATAGAAGTCGGTTAGCGACTTGCGGCAGTGGATGTTCAGGTTGTCCATGACCAAGTGGATCGTCTTGGCCTACGGGTACTCCAGCGCCAGCTCAAAGCCTACTTGGGCGAACTCCTAGGCGGATTGATCCGGCGTGGGGAACGTGAAGTGTCGACCCGCCTCGGGTTCTACCGCGCGGAAAACATTGGCCGTGCGACGGCGCTCGTATTCGTTATCCAGGCTGGCTTCGCGTCCTGGCACTGCCGGAGAACGGGGACGGACATCGGCGTGCAATGTGATGGGCTTCTCGTCCAGGCAGACCACCGGCTCTTGGGGATGGTAGGGTTGTTCATACGTCTCCAAGACGTCTTCCATCTTGTCGATATAGTCTTCAGTGAGCTCGGCTACGCACCACATTTTTTTCCCGCCACGGTCTTGGTACCCCTACGCCCTCGGAAGTCGCCAAAACCGGCCGTGCAGTTATACAAGCTCCCATCGAGCCTCGGGCGAAGTTTTGCGATCTGTTACGATGAGGGGCGGAGTCGCCGGGTCGCCTGCCGCTGGCGTGAACCACTGGCCAGCGTGGGAAGAGAGTGTGAAGGCTCACCTGACAACCGTTGATGGAACCGAAGCGAACGCCCGAGCTTCTGCGAATTCTCAGTCTTAGCACGGTATTTCCCAGCCGCGAGGCGCCGGCGGCCGGGCTGTTTGTGGCCTCTCGCCTCCGCGCCTTGGCGACGCTCGCCGAGGTTCAGGTTCTGGCGCCGGTTCCATGGATCGATTACGCCCGTCTTTGGCGTCGCGCAAGAGCCGGCCCGCGTTTCCCGGGCGGCCCGCACGACAGTCCGCTGGCAGTTATCCACCCGCGCTGGTTCTATCCGCCCGGCGGCGGCGCCGTGAACGGAGTGTTTCTTTTCGCCTCCCTCCTGGTTCCGGCTCTCCGACTAAGACGAAAGTCGCGATTCCAGGTCATAGACTCGCATTGGGCCCACCCGGAAGGCGTTGCCGCGGGGCTGCTCGCTCGCTTTTTCCGCATTCCGTACTCGGTAACGTTGCGCGGGAGTGAATATCTTCACTGCCAGCATCCATGGCGGCGGCGAGCCATTCGTTGGGCGCTCCGTAATGCGGCCCTTGTGATCGCCGTATCCGAACGACTACGGGAACTGGCCATTACTCTTGGCGCCGATACGGAAACAACGTGCGTCATTCCGAACGGCGTGGACGCCGCTGTGTTCTACCCACGCAACACGAGCCCGTACCGGGAAACACTGCATTTGTCCGAACAGGCGCGGATCATTTTGGCGGCTGGCCGCCTCATTGAACCCAAAGGACACCATCACATCGTTCAAGCCCTCGCGCCCATCCTGGCGGAAGGCTTTGACATCCACCTCTGCATCGCCGGCGGACCGGGTTCGCAATCGGCCAATTTCTCAACCCATCTCACGGCGCTGGCTGAACGTCTGGGGGTAGGGAGCCGGCTTCACTTGTTGGGTGAGCTTCCGCAGGAAGAACTGGCCGGCTGGATGAGCGCCGCCGACCTGTTTTGCCTGGCCAGCCATCGGGAAGGGTGGCCCAACGTAGTTCATGAAGCGCTGAGTTGTGGTACGCCTGTAGTGAGCACCAACGTTGGTGGCGCGCCCGATCTTCTGCCCACCGAGGAGTATGGATACCTGGTTCCATCGGGCGATCAGGAAGCGCTGGAACGGGCGTTGGCAAAGGCACTCGGGCGACATTGGAACCGGCCGGCCATCGCGGCCTGGGGACAATCCCGGACCTGGGAGCGGGTGGCCGCCGAGGTGATCGAACACCTCAGGAGCTGCGCCGCCCTGGCGGACAAGGGAAGGACACGAGTAGCATGAGGATTCTGGTAACCGGAGGCGCCGGCGTGCGTCCTTCGCCGGCCGACCCGCTGCACTACGAAAGTGTGAATGTCGGTGGAACCATCCAGCTTCTGGAGGCGGCGCGCCGCTGCGGCGTCCGCAAGTTCGTCGTGAGCGGTGTGGTAGCTGCCCGCGATTACGACAGCCGGTTTGAGGGTGTGAACCTCGGCAACTCCCTCCCGGCGCGGCTGAAGGATCTGATTGCCGCTCTCGAACAGGCCCTCGGCCTGAAGGCGGACATCGACCGCTTGCCCGAACAGCAGGGCGATGTTCCCATCGCCTGTGCCGACATCGCCAAGGCCTCGCGCTGTCTGGGCTATCGACCCCAGACGTCCTTTGCCGGCGGCATCCGGCGATTCGTAAACTGGTACAGCGCCGCGCACGCATGAGCAACCTTCTGCACTTGTTGCACGTGTTTCCCACGTTCTCACCGGGTGGATCGCAGGTGCGTTTCGCCACGCTGGCAAACCAGCTCGCCGGCGAAATGCGCCATTCCATTGTTTCCATCGCCGGCAACTACGACGCGCAGTCGCTGCTGGGGCAGCACGTCCAGTACCGACTCATCGATCCTCCACGAGAGTCCCTGGCGCCGGCGCTGTTCGGCTACGCTCGCTTGCTGCGCACGCTTCGCCCGGATCTTCTGCTGACATATAACTGGGGTGCCATGGACGCCGTCATGGGAGGCCTGGCCGCGCGCATTTGTCCCATCGTTCATGCGGAAGACGGCTTCGGGCCCGACGAAGCGCGGCGGCTGAAGCTCCGCCGCGTCCTGGCCCGCCGCGTGATACTGCGCCGGACTTACCGGACGGCGGTTCCGTCGCGCAACTTGCTGCGCATCGCCCTCGATGACTATCGCCTTCCGCCGCACAAGGTACAACTGATTCCGAACGGCGTCGATACCGTCCGCTTTCACCCCGGCGGGAACAAGGAAATGCGGTCCCGATGGGGAATCACTGAGGAGGAATTCGTCATTGGCAGCGTGGGCCGGCTTCGTGGCGAAAAGAACCTGGGGCTGCTGCTATGCGCCTTTGCCGAGGCGGGCATTGATGGCGCGCGCCTGGTATTGGTCGGGGATGGCGAGCGGGAAGCCGAATTGCGGCGCCTGGCGGCCGATCGGGGCATCTCCGGCAAGGTGGTTTTCGCCGGAGCGATGGGCGATCCGGCCCCCTGCTATCGAGCTTTTGACCTGTTTGCCATGTCCTCTTCCACCGAGCAAATGCCCCTCGCGCTGCTGGAAGGCATGGCTTCCGGCCTCCCCACCCTGTGCACCGACGTCGGCGACACGGCGGTCATTCTCGATTCCAACCGCCCGCCCGAGGTTGTCGCCAAAGATGACCTTCCCGGATACACGAACGCGCTGCGCGCCTGGGCCCGGCCGGACGCGCCGCGCCGGGAAACGGGCGCGCGCAACCGCCAACGCTGCCTGGCCCATTATTCGCTGGAAGGTATGGTTGGGGCGTGGAGAGAGCTGTATCGTCACGCCATCTCGGGGTGACCGGCTTGCCGCTATCGCGTTACGGCCGCCAGGTTGCCGGCCGCCGAGCGGCGGTAGCGTCGGTCCCAACACGCCAGCATCAGAAGGTTCCACAGTTTCCGGTCGTGGTTGTGCAGCCCCGACTGATGCTCCCGCCAGATCCGTTGCGCTTCTTCGATAGATAGGTAATGCTCCATGTCTGTCGTCAGAACGGCCGATTGGAACACCGCGCGCAGGCTGCCGCGGAACCACTCCGCCAGCGGTACCGAAAAACCCATCTTGCGCCGGTTGAGGATGCCTTCCGGAATGTGCGGCGCCGCCATGCGTTTGAAAATGTACTTGCCGGTCCGGCCGTTGATCTTCCACGACGAGGGCATACGGAACGCCAGCTCGCCGATGCGGTAGTCGAGCCACGGTGAGCGGCTTTCGAGTGAATGCGCCATGGTCGCGCGGTCGGCCTTCACCAGAATGTCGCCGGGCAGCCAGGTTTCCAGGTCCACCGCCTGCATCTGTTCGAGCGGCGGAAGGTGGCTGTATCGGGCGAACCGGTTGCGGTAATGGTCTCGCGCATCGTAACTGCCCAACGAGCGCCTCATGTCGCTCGAAAGGATGGCCGCCAAACCTTCGTCGCGAAACGTGGTCATTGAGGTGAAATAGGCGTCGCCCAGTTCCCGCGCCAGGTTGCTCAGCAGCGTCTTGGCGCGAAACACCTGGGGCAAATAATCGAACTTGGGATATACACGCCCCGCCGCACGGATCGCCGAGCGGCGGAACCAGCCGGGAAACTTCTTCCGCATTCGCTCTTCCAGCACGCCGTAAAAATACCGGCGATACCCGCCGAACAATTCATCGGCGCCGTCACCGCATAACGCCACGGTGACGTAACGGCGCGTCATCCGCGCGAGGTACAGCATCGGGATGGCGGAGGAATCGCCGAACGGCTCGTCGAAGTGATCGACCAGCGTCTCGAGCACCTCATCGATCTCAGGGGTGACCACCTCTTCCCGGTGATCGGTGTGGTAACGGTCGACCATCCGCCGGGCGAATTCCAGTTCGTCGAATTTCTTATTGGTGAAGCCGATGGAAAACGTCTTCACGCGGTCGGGAGCGCGCTGGCTCATAAACGCCACCACCGCGCTTGAATCCACGCCGCCGCTCAGGAATCCGCCCAGTGGAACGTCGCTGATCATGCGGCGCTCGACCGCATCGATGGCCAGCCCGCCCAACTCCTCGAGCGTCTCCTCCAGGTTTCCCGTCTGCTCACCCGGCTCGAACGGCGGCGCCCAGTAACGGCGCAGCCGGCTCCCGCTTTCCGTCACCGTCAGGCTATGGGCCGGCGGAAGCTTGCGCACTCCCCGGTAAATGGTGTCCGGGTCGGGAATATACGACAGACAAAGGAAATTGGCTACGCTTTCGGGGTTCGGCGCCGGGTCGAAGGCGGGCAGCGCTTCTAACGCCTTCAGTTCCGACGCGAAGCACAGCCGCATGCCCGCAACGGAATCGGAATAGTATAGCGGCTTTTTGCCGAACCGGTCGCGGGCCAGGAAAAGCGTTCGGGCGCGCCGGTCCCAGATGGCCAACGCGAACATGCCGTTGAGAAATTCCGGAAGCCGTTCTCCCACCTCTTCGTAAAGGTGCACCATCACTTCCGTGTCGCTCCTGGTGGCGAATCGGTGGCCCTTCTGAAGCAGGTCCTCGCGTAGCTCGTTGATAGTTGTAGATCTCGCCGTTGAACACAATCTGGAGCGTTCCGTCCTCGTTGCCGAGCGGCTGGGCGCCCCCGGCCAGGTCGATGATGCTCAAGCGGCGATGTCCCAAACCGGCCCGATCGTCCAGGAAGTAACCGGATCCGTCGGGACCGCGATGTGCCAGCCGGTGACACATGCGCTCCAGCAGAACGCGCTGGGGAGGCGCGCTGGCGGTGAAATAGCCCGCAATTCCGCACATAATCCGAGACCGGTCGAGAGCTTTCTTGTAGTGTACGCGCTCGGAGGCGGAAACGCTTTGAGGTGGAGCGCGGCGGACCGGAGCCCGCCGCGCGGTCAGTGGTTACTGCCTGTGGGTTAGCCGCGGAGCAGGCTCAAAACGGCCTGCGGGGCGGAGTTGGCCTGCGCCAGGGCGGCCACGCCGGCCTGTTGCAGGATCTGGGCCTTGGTCAGGTTAGCAGCCTCGGCCGCCAGGTCCGCATCGCGGATCCGCGACTCGCTGGCCGCCAGGTTGGTCAACTGCGTCGAAGCCAGGCTGACGGCGTAGTTGAACTGGTTTTGTCCCTTGCCGACGACGGCCTGGGAGTTGCCCAGTGCGGTGACCGCGGCGGCTAGCGCCGAAACGGCCGACTCGGCGCCTGCCTGCGTGCTGATGTCGACGTTGGAGCCGGTACCCACCTGGGTGGAGGCGAGCGTCACGCTTCGGTCGCCGGCTTCGTTCTTGATGCCCTCGTTGGCGCCGCTCGAGCCGAGCGAGACTTCATAGTTGCTGCCGGTGCTCAGGAAACGAATGCCCTCGTTGGTCCCGTCGTTGTCCTTTACGGCCACGATACCTTGCAGGGAGGCCTTGTTGGACTGCTGGAGGACGGCATTGATCTTGGCCACGGCTTCGTCGATCGAACGGCCGTAGTTGTTGGCGCTGGTGGTGGAGTCGTTGTTTAACGTCACCGCCGCCGCTTCCTTCTGGCCGCTGGAGTTGACCGCGGTCACCGTGACGGTCTGGTCGGCGTTACCGTACATGATCTTGTCGAAGCCGAAGAAGTCGCCGGCCCCGGCGGTGCCCGCCTGGTAAGCGCCGGACGCTTCGATGGTGGCGACGTTACTCACGGAGGCTGCCGCCTGTCCGTTACTCGCAGTAGCCGCAGTCGTATAGACGGCCGCGCCCGTTCCGTTGTCGAAGCCCAACCCCGTCGCGGCGGCGATTTCCATGACTCGGAAGTTGGTGCCGTTGCTCGAAGAAATGGTCAGATGGGTTCCGTCGGAGCCGAAGGTGATACCGGCCGCCTGGAACTTCGCGGCATCGGCGTCCGAAGCGATCGCTGCATTTAGCAGTGGAGCCGTCGTGTCCGAATCGGTGTCGATAGTGACGCCGACGTCGATCACGTCGCCGTTGCCAATCTGGAAGCGCAAGGAGGTGGCCACCGTGTCGACCGGGGCGGCGAAAGCTGTGATCGAGGTATAGTCCGCGGCGCCGGCGTCGTTCAGATACCAGCTCCCCAGACCCAGACGGTTGCCGGAATCGCCAGTCGCCGAAACGCTGAACGACTCGCCGGTGGCGTTGCGGAAAACCAGATTATCGGTGCCCGCCGTGAAGCCGTCGCTGTCGAAAGCGTCCAGCGTGATGCCGGCCGCCGACAACGTGGCGCTGTTGTCCACCGCCGTCTTCAACGCGTTGGCCGCCTGCTGCACCGTCAGGCCGCCGGTGTCGATGCTCAGGTCGACGGCTTGATCCAAACCGCCGCCCTGGAACCGAACCACCGTCTTGGTGCCGGCGGCAAAAGCGGTCGTCAGTCCGTTGTGCACGCCGGTCACCGTCGTCTCGACAGCCTTGCCCGTGGTGCCGGTGCTGACAGTGGTGTTGCCCAACAGGGCGTTGGCCATCCTGTCGCCGGCTTTCACCTGGAACGCCGCCGTGCTCGAACTGAATGCCAGTTGTTCCAGACCGTTGGCATCCGTCGCGACCGACGCCGTGATGTTGGCCGCCTTGAAGGCCGCCGCCGCCGCCGATGCGCCCTTGCCCGCCTGCTCGATGGCCGCGTTCACCGCGCCCACCAGGTCCGCCGTGGTCCCCACCCCGCTGGTGTTGACCGAAATCTTGATCCGCCCTGAACCGCTGAATGCCGGCCCCTGCATGTAAAAGTCCGTGAAACCCCCTATCGCCGTGGTGTTGCTGCCGTCCGCCAGAATGTCGGCCACGCTCTGCGAGCTGGACGCCTGCAGGCCGCCCGTTACCGCGCCTTTCGCTTCCACGCCCTTCAATCCCAGACTCTGGGTATCGACCGTTGAAGTGGTCAGATCCACGCTCACCGATCCGTTGGTGATTTGGTCCGCGTCGGTGGGGCCGCGCCCGCCCCCGATGAATACCGCCAGGCTCTTGGCGAACGTGCCGCCGGAGTTCAAACCGATGGCCTGCGCCTGCCGGTCGATTTCCGAAAGCACGCTCTGGAATTCCGAGTTCACCACGTCGCGGGAACCGCTGAAGGTGCCGGTGGCCGATTGCGCCGCCAGGGTGCGCGCCCGGTCGAGCAGCTTGCTGATGTTGTTGATGCCGCCGTCGATGGTCTGCAGCGTGGCCAACCCGTCGTTGGCGTTGCGGATGCCTTGCGAGAGCACCGCCTGGTCGCTGCGGAACGAATTCGCGATGGCCAAACCGGCCGCGTCGTCGCCGGAGCTGATGATGCGCAGCCCCGAAGTGACACGGTTGATGGTCTTGGCCTGGAAGTCCGAAGTCATGCGCAGGTATTCCTGCGCCTGCATCGAAGCAATGTTGGTATTGATCGAATACGCCATTACTTTCTCCTTGAAGGGTGCTGCCTCCTCCCGGATGTCCATCTCCGGAATACGGGCCGGTTTGCCGGCCGCGGCCGTAGCCTTCACTCACGCTCATCGGCGAATTGAAGAGGAGTGAGAGATTTTTGGAGGAGTAAGTGTGAAAAGTGGGGGGAATATTCCTGAGGTCCGGAGCGCCTTTGACGGGAGAGATGAAAACCCGGCCCCTTGCGCCAACGGTTTTCCGAAATCCGTCAACCGGCGGTCGGCGGCCCGGTTTGACCCGGCGGTTTCCCCATAAGACGTCCGGCCCCATACACGGCTACCAACAACACGGTCCACCACATCGGAATTCGATACCGGGGTAGGTATTGAACGATGTAATAGACCGCGGGGAAGCAGATCCACACGGGTCCGAAATACCAGAGAACCTCGTGCTTTCCATCCCGCCGCAGCCGCATCGCTCCGAGCCCCGCGAACAGCGTGGTCAGAGTGAAGACCCACGCCGTACCGGGCTCCTGATAAGAGCCAAACCAGAAGTCCAGCGCCCTTGCCGAAGTGAGTTGCAGAAATCGGCGGGGATGAGCTTTCACCCAGTCCAAAGCCCGCCGAACTCGCTCCCGATTGTAGGCGATCTCACCCAGTTCCCGCACTCGTTCCGCCTCCTTGGAATTCAAGTAAGGATGGGTTTTTCGGGCCAGGCCTGACTGGTCGAGATCGTTCATGGTCGGCCCCGCCAGATCGTTGTTGGCCATCTGAAACTCGATGCCGAAATTGCTGCGCATGAAAATCCAGCCTCCCAGTCGGACGCGGTTGCGCAGAGTCCACGGAACCACGCACAGAGCGGCCGTCAGCAGCACCGGGAGCCAGCGCCGGAGTCGAAGCTGCCGCTGTCCCCGGTGCCGGCAAACATCGGCCACCACCAAGCCCAGCAGGACCGGAAGCAAAGTCGCCGCGACGTACAACAACAGGCCCCAAAAGGCGCCATAGCCAACCAGCGCGGACCGGCGGCCTTCCCGGAGCCGGGTCCACGACGCCCACAAGCACAGCGCCCCCATCAGCCCCAGGGCAGCATAGGGCTCAGCCCAGGCGAGAGTCAGATCTGCCGTCCGGTGCATCGGAAACAGTGCGCAAAGTAGCCCCGCCCCGGCGCCGCACCACAACGGCAGGCCCAGTTCCAGTGCGACCAGCGGCAGTAGCGCATAAGAGAGCGAGGTGACGGTGATCAACAGGACAACGCGGCCCCACTCGCCCGCCGCGCCGGTGCCGAGCACGCGATATACCACCGAGAGCAGGGCTGGGTAAAACGGCGCACAATGAGCGGTAGGGCCGGTCGGGATCGCGTAGGCGCCGGCGAATTCTCCCGTGGTGGCGAGAGTCCGGGCTATGTTCTCCGCTTCCCCGTGATAGACCAGCTCCGGATGGCGTAACTGGATCGCCGCGGCGATCGTCAGCCGGACGCACAAAGCGACGCTGAAGATCAGCAGCGACCAGCTTCGAGGCGTGAGGCGAAGTTTTCGGATTTGCATCATTCCGAGGCCAGCCAGGCCCCCGGCAGCGAACCCTCCACCGGCAAGCTTCGCGTGCCACTTTGCTGTCGGAAAAAGAATCGGTATTCCCGTGGAGTCACTTGCGGCTGTGCCGGGTGGCAACCCCGTCATCTTATCTTACCGGCGGGTGCCGCGCCGGCCGGGCGACGGGAGAACTGCAATTTTTCCTATAAGCCGGGCGGCTGGGATGCCGATAAGAACCACAGGGCCGACTTGCAGACTCCGCGTCGCGCCGCGGGAGGCTCCGGCCCGAAAAGTGAGCGGTATATGGGTACTACTCCTCTCAAGTTTACCGGTGTCAGCCAGTTCTCCGACGACTTCCAGACGATTCTCACCCGCTCGGCCGCCATCGCCAACCTGCCCATCCAAAGCCTGCAAAACGACCAGGCCACGCTGCTCGCAAAAAAACAGCAGCTCACCGATCTCAACCTTTCCATTCAAGACTTTGCAACCACTCTCAATTCCCTGGCCGCGATGGGATCCAGCCGCGCCATCGGCGCCGTCAGCTCGAATACCAGTCTGGTGAGCGTACAATCCTCCTCTACCACCCAACCCGGCATTTATACGATCAGCGATATCGAATCTCTGGCCACCGCCGCTTCGGAAACCAGCGCCTCCGGATACGCCACCGCGGACACCACCCCGGTAAGCGCCGACGGAACGCTTCAACTGGTCTTCGGCTCCACCACCAAGACCATCAAGCTCGATGCGTCTCACAACAATCTCAACGGGCTCCGCGACTCAATCAACGCTCTCGGGCTGGGCTTGAACGCCACTGTTCTGAACACCGGAAACCTGGACAACCCCTTCTATCTCTCGGTTTCCTCCGTCTCGACCGGCGTGACCACCCTGCAGTTACGCGAGACCGAAGACGATCCGGACAGCAACCTGCTGACCGGCGCGAACCAGGGTACAAACGTCAGGTTCAAGCTCAATGGTTTGCAGGTGGAAAAATCCACCAACCAGGTCAAGGACGTCATTCCCGGGGTGAGCTTCATCATCAACGGCACAACCTCGGGCGACGATACGGTCAGCCTGTCGTTGACCTCCTCGAGCGCGCAGCTCTACAACGCCTTACAAGACCTCGCCACCAACTACAACGCCCTTTCGGAAAAGGTCGATACCCAAGTCGGCGAAAATGCCGGCGTGTTGAGCGGCGATTTCATCATCCGCGAGTTGCAGAACGACCTGCGCGGCATCACCAATTACTCGGGCGCCGGGACCATTAGCCGGCTGGCCGACCTCGGCATCGAAATGGACGACAGCGGCAAGATGTCGTTCAACACCGACGTCTTCTACTCGCTGACGGCTGACGACCTGCAGGCCGCCTTCGATTTCCTCGGCTCGTCCACCACCGGTTTTGGAGCGCTCAGCGCGAATTTCAACCAGTTTACCGACCCCTACAATGGGATCGTGGTCAACGAGCAGGCGGTTTATGACCAGGCCGACTCCAGAATCGACAGCCAGATTAGCGCCATCACCGACAGAGTCAACCTGATGCAGGCCACGCTTTCCACCGAGCTCCAGGTGGCCGACACGATGCTGGCGCAACTGGAGTCGCAGCAGAACCTGCTGGACGCGTCCATCCAGAGCTTGAATTACGCCATATACGGGAAACAGACCACCCCATAATCCGAGATGTTCCGCAATCGACGCGGCCCTCAGGTCTGGCGGGAAGCGAAGGTAAATATGCCATCATCATCCCAAGACCCTACCGACTCGGATATCGCCGTGGCAAAGGCCAATTCCGACGCCTGGCGCGAAATCCTCGATCAACTCGAGGACGCCACCGCCGCGCTCGCAGCCTCCGGCACTGTCCACGACGAAGACACCCGGACGAGACTGCTCGAACGCTCGGACGCCGTTGCCGGCCTGGCGCGGTTGATCCGCAACGGCCGTGCCCTTCCACACGCCGGGCCAACTGGAACATTTGCAGGGGCTCTCCGACTTGGGTGGGCGCATCCTCAGTCGCTTCCAGGATGAGCGCGCCAGCGTCCTTGCCGGCCTCGCCCAGGTCGGTCGCGACACCCAGACGCTTCGTTTCTTCGAGCGCCCTGATGCCGTCCGGAAGCGTGAGTGGAGTGGTTGAAACCACGCTCTGCTTCGGCTCCTTCCGTAATCCGTCTGTAGGCGCGGGGCGTTTTCGGCGGTGCCGAGGCAGGTTACCGGCACGACAGCGCTTGCCGGCGCTCGGCGGCATTCCGCTGTTTGTGCGCACTGCACGCTGGCCGGATGTGCCGGGCAGCGCATCGCGGCCATCGACATGGATGCCTCCCTCATCGAGAGTTGGAAGCGAGTGGCCAAGTCACCTGCCAAGCCATTAGCGGGTATCAGCCCATGCTGGCGCTGTGGGCGGAGATGAACGTGGTGGTGGCCGAGGAGTTCCGAGATGGCAACGTGCCGGCGCTGAAAGATCCGCTGCGGAGCATCGCCATGCGGATTTGCAAAAAGCAACAACACCTATTTGCCGAAGGGAGCCAGGTGAAGTACTTCGCGGCGCGGACGAACCTGTGGGAGTGGAAGCCGGGACGACTGTTGGAAAGGCATCGCGAGAAGGCGGGCACGATTGAGGCAGTCCACGACGTGGTGAAGAATGAGCTGGCTGGCGGGGTCTTGCCGTGCGGGCGATATGGGGCGAACGCGGCTTCGTGTGTTCGTATGATAAAAGCCGCGAGCGCAAGAAAGCCATGCCGATGACACCTTCGAAACTCAAGCGGAATCTCTATGCGTTGCCGGACTGCGTTCTCGAGTCCGGCATCCCGGCAGAGATCATCCGAAAAGAGAAGATCCTCAAAATCGTTCCTCCGGCACAGGTTTCAAAGTTTGCCTGCCTCAAGAAGAGAGACTGCATTGTCGGAGATCCCGAGGATCTGGTGTCGTTTGACTGGTCCAAAGTGTGAAGACCGGTTATTTCGTCACCGCCCTAACTGCCTCAGTTCCAGTTCGATCTCATGCTGGCGGCCGGTGGAGGGCTCGTCATATCTGCAGAGGGTGGCTTTCTGGCCCGGTGTCACCAGGGTCCGCACCGACTCGCGAAACTGGCTCAACACCGGGTTGCCCGGTAAGATAGACTTCAAATCGGCCGGATTGCTCACCTCGATATCGGCCGTCACCAGAACCCGCGAGCCGCGGGGCTGCAGCCGCAAGTCCACGTTGGTGCCATTGTTCTGCCGACCGATAGTGGAGAAGGAGCTGCGCATTCGGAAAGGGTCGGTACCTGAACCGGCGCAGCAGGAACTGTACGAGAAGCTCCGCGTCGACCCACAAATCATCCGTCCGCACAAACACTGGGTCACTCCGGAGGCGTCCCCGAAATAGTGACGAAACGGTTCACAAGTCTTTAGTTTTCAGAGGACCGTCTCGAAAAATGTCGAAGTCGGGCTAGGTCGCCGCTCGCCAACGTTTTCCACGCCCCGCGAAACTCGGACTTCGTCCCCGCGGACTCGCCTGCAAACCGCTAGATCTTAAGGATCATGCTATATTAGCGGGTGAAAGCCCCGTGGGCGGCTAGCTCAGTTGGGAGAGCACCTCGTTCGCAACGAGGGGGTCGTGGGTTCGAGTCCCATGCCGTCCACCAACCCATCCCTTGTTTTCGCTTGTACGTCAGTTACCGCGAAAGTAACGCTCTCCACCGAATCGTCCGGGCTGAGCTTCTATCCTCCCGCTCCTAAAAGTCCCCGCAGGGCCCGCCATAGAGATGACCCTTGACACCTTGTGAATCGGTACGTTAAGACGGCGGGCGAGCGTCGGCGGGACTGGGGAACGGGCCGGCCGCGCATGCGACAATGAGACATACCCTCATCGGCTTTTGGTCGGGAGTAGTCGTCGATGTGGATCGTCCGCGTTGCCCTGAACCGGCCATACACTTTTATCGTTCTCGCCCTGCTGATCTTGATCCTCAGCCCGGTCATTATTCAACGCACCCCTACCGACGTTTTTCCGAACATCGACATTCCCGTGATCGCGGCGGCGTTCAACTACAGTGGGCTAAACGCCGAGGAAATGGAAGAGCGCATCACCTCGTCCTACGAGCGCATCCTCACCACCACGGTCAGCGACATTGAACACATCGAGTCGCAATCTACCGACGGACGGGCCATCATCAAGGTGTTTTTTCAGCCCAACGCCAATATTAGTGCCGCCACGGCGCAGGTGACGGCGGTTTCGCAATCGGTGCTGAGGCAACTGCCACCGGGCGTCACGGCGCCGTTTCTGGTGGCATACAACGCTTCCAGTGTCCCTATCCTGCAGCTTGGGCTTTCCGGGCGAAGGGCTTTCCGAGCAGCAGCTCTTCGATTACGGCACGAACTTCATTCGCACGCGGCTGGTGACCGTGCCGGGCTGCGCCATCCCGTATCCTTACGGCGGCAAGCAGCGCCAGATTGTGGTGGATCTCAACCCCGTCGCGATGCAATCCCGCGGCCTCTCGCCGGCGGACGTGGTAAATGCCGTGAACGCGCAGAACCTGATCATTCCGGCGGGGACCTCGAAGATCGGGCAGTTCGAATACGACGTGGATTTGAACGCCAGCCCGAAGAAAGGTGGAGGAGTTCAACGATTTTCCGGTCGAGGTGGTGAACGGGGCGCCGATTTTTCTCCGCGATGTCGCTCACGTGCGCGATGGCTTTTCGCCCCAAACCAACATCGTCCGGCAGAATGGCAGTCGCGCCGCGCTGCTGACGATTCTCAAGGCCGGCAACGCCTCCACGCTCTCGGTGGTGGAAGGGGTTCGCAAGCTGCTGCCCCGGGTCGCCGCCACGCTGCCGCCGTCGTTGAAAATCCAGCCGCTGGCGGACCAGTCGATCTTCGTGCGGGCCGCCATCACCGGAGTGATCCGCGAAGCGGTGATTGCCGCCGCCCTGACCGGCGCTGATGATCCTGATCTTCCTGGGAAGCTGGCGCAGCACGCTGATCATTGCGGTGTCGATTCCGCTCTCGATCCTCACCTCGGTGATGGTGCTGAGCTTTTTGCACCAGACCATCAACATCATGACGCTGGGCGGGCTGGCGCTGGCGGTCGGCATCCTGGTGGACGATGCCACCGTCACGATTGAAAACATCGAGCGCTTCATGGAGGAGGGCCACGCCTCTGCATGCCGCCATCCTGGAAGGCGCGGCGCAGATTGCCATACCGGCGCTGGTTTCGACCCTCTCGATCTGCATCGTGTTCCTGCCGATGTTCTTCCTTAACGGCGTGGCGCATTACCTGTTCGTGCCGCTGGCCGAAGCGGTGGTCTTCGCCATGCTGGCCTCCTACGTTCTTTCGCGGACCCTGGTGCCGACGCTGGCCATGTACCTGTTGCGGCTGAAATCGCACGGGCGCACCTACAACCCGTTCGTGCTGCTGCAGCGGGCCTTCGATCGCGGGTTCGGCCGCGTGCGCGCCGCCTACATCAACCTGCTGGCGGTGTTGCTGCGCGGCCGCGTGGTATTCGTGCCGCTGTTTTTGCTGGCCTGCTGCTCGGCGTTTCTGCTGTATCCGTGGCTGGGGCAGGATTTCTTCCCCAGCTCCGACACCGGGCAGTTCAAGCTGCACATGCGAGCCAAAACGGGCACCCGCATCGAGGAGACCGCCCGCATCTGCGACCTGGTGGAACAATCCATCCGGCGACGGATTCCGGCGCAAGAACTGGTGAGCGTGCTGGATGAAATCGGCCTGCCCTATAGCAGCATCAACACCATATACAGCAACTCCGCGCCGATCGGTTCGGCGGACGCGGACATTTTTGTCTCGCTCTCGCCGGAGCACCGCCCGACCGAAGAATACGTGCGCGCCCTGCGCGCCGAGCTGCCGCGGGAATTTCCCGGCACGGCATTTTACTTCCTGCCGGACGACATCGTGAGTCAGATTCTGAATTTCGGGCTGCCCGCGCCCATTGACGTGCAGGTGATCGGCAAGAACGTGGATGCCAACCGCGAGCTGGCCGACCGCATCCTGAACCAGTTGCGGCGGATTCCGGGCATCGCCGATCTGCGCATCCAGCAGGCGTTCGACCAGCCCAAACTGCACGTCGTAACGGACCGCATCAAGGCGGCGCAAAGCGGATACACGCAGGCCGACGTAGCCAGCAGCCTGCTGATCTCCCTCAGCGGCAGCTTCCAGACGGAGCCCACCTTCTGGCTCAGCCCGGACAACGGCGTGAGCTACCGTGTAGTGACGCAAATGCCGGAGTACTCGACGCAATCCCTTCAGGACCTAAGCAGCATTCCACTGGCCCAGCGGCACGCGGGCGCGCCGGAAATCCTCAATGACATGACCACCATCAGCCGCGGCAGCGGAATGGCAACCGTGGACCACTACGACATCCAACGGGTGGTAGACATCTACGGCGCGGTGGACGGGCGAGACTTGGGGAGCGTGGGGAACGAAGTGGAGCGCATCGTGGACGCCAATCGTAATAAACTCGCGCGCGGCTCGGAGATGGTTCTGCGCGGGCAGGTGGCAACCATGCGTTCGTCGTTCATCAGCCTGCGTGGCGGATTGCTGTTCGCGGTTCTGCTGGTGTACCTGCTGATCGTGGTCAATTTCCAGTCGTGGCTGGATCCGTTCATCATCATTTCGGCTTTGCCGGCGGCGCTGGCCGGAATCGTGCTCATTCTCTTTATTACGCGCACGACCTTGAGCGTTCCGGCGATGATGGGGGCCATCATGTGCATGGGCGTGGCCACCGCCAACAGCATTCTGGTTGTCGCGTTCGCCAAGGACGTTCTGGAAAAACCGGCGACCCGGTGCGGGCCGCGCTGGCTGCCGGCGAGACGCGCTTTCGGCCGGTGCTGATGACCGCGCTCGCCATGATCATCGGCATGGTTCCGATGGCGCTGGGAATGGGTGAAGGCGGAGAGCAGAATGCGCCGTTGGGCCGGGCGGTGATTGGCGGGCTGCTGGTGGCAACCATGGCCACCTTGATTTTTGTGCCGGCGGTCTTCAGTATGTTGCACGGCCGCAGGTCGCCGCGGGCGAGCGGTTCCGGCGTCCCGAGGTAGCCAAGGAAGTAAGATGACGAGCGAGGAAACGAACGAGAAGAAGGGGCAGACGGAAACGCCGGCTGCCGGGGCGCGGCGGGTTTCCCCGATCGCCCGTGTGGTGCTTATTTTGTTGGTGGCGGCGCGCGCGGCCTTCTTCCCGACCCTGTTGATTACCGTGGCGGGAGGCATGCAGGGCAACAGTTTCGTCAACTGGTTCGAGTGGCCGAGCCGTTTCTGGGCGCTTGGCCCGAGTGCCCTCCAAACCTTGTTCGACGCCGGCCGCCGGCGCGCGGCGCAGGAAGCAGCCACCGCCGGCTACGACTCGACGGTGGCCGACTACCGCGAGACGGCGCTGGAAGCCTTCCAGCAAGTGGAAGACAGTCTTTCCACACTGCGCACGCTGGAACAGGAAGCAGTGGCACAGCGGGTTGCGGTTGAGGCTGCGCAGCGCTCGCTCGAACTTGCGATGCGCCGCTACACGGGCGGTCTGGTGACCTATTTGGAAGTGGTGACGGCGCAAAGCATCGCACTCGCCAACGAGCGTGTCGAGGTCGACCTGCTGCGGCGGCGGATGGATGCCACGGTGCTGCTGATCAAAGCGCTGGGCGGCGGCTGGGATGTCAGCAGGCTGCCAACCTAGCGGAAGGTTGGGTTATTTGGACCGGCAAAGCTGGGCAGCTCTCCTGGTAGGCTAGGAAGGATACGTATGAATCCACATCAAAATCCGCCAAAGCTCCAGTTGGAGGTCGCACCCGACTACCGGGAAAGCTACGCCAACAGCGTGCAGGTGCGTGCCAACCTCTGGGATTTCTTCCTGGCGTTCGGCATCGTGAATCAAGCCAGCCCCGATCACGTTACCATCCGCAACTTCCAGGGACTGTATCTCAGCCCACCACAGGCCAAGGCGTTGCTCAACGTATTGCAGCAGAACATCTCGCAGTACGAATCCACCTTTGGCGAAATTCGGCTGGAGCCAAAGGCCAGCGGGCAACAACCCTTGCAGTAACCGCCAGGCGGGAACCACGATGACATCACCGGCGGGCCCCGCAGCCGCGCGGCCGATGCGCGGCCAGTCGCTTGGCGCGGTGGCCTTTGGCGCCGCGCTGGTGCTCTTTCTTTCGCACGCCACCTTGCTCAGGCTTCCATTTTTCTGGGACGAGCTCGGCCAGTTCATTCCCGCCGCGCGCGACCTTTACCAGCACGGCTTGCTGGTGCCCCGCTCCACCGTCCCCAACGCCCATCCGCCGGTGCTGATGGCGTACCTGGCGGCGGTTTGGCTGGTTACCGGATATTCCATCGCCGCCACCCGCGTGGCCATGCTGGTGGTGGCCTGGGTGGGGGTGGTGGCCACGTTTCTGCTCTCGCGGGAGCTGTCCGGCCGCGCCTCCGGCGCGACGCCGCTGCTGGCGGTGGCGTTTCTACTGGCCTCGCCGCTCTTCTTCACGCAGTCGATGATGGCCCAGCTCGACATGCCCGCCATGACGCTCGCGATCATCGCCCTGGTGCTGTTCCTGCGGGACAAAACCCGCTGGGCGGCGGTGGTATGCGCTGTCGCCGTGCTGGTAAAGGAAACCTCCGTCGCGGTGCCCCTGGCGCTCGGCGGCTGGTTGTGGTTTGAGAAGCGCCGCCGGGAGGCGTTATGGTTTGCCGCTGGGCTGCTGCCACTGGTCGCGTGGTTCGGTGTCCTCCACGCCGCCACCGGATACGCTTTCGGCAATCGCGAATTCACTCAATACAACCTGGTGTTTCCCACCCGGCCCGGGCAGGTCGCGATGATCGCGGCGCGCCGGTTCTCCTACCTGTTTTTCGAAAACTTCCACTGGATCTGCACGCTGGCGATCGGCTTTGCGCTGGCCCGCAGACGCCTCCAGGTGAACCGCGCCTGGAAGGTGTGCGCGCTGGTATTCGTGGCGCAAACCGGCGTGGTGACGGTGCTCGGCGGCGCCGGGCTGGAACGCTACCTGATGCCGGTTCTGCCCATTCTTTACGTGCTCACCGCCGACAGTCTGCAAAACCTTCTGCCGGCGCGAAGAGCGGCCGCCGCGCTGCTGCTGATTGCCGGCTTGCTGAGCGGCCTCTTTATCGGCCCCCCGCTGTGGCCGTATCCGCACGAAAACAATCTGGCGATGGTGGACCTGGTGCGGCTGCACCAGCAGGCGGCCCGGTTCGTCGAAGCCAACTGCGCCGGCCTCCGGATTGTCACCGCGTGGCCCCTGTCCGCGGCGCTTCGCCGGCCCGAGATGGGATACGTCGACCGAAAGCTGGACGCCACGGGCATTACGGACTTCAGCTCGCTCGTCGCCGTGCGGGCTGCCCGGCCCGATGTATTCATTCTGTATTCGCGTGATGCCAACCCGCCCGTCAACCTGCTCGAAAACCGAGCCGTCCGTTTCCTCTACCGCCAGTTCTTCGAATACCGGCCGCCGATGCCCCGGGACGCGCCGCAACTGGAGCTGGGGATGCAATTGATCGCCCGCTTCAGCCGCGGGCGCCAGTGGCTGGAAATCTACGCGGCGCAAAGACGCGACCGGCGCCACGCTAAAATGATAGCTTCCTCATGAAAATCGCCCTGGGGCAAATCAATACGACGGTCGGCGACCTGGACGGCAACCTGCGGCTGATGGTGCGCTTCGCCCGCGACGCCAACTGCCGCGGCGCCGATCTGGTTGTCTTTCCGGAACTTTCCCTGAACGGGTACCCGCCGCGCGACCTGGTGGAAAAACCCGGCTTTCTTCGAAGCACGGAAGAGGGACTTCACCAGCTTGCCGCCGAGACAAAAGATCTCGGCCTGGCGATAATTTGCGGCTATGCGGGCCGGGCGCCGAAAGACGCGGGCAAGAGCGCCGCCAACTGCGCGGCGGTGATCGAGCAGGGGGAAATCATCTTTCCGGCAGACCAAGATGCTGCTGCCTACCTACGATGTGTTCGACGAAGCCAGAAATTTTGCCGCCGCCGAATCGCAGGAGGTGTGCATCATCAAGGGTGTGCCGGTGGCGCTGGCCATCTGTGAGGACGCCTGGAACGACAAACAGTTTTGGGAGCGGCCCTTGTACCGCGAGAATCCGGTGGAACAACTGATTGCCAAGGGCGCGCAACTGCTGGTGGTCATCAACGGCTCGCCCTACAACGCGGGCAAGCGGGAACTGCGCCGAGCCATGTTTCAGGAGCTGTCCCGCCATTATCATGTCCCGGCCGTCTACGTGAACATGGTCGGCGGCAATGACCAGCTTGTATTCGACGGCAGCAGTTTTGTCGTGGGCGCCGACGGCGGCGTCATCGCCAGTGCTCCCTCCTTTGAGGAAGCCCTGGTGATGGCGGACACGGAGGCGGGCGCCGGAGAGATTCGGGAAACGCTCCCCGACGTGCACGAGGCGGTCTACCAGGCGCTGGTGCTGGGCACCCGCGACTATTTGCGGAAGTGCGGCTTCGAGCGCGTGCTGCTGGGGTTGAGCGGCGGCATCGATTCGTCTCTCACGGCGGTTTTGGCAGTGGATGCCGTTGGAAAAGAGAACGTGGTCGGCGTCGCGATGCCCGGGCCCGTATTCTTCCGACCACTCGATGACGGACGCGCGCCGGCTGGCGGAAAACCTCGGCATCCGCTTCGAGGTAGTGTCCATCGCCGACGCCTGGGGCCAGATGCTCCAGTCGTTGAAACCAATCTTCGGCGACGCCCCGCCGGACGTCACCGAAGAGAATATTCAGGCGCGCCTCCGCGGCATGACGCTGATGGCCCTTTCGAACAAGTGGAACGCGCTGGTGCTCACCACCGGCAACAAAAGTGAGCTCGCCGTCGGCTACTGCACCCTGTACGGCGATATGTGCGGCGGACTGGCCGTCATCAGCGACGTGCCAAAGACGATGGTTTACGAGCTGGCGCGGGTGGCCAACCGGCGCCACCCGGACGCGATTCCCGAAAACGTCTTTCGGAAACCGCCGTCCGCCGAGTTGCGTCCCGATCAAAAGGACTCCGACTCGTTGCCGGAATACGACCAGCTCGACCGCATCCTGAAAGCGTACGTCGAAGATTACCGCACCCCGCGTGAGATCGCGGAAACGCTTAGCCTGCCGATTCAAACGGTGCGGGACATCGCCAACAAAGTGGACCGCAACGAGTACAAGCGCCAGCAGGCGGCGCCGGGTCTGAAGGTTACCACCAAAGCATTTGGCATCGGACGGCGGTTCCCGATTGCGCAGCGGTATTACGAATAGCGCCGGGTTTCGGCGGCAGTTTCACCCAAAGGTCGTGCGATGAAGCGTCTGATTCCGGCACTTGTGTTCCTGCTGGTTGCCGCCGCGGCAACGCCGCAAACGTCGGCCCCGAAACAGCCCGGACCACTTTCGGGCGGCGGGTTTTTGTTGAACACCGGTTGGGTGGTGAAGCCCGCCGGCACGCAGGTGCCGCTCGATACGTTTCCCATGTCGGCGGTGCTGTCGAAAGACGGCAAATATCTGCTGGTCCTGAACGCGGGTTATAACCAGCCCAGCATCACGGTTCTGGACGTGAAGTCCATGCGGCCCGTCGGAAGCGTCTCGCTGCCCGACGCGTGGCTGGGCATGAGCTTCACCCCCGATGGCAAAACCCTGTATGTCGGCGGGGCGTCCCAGGCATGCATCTACGCGCTTTCTTTTTCGGCCGACGGCCAGCTTACATTGCGGCAGACCTTCCCGGTGGTGGACCCGGCCAAGCGCCAGCCGGCCGATTTCATCGGCGACGTGACAACATCGCCGGACGGCCACTTGATCTATGCCGCCGCGTTGTACAAGGACGCGATTGTCGTGGTTAACCCGCAATCCGGCCGCGTCATCGAAACCTGGAAGACCGCGCGGCGCCCCTATCGCATTCTGTTCGAACCGGACGGGAAAACGTTCCTGGTTACCGGCTGGGCGGACGGGTCGCTGCACCTGCACGACGCGAACACCGGGGATCAACTGCTCCGTGTGCCGCTGGGGCCCCACCCCACCGACATGGTCTGGAGCGAGCGTAAGCCCGAGGGCCAGGCGGCCGCCGACGCCACCTGGCGCGCGCGGTTGTTCGTCAGCGTGGCGAACAGCAACAAGGTGCTGGTTCTGGCCGTGTCCGACACCAACGACATTCATGTTACCGGCACACTCAACGTCTCGTTGCACTCCATCAATCCCCTGGGCATGACGCCGTCCGCGCTGGCGCTCAGCTCAGACGGAGGCCGGTTGTACGTGGTGTGCTCGGACGCGAACGCGGTGGCGGTGGCCAACCTGCTCGAAGCATTCCCGCGGGTGGCTGGTTTTGTTCCCAGCGGGTGGTATCCCACGGCGGCCGCCGCGCTGCCGGATGGTCGATTGGTGATTCTGAACGGGCGGGGAAGCCGGTCCTTTCCGAATCCGGACGGCCCGCGGCCCCAGGATGCGAACCCCGCCAAGCAGGGCGAGTCCTTCGTGGGGCGGCTGCTGAAAGGGACCGCCTCGGTGGTGCCGGCGCTGGATGCCGGACGTCTGGACGATTACTCACGCCAGGTTCTCGAGAATTCTCCCTACGACGACAAAAAGCTCTTCGACGCCGGCGTGCCGGAGGCCAACCCGGTGCCGACCCGGCAGGGCGAAATGACGCCCATCAAGTACGTCGTCTACATCCTGAAGGAAGGCCGCAGCTACGACCAGGTGCTGGGCGATCTGGAAAAGAACGGCAAGCCGTTGGGCAATGGCGACGAGAAGCTGGCGACGCTCGGCAGCGCGGTGACGCCAAACCACCACAAGCTGGCAAGCGAGTTCGTGGTGCTCGACAACTTCTACGCCAACGGCGACGCCGCCCCGGACGGGGAACACTGGTCCGCGGCGTCCATTGCCAACGATTACGTCCAGAAGCTGTGGGCAAACAGTTATGCCGGACGGCTCCCTTACGACAATTTCGAGGGCCCGGAGCTGGCGGATGCGCCCCCGGCCGGTTATCTTTGGACCAACGCCGTCGCCGCCGGCGTCTCCATCCGGAACTATGGCTGGTGGACGGAAAACCTGGAAAAGCCGGCGCCGGACGGCCGCCAGGTTCGCACCGTAACCGACCCGGTGCTGGCGCGCTACACCAACATGAACTTCCGCGGCCCCGATCTCAACTACCGCGATGTGGACCGGGCGAAAGTCTTCATCGGCTGAGTTGAAGCAGTTCGAACAGAACGGCGGGATGCCGCAACTGACCTTTCTGAGGCTGGCGAACGACCGCACGGCGGGAGCCGAAGCCGGAATGCCGTCGCCCGAGGCGTACATGGCCGACAACGACGCAGCGCTAGGAATGGTGATAGAGGCCCTGTCGAAAAGCCGCTTCTGGCCGCAGACCGCCGTTTTCGTCGTGGAAGCCGACGCCGCCGAAGGCGCGGACCACGTTGATTGCCACCGAACGGTGGCCTACATCTTGTCGCCCTACACCCGGCGTGACGGAGTGGTGGACAGCACCTTCTACAACACGGCCTCGATGCTCCGAACCATGGAATTGATCCTGGGTCTAAGGCCGATGACGCACTACGACGCCGGAGCCAACCCCATGTGGAAGGCCTTTCAGAACCAACCCGACAACCGGCCCTACGAGGCCGTTCCGGCGGCGGTGAAGTGGGAACGAAAGAAACCCTAGCCTCGATACAGCCTCTCTTGACGGTCGGCCTCGGCCCCGCAAAGAGTACATGCCGAGGAGCGGAAATGCCTTTGTGGATCTCGGCTTGCGAGACCCGGATGATCTGCTGGCGAAGGTTGAGCCAGCCTCAAGGATCTTCGAGGAAATTCAGGGTCGTTGGCTGACGCAACTCTAGACCGCGGCGATTTTCGGAATGGTTCAACCAGAAGAATTTCCGCATTGAAGAAGCGCAGACTCGCTGGGTTTTCGATCCAGCGATTGATGCGGTTTCTGCCCTTGCTCGGGCGTGACATCGAAAGCGCGGTTAAGGTGACGGGCCAATTCGAGATCAGTAGCCGCGCTCAGCGTCGCGTAATGGTCTGCGCCCAAGAGCAGCCCGCGAGCCAGGCAACCGCTCTTGACGACCAGAAGCGATGCACTTGCCTTTTCTCTTCTGGACACGGTTCCCCGGTCGCTGCCGGTAAAGACGGGCTTGGGCTGACCAGTCTGAGTGTTCCCGTGAGTGGATGTGACATGCCAGCGGCGCGAGGGACGACTCACATAGCGAGGCGAGTTGGGAGGGCGAGCCGACGCAGAAGCTGTTGGAAGCGCGGCTCGCAACGGAGAGAGTCCCAGTCCGGAGAGACGCGCAGCCACAGTACGAATGCGTCGTGCTGGCCAAACGCCTTGTCAATGTCGTCAAGCGCCCTGCAATTCTCGCCTAATCCCGCATGGACGAACGCGCGGAAAATAGGCGGGACGGGGCGAGGACCGCAAATCTGTTCCAGCCGGCGAAGCACTGCCTGCGCCTGGCTGTGTTGACCCGCGAGCCCATACGTCATCCCGAGGTAGGCGAGCGAAAACGGATCTGCGAACCTGGCAGCGGAATGCTCCAACACTGTGATGGCGTTGTCGAACTCGCCCTTCGCCCGGGCTGCGGTCCCGAGTACGTAGTAGGCTTGAGAGGCGTTTTCATCCAGGTCCAGCGTTGCACGGGCCTGCGCGATGGCACGGTCGTACTGCCGCGCCCAGTAAGGGAGCCAACAAGCCATCGACCGGATCGCAAGGGAAAGCGGATCCAACGACAGTGCCAGACTCGCTTCGAACGCCGCTCGTTCGTGGTCCTCTTTCATGGATCCCAGGAACATCGCCATCGTCCAGTGTGCCGTCGGGTCATTGGGGTTCAGCGCGACGGCGCATTCGAGCTCGCGGTAGCATGCCGACAGGTTCCAGTGATAGAACCAGTGGACCGTGGCGAGGGCGCTGTGGGCCTCCGTGAGGCCGCCTTCAAGTTCGAGAGCCCTCCTGGCGGCCGACTCGGCTTTCGGAAACGCCTCGGAATGCGGCGCGTAGCCGAAGTACGCGCTCAGGGCATGGACTATCGCCAGTTTGGCGTATGCGGGCGCAAACCGAGGATCTCTTTCGACAGCCAGGCGAAAGAACTCGACGGCTTTGTCGAAACCGCTCGGGCTGGCTCGACTAAACTGGTGTAGTCCCAACAAATACGCATCGTAAGCTTCGAGATCAACAGAGTGGCCACGTTCCACGCGCGGCGCGGCTCCGGGCGCCAGCTTGACGTCAATTTGGTGCGCGATGGCCTCTGCGACATCACTCTGTAGTTTGAGCGCATCGCGCAACTCGCTTTCGTAGCTCTGCGCCCAGATATGCGTTTGATCGATGACCTTGATGAGCTGCGCGCTAATCCGAACACGGCCGTCCGAGCGCCGAACGCTTCCTTCCACGACGTAGTCCAAGTCCAGATCACGGCCGATCCGCGCGACATCCTTGCGTGAGCCTTTGTAGCGCATGGCCGAGGTGCGCGCGATCACGCCCAAGCGTCCCGGTGCGACGCACGCGAGCTTGGTAATGAGCTCTTCTGTCATGCCATCGCTGAAGTATTCCTGAGCGGGGTCGCCGCTCAGATTCTCGAAAGGGAGTACGACTAGCCGGACAGCGCCGGCTCGAAGCTCGTCAGGCCCAGGCTCGCCTGCCGAGACAGGTGCCATAAAACGATACCCGCGTCGGGGCAACGTCTCGACGAACTTGGGTCTTTCCGCTGAGTCGCCCAACGCCTCGCGCAGCCGGGTCACGGCCGTGTTTAGATTATTGTCGAAATCTACGAAAACATTCGCCGGCCAGAGTCGGTTTCGCAACTCGTCCCGCGTTACAAGCTCACAGGGGTGCTCCAGCAGCAACGCCAGAACATCGAAGGACTTCCCGCGAAGCTTGATTTTGACCCCCATCTTGCGGAGTTCCCCGGCACGAAGGTCGACTTCAAAGCAGCCAAAACGAATCGTCTTCTTCGTTTGATCGGAGTTCACGATGGCGCATCGCTACCTTAGATGAATCCTAATGCCAAGTCGGGCTCACCGTCAATTCCGATCAAACTGTCTGAAGACAACGGGATGCGCGGTATGCAGAATTTAATCTTGGATTAACGTCGAATCCATTTACCGGAAGGTCAGGCCAGAGCATAGTCGGTCTTGGAGGTATATTCAGATGCGTGCAGGAAACATCGTATGTGCAACCTTGTTAGGTCTCTCGATCTGCTGCGCACTCCCAGCGCAGCAGGGGTGCCATTCCGGCAGTCTGATAGGGGCCTGGGCGTTTTCCGAGCTCGGCTGGACAGTCCCGTTGGAGAACGGATCCAGCACTGTGGCATCGCCCGTCACCGTGATTGGCGTGTTGACCATCGACTATTCGGGAAATATGACCGGATCCGGAACCACAATTTCAGGGACGGGGATTCCCGGCACCCCGATACCGGCCGGGGAAGTTCTCGATTTCGACTTTAAGGGAACTGTGGAGATAACCCCGGACTGCGTCGGCTTTTTGAGGTACAGCATCCAGTTGAAAGGGACGCCAGCGCCCTTGCCGGGTGAATTCATCGAGCGATTCGTCTACTTGCCGCAAAAAGAACAGGTTATCTCCATGTCAATTCAGAGCCCTCTTTCAAAACCACTGTGGATTGGCCGTTACGCGCGGTTGGGCCGCGTGCCGGAGTCAATCGCATGGCCCGACGTTTCGCACTGACCAAGTGCGTGGGACACGCAGGGAGGGTGAGCCTCGGCCCACCCTCCATTCAGCGGCGTGGACAGGTCCTTGCCGCCATTTCCGTTGAGTATCGGCCCTTGCTGACTCCGCTGGGTAGAGGGACGGCGGGTGCGCTCACGCTTCGTGCCCAGCCCACGCAAACTCGGCGTGTTCAAAATCCGATTCGGCGAAGATTTGGCTTTGCTCGGCTACCGGGGCCACCGGGAAGGCCTGATGCCATGGGTTGGCGAAAACACTGAAAGTGGCAGACGGCTTCTGCTATTTTCGCCAATTTCCGCAACCCTCGGAATCTCAATCCTTCTTCATCCGACCGCCGATTTCGAACTGTAAACGGCCCTCGGAATTCTACGGAACGCCCGGTCACACGCCGAATTGGATCCAAACTCGCCCGGCGGCCGTCCAAAATTTCCCCACGCGCGGCCCGCCACGAATCTCCGGCCGTAATCCCGGCCTTTTAACCTCGGTCTGAGCCGTGAAACCGACCCCAGCCGTCGCCCATTGGGAGTCAGGGACGGCCTCTTCAGGGGGGTCTGTCCCCAATGCCCTATTCAAGTAACCCGATGCCGGTCAACCTGCCAGTCGGCATCACCTCGCTGCCGAGAACCCTCAACCCCTCGGATTGTTCTGCCCTGTTCTCAACGACCCTTGGCCAATCGCGCCCTCGCTCGCGTTTCGACCCGGAATCAACCTACCCAGGTCGCACGCGCGGAGGGAATGTGGGAATCCCGTCTTTCGGGATTTCCAAGAGGTCGTGGGAACGGTGGGAAACCGCACCGCGTCATTTCCACGGCGCTCCGACCCACCGTTGTGGAGCAAGCTTGAAGCTTGCAGGCCGGCTTCCAGCCGGACTAGCTCAATGTTTTCGGTGACAACTTCTTTCAGAAACACCGCCCCAAACCTTTCAACCACTTACAGCCCTTCTGCGCCCGCAATCGCCCAGCCCGCGCCCCCGCCGCCGGTATCCTGAAGGCGGTTTCGATCTTTCAATTTCTCTCCCCGAAAGGACACCCCCATGGCCTCCAACCGCCAAACCCGCGCCAACCGGCGCAATGCCCAGAAATCCACCGGACCTCGCACCCCGGAAGGCAAAGCCAAAATCCGCTTCAACGCACTCAAATACGGCATCCACGCCGACCAAATCGTCCTCCCCACAGAAAACGAAGACGAATGGCGCAACACCTTTTTCAATTTCCACGACGAATTCGCCCCCCGCACCCCCTCCCAGGAAGCCCTGGTCTATTTCATGGCCTCGGCGTTCTGGAACACGCTCCGCTGCCAGCGCGCCGAACACGGAATCTTCATCCTCGCCCAGTCGGACCGCGAGGCCCTCGACCAGCTCAGCAAAACCACCGGCCGCACCGACGAAGAGATGATGGGCTGGTGCTACCAGAGGATGCTGGGGCGCCATGCCCCGCTCCCCCAGATCCTGATGTACTCGGACCGCCTCAGCCGCCAGTTCCTCCGCTTCCTGCGTGAACTGCAAAAAGCCCCCGCGCCCTCTGCCGCGCAAGAACCCGGCCAACCAACCAGAAAGCCGCCCGCCCCCGTCCCCGATCTTGAATCTGCGGTCCCCGGTACCCGGTCCCCGGTCCCCGTCTCCAGTGTCCCCACCCCGGCCGGATTCCGCGCTGTCTCCGCGGCGGCAGCCGCGCTCAACCACAAGGAAGCAAACGCAGAACCGGCCCCCGAGCCGGCAGTTGAAGAAAACGCAAAATCAAACCCAATCCCGGAAACGGACATCGCTGTGGCACGGCCATTCCTGGCTGTGTCAGGTCCCACCGGCATCCGTGCCGGTGTCGAATTTTCGGAACAAACCCAAACTCAACGCCGGACACCCGGGCCGTCCAAGTCCGAGGACTTACCGTTCACCGTCATAGCTTCCGCAAATCAAACCCAATCCCGGAAACGGACTCGTCTCATTCGGGGACCTCGAACCCCGTTTACTACCTCTCCGCGCCGCCCGGCACGGCAGCTTGCAGGTTGCACCGCCACTGCAAAGGGGTACTTCGGACTGGGGAGAAGCGAGCGCAGTTTCCGAGCAGGTCACGGACGACGGCCGGCTCGAAGCCAGCCTGCAAGCTTTAAGCTTGCCCCACAGTGGTTGCCCTATTTTCGCTGTATCCGTTTTGGGGTGCAGTCCACTTTGCGCACGCCGGGTTATTGAGGCACGGTTCGGCAAGCAAACTCCCGGCGGAGTAATCTGGCAGAGGTGGCCGCGGACGTTTGGAGAGAGCTGAAATGACAACCACAAGAAGGCAGTTTCTGGAGGTCGCCGCCGCCGCGGCAACCTCGGCCCCACCGGCGGCAGCTCAGGGCGGCCCCTCGCGCTTGGATGCAGCCGCCATCGCCCGGCGCCACTCCCTGGTCCGCACCCAGGCCACGCCTGACTTTTTTGAAGGACTGCTGCTTGGCAACGGCGACATCGGTGTTTGCGTCACCGTGAGGCCGGACGCGATGGGGCTCCACATCGGGAAGAACGACGCCTGGGATATTCGCGTCAGCCAGGAACACGCCGCCCACATCAAGACCTTCCAGGAGGTCCTGGCACTCTGGAAGAAGGCGGGCGAGGAAGCCAGGCGGCAGGGCAAGCCGGACATGACCTACCTCGAATCCAACATCGGCTTTTTCCGGGAATACGCCCAGTTGATGCAGTCTTCCTACCGCAAGCCTTGGCCGCGTCCGTGGCCCTGCGGGACCATCTGGCTTCACTGGGATTCCCGCATGGTGCGCGTCGTCCGTCAAGAGCTCGATATCTCTTCCGGCGTGCTCACCCTGCAACTGGAGCACAACGACCTGCGCGGCTCGGTACGGCCCTTTCAGCTATCGTGCTTCGTGAGCAGAGACGACGGGCACATCCTGGTCAGCAGCGACTCGGTTGCCCCCATTCTCTCCTGCGCCTATCAGCCGAATTGGGATGACCAGGCGAAACTGCCGGAGCCGCAGCTCTGGGCGGAGAATGGCCGCTTCTCCGGCTACCAGTATTTCCCGGCTACCGCGCCAACAGAAGCCCAGCCGAACCCGCCGAAAACAAAGGACGACCGAAACTTTGCTCTATACGCTGTTCTCTCCGGAGAATGGGCGGCGGAAGCCGCCGGCCCCGGAAGTCGCCGCGTCCTTCTGCGAGCCGGCAAGGCTCAACCACTACGGCTGGATATCACCCTTTTCACGCCGCTGGACGCTACCGACACGGTTACCCATGCTCGCCGTGAGGCAGAACGCCTGGCCTCGATTCCGGTTGAGGAACTGCGCCGAAAGTCCGCCGCCGGCTGGGGCACGTTCTGGTCTGCCTCGGCCGTCGAACTCGCAGACCGGGAGCTCGAGGAAATCTGGTATCGAAACCAGTACTTCCTCGCCTGCTGCCTGAAGCCCGGCAAGGTTGCCCCGGGACTTTTCGGCAATTGGAGCAGCGGCAAGATCGGCACGGCCTGGCATGGCGACTACCACATGAACTACAACACCCAGCAGGTGTGGTGGGGCGTATTCTCCAGCAACCACGTCGAGCAGCATGAGCCTTACACCCGGCTGGTGGAGAGCCTGATGCCCATGGCGGAATGGAACGCTCGCGTGCAGTTTGGAATGCCCGGTGCCTATTTCCCGCATTCGGCGTTCCCGGTGCCCAGCGAAGTGAACCCCTATCCGGCGCCGCCCTGGGGCTATGAGATTTGCGAGACGCCCTGGACCGTCCAGAGCCTCTGGTGGCAATACAAGTACACACTGGATAAGGACTATCTCGGTCGCGTCTATCCCATGCTGAAAGGCGCGGCCGATTTTCTGGTTGCGTTTCTTAAGAAAGGCGAGGACGGCAAATATCACGTGATCCCGACCGTTTCTCCGGAAAACTGGGGCGCCACGGTCGACTTCCGCCTGAACAGGGACTGCATTATCGACCTTGCCTTGACCGAATTCCTGCTGGACGCCATGCAGGAGGCCTCCACGGTTCTCGGCCGGGATGCCGGCCTGCGGGAACGGTGGAAGGAAGTTCGCGCCAATCTCGCGCCGTATCCCGCCGGCGACGGTCCGTTCGGAAGAGTCTGGCTGGACGTGCGCGACGCCCCACCAGAGCATGTCTACAACGTGCCCGTGACACTGGCCCCTGTGTTCCCCGCCGACCAGGTCGGGTTGGACTCGCGACCCGAGCTGCTCGAGATCGGCGCGTCGCACCGCGCGAGTGATTCGTCTGGAGGGCGGCAATGACCTCGTCTGGCAGCCGCTGGCGCGGGCACGCCTGGGCATGTTGGACCTCGATTGGTTCAAACGCGAGGTGAGGTATTCGATGACTCCGCTGGGTGTGGCCAATGATCGCGTGCGCCAGATCGGAGGCCGCTACCGGGATGACACGGACTTCGACTTCATGATGCGCATGGGCGTTTGGACCGAGAACCTTTCCCTGCCGGCAGTCATCAATGAATGCATCATGCAAAGTTTTGGAGGGGTGATTCGCGTCTTTCCGAACACCACCAACCTTGGCGAGGCGGCCTTTCGGGACCTCCGCGCGGCAGGTGCATTTCTCGTCTCAGCTTCCTGGGACGGAAAGCGCGTTACGAACCTCACGCTTAAGAGCGAAAAGGGAGTGGTGGCGCGTGTGGCCAATCCGTGGGGCAAAGCGGGCGCGACAGCTCGCGTGTCGACGTCGGGGACTGTGTTGCCGCACACGGAGCGGGATGGCCTGCTGGAATTTGAAACGAAGCCCGGAGAGCTTTACCTCATCGCCGCCGTAGTGGACTGACGGCAAAGGGGTTAGGGTGGTACGCCCGGCATGATTCGAACATGCGACCTTCTGGTTCGTAGCCAGACGCTCTATCCAACTGAGCTACGGGCGCAGGCGGTTTACGTCTCTAGCGTAGCCGGTGCTCTTCGTCCGTGTCAATTTGCGCCTGGCGCCCTTCCCGCGCCCGTCTTCGCCATCGCCGCCCGGCAGACTGTTCCTCGGACGAAATCGCCGTTATCGTGGTGGGGATCGACCCTCCGTTTTCAACGAAGGCCGCGTATAATTGATGGTGAGGTTGGCTGTATCCCAGACCTGTGAAAACAAAACCCTGTCCCTGTATGCCCCGGTTCTACTGTTACGCAAAACTTCTCTTGAGCCTGTCCGTCGCGCTGCTGATCCTCTCGTGCGACCGCTCCTCGGTGGGTGTCGCCAGAAGCTTGCCCAACCAGCACATGTCCGACCCGGTTCCTCGCTCGCGAGACGCCGACGACGTGGGCAGGTTTCTGGCGGGATTGCCGGGAACTCCCGGAAGCCCGTTCGAGGAGCTGGAAAAGGAAGATGCCTGGCAGGAGCATCGCCGGTTGCTGGACGCTGACTGGAACAAGGTGGAAACGCGTTCGCTGCCCGCGATGCGCGCATTCCAGAAGAACGAGCTGAGCGGGGCCGCGATTACAAACTCCATTATTTTCTATCCGTTCAGCGGACCCGACGCGCTGATGCTGACCGTTTTCTTCCCACGGAACGAAGACTACGTCATGGTAGGCCTGGAGCCGGCGGGAACGCTGCCATCTTTCCACCAGCTTGAAGACGAGGACCAGGAAACCTACCTGGGGCAGGTGCGCGATACGGTCTATTCAGAGCTCCATCGCAGCTTCTTCATCACCCGCCAAATGGACCGCCAGTTTCGGGGCCAGGTGAGCGACGGCCTGCTTCCCACCATCCTCGAACTGCTGGTGCGGACGGGCAATACGGTGCTGGGCTTCCGGTATGTGCGGCTGGACGAACGCGGCGAGATCATCGAGCGGGCCGTCACTTACAGGGCGCCCGGCCGGATCGGCAACAAAGGGGTGGAGATCGACTTCCGACGTGACCAGGACCAGTCGATTCATAAGCTCTACTATTTCTCGGTGAATCTTTCCGACGACCGCTTGCGGGAAGATCCTCAGTTTCTGGCGTTTCTTTCCGGCCTGAAGGGAATGACGAGCTTTTTCAAGGCGACCTCGTACATGACGCACCAGCCGGGTTTCACGACCATTCGCGACGAGGTGCTAGCCAACAGCGAGGCCATCCTGCAGGACGACTCGGGAATCCCCTATCGCTACCTGGACAACGCCATCTGGCAGGTGCAATTGTTCGGGTCCTACGACCACCCTTACGGCAGCTTCGAACACCTGGTACAACCGGACTTGAAGAAGGCCTACGCCAGCTTGGGTCCCAAGCCCCTCGACTTCCGAATCGGCTATGGATTCGGACGGGTTCCGTCCAACCTCCTGTTAGCCAGCCGGGCGGACAAACGCGCCGCCAGATAGATGGCGCGCCCAAATTCACCGCTTTTCGCGACGGATTTTTATCCTCCGGCATTGAGATCCGTCAGTACCTGTGGTATCTTGCCAGACACGACGGAGGGAACATTGGGGAATGCCCAACCTTAGAAACATCCTCGATCACCGTAAACTGTATTTCGCCGAGACCGACCAGACGGTTTACGAGGTCGCATCCAGAATGGTGGAATTGTCCGTCGGCGCAATTCTGGTTCTGAATCGCGGCCAGGTGGAAGGCATCTTCAGCGAACGCGATTTGATGAAGCGCGTGGTAGTGGAAGGACTGGATCCGCGAACGACTCCCGTTGTCGATGTGATGACGGTTCATCTGGCCACCATCGGACCCGACGCATCGCTGGAAGAAGCGCGCGCGATGATGCAGCACCACAAGTGCCGCCACTTGCCGGTGCTGGATGGAGCGGAAGTCTGCGGACTGATCTCCATGCGGGACCTGATGGGCAAGGAACTCGAAATGAAGACGGACGAGATCCACCACATGCGCGCCTACATTGCGGGCTCTTCGTGAAAACCGGAGTGGTTCTTTTCGCCCACGGCTCGCGAGTGGCGGAGGCAAACGAGGCGGTACGCGCGGTGGCCACCCGCCTGCGCGAAGAGGGACGTTTCCACCTGGTGGAGGCGGCGTTTCTTGAGCTTGCCAGTCCGGATCTGCCGCAAGCCGTCGCCAGCCAGATCGAGGCGGGCGCCGGGCGGGTCATCGTGGTTCCGTACTTTCTCACGCTGGGGACCCACCTGCAGCGCGACCTGCCTCGCATCGTGGCGGAAATTCAGCGCATCCATATAGGTATCGAGATTGAAGTTACGGCGCCGCTCGACGACCATCCAGCGTTGTTTGAGGCCGTGCTGGACCGCGCCCGCGAGGCGGCCGCCGGAAAGCGAGAATCCCCTGAAAGCCCGACTGGTTGATTATCGGGATCTGGTCCCCGAGGTCCGCCATTTCGTCTTCGAGGCATCGGACATCGGCCGGCTTCAGTTCCGGCCGGGCCAGTTCGTGTCGCTGGTGGAAGAAGTGGCGGGCAGGGAAGTAACGCGCGCCTACTCCATCGCCTCGCCGCCGGACGGCAACCGGTTTGAGTTGTGCCTCAATCGTGTGCGTGAAGGGCTGATGTCGCCGCGGCTGTTCGACAAGGAGCCCGGCGACGAATTGGAAATGCACGGGCCACTCGGCTTTTTTGTCCTGCGCGATCCGCTGCGGGATTCCGTCTTCGTCGCCACCGGCACGGGGATCGCGCCATTCCGTTCCATGCTGCTGCATCCTTCCACTCTGCAGTCGGGCCGCACCATCACGCTCTTGTTCGGCGCGAGATTTGAACACAGCCTTCTCTATCACAGTGAATGGCAGGCTCTCGCCGACAGCAACCCCAACTTCCGGTACGTTCCCACCATCACGCGACCGGATGAAGGCTGGCAAGGCCATGCCGGGCGCGTGCAACAACATTTTCCCGAGGTAATTGGCGCCCGCCGCGATATCGACGTCTACATCTGCGGGTTGAAGGAAATGGTGGACGGGGCAAGAGGCATCCTGAAAAGCTGGGGCTTCGACCGCAAACAACTGATCTACGAGAAGTACGACTGATGGCCGGCGCCACTACAGCGTACAATCAATAAGGAATGCGCTCCCTGATTTTCCGCATTCTGATTCTCGCTGCCGGCACCATCTCGGTGTTCGCCGGCGTGGTCGGCGTGCTTTTGCATGTGATTCCCGGGCCCCATAAGCAGTTGGATTACCTGGTGATCGGCTCGGCCGCGACCCTGGCGGCGCTGGTGGCTCTTTTCCTGGTTCTGATCGGGACCTGGGCGAGGACCAGCGGGGCGTTGCGGAAGCGGAACGAGAGGGAACCCGGTGAGACCGGCTAACTCACTTTTCTGACTTCGACTTGCGGATAAATCTTCTGAACCTGCTCCAGGCTGGCGAACGATACGCCTGGCAGCATTGCCGAGGCTGTCCCGGCGGCCACACCCCAGCGCACGGAATCGTCGAAACTGCCGCTTGTCTGCTCCATCGCCCAGCAAAACGCCGCAGCCAGGGCGTCGCCGGCGCCGATGGGACAGACCGCGTCCACCCGAGGGGGTATGGCTTCAACCGTCAGGCCGCTGCTTGCGGCGACGGCGCCGCGGCTGCCCAGCGAAAGCAGCGCGGATTGAGCACCCATTTTGCGGATGTGCGCCGCGGCATCTAGAAAGTTAGCCCGGGTCAGCAAAGCACGATCGAGCAGCCTCTCGGCCTCCTGCTGGTTCGGAGCCACCACCGTCGGCCCCGCTTCAATACCCAGGATTAACGATTCGCCGTCGGCATCCAGCAGCGTGTTGACGCCGTTATCCGACGCCAGGTGAATGAGCTTGGCGTAAAGGGAGGCGGGAGCGCCGGGCGGCAGGCTTCCGCAGATCATCAGCCAGGCGGCATCGGAAAGGTGGTCTTTGACCGTGGATTCCAGAAGCTCCAGTTCGGTTTCTGTAATCGCCGGCCCCAGCTCGTTGAGTTTCACCGAAAGGCCTTGCCGGTCTGAGACGGTCATGTTGGTGCGGATTTCGTTCTGGATGGGCACCAGATCGGTAGCGAATCCGGAGCGGGACAGAAACTGCTCCAGCAGGTAGCCGGACCGCCCGCCGCAGGTGGCGATGGCCAGCGTCTTGCCCCCGAAATTGTGAATCACCGTGGAGGCGTTGATGCCGCGCCCACCGGCCGATTCCGCCGTGGACAGGATGTAAGCGCGATCGTCGAAGACCAGCCGGTCTACAGTCACGTTGCGATCGATCGCCGGGTTTGCGGTCAAGGTAAGGATCAAGCTCTCTATTGTAGCGGAAGCCGGCGCGGCAGAGCGCGCTCGGTTGGGCCGCCGAAATGCGGTGAGTCCGTAGCGGCTTGCGGGTGCAGAAACGAGTGGTGGTTCCGCGAAGCCGGTTTGTGGAACAATATTCGAGAGCTGGCAGCCGGGCGGGAATAACAATTTCGGGATTTTAGAAATACCGTCCCGGCCCGGAGCCTTAATGCCTGACGAACAGGTTTATCTTTCGATTGTCGTAGCGGCCCGCAATGACGACCACGGCGGGAATTTCAAGGCCCGCATGCAGGCGTTTCTCAATGCGCTGATCGCTCAGTGTTCGCGGCACGCGCTGGATGCCGAGTTGATTGTCGTGGAGTGGAACCCGCCTCCCGGCAGGCCTCCGTTGGCGCAGGCATTCGAGTGGCCGGCCGATACGGCTCCTCTTCGTATTCGATTTATCGAAGTGCCCCCGGAAATTCACGCGCGTTACCGCCACGCGGAAGCCCTGCCGTTGTACCAGATGATCGCAAAGAACGTGGGAATCCGGCGCGCGAGAGGAGAGTTCATCCTCGCCACGAACATTGATATCATCTTTTCCGAGGAGTTGATGCGGTTTTTGGCGGAGCGACGGCTGGAGAAAGGCAAGATGTACCGCGTCGATCGCTATGACGCGGCATCGGGCGTCCCGGTAGACGGCAGCATCGAAGACCGGCTGGCTTATTGCGAAAGTCACAGCATCCGCGTCAATACACGGGATGGCACGTTCGGTCTGACCGGCGATGGGCTGCGAGCGCTGGCGGAACACGACGTGGCCGAGCCGGAGAGTGGAATCCGTTTCGGCAATGGATTTCGGCCTGCGGAAGGAGCGCCCGGCCCGGTTTTCCGTTGGGCCGGCGGAGATGCCGAGATCGTGGTTTCCCCGAGCAATCCGGCCGGCCGGGAGCTGATGCTGGATCTGGAGCCGGGGCCGGCACTTTCCGGACAGGCGTTTTTTCTGGAAGTGACCGACAGCGCCGAGGGGACGGTACAACGCTTCCCCGTGGGCGGCCGCCGGTGGATTTGCGTGCCCGTTCGTACGAGCGCTTCGGCAAGCAAAACTCTTCGCCTCCGTGTGGCGGGAAGCCCCGCCTCAACCCAGACTGGTTGCCCGCGGCTCGACTTTCGGCTATTTCGCTGCGGCTGGAGGGACTCGATTCCGGCACTGTCCCAAGGGAAAGTCTCTGAGAGCTTGTTTTGGAGCAGCGGCTGGTACGATCTCGAAACCTTCGGCGGCGTTACCTTTCGCTGGGCGAAAAAACTGGCGTCTCTGATTCTGCTGTGCCAGCGCGTTCCCTCCAGGCTCCACCTGAAGCTCGAACCGGGTCCTGAGGTGGGGTGCCAGCCGTGCACGTTACATGTCACCGGTGGGGACGGATCGGCCGTGATTAGCGCGCCGCTCGTCGGAGCCACTGAGGTGCAAATTCCAGTCGGCGGCTCCGCAGGGGAAGTCTGTATTCTGCGCTTTGCCATCGAGGGCGGCGGAGAACCAATCGAGACGCCAGAAGATAGCCGAACGCTGGCATTCCGGGTTCTGAGCTGCCGGTGGAAGGCGTTGAACCTTGATTTCGACGAAAATGTTTTAGCCACCGCATGTTCGCTTGCGCCGGGAGAGAGGCGGTTCACCAGCATTTGGAGCGAGTCAGACAAAATTGAGGAATCCGGCGACTCTCGCTTTGAGGCGTCCCCCGTCCGGTTGATCGCGAGGGCGCCGCTCGAGCAGCTTTCCTGGGCCGAGATCGAAATAGAAATTGAGACCAGCGTCAGCGGAGATCCGCTGCTGATGGAATTGACCACTGCGGACGGGAACAACCTACTACTCGCTAGCGTGACTGGGCGACATCGGTACACCGTAGAGAGACGTCTCAATCCAGGCGAGGTGTTGGTGCTGCAGTTGCGCGCGGGCCCGGGTGGGGGTGCTGGTGAGGGAATTGCACGACTGAAGTGGGTGAATTGGACCTGGGGCGGAATCGTGCCGCCAAACCACGAAACCATCGCTTTGGAAAACGGAATTCTCCCCGTCCACTCCAATGCCTGTGGCGACTTCACTTTGCTGGCAAAGGCGGACTGGCTCGATCTGCGGGGTTACGCGGAAGTCAATTCCTACTCAATGCACATCGACTCGTTGTTCTGTCTCGCCGCGAGATTTGCGGGCTTTCCGGAGGAGGTTCTGTCCGAGCCCATGCGGATTTACCACATCGAGCACGGCACCGGCTCGGGATGGACGCCGGAAGGCGAAAAGGCATTGTATGCCCGACTCGAGGTCAAAGGAATTCCGTGGATCCAGTATGACGAACTCGTGCAGCAAGGCCGATTCATGAATCGGTTCGGTATGCCCGCCATTTTCAACGGAAAAGACTGGGGGCTCGCCGGCTGCTCTCTGCGCGAAATTACCATAGGCAGCATCCGGGGCACCGCCGAGCGGCCGGGGCATGAAAAGCAACCAGTTGAGGATGGGACATGAGATCTGTCCTTCCACGGCGGGCAAATAAATGTTTGGAACCCGGGAGGTTCCGGTGCCTGGCAGCCGTTCGGCGGTGATCGTTCGGTTCCCACCGCCAGCGAATTGCGCATACGGTTGTCGCGGTTGAGAAAATTCTGATAGCATACTTACTTGCCTGTGGTGATTCTGCGCGATGTTCTGAGCCATGAATTGGTGTGAAGTTCCCGATTTCCTGGGAAATGGGCGAAGATCATGATTGATATTCGGATCCGCGCGGCGTGTTCGTTGCCCCTTCTACTTCTCCTGAGCTGCCACACCGGCACGCAAACGCGGCAGCAGCGCCCTGCCAAAGCCCCTCTTGTTGAGTTGCGCGAGAATCTGGAGGACTCGTTGCCGGTGCTGCGGAATTCCGCTGCATCCGATTGGGACAGAGTGAACTCGCTGCGCGATTGGGCCTATGCTCGTGTTCCACGAGCCGCGTGCAATGCGTCACTTCTTGAGAACAACTATGGTCCCAGGGTGTACAACGAGTCGGCGACTCAACTTCTCCACCGAATTGACAGCGGGCAGGGCGGATTTTATTGCGGAGGCACCGCCATTTTCCTGGCCGACATCTACAGGCTGTTTGGGTACAGGGCGTTTACTTACAACATGGGTGAGGCGAATACTGTATTCACGCACGTAGTGACGCTCGTGATGATTCAAGATGGTGAGAGACGTCTTGCCTCCATTGAGGACGCGTATTATAACTACACACTTGCGTGGAACGGCAGGCCCCTGGGTCTGTTGCAGCTATTATCCGATCTGCGCTCTGGCCAGTTAGTAGGCGTGCAGATCTTGTCAGGCGACACGCACTGCAAACCAATGGTGGCAACACGAGAAAACGCTCCCAAGGTTCGCGAGTATCTTGAGCGCTTTTACCACGTTGGTAAGGTGACCAAGATCGCCGACGGGAGGGAGTGGTTCTGCCATGACTTCTCGATCAAAACGTGGGACGGCATGGGAGATCTAGACCGCTGGCTTCAGCGGAAGATCGGCCATCCGAATTTTCTCTACATGTTTTTGTTCCCAATCAGTACCAGCGGAGAAACCGAAGCGAACGATCTTGCGGCCGCTGCGAATCACGTACGACAGGCTCTTCTCAGCAATCAAAACTGATCCGGCAACTCGCCAGCGGCGTGCCACGGTCCACAAACTCGTTCTTCGGTCGGCACTCCGACCCTGGCCGTACTTCTTGGCCGCAGGCACTTGATTGATAAATTCACATAAGCCGCAGCCCAGGTCAAGGATGTGCGCGTCGGGGGGATCAACTTCCCGAAATAGCAGTCAATCAGTGTACGCCACACCTTAAGGCGATATTCCGTCGCCGTGGCAAAGCCGCCGGTACGTTTCTCGCAGGGAGTCTGGGTTGTAGGATTCTATCTGTCAATCTGCTCTTTTGTAGTCGCCCCGGCTAAAGTACTTCTCGAGAAATAGATACAGGCAGATAAACAAGTATCGGCTGCCGATTTCCTGAATTCTTAACTTGCTCACGCCGGCTCGCCGATTGCGCCACGTAATCGGCACTACCGTCCAGCAATAGTCCCTGACGATCGTCTTCAGTGGCAGTTCGACGGTCAGGTTGAAGTGGGGGACAAGATCGGACGGCATCCGTCGATGACGGTGCGCCGGTACGCCTTGAACGCGTTTGTAATATCGTTGCAGGGAATATTGAAGAGCACCCGGATGAATAGATTCGCGAACCGGTTCAAAATGCGCTTTATCGGAGGATAGTCGATCACGCCACCTCCCCGCAAAAAGCGGGATCCGAACACGGCATCCCAACCCCGGTTCAGAGCCTCCCAATACGGCATACATCGCGGCAGTCGTCGGACTCGTCGGCCATCATGATCACCACGCCGTCGCCCTGCATGCAGTTCAGCCCACGCACGACCGCCCTGCCGAACCCTGGTCCTCCGTCGTTTCTGCAGGGTCGGAGTTCGGTGATTCGACTCTTTCGGTCCTCGAGAAGATCCCAGGTCCGGTCGGTACTCCCGTCGTCGGCGACAACGATCTCAAAGGGAACACGATGCAGCCGCAATTCCATATGAAGGTGCTCCACCGTCGAGACGATACAGTGTTCCTCGTTCTGGGCTGGAATCAGCACCGACGGCAGCCGCAAAGGAGGATTCCCGGGACGAGGGCCTATGATTTTGCTCCGCATGGTCCAAGCAGTCCAGATGCTTGCTGGCGTGCTCGGCGATCTCCGCCAGAATCGCCAACAAGGCCGTTTTCGGTGTCCAGCCGAATTCTCGCTGCGCTCGCTGGCTGTCGATAGCGATCTACGGAACGTCGAACGGTCTGGCGCCACTGTCCGGCGTCGGTGTCTGATTCCCAAACCGTTCCCCACACCAAGCTGTGAGCTGCGCCAAGGAAATCGAATTCTCTTTTCCTCCCCCCACATTGAGGACCTGGACGCCTTCCGCTCGCGCCAGCAAGTCCTGTGCGAGGTGGCTGCCGACAAATCAACAAGTCCCGGTGATGAGTACTCTCATACGACGTCGAACCCGGCTGCTTGCGTGGCGCCGTCAAGGCGGCTGCGCCAGCCGTCCACGATTTCCCCGAAGATCGCCGGCAAGGGCTTTCGAACTCGCCAACGTGGATAGTGCGAGCAAATTTTTCCGAGATCGCTGTAGTAGCAGATATGATCTCCGGCCCGGTTCTGCTCCTGATAGCCGTAGCGCTGCGGCTCTCCGGTGATGGATTCCACCGCCCGAAACGCTTCCAGGATGGAGCAGGAGTTGTCCTTTCCGCCTCCCAGGTTGTAAACCTCGCCGCATCGTGGCGCCTGGCTGAATTCGTAGATGAAACTCGCCACATCCTCGGAATGGAGATTGTCGCGGACCTGCTTCCCCTTGTATCCGAACACCTGGTATTCTTTGCACTCGAGGTTGCAGCGAACCGAGTAGCTGAGGAACCCGTGCAATTGCACGCCGGAGTGATTGGGGCCCGTCACGGCATCCTCCGCGAAGGCAACACGTCGGCATGCCAAAGTACCTGCCGTATTCCTGCACCAGGACGTCAGCCGCCACTTTGGAGGCGCCGAATAGCGAGTGCGTCGACTGGTCGATCGAGAAACTCTCCGGAATGCCGTTCCGGAACCGCGGGTCGTCCAACTCCCATCTGGTTTCCAGCTCTTTCATCGGGATGCTGTTGGGCAGGTCGCCGTACACTTTGTTAGTGGAAAGATGCGCGAAAGGCGATTCCGGACAGCTCCGCCGCGCCGCCTCCAACAGGTTCAGCGTTCCCAAGGCATTCGTGTCGAAGTCGTCGAAAGGAATCGAGGCCGCTCGGTCGTGGGAGGGCTGCGCGGCTGTATGGATGATTACGGAGGGGCGAACCGCTTGCACCAAGTCCAGAATCCGCTGGCGCTCTCGTATGTCTACGGAATGGTGCTCGTAGCCGGGAATCTCGCGCCGAAGCCGCGCCAACGACCACGTAGTGTCGCCCTCCGGCCCGAAGAAGACGGATCTCTGGTTCCCGTCCAGGCCCACCACCCGGTAGCCCTTCCGCGAGAAGTAGACAGCCACCTCTGAACCGATCAATCCGCAAGATCCTGTAACGAGCGCACAGGCATTCATTGATGAGATTCCTCTTTGGTGCTCTTTCCAAGGGGTATGGCGCGAGTCAAATAGATGTCCGGAAGAAGGAGTTGACCCGGCCACTTCCGCCTTTCGTGTTGGGATTTCGCGTGTGCCAAATATATAGCTGATGCGCCCGAAAAGCAGTCTACTAAGGACATCCTCGGACATGCCAAAGACATCGGCAGTTCCGCTATCCCTGAGGAAGTATACCTCATCTCCGCTTGATGGAAGTCGAGTTCATAAGGCAGAGGAGCATGGCGCTCAGGCTGTGTTAGACTGATCGCGATGCCCACCGAGACGACGGATATGGGCCGGTCGGCGAAAGCGGAAATCGGAGTGGCACTGAGCAGGTCTGCCGGCATCGTGTTGTCCTTTCCGGGGACATTCCTTCTTCTGGCATGCACAGCGATTCAAATTTTCGGCCCTTTCTCCCGTTACTGCCCGGTAGGCTACCTTGATTCGTGGATCTATACCTCCCATTTTGTGGACTGGCCGGACATGGTGACAGCGCTATTCGGGACTCTACTACGGGACTAGGGTGCCCTACATTTCTCTTGGCGCCCTCTTATACGCAGTATTCAACCCGCACGTGGCGAACGTTCTGCTGAACGTCCTATTGAGTTTGGGCAACTTGTACGGCATCTTCAGGGTCATCGAGCGGCACTACCAGGCTGAGCCTGCGCTTCTGTTCTCGCTCGTCGTAATGGTCAATCCCTGGTTGTGGCAAAGCGCCACATGGGACTATCCCGACGGACCGGCCCTGGCTTTCCTGTCTTTCGGACTTTGGTTCTTCTTGGCCGCTCCAGGATGGGCGCGTGGGGCGGTGGGCGTCATGTTGGCCGGAGCCATGTTTGCTGCGCCGGACACACGAACATGATCTCTGGATTTGTTATAGCCCCGGCAATGGTGGCTTTCGCCGTCGCCGATTGGCACCGAGGCTGGAAGAAAACTTTCGCCGATCAAACGCTCCTCATCGCGGGCGCAGTCGCGGCGACCCTCCTGCTGGGGCTGATTTCGTTGTCGGTGGGGGAAAATCTCTTTTCTTCGAGCCTCAGGTCAGACAAATTCTATGGGACTTCTGCCAATAATCACTTCTCCGCTTGGCAGACCCCCGTTTCACGGTGGCTGCCACAGGCATACCGGTTGCTGATTCCGGCGACAGCCTCAATCTGGGCAATGGTGTTCTTTGGCCGCGGAGCAGTATTGGCGCCCGCCATACTCTAGTGCTACCCGCCTGCACCATGATGCTGCTGTGCGCGGCAGGGTACTTCTACGTTGGCATTGTCCGCAATGCCGTATTGCTGGGCGTGGGTAGCTTACTGCGGCACGTACATTCTCGTCCCGTCGTTCCTGGTTTTCGGCATCCTATTCGCAGTGGTGTGGCATCATATAACACTCCACCGCAGCCCGGCGGTGCTGGTGTTTGCCCTCACCCTTTTGGGATTGCTCGGTTCTTACATGCCCGCCAAGAGCAGCACTCACCCGCTGGTCATTGCCTGTAGCTGTATCGGGGCTGCCAGCGTCGTATACAGCCTATTCGGCGTCTGTCTACAACCGAACCGACTTCGCGGGCTGGTGGCGGTGCTGTTCTGGCCTTCTCTGTGAGCGAAGTCGGAGCCGTGGACCGAGCGGTCGCCGCCGGGCTCTCCTTCCCAGCGGCTGAGTCTTCTTATGATGCTCCGCTAACGGTGCGCCGGGTGATCTCCTATTGTGGCGTGCGGGGCAGAAGCGTGCTGTTCTGGTTCAACTCAGGCGAAAAAGATCGAAAGCTCTTCGACTCAGCGGCGTCGCTATATCTTTGGGGGTCTCCAAGCGGACATGATGCAAGGCTGGCCAACTCGGATTACGAGCGTGCGGTCATTGTCAGAGACCATCCCGTTTTTGTCGTGCTCAGCGCCGATAGGGACGTTGTGAATCAAAAGCAACGAGTCCTGCGAAGGTATAATCTCGCAGCTACAATATGGGGGAGTGTCCCTGTTGTATCAGGCCCTTATCGCTTCTGGATCGGGCTTCTCTCCGTTGAAGGAGAATTGAAACGGTAGGCTCGCCACGATGCTGACGTCGTGCTTCGGTCATTCAGAATCGGTCGGTCGGAATCGGAGTCCGCTGTAGTGCTTGGCCGGTAACCGCTTGAACAAATGAGAGGCGCGGGCTGAAAGGTCATCGAAGAGGAGGGTGTGTGGAGACGCCGCGTATAAACCCGAACCCGCCGCTAACCCGGCAGATTGTGCAGAGCGGGGTGCTCCGCGAAACGCCGTTCTGCCTGGTTGACGTGGGCGCGAGCGGGGGAACCGACGGTTATTGGGACGTCTTCGGAGAAGATCTTCGCGCGTTCGGTTTCGATGGGCTGGTCAAGGAGGTCGAACGACTGAACGCGGAGGAACGGACGAAGGGCAGACGCTATTACTCCTATCTCGTCGGGGACAAGTCCTACGAAACACCAACCGGGGTTCCGAACACGCAGCCGTTCCAGCGCACCAGTGCCGCGCGAGCGAGCGAGGTCACCAAGAAGAACTACGCCGCAACCTATTTCGACCGGACCGGCGCCTGCGTCTACACCGATGAGATGATCGAACTCGACTCGTTCTTCCTGCGCGACAACCCGGCGGACGTCGACTTCATCAAGATCGACACCGACGGCTCGGATTACCAGGTGCTCCTCGGCGCCAAAGAATTGATTTCCAAGGGGCCGGTGCTTGGCATCGGCATTGAGTCGCAGTTTCACGGGTTGGTTCACGACCAGTCAAACACATTTCGAAATATCGACCGCCTGTTGACGGGTTGGGGGTACTCGCTCTTCGACTTGGAGGTCCACCGATACACCAGGGCATCGCTTCCGGGCAGGTTCTGCTACCGGATTCCAGCGCAGACGACGCGAGGCCAGGTACTCTGGGGCGAGGCCCTGTACCTCCGTGACGCAGGGATGAAGGGATACGAGACCGACTGGGCGATTCAGCTTTCGATCCCGAAGATCTTGAAGCTGCTGTGCTTGTTTGAAATTTTTGGCTTGGAAGATTGTGGGGCGGAACTCTTGCTGAAGTATCGGGCCAACCTTGCCGGTCGTCTGGACGTTGATGCGTGTCTCGACATGCTTACGCCCGAAGTGAACGGCGCGAAGGTATCCTACGAGCGCTACGTCGAACTTTTTGAGCAGGATCCGAGTTCCTTCTATCCAAATGGCTGAGCCGTGCGCGAGCACTTCGCCGGGCAATTCACCGGATAGCTACGCGCTCGTTGCGGGCCATTCCGCCTCCCCGACTACCGTTGTCGACGGAGGCAACACTAGAAAAGGTCTCACCCGGTCCGAAACCCACCGGAAGGAACTCCCTTACATGCGGAAAATCGGTGGAGCGCAGCACCCGCCAGCAGTCGAGAATTGATGCGCCCTGCCTGACGTCGGCGGGCGTTAGTTCTCGGAATTCTTCCCAGGGCGTGGCGATTACCAGGACATCCGCTGCTTTTGCGCAGGCGGCGGCGGATTCGGCGTAGTCCACCGTGTCTCCCAGGATCTTTCTGGCGTTCTGCATCGCCGCCGGGTCGTAGACTACCACTCGCACGCCTGCTTCGCGAAGATACCGCGCCAGTTGCAGACCCTGCGATTCGTCGATGACGTCCGTGGCTGGCTTGTAGGACAGGCCCAACACGCCTGCCCTGCCCGCTTTCGGCAGCCGGGCCAGGACCATTTCTCCCACGCGCGGCACCTGCCGCCGGTTCGTCGCGTCCGTGGCCTCGGCCAGCAGCGCGCATACGCCGTTTGCCCGGGCCAAAGCCGAAAAAGCGACGTTGTCGCGCGGGAAGCATGGGCCGCCGTACCCCAAAGCTCCCTTCAGGTACTTGACGCTGATGCGGCTGTCGCAACCGAGCGCAGCGGTAACCACGTCCACGTCCGCGCCGGGCAAGGTCTCGCAGACTTCCGCCAACATGTTGGCGTAGGAAATCTTCGTGGTCACGAACGTGTTGAGGGACAGTTTCGTCAGCTCGGCGTTTACGAAGTTCATCCGGTTGATTTGCGGGCTGCTTTCGCAAATGCCCCGGTACATAACTTCCAGGATGTCGCCCGAGCGGTCGTCCGATTCGCCGATCAACACCATGTCCGGATTGAGGATGTCGTGGATGACACTGCCCAACGCGATGAACTCGGGGTTGTAACACAGGCCGAAGTCCGGTCCGCATTGCTTTCCCGAATGCGCCTCGAGCGCAGGCAGGAGATTCCCCCCAGTGCCTCCGGGCATCACCGTGCTCGAAAGCACCACCAGGTGCCACGCCCGCTTCCTGCGCAGCGCCGTGCCGATTCTCTCGGCCGCGTCGAGGACATGGCGCATCGAAAACGTCCCATCCGGCCCGGACGGAGTCGGCACGATGATAAACGTGACCTCGGTGGCGAGCACCGCCTGCTCCACATCCAGCGTGGCCGTGAGTCGGTCGCGGTTCCGCGCGATCATCTCCTGCAACCCCGTCTCGTTAACCGGGGCGCAGCCCTGTTGGATGGCCGCTACGTAAGCGGGGTTGAGGTCGACGCCAACAACCCGATGTCCCTTGTCCGCCATGGCAGCCGCCATGGGAGCGCCAAGTTTTCCTAGTCCGACGATCGAAAGCTGCATGCCTATGGGTTCCCGCCGGAGCGGCTCTCTCCGGCAATTCTACGGCTCACCGGTAAGAGACCCGGCGAGCCCGTTGCCCTGGTATTGATACGATTTTCCCGGCACCCGCATCACTATCCGGTAAAGAAAATCGCAAACCGCCCGCTCGCGACCAGAAATTCGAAAATTCAGTTTACCATCCAAACGGCGGCATTCTTCCGTTTTTTTTGCTCCGGGCCATAACGAATTGATGAATCAGTTGTTTCCGCGCGGTACCGGCGTTTTGTCCGTGAGGTCGAGGCAGCGGCGGCACGGCCGCCCACTCCCGGGACTGTGAAAAATTGGGGACAGTCCGCCGGCGTTGTTCGTTTCCTCTCTTGCCGCCGCGCCGTTTTGTGGCCGTTCCGGCCGGGGGCGCAATGGTACGCTAATTAATTGAGCCAACACAGAAATTCTCGCGCCTACCTCGCGCTCATTGCGGTCTGTTTCTTATGGGGCACCACCTACCTCGGCATCCGGATGGCTCTCGAAACGCTGCCGCCGTTCGTTCTGATGGCGGCCCGCTTCCTGCTGTCGGGATCCATCATGATGGCCGGTACGAAATTGCTCGGCTTGAAGTTGCCCCGCGGCCGGGAGTTTCTGAATTCGGCGGCTTTTGGTGTGATGATTCTGGGCGTCGGTAACGGCTGCCTGACCGTCGCCGAGATGTGGATTCCCAGCGGACTGGCGGCCGTCATCATCACCACTTCGCCGTTTTGGATGGTAGGCATCGAAACGGTGCTGCCCGGCGGAGAACCGCTTCACCTGCCTACTGTGCTGGGCATGGGGGTGGGCTTTGGCGGCACACTTTTGTTGGTTGGGCCGGATGCGCTCCACCAGGGGCTCGGCAGCAACCTGCTGCGGGGGTTCCTGATTCTGCAGGGCGGCGTCCTGTTCTGGGTGCTGTTTTCCCTGCTGCAGCGACGATACAAAACCGAGACCCATCCGATCGTGTCGGGCGGCGTGCAGCAACTGGGCGCCGGGGTTGCCAGCGCCGTGGCCGCCGTAATCGCCCAGCAGTGGCCGCACACCGTATCCGCGCGCAGCGCCGGAGCGATCGTATACCTGGTGATTTTCGGCTCCATCATCGGCTACAGCTCTTACATCTACTCGCTGGCGCACTTGCCCGTTTCCATCGTCTCCATCTATAACTACATCAATCCATTGGTTGCGGTGATTCTGGGCTGGTTGATTTACCGGGAGGCTTTCGGCGTCCGCGAGGCGCTGGCGATGGCCACCATCTTCCTGGGTGTGGCGCTGGTGAAGCAGTTGTCGATGCCCCGACAGGCTCCGCCGCCAATCGACCGGCCTTGATCGCCGGCGGGCGGCCTACTCTTTCTCCATCACCTTGGCGCCCAGGGCGCCACCCAGCGAGGTGAGAATCACGTAGGTCAAAAACTGCACCAGCAGCGCAAAGCCGATAACCAGAATCAGAAGCGCCGGGCTCTTGGTGATTTCGATTACCTGGTTCATGGCCTCCTCGGGCAGACCCAGCGCACTGGACTGTTTCTGGTAGAAGCTGGCGAAGCCGCCTTGGCTGGCGACGGCGATCATCGACATGGTGATGACCACCATGTTGATGAGGAAACTGAAGATCCCGGTGAGCCATCCCATGCGGGCGCCCGCGGCCACGGAGATCGGGCGGTGGGAACGCCGGGAGTAGAGATAGGCCGCCAGGAATCCGCCCGCCACCGTCACCATTAAGGTGGCCACCAACTGAATCGCCAGCACCCCGGCAAAGGCCAGCAGGCTGGAGAAAAGAAAAGAGAGCGCGGCCACGGAAAAGGCAGTCCGCACCGCCAGCCGATTGTGGAAACTAATCTCTTGAGGAATCTGTTCGGTGCGTTGCGCGGCGGGAGCGGGAACCACCGGAATGGCGGGTTCTGGTTCGCTTTCCGCGTCGTCGCCGAGCAGCGGCTCGTCATATTGCGGCTTGCCGCACTTATGGCAAAAGCGCGCCTCGGGCGGCAGCAGCGCGCCGCATGTACACCTTTCCGGCACTACCTTAGTTTCCCGCAGCCACGGGCGTCCGGCAACTTTGCTCGCGCGGTTGGGCCGGCTTGAAGCCGGCGGGCGAGCTTTGAGCTTGCCCCACCGGCGTCAACGGAGAGCTGCGAGAAATTCGCTATCGTAGTGGGATCGGGTCATGAAACCACTGACACTTTTCGTTGTCGCGGATCCTACGAGCAGGTACCTTCGCAGGCTGGAGGAACTGCCCGACGAAGTGAACATCGTATGCGGCCTGGAGACGGGTATTTTCGCCGACTCCGGCGCGGATGCCGAGGTGCTTCTGGTTGGAACCTGGGTGGATCGCGCTTCCCTCGAACCGGTATTTGCGCTGGCGCCGAACCTCAAGTGGATCCATTCCCTCTCGGCGGGCCTGGAGGGTCTGCTATTTCCCGCTTTGGTGGAGAGTCCGGTGGTGCTTACCAACGCCGCGGGCGTGTTCGCGGGTTCGCTGGCGGAATGGTGCCTGGCTGCCATGCTTTTCTTCGCCAAGGATTTGCGCCGGCTGGTGAGAAACCAGGATGGGCGAAGGTGGGAGACCTTTGACGTGGAGATGCTCGGAGGGCGCACGCTCGGCATTCTTGGCTACGGCGGCATCGGTCAAGCCACCGCGCGCCTGGCCAAGGCCTTCGGGATGAGGATTGTGGCATTGCGGCGGCGGCCCAGGCTCTCGGGGGCCGATGGGATTGCCGACGAGGTGTTCTCCCCCGAAAACAGGATGGATTTCTTCCGGCAGTGCGACTACATCGCCGCTTCCCTGCCGCTGACAGAGGAGACGCGCCACTTTGTCGGCGCCCCGGAGCTGCGGGCGATGAAAAGCGAAGCGGTGCTGGTAAACATCGGGCGCGGGGGCCTGGTGGATGAGGCGGCGCTGGTTCGCGCTCTGCAAGAGGGCTGGATCCGCGGCGCCGCGCTGGACGTGTTCGCGGTGGAGCCGCTGCCCGCCGAACACGCGTTCTACGGGATGGAAAACGTGCTGATCAGCCCGCATAGCGCCGACCACACCGCTACGTGGCTGGAGGACACCATGCAATTGTTTCTCGAGAACTTCGAGCGCTACCGTAAAGGCGAGCCATTGCGCAACATCGTCGATAAACGGGTGGGCTACTGAGAATCGTTAAGTAAAGAGGCAGGATGATGCTGGAAGTCGGCCTGGAAGACGTACGCGGCGCCGCCGGGCGCATCTACCGGATTGCACGCAAGACGCCGGTGCTGACCTCGAAAAGCCTGGATGAGCGGGCCGGCATCGAGGCGTTCGTGAAGTGCGAAAACTTTCAGGTGGGCGGGGCGTTCAAGATTCGCGGCGCGTCGAATTTCCTGCTGTCCCTTTCCGGCGAGGAGCGGTCGCGCGGCGTAGTGGCTTACTCGTCCGGCAATCACGCCCAGGCGGTGGCCATCGCGGCGCAGAAGCTCGGGGTACCGGCCACGTTGGTGATGCCACTGGATGCGCCCAAATCGAAGCTGGAAGCGACGCTGGCCCGCGGCGCGGTGGTGGTGAATTACGATCGCCACCGGGACAGCCGGGAAGCCATCGGACGCCAGATTGCCGCCGACACCGGCGCCGCGCTGGTGCCGCCCTACGATCATCCCTGGATTATCGCGGGACAAGGGACGGCCGGCCTGGAACTCCTCGAAGAAGTTCCGAACCTGGACGGCCTGGTCGTATGCCTGGGCGGCGGGGGGTTGCTTGCCGGCTGCGCGGTGGCCGCCAAGGCGCTGAATCCCGGGATACGCGTATTCGGCGTGGAGCCCGAGGTAGCCAACGACTGGTGGCTTTCGCTGCGCGCCGGAGCGCCGGTGGAGATTCCTTCGCCGCCCACCATCGCGGACGGTTTGCGCACCACCATTCCGGGCGAGCACACGTTCCCGATCGTTCGCGAGCTGGTGGAAGCGGTGCTGCTGGTGACCGAGGAAGAAATCCGCGCCGCGGTGAAGTTCCTGCTGATGCGGATGAAAATTCTTGCCGAGCCGAGCGGCGCCGTCGCCGTGGCCGCGGCCATCCACGGAAAACTTCCGCCGGGGATGCGCCGCGTGGGTTTGATGATCAGCGGAGGCAACGTCGATTTCGAAACGCTGGCCGGGCTCTGATTCAATTTGTCCCGGGGGCCCTTGATACCCCGGCAGGCCGGCGCGCCGCGCGGAGTACCAGGCCGAAGCATCCATCCAACCGGCCCCAGCGCAGCCAGAATCCGCGCCCTCATCATGATGGAGCGCTCCGTGCCGCCATCCCAAAGGAGGTGGACGGTGCATTGCCAAAGTGCCAAACGATGGCGGTTGATTATACTGAATGAGATTTGGAAGTCTAGAGTGGACTTCCGGTTTGATTAGCCGCGTCCCAAGGATGACCGATCGCACGCACCGTTGAAACACGCAGCCGCGCACACCATGGCAGATTCAATGGAAACACGGATGAGCCGCTCGGAGTGGCTTTCTGCTGCAGCTTACGCCATCGCGCTGGTATGGATCAATTTCTATATCTGTCGTGACCTGCTCGTGAACCAGACAGTCCCCATGAACTCCATGCACGGGTTCTGGGCGGCGATTGCCCAGCGCGCCGGCAGCGGTTGGTTCCAACCCGACTGGTGGCGGTTTTGGGACTGCGGAATTCCATTTGAATTTACGTATTCGCCGCTTGTGCCGGCGTTGACCGCGATTGGAGCCGCGGTGTTCCGTGTCTCGTACAACCTGGCTTTTCAGTTCGTGACGGTGCTGGCTTACTGTCTGGGCCCACTGACGCTGTTTTTGATGGCGTGGCTGATGACCCGAGCGCCAGGTTACAGTTTCCTGGCGGGTTTGTTTTACTCGCTCGTGAGTCCTACGCAGATTTTGGTGCCTGACGCTGCCTTCCAATGGCGGAATTTCTGGGACGCCCGGCGTCTTTACCTGATGGTGACGTGGGATGATACGCCACACTTGCTCGGTCTGGTGTTTCTTCCCCTGGCGATTCTCTTCCTGTCTCTTTCGTTTCGACGAAGGCGGCTGGCATTCTATGTGGGAGCAATAGTCTCAATCGCGGCCGCTACGGCGGCAACCGCCTTTGCTCCAGTGGTGGTCGTAATGGTGTGTGTGTGCCTGCTGTTCGTGTCGCCGCGCGAAGAGTTCAAGCGCAACGTTTTGATCACGCTGGGAATTGGCGCCTACGCCTATGCGCTCAGCGCCCACTTTCTGCCCCCCTCGCTGCTGCATGCAATGCACACGGCCTCGGAGCGGAGCGGGGATGGCAGTTGGACCATGGGATCGGTAACCGCTCTTTCGATCATTACGCTGGGATGGGTTCTGCTGGTGCGCTTCTTGCCGCGCTGGACCGGCGATTGGCGGCTTCAGTTTTTCGTTCTGTTCACCTATCTCACCAGCAGCGTGCCCATGCTGGCGGATTTTCTGAACCGCGTCCTGCTTCCACAACCAAGCCGCTACAAATTCGAGATGGAACTGGCGTGGGCTCTGCTGGCGGTTTTTGCGGCGCGATGCTGGATCGATAAGATGCCGCGTGAAGTGAAAGCCGCGCTGCTGTTTGTGTTCCTGGCATTTGCCGGACAGCAGATCGTGAGCCATCGGAGGTTTGCCAAGAACAGCACACGTCCCGGCAATTTCGAACAGACCATCGAATATCGTGCCGCCACATGGGCCAGCCAGAATTTGCCTGGAACGCGGATGCTGTTGCCGGGATCGATCGCGCAATGGGCGAACGCGTTTACGCCCATCGAGCAGTTCACCGGCGGCTCGTGGAGTATGGCCTACAACCCGATTCAGCAGCTCGCGGCTCAAGCGGTGTATGCCGGAGGGGAGACGCCCGAACAAGATGCGCGGGTTTCACAGGCTTGGCTGGAGGCATACGGTGTGGGCGCAGTTTGTGTCTCTGGCCCAAAGAGTCCGGAAACGTGGAAGCCATACCGGCATCCGGATAAATTCGAGGGAAGGTTACCGGTGCTCTGGCGCGCCGACGACACCACAATCTATCAGGTGCCCCAACTGAGGGCGTCGTTTGCGCATGTAGTGCCCGAATCCGCCGTGGTCGCTCACGCGCCGCGCGGGTCGGACGACCTGGCGGAGATTGATCGGTACATTTCCGCCCTGGATGACCCGTCTTTGCCCGCGGCGGAGTTCCAGTGGGAGGGTAACAATCGGATTCGCATCCGGACGACGGCCAAACACGGCCAAGTCATCACGATTCAGGTTTCTTATCATCCCGGGTGGCACGCCGCTGTTGGCAACCGTCACCTGGAAACGCGAGAAGACGGTCTTGGTCTGATGTGGGTTAAGCCCGAATGCGACGGTCCTTGTGAAGTGCGCTTGGAGTACGACGGTGGCTGGGAACTGCGCGTGTGCAGATGGCTCAGTTACCTGGCGCTGGGCGGACTGCTCATCGGTTTGCCGGTGTTGCAGTACCGCCGTCGGCGTTCGTTCGGCAGAAGAGTCGACTGAAACCGAGCCGTACCTGAATTGTGTATGCCTATCGGCCTGAGGGCCCGTGAAATCAATCGCCTGAAGATTTCGCTGAAAAAGAGTGAGGGTCTGAATAAGGAAACGGCGCGCACGCACTGACGAGGTTTCATGACCAAGTTCCAATCCAGTTCTACCGTCCGCCTGTTGAGCGCCTCTGTGGTGCTGTTCGCAATTAACGCGTCCGTGGCCTGGCCGCTGTTCACCCTGGAGTATCCCCGGAACTTGTTCTCGATCGAAGGCGCCTACGTCGGCTTGAGCCGGTTGATCGAGGGTCATTGGCACGATTTAGGCTGGTTCCCCTTTTGGTATTGCGGCATTCCGTTCCAGAATTCCTGCCCGCCATTGCTCCACTTCCTGGTGGCCGCTTTCGCTCAAGCGACTTCCGTTTCCGCCGCCCTGGCCTATCACGCGGTCACGGCGTTTCTTTACTGTCTGGGACCACTGACCTTTCTGTGGCTGGCGGTGCGCCTGGGCGCGTCCCTGCGATTCGCGTTCGGCGGCGGATTGCTGTACTCGCTTGTCTCACCGTCGGCTGTGTTGATTTCCCAGGTGCGCAACGACCTGGGTGGCTGGTTTCTCGCACGAAGACTGCAAACCCTGTTCTACTACGGCGAGGGGCCGCACATTGCCGCCCTGACGCTGCTGCCGGTGGCGGTGCTGCTGGCGGCTGTCGCGCTCGAAAAACGAAAGCCGCTGTGGTATCTGCTCTCGGCAGTGGCGCTGGCCTCGGTGCTGTTGTCCAATTGGCTGGGCGGCTTTTCCCTTGCCGTGATGCTGGCAGTTCTGCTGGTTGCTCAGCCGCTGAAGCGCTGGAAGGCGGCGTGGCTCACCGCCGTGGGAATCGGGTTCTGGGCGTATCTGCTGGCGGCGCCGTGGATTCCGCCATCGACAATCGCTGCCGTCCGATATAACGCGCGGTTGGTGGCGGGCGATTTCCACTTCACTTTGCGCAACCTGCTCTACACTGCGTTCCTGCTGATCCTGCTTGGCATTCTGCGCTACGTCATGGGGCTGTTCCGTTGGTCCCCCTTCGCCATCTTCAGCGTACTGTCGTCGGCGGTTTTTTCGATCGTCGCCCTCAGCTCGGAGTGGTTCGGCGCGTCCTTGGTACCGCAGCCGAGCCGCTACCAACTCGAGATGGAGATGACGCTGTGCCTCGCCGCCGTGGCGCTGGCCGATTGGGCCTGGAAACGCCATCCGCTCGGACGCCGGACCGTGATTGTCGCAGCCTCGACCGTGGTGTTGGCGACGCTCGTTCAGACACGAATCCTGGCGCATTACGCGGCCAGGGAGATTACACGTGTCGATGTCACCACCACCACGGAATACAAAACGGCGCGGTGGTTTCAGCAGAACGCGCCCGGCCAGCGGGTAATGCTCACGGGTGCTTCGTCGTTCTGGCTGAATGCCTTCGCCGACAATCCGCAGCTCGGTGGCGGGTTCGATCAGGGCATTACCAACCGGTGGATCCCCGACGTGCTGTATCAGATCCGAACCGGCGAGAACGCCGCGGCGCGCGGCAGCGAGATTGCGGTTTCTCTGCTGCGGTTATACGGCGTGGACTGGATTGCGGTTGGCAACGAGCAGTACTTGAATAAGCCGGTGATCCGCAATCCGGAGAGGTTTTCGTCGGTCTTGCAGAAGTCGGCAGTCGCCGGCACCAATATCATCTACCGCGTTCCGCGCAAAAGTGCCGCTCCGGTCCGCGTCATACGCCGCCAATACGAGCTGCTCAAAACGCCGGCAACCGCGATCGACCTGGATGCGTACGGACCCTACGTCGAAGAGCTGGAGAATCCCGATCTGCCGGAAGTGAAATTTCAGTGGACCGGCCGCGGCCGCGCTCGGGCGACCGCCACCCTCGAAACCGGCCAGCTTCTGGTATTTCAGATCAGCTACGACCCCGGATGGCACGCGCTGGTGAATGGGGTAGAACTACCGTTAAGGAAGGACCCCATGGGTTTGATGCTGCTCGATCCGCGCTGTTCCGGCCCGTGCTCGGTCGAACTGGTCTATGACGGCGGCTTCGAGGCCCGGCTGGCCCGCTACCTGTGCATGCTGGCGTGGTTGGCGGGAATCGTCTGGATTCTCCGGGTTTGGTGGATTGGCCGCGCGGCTCAGGGCCGGTAAGTGGCGAAGCAGGTGTCGGTTTCCCACACCTTCACTTCCGCGACGCGCACCGGGACGTCCACGCGCAGGGCTTCCAGACTGCGGCTGACCTGGTTGTGGATGTGCCAGGCGATGTTCTCGGCCGAGGGATTCAATTTGTCGAACGGAGGGGTTTCGTTCAGGTGGTAGTGGTCCAGGTCTTCGAGCGCCTGGTCGGTGAGCCGCTTGACGTCCTTGAAGTCCACCAGCAGCCCGTTGAAGGCCAGCGTTTCACCCTGAACCGTGACGTGAACCTTGTAGTTGTGGCCGTGCAAACGCTCGCACTTGCCCTGGTAGTCGCGCAGGAAGTGGGCGGCGGAGAACGTTTTTTCAATGGTCACTTCGAACATCAAAGAATTCCTCGACGTCCCGCAGCTCGGTGGTGAATCGGTAATCCGGCAGGCTGTCGAAGAACACCTGTCCGTAACGCTGCCGGGTGATGCGATGGTCCAATAAAACCAGCACGCCACGGTCGGTGCGGCTGCGAATCAGCCGGCCAAAGCCCTGCTTGAGCGCCAGGGCCGCCTGCGGAATCTGATAGTCGTAGAAAGGATTGCCCCCTTCCGCCCGGATGGCCGCGATCCGGGCCTCGACTACCGGATCGCTCGGCACCGCGAACGGCAACTTATCTATGATAACGCAGCTAAGCTGGTCTCCCTGCACGTCGACGCCCTGCCAGAAGGCCGCGGTGGCGAACAGGACACAGTTCGGCGTGGCCCGGAATTTGGCGATCAGCGAGCGCTGCGGCATGGTTCCCTGCAGCAGTGCCGGGTATTCGAGCTCGAGGCTCGCTTTGTCGAAAATGGAGCGCATCTGCTGGTAGCTGGTGAACAGCACGAACGCCCGCCCGCGGCTATGTTCCAGAATGCGCAGCACTTCCTGCGCGGCGGCGCCGGCGAAGCGCGGGTCGCGGGGCTCCGGCAGCTGTTGCGGAACGTAGAGCAGCGATTGTTTTTGGTAGTCGAAATGGCTGGGCACCACCAGGTCGCGCCCGTATTTCATTCCCAGCCGCCGGCGCGTGAAATCGAGCGATCCGCCGACGGCCAGCGTAGCGGACGTCAACACCACGGAATCCACGCTGTCGAAAAGCCTTTCCGCCAGGATGGAAGACACATCGATCGGCGTTGCCTGTAGAAAGCAGCCCCGTCCGCGCCGTTCCACCCAGTAAACGAAGGTCGCATCCCGCGCTTCCATCCAGAACGCCAGCCTGGTCCGGATGTCGGCAGCACGGCGGTAGAGCGGCAGAATTTCGGGCGGCGAGCCCTTCACCTGTTTCAGGTGCTCGGCCGCCAGATCCAGGCCGGTCAACAGGTCCAGGTACTGCTCCTCGTGTTGCTCCAGGAATTTCGCCTGGCTGGTGAAGCCCGACCGGCCTTCGAATTTCCCGAACAACGCAAAAAACCGCGCCGCGTAGTCGCCGAGAAGAATGAGCGAACGATCCAATTCGGGCGCCGAGAAGCTTTTGATCCGCGCCAGGGCCGCGGTGTCGCGGCAGAATTCATCCACCTGGTAGTTGCTGACGGACATGCCGAAATACTGGCCGGCGACGTCCTCCACCTCGTGCGCCTCGTCCAGGACGACGGCGTTGTATTCCGGGATGATACCGCCGGACTCCTCGTCGCGGACCGCCATGTCGGCGAACAGCAGGTGGTGGTTCACCACGATAATGTCGCTGGCCGCGGCGCGTTGGCGCATCAAGGTGAGGAAGCAACGCTCGTACTGCGGGCACTTCTGCCCGGTGCACATCTCGCGGCGGGCATCCAGCTTCGCCCACACGGTCGTGTCGTCCGGCAGGCCGGCAATCTCGGCGCGGTCGCCGGTTTCGGTGGTCTTCTCCCACTCCCGGATGATCTTGAAATCGGTAACCTCTTCGAGGCCGTCCAGGACCGGTTCGTTTTCGGCGTCGTAGATTTTCTGGCGGCAGGCGTAATTCGACCGGCCTTTCATGTAACAGGCCTCGATCGGATGGGGGAAGTGTTTTTGGAGAAAGGGGATGTCTTTAAAAAATAGCTGTTCCTGCAAGTTCTTGGTGCCGGTGGATATGACCACGCGTTTGCCAGAGAGAATGGCCGGAATGAGGTAGGCAAGCGTCTTGCCAGTGCCGGTGCCAGCCTCGACGGCGAGGTGTTTCTTGTCCGCGAGCGCCGATTCAACGGCCTCGGCCATCTCGAGCTGCCCCGGCCGGTGCTCGTAGTTCGGGTGCCACTGGGAAAGCAATCCCTTACGAGAGAAGAACTTCTTAACGGTCGGAACGCTCATCGGCGGGCCAAGCAACCAGTGTAATGGGTTCTTCCCGGGCAAAACTGGTTTGGTCGGGCATTTGGCCGCGAAACGCGCACCTGGTTATATCGTTGCCAGCTTCCATTTTCCCCGGCGGAACATGAGGATCCCCGCCACCGTCAGGGTCGATTCGGCGATTGCGATCGCCAGGTAGACTCCGTTCGGGCCCATCCCGCAGGGCGATGCCAGCACCCAGGCCAGCGGGATCTCCCATAGCCAGTAACAGAACACGTTAATGATGGTGGGTGTGGTGGTGTCCCCCGCGCCGTTGAAGGCCTGAACCATCACCATGCCGTAGGCGTAGAACAGGTAGCCGTAACTGATGAAGCGCAGGCAGCCCACCCCTTGGCGCACCACTTCGGCCTCGGAGGTAAAGATGCGGACCAGCGGCGCAGCGAACAGCAGGAAGACCACCGCCACCACTCCCAGAAAGAACATGTTGTACAAGCCCGTCCGCCACACCGCGCTTTCGGCGCGATCTGGCTTTTGCGCTCCTAAATTTTGACCCACCAGGGTGGCCGCGGCGTTGCTCAATCCCCAGGCCGGCATCAGCGTGAAGCCCACCATGCGGATGGCGATGGTGTAGCCCGCCAGCGCGGAGCTGCCGAACAGCGCGATGATGCGCACCAGTCCCACCCAGCTCGAGGTTCCGATGAAGAACTGGAACATACCGGTGAGCGACACCCGCAGCAGACGCCACATTACCGGGAGGTCCAGGCGAACGTCGGCTCGCGTGATGTGTACCCGGCCGCTGCCACGCGTGATTTCAAAGACTTGGTAGGCAACACCCAGACCCCGCCCGATGACGGTGGCCACCGCCGCTCCGGTGAGCCCCAGCTCCGGGAAAAGGGCCCCAGCCGAAGATCAGCAGCGGGTCGAGCACGATGTTCAACAGGTTCGAAAACCACAGAACGCGCATCGCGATGGCGGCGTCTCCGGCTCCGCGAAAGATCGCGTTGATGAGAAAAATCTCGACTACGGTGAACGACCCGCCCAGAATCCAGGCCGTATATCCGTAACCGCCGGTGACAATGCCGCTGGAGCCGCCCATCAACTCGAGCAGGTGGCGAGCGCCCCAAATGCCGCCGGCGCCGATAAGCAGCGAGACCAGCGTACCCAGAAAAATTGCCTGCACAGCCGCCACCGCTGCGCCGCGCGGGTCCTTTTCGCCGATTCGTCGGGCCACCATCGCCGTCGTCGCCATGCTGATTCCGAGCGCCACCGCGAACACGATGGTGAGCATCGATTCGGTCAAACCAACGGCGGCGACAGCGTTCGAACCCAGGCGTGCCACCCAGAACACGTCCGCGATGCCGAACAGCGATTCCATCGCCATTTCGAGCACCATCGGAATGGCCAGCAGCAGAATTGCCCGGCCCAGACGGCCTTCCGTGAAGTCCTGTTGCGAGCCACGCAGGGCCTCGCCCACCGAAGACCAGAAACTCCCCCGATTTGTATGTTCCACTTCTTTGACAGGAAAGGCCATGCGAGACTCCCGTATGAAACGTAAATCGAGTTAAGAAAAGTGGGTGGTGACGCCTGAATGTGGCGTCATCGGCAGGCTGCGCGGTGGCACGCCAGGAGAGCGGCTTCGTTTTCAGTCGACCGGCAGCCGATTAGCGGCAGGTAACGATTCGCATAAGACAGCCCCAGCAATTCAAAGATACCGACAACCCGCAAGCCCGGTCAAGGCCAAATGCTAACGATCGGCTCTTTGGAAACAATTCCCGCCCGGCCGGGCCGTTCCGGTTGGTAGGATAATCAAAGTAAACAGATGCTTCCCTCCCTGCTGCTGGCGCTGTTGTTCTTTTCCCAGGCTCCCTTCTGGGAAATAAAGGCGCCAAAAGACTGGTCGGAAGAGGAGTTGACGCGCATGTTCCAGGAGTCGCCCTGGGCCCAGACCGCGATCAGCTCCAGTGACCGTGGTCCGGTTGTCTTTCTTGCCACCGCCGAACCGATGCGAGAGGCGGAACAGGAGTATCACCGGCGTCACGCATCCGAATCGGGGGAGGAGGGGGATGACCCGCCTTACCAGGAATACGCCAATTTCCTCTCCGATAACGAAGGTAAGGTGATTGTGCTGGCGATGCGCGCCGACCGCAAGGCATTTGCCGACCCCAAGGAAGTGCAGGCGATGGAGGACGAGTGTGAGCTGCGCGTCAAAGGCAAGAAATTACCCTTGATCGGCCACTTTCCACCTACGGCCACCGACCCCTATCTGCGGCTGGTGTTTGCCCGCATGGTAGGACCAGACGAAGACCAGCTTCAGTTCATGCTATACATTCCCGGTGTTCCGGATCGTTACCGGGAAGCGTTCTTCAAGCTGAGCGACCTGAAATTCCACGGCAAAGTGGAGTATTAGCGCCGTCCGGTGGAATTATTCCTGTCGCAGAATTTCGAGTGGCTTTAGCGACAGGATTCTGACGCTTGCCAACCAGCCGGCGGCAACCGCGATGGCGGCCGTCGCCAGAACGCTCAGCAGATTGGCCAGCCAGTCGAACTCAAAATCGGCATTGAACAGGCGCACCATCAGCAGACGCGAAAACAGGACCGCCAACAGGCTGCCCATGAATCCGGCCGACAGGCCGATAATCAGGAACTCAGTGGAGAACACCGCCACCAGCCGCTTACGTCTGGAGCCGAGGGTCTTCAGCACCGCCACTTCCTTCATTCGCCGGAATCGCGTTCCCGCGACGCTCGAGGCGAGGATGATGACGCCGGCCAGAATGGCGAACGCCGACATCACCCGCGTTACCAGCGCCACCTGGTCGACGACGCCCTGGACAATTTCAAGCACATCGGCGGCGTTGATGACGGTGACCGTCGGATAGGCGCGGAACACGTCGCGCTGCAACAGGTGGACGCGGCTCGGCTGCATGCGTAATGCGGAGTAATAGCTGGCTGGAATATCGCGCAGGGCCGGTGGATTGAAGACAAATTCCCGGTTCCTTCCGAACTCCACCCGCCGTTGTTCGAAGGTGGCGGTGACGCGAGACTTCACCTTGCGGCCGGAAACGTCCCACTCGAGCACCGAGCCGGGCCGGATGCCGAATCCTTTGGCGAGGTCGCCGGCGACACACACTAGCGGTTCTTTGGCATCCAGCGGCCACCACTTGCCGTCGAGTACACGGATGGAGTCGGGCTGCGACTCCATCCATGTGATGGAGCGGTTCAATCCGGGGGTGCGGCGCCGCTCCCGGCGTCCTTCTTCCCTTCCGCGTTCGCGATCGCCCCCGCCACCGTCCGTCTCGGGCCCAGTCCATTCCGGTGGCCGTCCGTCCACCGAGAGCAGGCGCCCCCGCAACATCGGCGTAATTTCCACACCGCCTTGGATGCCTTCCTGCTTACGAAGCAGATTCAGCAGGCCGTCGCGGTCGCGGCTGGTGATGTTGATGAGGTAAACGTTGGGCATGTTCGGCGGCGCCGACCGGATGATCTCTCTCAACAGGGAGTGCTGCACCAGGTAAACCGTGAGCGTGAACATCACTCCCACCCCCATCGCCACCAGCACCCACTCGGCGTGATTGCCGGGACGGTAGAGATTCGCCATACCGTGGCGCACGGGGGAAGGAAGCGTGAAGCGCACGGCGCGCGTCGCCGTTTTGAGCACTCGCAGCAGCACCCAGGCGGCGGCCGACAGCACCAGCAGGCTCACCGCCAGCCCGCCGGCAAAGTAGGCTCCGACGATCATCGACGCGCTGAGCCAGGCCGCCACCGCCGCCAGTCCCGCGAGAATCAGCAAGCCGCAAATGAGCGAGGTCCAGGATTGACGCAGTCGCCCGCGCCAGGTGGGCCGCGCTTCCGCCATCTCGCGGCGCAGCAGGATACCGGGACGAATGCTACGAATCGAAATCAGGGGAGGCAGGGTGAACAGCAGCGTCACCAGCACGGCGGCGATGAGCCCTTGGGCGGCCGATGGATAGTCGAGCGTGATGGGAGTGTCCAGTTCAAAGTAGCGGCGCAGCAGCAGCGGGAACAGGCTCTGTACCCCGAGACCTCCGGCAATGCCGAGAACGCCGCCGGCCAGGCCGAGCGTCAGCGTCTGCAAGGTGTAAATGCGCATGACATGCGAAGAACGCGCTCCCAGGCATTTCAGGATGGCGATGTTGTCCATCTTCTGCTGCAGGTGGGAGTGTACCGCCATGGCCACCCCGATGGCGCCGACGATCAAGGCGATGAGGCTGAGAAGGCTCAGAAAACGGGTGGATTGCTGAAGCGTCCACTCAATTCTCGGGTGGGCCGCGCGATAGTCGGCGATCAGCGCGTGCTGGAACGCCGCGGCGATGCGCGCGCGAACCTGCTCCACCGGGGGGGCGCCGGCGCGAAAACGGAACAGGTAGCGTTCGGAGGCGCGGCTACCCACCTGGATCAGATCGGCCCTCCGCAAACCGCCCCGGGTAATCATGACTCGCGGGCCGATGTTGAACGTCCCGGCCATCCGGTCGGGCTCGCTGCGGACCACCGCGGCCACGCGGAAATCGGCGGCGCCAATCTTCACCGTGTCGCCTACCGCAACATCCAGGCGCACCAGCAAGTCGTCGGAAACCAAAACCGAGTCGTCGTTGAAAGCCTGTTTCAGTGATGTGTCGGGATCGAGACGGACCTTCCCGTAGTAGGGATACGCCGATGGATCGACGGCCTTCACCGAGACCAGCACCGGGTTGGGGGTGGTGGCGGACGACATCATGGTGGGCGTCTCGGTGATATGCGTGGAATCGACACCCTGTTGGCGCAGCTCGTCGAGCAGCTTTTGCTGTTGGGGCGAGGCGACCTCGAACACGCGCACCGACAGATCGGCGGCGATGAACGTGCGGGCTTCCTTGTTGAGCGTGGTGTCGAAGGCGGTGCTGAAGCCCCTCACGCCGGTAAGCGCGCCCACACCGGCGGCCACGGCGAAAATGACAAACAGAAACTTCGCTGGGGACGAGCGCGATTCCCGCCAGGCAATGCGGAGAGCGGTGGTCCACGGGAACCGGGTCATGGCTTCGCCGCCTCGTCGCCGGGGCCCGCTGTGGCCGTTGGGACGGCGCGCGTGTCGTCCGCGACGATTTCCCCGTCGCGCAGCGCGATGATGCGGTCGGCGCAATCGGCCAGGTCGTGGTCGTGCGTCACCAGCACCAGGGTGGTATTCTCCTGGCGGTTCAGCTTCAGCAAGAGCTCGAGGATCTGGCGGCCGTTCTGGCTGTCCAGATTGCCGGTGGGCTCGTCGGCCAGCAGGATGGGTGGGCGCACCATGAAGGCGCGCGCCAAAGCCACGCGCTGCTGTTCACCGCCGGAAAGCTGTACGGGGTAGTGATCGCGGCGCTCTTCGAGCCCGACGCTCGCGAGCAGCTCGCGGGCGCGAGACGCTCCGTCGGGGCTGCCCACGATGTCGGCCGGCAGCATCACGTTTTCTTCCGCCGTAAGGGTCGGGATGAGCTGGTAGCTTTGGAAGACGAAGCCGATCTTGCGGCCGCGCAGGTCGGCCAGCAAGTCTTCCTTGAGCAAGGTAATATCCACGCCGTCGAGAAAGATGTTGCCTGCCGACGCCGTGTCGAGCCCGGCCAGCAACGCCAGTAGCGTGCTTTTGCCGCTGCCCGACGGACCCATGATAGACACAAACTGTCCGCGGGGTACTTCAAAACTGACCCCGCGAAGAATTTCGACACAGTGGGTACCCGTGTCGATGGATTTGGAAAGCCCGCTCACCCGGATGATGGGAGCGTTCTCGTGTACCCTCATGACTGGTTCCAGTATCGCATCTGAACGGAGACGGAGCTTCAGGCCGATGGTGAGCGCTGCCTTCCAGTAACATGGGCATTGTGAGGCGAATTCATCAGATTGTCTGGCTTTCCGGTTTGGCGTGGCTGCTGGGGATGGCAGGCTGCGGGGGCCATGAAGAACCGGCACCGGCCGCCCGAGAATCCTCTCCGCCGCCAGTGGAACAAGCGCCGCCCACCGCGGCCAAACCGGACGGCCGCCCGGTGATCGTGGCCTTCGGCGACAGCCTCACGGCCGGCTACGGAGTCGAGCCGGGCAAGAGTTATCCGGACGATTTGCAGAATCTGCTCGACCGCAGAAGACTGCCTTACCGGGTGGTGAATGCCGGCGTCAGCGGCGATACCTCCGGGGGCGGGCTGATGCGCCTGGGCGGCGTGGTGGAGTACAAACCGAAAGTCGTGATCCTCGAGCTGGGTGCCAACGACGGCCTGCGCGGGCTGCCTGTCGAGACGACCCGGGAAAATCTCGAGGAGATCATCGTCAAGCTCAAGGCGGCGGGCGCCGAAGTGGTGCTGGCGGGCATGACGCTGCCGCCGAACTACGGGCCGGATTACATTCACAAATTCGAGGAGGTCTTCAAGGACCTGGCCCGCAAGTACAAGCTCACGCTGATCCCCTTCCTGCTGGAAGGCGTGGCCGGCACAGACCAGTACATGCAAGCGGACGGGCTGCACCCGAATGCCGAAGGCGCAAAACGCGTGGCCGCCACCGTCCTGAAGTACGTCGAGCCGCTGCTCGCAAGATGATGCTGGCGCGTGCCGGCGCAGCCCGATCTAACTCACACTTTCAGGTTGCGGAGATAGGGGACGCTGGCTTTCATCAGGTCCAGGTTCATCTCGACGTAGTAGTTCTTGATGCCGCCGGTTTTTGCCGCCGTGAAGATCTTCTTCCAGTCGAGCGTGCCTTGTCCCACCGGCACCTGGTGCTTGGTCTCCGCCGACCATCCTTGCACGTGCATCGAGATGAAGTGGCCCGGGTACTTGGTGTAATACTCCACCGAGTCGTAGCCGCGGCTGATGGTCGAGATCTGGAACTGGAACTTCACGTACTTCGGGTTGAAGAGATCGAGCAGAATATCATACACCCGGCGGCCGTCCACCGACGCGAGCTCGAAACGCTCGTTGTGCAGACCGAGCTGAATCCCGGCCTTGGCCGTCTGCTCGCCAATTTTTTCGTATTCCTCAGCCGCCTTCTTCACGTCGTCCATGGTCGGTTCCCGCGGCCCGTCGAGGCTGGGCACCAGCATCTGCGTCAGGCCCACGTCCTTGGCCCAGGCGATTCTTCCGGCGAGATTCTCCCTGAGTTCCTTGATGTCGAAGTGCGAGCTGACGCAGGTGACACCCATGTCACCCAACAACTTGCGCAGCTCGGGCCCTTTGTACTTGCCGATGGCGCCGAAGCCGGAATCTTCGTAGCCGACCGGCGAGCACAGTTCAATGGATTGAAAACCAGCTTCGGCAAGCGTCTTGACGGTGCCGGGAAAATCCTCGGCGATCATCTTCCTGACTGGATATGTCTGACATCCGATTGGCATGCCGAGCGGATTGGCGCGAAGCTCCGCTACGCCCGTGGACAGGAACCCGGCAGCGGCGCTGCCCGCGACCGTTCTTCCGAAAAAGTCTCTTCTGGACATTGATGGCATGTACTTCTCCTGGTAACCTTAACCGGCTCGGAGCGTGTTCAGCCGCTCTGCGCGGTATTGTCTCACAATTCGATTTCGCCACGGCGGGGGCGCAGCCGCGATACGAACGATCCGTTGAAACTTTTCTGTTGACAGAAAGTACTTTGTGCTGTAGAGTTCTTGTGTGATGCGCGACTTCGAGCCTTTCCTACACCCGCCGCGCCGCCTGTGGTGCCCCCCGGAGATGACGCTCGCGCCTGGGCTCGACGCGACTTCGCCACCGGGCGCCGTCGAGCCGCGCTATGCGCTGCTGATCAATCCCTTCTATCCGAAAGACGCGCACGCCAGCTTCGGAAAGCATGTACTGACGCCGACCCTGGCGTTGACCAGCCTTGCGGCGGCGACGCCGGCCGACTGGCGGGTTCAATACTGGGACGAAAATCTGCTCGACGGACACCCGCCTTTTCGGCCGATGCCGGAGGTGGTGGGAATTACGGTCCACCTGACCTTCGCGCGGAGGGCTTTCGAGCTGGCCGGGTGGTATCGGCGCAGGGGCAGCAAAGTGATTCTGGGTGGATTGCACGTGCTTTCGTGTCCGGAGGAGTGCGCGCCGCACGCCGATGCGCTGGCGCTGGGCGACGGCGTGCAACTGTGGCCGCGCATTCTCGGCGATGTGGAGTCGGGACGGCTACAACCTCGCTACCTGGCGTCTTACGAAAACGACTATCGGGACGACCCGGCGCCCATGCGATCGCTGCTGCCGGGGAAAAGCTTTCTCACCACCTGCAGCCTGATTGCGACACGCGGTTGCCACAATCGGTGCGGGTTCTGCTACCTGGCCACGGATGGTTTACGAATGCCGTACCGGATGCGCGACACGGCCCAGGTGGCGGCCGAATTTGCGGCGAGCGGTGAGCCGTACGCGGTGTTCATCGACAACAATCTCGGGTCGCGCCCGGAGTATCTGCGCAAGCTGTGCTACGCGCTGCGGCCGCTGCGGAGGATCTGGAGCGCGGCGGTTTCGATTGACGTTACCGACGATGCGACCTTGATACGGGACATGGCGCAGGCCGGGTGCACCGGGGTGTTCGTGGGCTTCGAGTCGTTGACCGATGAAAACCTGGCCGACGCGCGAAAGAAGACGCCCCGTACCGCCGACTATGCGCGCCGCGTGCGGATGCTGCACGAACACGGCATCCAGGTGAATGGCTCGTTCGTGCTGGGCTTCGACCACGATCGCAAGGACGTCTTCGCGCGAACGGCCGAATGGGTGGAGGCAAACCGGCTGGAATGCGCCACGTTCCACATACTGACGCCGTATCCTGCGACGCCGCTGTACCGGCGGATGGAAGCCGAAGGACGCCTGCTCCATCGCGACTGGAGCTTGTACGACACCGCGCACGCCGTGTTCCGCCCAAAGCACATGACGCCGGAGGAGCTGGAGCAGGGTTATGGATGGATCTACCAGCGCCTGTTCTCGCACGCCTCCATCTGGCGGCGCCGTCCCGAGGATTGGCGCGCCGTGGCGCCGTATCTGGGAATGTCGTACCTGTACAAGCGCTCCAACCGGCTGTGGCGCCTGTTGATCAAGCACGACCTGGTTCACGCCGTGTGGTGGCCGTTGGTGGAGATGACCCGAATGCGGCACCTGCGGAGCCGCCGGCGGCTGGCCGGGAAGCACGCTTTGGGCGCGCCTCCGGGCAACGTGATGCCGGCTGGAGTTTAAGTGTAAACGCGTCGCACCCGGGCGTGGATTCCGCACAACACGCTGTAGGAGATGGTTCCCGCCAGCCTGGCCATGTCCCTGGCGTCCTGCTGTACTTCGCCTTCCGAGCCTAACAGGGTGACCGCGTCGCCGGGCCGGAGTTGGGGGGATTCCGTGATATCGACGGTTGTCAGGTCCATCGACACCGCGCCCACGATCGGCGCCAGCTTTCCCCCGGCGATCACCTTGCCTTTGTTCGACAGTCGGTGGGGCAGGCCATCGGCGTAGCCGGCCGCCAGCACCGCGATACGCATCGGGTGGGGAGTGCGGAACATGCCGCCGTAGCCGACCAGCGCGCCTTCCGGCAGGTCTTTCACCTCCAGAATGGCCGCCTTCCAGGTGAGCACCGGCTTCACATCCAACAGGCACTTGGGCGCGCGCCCGCGGGGGCCCGAAACGTATCCGTAGATGGCGTGACCCGGACGCACCATGTTCTCAAACGTTTCGCGGCGGTCGTAGGAGATGGGCGTAGTGGCGGACAGATGCAGATAGCGCAGCGAGATTCCGGCATCCAGCAGCTTCGCCTTGAGATCCTGAAAGTAGCGAATCTGCTCTTCGGTTTGGGTGGTGGTGTGGTTTGCCGCCGACGCCAGGTGCGTCATCAGGCCTTCCATCCGGGCGTGGCCGGCGGCCCGCACCGCCTTGTGGATTTCTTCGAATGGCGCGCGGGTCCCCAACCGACCCATGCCGCTGTCCACTTTCAGATGGTAGGCCACGGGCCGGCGGATGATGGCGGACAGGCGATCGAGCTCGGCCAGGTCTTCGAGCGAGTGGATTACCGGTGTGAGGCCGTATTCGACCAGCGCCGGACGCTCGAAGCGCAGGAAGTCGGCCATCACCAGAATGCGGGCTTTGATCCCCGCCTGGCGCAGCTCGACGCCTTCGTGGACGTTGCTGACGGCCAGCCAGCGGGTGCCTTCGGCAACCAGCGTTCTGGAGACTTCCACGGCGCCGTGTCGATAGGCATCCGCCTTGACGACGGGCATCACTTCCACATCCGCCCCGACGGCGCGTCGAACGGCGTGATAGTTGGCCGCGATTTGCCGCCGGGAAACTTCGAGCCACGATCGGTAAGGATATTCGGACATCTCTCTCAGATTCCTAGGATAGCTTGCCGCAGAGCCGCAGCAGAAGACGCTCGTAGAGTTCGGTGACGGCGTCCCAGGAGTAGTGCTCGGCGACACGCCGGGCGGCGCGTGCGCGCCACTCATCGCGCTCGTCGTCGCTCATCGCCAGGACGCGCCGCATCTGGCGAGCCAGGTCCTGCTCGTCTTCGAACGGAATGCCGGCGTCGTCGGCCACCTCGGAGTTTTCGCGGGTGTTCAGATAGAGCACCAGCGCGCCGCGGCCCATCGACTCCACCAGGGCGGGATGTGTTCCACCGACTTCGGTGGCGTGGATGTAGGCAAAGCTGTGGGAGGTGAGCTCGAAGTAGCCCTGCCCATAAATAGCGCCCGGCATCAGCACTCGGGCATCGGAGGTGTCTCGCACCTGCCGGATGTAGTCGCGCGCGTAAGGCGCGTCTCCAATTAGAGCAAGCTGCAGGTCCGTTGCGACGGTTTCAAAAGCGCGGCGTACCATCAGCGCGTTGTTTTCCGGCTCCATCCGGCTGACGTACAGAAAATAACGGCGCGGTTCGAGGCCCAGGCGCGCCAGAGTGGTCGAGCCGGGCACCCGTCCGAGGGGAGCGCCGTAGGGAATAAACGTCGAGCGGCAGTTGTAACGCTGCCGGTAATACTCCTCGATGGCGCGGGCGTCGGTGATGGTTTCGGACGGGAACACGGTGGCAAGCTTTTCGGACAGGCGATACCAGGCGCGGGCCAGTCTGTTCCACTTCTTGCGCTTCCGCTCGAGCCCGTCGACGTTCAGCGCCACCGGCATGCCCAGCACGCGGGGCGCCAGTGTGAACACGGCGTTGGCGGCGTTGCAGTAAAGTGCGACGTCGTGACGGTGCACAAGCAGGTGCAACGTGCTGAGAAAAGTATGCGTGATGGTGTCGAGGTACTTGTGGCGGATGGTGGGCAGATAGACCAGGCCGACATCCAGATAGGTGGGTTCGGAATGCCTCTGGCGGCAGTAGACGGTTACCCGGTGACCGCGCCGAACCAGCCGGGAAGATAATTCCTCGGCGAACGTCTCGAACCCGCCATAGCAGGCCGGGATGCCACGCGTGCCGAGCAGAGCGATTCTCATTGACCGGACCACGCGATCGGGCAGCGCATTAACTCCGGACAGCGCGGGTACGCGCCAGGGGAGCGGCGGACGGCTTGGGGGCGGGCCGGCTCACCGGCTGATACCGGAACCAGCTCGCAAGGTACTCGTCGGTTGCCCGCCGGCGTTTCATGATTTCCTGGCGTTTGGCGAACACTCGCTTCCAGTTCTTGAACAGGAACCAATAGGCGTGCAAGGAATAGTGTTCCCGGATCAGACAACATCCAACCACCGCAACATCGCGAAACAGGATAGACCACAAGTTACGCCGGTACAGGTCGGAGGTCATGTTCTTGATCCGCATCAGGAAGCGGTTCTTCACCGAGTGCATGTTGATGGCCGGAGGCAGCGCCCGGCGATTGCCCGGTAGAACGTTGCGGACGTGGTAGCCCCGGGCTTGCGGCGTGTAAATGCAGCGCCAGCCCAGAAGCTGAGCTCGCCACGCCACATCGGCATCCTCGCGGTAGACAAAAAAATCGCTGTCGAAGAATTCGCCGCCGACCGAGATGTCGTCAATCATGTCGCGGCGATAAAGCGCCGCCGCGGCGGTAGCGCCAAAGACGTATTCGCAGCGCAGGTAGTGGCCATTGTCCACTTCCTGGCTGCCCCGGTCGAGGTGGCGCAGCATGGGGGTGAAATAAATTCCGGTGGAATCGACCCGCGGCTTGTTGGGGATATCGAAGTTCGGCTTCATCGCCAGCAACTTGCCGCTGACGCTCCCGATGCGCGGGTGAATATGACCCGCCTGTACCATTGCCGATACGAAGCCGGGCATCAGTAGGACGTCGGGGTTCAACGTGAGCACCCACTCGCCCTGCGAGAGTTGAATCGCCTGGTTCTGGGCGGCGGCAAAACCGGCGTTTTCTTCGTTGTAAACGATCCGACACCGGTCCTCGAAACACTCCAGGATGTCCTGCGTACCATCCGTGGATGCGTTATCGACGACGATCAGTTCGAGCGGCTGCCCCTTCTGTGCAAGCACAGATTCCAGGCACCGCTTGATGAACCTGCCGCTGTTGTACGTCACGATTGTGACGGATATAAAGTCCTTTTGGTACATGCAATTGAGCCAGACTAAGTTCTTGTCAAGGATCCTTTCAGTTCCACTGGTTCCGCCTGATGGTCCGGTCGAGATGCATGGTTCACCCGTTGCGCCGCAGGCACATTCCTCCGTAGGCTGCAAATGCTGAATGCGGCCACTTTCCCAAAAATAGTGAGTGGATGAACACTTCGGCTCCGCAGCACCACGGCAGCGGTTCTGAGGAACGAGCCCGCCAGTACCGCGTTTGAAACAAAGAGCCTTCCTGGCAGTCCGAAGTGCTTGGCCGAATACCTACAAAGGCTAGCATACCAGTAAAGTTGGCGCCATTCCCATTCGATATTCCGAAGCGAATGAGCGCCCTCGTGCGCTGCGATCGCAGCGGGTTGAAAGCGGATGCGGAAGCCGGCGCGGGAGAGTCGCCGCAGGAAGTCCACTTCCTCGAACCAAACGGGACAGAAATGTTCGTCGAATCCACCCAGCCTTTCCCACACATCTCTGCGGAGCATGAGAAAGGCTCCGGCGGGCTGTTCCACATCCGCCGGCCGGGAGAAATCTCCATCCAGCCAGCGGTAACGGCGGTTCACGGGGTTTCCGGGCCAAATCCGGTTAAGCCCCAGGGCCTCGAACACCAGCGCCTGAGGAGTGGGAAACCGGCGAATGCCGAAACCGGTTTGGGGCCGGCCATCGGCGCCGATCAGAAGTCCGGTAGCGGCGCCCACAGCCGGCCGTTGAAACTCGTTTCGCAGCGACTCGAGGCCTTGCCGCAATTCGGCGTCGGGATTGACAAGCAGGATGAGCCGGCAAGGCAATTCGCGGATGCCCTGGTTAACGCCGGCGGCGAATCCTCTGTTTTCGCGGTTTTCGATGAGCCGGATATCCGGGTAGCGCCGCAGAATCTCGCGGGTGTCGTCGGAGGAGGCGTTGTCGACGACAACAATAGACGGTGGCTCCGCGGCGCCGGGACTAAGCAGCGACGCGAGACATCGGCCAATCACGCGCGCGGAGTTGAACGTGACAATAACCACGCCCACGTCCCCCGCGGCGACTGTTGCTGTCTTCTCCTCCGAACCCATTCTCACTCCGGTATTACGTCAACGAGAAATACAAGCGCCAGAACCAGTCGAAACCGGTGTGCCTCTGGAGCCGTTCCAGTTGCAACTCGCTATCCTGCAACACCGTTCGCAACCGCCCTGCATCGACGGATTGCGCCGGACGCATTCCGCGAAACATGCGGAGCGCCCGCCATTTGCCTTCCAGCCACGCTCGACCGCAACCGTGGCGGAGCGCCACTGCGCCCCAAAGGCTCTGCGCTACAAAGACCGGCCAACCGTACCGCCACAGCCAGCCTGGCGGAAAATGCTTGGCCACCAGCAAAAGCTGGTTGCGCGAAACCAAGCTTACCATCCGGGGGCTCCAGGGCCCCAGGGTGGCTCCCGACTGATGTGCCGCTACCGCCCGCGGCACATAAATTCCGGAATAGCCGCCCAGGGCGCAGCGTAATCCGAAATCAACGTCTTCGAGAAACGACTCGAGCCTCTCATCCAGAAACCCGACCCGCTCGAAAAGCTCTCGCCGGAACAGCGCCGCCGTGAACGGCGGGAACAACGCCGGACCGGGCACACTCCAAAAAGAGCTGTCCGGACGCCCGTGCCCAGCCCGCCAGGAACAGCCGCCGCGGCAGATGACGTCGAAGGTGCCGTCGAGCAGTTCCGGCCGGCCGGCGCCCACTATCTTTCCGAGCGCAAACCAAATCTCCGGTCGGGCGGCGGCGAACAACTGTTCCAGCCAATCCCTGGCCGGCTCGACGTCGTTGTTAACAACCGCAACCCATTCCGTCTCCGCCGTCCGAATGCCGGCATTTACGGCGGCGGCAAAGCCCCGGTTCCGCTCGAACCGCAGAACCCGGGCACCCAACCTTTCGGCCGCCTCCGTGGTTCCGTCCGCGGAGCCGTTGTCCACGACGAGAATCTCTTCCGGCGGCTTGGTCTGGCCAACCATAAGCGGGACCACCCGTTCGATGAGGTCTTTCCGGTTCCAGGTTGGTATGACAACCGTCGCACCACTCATCGTGGGGCCTGCTTTTTTCGGATGCTGCGACAAAACGGGGGACGCGGGGTGGGAAATAACATCGTATCACCAGCTCCTACGTCCTGTAAATCTCTTCTTCACCAGGAACAACAAATTATTCATGCCGTCCCGCCACGGATTGAGCTTGATCTCTCCCAACCGGGACGAGTACATGATGGAAATTTCGGCGAAGCGGATGTCCGAGCTCTTCAGCGCCTCGATCTTGATTTCCTCGGAGAAAGACATCCCGTCGGATTCCAGGCTCATTCGGTCGAGAATCGAACGCCGCAGCACCCACATGCCCGACTGCGAGTCTCTTACCCAGCGGAAGTAAAGCAATGACATCGCGACCGACAGCACCAGGTTGCCGATTCGGTGTTTGGTGCTCATGGCCTGCTTGTCGCGGACCGGGAAGCGGGAGGCATTCAGGAAATCGACGTTCAGGTGCAGGAACGCTTCGAGTAGATAGGAGATGGCATCCACCGGGTAGCTTTGGTCGCCGTCGAGGGTGACGATGACATCGCCCGAGGCGGCGCGAAAGCCGCGTTTGTAAGCTCGACCGTAGCCCCGCACGTCCTCGCGGATGACGATGGCGCCGAAGGATTCTGCAACCGCGGAGGTGCGGTCGGTGGATCCGTTGTCAACAACGATGACTTCGTCGACATAATCCGGCATGCCCCGCAGAACCTGCTCGATGCCCAGTTCCTCGTTCAAGCACGGAGTGATGACGGTGATTCGCAACGATTTGTACACGACAACTTTGTCCCGGCGAAGTTTCGTCTTTGTGAAAGCCTTCGAGCGTCATTCTATTGTATGAAGGAGGCGGCAGGCTCGCATGGGCGTGGCTCGCCTGCCCGGTGTATTCAGAATGAATAGGGAGCGAGGAATGAGATTCTTTCCTGTTTTGGCCTGCCTGCTGTTCAGCGTCCCGCTGTGGGCCCAGTCTCCGGCGGAGGAATTGACCGCCGTGAAGAGCGTCTATGTGCAACACATGGGGAACGCGTTCGATCAGTACCTGGTGACCCATCTGACGGAGTCCGGGTTGTTTCGCGTGGTGACCCACCCCAAGGACGCGGACGCGGTATTTACCGATCGCTTTGGGAAGTCGCTCGAGAATTGGCTGGATGAGCTTACCGCCCCCCCGAAACCGGAGAAGGAAGAGACGAAGGATTCCGGCGTTATAGGCTCCACGTCATACGACCCCCGGAAAGAAAGTGTGAATCCCGAATCCACCTTTGGCCGGGGCAAGGGGAATTACTACCTGGTGAGCCCCAAGACCAAGACGGTCCTGTGGTCAATCTACCTTCCCGCGAAGAGCACGGCGCCGAAAGACCAGAACGCGGCTGCGGCCAAACTGGTTAAAGAACTGAAGTCGCATTTGAAGCAACTGCAGAAGCAGTAGCGGGAGCCGCCCCACGCTTCTGTTCGAGCAGCCTCCGGTAGCTCTCCACGAGCTTCTCCGTCATCCTCCGCGTATCGCGAAAACGCTCGGCCATGCGCCTGGCCCGGGCGGCCATTTCCGCCGCGGCGGCGGGGTCTTCGAGCAGCCGCAGCACCGCGGCGGCGAACAGCTCGGGTGTATCCGCCAGCTCGCAGATCTCCCCACTCACCGACGTGAGCCCCTCGGCGCCGAGCGTGGTAGAGACCGCCGGCATTCCGCAGGCGAAGGCTTCGAGCAGCTTCACCCGCACGCCGGAACCGCTGAGCACCGGGCAGACAAAGACGGCGTAGCGCGTGAAGACGTCGCGAACGTCCGCAACCTGGCCGAGAAACTCGATCGGGCCGGGCGAGGGAGGTAATTGGTAATTCGGCGGCGGTTCGGAACCGGCCAGCACCAACCGCACCGAGGCCCGGCGCGACACCACCAGCGGATACACGCGACGCATAAACCATTCCATGGCCGCCAGATTCGGCTGGTGGCGGAAGCTTCCCAGAAACAGCAGCGTGTCGGGTACGCGAGCGGCGGGCTGGTACGGATAACTGGCGGTATCGATGCCCGCCCTGAGGCCGCTTTGGATACGACCCTCCATGCCGGGAAGAAACGACGCCAGGTACTCCCGGTTTTCGGGACTGCACACCTGGACCTGGTCGAAGGAAGGAAGCGCGGTGAGTTCGAAGCGCAACGCGCGCAGGTATTCGAAACACACCCGGGCACGCGAAAGCAACGCCCGCGTGGTCTTCCATTGCCGTCCGACGGACTGGAAGTAAACGTCGTGCTCGAACAGGGCCGTCACCAGCCGGTCGAACGGGCCCCCGTACTGCGCCAGGCTGGTGTACTCTACCTGCAAAACGTCGATGGATTCGTTGTACAGGACACGGTGCAGCAGCCACTCGACGTCGTGGTTCTGGAACTCCCTCACGGCGTGCGGAACCAGGGAACCGATGGCTTTCGGAACGCCGGACGGACGGATAAACAGTTCGACACTCTTCGCCAGGCCGGCGAGCGGCTGGTGCGCCGCCGCCTGCGATGGCTCGTCCAGCAGAATAACCAGGTGGAGGTCGCAGCGGCGCGCCAGCTCCTCCACGGTCTGGCTCATGAAGACGGCGCCCCCGTGGACGGGCGGAACAATCGGATAGGGAGCGAAGAACAAAACTTTCAACCGCTCCGGCGTGGAACGATCCGGTTCGAAGCGGTCGCGGAAATACCCGCCGAGCGGGCGCCGGAAAGCCTCCGTGTCGGAGACCGCCGCCAGCGAACGGGCGCGCCACCGGCTGCGGACAGCCAGCGGCAAGGCCAGGCAGGCTCGCAAGATGGCGGGGTAGTTTGAGCGCTCCGGCGATTCGCCGGCCACCAGCGAAACCGCGGAGCTTGAAAAGGCGAAGGCAAGCTGCTCCAGCAGCTTGCCCCACTCGTGAATGTTCTTCCAGGCGAACAGAAGGTAGTTCTTCTTGAGAACCGAGTCGATGTAGCGTGTGGAGAATCGTTTTCCGATGGTGCCGCGGTGTTCATGGTAGACGACGCTGGCCGGCTGATACATCACCTTCCATCCGCGCTTCCACGCCATGTATCCGAGATCGGTGTCTTCGAGGTAAAAGGGTTTCAACAAAGAGTCGAAGCCGCCGAGCTCGAGCAGCTTGCGGCGGTCGAAGGCGCAAGATCCGCCGCCGCCGTAGAAGCAGGGGAACAGTCCGCCGACGGCGGGGTCGGCGCGGTGACGTACGCGCAATGCGCCGTTGGCCCACCAGGCTTGCGTCTGGCCCGTTTCTTCGCGCTTCCTGGCCGGGTCGCTGAAAAAGATCTGGCAGGAAACGGCGAACACCTTTTCGTCGGTGAAGCCGTCGAGCAGCGGTTTGAGGAAGTCCGGCATCACGCGCATGTCGTTGTTCAGCATCACGACAATGTCGTTGTTGGCGGCGCGGATTCCGGCGTTCGAGCCGCCGCCGAAACCATGCTTCTTCTCGAGTTCGAGAACGCGCACGTCGGGAAAGCGCTGGCGGACAAACGCGGCGCTGCCGTCGGTGGAGGCATCGTCGACAACGATCACTTCATTCCGCGGGTTTGCTTCGATCGCCTTCACGACCGAAGAGAGGTATTTTTCGAGCAGGTCGCGGCCGTTCCAGTTGGGGATAACGACGGTGGCGGCTTGTCGTGACGGACGCGTGTCGGGGCCGATTCTCTTCTTCCCGAACAGCAGCCAAAACAAATCTGTGGCAGCGAAGACCAGCAATGCCACGAGCAGCAGGGGAATGCTCAGAATCAGAAGCGGCAGGCCTTTCAGGATTGCGGCGAGGACACGCATCTACTTGCCTTCCAGGTTCGGCCCGACGTTCAGCTTGCGGCCCAGTTTCACCCAGCGCGACGACTTGACGAGATCCAGTTGTTCCAGCAGCTCGGCTCTTTGCCGGTCGAGATCCTGCGCCCACCTGGTGCGCTCTTGAAGCTCCTGTTCGGTGGCCGCCAGTTGGGTATTGAGGTTTTCGGCCCAGGTGGTCTTGGCGAGATTCTCCTTCTCCAGCGCGGCGATCGCCGCGCCGGCCTTCGATTGTTCCGCTGCCAGCTCTTCCTGAAGCTCGACGATGCGCCGGCCGGCCTCCACCATCCGGGTATTCAGTTGCGAGGCCCATTCGGCGCGTTGCTCGAGTTCGCTGTTCAACCGTTCAATCGTGGCACGGCTATGTTCCAGTTCTTGATTCAGGGTCTCGGCCCACAGGTTGCGCTGTTCGATTTCGCGGTTGAGTTTTTCAATGATGGCGCGGCCTTCATCGAGCTCCTGGTTCATCTTCTCGGCCCACACACGGCGTGCGTCCAGCTCGTCCTGCTGCCTGGCGAAGAGCTCGAGCAGGCGCTCGTGCTCGGCGCGTGCGTCCGCCAGCCATTTGTCTTTCTGGGCTAGCTCACCTTCGAGCAGTTCGATGTGCTGCTCCCTTTCGCGAAGGACGTTCGAGGTTTTCGGAATATGGATGAACGTCGGAGAGCCGGTTTGGGGCGACAACGCGCACACCGCAAGGTAGAAGTGCGCCGTTTCTATGTCGCTGCCGCCCGTTTCCAGCCGGATGTCGGTAATCGGCGCGGACGGCGCCAGAGACGGGCTTTCGCGGGCGACCGCGCTGAAAACGATGCCCTGCGCGTGGTTCTGCGTGTACAGGGAAACGTGCGGGAAGAATTTCTTCAGCTCCTCCCGGAATTCGTCGAACTCGAATTCGTGAACGTGGAACGGGTTCGGGCCGGTGAGTTTGCGGTGCTCGGCGTAGTAGAACTTGTTCGGTGTGGAAATAATGAGCTGCCCGCCCGGGGCTAGCAGCCGGCGGCATTCTTCGAGCAGTAACTGCCACTCGGGCAGGTGCTCGATCAGCTCGTAGGCGACGATGAGATCGAGGGATTTTCCGGAAATGGGAATGGCCGTGACGGAGGCTTGGATAAACGCCAGATTCGACCGCCGGTAATTGGCGGCGGCGTAGTCCACGGCCGCGGGAGACACGTCCAGCGCCGACCACCCTCTCAGCCGCCCGAGCGATTTCGAAACTCCCATAGCCGGTTCCGCAGCCGGCGTCCAGAACCCGCTTCCGGCGGGCCATACGGGCGGCGAAGGCATAGCGGGCGGCGTGTTCGTTCCACAGGTCGGGGTCCACCATTCCGGGAACCACGCGCTCACCCGTGAACTCAAGCATGTTCGGCCTCCGGCAGGACGGCGTTCAATTCCACCCTGCAAGGCAAATGGATGAAACCGTAGACTTGGCCTTCCCCATGCCCCATTTGCAGTGTAATGGCGTTGTCTATCCAGTCGCACATCGAGTAAGCCAGAAGCGTACCATCGGCGACGGCCGGAGAAAAGGAGAAATCCGCGGGATAGAGCTCCGGCAGGTCGATGTGGAAGTCGACCGTGTAGACGTCGCCCGGCTCCATGGGGGGCAGATCGGCGCCTTCGCGGGTGGTGTTGGTGCCGGCAAAATCGATTCCCAGGTGGTTGCGCAACATGAACCCGATGTTCGGAAGATCGAGGCGTTCCTTGGCTCGCGCGCTGATGCGGACCACCACGCGGGAACTGGGCTCGAGCATTTGCAGGGGGCGTCCCTCGGCATCCAGGATCGCGATCCCCAGCAGCTCGGCCCGGCCGTCGCCATGGCGATGGTCGATGTTGGGAATGCTGGTAACCACCTGTCTGGCTACGGTGGGCGAGGCGCCCTCGGTCTTTCGCCCGCGGCTGGAAACGTTCAGGTAGCTGGAGTCTTTTTCGGTCATGGCGGCCAGGTAGCGGGCCACCACGCGATCGGTTTCGCCGATGTCGCGGACGTTGCCGTTCTCGAGCCAGAGTGTTCGGTCGCCCAGCGACTTCACGTCACCCATGGCGTGCGAGACATACAGAATCGTTACGCCGCTCGAACGCAGCTCATGCACTTTCCTGAGGCAGCGTTGCCGGAAATAGATATCACCCACCGCCAGCGCTTCGTCAACCAGCAGTATGTCGGGCTTCACGTGGATGGCTACCGAGAAGGCCAGCCGCACGGCCATGCCGCTGGAGTACGTCTTCACCGGTTGATCGATGAAATCGCCGATCTCGGCGAATTGCTCGATGCTCGGATAAACGCTGTCAATCTCCACGGAAGAGAGCCCGAGGATGGCGGCGTTCAGGTAGACGTTGTCGCGTCCGCTGAATTCCGGGTTGAATCCGGCGCCCAGTTCGAGCAGGGCTGCCACCCGGCCTTTCACCTGCACGTCGCCGGCCGTCGGCGCCAGGATGCCGGCAACAATCTGCAGGAAGGTGGACTTTCCCGATCCGTTTTCGCCGATGATGCAGAATGTCTCTCCGCGGCGGATGGCGAGCGATACGTCGCGGAGGGCCCAAAAGTCCCGGTGGAAGGATTTACGGTTCAGAGTGAGCAGCTCCCTCAACCGGTCGGCCGGCGATTCGTAGATGGCGTAGCTTTTCGAAACGCCGCGGAACTCAATGATGCTCACTGGGGTATGTCCTAAGCACTAACCGCATGGCAATACGCGGGTTTGCCGATTCCGGCGGCCTGGAATGCGGCTCCGCAATCCGGAACTGACATCCGTCCGGCGGTGTAGACTCCAGGGGTGGGCATAGAGCCTACATAGGAGACTCTACTGGAGGCTGTCGATTCGTGTCAATCAAGGCCAGGAGGCCTTCAAAGCGCAGGAATCTGCCGCCGTTGCCAGCGCCGTGAAAGGCTGCCGCAGCTCTACTCAGGCTTATTAATCGATAGTTGCCGGAAATGAGCCCGTGGGCGTTCGACATACTGAAATGAGAATGTTTCGCTTTTGCAGTCGGTCCCTTGAGGGCAGTCCGAAATCGCATATAACAAACTTGTTTTCAATCTGTTACAAAATTGCAAAAGTTCGTTCTTTCCTGTTTTGCAAAGTGTGCTAGACTGAGATTCCGCAGCGGTAAGGTGCTGGGGTTTGGCAGCCCGCAACGCTTCCCGGAAGCGCCGATAGCAACCCAAAAAAGACTTGGATTTGTGATTTTCCACAACCTGTGGAAATCTTGTGGAAATAGTATTCGTGTAGTGTGCAACGGGATCGGTGTCATGAACTTTTGGGACCAGGTTAAACAGTCTCTGTCTGTGAAAATACTTCCACAGGCGTTCCAGAATTGGGTAACCACAACCCGGTTTCTCCGGTTGGAGGATCAAACACTCTATGTCGGGGTTCCCAACGAGGAAACCAGACAATGGCTGGAAGGCGAGTACACGGACGCCATTCTGGAGACCGTTCGTGAACTGGCTCTTCCCTTTACTTCGGTCACTTACGTGGTGGGTGAAGGCCACGGTAATGGGCATGTCCAGGAAAATGCCCTGCCGTCTGAAGTGGCAGGTTTCCGGCGAGGCGGCGGAACCTACATCGGGCCTGGTCTGGAAGCGCTGTTTGCCAACCCCAGGGACCAGCTCGACAGCCGGCTGAGCTTTGATAACTTTGTCGTAGGGTCGTGCAACCAGTTTGCGCACGCGGCGGCCGTTGCGGTTTCCCGTACACCTTCTTGTAGCTATAATCCGCTATTCATCTATGGCGGCACCGGTATCGGCAAGACGCACCTGATGCAAGCCATCGGGCTCAAGTTGCTGGAGACCTGCACCGGTACGCGCGTCATCTATACGTCGAGCGAACGATTCATGAACACCATGGTCGCATCGCTCAAGACGGACAAGATGGCACTCTTCCATCGTCACTTCCGCTCGGCGGATGTGCTTCTCGTAGACGACATACACATCCTCGCCGGAAAGGAACGCACCCAGGAAGAGTTCTTCCATACATTTAATGAACTCTACGAGCACCAAAAGCAAATTGTGATCTCAAGCGATTCGCCGCCGAAGAGCACATCCGGCCTGGTAGAAAGGCTCCGCAGCCGGTTCGAATGGGGGCTGATGGTGGACATGCAGCCACCCGACCTTGAAACAAAGATGGCAATCCTCGACCAGAAGGCGGAGGAGAAGGGGCTCCAGCTTCCCGAAGACGTACGCATCTTCATTGCCACCAAAACCAAGTCGAACGTCCGGGAGTTGGAAGGCGCACTCATCAAGCTGATGGCGTACTCGGATGTAACCGGCTCAAAAATCAATCTGTTGATGGCGCAACAGGTGTTGAAGCACATGCTGCATACTCCGGAGAAGCGTGTCAGCATGGACACCGTCCTGCGCGCCGTAGCGGAACGGTACAGCCTGCCGCCGCACCAACTCAAGCAAAAGACGAATGCTCGCTCGGTAGCCTTTCCACGGCAGGTGGCGATGTACCTGATGAAGGAGATGACCGGCGCTTCCCTAAACGAGATTGGCCGGACATTCGGCGGCAAACACCATACCACCGTGCTTCACTCCATTCAGAAGATCGAAACACAACGCCAGCGAGACACCGAATTGAACACCATCATCCACAGCGTAATAGACTCATTTCAATAGAGTTATGCCGTTTTCCACAAACTTGGGGTGCGCAACGTTCTGGAAGCGTGTGGAGGACACATGGCAAGCTGAAGTTCTACTCCGTTGGAAGGCCGGATACCAACACAGAGCCAAGCGAACAACAGTCAAAGTTTTGTATAATTTAGGAAGGTTTTCCACATTTCAACAGCGTCTACTAATCAGTAACTGTAAGTACTCAATGAGAACCTGAAGAGGGAAAGCCGAAAAGGCGGGAGACGAGAGCGGCATGGAGTTCAGCGTTAACAAAGCGGATCTGGTGCGAGAGCTGAGTCTTTCGCAGGGGGTAGTCGAGAAGAAGACGACGATTCCGATTCTCTCGAATGTCCTGGTGGAAGCGGTGGGTGACCGGATACACATGACGGCTACCGACCTGGAGCTGGGTATTCGATGTTCCTGTCCGGCAACCGTGCAGCGGGAGGGTTCCGGTACAATTCCCGCGCGAAAACTGCTGGATTATGTGAGGTTGCTTCCGGATGTCGAGTTGCAGGTTAAGTTCGGGGACAACCAGTGGGCGAGTATCGTTTGCGGCCGTTCTCGAAGCCGCATTGCGGGGATGTCGCGCGAGAGCTATCCGGAGCTGCCGACGATGCCGGATACCATCGCGGAATTGCCGCTGTCGATACTGGCTGGAATGATAGCCCGGACTATCTTCGCCATCTCGGCCGAGGAGTCGAGGTTTACTCTCAACGGAGCGCTGTTGTTCCTGCGTACTTCCGGGGTTGTGATGGTGGCTACCGATGGGCACCGGCTCTCGATGGTGGAGGTGAAGAAGGAACTGCCGGGGTTAAGCTCGGATTATCGGGCTCTGCTTCCACGCAAGGCGATGCAAGAACTGCAGAAGCTGGCGCAGGATGCGAGCGGAGATGCCATGGTGGCGTTTTCGGCTGACGACAACCACTTGTTCTTTCAGGTAGGCGACAGGTTATTGATAAGCCGCAAACTGACGGGGACTTTCCCCGATTACGAACGCGTGCTGCCTAAAGAACAGCCGTATATGGTGGAGCTCGACCGGGATGTTTTAAGAGCCGCCATCGAGCGTGTCTCGCAGTTCAGCGATGAGCGCTCGCGCGCCATCCGGCTGCAGTTTTTGCCCGGGGAAGTAAAAGTCCACTCATCGTTGTCGGAGACAGGCGAGGGTGAAGAGACCCTACCGGCAACCTACGATGGGCCGAAAATAGAGGTTGGCTTCAACGCGCACTACTTGCTGGAATTTACCCGAGCTCTCTCGGAAACCAAGTCGACCTTCCATTTTCGCGATTCCCAGAGTGCTGGAGAGATGCGCCCATCCGGTGGCGACGCGGACACAATATACCGGTATGTCGTAATGCCCATGCGGATTTGAGCGCCACAACGGCAAGTGGAAGAGCAAGCAGAACTTGTTTGATCGACGCCGGATGCCCCTCATGTAACACCGCGTTTGCCAGGCGAGCGCGCTGATCGGTGATGTGAATATGAATGTGACACCTTCTCCCGGACAAGGGGACAGCTACGATTCCAGAAGCATCAAGGTACTCGAGGGACTGGAGGCGGTACGCCTGCGGCCGGCAATGTACATTGGCTCGACTGGGGAACTCGGCCTCCATCACCTGGTATACGAGGTGGTCGACAACTCGGTGGATGAGGCTCTGGCGGGCTACTGTACGGAGATCCAGGTCACCATCCATATCGACGACTCGCTGACCGTCGTCGACAACGGCCGGGGGATCCCCGTCGACATGCATGAAGAGGGTGTCTCGGCCGCCGAAGTGGTGATGACCAAGCTGCACGCCGGCGGCAAGTTCGACTCGAACAGCTACAAGGTATCGGGTGGACTGCACGGTGTCGGCGTGAGCTGCGTGAATGCGCTCTCCGAATGGCTACGTCTGGAAATCTGGCGGGACAAGTTTACCTATGAACAGGAGTATGAGCGTGGGATACCACAACGGCCTCTGACGAAAACCGGCCGGGCGGGGCACAGGCGGGGCACAAAGATCACCTTCAAGCCCGACGCGACGATCATGACGGCGACCACCTTCCTGTTCGATACGCTGGCGCAGAGGCTCCGCGAGATGGCGTTCCTGAACAAGGGCCTGACCATCACGCTTACCGACGAGCGGGTGGTGCCGCCGAAGCAGAGCGAATTCGTTTATAGCGGTGGAATCGCCGAGTTCATCAAGCATCTGAACCGCGGCAAGCACTCCCTTCACGACAAGCCGATTTACTTCGAAGGGGAACGCGAGCTTCCCAACGGCGTGCTGTCGATGGAAGTGGCGATGCAGTGGAACGACGGCTACGCCGACCAGATTTTCAGCTTCGCCAATAACATCAACACCAAAGACGGCGGGACGCACCTGATCGGGTTCCGGCAGGCGCTTACCCGTACGGTAAACGCGTCGGCGAAGTCGGCCGGACTATTGAAAGACCAGAAGGACAACCTGACCGGGGACGATGTCCAGGAAGGTCTTACCGCGGTGATCAGCGTGAAACTGCCGCAGCCGCAATTCGAGGGTCAAACCAAGGGAAAGCTGAACAGCGACATTCAGGGACATGTCGTGCAACTGGTTAACGAGAAGCTGGGGGAGTTTTTCGACAAGAACCCGGCGGTGATGAAGAAGATCGTGAGCAAAGCGGTGGACGCGGCCCGGGCGCGCGAGGCGGCCCGCAAGGCGCGCGAGCTCACCCGGCGGAAAGGCGCTCTCGATTCCGGCGGCCTGCCGGGGAAACTCGCCGATTGCCAGGAGAAGGATCCGCAGCGCTGCGAGCTCTACCTGGTGGAGGGCGAGTCGGCCGGCGGCACCGCCAAGTCCGGCCGCGACAGGAAGTACCAGGCGATTCTTCCCTTGAAAGGCAAGATCCTGAACGTGGAGAAGGCGCGTTACGACAAGATGCTCGGCCACGACGAAATCCGCGCCATGATTACCGCCATCGGAACCGGCATCGGGAAAGACGATTTCGACCCGAACCGGCTGCGCTATTTCAAGATCATCGTCATGACCGATGCCGACGTGGACGGCAGCCACATCCGCACGCTGCTGCTGACCTTCTTCTTCCGGCACATGCAGGAGTTGATTATCCGCGGCCACGTGTTTGTGGCGCAGCCGCCGCTGTATCGCCTGAAGAAGGGCAGGAGCGAGAAGTACATCAAGGACGAAAAGGAATTTACACGCGAGATTCTGCGTCGCGCCACCGAAAACGTGGTGGTGGAATACGGCGTGAACGGCGGCGGCGCTGAAGGCCGGCTGGAAGGCGGCGAGCTGCGCGCCTACCTCATGCAGCTTGACGAGTTCCTGCACATGTACGAACGCATGGAGCGGCGGATGCGCGACCCCCGGGTGGTAAACGTGCTCACCGACACTTCTCTTTCCGTCGACTCCAAGGCCGACTTCCAGGTGAAGGAAAAAGTGGAGGCGCTCGAGGCGGCGCTGCGGAAGGCCGGCGTGGAAGCCACCATGCGGATGGAGGAGGAACACAGTTCCTGGCTAGTTGCCTTCCACGATTCCACCAACGCCGAGCGGCGGGTGGACATCGAGCTGGCGCTGATGCCCGAATACCGGCGCCTGCGGCACCTGGCCCGGGAAACCGCGAAGTTCAACAAGCCGGGCTTTTCCGTTCGATACGACGGCCGCACCGAGGGCATCGGCACCTGGCAGGAATTGTTGGCCTACGTTCGGGCCGAAGGCATGCGAGACGTCAGCATCCAGCGCTACAAAGGGCTGGGCGAGATGAATGCCGACCAGCTTTGGGACACCACCATGAATCCGGAGAAGCGCACGCTGTTGCAGGTGCGCCTGGAAGACGCGGTGGAAAGCGAAGAGATCTTCTCCACCCTGATGGGCGAAAACGTCGAAAGCCGGCGGAAGTTCATCGAAGAGAACGCGCTGGATGTCCGCAATCTTGACGTCTGACGAGTCGTTCGGACGTTCGTTCCACGGAAGTTGTATCATTCAACTTTGCCTTCCCCTAAAAGGGGGCGGCCGCATGTCTTGCCGGGCATCTGTGTCAGCGCGTGCAACTCTGGTTCAGCCGGAGTGGAAGAACATCCTGATACCGCGCCGCAGCTTCAATTCATCGGCGGAGGCTTTCTCTGGGTTTGAAAAATCGCTTTGACCGGCGCAAGCTATCACGCATTGCCCGTGGGCTGCTAGGGTGGGTGTTTGCCACGTTACCCGTGCTTTGGGCCCAGCATACCTCGGCAATCTCCGGGGTCATCTCGGACCGGAGTGGCGGGCGAGTAGCCGGCGTGGAGGTTCAAGCCTCGAAAGTCGATACCGGCGCCCAGCGGTCCGTGATTGCCGATCAAACCGGCTACTACCGGCTGTCCGGCCTGCAGCCCGGCGAGTATCGGCTGGAATTCCGTCACGCCGGTTTTGCGCCCCGCTCCTATCAACCGGTCATCCTTGCCATGGACCGGGAGTCGACCGTCAACGCCACTCTGGAAGTGGCGGGCGGCGTCGAGACTATCGAAGTCCGGGAGGGAGTGCGGGCGCTCGATCCTTTTGCCTCCTCGGTGTCGAACGTGGTGACCACCGGGCAGATCGAAGAGCTGCCCTTGAACGGCCGCGACTATCTGCGCCTCGCCACCATTCAGCCTGGTGTGGACCTAGCTCGGGAGAGGTATCGCAACAGCAACGGCGGTTACGGGCTTCCGTTCTCGATTGCCGGGTCGCGGCCGGTGCAGAACAGCTTCCGGCTGGATGGCGTGGGCATCAACAATTACACCGGCTCAACTCCTGGCAGCATCAACGGCGTCAATCTGGGGGTCGAATTGATTCGTGAGTTCAGCGTCCTCGACAGCACCTACAGTGCCGAGTACGGGCGCGCCGCGGGTGGGGTTATCAACGCCGTGACAAAGTCGGGGGGAAACCAATTCTCCGGCTCTCTCTACTATTTCCACCGAAACGACAACCTGGATGCGAGGAACTTCTTCGACCTGGAAAAGCCTCCGGAGTTTCGCCGGCATCAACTCGGCGTCTCGCTCGGAGGACCTCTGAAGAAGAACAGGGCCCAGTTTTACGGGAACTACGAACAAGTTCGCGAGGTGCGCGGCAGGACCACCATCGGCACCACTCTGAGCGACCTCGCCAGGCAGGGCCAGTTGCAGAGTGGATCGGTAAACGTCGATCCGACGATAGCGAGGTTCTTGAAATTGTATCCGTCCCCGAATGGCGAGGTATTCGGCGACACGGGCCTGTTCATCTATCCCAACAACCTTGAGAGCCGGGAACAATTCGGCTTGGCACGGGCGGACTTCGAGCCTTCAGCCGCCGACGACCTGATGGTGCGTTACTCGGTCAGCCACGCCGAGCAGGAATCCTCCACGGCGTTCGCCGTGGGCCGCACCGCCGATGTTACCCGCAACCAGTCCGCCGTCCTCGAAGAGAACCACGTGTTCTCTTCGAGGCTGCTGAATTCGGCCCGCTTCGGTTTCTCCAGGACGCGCGGAACGATAGGCGACACCGTCGCCACCGACAAAGCAGCGGACGACCCTTCCCTGGCGTTTCTGCCGGGCGGCAAGGCCGTCGGGGTAGTGATCGTTTCCGGGCTGACGGATTTTCCTGGCGGCACCGGCGGGGAGGATGCCGACAAACACGCCTACAGCTCTTTTCAGCTCTACGACGACCTCACGTTCGCCAGTGGCCGGCACGCTCTGAAGGCCGGAGTCAGCCTGGAACGGATCCGCTACAACGAGGATAGCCAGGTGAGGGCCAGTGGGGAATACACGTTTCAGAACGTGGCGGCTCTGTTGAGCAATCAGCCTCAACGCTTTCGGTCGCAGTTGCCGGGCTCGGACACCGTGCGCGGCTGGCGGCAGTGGATGATCGCCGGCTACGTTCAGGATGGATGGCGGGTCGCCGACAGGCTTTCGTTTGATTTCGGCGCCCGTTATGAGGCGGTCAGCGTTCCCTCGGAGGTGCACGGAAAGGTGTCCAACCTGGATCTGTTCGTGAGCCAGGTCCCGCGTCTCGGAAACCCGATGGTGAGGAACCCGTCGCTCAGAAACTTCGGACCACGGGTGGGCTTCTCTTTTGACTTGTCCGGAACCGGGCGAACCGTAGTCCGTGGAGGCTACGGAATCTACTTCGATCCATTTTCAGTCCAATTCCTGCTGCTTGCCGGAGTTCGCTCCTTCCCTTTCTACCAGGAAGGTCAGATTGCCGGCCTCGCGTCAGGCGACTTTCCGACTGCTGCGTACCTCAAGATCTCCGGAACGCCGGGCACCGCGCGCACGGTCCGCATCGCCCCGGATCTCTCCCAGCCCTACGTCCAGCATTGGAATCTGCACGTCGAACAGGAACTCTGGCGAAATGCGAAATTAAGACTGGCCTACTTGGGATCGCACGGCGTACACCTGTCCCGTTGGTTGTCGGACGTGAATCTCGCCATACCGGAAGTGCTGGCGGATGGCCGGCTCTATTTTCCTCCGAATGGAACACACAGAAATCTGGCTTTCGGCGGCATTCAGGACATCGAATTCGATGGGCAGTCCTTCTATTATGGCGTGGTAACGTACTGGGACCAGCGTTTGCGGAATGATTTGTCGTTCCAGATGGGATACACGTTTGCCAAGAGCCTGGACGATGCTTCCTATACGTTTGCCCCCACCGAGTCGGCGAATGCGATTTCCGTTCCGTACGTCGGGTCGCCCAAAGCGAATCGAGGTCCTTCCGATCAGGACTTGCGGCACTCTTTCGTCGCCAATCTGCTATGGAACATCCCGCTCAGGCCGAGAGGCATGGCTGGCAAACTGCTCGGCGGCTGGCGGCTGGGCACCATCACGACTATCACCTCGGGGGTGCCGTTTTCAGCCACTCTGGGATACGATGCCGCCCGCACACTGACCTCCAGGAGCACCAGCAGCGGCCAGCGGCCCGACCTCGCGCCGGGTGCCAGCAACAACCCGATAACTGGCGATCCAAATCTGTGGTTCGACCCGTTTGCGTTTGTGCGTCCGCAGCCCGGCTTCCTGGGGAACCTCGGAAGAAACACGTTGCGCGGTCCCGGCCTCGCGTCCACCGACGTAGTTCTGTCAAAAGCATTCTCTGTGGCCGCCATGGGCGACAACGGCCGGCTGGAATTTCGATTCGAAGGCTTTAATGTTCTTAACCATACGAACTTTAACATTCCGGACCGCAGCCGCTCCGTGGTCTTCACCAGCTCGGGCCGCGTTGAGGACGCGGGCCGCATCACCAGCGCCGGGGATTCCCGGGAATTGCAGGTTGGAATTCGTTTGAGCTTCTGAAACAGTATGCTGAACGATCTAAGAATGCTCGTAAGGTATGCCGGCGGCCTCTGGAGATACCTGGACAGCACGCTCACTCTGGAAGAGTCGAAAGCATTGATTGTCGGTTTACTTGCGCGGCGGCAAGAGAATTTCCTTGGTTTCGTACGGAGATCGATATTCGACAATCCTGTAAGCCCTTACCTGGCCCTTTTTCGTCACGCCGGCATTGAGTATGGAGATGTTGTGGATTTGGTCGGGCGGGAGGGTTTGGATGCCGCGTTGGAGAAGCTGCTGGACGTCGGAGTCTTTATCGGGTTGGATGAATTCAAGGGCCGCCAGCCGATTCGAAGACCGGGACTGGAAATCGCGGTACGTGCCGAGGATTTCGACAACCCGGTAATCAAGAAACACCTGGAAGCAACTACCGGCGGTTCCCGCGGCACCCCGCGGCGCCTGGCGATTGACCTGGACAAGTACGAGATAGACTCAGCCGCCCACCACCTTTTTATGCACGACGCCGGGGCGCTGGACCGTCCGATGGGAGTCTGGCGTTCTGTGCTTCCCGACAATTCCGGGATCAACAAATGGTTTCACCAGGTGAAGATTGGCTGCGACGTGGAGAAATGGTTCTCCCCCTACCCGCTGCGCTACCGTCCCAAGGAGCTGAAATACGCCCTGTTTACACACTTCACCCATTTCACGGCTGCTTTGAGAGGGAAGAAATTCCCGATGCCTGAGCATGTGCCGCTCGGCGAGGCGGTGGTTGTCGCAGGATGGCTCGCGGAAAAAAAGGCGGCGGGGAGGCCGGCCTATTTGGACACCAAGAGCTCGTCCGCCGTGCGCGTTTGTCAGGCCGCGCTCGATCACCGCCTGGATATCGCCGGCACCCTGTTTCGTGTCGGGAGTGAGCCATTCACGGAGGCAAAGGCGCGCGTATTGCAGGCGACCGGCGTCCGCGTTCTGGTGCACTATGCCATGTCCGAGTGCGGCCGGATCGGTATGGGCTGCACCCGGCCGGAACAAGTCGATGATGTACACTTCATGGCCTACCGGCTGGCGATGGTCCAGCGGCCGCAACGGGTGGGCGGGGGCGACGAGACCGTGAACAGCTTTTACGTAACGAACTTGCTGCCTTACGCACCGAAGGTATCGCTGAACGTGCAGACCGGGGACTACGGCGTTGTTACCAAACGCCGGTGTGGCTGCGTGTTCGACCGGCTCGGCTTTGACACACACATCCACACCATTCGAAGCTACGAGAAGCTCACCGGAGGGGGAGTCACTTTCTTCGGCTCCGAACTCATCACGCTTCTCGAGGAGATCCTGCCGGCGAGATTCGGCGGCTCGGTGTCCGACTATCAACTGGTGGAGGAAGAAACCAACGGAGTGATCCGCGTGAGTTTGGTTGTCAGCCCGCGCGTCGGGCTTTTGGATGAATCGGCGGTGGCTGAAGAGGCTCTGAAGTTCCTTGCCTTGAGGAACGCCGGAGGCCGGCTGATGACCGCCGAATGGCGCCATGGCAACACCCTGAAAGTAGTTCGACGAGAGCCGTACGCCACTTCTTCTGCCAAAATCCAGCCGCTGCACGTGGTTGGCGCATCAACGAGGAGTTGACTACGCCAGCCTCGGACTCCATGCGCAATCCAACGGAAAATGCGTCCGCTGCGCCGGTGGCGCCCGCCATGGAACCTTGGCCGGAGGGACGCGAAGGCTGGTTCGGCCGCGTGCCCATCCTGAGGTCGTTTGGTCCCGGCGTGGTCTTCACGCTCACGGTAATTGGCGCGAGCGACTTCATCACAAATAGCGCGGCGGGGGCCACTCGCGGCTACGCGCTCCTCTGGCTGCTCCCCCTGTCTCTCCTCTTCCGGTACATTTGGCTCAGCGCTTCGGCGAAATACGTGCTGCACACCGGCGAGTCGCTGATTCAAGGCTACGTCCGTGTGGGGCAGTGGCTAGGATGGATCCTGCTCGTCTCCCTGGTGGTTCTGAAGCACGTCTTTCAACTGTACCGTTTTGTTCTGATGGGCGAATGTCTGACCGCCGTTCTGCCGCTGCCCACCCCGTTTAGCTCGGCGATCTATGCCTTCGTTTCCGTCGCCGCGGCTTTCATCCTGATCTTCTGGGGTGGCTACAGCAACGTCGAGCGGGTGCTTCGATGGTTCATCCTGGCGATGGGATCGTGCCTCGCGCTGGCCGGGGTGTTTTCCCATCCGCACGCCGCGGGAATCGTCCGGGGTTTCCTGATCCCGACCCTCGGCGGGGAGCAGCGAGGCTATGGCACCTTTCTTTTGCTGGCCGGCCTGGTCGGCTCCACTGCCGGTTCGGTGACGAACATCTCGTACTCGTATTTCCTGCAGGAGAAGGGATGGCGAGGCATGAGCTACCTGCGCCGGCAGCGGGTAGATCTGTTGCTAACCATTGGCGCGATGCTGTTCATGGGTGCGGTGCTGCAGATTGTGGCCGCGGGTGCCCTGCATGGAAAAGGACTTGTCCCTCGAACTGTCAACGACCTGCTCACCATCTACTCGAGCACGTTCGGCGAGGTCGGCCGGGTGCTGATCGCCATGGGCCTTTGGAGTGCAGGCTTCTGTAGCACGGTGAGCAACACGACAGGCTCAGGCATCATCGTCACCGATATCTGCCGGAATGTCCTGCCGCCGCTGCGCCGGATGTTCGGCCCGGCTTCCGCGGGAAAGCCGACCAACACCGATCCAATTTTCCGCGTGCTGGTGGTGGTCTGGATGGTGTCCCCGTTGTACGTGCTGTTCACCGATTGGAAACCGGTGGCGCTATCGCTAGCCGGCCACGCGGTGGCAATGATCCTGATGCCGCTGCTCGCCTACGGCCTTTTCCGCATTACCAGCGACCGGAAGCTGATGGGTGACCACCGCAACCACTGGCTGACCAACGCCGGGTTGCTGGTCATTGCTGCGGTGGCTTTTGGGCTTGCGAGTGCCAACGTGTGGGGATGGCTGCACGCCTTCTGAGACACGAGCACCCGCGGTCCGCTCCGCTACTTGACCTTTTCGTCCTTATCCACCTTGCCGTCGCGGATGTGGATGACGCGGTGCGCGTACATGGCGATATCGTGCTCGTGGGTAACCAGCACGATGGTGTTGCCCTGTGTGTGAAGCCGGTCGAACAAACCCATGATTTCGTTGCCGGTGGCCGAGTCGAGGTTTCCGGTGGGCTCGTCGGCCAGCAGAATGGAGGGGTTGTTGACCAGGGCCCGGGCGATGGCCACGCGCTGGCGCTGGCCGCCCGACAGTTCGTTGGGCCGATGATACATGCGCTGTTCGAGATCCACCATGCGCAGCGCGTGTTTGGCCTTCTCCAGGCGGGCGTCGGCGGATACGCCGGCGTAAATCAGCGGCAGCTCGACGTTATGCAGCGCCGAGGCGCGTGGCAGCAGGTTGAACGTCTGAAAGACGAAGCCGATCTCCTTGTTACGGATGCGGGCCAGCTCATCGTCGGTCATGTCGCTGACCAGGTTGCCGTTGATGAAATAGTCGCCTTTGGTCGGCGTGTCAAGGCACCCGATCAGGTTCATCAGAGTCGACTTGCCCGAACCGGACGGACCCATGATGGCGACGTACTCGCCGCGCCGGATCACCACATCGACGCCGGAGACCGCATGGATGGCTTGATCGCCCATCATGTACGTCTTCCACAAATCGTACGTGGAGATGACAATGCCTTCGCGGCGCAGTTGTTCGCCCCGTTCGGTTTTTTCAGTTGCCAATGCCTCTGCCATTCTGCATTCCTTCCCTTCGGAATCGCGTCGCCGCGGGCGCCTATAGGGATTCCGCTTGCTTGATTACTTTGTTGTCCACTTCCACCCGGGAATTGTTGCGCAGACCCCGGATCACTTTGTAGCTGCCGGTGACGATCTCATCGCCTTCTTTCAAGCCGGACAAGACCTCAATGTCGGTGGCCCCGGTGATTCCGGTCTGCACTTCGCGAAACTGAACCTGGCCATTCTTCACTACAAACACCCCTTGTACTTCCTCTTTCCGGCGCTTTTCTTCGGCGGCAGTCAATTTCGTGGCTGCCTCCACACCCTTGCTGTCCTTCTTTTCCAGGTCGCCGCGGGTGCGAACGGTGAGCGCCTGAATGGGTATTGCCACCACGTTATTGCGGGTGGCGGTAGTCACTTTGGCGGTGCACGACAGTCCAGGGCGGATCTCCGGCGGAGGATTATCCAACGCAATCACCACCTTAAAGTCCTTCGCTTCCTGGCTGGAGACGGCACTCTGCGAAGCAGCCAGACCGGTGGAGCGCAGAATGGCCGTGTTGCCGATTTCGGTAACGTGTCCCTGGAATGTTCGGTTCGGGATTGCGTCGATTGAAATGTCGGCCACCTGACCGAGCTTGACGTTGACAATGTCTGTCTCGTCCACTTTTACTTCCGCGGTAATCTCCGACATGTCGGCGATGGTCATGATGAGGCTGGCGGAAGAATTCTGAATGCCGGGCACTACTGTCTCTCCCACCCGGACGGGCAGGTTGGTGACGATGCCGTCGATGGGGGACACCGCGTTGTGTTTCGACAGGACGTCGTCCACGCGCGCCAGCACCGCCTGGGTTTGCGTAACACGCCGCTGCGCCGAGGTGACCTGCGAGGCGGTCTGGCTGCGTTGCGCCTGCAACTGGGCGATTCTGGTTTCCGCCTCTCTGAGGCTGGCTTGCGCGCCTTCATAGGCTGCGGCGCGCTGGTCGAAATCCTGACGCGCCATCAGTTGTTGGTCGAACAACTGCTTGGCGCGGTCAAAATCCGCCTTCGCCTTATCGAGGTTTGCCTTGGCGCCGTCCCTGGTCGCCATGGGCGGTCTTGATACTCTCGTCCATCGCGTTAAGACCTGACTCAGCGGCGGATGAATCCGCCTGCGCCGAACGCAAGGCGGCACGCTGCGCTTCGACGTCGGCCTGCGCCTGCACCGCTTCCAGGCGAGCCACCACCTCATTCCTGGTAACATGGTCGCCTTCCTTGACAGTCAGGTCCACAATGCGTCCCATCACGTTGGCGCCAATATTGATGTAATTCTTGGGCTTGATCTCACCGGAGGCGGTCACCAGGGCGGTCAGATCTTCCTTCACGGCTTTGCCGGTTTGCACGGTCACAACGCCGCGCCGGTTGTAGCGGATACTGGCAAAAATGCCAACACCCACGACAATGGCGATCGAGACGCCGATCAGGATCTTATACTTGGGCTTCACGGACAGATTTCTCCCATCTGTAGGAAGAGACGCTTTTAGATCGAGCTTTGTTCACAAATCCGAAAACGGCGCCCCCGGCGCGGGAACGCCTGCCGACAGTCCCCAATGGTTAAGACGACTCACCCGGCGGAAAAGAAACGAACGAAAGCTAGATTTTCCGTTTGTCGTCGCGCGGACCTAGTCACCAACGCGAACGCTGTCGGGCTGCTTGTCCTGGCAGGCCATCAGATTCCGTCATTCCGCGCGCCAGCATCGCACACGCGTTGGTCTGGGCCGTCTGGCGCGCCTCGGCTTCGCTGGCGCCAACAGCGATGCGGCAGTCCTGTCTGCCATTATAGGTAACACACACCTCGACGCGCACCGACTTGCCCCGCAAGGTGCTGTAAAGCAGCAGAGCAATGAACGCAGCGACTCCGAGCAACACCAATAAAATCTTTGTTTTCAACTAGCGCTCTCCTCAAAGAAACTGCCAATGCGGCGGAACTTCTCATACCTCTGGTCAATCAGTTGCTCCGGTGTCATGGGAGTGAGCTCATCCAGCGCTTCGATGAGCGAGGCCTTCAAGATGCCGGCAGCGCCGTCATGATCTTCGTGCGCGCCACCGGGTGGCTCCGGAATAATACCATCTATCAACTTCAATTGTAGTAAGTCGACTGCCGTCAGTTTCAAGGCTGCCGCCGCCAATTCCGCCTTACCCGCATCCCGCCAAATGATAGCCGCGCAACTTTCGGGCGAGATCACACTATAGGTGGCGTTTTCGAGCATGAAAACCTTGTTTCCGACGCCGAGTCCCAACGCGCCTCCACTTCCGCCCTCCCCGATCACAACCACAATCACGGGAGCCTGAAGTCTAGTCATCTCCCGTAGATTCAACGCGATGGCCTGTGCCTCGCCGCGTTCTTCAGCGTCAATTCCCGGATAAGCGCCGGGCGTGTCGAGCAAGTTGATGATGGGACGGCCGAACTTGGATGCCATCTGCATCACCCGCAGCGCCTTTCGATAGCCCTCCGGTTTTGGCATGCCGAAGTTCCGGTGCAGCTTCTGTTTGGTGTCGCGGCCCTTCTGCTGAGCGCACAAAACCACCGGGCGCCCCTCCAGAAACGCAAAACCACATACGATGGCGGGGTCGTCCCCGTACGCCCGATCGCCGTGTAATTCGTTGAAATCCGTGAATATTCTCTGAATGTAGTCGAGCGAATGCGGCCGCTTGGGATGTCGCGCCAATTTCACCCGCAGCCAGGCGGGATTGGCCTCGTCCAGCACCCTCTGGATTTCCGCCTGCTTCCCCAGCAGCTCGTCAATGCGGGATTGAGCGTCGGTGCTGGTGGCCCGCAGGCGGCTCAACTCCTCGATGACCTGGGTGAGTTCGAGTTTCTTGCTCTCTAGGTTTTCCATCGTCGCATCCAAGTTCGCCCGGCAACCCCAGATATCGGAGCATAGATACTACATTGCTAGTATTTCTAGCGCTTCCGAGCCGCAAATCTTTGAAACCTCTGCCTTAAACTCTTTGTCCGGGCAAATTTTCGAGGTCAGATCGAGGACCACCGAGAATTCCCGGCTCCGTTCCAGACGCAGGCGAACCTCGGTGGAACCTGGCTTGCGCTGGAACAATTCATGCAGCGCCGCCGCCCGGTCCTGCTCCGCTCCGTTCGATTTGTTCGCAAGCCGTACCCGGATTGAGATTAGCGTAGGAAGGGGAACGTGGGCAATCTCCAGGGGAACGATGTCCTGGATGGAGATTTTGGGCGGAGCGCCCTCTTCGGGAAGGACCAGGGCACGAACGAACATTGGCTTGTCTTCAATCAGGAACTGCGAGAGGCGCTCGAAGTTGGTGGTGAACACCATGGCGTCGACGCTTCCCTGGCGGTCTTCGAGAACCAACGAAGACCAAAGCTTGCCCTCTTTGTTGCGGCGACGGTTGAGGCCGCTGAAAATGCCGCAAAGGGCTACTTCCACACCCTTCTCCAAGCCTTCCAGGGTGGAGCTGTCGTGGCTGGCGAGCTCGATGATTTTGCTGGAGAACTGGTCGAGCGGGTGGCCGGTTACATAGAAGCCCAGCATCTCCTTTTCGCCGGTGAGGTACTCCTGGCTGGTGAGATCGGGAACGTCCGGCAGAGGGGGGTCGGCCGCGTCGCCTGCGCCTAAAATTTCACCAAACAACCCCACCTGCCCCGAACAACGGTCGTTCCAGACGCGATGGCCGGATTCGATGGCATCGTCGAGGGCGGCCATCAATTGGGCGCGGTTGCCGCCCAGGTTGTCCAGGGCGCCGGCGCGAATGAAGCTTTCGAGCAACCGGCGGTTGATGGACGAGGGATCCACCTGCTCGCAAAAGTGGTAGAGCGAGCGAAACGGGCCATGCTCCTGGCGCGCCTTCAGGATGGCTTCGACGGGTCCGGGGCCGACGTTCTTGATGGCGCCCAGGCCGAACCGGATTCCATCGCCGTCGGGCATGAAGGTAAGCGCCGACGAATTGATGTGCGGCGGCAGCACCGGAATGCCCCGTTCGCGGCACTCGTTGATGTACTTCACCACCTTCGCGGTGTTGCCGCTTTCCGACGTCAGCAGCGCCGACATGAACTCCAGTGGGTAGTGAGCCTTCAGGTACGCTGTAATATAGGCGAGATAGGCGTAGGCGGCCGAGTGCGACTTGTTGAACCCGTAGCCGGCGAACTGTGCCATCAGGTCGAAGATCCGCTCCACCTTCTTGGGCGGAAAACCCCGCTCGAGGGCGCCCTGAATGAAGCGCTCCCGCTGCCGGTCCATCTCCTCCTTCTTCTTCTTTCCCATGGCACGGCGAAGGATATCGGCGTCGCCCAGGCTGTAGCCGGCCAGGCGATTGGAAATCTGCATCACCTGCTCCTGGTAGACAATGACGCCGTACGTTTCCTCGAGCACCTGCTTGAGCTCGGGCAAATCGTAAGTGACCTTCCTGCGGCCGTGTTTGCGTTCGATGAAATCGTCCACCATGCCGCCCTGCAGCGGGCCGGGGCGGTACAGCGCGTTCAGGGCGATCAGGTCCTCGATGCGATTGGGCTCGGAGCGCCGGAGAATGTCGCGCATGCCGCTCGATTCAAACTGGAAAACTCCGCTGGTATGTCCCTGGCAGAAGACCTGAAACGTCTTGTCGTCATCGAGCGGAATCTCGTCGATGGCGAGCCGGATGCCGCGGCCGTGGTCGAGCAGGCGCTGGCAGTCGTGAATGATCGTGAGGGTGGTGAGGCCGAGAAAGTCCATCTTGAGAAGCGCCAGCTTCTCGAGCGAGACCATGTCGTACTGGGTGACGATTTCATCCTTGGCCGTTTTGTACAGCGGCACCAGGCCGATGAGCGGTTCGGGTGAGATCACCACGCCGGCGGCATGCACGGAGGCGTTGCGGGCCATGCCTTCCAGGTTCTCGGCGACGTCCAGCACTTCCCCGACGCGGGGGTCCTTGCGGGCCAGCTCGTTCAGTGCCGGCTCCTGCTCGCGGGCGTCCTTCAGCTTGATGTTGAGGGTGGTGGGGATGAGCTTGGTAATCTTGTCGACATCGGCGAAGGTCATGTCGAGCACCCGGCCCACGTCCTTAATGGCGGCGCGCGCCCCCAAGGTGCCGAAGGTGATGATCTGGGCCACCTGCTCGCGCCCGTACTTTTCGGTGACGTACTGGATCACCTCGCCGCGGCGGTGCGTGCAAAAATCGATGTCGATATCCGGCAGCGAGATGCGCTCCGGGTTCAGGAAACGTTCGAATAAGAGACCGTAGTCGAGCGGGTCGATGTCGGTGATCTCCAACGCATAGCTGACCAGGCTGCCGGCCGCCGAACCGCGTCCCGGCCCCACCGGGATGCCGACCGACCTGGCGAAGCGGATAAAGTCCCAGACGATGAGGAAGTAGCCGGAGAACTTCATCTGCTGGATGGTCTGGATCTCGCGGTCGAGACGTTCGCAATATTCGGCCAGGTGGTGTTTCAGCCGGCCCTGTTTTTCCAGCGCCTCCAGGCGGACCCGGCGCCGCTCGAAGCCCTGGCGGGTGACGTACTCGAAATAGGTGTCGACCGAGTGCGACGCGGGTACTTCGAACTTGGGGAAGGGCTCTTCCACCGGCTCGAGCTTCAAGTTCGTGCGCTGGGCGATTTCCCAGGTGCGGTCGAGCGCGTCTTCCACCTCCCCGAAAAGCTGGAACATCTCGGCCCGCGACTTCAGATAGAACTCGGGCTTATCGAACCGCATGCGATTCGGATCGGTCATGGTCTTGCCCGTCTGGATGCACAACAGGATTTCGTGCATGCGGGCATCGCCGCGGCGCAGGTAGTGGGAATCGTTGGTCGCCACCAGCGGGATGCCGGTGTCGCCGGCCAGCCGGTACACGCGCGGAAGCAGGTCGCGGTCTTTGTCCAGGCCGTGGTCCTGAAGTTCGAGGAAGAAATTCCCTTTCCCGAACATCTCCTGATACTCGTAGGCCAGCCGGCGCGCGTCTTCGTAACGGTGCTCGAGCAGGGTCTCATTCACGTCGCCCCGCAGGCAGGCGGACATGGCGATAAGTCCATTCGTATGCCGGGCCAGCAGGTCTTTGTCGATGCGAGGCTTGTAGTAGAAGCCGTCCAGGAAAGCGGTGGACACCAGGTTGATGAGGTTGCGATAGCCCTCGCGGTTTTCACACAGCAGCACGAAGTGGTTATAGCGGTTGCTTTCCGATTTGATGCCGCGATCCTGCTGGGAAACGTATACCTCGCAGCCGATGACGGGCTTCACGCCGGCGGCTTTCGCGGCGTTGTAGAATTCGACCGCGCCGAACAGGTTGCCGTGGTCTGTCATCGCCACGGCTTTCATTCCCTGCTCGACCACCAGCTTCATCAGGCGCCCGGTTTCGCAGGCCCCGTCGAGCAGGGAGTAGTCGGTGTGGTTGTGAAGATGGACGAACGGCGTATCGGACATTGCTCGGTTACCAGTATAAGCGCTGTCTCGGGGAGGTAAAGACCGGTCCAGGAGGATCGAAATGGTAGGGACGGGCAGATTCGAACTGCCGACCTTCCGCTTAGGAGGCGGACGCTCTATCCAACTGAGCTACGTCCCCACGATTCACTTAATTGTAGCGTTTCAAGCCTTTCTGTCCAATATCGGTGCGGTATTGCATGCCGTCAAAGTGGATTTGCTTCACCCCGTCATAGGCGCGGGCGATGGCGGTTGCCAGGTCGGGGCCGGACGCCGTGACGCCCAGCACGCGGCCGCCGTTGGCTTCAAGTCCTCGCTCTCCCATCTTCGTGCCGGCGTGGAAAACAACCGCTCCGGAGGCCTCCGCTTCCTCGATTCCGGAAATGACGTCGCCTTTGCGCGGCGCCGCCGGGTATCCCGAAGCCGCCAGAACAACGCAGACCGAAGGATCGGACTTCCAGGCGAGTTTCACCTCCGTGACGTCGCCCCGCGCCGCCGACCAAAGCGCGGCGCCCAGATCGCAATCCAGCCGGTGAAGCAGCGGCTGCGCTTCCGGATCGCCCATTCGGACATTGAATTCCAGCACCTTGGGGCCTTCCTTCGTCATCATCAGACCGACATAGAGAAAGCCGCGGAATTCGTTGCGCTCGGCTCGCATGTGCTCGATAACCGGCGCAACAATCTGCCCCATCACGGCGCCGCTCTGCGTGGCGGTCAGGATGCGGCTGTCGGAATACGCGCCCATGCCGCCCGTATTGGGTCCCCGGTCGCCGTCAAAGATGTTCTTGTGGTCCTGCGAAGGCTCGAGCGGCGCCACGTCCCGTCCGTCGCTGATGGCGATGAAGCTGACCTCCTCCCCCCGTAGGCATTCTTCAATCACCAGCCGACGGCCGGCCGGACCGACAAGCTGCCCGCTCATCAGGTTCTCGATGGCGGATACCGCTTCGTTCTCGTCGTTGGCGATGACGACGCCCTTGCCCGCCGCCAGCCCGTCCGCTTTCAGCACCACCGGGTAGTCAAACTTCGCCAGCGCACTGATTGCCTCGCCGAAGGAGGTGACCGGAACGTGACGGGCGGTGGGAATGCCGGCCCTCTGCATGAACGATTTTGAGAATATCTTGCTTCCCTCCAGTTGGGAAGCATTAGCCGTTGGTCCAAATATCGTTAAACCATGCGACTGAAATAGATCTACAACTCCCTCAACCAGTGGAGCTTCCGGGCCGACCACAGTGAGATCGACCTTGAGATGCTGGGCTACGGCGAGGTAACCGGCTGCGTCTTTTGAGGGCGGGGTGATCTGTTTGGCCACGGCGGCGGCGCCGGGGTTGCCGGGCGTAATGAAGACCTCGGTTACCGACGGACTCCGGGCCAGGCTCCAAGCCAGTGCGTGCTCCCTGCCGCCACCACCAATCACAAGCGCTTTCAATGTATTTCTCCCAAAAGCTAGAATAGAACTATCTCCGGGGCAGAATGCAAATCACAGCGAAAGGTCCGAAATACGACGTGCTGGTGATCGGTGCCGGACACGCCGGCTGCGAAGCCGCGCGGGCGTGTGCCCGGATGGGTTTGCGTACCGGGCTGGTGACAATGAACCTGGACCTGATTGCCCAAATGTCGTGCAACCCGGCCATCGGGGGAATTGCCAAGGGCCACCTGGTGAGGGAAATTGACGCGCTGGGCGGCGTCATGGGCGAGATGGCCGATTCGGTCGGAATCCAGTTCCGCCTGTTGAATACCAGCCGCGGCCCGGCTGTGTGGTCGCCGCGCGCGCAGATGGATAAGAAGCGGTACCGCGAGCAAATGCGGGCGGTACTCGAGAAAGAACAGAATCTGCGAATCATCCAGGCCGAGGTTGCCGAGCTGGCAATTGTTGCGAACGGGGGTGGCGGTCGCCGGGTGACCGGTATCCGGCTCCGGGACGGACGGTTGCTGACGAGCCAGGCGGTGGTGATGACGACGGGGACGTTTCTGAATGGCCTGGCGCACATCGGCGAATCATCGTACAGTTGCGGGCGCAGCGGCGAGGCGGCTTCCAATTTGCTGGGCGCCCAACTACGCACCCTCGGATTGCAGTGGACCCGCCTGAAGACCGGCACGCCTCCGAGGCTGGACGGACGAACCATCGGCTGGGACCGGTTCGAAGCCCAGGAAGGCGACACCGAACCCACGCCATTCTCGTTTCTGACAGAGCGGATCGAGCGCGAACAAGTGCGCTGCCACATCGCTTACACGAATGGCGAGACGCACCGCGTGCTTCGGCAGAACATCTCGCGGTCGCCTTTGTTCAGCGGGCAGATCGAGGGGATTGGGCCGCGCTACTGCCCTTCGATTGAAGACAAGGTGGTGAAATTCCCCGACAAGATCAGGCACCAGGTCTTTCTCGAGCCGGAGGGTTTGGACACCCACGAGGTTTACGTGAACGGGATGTCCACCAGTATGCCGATCGACGTGCAGGCGGCGATGCTGGCTTCCATCCCGGGTCTGGACGAAGCCGAAATGATCCGGCCGGGATATGCCATCGAGTACGATGCCGTCGACCCGCGGGAACTGAAGCACAGTCTCGAGCTGAAAGCGATCGAAGGACTGTTTCTGGCGGGACAGATCAACGGCACCTCCGGGTATGAAGAGGCGGGCTGCCAGGGCCTGATGGCCGGAATCAATGCGGCGCGCCGGTTGGGCGGGTTGGACGCCGTTGCGATTTCGAGAACGGAAGGGTACACCGGCATACTGATCGACGACCTGGTGACCAAGGGCGCCGACGAGCCCTACCGGATGTTCACCTCGCGGGCGGAGTTCCGGCTGCACTTGCGGATAGATAACGCCGATGAAAGGTTGACGCCGCTGGGCAGGAAGATCGGGTTGGTGGGGGATGCCCGGTGGCGGAAATTCCGAAAGAAGGTCGAACAGAAACAGAGGATCCGGGCAATTCTGGAGGGGCGTCGCGTCGACGGGGAGATATTGCCCGATGCTCCCGCGAATTCCTCCGACCGTCCCACGCTTGCGGTTTGGCTGCGAAGGCCGGAGGCCCGTATTCAGATTCTCTCGGGTTACCTGGCGCGGGAACTGGGCGAGAGTCCGCTGGCGAACGTTTTGATGACGGTGGAGACGGAAGCGAAGTACGAAGGCTATATCGCCCAACAGGAACGGCAAATTGTGAGACTGAAAGACGCCGAGGCACGGCGAATCCCGCCGAGCTTTGAGTTCGCGTTCATCCCCGGGCTCTCCCGGGAGATCTGCCAGAAGCTGGAGCGGGTTCGGCCGGAGACGTTGGGGCAAGCAGCTCGAATTCCAGGGGTTACGCCGGCGGCCATCGCGGTGCTGGACGTCTATTTGAACCTGGCGCGGCGGCCGGCATGACGGATTTCGAGGAATTTCGGGCAGAGTTGGCCAGACAGCTTGGGCCGAGTATTGATTCCGGAGCGCCGTTCGTCGAGGCGCTGTTCAGCCATTACGAACTGCTGGTGCGCTGGAACCGGCATCTGAACCTGACGCGTGACGTCGAGATGCGGCGTGCGGTGGAACGCCATTACGCCGAATGCGCCTGGTTCTGGCTGCACCGGCAGATGCCCTGCGAGTCGGTGGTGGATGTGGGAAGTGGCGCAGGTTTTCCGGGCATTGTGATTGCCGCTCTATCGCCGGATATTCCGGTTTCTCTGATCGAATCGCACAGCCGGAAGGCGGTGTTTCTCAAAGAGGCAACGCGAGGCGCGCCGAATGTGGAGGTTTTGTGTGCGCGCGCCGGGGACATCGGCAGTCGATTCGATGTTCTGGTATCGAGAGCGGTCTCCTGGAAGGAGCTGAGGAGGCTGGTTCCGATGCTCTCCCGCCAGGTTGGGTTGCTTATCAGCGAAGACGATTGCAATGAAGTACGAAAAACGGGCGGAATCGAGTGGAATGAGCCTCTGAAGTTGCCCTGGGGTGACAGGAGGGTGGCGGTTTGGGGCAGTGTTCCACGTGGAACGTAGCGGCCGGCGAATCAGCCACTTGGAGCACGAGGTTTCACGTGGAACATCGGTCGAAACATTCTCTTCCCCTCCCGTTTCGATGGTTTTCGCATAGGATTCAACACCTTGTAGAGCCTGGGAGGGCGCCCGGCCGCATCGCACGTTTTCGCTCCATTCTCATCTGCTACGATGTGAAAGTTCCCTCCGCATCGAGGTAAGCCGTTGGGCAAGACGATCGCGATTACCAATCAGAAAGGTGGCGTAGGCAAAACCACCACAGCCATTAACCTGGCCGCTTCCCTGGCCGCCAACGATCTGAATGTCCTCCTGGTCGATACCGATCCCCAAGGCAACTCCACAACTGGCCTCGGGGTACCCAAAGTGGACCACATGCCTACGGTATATGACGTACTCCTCGGCGAGCGGAGCCTGCCCGAAGTCATCGTTGGCACGAATTTCGAGGGACTCAGCCTTGCGCCTTCCGATCGAAACCTGGTCGCCGCCAATCTGGAGCTGGTGGACGCCCCCGAACGGGAACACCGGCTTAAAAGACGAATCGATCCTATCCGCGCCAGCTACGATTTCATTCTGATCGACTGCCCCCCGTCTCTCGATCTCCTGACCGTCAACGCGCTGGTCGCCGCCGATTCTGTCATCATCCCGATTCAATGCGAGTTCTTTGCCCTGGAAGGCTTGTCACAACTTCTCGATACCGTCGATCGGGTGCGCGACAGCTTCCAGCATTCACTGGCCGTCGAAGGAATCCTGCTCACCATGTACGACGACCGCACCAATCTGACCCGTCAGGTGGCGCAGGACCTGAAAGAGTTTTTCGCGGACGAGGTGTTCAGCACCGTCATCCCCAGAAGCGTCCGTCTGGCGGAGGCGCCCAGCTACGGAAAGCCGATTATCGTCTACGACGTGAGGTCGCGTGGCGCCGAAAGCTACATCAAACTCGCCAAAGAGATCCTAGAAAATGAGCAAAGGTCCAGACCAACCCAGGAGAGCCCTCGGTAAGGGAATCTCGGCGCTGCTTCCGCCGCGAACCCACACCCAGACGCCGGCACACCAGGCCGCCGAATCGCCCTATCTCCTGCCGATCGGCCAGATTGAGCCCAATCCGCTCCAGCCGCGGACTTCCTTCGAGCCCGAAAAGCTGGAAGAACTGGCCCAATTGATTCGCGCCAACGGCGTCATTCAGCCTCTCGTGGTTCGCAAGAAAGGCTCACGTTATCAGTTGGTTGCGGGAGAGAGGAGGTGGCGCGCGGCCAAACAGGCGGGGCTTTCTGAAGTACCGGCGGTAGTACAGGAAATCGCCGATGACCATCTCCTCGAAATCACTCTGGTTGAGAATATACAGCGGGAAGATCTGAATCCGATTGAGACCGCCGCGGCTTTCGATCGCCTGCTCAACGACCTTTCCCTGACGCACGAAGAGGTAGCCCGGCGTACGGGAAAAGACCGCTCCACCATCACCAACATGCTTCGGCTGCTGAAGCTGCCTCCGGCCGTGCAAACCCTGGTCGCCGAGCGCAAGTTGTCGATGGGCCACGCCCGCGCGGTCCTCGGCCTCAGCGAGGAAGAACAGCAGATCCGGCTGGCGGAAAAGGCGGCAGCGGAGGGAATGTCGGTCCGCCAGGTGGAACGGCTGGTGCAAAAAGCGAGCGCTCCGCGCGAGCCTGCTTCCGCCGGGGAAAAACAGCAGGACCCCAACGTCAAGGCGGCCGTTCGGGCTCTCGAAGACACGCTCGCCACGCGCGTCCGGATTGTTGAGAAATCGAGCCAGCGCGGCAGAATTGAGATCGAATACTATTCGCAAGAGGACCTCGATCGAATTTACCAGGCGATTGTGGGGGAAACCGAAAAATAGCCTTTCCCGGCCCCGGAGGATGGCTCCAGTTCGCATCGGGCGGACCTGAACCGAAGCTCATGAAACTGCATCGGAAGTGGCTGCGGCGGCTGGTCCCGCCAGCGCTGCTGAACCGGATCAATCATCTCTCCCATCTCGAAGACCGCCTGCTCGATCTGGAGGCCCGCCGGGCGCAACTGGCGGAAATCGTTCTCCGCCCGCATTACCCAAGTCTATTTGCGAAGGATGCGGGCCGGGAGTTTCAAGTCTTCTCCCAAAACGGCGAAGACGGCCTGCTGCTCTGGCTTCTGAGCGAAACGGGGGCGCCGGTGAAGAGCTTTGTTGAGATCGGCGTCGAAAACGGGCTGGAATGCAACACGGCGTTGCTGGGCTTCGTTCTGGGCTGGGATGGACTGATGCTCGAAGCCAACCCGCTTGGCGTGGCGGCCGCGAAAAAACTCGTCGCACGGATGTTGAAGGACCGGTCGAATCGGGTCGAGGTGCGGCAGGCGTTCGTCACCCGCGAGAACGTCAACGCCCTCGTCGGTCAACGTCGTCTCGGAGTTCTGTCCATCGACGTCGATGGCATGGATTACTGGCTCTGGAAAGCCGTTGAGGACGCCAGCCCGGATATCGTCATCGTGGAGTACAACGCCTCGCTGGGACCGGACCAATCCATTACGGTGCCTTACGCGGCTGGTTTTTCGGCGGCTAACGCGCATCCGAGCGGTTATTACCACGGAGCCTCTCTTACCGCCCTGGAGCGGTTGGGGCGAGAAAAGGGCTATGCGCTGGTGGCGGTGGACGCCGCGGGCGTCAACGCCTTCTTCGTGCGCGATGCCGTGCGGCCGGAGACCCTGCGGGCGCGGTCCGCCGCGGAGCTGTTCCGCCCGCACTTGGTGCGAACGCGACTCCTTTCGCCAGACCGGCAGTGGGCACTCATCCGGGATCTGCCCTATGATCCGATCTAGCGCATTTTCGAGGCGCGCAGCATTCTGGGCCGCCTGTTTCGCGCTGCTGGTCGCCGTGCGGCTGTGTTACGTGAATGTCCTGTGGGTGGATGAAGCCTACGGAATCGCCGCCGCGCGCCGCATCCTGGAAGGGGCCGTGCTGTACCGGGACCTGTGGTTCGATAAGCCGCCTCTCTACGCCTGGATCTATCTGCCCTTGGGGGCCGAAACCGGCTGGCCGCTGCGGTTGGGCGATACGCTGTTCGCGCTGCTCTGTTGCTGGCTGGCCGCGCGGGTAGCCGCGACGATATTCGGCGCTCGCGAAGGTTGGTACGCCGCTGCCGGGATGGCTTTCTTTTTGGCATTCGATCACCCTGTCGCGTTGTTGTCGCTGGCGCCCGATCTTCTGCTGATTCCGTTCGTGCTGGCCGCCGTGTGGGCTGTTGCGGCCAACCGGCCCGCGCTGGCGGCATTATGCGCTGCTGCCGGTTTGCTGGCCAATGCCAAGGCGCTTGTCCTGCTGCCCCTGGTTTTGTTCTGGCGCCCGGTTGCCTGGAAGCGGATATTGCCGGCGTATGTTGCGGCGGCAGCGGCTGTGTGGCTGCTGGCGAGCGGCTGGTACGAACCGGTCTGGAAATGGGGCGCTCTGTACTCGAGCGACACTTTCGTGGCCGACCCCATCGCGGAAGGCCTGAAACGCACCGCCAATTGGGCCGGTTTCCACGCCGCACTGGTAATTTTCGCCGCGGTGTACTTCGCCCGGAAGGACTCCCAGCGATGGCGCCTGGCTGCCTGGCTAGCTCTGGGCCTCGCCATGGTGGCGGCCGGTGTGCGCTTTTTCCCGCGCTACTACTTTGCGCTGCTACCGGTGGTCGTCATCGCCGCGGCTCGCGGTGTTTGCCTGGTCCGGCGACGCTGGGCCGCCCTGATCCTGGTGGCTGCGTTGGCCGTTCCGGCGGTCCGCTTCGGTTCACGGCACGTTGCCACTCTTCTCGGCGAACCGGGGGCCATGCGCGACCTGGCGATGTGGGCCGAGTGCAGGAGGGCGGCGGCAGAGATTCGCCCTCTCGCACGGCCCGGCGATACGCTATTTGTCTGGGGATACCGCCCCGAACTGAACGTCCTGGCGGAAATGCCAGGGGCGACGCCGTTCCTGGATTCCCAACCCCTTACGGGAGTCATCGCCGACCGCCACCTGCAAAGCGCCAAGCCGACCGCACCGGCGCTGGCCGAGCGCAACCGCCGACGGCTCCTCGATACCCGGCCCACCTTCATCGCGGACGGTCTTGGCCCCTACAACCCGGCGCTTGCGATCACCCGTTATAGCGACTTGCGCGGCTGGTTTTCGCAATACCGGTTTGTAGCCGAAACGCCGGGGTTCCGAATCTACCGGCGGCGTTGAGCATTCGGCCTGGATTGGCAAGGAGTGGCGGGCGCTGGTGCCGGCGGTAGGACTCGAACCTACGACCTACGGATTATGAGACCGTCGCTCTAACCACCTGAGCTACGCCGGCAATCACTGCAACTCTCAGAGTAAGCAGCGCTGTCGATTCTTGTCAATTCCGGACACCAATATCCGAAACACCGAAAATCCTTGACACCACTTCCCTTCGGGTTCATATTAAGGGCAGAGGAAGGGGCGCGAAGCTCCAGACTCCGGTTCCAGAACACCGGAACCGAATTCAGGCTCGCGAGAGCCGATGTATAGGAGGAAGTCCATAGACAAGGTCCACCAGTTGGGGCGGCTACTGGCTTCCTCGCTCGTCGGCCAAAACGCCTGACGCGCCAACAACGAGTTCGCCGAGCGGATCGCAGGCGCGCGGTCATCTGTACCGCAAGTGCAGGATATCGGGCCGGCAGAAAGAGTGTAGGTTGGTCTACCCTCTCTGAGCGAGGAGCTAGCGGTCGCCCTGTCTCTTGTTTGGTTGCCCGGCCTGCTAAGTGTCCCTTTCCCCAAGCGTTGACAGCGGTGTGTCCGTCGCCAGATAATGAGAATTGCTCCCGGGCGGGAGTAACTCAGTTGGTAGAGTGCGACCTTGCCAAGGTCGATGTCGCGGGTTCGAGTCCCGTCTCCCGCTCCAATCCCTAAAATCTCTTCATCCTCTGCCCAAATCCTTGCGTCCAAATAGCTGTCCGATCTATATTCTTTGACTAGAGTAGGGTATAGCCTGGCGGTGCCTCTACGAAACCGCCATCCGGGGTACCCTTCGCTCTGGCTTACAATAGGTAGATCCGACTACGGAGGAGGCTCCTTTAATGGCAGACATGATTAGCATGCCGCGCATCGGCGACGTTGCTCCCGACTTCACCGCTACCACCACCCAATCGCCGGCTATGAAATTTTCCGATTGGCAGGGTGATTCCTGGGTAGTGTTCTTTTCCCATCCGGCCGACTTTACCCCGGTCTGCACTACCGAACTATCCGAGTTCGCCCGCCGCGCGGACGAATTCTCCAAAGTGAACACCAAGCTGCTGGGGCTCAGCATAGATAGTATCCACTCCCACCTTGCCTGGTTGGAGAACATGAAGCAGATCATGGGGGTTCGGATCCCCTATCCAATGGTTGCCGACCTGGACATGAAAGTGGCATCGCAGTACGGCATGGTCCACCCCGGGGAAAGCTCTACTGTCACGGTGCGAACGGTCTTTGTGATCGATCCGAAGAGAACCATTCGGGCCATTATCTACTACCCGCTGAACGCAGGCCGCAATGTGGACGAGATCATGCGGCTGGTGACCGCGTTGCAGACCGTGGATGCGCACTCCTGCGCGACGCCGGTAAACTGGCGGCCCGGAGAAAAAGTTGTGGTTCCCCCACCGAAGACCGTCGCGGATGTGGAAGAACGCCTGTCACACAAAGGTAAGGACAGGGATGTAAAGGACTTCTACCTCAGCCTACGCGACCTGTAAGCAACCCGGTCCGGCCCAACCGGTATTTGGCGTCAGCAAGATTTACGGGTCCGTCGAACATCGATGACAACTTTTTTCGGCGAACCGCGTTCCTATCAGCAGTAGCTGTTGCGCTGAATGCCTGGGGAGGAGGGCTCGAGGATGTGGAAGTTACGGCGCCGGGATGCCGCTGCTGTCGTTTTTTTGGGACTTTTTGCGGGAGTCTACTCGTTCGCTGAGCTGCCTCAACCCGCCGGCAGCCGTCTGTCGCCAGATCAGAAGATTGTCCACGCGTTGGACCGGCTCACCTTCGGCGCCAGGCCGGGCGATGTCGAGTTGGTCCGGAAGCTGGGCCTCAACAATTGGATTGAGGCCCAGCTTCATCCCGAAACCATTCCGGAAAACCCCGAGCTGGCCGAAAAGCTGGCGCCGCTTTCCAGCCTCACAATGAGCGCCCGGGAATTGACACGGGCGTATCCCCCACCGCAAGTGCTGCGGGCCATCGAGCAAGGCAAGCAACCTTATCCCAGCGATCCGGCGCTACGGGACCGTTACCAGGCTCTCATCGCGCTGGTCCGCGAGAGGCAGGAGCGCAAAGCCGGCGCCGGAGAACTGCCGGACCCCGCCCCGAACTGGGAAGCACTCTCTAACTTGTTGACACAGAATGAGTTGCAGGCACTGCGCTGGGGCACTCCCAGCCAGCGCGTGGCGCTGCTCGAAGCGTTGCCGGACGCCCGCTTGGCGGCGGTGCTGACGGCACTGCCGCAGCGCGCGCGGCGAGGCCTGTTTGCCAGCGCGCCGCCGGAGCTGCGCCGCCGCGTGCTGTCCGCCACCCAGCCATATCAGGTGGTGAACCACGACCTTTCGGAAGCCAAGATCTACCGCGCCGTTTATAGCAACCGACAACTGGAGGAAGTCCTGACCGACTTCTGGTACAACCACTTCAACGTCTTCCTCGACAAAGGGGCCGACCGTTACCTGGTGCCCTCGTTCGAGCGCGATGCCATCCGCCCCCACGTGCTCGGTAAATTCGGCGATTTGCTCCGGGCCACCGCCGAAAGCCCGGCGATGCTGTTCTATCTCGACAATTGGCAGTCCGTCGATCCCAAAGCATGGGAGCGGGTTGAGAAGCTGCATCCCCAGGTCGCCCAAAGACTGGGGAAACGGGGGTTGAACGAAAACTACGCCCGCGAGTTGATGGAGCTGCACACGCTTGGCGTCGATGGTGGCTACACGCAGCAGGATGTGATCGAGGTCGCCAAGTGCTTTGCCGGCTGGACCATTCGTCGGCCCCGCCAGGGTGGCGGGTTCTGGTTCAACCCGCGTCTTCACGACAACACACCGAAGATCGTTCTGGGGCACAGAATTGACGCGGGCGGGATGAACGATGGATTGGCGGTGCTCGACCTGCTGGCCACGCACCCGTCCACCGCGCATTTCATCTCCAGGGAGTTGGCCGAACGCTTCGTCGCCGACCAACCGCCGGCCAGCTTGGTGGACCGCATGGCAAGAACTTACCTGAAGACCGATGGCGACCTTCGGGCGGTGATGGAGACCATGATCGATTCCCCCGAGTTTTACGCGCCCGGTGCGTTCCGGACGAAATTCAAGTCGCCGTTGGAGTTCGTTGCGAGCGCCCTACGGGCGTCTGGTGCGGAGGTGGACTTCGGTTTTGGCCTGGCCCAGATGGTGGCCAACCTGGGACAGCCGCTGTACCGCAAACAGGAGCCCACGGGTTACTACAACGACGGCGCCGAGTGGGCCAACACCGCCGACCTGGTGGCGCGCCTGAACTTCGCCCTGGCGCTGGCTTCCAATCGAGTTACCGGCGTAAAGGTCGACCTGGAACCGGGGCAGGGCGGCGAATCCGCCGACCCGGTTGAGGCGGCCCGGCAAATCCTGAACGCCGAGCCCGGAGAGTCTACCCGAAAAAGTTTGCTGAGCGCGCAATCCGGAACCGCAGCCGCCGGTGGACCGCCGGTGACGGTGGCCGGCCTGGTACTGGGCTCACCCGATTTTCAGATGCACTAACGGAAGGGGATTGCGATGTTGAACGATCTTGCTTCAACCCGGCGCGGCTTCCTGAAAGGCGCCTCGTTGGCCATGTACGGAATCGGTTTGGCGCCCAATTGGCTGCTTCGGGCGGCGTCGGCGGAAACCGCCAAACGGCGGAAGGTACTGGTGGCCATTTTCCAGCGCGGCGCCGCCGACGGGCTGAATATCGTCGCCCCTTATGGCGAAAAGCGTTATTACGAACTGCGTCCCGACCTGGCCCTGCGGCCGCCCGCAAGCGCCGCGGAAGGAGCCATCGTCGATCTGGACGGGTTCTTCGGATTCCACCCCTCGCTCGCGCCGCTGAAACCGCTCTTCGACCGAAAGGCGCTGGCGGTGATCCACGCGGCGGGTTCGCCGGACCCCTCGCGCTCCCACTTCGACGCCCAGGGCTATATGGAATCGGGCACACCCGGCCGCAAGTCCACCCGCGATGGCTGGTTGAACCGGGCGCTCGGGGCGCTACCCGGCGGCGACGATCCCCTGCGCGCGGTCGCCATCGGCCAGCAATTGCCGCGAACGCTGCAGGGTCCGAACCCGGCGCTGGCAGTGGCCGATCTCCGAACATTTGCCGTCCGAAACCCGGCGGCCGAAAGCGTGTTTGACAGTATGTACGGGGCCAGCGGCAACTCCCTGCTCAGCGGCCTTTCGAAGGAGGCTTTCGAGGCCACTTCCATCATCCGATCCATCGAGCGCCAGCCCTATACCCCCGCTAACAACGCGGTCTACCCCAACGACAAGCTGGGGCGGAGCCTGGTGCAGGTGGCCCAACTGATCAAGGCAGGTGTCGGCCTCGAGGCCGCTTTTGCCGACGTCGGCGGCTGGGACCATCACTTCAACGAAGTGGCGGCCGCGCCGCATGTCGGCCAATTGGCCAACCTGCTGGATGGTTACGGTCGCAGCCTGGCGGCGTTTTTCCAGGACCTGGGAGAAGCCGCCTCCGACGTCGTGCTGGTTACCATGTCCGAGTTCGGCCGTACCGCGCGGCAGAACGGCAGCCGCGGCACCGACCACGGTCATGCCAATGTCATGTTCGTGGTCGGCGGCAGCGTGCGCGGGGGCAAGGTTTACGGCGCATGGCCCGGTTTGGGAGACGACCAGCTCCACGAAGGCCGCGACCTCGCCGTCACCACCGATTTCCGCGACGTGTTGGGAGAGCTGGTGAGCACGCATCTCGGCAACCACTCCCTCGAAACTGTCTTCCCCGGCTTCCGCCCGGCGGCCGGGAAGCGCCTGAACCTGCTCGGCTGAGCGGCCGGACGGCAAAACACCAAAAAGCCTTGGGGGGAACAGTTCGCCCTGCGGCGGGCAGGCCCGTACACGTAAACTGAGAAAGAAGGCACCTTTATCGGTCGAAGCCGGGTAGTGCCCACGCGGGCCCGGCGATTTTCCGGCGGAGTGCCAGAAGTTGGCCATGCCCGGCCTCATTTCATTGACGCACACCGAGAGCGAACAGGAAGTTTCCCTGTTCAGCAAGGTGAAGCCGACCCTCAAATACTGGATGGAGACCGAGATCCACGTTTACGGCTTCTCCATCGCCGCCAACGCGCTGCTGGCTTTCTTTCCATTCCTGATTGTGATGGTGTCGCTGTTCAGGCACGTACTGCACTGGCCCGCCGCGGAACAGGCAGTTTACCTCGCGTTGCAGGATTACTTTCCTTACAGCGACAACCTCGGCAACTTTGTTGCGCGCAATCTGCGCGCCGCCGCCGATACCCGCGGCTCGGTGCAGCTTGTGTCGTTGCTGCTGTTGCTGTTCACCGCCAACGGCATCTTCGAACCGCTGGAGGTGGCGCTCAACAAGGCATGGGGCGTGAAAGTCAACCGCAGCTATCTGAAGAATCAGCTTGTCAGTCTCGGCCTGGTTTTCCTTTGTGGGGGGCTGGCCGTATTTTCCACGATGCTCACGGCGTTTGGCAGCCAGTTCGCCGCCGCCATCTTCGGCGCGGGGTCGAGGGGCATTATCGAGTTGACAAGCATTTATGCTTTTCGCACGGCGGCGGTTCCCGTAACCGTCCTGCTTTTGTTTTTCATTTACTGGTTGTTGCCGAATCAGAAGATTTCGCCGCTCAAAATCCTGCCGGTGGCGGTTCTGGTGGCGCTCGCGCTGGAAGCCATGAAATACGCCAATATGCTGTTGTGGCCGTTGTTCCGGCACAAGTTCCAGCGAGAGTTCGGGCCCTTCCTGAACTCGGCGTTCATCATCTTTTACGCTTTCTTCAGCTCGATGGTGGTGCTGGCCGGCGCCGAGTGGGCGGGGCGTCACGCAGGCTCACCGGTTGACCCCGGTTCGGCGGGCGAAACATCTCCGGTGCCGGACTCCGAATCGGCCCGGCCTTGATGATAGACTATATGGCAAACCAGCGGCGCAGCCGCGAATAAGGGAGCACTTATGGCAGACAGTAGTGATCTGACCCGCAGGGACGTCGTGAAAATCGCAGGCGCCGCGGCGGTTGCCTCCGCCGCAACCAGGCTGCAGGGAGCGCCCGCAATCCGCACTGCCAAGGCGGCGACCAACGCCGTGCAGTTCGGCATGGTGGGCACCGGAAGCCGGGGCACGTACCTGTTGAAGCATATGAAATCCATCGACAGCGGCCGCTGCGTGGCGCTGTGCGATATCGACGAAACGAACCTCGGCCACGGCAAGGACACCATCGGCGGCAATCCCAAACTCTTCAAGGATTACCGCGAGCTGCTGGCCCAGAAAGACGTCGAGGCGGTATTCGTCACCGTACCCCTGTTTGTCCACTTCCCGATTACGCGTGACGCCCTGCTGGCCGGCAAGAATGTCTTCTGCGAAAAGAGCATGGTGTTCAAACCCGAAGAGGTTCACCAGCTCCGCGCATTGGCCGAAGAGCATTCCAAGCAGGTGCTCCAGGTCGGCTTGCAGCGCCGTTACAGCCACATGTACCAGGCGGCCCGTCAAATGATCGAGAACGGGCTGCTCGGCGAAGTGACGCACGTCTACGCGCAGTGGAACCGGAATCCCGGCTGGCGCATGAAGGGCGATCCGAAAAATCCGGCCGATCGCCTCAAAACCTGGCGGCTGTTCCGCGAGTACTCCGGCGGCCTGGTGGCCGAGCTGGCTTCGCATCAGGTGGACGTGTCCGACTGGATGCTGGGCATGACGCCCGAATCCGTGATGGGTCTCGGCAGCCTCGATTTCATGAAAGACGGCCGCGACATCAACGACAACGTGCAACTGATCTACAAGTACCCGAACGGCCGCCGCCTGCTGTACTGGGCCATCCCGACCTGCGCCCATCTGCCCTTGTTCGATGGCTCGCGCACCGAGATGGGCGAGATGATCCTGGGCACCGGCGGCGCCATCCACATAACGGTTGGCGACGACAAAAACGAGCCCATCGGCATGTGGTACCGCGAACTCTCGCCGCCCAAGGTGGAAGAGGCCAAGAAGGAAGAAAAGAAAGAGAAATTCGTAGCCGGCGCCACCATGGTTGCGGTGGCGGGCTCGAAGGCATTGCCGATTCTGCTGAGCCGCGACCTGATCAAAGGCAACGAATCGTTCCTCGAAAAGGAAATGAAGTTCGCCCGCCAGTGGTTGTATCAAAAGGGCATCGTGGTGCCCACCGAGCCGGTGAACCCGGTGGACACGGAGCTTGATACGTTTTTCAACGACTGCCGCACGGGAGGCCGTCCGAAGGCCGACGTCGAGGTCGGGCTGCAGGATTCGACCGCCGTCATCCTGGCCAACAAGGCATTGGACGAAGCCCGGATGGTGCAATTCAGCGAGATCAACGAAATGGGCGGCGGCCCGATCAAGAAAGCAGAAGCGAAGAAAGCCTGAAGAACACTCATCATCCAACTCCAAACAAGAAACGGGGCCGCCGCCGGCCCCGTTTTTCGTCGGGCGCGACAGGGGGCCTAAAGAACACCTGAGCAGGACTCTCCGTTCCGCCTGTATCCGCTTCGAGTCTTCTTTCGTTTGCGTTGTCGGAACGAGCCCACTCGGCCGACAATGGTGAAGAGTAGCTCATGATCATCGCACTTATGCTCTTTGCGGCGCTGGCGGATTGGGTTCCGGCGCGATGGATCTCTACCGAGCCGTCTTCGCTCGAATTGCTCGACGGCTCGCCCTTGAATTGCCTGCTCATCGAAGCGGCCAATTGGTCTGCGGATTTTGCCCGCTCAGCCGCCGCGCACAAGCGCGATGTGCTCGCCGTCGTTCGCCCTGGGCCGGAGGCCTCGGCGTACGCTTCCCGGGCCCTTGAAAACGGCGCGGCGGGCCTGGCGCTCGAAGGAGAATTCACCGAAGCCGATGGGCAGAAACTGCGCGAGCTGGCGCAGGCAAAACAAAAGCCGGCGATTGAAATCGTGCAGCGCACCGACATTCGGATCCATTCCGGCGCCCCTGTTCTCGCCACCGACCAGGGCGTGTGGCCCGGCATCCGTTTGGAACCGGACGGCAAAGTACACGCGGCGCCGAGCGGCGGACCGTGGATCGACACCAACGCCGGCTTTCTGCACTACCTGAAGGCGGCCGCCGGCGATTCGGCCATCTGGATCGCAAATTCGCCGCCGCCGGGCGTCGTGGTGACGCCCGAACGGGTCATCCAGGCTGCCGCCGACGCGCAGTTGGGCGGCGCCCAGTGGGTGCTTTCACTCGACGACGACTTCGCCGCGCGGCTTTTGAAACGCGATCCCCGGGCGCTGGCAGACTGGCGGAAGATCGGGCAGTACCTGAGTTTCTTCGAGCGCAACCGCGCCTGGCGCGATTGGAAACCGGCCGGGGAACTCGCCATCGTCGAAGGCCCGCCCAACGGCGCGCTGCTCTCCGGAAACATCGTCGACATGGTGGTGGTGAAGCACACCCCGGTGCGGGCCGTGCCACCCGAAGACCTCCGCGCCGGCGCACTCAAGGGAACGAAAATGGCCGTGGTGGTCGACCCGGCCTCGCTCCAGCCCGATGAGGCGGAGGCGCTGCGGACCTTCAGGCGGAACGGAGGAACCACGCTTTCCGGACCGCCGGACTGGAAATTTCCCCCGCCCGCGCCGGGCCAGATGACGCTCGGTGACGCCGACGTCAAGAAGATTGAACAGATCTGGAAAGAAGTCAATTCCCTGATTTATCACAGCAACCTGGGTGCGCGGTTGTTCAATGTCTCTACCGTGCTGTCGCAGCTTCTGGCGTCGCCGGATGGCAGCGAGAGGCTGCTATTATTGGTGAATTACTCGGATTATCCGCTCGAGTCCGTCACCGTCTACGTCGACGGCAAGTTTCACCACGCCAGGCTGATAACACCGGATGCAGAAGACAAGGAACTCGAGACTTATGATGTGGACGAAGGGACGGGAGTGGATATCGCGAAAATCGGATTGGTAGCCGCGTTGATTGTCAAATAACTGGGAGGACTCGAACGTGTCTGAAATCTTGACTCGCAGAAATCTCTTGCGGCTGGCCGCGGCCTTACCGCTGGCTCGTCTGGCCGCCGCCGCCCCGACTTCCCGGGTGGCCCTCGCGCGCTGCCGCGACTACGACAAGACGGCGCTGCGCGAAGTCTTCCGCGGCATGTTCGACCAACTTGGCGGCGTGGGCAAGCTGGTTTCGGGCAAGACCGTCACCATCAAGCTGAATCTCACCGGCAGCCCGGCGCTGCGCGTCGAAGGAAAGCCGCCGTCGGTCACCCACTACTCGCATCCAAACATGGTGGGTGTGGTCGTCGCCCTGCTGGGAGAGGCCGGCGCCAGGCGCATCCGTCTGGTGGAGAGTTTCGAGCACGCGCCGCTTCAGGAAATGATGCTCGACGCCGGATGGAACTACCGCGCGCTGGCCACCGCGGCGTCGAACGTGGAGTTCCTGAACACCAATTTCCTCGACGGCGCGAAAGCGTATCATCGGTTCAAGGTCCCGTTTGGCGGCTATATCTTCCCCGCGTTCGATTTGCACCCCGCCTTTTATGAAACCGACGTTCTGGTCTCGATGGCCAAACTGAAGAACCACGCCACCTGCGGTGTCACGCTGTCCACCAAGAACTGCTTCGGCAACACGCCGGCGTCGATTTATGGCGATGACGCGGGCGTGGACGAACCCACCGAGACTCCGATTCGCGCCCGCCTCACCATCTGCCACGAAGGAAAGCGGCAGCCTTCGAAGACCGCGCCTTCCGAGCTCGACCCGACCTCACCCCGCATACCCGAGTACCGGATGCCGCGTATCGTGGTGGACATTGCCTCTGCCCGCAAGGTGGATCTGGCAATTGTCGACGGAATTACGACCATCGCCGGAGGCGAAGGGCCCTGGATCCCCGGGGTACGTATGGTCGAACCGGGCGTTGTCCTCGCCGGGCTGAACAGCGTGACAACCGACACCGTCTCGACCGCCGTGATGGGGTACGACCCACGCGCACCCAAAGGGACGCCGCCTTTCGAGAAGTGCGACAACTCTCTGCTTCTGGCGGAACGGGCAGGGCTGGGGTCCGCCGATCTGGACAAGATCGAAGTGGTGGGCGCACGCATTCAGGATTTGCGCTTTCCGTTCGCGCCCGCGGCAGGTCAATCGCCAGCCAGCGGCGCGTAAACAGGACTCCTACTGGCGCTTCGGGAAAACGCTCGCTTGAAAACCAATTAGGCTCCGGCACAGCGCTTGCGCGCGGCATCGGAGCCTAATTGGCTCGGAGGAAGGTTGGAAATATCTCCCGGACGCTTTGTCTCGCCCAAGCAGTATTAAAGGGGCGGGCCGGTCTGCCCTATCAATCCGAATGAATGAATTACCGGCCCAACCCCATCATGGAGGAACTCTACGCGGCGCCCACGATCTCGATGCACTCGACCGGGCACGCAGTGACGCACGATTCGCAGGCATCACAGTCATCCGGCCGCGCGGCAAACGGCTTGCCGCTATCGTCGTCCACGTCGAACACACTCTTCTCGCACACAGCAACGCAGGCTTGATCGGCAAGGCACTCATCCAAATTGATCACCGGATAGCGGGTTGTGGACATATCGGATTATGTTCTCCTTGCGAATCTGCGGCCTCCATCGTTTCGCCGATGCCGCTGCCAACTGTCGAGCATTTTCTTTTCCAACTGGACGGCCTCACCGAGTGGAATGTGTAACAGACTGTTATGAAAAAAGATGCTGGCGCGCTCCTGTGTGCTACCCGCCACCCAAGCCGGTTTCAATTTGATCCGGTTCTCGGCTCCAGTCGTGTTATTCCGCAGCGATCGGGCGAAATGACCCAAGAGGTGAAGTTCACCGAGCCTTCCAACCCGGCGGGCACGCGGACGCGTCGGGTTTTCAGCGAGTCAACTCGCGCTCGCGCCGTAAATCGCTCTCGGCGCCTGCGAGATCGCCCGCGACACGTTTGGCGACGCCGCGATTGTGGTACGCGTTGGCGTAGTTGGGGTTCAGCCGGACAGCTTCACTGAAATCATCGATGGCCCGCCCATAATCCCCGAGCAACAAGTACGCGAAGCCGCGGGCGTTCCAGGCCTGAGCCTGTTGCGGGTCCAGCCGGATTGCCTCCGACAACGCGACAATCGCTTCCTGACGCTGGCCGCTGTCGATCAAACCGCGGCCCTTGAGATTTAATTGTCTGGCGCGTGCCAAAGCTTCCGCGCGCTCCGCTGCCGGGGGCGTCGCAGCGGGGACTGGCGTGGCCGCGGCCGGTTCGGAAACGGAGACAGAAACCGGCTCCGCATTTTCCGCTGCCGGTGAGACCGGCGGCAAAACAGGATCGGCCGCGGCACTCTCCGCTGCCGCCGATTTCGGGGTAGTGCTTTCAGACTCCGTCCGCAGGGCGGCAGGAGCCGGTTTCGCCGCCTCTTGAGTCGGGGCGGAAACGTCCGCGAGGGAATCACCCCGGGCCTCGATTCGCGACGGCTGCCCGGCGAGCGACGCCGGCGTCGCGTCAGACGCCAATTGCGTCGCCGACAGCTTTTCCCGGGTGCGCGCCAGCGCCACCTTCGCTTCCACATACCGCGGGTTGAGCCGCAAAGCCTCCGTTAAGTCACTCTCCGCCTTCTGGTAATTCCCCAGCAGAAAGTAGGCGCTGCCGCGTGCATACCAGGCTCCCGGCAAACCGGGAGCAAGCTCAATCGCCTTGGTGCGGTCGGCCAAACCCTCTTCATGGCGGCCCAGCGCATGGAAAACACCGCCGCGCGCGATATACGCCTCCGGATTGTCAGGCGCCAATTGCACCGCTTTCTCACGATCGCTCAGAGATTTTTGAAATTCCTGCACTTTGGCATACGAGGCCCCCCGAGCCAGGTAGAGCTTCGCATTTGACGGGTCGAGGTCTATGGCCTTGGTATAGTCGGCGATTGCTTTCCGGAATGTTCCCAAACGGTCGTAGGTGGCCCCCCGCATCGCGTACGCGTGAGAATTGTTCGGGATCGAGCAGAAGCGCCTGGTCGAAGTCGGGCAGCGCACCGTCTTCGAGTAGCCCGATCTCGCCGCGAGCCGTGCCGCGTTCGACGTAAGCTTCGGCATACTCGGGTTTCCAGCGAAGACAACGCGTGAAGTCTTCAATCGCGTCGTTGTAGCGGCCGAGGGACGAAAACAGCTTGCCCCTCAGGAAGTAAGGTTCCGGGTTGTCCAGGCGCAGGCGGATCGCCTCGCCGTAGTCCCGCAAGGCACGCCTGCTATCCCCCAGTTGCACGAACACGCCGGCGCGGGCAATTCGGACCACCGGCGTATCCTCTCCCAGCTCGATTGCCCGATTCAGCGTCGGGAGCGCCTCCTGGGGCCGGTGCAGGGCTGCCAGCACGGCGCCCATGCCGGCAGCGGCCGCCGAGTCGTCGCTGGCGGCTCGCGCCGCAAACTCGAAATCGTCTAAAGACTGCTCGAGCCGGCCGAGGCGCAGGCCGAGCCATCCACGGTGTTTGCGGCAGTCCGCATCGGTCGGATCGAACGAGACCGCTTCGCCATACGCTTTGTAGGCGTCAACCAGCGAGCCTGCATTTTCCAACGCCAGTCCGTGTTCCAGCGCGCGCCGGCTGGCGCGAGAATCTATCTTCGCCGAGCCGTCGCGAGCTTGCGACGCAGGAAGGCCAAGCTGGAACAGCACCAGCAAGACGATGCAGAATGATATTCGCTTGCGCGTCGTGTTCACTTCGCCCGAGCTCCAGCGCCTGAAAATCCAAGTCGTAAAACGGCCGTCCGGAGAAACACGAAAGGTGCCATCCTCTCAGTGAAACCACCAAGTTATTAATCGGTGGAATCCCGTATATTTTTACACCACCCTAGCAAGAATCCGGGCTCCGGGAAAGCTATTGAATGGTGCTGGCGCCCTCGGAGCTGAAATCCGCCCGGACCACGTTCCTGTTCACGTAGTTGTCCAGATTGATTACATAAGTCTCCGGGTCTTCGATGAAAACCGGAGAGTGGGTGGCGGCCACGATGCGGAAGCCCTTTTTCTCCACCAACTCCTTCATCATCTTCAAGGTGCGCCGCTGATTGGACTGGGAGAGGGCCATCTCCGGCTCATCTAACAGAAGGATGGTTCCATCCGGGAGCGTCGGAAAATTCTGCAGAAACATCGACAACATTACCTGCCCGTGGCTGGCCAACTGGAGGAACTCCAGCATCTTGTCGTCGTCTTTGAAAAACTCCAGTTGCGTGCGCGGGTTGTGCTGCTCTGCGTCGAACAGAAGCACCCGGTTCCACTTCACCTTCCGGGCGTCGAGCCGATAGACGTACCCGTCGGCCTGCTCCGCCTTCAATGCAAAGTAGAGGGGAGCAAAAACATGGACTTCCCGAGCCGTTCTCACCCGTCAGCATGACCAGCGGATGGGAAAAATCCACTACCATCGGCATGTGAAATGCCAGGCCGACAAACACGGGATGATGCAGAATTTTCAGGTACATAGGCCGACACGGTGCCCATCTCGGGGCCTTTATCCGGAACAGGGAAACTACTTCAATTCTAACCTAAGCAAACTGGAGATTTTCAGGATGCGCTGTCAACGCTGAGCCAGCGGCGGCGTACCGGAACTCAACCGTTCAGGTCCCACTCAACTACCGGGGATAGTTGGTGCGCCGGATTCGCTCTCGCCAGCGCCGCCCCCCACCCGCCAGGCGGCCACCCTTCCGAAGTAGTACGAAGCCAGCGCAACATGCAGAATATCCAGGATTTCACGAAGGTCGTCGCGTCCGGGCACGAGCACCGTGACCATCAAGGGGTAACTTGGCCCCAGCATCAACCGTTCGGTGTCGGATTCAAGAATAGGTTCCAGGAGTTGACGCCCGTCTGGTTCAGTGCCTCCCGGTCGGAGTCGCTCAGATCGTCCGGCAACAACATGGACATCGAAACCGGGCTCTCCGGAGCATACAGTGCGCCGAACGCGCATCCACCGGCGCCGGTCATCCATTCCAGTTCCAGTTTCTCTTCAGCGACAAAGTCCAGACGGCCCCGGAACTGTAATTTCCTATCGCAAAAAACCGGCCAAACAGGTTACAGGCGTTCTTTACCTGTTGGTGGGTCGGGACCGACGGATGAAGTCGATGTCTCGGCCTCCTTCCCGCTCCGGGAATATGGTCCGAACGTGGAACATGCCTTGAACCTAACAGGTATCAGACGCCGGGGCCATTGGGAGAATGCGGTGATGGCGCAGCGGGAAGCCCTGCATGGCCTGAAGTGAAACGGGCACAGGGCCTCCGGCGTGCCTAGCGGGTGACAACAGATACAGGGAAGGAACGGTCAATTCCGTCCGTTCCGGTCCATCACGGCT